>DASVPR010000048.1:0-81641 GCA_036389485.1 Solirubrobacteraceae bacterium
TCCGCCGCCTAGAGCCCGAGCTGGCGGTCGTGCTGTGACGGTCGCTCCGGGGGAGATCGTGCTGGACCGGGCCTCGCGGGCCTTCCAGGTCCGGGCCGACCCGGGACGCACGCTCAAGGAGGTCGTCCTGCGTCGGCCCCCCCGCGGCGGCCCGCCGCCCGTCCACGCCCTGCGCGAGGTCACGCTGCGGGTGGCGCCCGGGGAGACGCTGGGGATGGTGGGGCGCAACGGCGCGGGCAAGACGTCGACGCTGCGGGTGCTCGCGGGGATCGTGCCGCTGGATTCCGGCCGGGTCGAGGTCGGCGGGCGGGTGGTCGCGCAGCTCGAGCTGGGCGCCGGCTTCGGGCGCGCGTTCACGGGCCGCGAGAACGTGTACCTGAACGCCGCTCTGCACGGGCTGCGGCGCGACGAGGTCGACGAGCGGCTCGACGCGATCCTGGGCTTCGCGGAACTGGGCGACTTCGCGGACCTGCCGGTCTCGACGTACTCGCAGGGGATGTTCCTGCGCCTGGGCTTCGCGATCGCCGCGCACCTCGACCCGGACGTCCTGCTGATCGACGAGGTGCTCGCCGTCGGCGACGAGGGCTTCCAGCGGCGCTGCGAGGCGCGGATCGCGTCGCAGATCGAGGCGGGCGCGACGCTCGTGCTCGTGTCGCACGACGCCTCGCTGGTCGAGCGGACGTGCGAGCGCGTCGTTGTCCTCGATCGCGGTGCGGTGATCTTCGACGGGCCCGTGGGCGAGGGGCTCGAGGTCTACCGGCGGGAGGCGCTCGTCGCATGAGGCCGGAGGAGGCGCTGGAGGCGGCGCGGGCGGCGGCGGCGCGAGCACGCGCCGAGGGTGCCTACGGCGAGGCGCTCGACGGGTTCGAGATCGCGCCGACCGATCGCGTGTCGACGGAGCAGCTGGTCGAGTGGGCGGTGATCGAGCCCGACGTGTCGGCGGTGCGCTCGACGCGGCCGCGCGGCGCTCTCATCACGTGGGCGAAGCGCGCGCTGCTGCGCGTGCTGCGCCAGTACCACGCGCAGGCGCACGCCCAGCAGACGCGGTTCAACCTGCACGCCGCCGTCCGGATCACGGAGCTGGAGGAGCGGCTGGAGCAGCTCGAGCGAGCTCGCCGCGAGCGGCCGTGATCGTCCACCAGGTGCTGAGCGGCGCGGGGCCGGTCGACGCGGTGACGTCGCAGGCGCTCGCGTGGCGGGAGCGGTTCTCGGCATGGGGCTGGGGCGGGTCGGACGTCGCGGTCCACATCGACCCGCGGATGAACGGCGCGGTCCGGCCTCTCGGCTCGCTGTCGCCGGGGCGCTCCGACGTGCTGCTCATCCACTACTCGGCCTACGCGCCGCGGCTGCGCGGGCTGCTCGACCTGCCGAACCGCAAGGCGCTGCTGTCCCACAACGTGACGCCGGCGCGGTGGCTGTGGGACCACGAGCCGCAGGTCGCGGTCCAGTGCGCGCTCGGCCGCCGGCAGCTGCCGGAGTTCGCGGCGCGGGTGGACGTCGCGGCGGGCGTCAGCGCGTTCAACGCCGCCGAGGTGGGGTCGGACGTCGTCGTGCCGGTGTTGTTCGACGCCGCGGCGTGGCCGGCGGCGGGCGCGTCGCGCGCGGCGCCCGCGGACCGCCCCCCGACGATCCTCTTCGTCGGGCGGCTCGCGCCGCACAAGCGGCAGGACGAGCTCGTCCGGCTCGTCGCGGCGCTGCGCGGCCACCGGCTGCCGGACGCGCGGCTGGTCCTCGTCGGCGAGCCGCTCAACGAGAAGTACCTGGCGGCGCTTCAGGGGCTTGCGGAGTCGCTCGCGCCGGGAGCGGTCGCGTTCGAGCGCGGGCTCTCGCGGGCGGAGTTGGCGGCGCGCTACCGCGCGGCCGACGTGTTCGTCTCGCTGTCGGAGCACGAGGGGTTCTGCGTCCCGCTCCTCGAGGCGTTCCACTTCGGCGTGCCGGTCGTCGCGCGGCCGAGCGGCGGCGTGCCGGAGGTCGCGGGCGACGCGGCGCTGCTGCCCGCCGACCGCGACCTCGCGGTGCTCGCCGAGCTCGTCGCGCTCGCGATCGAGGACGTGCCGCTCGCCGACGCGCTGCGCACGCGCGGCCGCGCGCGGCTCGCGGCGTTCGCGCCGGAGCGGGCGGAGGAGGCCATGCGCCGGCTGCTGGAGGAGCTCGCGGCGTGAGGTGGGGCGCGGTGCTCCTCGCCGCCCTCGTCTGCGTGACGTATGGAGGGTGCGGCGGCGACTCCGGCTCCGGGCCGGCGCGGCCGGTCGACCTCGCGCTGGACTTCACGCCCAACCCCGTCCACGCGCCGATCTACGCGGCGGTTCGCACGGGCGCGGACCGGGAGCAGGGGATCCGGCTGCGGATCCGCCAGCCGGGCGAGGGGCCGAACGCGCTGAAGCTGGTCGCGGGCGGCCGGGCGCTGGTGGGGCTGCTCGACATCCACGACCTAGCGATCGCGCGACGGGACGGGGTCGACGTCGTCGGGGTCGCGGCGCTGGTGCAGAAGCCGCTCGCGGCGCTGCTCGCGCAGCCGGACGTCCGGCGCCCGCGCGACCTGGCCGGTCGCACGGTCGGCGTCTCCGGGCTTCCCTCCGACCCGGCCTTCCTGCGCGCGATCGTCGAGCACGACGGCGGCGACTACTCGCGCATCGACCAGCTCACGATCGGGTTCAAGGCGGTCAGCGCGCTGCTGTCGCGTCGCGTCGACGCCGTGCCCGCGTTCTGGAACGCCGAGGGCGTGGCGTTGGAGCAGCGAGGGAGGAAGGTGCGGCAGTTTCGCGTCGAGGACTACGGCGCGCCGGCGTACCCGGAGGTCGTCGTGATCGCGTCGCGCGACGCGCTGCGGAAGCGGCGCGCGGATGTCGAGGCGGTGGTCGACGCGCTCGCGGCGGGCGTCGACGCCGTGCTCGCCGACCGGGACGCCGCCGTGCGCGACATCGTGCGGGCGGCGTCCGCCGATCCGGTCCTCACCCGCGCGCAGCTCGACGCGGTCGCGCCGCTCTTCCGCCCGCCTCTGCGGCTCGACCGCGCAACCCTCGACGCCTGGGCGGCGTTCGACGCGAGGATCGGGATCGTCGACGGGCCGATCGACGTGGCGCGCGCCTTCGACTTCTCCCTCACAGCACGTCGGTGACCGTCTGGTGCATCCGCCGCGAGCAGAAGTCGACGCCCGGCACGCCCGCGATCTGACGGTAGAGCACGTAGCGCCGGCCCTTCCACAGCGCCGGGCCCGCGGCGTCGTACGGCTTGCCCATGCGCAGGTCGGCGAGGACGTAGTCCGCCTTGCGGGAGATCGGGACGTGGGGGTAGCTCGTCTCGAGCAGCGGCCGCTGTGAGCAGAGCGGCTGGCCGCTGAGGAAGTACGCGACCCAGAGCTGCGAGCCGGGATCGACGTCGAGGCGGACCGACGCGTCGGCGGGCAGGCGGTCGTCGAGGCGCGTCAGCTCAGTCAGCTCCGGCAGCGTCTGGGGGTAGGTGGCCTGCATCTCGTCGACCGCGCCGAGCACCGCGAGCCAAACGAGGAGCCCCAGCGCCAGCGCGCGGCCGCGCCGCAGCCGTGACACCGCGACGGCCGCGAGAAGCACCGCGAGCGGGCCGGTGAACGCGAGCGCCTTGAAGTGGAAGTACCACCCGATGTCGCGGTTGCGGAACCAGAGCGCCGCGACGGCGCCGAAGACGAGCACGCCGCCGAGGGCGACCGCCAATCCGCGCGGCTGGCGGCGCAGCTCGAGCGCGATCGCGATGGCGAGGGGAGGACCGAGGAGGAGCAGCATCGTCGTGGTGGGCAGCGCGAGGAACTCGTGCTCGGGGAGGTACGCGAGGAGGTCGCCGCCCCAGTTGGCGAGCGAGTGGCTCGGGTCGACGACGGGCGCCACCGCGCTGACCGCCTTCTCGATCACGCCGTAGGCGGGGTACGCGAGCAGCGCGGCGAGCGGGACGATCCAGATCAGCGACCGCGGTCCGCGCCAGAGGGACTTCGCGGCGGCGGCCGCGCGGCGGCGCTCGGGCCACAGCAGCGCGGCCAGCGCGACGAGCGGGATCGGAAGCGCGAGCGGGTACGCGAACGCGCCCACGGCGAGGAAGAGGGCGAGCAGCGCGAGGGCGCCGCGGGTGCGCGCGCGGACGGCCCACCACGCGAGCAGGAGCGCGAACGGCAGCGTCAGGAAGCCCCACGTCTGGTTGAAGTACGGGTGGTCGGTCGTGTGGAGGACGACGCGGTCCAGCCCGACGAGCGCCATCCCGGCGGCGGCGCCGGTGAGGCTCGCGCCGAGCGCGTCGCGAGCGAGGAGGAAGAACCCGGCGGCGGCGAGCGCCATCAGCAGCGCGGCGACGACCGGGAACGCCTCCCACGTCTCCATCCCGCTCAACGTCGCGACGGCGGCGAGCGGGTAGTAGATCGGCGGCTTCGAGCGCCAGACCAGCGGGACGCGGTCGACCGGCTCCTCCGGCGCGACCGCGGTTGGGTGGTGGTCCTGGAGGAACGCGGCGGTGCCGGCCGCGAGGTGCGCGTCGGACCCGTCGCCGACGACGGTTGCGAACCCGCTGCGGAACATCGGCACGAGGGCGACGCAGACAAGGAGCAGTCCGATCCACACCGGCCACGCGATGTGCGCGATGCTGACCCCGGGGCGGGGCGACCCCTCCGCCCGCCTCAGCGCCGCGACCGCGAGCCCGACGCCCGCGGCCAGCACGATCGCGAGGTTCGCCTCGAACGGCACGCGCGCGTAGCCGAGCGCGGCCAGCTCGATCCCGCTCGCGCACGCCCCGACCGGCAGCACCCACAGCAGCTCGTGACGCCGAAGCTCGGCCGGCAGCCACAGCCGGACGAGGCCGAACCCGGCGACGGCGAAGAGCACGACGGCGGCGGCGCCCGCCCGCGCGGCGTCGTCCACCGCGGCGACGCCCTTCACGCCCGACGCGTCGGCGACGACCAGCGCCGCGAGCCCGCTCAGCGCGACGAGAAGGAGCGTCTTGGCGCGACTCGCCTCCGCGCCGCTCGACGACGCGGCGCCGCTCAGCCGGCCCCGCGCCCTCGCGCCTGGCGCACGCGGTGGATGAACACCGGGTTGCCCAGGAGGTAGCGGCGCCACATCCGGCCGGGCTCGATCGCCAGCCTGAAGATCCATTCCAGGCCATTCTCGGCCAACCAGCCCGGCGCGCGCGGGACCTTGCCCGACACGACGTCGAAGAGCGCGCCGACCGTCCACAGGACGTCGACGTCCAGCCGCTCCGCGTTGCGCTGCACCCACAGCTCCTGCTTCGGCGTCCCCATCCCGACGAGCAGGATGCTCGGACGGCGGGCGTTGATGTCCTCGACGACGCGGTCGTCGTGCGCGGAGCCGGGGTCGAAGTAGCCGTGGTGGGTGCCGACGACGTCCAGGCCCGGGTACGTGCTCCGCAGCCGCTCGGCGGCGCCGCGGGCGACGCCCGGCTCCGACCCGAGGAGGTAGATCGACTCCCCGGTCTGCTCGCACAGCGCGGCGAGGCCCCAGATCCAGTCGGCGCCGGTCATGCGGTACGGCACGGGGCGCTCCAGCGCCTTCGCGGCGAGGCGCACGCCGTAGCCGTCGCAGTAGACGAGGTCAGCGGACTCCAGCGCGCTGCGCAGCGCCGGGTTCTCGGCCGACTGGTTCAGGACGTGCGCGTTGGCGTACATGACGCGCCGCGGCGGGTGGCCGTTGCGCGCGCCCGCCCAGCCCGTGATGCGCCGGAGCAGGTCGTCCGGGCGCCCGAGATCGATCGGGATGTCGAAGATGAGCGAGAGCTCGCGAGCTTCCGCGCGGACTTCTTGCTCCAGGAGCTCCAGGGCGGCGGCCACGAGGCTGATCGTACGGCCTCGTAGCGTTCGCGGCCAACGATGATCGTCCTCGACGTCACAGAAGGAACCGGTGATCGCCTGCGCGGCTGGTCCCGCTACGTGCGCGAGCTGGCGATCGCGCTGGGCGATGCGGTCACCCCTGTCGCGCGCCGCGGCGCGGGGCCGGAGGTGCTGTGGGAGCAGGTCGGCCTGCCGCGCGCGCTGCGGCGCCGCGGCGCGTCGCTGGTGCACGCGCCGAACTGCTTCCTCCCTCTGCGCCGGCCGTGTGCGGGCGTCGTGACGGTCCACGACCTGGCGTTCGAGGCGTTCCCGGGCGACTTCGCCCCGCTCACGCTGCGCAAGTACAGGTGGTTCGCGCCGCGCGCGGCGCGGTCGGCGGAGCGCGTGATCGTGCCGTCGCCGTTCACGGGGCGCGACGTCATCGAGCGCTACGGGATCCGCCCGTCGAAGGTGCGCATCGTGCCGGAGGCGCCCGCGCTGCCGATCGGGACGGCGCCGGTCGAGCGCGGCGACCACCTCCTCGCCGTCGGCGACGTGCGCGCGAAGAAGAACCTCGGCGTGCTCGTCGAGGCGGCGCGGCGGCTCGGCGCGCGCCTCGTGATCGCCGGAATGGACGGCGGAGCGGCGAACCTCGGCGGCCCGGGCGTCGAGCTGACCGGCTGGGTCGACGACGCGCGGCTCGACGCCTTGATGCGCGGCGCCGCGGTGCTCGCCCACCCGTCGCTGTACGAGGGCTTCGGGCTCGTCGTCGTCGAGGCGATGGCGCGCGGGGTGCCGGTCGCGTGCGCGAACGCGACCGCGCTGCCGGAGACCGCGGCGGGCGCGGCCGAGCTGTTCGACCCGTCGGATCCGGCGGACGTCGCCGCGGCGATCGAGCGCGCGCTGGCGCGGAGCGACGAGCTTGCCGAGCTGGGCCGCGCGCGGGCGGCGGAGCTGTCGTGGGAGCGGACCGCCGCGCTGACGCGGCGCGTCTACGAGGAGCTCGTGTGAGGGTCGCCGCGCTCGTCCTCTCAGTCGACGAGGCCCACCGCCTCTCGACGTCGCTTCCCCCACTCGCGTCCGCGGACGAGGTCGTCGTGATCGACAACGCGTGCACCGACGGCACCGCCGCGGTGGCGGAGCGGCATGGCGCGCGCGTCGTCGCCCTCGCCGAGCGGCGCTCGTACGCCGCGGCGATGAACGCCGGCCTGGCGGCGACGCGGGACGCCGGCGCGGTCCTGCTCGTCAACGCCGACTGCTTCCTCGAGCCCGACGCGCTGCCGCTCATGCGCGACGCGCTCGCACGCGACGACCGGCTCGGGGCGGTCGCGCCGAAGCTCGTCCGCGACGCGCACCCGGATCGCATCGACGCCGCCGGGATGCTGCTCGACCGCCGCCGGAAGAACAACGTCGCCGCCCACAATGAGCCGGCGTCCACGCACGAGCGGCCCGGACCGGTCTTCGGCCCGGACGGCGCGTGCGGGCTCTGGCGCCGCGCGGCGCTCGAGGACTGCGCGCCCGACGGCGAGGTCTTCGACGAGGACCTCGCGCTGTGGGCCTCCGACGCCGACCTCGCGTGGCGCGCGCGTCTCCTCGGCTGGCGCGCGCACTACGAGCCGCGGGCGCGGGGGCGCCACGTGCGCTTCTTCAGCCCGTCCACGCGCGGGGCCGTCGCCGCGCACCACCGCCGCCTGCAGTTCCGCAACCGCCTGCTGATGATCGCCAAGAACGATCGCCCGCGGGACCTCCTTCGCGACCTCCCGCACGTCGCGTTCTACGAGCTGCTCGCGCTCGCCTACGCGCTGGTCGTCGAGCGCGAGCTGCTCGGCGGCTATGCCGACGCGGCCCGCGCGCTGCCCGGCGCGCTGCGCCGCCGGCGCGCGCTCCAGCCGCGACGCCGCGCGACGCCGCCGTTCGGCCTCACCCCGCCGCGTTGACGTCGGCGATCAGCGCGTCCGGGTCCGCGACGGACGCGACGATCTCCCGCACCGTCCCCGGGATGCGCATGACGCGCAGACGCTGCGGCGGGTCGAGCTTCAGGACGACGAGCGGCTGCGGCATCGTCATCACGGTCATCCGGCCGCCCTTGAGCCGCTGGACGCGCGCGCCGGTCGTCGGCTGCACGTGGCCGGTGAACCGCTCCGCGGCGACGATCGCGGTGGCGGGAAAGCGCTGGCGGAACATCCACCCGAGCCGGACCTCCGCCTCCGCCGGCCCGAGGTCGATGTAGCAGTCCTCCGGCTTGATCCGCATCAGCCGGAGCAGCGAGGCAATGGTGCCGGACGGATAGGTGAGGGGATGCCGCATCCCGCCAATAACCTTCCCCGTCGTGCGGACGGCCGAAGCATCTCCCGCGCCGTCCCGCCCGTCGCGCCGCGCCGCCGGCGCGCTCGGCGCGGCGGTCTCGGTCGCCGTCCTCGCCGCGGTGGTGTGGTGGGCGCTGCGGCAGGACGCCCCGTCGTTCCCGACCTCGGTCGACCGGCTGGCGGAGCTGGCGGCGGCCGTCCTCCTGTACTTCGCGGCATGCGCGGTCCGGGGCGAGCGCTGGCACGTCCTGCTGCTCGAGAACGGCGCTCGGCCGCACCGGGCCGACACCTACGGGCTCATCGCGGTCGGGTACCTCGGCAACAACGTCCTGCCGGCGCGGGCGGGGGACGCGCTGCGCGTCGTGCTCGTGGCGCCGCGCGCGCAGACGGACGCGCGCACCGCGATCGGCACGCTGGTCGCCGAGCGCCTGTGCGACGTGATCGTCCTCGGCGTGCTCTTCGCGTTCCTCGCCTACGGGCTGTTCAGCGGGGAGGGAGTGGACCTGAGCGGGCGGTTCGAGCTGGTGGCGCTGATCGCGGCGGTGGCGCTGGCGGCGGGCGCGCTGGTCGCCGCGCTGCTCCACTACCACGGTCGCCTGCGCCCGCTGCTGCGCTTCCTCGCGCCGATGGCCGCGGCTACCCGCAACCTGCGCGGCCGGCACGGTGCGGAGGTGCTGCTCCTGACCCTCGTCGTCTGGGCGCTGGAGGGGCTGGTCTGGTGGCTGACCGCGGAGGCGGCCGGCCTGGGCATCGACCTCGTCGAGGGGCTCTACCTGCTCGCGCTGTCGTCGATGTTCGTGCTGATCCCGGCCGGCCCCGGCTATGCGGGGACGATGGACGCCGCGGTCGTCATCGGCGCGCGCGCGCTGAAGGTGGGCGGCGCCTCGGCGATCACGTACCTACTGCTGCTGCGCTTCGTGCTCATGATCCCGATCGGCGTGGCCGGGCTGATCGTCGGCGCGGCGCGGTACGGCGGCGTGCAGCACGTGCTGCGTGCGAGGCTCTCGTCGTGAGCGTCGACCTCGCCGCCGCGGCGTCCTTCCTCGCGACCCACGGGCGGATCCTCGACCGGCGCCGCTTCGAGGACGAGCCGGCGGCGATCCTCGCCGCGGTCGACGCGTACCGCAACGCGGACGGCGGCTACGGCTGGGGGATGGAGCCGGACCTGCGGTCGCCGGAGAGCCAGCCGGGCGGCGCGCTGCACGCGTTCGAGGCGATGGCCGAGGCGGCGCCGCTCACGACGCCGCACGCGGTCGCGCTGTGCGACTGGCTTCTTGACGTCACGCTGCCGGATGGCGGGCTCCCGTTCGCGCTGCCGGTGGGCGGCGAGGCGGGCGTCGCGCCGTTCTGGGCGGCCTGGGATCCGTCGCGTAGCTCGCTGCAGATCACGGCGTACGTCGCGGAGGCCGCGCTGCGGGTCGCGCGGTTCGACGACGCGGTCGCGGCGCATCCGTGGCTCGAGCGGGCGTCGTCGTTCTGCCTAGCGGCGATCGACGCGCTGGACGAGGCGCCGCACGCGCTCGTGCTCGTCGCCGCCGCGCGGTTCGCGGATGCCGTGGGCGACGCGGCGCGCGCTCTGGAGCGGCTCGGCGCGCTGATCCCCCGCGACGGGACGCTGCACGTCGCCGGCGGCGCGGAGGACGAGATGGTGCGCCCGCTCGACTTCGCGCCGTTCCCCGACCGTCCGGCGCGGGCGCTCCTCGATCCCGATGCCGTGCGCGCGGACCTCGACCGGCTCGCGGCCGGCCAGCAGGACGACGGCGGCTGGCGCGTCGACTACGCCAGCTACTCGCCGGCGGCGGCGCTTGAGTGGCGCGGGTACGCGACCGTGCGCGCCGTCGCGGTCCTGCGCGCGAACGGCGTCGTCTGATCCGGCACGCCCGTCAGCCGCGGCCGCGGCGGCGTGCCTCCGCGTACACGCGCCAGGTTGCGCGGGCGGCGTCCTCCCACGTGAACGCCGGCGGCGCCGGCGCGGGGCGCTCCGCCCGCTCGGCCGCGGCGATGAGCGCCGCGAGGTCGTTCCGGTCGACGAACGTGGCGCGGTCGCCGAGGACCTCCCGCAGCGCGGGGACATCGCACGCCGCGACGGGCGTCCCGCACGCGAGGGCCTCGACCGGCGGGAGGCCGAAGCCCTCGTCGTCGGACGCGAAGACGAGCGCCCGCGCGCCGGTGTAGAGCGCGGCGAGGTCGTCGTCCGGGACGTGCCCGGTGACGATCACGCCGTCCAGCTCGCGCGCCCAGCGGCCGGCGGGCCCGGCGAGGACGAGCGGCAGCGCCCGTGGCGCGGCGACGAGCGCCGCGACCCGCTTCCGCGGCTCCGGGTGCTGCAGGCCGCCGACCCACAGCAAGTACTCGTCCGGGACGCCGAGGCGGCGGCGGGCGCGCGCGACGTCGTCCGGTCCGCGGGGGAAGAACGCGGGCGCGGCGGCCTCGCCGATCACGCGGACCCGGGCCGGGTCGAGGGCGAGCCGTTCGATCGCGTCGCCGGCGACCGCGCGCGTTGGGACGATCACCATCGTCGCGCGCTGGACGGCCAGGTAGCGCAGGCGGAAGCGCAGGCCGGTGCGCAGGTACTCGGCGCGGCGCCGGAGCGGGATGACGTCGTGCAGCGTCACCACCTGCGGTACCGGCGAGCGCAGCAGCGCCCCGTCGATCCACGGCGCGTGGAACACGTCGACTCCGCGAGGACGGTCCGCCTCGACGATCTCGCGGCCCTCGGCCTCCGCGCGCAGCGCCGGGAGAAGGCACCGCACGTAGCGCCCGATGCCCCGCGGATCCCGCGCGGGCCGCGAGTCGAAGGCGACCCTCACGGCGCGCCGGGTCGCTCGGCCGCCGTCGCGCCGTCGCGCCGAAGCGGCGCCGGGTCGCGCGGCAGCGGCGCGTCCGCGCCACCCGGCTGCGGTGGCGCGAGGAGTCGCTCGACGCGGTCCGCGAACGCGTCGGCGGAGTAGCGCCGCGCGCGCCTTCGGCCCTCCGCGCCCAGCTCGTGACGGCGCTCGAGCACGCGGAGCGTCGCCTCCGCGAGCTCGCGCGGGCGGTTCGGCGCCACGAGCGCGCCGGTGACGCCGTCCTCCACGACCTCCGGGAGCCCGCCGACGCGTGTGGCGACGACGGGCGTCCCCGCGGCGAGCGCCTCGGCGGCCACCGCGCCGAGCGGCTCCTCGCGGCTCGGGACCACGAGGACGTCGAGGTGCCGCATCAACCCGGCCGCGTCGTCGACCCACCCGAAGTGCTCGATCCCGCGCGCCTGCCGCACCGCCTCCGCGTAGCCGCGCGCCTCGAACGGCTCCGCCCCGACCATCACGATCCGCGCGTCCGGCCGCGCACGGCGGATGTGGGGAGCGGCGCGGACGAGGTCCAGCGGCGCCTTCCGCGGCTCGAGTCGGCCGACGAAGCCGATGACGGGCGCGGCGTCCCGCTCCGAACGGGCCGCGGAGGGGGACCCCCCCGCGCCACTCTCGCGCTCCCACGGCGGCCGGAGCGGCGGTGGGTCGAGCTCGACGGGCACGCCGACCACCTCCGCGCACAGCGGCGCGAGGCGGCGCGCCACCGCTCCGGAGTTCGCGAGGACGACGTCCGCGCGGCGCCAGTGGCGCGGGACGCGGTCGACGAGGTCGTGGACGAAGAGCGCGGTCCGGGCCGCTCCGGCGACCGCGGGGAGGACGCGTCCGGCGACACCGCCGTTCAGCAGCACGGCGTCGTGGCCGGCGGCGAGCCGGCGCGCGCGGAGCAGCGACGCCGCCGCGCGCGCGCCGCGCCCTCGGCCGAGGCCGCCGAGGGGCAGCGCGGACCACCCCCATGCCTGCGCGCGCGCCGTGTCGCGGAGCGGGCCGGCGCCCGGCGACGTGAGTGTGACGGCCCACCCGCGGGCCGCGAGCCGCCGCAGCAGGCGCACCGCCACGACCTCCGCCCCACCCGGCGCGGACACGGCGCAGACGCAGAGAAGGCGCGGCATCGCGGAGAATCCTCGCCGATGCAGCCGCTCCTCGACGACCACACCGCCGACGCGCGCCCGCCGCGGGCGTGTGGCGGCGGGCGACCCCGAGGGCCCGCGAAGGTGGGCGGGACGTCCTGATGGCGTACGCCGACGACGTCTGGGCCGCGGTGCCGAAGGGCGCCGAGCCCGAGCTGTTCGGGCCGCGGCGCGACTTCCTGCTGCGGCACGTGCCCGACGGTGCTCGGGTGCTCGACGTCGGCTGCGGCGAGGGGGCGTTCGCGGAGGCGCTCCGGGAGGCGGGCGCGTCTCCGGTGTGCGTCGACGTCGCCGACGAGCCGCTGCGCCGCCTGCGGGCCCGCTTCCCGCAGCTCACCGACGTCCGCCGCGCGCGCCCCGGCGAGCCCCTGCCGCTGCAGGACGACGAGGTCGACGCCGTGTGGGCCGGCGAGGTGATCGAGCACGTCGTCGACGTCGGCGCGTTCTGCGGCGAGCTGCGCCGCGTCCTCAAGCCCGCCGGCCCGCTGATCCTCACCACGCCCGACCACCCGCGCCGCCTGCTCGTCAAGCTCGCGCTGAAGCGCGGCGCGTTCGAGGAGCACTTCTCGCCCTACGCCGACCACCTGCGGTTCTTCACCGCGCGCACCCTGATCCGCGTCCTCGAGGACGCCGGCTTCCCCACCGTCGCGCTCACCCGCGCCCAGGGCCATCTCCTCGCGTGCGCGTTCTGATCGACACGACGTTCGCGCTCCGCGGGCCGAGCGGGAGCGGCGTCTACGTGAACGAGCTGAGCGCGGCGCTCGAGCGGGCCGGCGTCGACGTCGTCGAGGCGGCGAACACGCGCAGGCGCCCGCCCGGCGGCGGCGGGCTGAAGAGCGTGCGCAACCTCGTCGGCGACGAGCTGTGGACGCAGCGCCTGCGCCGCCGCCCCGGCGACCTCGTCCACCACCCGCTCCCCGCGTACGTCCGCGGCGAGCGCCGGCCGCAGGTCGTGACCGTCCACGACATCGCCTACGAGCTGGCGCCCGAGGACTTCGATCCGCGCTTCGTCGCCTACGCGCGCCGCTTCTACCGCCGCGCCGCGCTGCGGGCGGACGCCGTCGTCTGCGGCACCGAGGCGACCGCGAAGCACCTGCGGGCGCGGTGGGGCGTCAAGCGCGTCGTCGTCGCGCCGTACGGCCCGGGCCAGACCCTCGACGTCCGCGAGCGAGGCCCCGCGCGCCACTTCCTCTACGTCGGCGACGCCGAGCCGCGCAAGGACCTCCCGACCCTCCTCGCCGCCCACGCCCGCTACCGGGCGCGCGCCACCGACCCGCTCCCGCTGGTCCTCGCCGGCAGCGCGACCGCGCATCAGCAGGGCGTCCACGTACGGGGCCAGGTGACGAAGGAAGAGCTCGCCGAGCTGCACGCGCACGCCGCGGCGCTCGTCCACCCCGCCCGCCACGAGGGCTTCGGGCTCACCGTCGCGGAGGCGCTCCACGCGGGAACGCCGGTCATCGCGGCACGAAGCGACGCCGTCGCCGAGGTCGCGGGCGACGCGGCCACGCTGGTCGCGCCCGGCGACGTCGAGGGGCTCGCGCGCGCGCTGGAGCGGCCCCCGGCAGCCGGGCGAGGAGACGTCCCGACCTGGGACGCTTGCGCACAGGCCCATATCCAGGCGTATAGGCTCGCCCTCAGCACGTGAAGGTCGCGATCCTCGGTACGCGGGGCATCCCCGCCTCGTACAGCGGTTTCGAGACGGCGGCCGAGCAGCTCGCCAGCCGCCTCAGCGCCCGTGGGCACGACGTGGTCGTCTACTGCCGCCCGCACGTCGTCGACCGCTCGCTGAAGCAGTACCGCGGCGCCCGGCTCGTCCACCTCCCGACGATCCGCAACAAGTACCTCGACACGTTCACGCACACGCTGCTGAGCGCGATCCACACGGCGCGCCGCGAGAAGCCGGACGTCGCGCTCTTCTTCATCGCCGGCAACAGCCCGCTGTGCCTCATCACCCGAGCGGCGGGGATCCCGACCGTCATCAACGTCGACGGCCTGGACTCGGACCGCAGCAAGTGGCCCGGCCCGGCGAAGGCGTACCTGCGGTTCGCGGAGAGGAACGCCCCCCGCTGGTCCGACGAGGCGCTGACCGACTCCCACGTTGTCGCCGACGTCTTCGAGCGCCGGTACGCGGAGCGGATCGGCGTCATCCCGTACGGGGTGGAGATGGAGCCGGCGCCCGCGGACGACCACGGGACCCCGACCCTCGACCGCCTCGGCCTCGAGCCGCGCAAGTACGTGCTGTTCGTCGGCCGGCTGGAGCCCGAGAACAACCCGCACCTGCTCGTCGAGGCGTTCGCGCGCATCCCCGCGGGACGGGCCCGCGGGATGAAGCTCGTGGTCGTCGGCGGCGCGCCGTACGCGGGCGAGTACATCCGCCAGGTGCACCGCAAGGGCGACCCGCGGGTCGTCTTCCCCGGCTACGTCTTCGGGCGCGGCTACTGGGAGCTGCAGCGCCACGCGTACGTCTTCTGCGCGCCGACCGAGGTCGGCGGGACGCACCCGGTGATCCTCGAGGCGCTTGCCGCCGGCAACTGCGTGCTCGTCAACGACCACGCGCCGAACGTGGAGACCGTCGGCGACGCGGGGCTGACGTTCAGCGGCGCGGAGGGCGTCGGGTCATTGACGAAGCAGCTCGAGCGGCTCTTCGACGATCCCGCCCTCGTCGCCGAGTACCGGGAGCGGGCGCGCGAGCGGGCGCGGCGCTACTCCTGGGACGCGGTCACCGACCAGTACGAGGCCCTGCTGCAGCGCGTCTGCGAGGGGCAGGGCCACGGCGCCCTGCCGCCGGAGCTCATCGACGCGCCCGCACCGCCACGGCACGACTCGTCTGCCGCTCCCACCGCAGCCTGACGTGCCCGCCGGTGCCAGGCACGCTAACAGTCGCTAACACGTAGCCGGGACCGGCGAGGCCGCGCTTCGACGCGATCCGCCGCCATCGCCTCGAGCCGCGGCGGCGGAACTCGATCGCGTAGCGCGGGCGGGAGTCGGCGGCCGCGGCGCGCGCGAGGCCCCAGACGGTGATCCGGCGGCCGCGCCGCACGACGTGGATCGGGAAGCGGTAGCCGCGCAGCGACGGCTTCGCCTTCCCGTCCACCGTGCGCAGGCCGGTCTGGAACGTGTCGCCGGCGGGCGGGGGCCCGTCGATGAGCAGGAACTGCGACAGCGCGCGGACGCCCGGGTTGCGGAACGCGATGTACTCCGCCTGGGCGAGGTAGGCGGCCTGCGTCGCCCAGGTCACGCCGGTGCGGTCGGGCGGGTTGGTCTGGTAGCCGTACTCGGTGAGGTAGAGCGGCAGGCCGCCGGGGCGCCCGTAGCGCGCCCGCAGCTTCCGGAGGTGCTCCTGCAGCGTGGGCAGGTTCGCCGTCGTCGCCCAGTCCGGCCAGAACGGCTTCGCGTCCGGCGGGTTGAGCAGCTCGTACGGATGGTGGCCGTAGCCGGTCGCGTCGAAGAGCGCCGGGTGCTCGCGGGGGAAGACCTGCTCCGCGTCGCTCGTCGGGCAGCCGTGCTCCGTGGCCTGCTTGCCGCGCAGCAGCAGCAGGTTGTCGTCGACGCAGTACAGCCGCCGGAGGAAGCGCAGCGCGTCGATCGAGCTGGTCTCGCCGCGGTTGTCGCGCAGGCCCTTCGGCGCGGTCTCGCCGACGAGGATCGTGTCGCCGCCGTGGCCGCTCGTCTGGAGCGCGGTCCACGCGGCGTCGAGCAGCGCGCGGTAGTGGCGCGGCGAGGCCTCCTCCCAGTCGCCGTCGCCGTCGCGGACCCACTGCGGGCTCAGCCACCCGGCCTGGTTGGGCTCGTTGTAGATCGACCAGTAGTCGACGTCGCGGTAGCGCGTCGCCGCCGCCTTGACGAAGTTCCCGAACTCCGTGGGATCGGGCGCGTAGACGTCGTCGATGTCCTCGCGCTCGGGCGTCCCGGTCGCCCAGTCGGGCGCGGGGGCGGTCACGTTGAAGTTCACGCCGATGCCGCGCTCGCGCGCGAGGCGCAGGACGCGGTCGTAGTTGCTCCACGCGGTGTCGCCGTACTGCGCCGGATCGGTGGCGTCGAACGAGGGCTTGCGATCCTGGTCGGCGGCCGGCGCGACCGCGCGCCAGACGAGGGTGATCCTCAGGCGGTCGACGCCGAGGCTGTCGAGCTCGTCGAGCGTGTGCTCGACCACGCCGTCGTCCTTCGGGTAGATGAGGTGGTCGTCGTCCTGGAACATCGCCTCCTGGCGCGCGCTGCCGGAGGCGGGGGAGGCGAGGACGGCGAGGGCTGCGAGCGCGGCGAGGAGGGCGCGGGTCACCCTCCGTTCAACCTCCGGGTCACGTCGAAGTAGCGCTGCGTGACGTCCCAGGAGCGCGGGTTGAGGTAGATCGCGACCTTCACCGCCTCGAGCGCGCCGCGCGGGTCGTTCTGGTCGAACAGGCGGAGGTCCGTGAGCCGCATCCACGGGACCCAGTTGGCGGGCTGCAGCCGCGCCGCCTCCTCGAGGGCGCGCTCGGCGGCGGCCGTGTCGTTCGCCGCGCGCTCGATCGTCGCCAGGTCGAAGAGGGGCTCGACGCTGAGCGGGTTGCGGTCGCGCGCGGTCTCGATGTGGGCGCGGGCGGCCGCGAAGTCGCCGCGGTCGAGCGCGGTGATCGCCTCGTCGGCGGCGTCGCTCGAGCGCAGCGGCTGCCAGGCGGTCCAGGCGGCGAAGAGCGCGAACGCGGCGATCGCGGCGGCGGCGGTGAGGCGGCGAGGATCGCGGCGGCGCGGCGGGCGCGCCGCGCTCGGCGCGGGCGCGGCACCCGGCGGCGGCGCGCCGGCGACGGCGCCTCCCGCCTCCGGTCCCCTCCCCGCGACCCAGCCCGCGGCGATCAGCCCGATCACCGCGGTGCCTGGCACCGCCCACGTCCAGTCGATCGACGCGTGCGCGCCGAGCACGACGGCGGTGGCGGCGAGCGTGACCAGCCCGGCGCGCTCCGGCTCGCGGGCGGCGCGGATCGAGGTGCGCGCGGCGACGATCCACGCGATCAGCAGCGCGATGCTGACGCCGAGGCCGAGCAGGCCGAGCTCCGCCATCGTCTCGGGGACGTAGCCGTGCGCGTGCTGGACGTCGAGGAGGTCCTCGCGGTACTGGGGCCGCGCCGTCGCGTAGCCGCCGGCGCCGAGGCCGGTGACCGGCTCGTCGCGCCACATCTGGAACGCCTCGTCCCAGTAGCGGGACCGGACGCTGCCGGTCGCGGTCAGGCGGCTCGGGTCGTTCGCGGGACCGACCGCGCTCGTGTCGGTCAGCGAGGTCCAGGCGTTGTCGAGGCTGCCGCCGAGGCCCTCGTCGGTCGTCGCGAGCGCTCCGGCGGCGGCCACCGGCGTGAGCGCGAGCGCGACGAGCAGCGCGATGCCGGCCCGCGTCCGGCCGCGCGGCCGCAGCTCCTTCGCGTCGGCCACGAAGCCCGCGACGACGCCCGCGACGTACAGGAGGAGCAGGACGAAGACGACGAGGACGAGCAGCTCGTGGCCGGCGACGCTGCGGTCGTCCAGGGCGGCGCGGTCGGTCGACAGCGCCTCCTGGCCGAAGGACCACGCAGCGATCATCGCAGCGCCCGCCGCGCCGGCGATGAGGACGGTCGCGCCGCGCAGGCGCAGGGGCGCGAGGACGAACCAGAGCGCCGCGCCGGCCGCCGCCGCGAGCAGCGCGCCGCGGCTGTAGGCCATGAGCGTCGCGCTCAGGCAGATGCCGAGCGCGGGGAACGCGAGCGCGTTGAGCAGCGGCTCTCCCTCGTGGCGCGCGCCGAGCCACAGGCACGCCGGGACGGCGAGCGCGCCGGTGAGGCCGACCGCGTTCCAGTAGCCGAACGGCTTGCGCAGGCGCGCGAACAGCTCGAACTCGTTGAGCCACTCGGGGAAGAGCTTCGTCAGCAGCGCGTAGCCGCAGACGGCGGTCGTGGCCAGCAGGATCCCGCCGATGACGCTCGGCCAGCGGACCGGCGCGACGCGCGCGGCCGCGACCGCGGCGGCGAACGCGGCGGCGTAGGCGAAGAGGCGGTTCGCCTCCAGCCACGCGCTCGACGGCTGCACGGCCCAGGAGATCGAGAGCGCGGCGACGGCGGCGAGCGTCAGCAGCAGCGCGACCGGCGCGGCGCCGCGCAGCCGCGTTCCCTCCGCCGCGACGAGCGTAGCCGCGGAGCACACCGCGCCGCCGACGAGCAGCAGGACGATCTCGACGCGCGTCGTCCCCTCGAGGGACTGTCCCCCACCGGCGCCGAACACGACCGCGGCGAGGAGGGTCGCGATCGCGACCGTCGTCAGCGCCGGCGCCCAGCGCCCGCCGCGGCGCAGAGCCTGCGCCGCGCGAGCGCGCGCCGCTCCGGCGGCCCCGCTCCGCGCGCCTCCGGCGGCCACGCCCGAGCCCCCTCCCGGGGCGACACCCGCGGCCCCTCCCGGCGCGACACCCGCGGCCGCTCCGCGAGCGGGGTCGCTCGCGGGCCTCTCACCCCAGCCGGCGGCGGACAAGGTCCCTGAGGCGCGGGGCGACGAGGGCGAGGGCGGCGGCGGCGGTGAGGACGAGCAGCGCGACGAGCGGGAACGGGAGGTCGGCGTCGCGGCCGCCGGGGCTCACGCCGGCGACCTTCGCCGGCCGGTCGACGCCCGCGCGGGCGCGGTCGAGCTCCGCCCGCTCCTTCGGCTGGGCGATGCCGCGGGGGTCGATCGGCTTGCCGTCAGGCCCGAGCGGGAGGCCGCCCTGGCCGGCCGGCAAGGCGCCGTAGTCGTCGCCGTCGTTCTCGTGCGTCGAGCCCGGCCCGGCGCCGCCGCCGCCGCGCTGGTTGTCGCGCGCGGCGCGGATCAGCTCGCGGCAGTTCGTGTACTCGTCGAGGTCGGCCGGCATGTCCTTGAGCGCCTGGCGCAGCTCGGGCTTGGGGTGCCGCTTGTCGAGGCGGCCGTCCTGGCAGTCCTCGTAGATCGCGTCGACGCTCCCGCCCGCCGCGGCCGGCACGGCGAGCAGGGCGATCAGCGCTGTCAGCACGAGTCGTCTCATCAAGCGTTCCTTCGACGCCGCTCGGCGGACTCCACCGCGGCCGCCATCCCGGCCGCCCACGCCTCGGGCGTGAAGGCGGCCACGTCGCGCCCGGCGTTCGTGCCGAGCGTCCTGCGCAGGGTATCGTCCCGCGCCATCCGCCGGAGGGCGCCGGCGAGCGCTTCCGCGTCGTTTGCAGGGACGATCAGCCCGTTGCGCTCGTGGCGCACGAGCCCGCCGGCGGCGGCGCCGACGGCGTCGGATGCGATCACCGGGACGTTCATGTGCATGGCCTCGTTGGCGACGAGCCCCCACGGCTCGCGGAACGCGCGGGTCGCGATGGAGGGCATCACCAGAACGCTCGCGCCGGCCAGGAAGTTTCGGACCTCCTCCGGGGGCAGCGGGCCTGTGAAGGTGGCGCCCGGGCGCGCCGCGCCCGGCCCGATGACGACGAGCTCGCCGTCGACACGCGCGCGCCGCCAGGCGTCGAGGAGGACGTGAATCCCCTTCTCGCGCGCGACGCGGCCGACGAAGACGGCGCGGAAGCGGCCGGGCTCCTCGCGCGGCGCGCTCCAGAACGCGGCGTCGACCGCCTGCGGCGCGACGTGCACGTTCCGCGCGCCCCTCCGGGCGACGTACGAGCTGACGTGCTCGCCGTACGTCGCGACGGCGCCGGCGTTCGCGTAGAGGTGGCGGAGAAGTGACCAACTCGCGGCATGGGCGGGCGTCCGGGGGTGCCACCACAACGCGGTCCAGAGCACGAACGGCACCCCCGCCCGCCGCGCGCCGAGGTACGCGGCGGGCAGCGCGACGCGCCCGACGGTCCCGGCCACGACCGCGCGCGCGCCCTTCGCCAGCTTCGCGACCTCGCGCTCGGCGACGTCGACGACCGGCACGCCCGGGTCGTCCACCCCCGTCATCGCGTGGCGCCGCTCGCCGCCGAACCGCGCGACGAGCAGCGGCATGCGCGCGTGCAGCGCGCGGAACGAGGCGACGCGGTCCGGCGGGACCTCGCTCGTCACGAGGAGGATGGGCCGCGGCGCGATCACCGCAGCGCCTCCTCGTACGCGGCGACGGTCGCTCTCCCGCACTGCTCCCAGGTGAAGTGCCGCTCGACGGTCCGCCGCGCCTTCGCGCCGAGGTTCGGCGCCTCGAGGCATTCGGCGAGCGCGGCGCGCAGCGCGTCGAGATCGCCGCGCGGCACGAGGCGGATCCCCTCGCCGCAGCGCGCGATCTCCTCCGGCCCTGGCTCGCCCGCGCAGCCGATCGCCGGGAGGCCGGCCGCCATCGCCTCGACGTACGCGACCCCGAACGCCTCGTCGCTCGACGGCATCGCGAAGACGCGGCAGCGCCGGACGACCTCCTGCGCCGCCGCCGGCGGGAGCTGGCCGTGGAACGTCACGCGGTCGTCGGCGAGGGCCTCCAGCCGCTCCCGCTCGGGCCCGTCGCCGACGATCTCGTACCGCACGCCGTCGGGCAGCGCGCGGATGACGTCGGCGTGGCGCTTGCGGGGGTCGAGGTGCGCGACGGTGACGACGCCCTCACCCGGCGCGGTCTCGCGCGGGATGTCCGTGCCGAGGTGCACGACGCGCGTGTGCTCCACCCCCGTCATCTCCGCCACGCCGGCGCTGTTCGCGAGCACGAGGCGGGCGCCGGCGAGCGCCCGCCGCACCGGCTCCGGCCAGCGCTTGACGGTGAAGAACACGTCGCCGCCGTGGACGGAGACGACGAGCGGCTTCGTCACGCGGGTGCGGAGGACGGCGTCCCCCGCCGGGACCGCGTTGTGCGCGTGGACGAGGTCGAAGTCGTGGCGCCTCAGCGCGCGGGCGAGCGGCCGCGCGGCCCAGGCGCCCCACGACCCGTACGACCGCCCGCGCGGCGGCGAGACGAAGGGGACGTACTCGACCGCGATCCCGTCGAGCTGCGCGCGGCGCGGCTGGCGGAGCTTGGCGGCGAGCGACCGCGGGGTGAAGTCCGCCTTCGGCGGGATCAGGCGGTGGAGCACGAAGACGCGGACGTCCGCGCCGGCGTCGCGCGCGGCGATCGCCTGGCGGTGCGCCCAGACGCCCAGAACCGGGTCCTCCGCCCAGGGGTAGAACTCGGCGACGACGGCGACCTTCACCGGTGCGTCCGCAGCGTCCGGACGTCGTCGCGGCGGACGTACGGCCGCCCGTCGAGGAACGCGCGCGCCTCGGCGACCGCCTCGTCGCGCCCGTACGCCGCGGCGGCCGGCACGGCATGGTGGATCGGGGTCGCGTCGACGACGCCCATCCGCCAGCCGCGCTCGCGCGCGACCGCCGACCAGTGCGCGTCGAGGCCCCAGCCCATCCTGAGGTCGGGGAACGGGAGCAGCGCGCCGAACGTGTCGCGGTGGAACGCGGTCACCGGCCCGATCTCGACGAAGCTCGTCTCGCGCGCGACGCTCGCGGGGCGGCGGCGCGTCACCGCCCACGCCGCGTGGCTGGAGAGACGGTGCGCGGGCTGCGCGAGCTTGAACCCGTGGCGCTCCGCGATCGCGAGGAAGCGGTCGAGGAACCCGGCCGGCAGGGCGACGTCGTCGTCGACGACCAGGAGCCAGTCGAAGCGCGAAGCGATCCCTTCGGCGGCGTCCGGACGGATCGCTTCGCGGGCGAGCAGGCGGTTCAGGTTCTCGAACTTCCCGCGGCCGTCGACGTCGGTCGTCCGGATCTCGACGTGGTGCGACGACGAGCGCAGGATCCTCTCGGCGCCGGGCCACCACGGGCTTCCCTCCCGCGCGACGGACAGCACGAGCACGCGCCGCGGCGCCGACCGCGAGGGGCCGCGGCGCCACGCGACGTCGAGCGCGGCGTCGGCGGCGGCCCGGGCGACGGCCCGCCTTCCGCCGACGGTGCCGGACGCGCCGGAGAGGAAGTCCTCGGCCGCCGCGGGCGACGGTTGGAGCGCCTCCTCGATCCGACCGATCGAGTGCGCGGTGAAGATCGGGCCGTTGGCGCAGCCGAAGCGCGGGCCGTGGGCGAGCGCGCCGAGGAGGACGCGGGCCTCGCGCGCGAGCGACGGCGGCGTCCCCTTCGCGACGTCCTCGCGCCGGGCCGCGCGGCCGCGCGCCCGTGCAGCGCGGGCGAGGGAGGACACGCGTGCGTCCGGCCCCGCTCGGCGGTGCTCCAGCGCGGCGCGCGGAAGCCAGCGGATCCGCCCGCCGGCCGCGTGCAGCCGCGCCTCCCACTCCTGCTCGTCGCCGTACAGCCCGAGCGACTCGTCGAACGGCCCGACCTCCTCGACCGCCGACCGCCGGACCGCCAGGTTCGCGCCCCACGCGTGCGGGGCGTCGCGCTCGCTCGGGCCGAGGTCGAGGAACGTGATCGGCGGCCCCTCGCGCCCGCAGAACCGCGGCGCGTAGCCCTCGAAGACGGCGCGCACCGGGCCCGTGAGGCAGCCGTGGCCGGGGTTGCGCTCCGCCCCGTCGAGCAGCGCGCGCAGCCAGCCGGGCAGCACCCGCACGTCGTCGTCGACGAAGCAGACGAGCTCGGCGGTCGTCGCGGCGATCCCGGTGTTCCGCGCAGCGTTCAGCCCGCGCGACGAGGCGTGCGCGACGTACCGGGCGCCGTGCCGCGCCGCGAGGTCGCGGGTCGCGGAGGAGGGCCCGTCGTCGACGACGAGCAGGTCCGCGCCCGCCTCGCGCGCCTGCGCGGCGAGCCCGCGCAGCGCGACGTCGAGGTAGGACGCACGGTCCTTGGTCGGGACGACGATGGCCGCATCCACGCGGGAAGGGGTACCACGCGCGGCCTGCTGTCAGGCTGCGCACCGGGTGATCCTCTTCCTCCACAACCGCTACCGGACCACCGGCGGCGAGGAGCGCGCGGTCGACGACCTCGCGTGGCTCGTCCGCGAGCACCTGGGGGAGGACGCCGAGGTCCTGACGCGCGACTCCGGCGCCTCCGGTCGCGGGCACGCGGCGGCCGGCCTGCTGCGCGGCGGCGTGGATCCGGACGACGTCGCGCGCGCCGTCCGCCGCACGCGCGCCCGCGTCGTGCACGCCCACAACCTCCTGCCGCAGTTCGGCTGGCGGGCGCTCGCCGCCGCGCGCGAGGCGGGCGCGCGCGTCGTCGTGCACCTCCACAACTACCGCCTCGTCTGCGCCGTCGCGGTCTGCTTCACGCGAGGGGAGGAGTGCACGCGCTGCCACGGCCGGTACACATGGCCGGGCATCCGCCTGAACTGCCGCGGCAACCGGGCGGAGGCCGCCGCGTACGGCGCGTCGCTGGCGCTGTGGCAGCGGCGGATGGCCGCGCAGGCCGACGCGTTCATCGTCCCGAGCGCGTTCGCCCTCCAGCGGCTGCGCGAGCTGCGCGCGCCGCTGGGGGAGCGGGTCACGGTCGTGCCGCACGTCGTGCGCGCCGTCGCGAGCGCGCCGCGGTTCGACGCCGCCGGCCCGGCGCTCGTGACGTCGCGGCTCGCGCCGGAGAAGGGGATCGACGTCGCGATCGACGCCTGCCGCTCCGCCGGGCTGCCGCTCGTGATCGCCGGCGACGGCCCGCTCGACGCCGAGCTGCGCGCGCACGCCGCGGGCGCGGACGTGCGGTTCGCCGGCCGCGTCCCGGAGGACGAGCTGGAGCGGCTCCGCGCTGCAGCGAGCGTCGCGATCGTGCCGTCGCGCTCCGGCGAGACGTTCGGGCTCGCCGCCGCCGAGGCGATGGCGCGCGGGCTGCCGGTGGCCGCGACGCGGATCGGCGCGCTGCCGGAGCTGGTCCCCGCCGATCAACTCGCCCCGCCCGGCGACGCCGGCGCGCTGGGCGATCTCGCCGCGAGGCTGCGAGCGAACGAGGCCGCGGCCCGCGCAGGGCTCGAAGCGGTCGCGCGGGTCGCGGCCCCGGAGGTCGTCGCCCGCGCACTCGCGAGCGTGTACGACGCGTGACTCGCGGTCGCGGCGTGAAGGCGCGCGGGCGCGCGGCGGCGGAGCGACGCGGGCGGCGGGCAGGAGGCGGGGATGAGGTCGCGCGCGTGGAGCGGCGCGGGGCGCGGGGGCGCCGAGCGCTGCCGACGAGCGCGCGCCGCTCCGGAGCCGCGGCTCTACGCCGCGCGCAGCGTGCGGCGAGTCGCGCGGGGGAGCCGGCAGCCGAGCCGCTTCGCCCCGCGCAATGAGAGCCGGCCTCCGAGGGCTCGGCGGGCGGCGCGGCAGCGCGCGGCGCGGCGGCGGGCGGCGCGGGCGGAGCGGGTCCGGTCGCGGGAGGAGCGGCGGGGGGCCGCGGCGACGGCCTCGATCTCGTCGTCGGGCGGCTCGACCTCGACGACCGGCTCCGGCCGCGCCGGGTCGGCCGCCTCGCGGCACTCCGGCAGCGGCTGCGAGTAGAGCGCGGCCATGACGTCGCCGGGATCGCCGGTGTGCTGGCGCCCGAGCAGGTGGCCGATCTCGTGGGTCATCACCGTGCAGAGCTTCGGCCAGTCGAAGTCGGCGCGGGTGTTGAAGTCGATGCGGCAGTCGAAGTTCTCGCCGGCGTTGTCCCACGCGTGGGTCGGGTTCCGCCACGACGCGGTCGCGTTCGTTCCCGGCTCGAGCGGCGCCCAGGCGAGGACGACCGCCCCGTCGCACGGGGTCGCGCCCCAGTGGCTTTCCGCCAGCTCGCGCGCCCGCGCCATCGACGGCCCGTCGACCGGGAAGAGGGCGTCGGCGGGCTCGCTGACGACGTCGCCGAACTCCGCCCGCGGCGCCGCGGATCCGGCGGAGGCGCTCACCGGCCCGCCGGCGGCGAGGCAGCCGGCGAGCAGCACGAGCGCGCACACGACGAGCGCGGCGACGGCATGACGATCGATGCGCAGGCGGACCCCCACGCTCCGCCCATCGACGCCCGCGCGCGAGGGGCTTGCGCGATCAGCCCTCCGAGTGGCCGGACAGACGATGCAGGTCGGCCTCGACCATCTCGCGCACCATCGCCTCGAACCCGATCCGCGGCTCCCAGCCCAGCACGTCCCGGGCCCGGGACGCGTCGCCGCACGCGACCGTCGTCTCCGGCGGACGCACCAGCGACTCGTCGACGCGCAGGTACGGCGCGGCCTCGAGCCCCACGACCCCGAACGCGGCGTCCGCGAACTCGCGCACGGTCCGCGCGACGCCGCTCGCCAGCACGTAGTCGCCGGGCTCGGAGTGCCGCAGCGCGAGCACCATCCCGCGCACGACATCCGAGGCGTGCAGCCAGTCGCGCCGCGCCTCGAGGTCCCCGACGAGGACCTCCTTCTCCAGCCCCAGCTTCACCGCCGCGGCGCCGCGGGACAGCGTCCGCGTGACGTACCGCTCCGGCCGCCGCGGCGACTCGTGGTTGTACGCGACGATCGAGCACGCGAAGAGGCCGCGCGAGCGCAGCACCCCGCACAGCTCGTGCGCCGCGAGCTTCGCGACGCCGTACGGGCTCGCGGGCCGCGGCGGCGTGTCCTCGCGCTGCGGCGAGACGCCCGACGCCCGGAAGATCTCCGCCGAGGACGCGACGAGCACCCGCGCCCCGACCTCCCGCGCCGCGCCGAGCACCACCGCGGTCGCGCCAGCGATCGCCGCCATCGTCCCCGCCGGGTCGTCCCACGACGCCGGCACGAACGCGGGCGCCGCCAGGTGGAAGACCTCCGCCGGCGCCGCGTCGACGATCGCCGCGCGCAGAGCGGGCGCGTCGAGGAGGTCCGCCTCGACCGTGGGCACGGAGGGATGCGGTGGCGACCCCGGCCGGACCACCCCGACGACCTCGCGGCCCTCCGCGAGCAGCAGCTCCGCGAGGATCGAGCCGTCCTGGCCGGTCACCCCGGTGATGAGCGAAGGGGCGCGGGCGGAGGGGCCGGGCGCGGGCGAGCCGAGGGGCTGGTCGGTCGGGGAGGCGCCGGGCGTCAACGGGCGGCTTCGAGCGTCCGGCGGATCCCCTCGCGGACGTCGACGCGGCTCTCCCACCCGAGGACCTCCCGCGCCCGCCCGACGGCGAGGCAGCTGCGCGCGATCTCGCCGAGCCGCGCGTCGGCGAACTCGGGCGCGAACTCGTCCTCCGACTTGCCGACGGCCTCGCGCATCGCGTCGATCAGCTCGAGCACCGTGGTCTCCTCCTCGGTGCCGATGTTGATCGCGCCGCCGGCGTCCGCGCCCGACGCCGCGACGATCGCCTCGACGAGGTCCCCGACGTAGATGTAGTCGCGCGTCTGGCGACCGTCGCCGAACACCGTCGGCCGGCCGCCGTCGAGCGCGCGGCCGGTGAAGATGGCGATCACGCCCGCCTCGCCGTGCGGGTCCTGCCGCGGGCCGTAGACGTTCCCGAACCGCAGCGCGACCGTCGACAGCCCGTGCAGCCGCTCGTACAGCCCGAGGTACGCCTCGGCGCAGAACTTCGACTGCCCGTAGCCCGCCATCGGGCGGGGCGCGTGCTCCTCCGGCGTCGGGACGACGTCGGTCTCCCCGTAGATCGCGCCGCCCGTGGAAGCGAAGACGAAGCGCGAAGCGCCAGCCGAGCGCGCCGCCTCGAGCATGTTGATCGTGCCCTCGATGTTCGTCCGGGCGTCGTACGCCGGCCGGGCGACGGACACCCGCACGTCGATCTGGGCCGCCAGGTGGAAGATCAGCTCTGGGCGCTCGCGCCCGGCGATCTCGGCCATCGCCGCCCCGTCGCGAATGTCCGCGCGGTGCAGGCGGGCGCCGCGATCGAGCGCCGCCGCGAGGTTCGACTCCTTCCCCGAGGAGAGGTCGTCGACGACCGCGACGTCGTCGCCGCGCTCCAGCAGGGCGTCGACGAGGTTGGAGCCGATGAACCCGGCTCCGCCGGTGACCAGGGCGCGCATGGGCGGACGATGGTAGCCGCGTCACCCGTCGCCGCCGCGCGGCACAGCGCGACCAGCAGGACCAACGCCGCCGTCCAGACGGCCGTCCCGACTCCGATGCCGAGCGCAAGACCCATAGCGCGCCTCCGCGGCAGATCCGTTCTGCCCCGGCGAGGCTTCACCTACGCCTCCGAGGTTGACGCCCCACCCGGACGGAGCGCGCTACATGCCGCGGCGGCCGAGCATGTACGGGACGGTGCGGAGCAGGATCTTCATGTCGCTCCAGAGCGACCACCCCGCGACGTAGAGGTAGTCGATCTTCACCATCTCGTGCAGCGGCACCCGGGCCGAGCCCAGGATCTGCCAGTGCCCGGTCATGCCCGGCGTCAGCTGCAGCCGCCGGCGGTCCCAGCCCGTGATCTGCTCGTCCTCGTCCAGCACGAGCGGCCGCGGCCCGACGAGGCTCATGTCGCCGGTCATCACGTTGAACAGCTGGGGCAGCTCGTCCAGCGACGTCCTGCGCAGCAGCCTGCCGACGCGCGTCACGCGCGGGTCGTCGGCGATCTTGAAGAGGCCCTCGGCCTCGTTGATCGCCCGCAGCTCGGCCTTGCGCTCCTCGGCGTCGTTGCACATCGTCCGGAACTTGCAGATGCGGAAGTGCTTGCCGTCGCGCCCGACGCGCGTCTGGCGGAAGAGCACCGGCCCGCGCGAGTCGAGCTTGATGGCGATCGCGATCGCGAGCATCAGCGGGCCCGCGACGAGCAGGCCGAACGTCGCGCCGCACAGGTCGAACGCCCGCTTGACCATCCGCGAGGAGCGCGTGAGGCCGAAGCGGCGGACGCCCAGGAGCGTCACGCCCTGGACGTGGTCGAAGACGACCGAGCTGCCGACCACGTCGAGGATCCGCGGCACGAGGCTCACGCGGACGCCCACGCTCTTGGCGGCGCGGACGAAGTCCAGCATCTCCTCGGCGGGCAGCGCGTGCGGGTCGATGACGATGCGGTGCGCGCCGGTCCACGAGATCAGCTCGCGCAGCTCCTGCGCCGTGGCGGCGCGGTCGCCGCGCCGGGCGGTCCGCTGCAGCGACATGCGCCCGACCAGCTCCGCCTTGACGTCGTCCGTCCGGAGCTTGGTGCCGAGCCGCTCGTAGCTGGCGGCGTCGCCGATGAACAGGCAGCGCTCGACCGGCGCGAACCGCCCGACGAAGCCGCGGGCTGCCCGGCGGCCGACGAGCGCGAAGCCGAACAGCGCGGCCCACAGGACCACGACCTGCTCGTCACCCAGCTGACCGTCGATGAGCACGTCGTCGAGGATCCACAGCACGAGCGCGTACAGCGTCGACAGCTGGAAGAGCTGCGGCGCCTCGTCCATCGTCGTCTTGCGGATGAGCAGCTCGTCGCGGTCGTAGAGGCCCTGGATCTTGCTCGCGGCCACGATCAGCGGCAGCGCGAGGAAGGTGGCGAAGCGCAGCCGGTCGTCGCCGAGGACCGACACGCAGAGGAAGAGCGCGAGCGCCGCGGACGTGACGTCCGCGTACGCGAGGACGCGCCGGTACATGCGGTCGCGGGACTCGACCTCACGCGTCGCCGACTCGATCTCGAGGATCGCGTCGGGGGCGAGGCGGGGATCGACCGTCGCGGCATCGACGGCCAGGCGGCCGAGACGCGGACGGGTGATTCTCTTACGCCGGGCTGTGGGGGCCGGCACTCCGGGCATGGGTCGACTACTGGCTTCCAACGAAAGCTCCGAGCGGATCTTGTGTTAGTGCCGGTGCGTCCTTCCGTGGACTGGCGGCGATCACCGGCAGGAGCGAACCTAACCGTCCTGGCCGCCCATGTCCACTGCTTTCCTGCTCATCTGACATCGGAGATTCGTCCAAGGCATGGCCACCAGACTTTTTTCGGGCGCCAGTCAGAAACCGGGCGGCCCGTTCGTATGAGGGGGTGCATGACCGCTTTCGAGCCAGGAGCTGGAATGGGCCAGTGGGATGAGGATCTCGACGAGGTCGCCCAGCGCCTTCGCGAGCACCGCCCCGAGGCGTCGGCCTTGGAGCTCGATCAGATCAAGATGAGGGCGATGGCGAAGGCCGCGTCCTCGCGACCGAGAGGAGCCGTCTTGAAGACGCGCCTTCTGGCCGCCCTCGCGTCCCTGGCCCTGATGGCCGGCGCGACGGGTGGCGTCATCGCCGCTGCCGGCGGCAACGGCAACGGCAACGCGGCGAAGGGCCAGTACGGCCAGCCGGGCAAGGGCTGTGGCGACAAGAACCACGACCACACCGGGCCTCCCGGCAAGAACAACGGCAACCAGCCGTGCCCCGCGCAGGCCGGCGGCAAGAAGTAGCCACCGCGCAAGCGACGTGACTTCGGAGGGCGGCCCCTGTGGCCGCCCTCCGCCGTTAAAAAGCAGGCGCGTTAGTACTCGCCGATCGACCCCCGCCGGCGCTGCCACCGCAGGCTCGCCGTGAACAGCGCGAGCCCGAGCGGGATGCAGACGACGGCGATGGCGACGAGGCCGAGCACGTCGTCGCCCCAGCCGCCGCCGCGGTAGAGCGCGGCCCGCGCGCCGTCGAACGCCATCTTCGTCGGCGCCAGCGAGGCCAGCGGCTCCAGCCACCCGGGCAGCACCGCCACCGGGAAGTAGGCGCCGCCGAGCATCGTGATCGTCAGCGTCCCGATCGCCGCGATCGCCTGGGCCTGCTTGACGAGCAGCACAATCGCCCCGAAGACCAGGCCCAGCGCGAAGAAGAGCAGCGTCGTCGCGAACAGCACGAGCACCAGGCCCAGCCAGTCGGCCCGCGAGAAGTCGACGCCCAGGACGAGGTCGGCGCCGAGGAGGTAGACGCCGGCGCGCAGGCCGGAGTTCAGGAACGGGTAGCACGCCAGCCCCAACCCCAGGTCGGCGTCGCGGACGGGCTGGACGACGACCGCCTCGAGGGTCCCGGTGAGCTGCTCCTCGCGGATGCGCCGCGTCAGGCCGATCGTCGAGGACTGGATCACGAACCCGAGCACGACGCCGACGAGCGCGAACGCGAAGTAGCTCGGCGCGCCGGAGAGCTCGGCGGGGTCGACCTCGCGGAACGTCTCGGAGATGAAGTAGTAGAGCGAGACGCCGAGGAGCGCCGCGAAAGCCTCGAGCCCCCACGCGAGGCGGTAGGAGCGCGCGTTGTCGAAGTCCCGGCGGGCGATCGCCCGGACGACGGCCGGGCTCTGGCGGCTAACCGGCCAGGTCATGGGTCCGGTGGCAGTGGGTCACGTCCTCGTCGCGGTGGGTGGCGATGAGGACGGCGAGATCGGGGCGGCGGTCGAGCGCCGCCCACATCCCGGCGGTGGCGCCTTCGTCGAGCGAGCGGGTCGGCTCGTCGAGCAGCAGCGCCGCCGGCGCGCCGAGGAGCGCGCGGGCGAACCCGAGCTGCTGGGTCATCCCCGTCGAGCACCGGCTGACGCGCTGCGCCGCGATCGCGCCGATCTCGAGCTCGTCGACGACCTGCTGCACCTCGGCGCGCGCGGCGCGGAGCGAGGGCAGGCGCAGCCGGGCGAAGAAGAGCAGGTTGTCGCGGCCCGACAGCCGCAGGTAGAAGGAGCGGTCCTGCGAGAGCGTCGCGCCGATGCGCCGCCGCGCCTCCAGCGTGCCGGCCGGCTCGCCGCAGACGAGCACGGTGCCCGCGGAGGGCTGGATCGAGCCGAGCACGCAGCGCAGCAGCGTGCTCTTGCCGCTGCCGTTCGGGCCGCGCAGGGCGACACGCTCCCCGCGCTCGACGACCAGGTCGACGCCGCCCAGCACCTCGCGGCGCCCGAACGAGCGGCGGACGCCCTGCGCCTCGACGACCGCGCCGGCCACCGCGTCAGCGCTCGAGCAGGTCGCGCTCGCGGAGGTCCTCGATGAACGCGCGGATGTCCCGGCGCGCGGTCTCCGCGTCGACCTCGAAGCCGGCGGTCACGACCTCGACGAGCCGCTCGAGGTCCGTGCCCTCCGCGAGGTGCGGCCACATCGCGGCGCCGACGGGCCCGACCGCGAGGTACATCGACTCGGCGACGTCGAGCGCGACGACCTCCTCGCCGACGGCGCGCCACTCGACCCGGTCGGCCCGCAGCCGCAGCGTCTCCTCGCTCATGCGGCGGCAGACTAACGCCATGCCCGAGCCCGGCCTCCGCCCGCTGGACGTCGCCTGCGGCTGGCCGTTCGACGACGAGCCGCCGCCCGCGACGCCCCTGGCGCCCGAGCGGCGCGAGACGCCCGCCGACGCGCTCGAGGCGCTCGTGCTGCCGTCGCTGGAGCGCACCCCGTGCGTCGTGAGCTTCTCCGGCGGCCGCGACTCGTCCGTCGTCCTCGCGGCCGCGGTGCGCGCGGCGCGGCGCCACGGCGTGCCGCTGCCGGTGCCGGTCTCGTTCGTGTTCCCGCACGCCCCGCGCACCGTCGAGACCGAGTGGCAGGAGCGCGTCGTCCGGCACCTCGGGCTCGACGACTGGGTGCGCGTCGACCGGCCGGAGGAGCTCGACTACCTCGGGCCCGCGGCGCGGACGATGCTGCGCCGCCACGGCGTCGTCTTCCCGGCGAACGCGTTCTGGCACTCGCTCGTGCTCGAGCACGCGGGGGGCGGCGCGCTGCTGACCGGCGCCGGGGGCGACGAGCTGTTCGGCGCCTGGCGCTGGCGGCGCGCCGCGGACGTGCTGGCCCGGCGCGAGCGGCCGCGGCCGAGGGACGCCGCGCACGTCGCGCTGGCGCTGGCGCCGCCCGGGGCGCGCCGGCTCGTGCGACGCAGGGGCAGCGCGCTGGAGCTGCCGTGGCTGCGGCCGGCCGCACGGCGCGCCGTCGACCGCGCGTACGCCCGAAGGCGCGCCGCCGAGCCGCTGTCGTGGCCGCGCCGCGTCGCGTGGCTCGGGCGCCTGCGGTACGTGGCGCTGCAGCAGCGCACCGTGGGCGCGCTGGCGGCCGATGCCGGCGCCACGGCCGCGCATCCGTTCTTCCACCCGCGGCTGCTCGCGGCCGTCGCCGCGGCGGGCGGCCGGCACGGCTTCGGCGATCGCACGGCCGCGCTGCGGGCGCTGTTCGGCGACCTGCTGCCCGCCGACGTGCTCGCGCGCCCGACGAAGGCCGTGTTCAGCGCGGTGTGGCAGGGCGCCGCGACGCGGCGGTTCGCCGAGGAGTGGGACGGGACCGGCGTCGACCCCGAGCTGGTCGACGTGGAGCGGTTGCGGGAGCTCTGGCGCGGTTCGCGCAGCGATGCGCGCACCTCGCTGCTGCTCCACCAGGCGTGGCTGAAGTCCGCGCCCCAGGACGTGGACGAATATCGCACGCCGAAGAGTTGATCGGCCCCCGCGCGCGGGTTAGGGTCGCTCGGTCGCGGTGGGGCACTTCCGCGACTGCCGCCAACCTGTTCACCCCCACGAGGAGTCCTGCGTGCGCTCTCCGAGAGCTTCGATCCTTCGTGCCGTAGCCGTCGCCGGGGCCTTCGGCGCGACGGCCGCGGCCGCGCCCGTCGCTCAGGCGGCGCCCAACCCGACCGTGAACCCGGGTGACCTCGTCATCTCCGAGTTCCGCTTCCACGGCCCGAACGGCGCGAACGACGAGTTCTTCGAGATCTACAACAAGACGAACACGTCGATCGACCTGAACTCCGACGAGGACAACTCGGTGTTCTGGATCGAGTACTTCGCGCCGACGCCCGAGCCGGCCGACACGGTCTCGATCGTGCCCCACAGCGACAGCGACGTCCTGCCGCACACCAAGTACCTCATGACGAACAAGCCCGGCGACGCCTCGCCCGGCTACTCGCTCGACGGGTACGCGTTCGGCGACACCGAGACCGACGTCCAGTCGGTCGGCGACGTCCCGTCCGACGGCGGCATCGCGCTCATGTACGACTCGAACGTCTTCGACGCCGTCGACGAGCGGATCGTGGTCGACAAGGCGGGCTTCCCGAACGGCAAGATCCCCGACGACCACTACCACCACCCCGGGTTCACGTACTTCGAGGGGACCGCGGAGCCGCCCATCTCGGCGCTCACGACCCAGCAGTACGCGCACGTCCGCAAGTTCACCGGCGCCGGCGGCCAGCCCCTCGACACCAACAACAACGCGTCGGACTTCGACTTCGTGGTCAACGCGTCGTTGTCGACCTACGCGGGCCAGCCGTCGATCCAGGGCGCGCCGGGGCCGGAGAACACGGGGTCGCCGATCCTCGAGAACGACGGCGCCACCGCCACGCCGAACGACGGCATGTACTCGGCGCTGATGAACACGGGCGTCAGCTCGAGCACGTCGCCGAACCGCGAGACCGCGGCGGGGACGCCGGGCACGCTCATCGTGCGGCGCCGCATCACCAACCGCACCGGTCACAGCGTGACCAGCCTGCGGCTGCGGCTGACGCAGCTGACGACGTACGGCACCGCCTCGGCGACGCAGGCGCTGCTGCGCGCGACCGACATCGCCACGGCCACGGTCGCCGGCGAGCCGGCGCTGGGCGCGAAGGTCGAGCAGCCCCCCACCCAGACGGCGGGCGGCGGCCTGAACTCCACGCTGGTCGTCCCGCTCAACGAGGACACGGGGCTGACGGGCGGCGTCCTGCCGAACGGGGGCGACGTCGTGGTCGCGATCAAGTTCCTGGTCGACCGCAGCGGGTCGTACTCGTTCAGCTACAACCACGAGGCCGAGTAGGCGAAAGCGGGCCCGGACGGCGCAGGAGCAGCTGGAACAGGCTGATGCGGACCCTGGTGTCCACGTCGGTGCTGCTCCTCGCGCTCGTCGCGGCGGGCTGCGGGGGCGGCGACGGCGGCACGGAAGCCGTCGCGCCCTCGCGGGCCGCCGGCAGCACCGAGACCGGGGCGCCGGCGGCCGCGCCCGCCCGTGAGCAGGACGCGAAGCGACGGGACGGGGCGGCGGCACGAGAGCGCCGCGACGCCGGGCGCCATGCGCGGGGATCGGCTCGCCGCCGCGCCGCTCACCGTCGCGCCGCGCGGCGTCGCGCGGGCGCTGCGCGCGCGCTGCGGGCGGCCAAGCGCGGCGGCGACGGCGCGCAGGTGAAGGCGCCGGGCCGGACGGTCGTGGTCGGCAAGAAGCCGGCCAACCCGCCGCAGCCGGCCGCTCCGGTGGTCGCGCCCCAGGACCACTCGCAGACGCCTCCGGCGGGCGGCGGAGACGGAGGGTCGCCGTCCGGCCAGGAGGCCAACGGCGATGCTGGAATCCTGAGATGAGGGCCGATAGCCTTTGCAGGGCACGGATGCACCAAAAACGAGGAGAACCCCCACAGTGACCGATCGGCACGACGACCAGACCACGGGCCGCGCGGCGTACGACGCCCCGCGGCTCATCCCGCTCGGCTCCGTCGAGGAGCTGACGCTCGGCGACTTCGGCGGCATCGAGGACGGCCTCACCGGCAACCTCGAAGAGGGCAGCTTCTAACGGCAGTCGCAGCCTCGTCCCCGCAGGCCGAGGACGCGGCCACACGCGCACTCAGGCTCGGCGAGACCGCCGGGCGCGCCGCGCTGCTCGCGTTCCCGTCCTTCCTGGTCGTCTACTTCAGCTTCAACGCCGGCGGGTTCTTCCCGGACTCGGTCGCGTTCGCGACGATCCTCGTCCTGCAGGTCCTCGTCCTGCGCACGACGCTCGCCCGCGACCCGGTCGGCGGCTTCAGCCTGCTGGCGTGGGTCCCCGCGGCGGCGCTCGCGCTCTTCGCGGCGTGGACGATGCTGTCGTCCGAGTGGTCGGACGCCCCCGGCCGCGCGATCGTCGAGGCCGACCGCGCGCTGCTCTACGCGCTGGTCGTCGCGCTGTTCGCGTCGATGCGGCGCGAGCCCGGCGACCTGCGGTGGATGCTGCGCGGCGTCGCGGTCGCGCTGCTGTTCGTGTGCGTCGTCGGGCTGGTGACCCGCCTGCTGCCCGACACGTTCAGCGGCGACCTCGGCATCACGCCCGGGCGCCTCAGCCACCCCGTCACCTACTGGAACGCGCTCGGCGTGATGGCCGTCATGGGCGCGCTGCTGTTCCTGCACTTCAGCGCCGACGCCGCCGAGCCCCTCGCGGTCCGCGCGCTGTCGGCCGGCGCGGTGCCGATCCTCGCCGTCACCGCGCTGTTCACGTTCTCGCGCGGCGCGATCGTCGTCGGCGCGCTGGGGATCGTCCTGTACCTCGTGCTCACGCTCGGCGCGGGCCAGCTGGCGGCGCTGCTGGCGACCGCGGTGCCGACCGCGGTCGCGCTCGTCTCGGCCTACGGCGCGGAGGCGCTGGCCTCGACCGACCCGACGCAGCCGCTCGCTGTCGAGCAGGGCAAGGACGTCGCGCTCGTGCTCGTGGTGGCGGTCGTGAACGCGATCGTCATCCGGGCCGCCCTGGGCGTGGCGGCGCCGCGGATCACGCGCCTGGTCGCGAGGCGCACGACAGAGGGCGTCGCCGTGCGGGCGGCGTGGGGCCTCGGCGCGCTGGCGGCCGTCGTCGTGCTCCTCGCGGCGGGCGCGCCGCAGCGGGCGTCCGACGCCGTCGACACGTTCTTCCACGGCCAGGCGAAGCCGGCGGCGACCACCGACCTGCGCGCGCGGCTGGGCGCCGCCGAGAGCAGCGGCCGCGTCGAGCAGTGGGACGTCGCGCTCGACGGCTTCGCCGAGGAGCCGCTGCACGGCCACGGCGCGGGCATGTTCGAGGCGCTGTGGAACGAGGACCGCTCGCAGGTGGAGCGGATGATCGACGCGCACGGCCTCTACCAGGAGGTGCTGGCCGAGCTGGGCCTCGTCGGCGCGCTGCTCGTCGTCATCGCGCTCGTGGCGATGCTCGCCGGCTTCGCCCTGCGCATGCGCGGGCGCGACCGCGCGCTCGGCGCCGCGCTGGTCGCCGTGGGGGTCGTGTGGTGCGCGCACGCCGGCGCCGATTGGGACTGGGAGACGCCGTCGACCGGCATCTGGCTGTTCGCGCTCGGCGGTCTGGCCGCGGCGCGCGCCCGGCTCCCCGGCGAGGAGGTCGAGCGCCCTTCGGGCCGGTGGACGGTCGTCGCCGCCCTGTGCCTGATCGCCGTCGCGATCGCCCCGCTCGTCGTGATGCTGTCGGAGCGGCGCGTGGCCACCGCGGAGGCCGCCCTCGTCGCCGGGGACTGCGACACCGCCGCCGACGAGGCGCTCTCGTCGATCGACGCGCTCAATACCAGGCGCGAGCCGTTCGAGATCCTCGGCTTCTGCCGCGCGCAGGCCGGCTTCCCGCGCCAGGGCCGCGACGCGATGCTCAAGGCGGTCGAGCGCGACCCCGCGAACTGGGAGGCGCGCTACGGCCTCTCGCTCGTGCGGGCGCAGGCGGGCGAGGACCCGCGCCCCGACCTCGCCGCGGCGCGGCGCATGAGCCCGCTGGAGCCGCTGGTGGTCTCGACGCAGGAGCGGATCGCCGAGGCCGCGCGCTCCGAGTGGCCCCAGATCGCCGTCGAGGAGCAGCGCGCCGCGATCGAGAGCAGTAGGCTCACGGTCGCCGACCAGTAGGGCGACGGGGTCAGCCCGGGAGCGCGATCCGGCCCACGACGCGCCGCACGTTCCCGCGATCGGCACCCTGGAAGCGGCCGTCCGGCTGGATCCGGACCGTGTAGCGGATCGTCTCCCCCGACGGGTAGCGCGCCACGCAGCGCCACGGGTTGCGCAGCTCGACGCCCGACTTCCCGGGCGTGCACTCGACCGACAGCGCCGGCTTGCCGTCGCCCGCCTCGCGCGGCTCGCGCGCCAGGCCCAGCGCGGCCTCCAGCGTGGCGGCGTCGAGCCGCGCGAGGCGCTGCTGCTCGAGCGCGAACGCCGACTCCTTCCCCCGGTCGCGCACGGCGAAGAAGGCCAGGAGCAGGCCCGCGAGGATGACCGGCCCGAAGAGGAGCAGTGCCCGTCGCATCGGCGCCGCAGTGTCGCAGGCGCAGACGCCCGCTGGACCGTGCGGTCTGTCAAGTGGACCAATGGACGGTGTCGTGCGACGGCGGGGATCGGGGACAATGCCCGGACGATGCGCGAAGCCGAGTTCGAGCGCCTGTACGCGGAGCATGCCCAGGGCCTGTTCGGCTTTCTGGCGTACCGGACGGGCGACCGGATCCTCGCGGAGGACCTGGTCGCGGACACGTTCGAGCGTGTCCTGCGGTCCCGCGCGCGCTTCGACCCCCGCCGCGGCAGGCAGAAGACGTGGATCTACGCGATCGCGATGAACCTGCTGCGCGACAGCGCGCGCCGCCGCCGCACCGAGGAGCGCGCGCTGGAGCACGTGGCCGTCGGCGCGGGGCCGGACGTCGACTTCCCGCACGACGAGCTCGACGAGCGCGACCAGCTCAAGCGGGCGATGGAGTGCCTGTCGCCGGAGGAGCGCGACGTCGTCGCGCTGCGCTTCGGCGGCGACCTGCCGGTGAAGGACATCGCGAGCACGATCGGCGAGTCGACGACGACGACCGAGGGCCGCCTCTACCGCGCCCTGCGCAAGCTCAAGCAGGAGCTGGGCTGACGCCCACCTCACCCGTCTCGCGCATCCACGCGACGGTCCGCTTCACGCCCTCCTCCATCGTGTACGGCAGCTCCCCGGCGATGGCCTGCGTCGCATGGAGATCGAAGACCATCTCCGTGATGAGGTTCGCAAGGCGGAACGACGTCAGCGGCGGGTTGCGCCAGCCAAGCCTCTTCAGCCCGTCGCCGACGAGCGCCGGCGGCTTCAGCGCCGCGAGCGGCAGCGTGCGGATCGGCGGGGCGCCGAGCTCGGCGCGGATGCGCTCGGCCATCTCGCCGACGTTGATCGGCGGGTAGTCGGCGAGGTACAGCGTCCGGCGGTGCACCTGCTCGGCGGGCGCGTGCAGCATCCGGTCGATCTGGTGCACGGTGTTGCCGACGTATCCGAACGACTTGTCGACGACGTGGCCGCGCACGTTGACGTAGCGCCCCGCGGCCACCTGCAGGAAGAACGTCTTGTAGGGGACGTCGAACCACTCGCCCCAGATCGACGTCGGGCGCACGAGCGTCCACGGGACCGGCAGGTCCGCGGCGCGCACGATCTGCTCGCCGACGACCTTGCTCTCGCCGTACGGGTTCGGCGGGCACCAGTCGGTCTCGTGCTTCGGCTTGTAGGCGATGTCGCAGACCATCCGGCTCGACGCGAAGATCACGCGCCGGACCGACGGCGCGTCGCGCAGCGCATCCACGACCGCGCGCACGCCCTCGGTGTTCGCCGCGTACGCGGCGAGGTCGGCGCCGTCGAGGTCGGTGCGGGCGCCCATGTGCAGGACGGCCGTGGGCCGCAGCTCCGCGATCGCCGCGCGCAGTGCGTCGCCGTCGAGCGGGTCGAACCGCACCCACACGTCGCGGTGGGCGGGGTTGCGCGGCGGCGCCGGGTCGAGGTTGACCACCGTCGAGCCGCGCGCGCGGTAGTGCTGGACGAGGTTCGTCCCGATGAACCCGGACCCGCCCGTGATGAGCAGGCGTGCGTCGACGGCGTCGGCGGACGGCATGGCGATCGGAGCGCGGTTCTACGCCGCGGCGCGGACGGTCTGCCCGGCCTGCTCGACGACCCGCTCGAGCGACTCCTCGAAGCGCTCCGCGAAGCCGGCCGGCGTGAAGTGCTGCTGCGCGTAGGCGTAGGACGCGCGGCCGCGCCGCTCCACCTCGTCCGGGTCGGCCAGCAGCTCGGCGAGCTTCTGCGGGAACGTCTCGGGCCTCGAGCTGTCGACGACCCAGCCGGCGCCGGCCTCCTCGACGATCTTCGCGACCTCGCCTGCGGGGTTGACGGCGGCAAGCACCGGCAGCCCGTAGGCCATGAAGTTCATGATCTTCGAGGGGATGTTGAACTCCGCGCCCTCGTAGCTCTGGCTGACGAACGCGATCGACGACTCCTGCAGCTGGCGCTCGAGCTCGTCGTCGTCGACGACGCCGAGCATCCGCACGCGGTCGCTGGCGATCGCGCTGCGCACGTCGTCCGCCGCCATCCCGTTGCCGGTGATGACGAAGTCGACCTCCTGGCCGCGCAGCGCGTCGGACGCCTCGAAGGCGGCGACGAGCGGCTCGAGCCCCTGCGAGAAGCCGATGTTGCCCATGCTGAGCAGCCGCGCCGGCCGCGCCTTGCGCTCGGCCGAGGGCTCGGCCTTCGGCGTCCGCGTGGCGGGGTCGTAGATCAGCTCGATCTTCTCCTCCGGGACGCCCTTGCCGACGAGGTTGCGCGTGAACGCGCTCGACAGGACGACGATGCTGTCGGCCTCGCGGTACGCCGCCCGCTCGAGCTTCCGCGCCGCCTTGATGACCGGCGAGGTCTCGTCGACCAGCCCGGTGGAGGCCGCGCCGTCGGGGAGGATGTCGTGCAGCCAGACGACCCACGGCGCGCGCCGCAGCCGCGAGTTCGCGATGCCCGGCAGCAGCGCCGGGAACGACGGGGAGGCGGAGACGACGACGTCCGGCCTCCCGAGCGCGGGCAGCGCGGCGAACTGCGCCGCCATGAACGTCAGCTCCTGCCGGTAGCGCTCGGCCGCGCTGTCGCGGCCGATCCACAGCGGCAGCCGCAGCACCGGGATGCCGTTGCGCTGCTCGCGGTACGGGACGAGCTTCGTGCCCCAGCGGGGCTCGGGGTAGTGCGGATGGGCCGCGACCACGTCGACGACGTGGCCGCGGTCGCGCAGCCCCTCGGCCCACACCTTGCTCACCGGGCCGATGCCGGTGGGCTCGGGGTCGTAGTTGTAGCTCCAGAGCTGGATCCGCACGACCGGCTAGCGCGCCGGGGCCACCGACGCGGCGACCTGGTCGTAGATCCAGGCGTACGTCTTCTCGAGGCCCTCCTGGAGCGTGATGCTCGGCGCCCAGCCCAGCAGCTCGGAGATCAGCGTGTTGTCGCTGTTGCGCCCGCGCACGCCCTTCGGCGCGTCTAGGTTGTACTGGCGCTCGAGCGTGATGCCCGCGATGCCCTCGACGATGTCGACGAGCTGGTTGATCGACACCATCTCGTCGCTGCCCAGGTTCAGCGGCTCGGTGATGTCCGAGTCCATGATCCGCTGCGTGCCGTAGGTGCAGTCGTCGATGTACATGAAGCTGCGCGTCTGCTCGCCGTCGCCCCAGATCTCGATCTCGTGGCGGCCGGTCAGCATCGCCTCGGCGACCTTGCGGCAGATGGCGGCCGGCGCCTTCTCGCGCCCGCCGGTCCAGGTGCCCTCCGGGCCGTAGACGTTGTGGTAGCGCGCGACGCGGGTGTACAGCCCGAAGTCCTCGCGGAAGTGGCGGCACATGCGCTCGCTGAAGAGCTTCTCCCAGCCGTAGCCGTCCTCCGGCATCGCCGGGTAGGCGTCGCTCTCCTTGAGGCCCGGGTTGTCCGGGTCGGTCTGCTTGTCGCCGGCGTAGACGCAGGCCGACGAGGAGTAGAAGAACTTCGCGACGTCGTGCTTCAGCGCGGCCTGGAGCATGTGCGTGTTGACGAGCACCGACAGCATGCAGAGGGCCTTGTTGTTCTCGATGAAGCCCATCCCGCCCATGTCGGCGGCCAGCTGGTAGACCTCGTCCGCGCCGGTCAGCGCCTCGTCGCACGCGTCCGCGAGGCGGAGGTCGAGCACGAGGTTCTCGACGTCGTCGTGCACCTGGTACCACTCGTCGAGCGGCTTGACGTCCACCGACCGGACGCGGAAGCCCTGGTCGAGGAGGGTCTTGGCGAGGTGGCCGCCGATGAAGCCGCCGCCGCCGGCGACGACGATCAGATCGCTGCTCATGAAGTTGGAACTCTCCGGTGACGGTTGCGTGTCACGCCGACGCAGGGGACGGGACGCGGCGAGAAAGGACTTTAGCCGTCCATGACCTCCGGCGGCCCAAAATCAGCAGATGTACGACCTTTTACGCGGCGGCGAGGCGGTGCCGCCGCGCCAGCGCGACCTCGAAGGCGCGCAGGTGCGCGGCCATGCACGAGTCGATCCCGCAGTGCTCGACGGCGAACCGCCGGCCCGCGGCGCCCATGCGCTCGCGCAGCTCCTCGTCGACGAGGAGCCCGGCGGTGCGGGCGGTGAGGCCTTCCGCGTCGTTCTCGCCGACGACGTGACCCCAGCCGTCCCGCACCACGTCGGCGACCCCGCCCGCGAGGGTGGAGACGACGGGGATGCCGCACGCCTCCGCCTCCATGACGACGGTCGGAACGCCCTCCGAGTTCGGCTCGGACGTCATCCAGAAGACGTCGAACGCCGGGAGCAGCTGCGCGACCCGGCGGCCGCCGTCGCGCCACACCAGCTCGTCGCCCAGGCGCAGGCCGAGCCGCCCGGCCTCCTCCCACAGGCCCTCCGCGTAGCCGGGGTGGGTCTCGTAGGTCCCGCCGAGGATCACGAAGCGGACGCCGGGGTGGGCGTCGCGCAGCTTCGCCGCGGCGCGGATGAACGTCCCGTGGCCCTTCTGCGGGTTGAGGTTGCCGACGTTGCCGACGACGAGGTCGTCCGGGCGCAGGCCAAGCTCCTCGCGCGCGGCGGCGCGCCGCTCGGGATCCGGGCGGAACGCGTCCGTGTCGACCGGCGCGACGAACGGGACGAACCGCTCACCGAGCTCGACGACGCCCGGGTGCTGCCGCGCGACCGTGACGCCCGTGCACATGACGACGTCGGCCCAGTTGCGCATGACGGGCTGGAACGCGCGGCGCAGCGCCATCGGCGTCTTCGACCCGATGATCTGCCAGATGACGCCGGCCCCCTCGAGGTGGCCGGCGAGGATCCCGTGCGGGTTCTCGAGCGCCTGCACGAGGACGACGTCGGCGCGCTCGGCGCGGATCAGCCCGCGCAGCGCCTTGACCTCGGGGCCGAACGTCGAGAGCAGCTCGAGGTGGAGCCGGGGGTCGGGCCGGGCGCGCAGGCGGTGCAGCGGCAGCTGCACGACGCGCACGCCGGCGTCGCGCAGGCGGTCGGCCGCGGTGCCGGTCTCGGTCGGCAGCGCGACGGTCTGGTCCCACCCGGCCTCGCGCAGCGGCGCGTCCAACCGGATGAGCCGCTGGTGCGGGCCGCAGAAGACGGGGATGTGGTTGACGACGAGCAGGCGCCGGCGCGGCGCGGCGTCGCTCACGCGTGCGCGGCGAGCAGCTCGCGGACCCACGCGAACTCCGCGCGCAGGCCCTCCTCGAGCGAGGTCTTCGGCGAGAACCCGAGGTCGCGGCGGGCGCGCGAGGTCTCCGCCGCGGTGTCGCGCACGTCGCCGCGCTCGCGACTCGTGTACTGCACCTCGAGCCCGCCGGCGAGCTCGGAGATGATGTCGAGCGCGTGGCGCAGGGTGGCGGGCGAGCCGCCGCCGACGTTGTAGGCCGAGCCCAGCTCGACGTCCTCGACCGCCGCCGCGCGGGTGGCCGAGACGACGTCCTCGACGAACGAGAAGTCGCGCGTCTGCGTGCCGTCGTCGAAGACGGTCACCGGCTGGCCCTCCAGCGCGGCGCGGCAGAAGATGTGGAACGCCATGTCCGGCCGCTGGCGCGGCCCGAAGACGGTGAAGTAGCGCAGCGACACCGTCGCCACGCCGTAGTTGGCGTGGTAGAGGTGGCACAGGTTCTCGGCCGCCAGCTTCGTCACGCCGTAGGGCGAGAGCGGCTTCGTCGGCGCCGTCTCGGCCGTCGGGAACTCCTTCGCCTGGCCGTAGACCGACGACGACGACGCGTAGACGAAGCGCTTCTCCGGCCACCGCGTCGCGGCGTCGAGCAGGTGCTGCGTCGCCATCACGTTGTTGCGCGAGTACTGCTCGAAGCGCTGGCCCCAGCTCTTGCGCACGCCGGGCTCCGCGGCCAGGTGGAAGACGACGTCGCAGTCCTCGACGAGGTCGAGCAGGTCGCCTCTCGAGAGGTCCAGGGGCGTGAACTCGAACTCGGTCCAGTCCATCGCCTTCTCGAGGTTGCGACGCTTCTGGCGGCGCCCGTAGTTGTCGTTGAAGCAGTCGACGCCGACGACCTCGTGACCGTCCGCGAGCAGGGACTCGGTCAGGTGCGAGCCGATGAACCCGGCGCAGCCGGTGACGAGCGCTCTCATGGCGGGGGAAGGTAGCGATGCCGGAGCCGTGCAGCGATTTCTTGGACAAATGTGTGAGGTTGCGCGGCTTGAACTGACGCCGGGGCGGCCCTACGGTTGACGAGTCGATCCCGGAGGAAGTCACGGATGGATGTCGCCCGCCTCAAGCGGGGTGCATATGGGGCGGTGCTCGCGCGTCGGCGCCTGCCGTTCCCGAAGGACGCGGTCGTCGGTCTCGAGGACACGGCGCACGTGCTGCTGCGCTTCAGCCGGTCCCTGCACGAGTTCCGCTCCCAGGTGTGGTCCAAGGAGGTCGCGTTCGCCGAGGAGATGACGGCGCGCGGCCGGTCGTTCGCGGTCACCGCCGACCCCGGCGAGGTGTTCGGCAAGTCGGTGATGTGGCACCACCGCACCGACCTCGTCAAGCCGCGGCTGTGGAACTACGCCAAGCAGATGCACCAGCTGATCGCGGGCATCGAGGAGCAGGGCAACACGGCGTTCACGTCGTCCGGCGAGGTCCTGTTCTGGGAGAACAAGGCGCACATGCACCGGCGCCTGGATGAGATCGGCGCGCCGACGCCGCGCACGCTGATCCTCGACGGCGACCCGCGCGCGGTCGCCGATATCGACTTCGAGCCGCTGCTCGTCAAGCAGGAGCACTCCTCGAGCAGCCAGGGGCTGTGGCACTTCGACAGGGCGGCGGACGCGCGGGAGTTCGTCACGCGCTACGCGTTCCGCCCGACCGAGAGCCTGATCGTCCAGGAGATCGTCGCGCGCGCCACGAAGGACCTGCGGCTGACGATGGTCGGCGACCGGATGATCGAGTCCGCCTCGTACTGGCGCATCAAGAGCGCGGAGGCGCTCGCGAGCGAGGAGTGGACGACGACGGCGACGTCGAACGAGTCGACGGTCGTCCACGGCGAGATCCCGGAGGCCGCGGTCGCCGCGGCGGCGCGGCACCTCCGCGCGCTCGGCCTGCGCACCGCGGGCTTCGACTTCATGTGGGCCGGCGACGACGTCGAGGGCCCGCCGCTCGTCCTCGAGCTGAGCCCGCTCTACGAGCCCAACCCGCCGAAGCCCCGGCGCTACGACCACTGGTCGTACAAGCAGTACAAGCGCAACCCCTTCATCGCCGAGGGCTACTTCTCACAACAGCACCTGGTGTTCCGCGACATCGTGGGCCAGGTCCTAGACCAGGGGATGTATTGACGATGAACGCTCAGGCCACGGCGCACGTCACCGAGCGCGAGCGCGAGATCCTGGCGACGCTGCGCGAGATCAAGGCGGCGGCCGGCTCGCACTCGCCGAGCCTCTTCACCCTCAGCGACCGGATCCCGGACCTGCAGGTGAACATCGACGCGTGCTTCCTCTCGAACCCGTACGCGACCGACCTCTTCATCGAGCGGATGACGTCGGAGCTGATCCAGACGGGCGCGATGCGCAAGGTCCTGGAGGCCTACCCGTCGCCGAACAACCACGTCGCGAGCATGCTGTCGCCGACACTCGGCGTCGACCCCTCGCAGATCTTCGTCTGCAACGGCGCCATCGAGGCGATCCAGGCGGCCATCCACCGCTTCGCGGGCCGGCGGATCGGCGTGATCCTGCCGACGTTCTCGCCCTACTACGAGTACCTGCGGCCCGACCAGGAGGTCCTCTACTACAAGCTCGTGCGCGACAACGAGTTCGCCCTCGACGTCGACGACTTCCGCGAGTGGGTCCTGAAGAACGACCTCGACACGGTCTGCCTGATCAACCCGAACAACCCGAACGGCGGGTACGTCCCGGCGAAGCTGATGCGCGGGCTGCTGGAGGCGCTGGCGCACCTCGAGCTGGTGGTCCTCGACGAGAGCTTCATCGACTTCGCCTGGGAGGACGCCGAGCGCCACCGCACGAGCCTCACCGCCGACGCCGCCGCGCAGCCGAACGTCATGCTCGTGAAGAGCATGTCGAAGGACTTCGGCGTGGCGGGCCTGCGCGCGGGCTACGCGATCATGTCGCCGGAGCGGGTCGCGGCGCTGGTCGGCAACGGCTACCTCTGGAACATCAGCGGGCTCACCGAGTACTTCTTCCGCCTGTTCACCGACCCGCAGTTCCAGGCCGACTACTCGTGGGCCCGGCTGCGCTACCTGGCGGAGGCCGAGCCGTTCTTCGGCGCGCTCGGCGCGGTGGAGGGGCTGCGGGCGTACCCGAGCAAGGCGAACTTCGTCCTCGTCGAGCTGGACAAGACGGTGCCGATCGAGCTGGTCGCGCCGCTGCTGCTGATCCGCAACGGCGTCTACGTCCGCGACTGCCGCGACAAGATCGGCCTCGAGGACGGCCAGTACATCCGCGTGGCCAGCCGCAAGGGCTTCGAGAACGACCAGATCGTGGCGGCGTTCGAGGACGTCGTCGCGGCGTGCCGCACGGACGGCTGACCGCTCGCCGCGTCGCCGCGGCGGCCACGCGCCGCGTCCGGCACGCGCCGGACCGCCGCGCCGCCGTGCGCCGCGCCCGGGCGTTCGCGTCGGCCCATCCCGGCGGCGTGCGCGTCTGCTGGGACCTCGACAACACGCTCGTCGACTCGGGCGTGCTGCTGCAGCGCGGGATGACGCTGGAGGAGGCGGGCGCCGCGGCCGGCCCCGTCGCCGGCATGCTCGAGTTCCACCGCGCCGTGCGCGAGCAGCTGCCCGGCGCCGCGCACTTCGTGCTCAGCGTGCGCCCGCGCTCGATGCGCCCCGACACCGACGCCTGGCTGCGCCGCCACGCCGTCGAGATCGGCGGCGACGACGTCTGCCTGGTGCGCAGTCCGTACGACAAGCCCGCGGTGTGGCGGGAGCTCGCGCGCGGCGGCCGGCTGGTCGTGGTCGACGACCTCAGTCACGGGCACGAGACGGCGGCGGCCACGCCGTACGGCCGCCTCGCCGGGCAGGCGCGGCGGATCGCCGACGCCTACGTCGACCTCGACGCGATCGCCGGCATCGCGGCCGATCCCGCGACCGCCCGCGATGCGGCCGCGCGCCTCGCGGCGGCGGTGGTCGCCCCCACCGCCTGAACGCCGGCGGCGAGAGCCCGTACTCCCTGCTCAGCACCGTTTTTGCGAGCTACGCTGCGCGGGCACAACCTCCTCAGGGCGCACCAACCCTCCTCCGCCAGATGCGCTTCGACAGCCCCTCCTTCGAGCATGCGCGGCACGCACGCGAGTCGCTGGCCGCCGCATGGGATCGCGGGGGCGTCGCGCCGCTGGCCGCGGAGCTGGTCGCCCAGCGCCGGCGCGTCGTGCAGTGGGGGCGGGTCGTGCGCGAGCTGCCGTGGATGCACCTGTGGATCGGGAGCGGCCCGGCCGCCGACGAGATCTGGCGCCGCACGGGCCCCCGCGTCTGCGCGCTCACCGGCCGCCGGCCCGCGCGCGCCGTGCTCATCGTCCCGCCGGACCCGGCCGACTACCTGCGCGGTCGCACGCGGCAGGCGCTGCGCACGAACCGCACCCGCTCGCGGAGGCTCGGCATCGCGTGCCGGCGCGTCGACGGCGGCGCGGAGAAGCGGGCGCTGCTGCTCGAGCACCTGCGCAGCCGTCGCGAGGACGTCGACACCTTCGAGCGCGAGCAGCGCATCCGGGTCGAGGACGCCGAGGTGCACGTCGCCGAGCGCGACGGCGCGATCGAGGCGATCGCGATGGTGTACGTCGCCGCGGAGGCCGCGTACCTCGCCTACCTGCGGGCCGGCCTCGACGAGCGCTACTCGAGCGCGGCGCGGTACGCGCTGTCGGCGGCGGTCACGCAGAGCCTGAGCGCGCGCGGCGTGCGCGCCCAGATCTCAGGCTCGGCCCTCGGCGTCGACCCCGGCACGGCGTACCTCCAGCAGCGCCTCGGCTACTCGATCGGCAACGTCTACCTCGACCGCACCGCTCGGCTCGCCGCGGCGCCGCCGCAGCTCGTGCTGGCGGCGCACACCGCGGCCGCCCAGGAGCTCGCCGCCCTCTAGCTCGCGGGTCGGCTCACGCCAGCGTCGCCTGCTCCCACGGGCTGCCGCCGAGCGCGCCGCCGAACTGGTCGCCGCGCTCGACGAGCCCGGCGACCTGCGACTGGGTGAACTGGCCGGCGCGGGTGTTGCCGGCCAGGCCGTTCGTCGCGGTGCCGTACATGACGTTGACGATGCCGGCGTCGGCGTTCGACCCGAGGTCCTGCCCAGGAGCGCCGGCCATCAGGTCGGCCCGGCCGTCCGCGTCGTAGTCGCCGATCGTGAGCGCCGCGCCCCACCGATCGCCGTTCTCGGTCAGGCCGGCGGCGGACGACTGGCTCCACTGCTGCGAGCGCGCGTTGCCCGTGAGGCCGGTCGCGCTGCCGTACTGGACGTTCACGACGCCCGCGCGCTGGCTGACGCCGAGGCCCTCCTCGGGCGTGCCCGCCGCGAGGTCGGCGCGGCCGTCGCCGTCGAAGTCGCCGGCCGTCAGCGCGGCGCCGAAGCGGTCGCCCTGCTCGGTCAGCCCCGCAACCTGCGACTGCGTGTACTGCGTCGCGCGCGCGTTGCCGCTGAGGCCCGTCGCGGACCCGTAGACGACGTTCACGATGCCGGCGTCGGTGAAGACGTCGAAGTCCTCGTCGGGCGCGCCCGTCGCGAGGTCGCTGCGCCCGTCGGCGTCGAAGTCGCCGACCGCGAACGACGCGCCGAAGTGGTCGCCGACCTCGGCGAGGCCCGCGGCCTGCGACTGGCTGAACTGCAGCGCGCGCGTGTTGCCGGCGAGCCCGCTCGCGGTCCCGTACATGACGTTGACGATGCCGGTGTCGCCGCTGCCGCCGAGGTCCTGCCCGGGCGCGCCCATGACCAGGTCGGCCTTCCCGTCGCCGTCGAAGTCGCCCCCGGCCAGCGCCGCGCCGAAGCGGTCGCCGGCCTCCGTCAGGCCGGCCGCCGAGTTCTGCAGCCACTGCTGGGCGCGCGCGTTGCCCGTGAGCCCCGCCGCCGAGCCGTACTGGACGTTCACGACGCCGGCGGCGGCCTTGCCGTCGAGGTTCTCGTCGGGCGCGCCGGCCGCGAGGTCGTCGACGCCGTCGCCGTCGAAGTCCCCGCCCGCCAGCGCCGCGCCGAAGCGGTCGCTCGACTCGGTCAGCCCGGCCGTCTGCGACTGGGTGAACTGCTGCCCGTTCGCGTTGCCGGTCAGCCCGTTCGCCGACCCGTAGAGCACGTTGACGACGCCCGCGTCGCTGCTCGTGCCGAGGTCCTCGCCGGGCGCGCCGATCGCGAGGTCGCTGTAAGCGTCGTTGTTGAAGTCGCCGGTGGTCAGCGACGACCCGAACCGGTCGCCCGCCTCGCTCAGGCCCGCGGCCTGGGACTGGCTGTACTGCGTGACCGGGTTGCTCACCGCGAGGCCGTTGGCGGAGCCGTACATCACGTTCACGACGCCCGCCTCGCTCAGCCCGTCGAGCGCCTCGGCGGGCGCGCCGACGGCGAGGTCGCTGTAGCCGTCGCCGTTGAAGTCCGGCGGCTCCGAGGCGGTGGGCTCGCGGCGGAAGGTGGCGCGGTACGTCGTCGCCGCCGACGGCGTCGTGATCTTGTGCGACCGGGCGCCGCCGTCCGACCACGACTTCCACAGATACGACCGGCCGCCGCTCGTCTGGTCCGGCGCGTCGACGTCGAGCGCCCAGCCCTGCCACGACGTGATCGACTGCGTCCCGGTGAGGACGCCCTCGTTGACGTCGATCTTCAGCCCGGTCGGCGACGTCTCGAACGTCAGCATCACCTTCTTCGGGTCGAAGTTCTGCACGACCGTCGTGATGAGCCCGTCGGAGTCGGTGGCGGTCAGCCGGATCTCCAGGTTCGAGTTCGTCGCGGCGATCAGGTCCTCGGGCGCGGGCCCGGTGAACGCGATGTTGTTGCCGCTGACCGGCTGCACGTAGGGATGGAAGTGCTCGCTGTGGTGCAGCCGCACCTCCCAGGTGAGCTTGGAGGCGGGCAGGGTGCCGTCCTCGGCGTCGGTCGCGTGACCGGTCAGCGTGTACTGCCGGCCGACGACGAACTTGTCGGTGCTGGTGGGCGCGTCGATGACCGGGACGGGGCGGTTGCCGACCTGCACCCGGATCGTCTTCGTCGCGACCGCGCCCTTGTCGTCGGCCACGGTCAGCGTCGCCACGTAGGAGCCGTCGGACTGGTAGGTGTGGTTGACCGTCTTGCCGTCGGCGGAGGAGCCGTCCGCGAAGTTCCAGTGGTAGGTGAGCGGGTCGCCGTCCGGGTCCGTGCTGCCGGTCGCGTCGAACGTGACGGTGAGCGGCGCGAGGCCGTCGCGCGGCGTCGCGGCGATCGCCGCGACCGGCACGCGGTTGCCGCTGCCGATGTAGGCGATCCGCCTGATCTCGGGCTCGACGGGGTTGAAGACGTAGAGCGCCCGCCCGGTGCCGCCGGCCGCGGGCCCGAACGTCATGTCGGTGTTGTTGTACGTCGCCGAGGACTCGAAGAGCGAGACCGCGCCGGTATCCGCCGGCGCGTCCTTGAGGAACACTTCGCCGCACACGAAGTCGCCGTAGAGGTAGGCGCCGTCGTAGGCCGCCGACCACGCGCCGGGCGGGACGAAGGCGCCGCCGGTGATCGACGCGCACCCGTCGGGGTTGGTGTGCGGGTACGCGTAGATCGGGTCGGTCAGGTCGGCGGGCGGCGCCGGGCACGACGTGTACGACCCGGCCGTGCACTTGCCCTCGCGCGTCGGCCATCCGTAGTTCGCGCCGTTCTGGCCGAGGTTGATCTCCTCCCAGTGCTCGCCGCCGACGTCGTTGATGTAGAAGCGGTCCTGCGGGCCCTCGTCGACCGCCATCCGGAACGGGTTGCGCACGCCGCGCGCGAAGATCTCCTGGCAGATCGTGCCCGCGGTGGTGTAGCCGGTGGTCGCGCAGCGCGTCGTGCCCGGCCCGGCGTACGGGTTGGTGGCCGGGATGCCGCCGGCCGGCGTGATCCGCAGCACCTTCCCCTGGAGGGTGTTGAGCTCCTGCGCCGCGGTGTTCAGCGGGCCGCAGTCGCCGGTGAGGTAGTGGCAGCCGCCGTCGCCGACCCCGACGTAGATGTTGCCGTCCTTGCCGAACTCGACCGAGCCGCCGTTGTGCAGGCCGCGGTAGGCCGGCAGGTTGTTCAGCAGCGGCAGCTCGGAGGCGGCGTCGATGACGCCGGTGGCGGGGTCCATCGTGAAGCGCGAGAGGCGGTTGACCGGGCCGTCCTGCAGCGTCGTCCCGCACGCCCCGTTGCGCTTCGACGTGTAGTAGATGTACACGTAGTGGTCGCTCGAGAACGTGGGGCTGACCGCGATCCCCTCCAGTCCCTGCTCGCGATCGGTGCACACCGGCAGGGTCAGCACCGGCGCCGGGTTGTACGCGCCGGCGGCCGAGACGATGTTGACGGTCCCGTACAGCGAGCCCACCAGCGCGCGGCCGTCGGGCAGGAACGCCAGCGACGTCGGATAGCCCTCGACGAGCGTGAAGCGCGTGTTCTGGAAGTCGGCAGGCAGCGCCGGCGCGGCGGGGGCCGCCGCGAGGGCGGCGGTGAGGGCGAGCACGAGCGCGACGACGCACCTGTGGACGGTCTGCATGGTCTCCGGTGGGGGTATGGGGTTGTTTCGGCAGCGGACGCACCGGTGCCGGCGGCCGGCCGAGCCTAACCGAGGATGAGCGGGGGGTGCGCGAAATCGGCAGATGTACGACGGCCTGCGGCCCCTCGGAGCGCGTACCCTGCACCCGTGCTCGACCGCCTGCGGATCCTCGTCTGGGCGCTGGCCGCCCTCGCGCTCGCGGCGGGGCCGGTCATCGCGTTCCTGAACCCGACGACCGACGCGCTGCTCGTCTTCGCGACGGCCGCCGTGCTGCTCACACCCGTCGTCGTCCGGGCGGTGCAGGGGCGGTTCGACCCCTTCGAGCCGATGTTCATCTTCGTCATGGCCTACGGCGTGATGTTCGTCGTCCGCCCCGCGGCGATGCTCGTGCGCAACGAGATGGAGTTCTCGATCGCGTTCCAGGGCGTCGACCTGGAGTCGACCTTCCGGCCGGCGCTCGTGCTCGGGCTGCTGGGGGCGATCGGCTTCGTCACCGGGTACTTCCTGCGCGCCACCGAGCGGCTCGCCGCGCGCGTGAAGGCGCCGCCGGACGCGAACCTCGACCGCGTGGTGCTCGCCGCCTTCGGCCTCTGGATCCTCGGCGCGTGCCTGTACGGGATCTTCCTGCTGACCTCGGCCGACGGCGGCTCGGTCATCGCGCTCGTCTTCTCCGGCCGCAGCCTCCAGCTCACGCAGGCGTACCAGAACTCGAGCGCGTACCTGTACTCCTCGCCGTTCCTCATGGTCTCCGCGACCCTGATCCTGTTCGGCGTCGGGCTGGCCCGGCGCAGCGCGCGGCTGCTGTGGACGGCCGCGGCCTCGACCGCGCTGCTGTGCATCCTGCTCGGCCCGGTCGGCAGCCGCACCGTGCTCTTCCCGCTGCTGCTGGGCCTCGGCGTCATCTTCTACACGACGCGCGGGACCCGCCCGCGCGCGGCGTCGCTCGTCGTCGTGACGCTCCTTGCGCTGTTCGTGTCCGCGGTGCTCCTCGACGTGCGCAGCAGCTACACGCGCCAGGCGATCGGCGTGACCTCGTCGATCAAGGAGACGGCGAAGGACCCGCTGCGGATCTTCGACCCGCTCACCACCGAGCACGACGCGGCCGAGATGCCCGCGCTGGCCGCGGCGCTGACCGTCGTGCCGGACGAGATCGGCTACAAGTACGGCACCGGCACGCTGGGCGACACGCTCGCCCGGCCGATCCCACGCCAGGTGTGGAGCGGCAAGCCGCGCCAGCCCAAGGAGCAGGTGATCTCGGCGCTGTGGCCGTTCCTCTACGACGCGGGGATCGCGAACCCGGAGTTCTCGGTCCTGCTCAACTTCTTCATCGACGGCTCGTATCCCGGCGTCCTGCTCGGGATGATGCTCTACGGCATCCTCGCGGGCGGGCTCTTCCGGTGGTTCCGGCGCAACGCCGGAAGCGTCGGCGCACGCGTCATCTTCGCCTCGATCCTGCCGTTCCTCGTCAGCGGCGTGCGCGACACGCCCGTCGACACGCTCATGCGGCTGGCGTTCGTGTCGCTGCCCGTGGCCGCCATCTTCTACCTCGCCGGGCGCTACGCGATGGCGCCCTCGGGCGCGGCGGGCTCCGGCTCGGTCGGGCCGGGCCTGCGGCCGCCCGGCCGGGCGAGGACGATCACGGTCAGGGCGAGCATGACGAGCAGCCCGAGCCCGTAGCTGACGGTGATCACCCAGGCCACGCCCTCCGGCCCGTGCTGCGAGCCGAAGACGAACAGGCCCGGGATCGCGATCGCGGCGGTCACGCCCTCGGCCATCGTGCCGAGCGTCGGCTCGCCCGCACCGCGCGTCCCGTCGGTGAGCACGCGGCGCAGGCCGAGGAAGAGCGAGCCCACGAGGAGGATCCGCGCGATCGGCACCGCGTCGCGGAACTCGTCGCCGAAGAACAGCGGGATGAGCGGGCCCACGACCAGCTCGAGGAACGCGACGGCGGCCCCGCAGACGGCGAGCGCGATCAGGAAGAAGCGCCAGACGGCGCGGCGGGCGTCGCGCCGCGTCGCCTGCGAGGCGACGTGCGGGTACGCGATCACCCCGAGGCTCTGGGGGATGAAGACCCGCGTCAGGTTGGTCAGCGCGGCGCCCACGACGTAGATGCCGAGGTCGGCCGCGGTGAGCGCGAGGCCGAGAAAGAGCTGGTCGATCTGGAACGTCTCCAGCGGCGAGATCCAGCCGACCATCCCCTTCAGGCCGAAGCGGCGCATCTCGGCCAGCGGCGGCGGCGGGCTGCCCTCGGGCGACGCGTTGCGGACCGCGTACACGAGCGCGCCCAGGCAGGCGAGGAAGAGCGTGCCGGCCCACAGCCCGGCCACGAGCGCGATGTGGTCGGCGTCCACGGCGATGACGGCGACGAGCCCGGTGCTGTAGAGCAGCGGCCCGACGAGGCGCGCCACGTTCCAGGCGCGGTAGCGGTGCTCGCCCTGCAGCACCGCCTGCGCCCAGTTGACCATCAGCATCGCCGGCAGGCCGAGCGCGGACAGCGCCGCCGCGACCTGGACGCCGGTGTCCTCGTTGTGGAAGACGGCGACCAGGATCCCGGCCTCGATGACGAGCAGCACCGCGGCCTGGCGCAGCGCCGTCGTCCGGACGACCCGCAGGATGGCGCGGGCGCTGTGGCCCTGGGCGATGTAGTACGTCGTCGCGGTGTGCAGCCCGAGCGTCCCCGCCATCGCGAGGATCAGCGGAAACAGCGTCATCAGCGCGAGGTGGCCGCGGTTCTCGACGCCGAGCAGGCGGGCGACGATGATGCCGCTCGCCATGAGGATCGCCTGCGTCGCCACGCCGGCGACGACGGTCTCCGCGCTCGCGCGCCTGATCGACTGGGCCGCCATCTCGGCCGACTACGCTAGCCGGGAGTGACGCCCGAACACGCGTCCAGAATGCTGGCGAAGGCTCAGGGCCGCCGCTATGCTCGCCCGCGATTCCGCGGTTGCCCGGCACGATGCCTCGTGCAGCCGCTCTCGGGGAGGGACCACGACCTTGTCTGAAGCGCCGCCACTCGAAGGAGCTCACCATCGCCGCCGTGCCCTTCGGGCGCTGCGGCGCAGGCTTCCGATCTTCCTGCTCGTCGCGCTGATCGTGCCGCTGACGTCGGTGGCGTGGTCGCTGACGCGCGAGAAGGAGTACACGGCGAGCGCCGCCCTGCTGTTCCGCGACTCCGGCCTCGACCAGGCGATCCTCGGCACGCCCACGTACCGCTCGACCGGAGACGCGGCCCGCGACGCGGCGACGAACCTGCGGCTGGCCAGCCTCGACGTCGTGGCCGAGCGCACCGCGCGCCGCCTCGGCGGGGGCGAGACGCGCAGCTCGGTCAAGGACAAGGTCGCCGTCGAGCAGCAGGGCCTCTCGAGCATCGTCCGCGTCGCCGCCACCGACCGCGTGCCCGTCCAGTCGGCGCGCCTGGCGACGACGTTCGCCGAGGAGTTCATCCGCTTCCGGCAGGAGGCCGACAGCAAGCGCCTCGCCGAGGCGCGCGAGATCACCAAGCGCCAGTACGAGGCGCTCGCCCCGCTGGCGCGGAACACGCCGCAGGGCCGCCAGCTGCGCGATCGCTCGCAGCAGCTCGAGATCCTCGCCGGCCTGCAGACCGGCGGCGCGGAGCTCGTCCAGCGCGCCGCGGTGCCGTCCAGCCCGTCGTACCCGCGGCCACTGCGCAACGCCGTGCTCGGCCTCTTCGTCGGGCTCCTGCTCGGGCTGCTGCTCGTCTTCCTGATCGACCGGCTCGACCGGCGGATCCAGGACCCCGACGAGATGCAGGAGGAGTTCGCCAAGCCCGTCCTCGCCGCCATCCCGCACAGCACGAAGATGGCGAAGTCGGGCGCGACGATCCTCGCCCGCGAGGCGGCCCCCGCCGAGGCGTTCCGGATGCTCCGCGCGAACCTGCGCTACTTCAACGTCGACCGCGGGCTGCACGTCGTGCTCATCACGTCCGCGGCGCCGGGCGACGGCAAGAGCACCGTCGCGGCGAACCTGGCCGCGGCCGCCGCGGCGAACGGCACCAAGACGCTGCTGGTCGAGGTCGACCTGCGGCACCCGACGCTGGCGCGCGGCCTGGGCATCCCGTCGTCGCCCGGCCTCACGCACGTGCTCGCGCGCGACGCGCGCCTGGCCGACGTGGTCCGCGACGTGCCGGCCGTGGTGGCGGACGGCGACACCGCGACGGTCCGGACGATGGACGTCCTCGTCGCCGGCCCGCTGCCGCCCAACCCGACCGATCTCATCGAGTCCGAGCGGATGGCGGAGCTGCTGCGGCTGGCCGCGACCGACTACGAGTTCGTCGTCGTCGACACGCCGCCCACCTCGGTGGTGCCCGACGCGATCCCGCTCGTGACGAAGGTCGACGGCGTGGTGGTCGTCGGGCGCGTCGGCAAGAGCACGCGCGAGTCGCTCGCGCACCTGCGCCGGCAGCTCGACAACCTCGACGCGCCGACGCTAGGCGTCGTCGTCAACGACGTCAGCACGCGCGCCGCCGGCTACGGGTACGGGTACGGCTACGGCTACGGCTACCAGGCCGACCCGGCCGCCGTCGACGACTCGATGACGCTCGAGGGCGAGCGTCGCCCGCACCTCGTCGCCGCGCGCGGCGAGGGCGCCTGACGCTCACCGCCGGCGGAAGAAGCCCCGCCGCCGCGGGCGCGCCGGCGGGTCCGGCCGCGGCGGCAGCTCGTCGCCCGCGAGCATCGCGCGGGGCGCGTCGGTCGTGTACCAGACGACCTGCTCGAGCGCGCCCGGCAGGTCGCGCTCGATGCTCTCGAACGCCGGGCGCAGCTCAGGCGGCCGGCGGCGCGCGTCGTGCGCGTCGCTGGCGACGTTGTGCACGAGGCCGCGCTCGTACAGCTCCAGCGCGAAGCCGCGCACCGTGCTGCCGAAGCGGCCGGCCAGCGACGCCGCGGTCACCGAGCAGAGCACGCCACGCTCGACGAGCTCGGTGATGCGGCCGGTGTCGCCGATGAACGACGGGGAGCGCTCGGGGTGCGCGAGCATCGGGCGGACGTCGCGCGTCTGCAGGTCGAAGAGCGTCTGCTCGAGCAGCTCGCCGATCGCCGTGTACGGGCTCTCCACGAGCGCGTACCGGCCCTCGCCGAGGCACAGCGCGTGCAGCGTCGGGTCGTCCAGCTCCGCCACGCGGGAGATCGCGAGCTCGCCGCCGGCGACGACGCGCACGCCGAGCGCCTCGACCGCCGCGTTGACCTCGGCCACGCGCCCGGGGAGGAGCGACGGCGGGAACGGATGGTCCTCGCGGATGTGCGGCGTCGCGGCGATCGTGTCGATGCCGGCGGCGGCCGCGCGCTCGGCCAGCGCGACGCTTCCCGCGAGGTCGGCCGGCCCGTCGTCGAGGCCGGGCAGGATGTGGCAATGCAGGTCGATCAAGCCGCGCGGAAGCGGATCACGCCCACGATCGTGCCGGGCGGGCCGCCGGCGTCCTCGTCCCACGGCTTGACGCCGAGCTCCGCCCGGCCGCCGGCCTCGCGGATGCGGCGCACGCGCGCCGGGGTCAGCGTGAAGCGCACCGCGGTGTTGACCGCCTCCATCGTGGGGACGCGGACGTCGCCGATGGGGTCGGGATCCGTGCGGACGCCGCCGAGGTTCAGGTAGATCTCCTGCCCGCCGGCGATGACGCCCTGCTCGGCATCGGTCTCGTTGCGGATGCGCAGGCGCGTCGTCAGCGTCAGGCCGTTCAACGTCGCCTCGAACAGGCGGACCTGCGTGGCGCCGAGCACGAGCGGCCGCGCCTCGTCGACGATCGTCAGCGTCGCGCTGCGCGTGCGGCACGTGACGGGGGTGCCGCCGGGCCCCGGCCCCTCGACCTCGGAGCAGGGCGGCGGCTCGCCGGAGGTCTCGCTCGTCGTGGCGGGCGTCGTCGCCGGCGACGAGGCCGAAGCCGAGGTCGACGTCGAGGTGGAGACCGCGGCGCTGCCGGAGGGCGCGGGCGTGTCGTCGTCGGCCCGGGCGAAGACGATGAGGCCGACGTCCACGGCGAGGACGAGCAGGAGAACGGCGTATACGAGCTTTTCCAGCGCGGTGGCGCCGTGAAGTCGTCTTCCCACGAGCGGACGACCCTAGCGGAGTGCCCGGCGGTCCTGTCTAATGACGCCGATGGGTCCGGCGGCCTCCGCGGCGTTCAGCCTGCATCTCGACCTGGCCGCCGCTCAGGCGGTCGACGCGCTCGCCGAGGCGGGCGTCCCGGCCGTCGCTCTCAAGGGGCCGTCGGTCGCGATGTGGCTGTATCCCGACGGCTCGCGCGGCTACAACGACGTCGACCTCCTCGTGCCGCTCGGCTCGCTGCCCGCCGCGCGGCGCGTGCTGGAGGGCCTCGGCTACACCTGCAACTACTCGCCGCTCGGATCCGGCGGGACGGTGCCGAGCCACGTCGACCACCACGCCGAGTACTGGCATCGCGGCCCGGCGAAGATCGACCTGCACTGGCGGATCCCAGGGACCACCGTCGACGCCGAGCGCGGCTGGGAGGTGCTCGCGCGCCACGTCGAGCGGATGCGGATCGGCTCGCGCGAGCTGCCCGTCCTGTCCGAGCCGGCCCGCGCCCTCCACGTCATCCTGCACTGCGCCCAGCACGGCGCCGACGAGCCGCAGCCGGCCCGCGACGCCGAGCGGCTCGTCGCGGTGTTCCCGGACGACCGGTGGCCCGAGGTCGTCGCGCTCGCGGAGCAGCTCGGCGCGCTCGGCGCCCTCGGCGTCGGCCTCAACCGCACCGCCGCGGGCCGCGACGTCGCCGAGCGGCACCGCGTGCGGGGCAGGATCGACGACCTCTACGTGGCGCTCAACGCGATCGGCACGCCGGCCGGCGCCGCCGGGCTCGACCGCGTCGAGGCGGGCCTGCGCGGCCACGCGTCGCTCCGCGACGTCTGGGGCGTGCTCTTCCCGCCGCCGGCGATGATGCGGACGATGCAGCCGCTGGCGCGGCGCGGCCCGCTCGGGCTTGCCGCCGCGTACGCGACGCGGCTCGCCGACCGCCTCGTGCGCCTTCCGCGGGGCTACCTCGCGCTGCGCCGCGCGCGGCGCCTGCTCAGGGACGAGCTGTGACCGACCGCTCGCGCAGCCAGTTGACGGTCTGCGCGATGCCGTCCTCGAGCGCGATCTGAGCCTCCCAGCCGAGCAGCCGCCTCGCCTTCTCCACCGACGGCCAGCGGCGCACGACGTCGACCTCGAACGTCGGCAGGTGCTCGACCTCGAACGCGTCGGGGTCCTCGCCGCACGCCTCCCAGATCACCTTCGCGATCTCGAGCACGGTCAGCTCGCGCGACGCGCTGATGTTGAAGTCCTCGTTGAGGCCGTTCGGGGACGCGGTGGCCGCGACGACGCCGTCGGCGATGTCGTCGATGTGGGTGAGCGTGCGCGTCTGCGTGCCGTCGCCGAAGAGCTGCAGCGGCCGCTGCCCGCCGAGCACCTTCTTGATCACGTCGGGGACCATGTGCGCGATCCCGGGCTCGTCCTCGGGCACCTCGCCCGGGCCGTACGCGTTGAAGGGCCGGCAGATCGTGTACGGCAGGCCGTGCTCGTCGTGCGCGGCGCGGCAGTAGACCTCGCCGGTGAGCTTGCTGAAGCCGTACGCCGACTGCGGGATCGGCGTGTCGCGCACATGCTCCTCGGTCGTCGGGAACTCCGTCGCCCGCTCGAACACCATCGACGACGACACGTAGGTGAAGCGCTCGACGTCGTGGTCGAGCGCGGCGCGCACCACCGCGTTGTAGAGCGCGTTGTTGACCTCGGTCAGCGTGTGCGGCAGCCGGTGGAAGTTCGCGATGCCGCCGACGATCGCCGCGAGGTGGATGACGTGGCTGCAGCCCTGCACCGCGGCGCGCGCCTCGGCCAGCTCGCGCAGGTCGCCGCGGTGCACCTCGCAGCCCTCGCGCATCCACTGGGGCGCCTCGCGCTGGTCTGAGACGCGCACCTCGAAGTCGGGGTCGCGCAGCAGGCGGCGCACGACGGCGGTGCCGATCGTGCCGGCGCCGCCGGTGACGAGGACCTTGCTCACGGCCAGCGAGCGTAGCCGCCGCCCCTATACTCGCCGCCGCACGATGACGGACGCCCGGCCTGATCTGGTGGTCATCGACGGGCTCGGGCGGGCGTTCGGGGCGCGCGAGGTCGTCCGGAGGCTCGACCTGACCGTCGGGCCGCGGGAGCGCGTGGCGCTGCGCGGCGCCAACGGGTCCGGCAAGACGACGCTGCTGCGCTGCATCGCGGGCACGCTGGGGCTGACGCGGGGCACGGTGAGGGTCGGCGGCCACGCCGCCGGGAGCCTGCGGGCGCGCGAGCTGCTCGGCGTGACGTTCGCGCAGGAGCGCTCCTTCTACATGCGGCTCGGCGGCCGCGAGAACCTCCTGTTCTTCGCGCAGGTGCACCTCGGCAGCAAGCGACGGGCGGTCGCCGAGGTCGACGCGATCGTCGAGGAGCTGGGGATCGAGGAGATCGCGGCGCGGCGCGTCGACCAGTGCTCGAGCGGGATGGTTCAGCAGCTCGCGCTCGCGCGCGCGCTCATCGGGCCCGCGCGCGTGCTGCTCCTCGACGAGCCGACGCGCTCGCTCGACAAGGGCGCGATCGCGCGCTTCTGGGAGGCGCTCGACCGCCGCCCGGAGCACGCGGTGCTGATCGCGACGCACCGGGACGAGGACTTCGAGCGCTGCGGGAGGATCGTTGACTTCCCCACCTAGGCTGCCGCGGCCGGCCGTCGTCACCGCGTTCGCCCGGCGCGACCGGCAGACGAGCACGTCCTACCGCGCGGCGCGCGTGGTCGACCTCCTGCTGAGCGCGCTCGCGCTGCTCATCTACTACTACATCTCGCAGCTCTTCTCGCGGCCCACCCTGAGCCTGCAAGGCGCGCCGACCTACTTCTCGTTCGTCGCCGTCGGCCTGTCGCTGGCGGTCATCGTGCAGGCGGGCAGCGTCGGGCTCGTCTCGACGCTGCGCAACGAGCAGTTCACCGGGACGCTCGAGGCGCTGTGCGCCAAGCCGGTCAGCTCGGCGGAGCTGGCGCTCGGGCTCGCGCTCTACCCGTTCCTGTTCGCGCTGGCCCGCGCCGTCGTCTACCTCGCGATCGCCGGGCTCCTGCTCGGGGCCGACTTCTCCGAGATGAGCCCAGTGGGCTTCGTCGTCGGGCTCGTGCTGACGGGGCTCGCGCTGATGAGCGTCGGCATCGCGCTGGCCGCGTTCGTGTTCGTCGTCAAGCGCGGCGAGGCGGTCAGCGGCGTCGTGGTGACCGCGCTCGTGCTGCTCGGCGGCGCGTACTTCCCGGTCTCCATCTTCCCGTCGGCGGTCGAGGCGATGGCCAAGGCGGTCCCGACGCGGTTCGCGTTCGAGGGCGTCCGGGCGGCGCTCTTCAACGGCGACGGCTGGGTGGAGCCGATGCTGAAGCTCGCGGCGTTCGGCGCCGTGTCGCTGCCGATCGCCGTCTTCGTGTTCGACCGTGCGCTGCGGTTCGCGAAGCAGAGGGGCACGCTTGGCCAGTACTGACCGCCATCCGCTCCGCGTGACGCCGTTCGAGCTCGCGAGCGGCATCGTCGTCGGGGAGGCCCCGGCGGCGGCGCGGCCGGAGATCGGCCCCGGCGGGTCGACGCCGCGCGAGGCGCTCGAGGCCGCGATCCTGCCCGCGCTGCGCCGCCCGCCGTGCGTCGTGAGCTTCTCGGGGGGGCTGGACTCGTCGCTCGTGCTCGCGGTCGCGGCGCGGCTTGCCGAGCGCGAGGGCCTGGCGCCGCCGGTGCCGGTGACGCTCACCGTGCCGTCGGCGCCCGCCGCGGAGGAGTCGTGGTGGCAGCGGCGCGTCGTGTACCACGTCGGCCTGGTCGACGAGTGGGTGCAGCTCGCGTTCGCCGAGGGCGAGCTGGACTGGATCGGGCCGGTCGCCGAGCCGGTGCTGCGCCGGCACGGCGTGCTGATGCCGCCCAACGCGTTCATGCACGCGCCCCTGCTCGAGCGGGCCCGGGGCGGGTCGCTGCTGACCGGCGTCGGCGGCGACAACCTCCTCACGGGGTGGACGGGCCGGCGCGCGAGCGAGGCGCTGGCGCGCCGCGTCCGGCCGCAGCCGCGCGACCTGCTCCGCGTCGCGTTCGCCTACGGGCCGGCCGAGGTGCGCGCGCTGGTGCTGCGCCTGCGCGTCGAGGCGCCCGAGTGGCTCACGCCCGCCGCGCGCGAGGAGGCGGTGCGCCGCCTGGCCGGCGAGGGCGCGTCGGAGCCCGCGCGGTGGGACCGGCGGGTCCGGTGGGCGGCGCGCCGGCGGCGGCTCGCCGCGATCCGGTGGAGCCTCGGCCTCCTCGGCGCCGACACCGACACGCGGCTGTTCCATCCGCTGTGCGACCCGGGGTTCGCGTACGCGCTGGGCCGCGCGGGCGGTCGCGGCGGGCTGGGCGACCGAAACGCGATCGTCGGCGCGATCGCCGGCGACGCCCTGCCGGACGAGCTGCTCCTGCGCCCCGACAAGGCGCTGTTCCACGAGGTGCTGTACAGCACGCGCTTCCGCGCGTTCGTCGCCGAGTGGGCGGGCGAGGGCGTCGATGCGGAGCTGGTCGATCGCGCAGCGCTGGCGGCGGAGTGGCACAAGGACGTGCCGCACGTCCACAGCGCGATGCTGGTGCAGGCCGCCTGGCTGTCAGCCCAGGGCGGCGAGCCGGTCGACGACGGCGCCGAGCGCTGAGAAGTCGCGCGGGCGGCGCAGCTCCCAGACCGGGAGCTTGACGAGGTCGAGCAGGCCGAGCGGATCCTCGCCGGGCAGGCGGGCCGAGCGCTGCGCGGCCAGCGGGGCGAAGCGCTCGGCGGGCGGCAGAAGTCGCAGCCCGACGTCGTCGCCCCACGCCAGCACGACCCATCCGGCCACCGGCAGCTCGGCCGGCGCCTCCGGCAGGCGGAAGCGCTCGCGCGTGCCGTCGCGGACCGCGATCCCGCCGCCCTCGAGACCGGCGCCCTCCGCCGCGCCGGGACGCAGGTCGAGCGCGCGGGGGCCGGCGAGCGCCCGCCCGTCCTCGATCACGAGCACGTCGTCGGTGACGATGGCGTGACCCGCGGCGTGCAGCGCGGCGAGCAGCGTGCTCTTGCCCGCCTCGCGCCCGCCGATCACGCCCCAGGCGGCGCCGTCGACGGCGAACGCGCCGGCGTGCAGGCTCTCCCGCCCGTCCCACCGGGCGAAGACCGCGCCGACCGGCGCGAGGTACGGATGGGCCAGCTCCTCGTCGGAGATCGGGTACGGCGTGCGGAAGATGGCGGTGCGCTCCCGCCGCCGGAGGGTCAGCGAGCCGCCGGCGACGAGGGGGAACGTCGCGTCGTCCGGGCCGACCCGGACCGGCGCCGACGCGTCGCCTCGCTCCCGAACGATGTCGATACCTGACCATCGTTCACCGGCCGGGCTCAAGAGATCCGGCGTTTCGATGGACGGAATTACCACCCCATAGGCCCCGCGTGGTAGGTTCCGCTCGCTGTGTGAGGGCACAGCAGCACGCCGGTACTTCCAATCAGGAGGCACGATGCCGCAGGCAGACTATTACGCTCCTACGCTCGTCGAACTCGGCTCGGTCCACGAGCTGACCCTCGGCGCCGGTGGCGGCTTCCCGGACAGCTGCGACCTCGCCGTCGGCTCCGTCGTGGGCTCCGACCCGTGCTCCGGGCAGGAGTTCCCGCCCGGCTCGGGCCTCACCAAGCCGTAGCACGCACGGACAGCTGAGACTGCAGGACGCGACGGCGGGCTCTCTCGCCGTCGCTCTGTGTCCGCTCGACGTCGCGACGCACCTCGTGCTCGGCGAGGCGTCGCCCTCGCCCGAGCTTCCGGCGACGGACGAGCCGCCGCGCCGCGCCCTCGAGGCCGCCGTCCGGATCGGGCTCGCGCGGCCCCCGTGTCTCGTCAGCTTCTCCGGCGGGCGCGACTCCTCCGTCGTCCTCGCCGTCGCCGCGCACGTCGCGCGCCGCGACGGGCTGCCGCTCCCGGTTCCCGCGACGGTCCGCGCGCCCGGCGTCCCCGCGAGCCTGGAGACGGAGTGGCAGGAGCGGGTCGTGCGGCACCTCGCGCTGCCCGACTGGCATGTCGAGGAGGTCGGCGACGAGCTGGACTACGTCGGTCCGGTGGCGCAGCGCGGGCTCGCGCGGCACGGCCTGCTCTTCCCGGCGCAGGCGCACTTCCACGTCCCGCTGCTCGCGCGGGCGCGCGGCGGGTCGCTGCTGACCGGCGCGGGCGGCGACAACGTGCTGGAGGTGGGGCCGCGGGCCAAGGCGCGCTACGCGCTGCGGCGGCTGCGCGAGGGCCACCAGCGGACGGCGGTCACGCCGCTGCTCGGCGTGACGCCGGCCGCGGTGCGGCGCGCGTACATGCGCCGGCGTCCCCTCCGGGTCCCGTGGCTGCGCCCCGCCGCGCAGCGCGAGCTCGAGCGGCGCACGCTCGACGAGCTGCCGCCGGTCCCCGCCGCCGCAGCCCTGCGGTGGACGGTCCGGCGGCGCTGGCTCGACGCGCTGCGCCGCAGCCTCGACCTGCTGGCCGCCGACGCCGGCGCGGCGATCCACCACCCGCTGCTCGACCCCGGCTTCGTCGCTGCGGTGGCGCGCGACGCCGGCTGGGCCGGCCACGGCGGGCGCTCGCGGTTCCTGCCACGCCTCGTCGGCGACCTCGTCCCGCGCGACGTCCTGCTGCGCCGCGACAAGACCTCGTTCCGCGACGTGTACTGGACGCGCCACGCCGACGAGGTGGTCGCGCGCTGGGACGGCGGCGGGCTCGACGACGACGTCATCGAGGCCGAGCGGCTGCGCGAGGTGTGGACGGCCGGCCGGCCGAACCCGGCGACCGCGCTGCTGCTGCAGTCAGTCTGGCTGGCCGGCCGGGGCCGGTGACATCGCGACGATCTCCGCGGCGTAGCCGAACACCTGCGCGGCGCCGAAGCAGTTCCACGGGTCGATGACGAGCGCGTCCGGGGCGGCGAGGCGCGAGATCTCGCGCAGCGGGCCGGCCCCGCAGAACTCCCGGTGGTTGGTGGCGACGACGACGGCGGCCGCGTCGCGGACGGCGTCCTCGAACGACTGCGTCGGCGTCGGGACGTGCGGGTCGTGCACGGCGACCTCGACCAGCTCGCGCTCGAGCAGGCGCACGAGCTTGTGGGCGAGCGAGTCGCGCTCGTCGTCGGTGTCGGCCTTGAACGCGAGGCCGAGGACGGCGACCCGCTTGCCGCGCAGCGAGCCCAGCCGCCGCTTCATCCCCTCCACGAGGAAGAGCGGGACGCTCTCGTTCACCCGGCTGACCGCGAGCAGCATGCCGGGCGCGTGCGAGCGCTCCTCGCTGAACGTGAAGTCCTTGCGCAGGCAGGTCCCGGCGGTGAAGCCCGGCATCTTGATCCCGCCGCGGGGGTAGTCGCGGTTGATCAGCTCGATGACGTCGAAGACGTTCGCGCCGTACTGCTCGCAGTCCATCATCAGGAGGTTGGGCAGGGCGAACGTCGCGTAGCGCAGGATGTTGGTCCAGATCTTCGCCAGCTCGGCCTGGACCGGCGTGGTCTCGATGACGGCCGAGTCGTAGACCTCGAACAGCTCGCGGCAGACCGCGGTGGAGCGCTCGCCGACGCCGCCGATGATCTGCGGCAGCGAGTCGATCTCCTCGAAGAACTTCCCGGCGGCGATGCGCTCGGGGGCGTGGGCGACGAACAGGTCCTCGCCCACGGTGAACCCGCGCTTGCTCTCGAGGTAGCCGGCGACGAACTCCGTCGTGCCGGGGGCGATGGTCGACCTGAGGACGACGCTGTGGCCGTTCTCGAGGACGGGGAGCAGGTCGTCGAGGGCGGAGCGGATGTCGCGCATGTCGATCTCGATGTGCGAGAACGACGGGGTCCCGATCGTGAGGATGATGTGCTTCGCGCGGGCGGCGTCCGCGACGCGGTCGGTGACCTCGAGCCGCCCGCTCTGATGGACGCGCTGCATCACCTCGGCGCCGCCGGTCTCCTCGAACGGCATGCGGCCCTCGTTCACGGCCGTGAGCCGGTCGGCGTCGCGGTCGACGCCGACGACGCTCAGGCCGCGGTCGGCGAGCGAGAGCGCGAGGGGCAGCCCGACCCGGCCGAGCCCGATGACGGAGACGTCGCGGTCCACGCCTTGTCAGGCTAGCGGCGGGGGCGGCGCGCTCGCGCGCGCGTGTACTGCCTGGCGAACCCGGCCACGAAGCGCGGGTTGTACCTGGCGTAGCGCCGCCAGAGGCGCCGCGGCTCCTTCGAGAGCCGGAAGACCCACTCCAGCCCGACGTTCTGCATCCACGTCGGGGCCTGCGGGACGAGGCCCGCGTGGAAGTCGAACGCGGCGCCGACGCCGATCAGCATCGGGGCGTCCAGGAGCGGGCGCATCTCGCGCATCCAGATCTCCTGCTTGGGCTGGCCGGTGCCGACCCAGACGACGTCGGCCTTGGAGCGGTTGATGTCGTCGACGACCCACTGGCGCTCGTCGCCGGTCAGCGGGCGGAACGGCGGCGAGTAGCCGCCGACGATCTTGAGGCCCGGGTAGCGGCGGCGCAGCCTGAGCGCCAGTTCGACGAGCGCGCCCTGGTTGCGGCCGCCGTAGAGGTACATCTTGGTGTCCGTCCCGGCCGCGCGCGCGCAGTACTTCGCCATGAGGTCCGGCCCGTAGACGCGCGTGGCGTGCTCGTGGCCGAGGGCCTTCAGCGCCCAGACGAGCGGCTGGCCGTCCGGGACGACCAGGCTCATGTCGGTGACCGCGTCGCGGGTCGTGTCGTCCTCCTGGGCGACCATCACCAGGTGGACGGCGGCGGCGCTCAGCGTCGCCTTGCCGCTGGTCTCGATCGTCGCGTCGATCCAGTCCATCGTCCGCTCGTAGTCCGCGAGGGCGAGGGGGACGCCGAGGACCTCGGCGGTCTCGGGCTTGCTCTCCGGCGCGTCGTTCGCGACCGGCGAGACGGCCTGATCGGCGCGCGTGATGTCGATGAGCGGCTGGTTCATGGCTGTTGACCGCCGACTCCAACGGGCGGCCGGCGGAAAAGTCGCGTCCTTGCTCAGAGCGACGTTCTACGGAGCGCGCGGGACACCTCCGGGGTCACGCTCGGCTCGTAGCATAGCCGCACAAGCTCCCGTCCAAACGCACGGGATCGTGCATGCACCGAGCCACGCCCGCCAGACGACTTCCGTCCCTACGATCCCGCGGGTGAACGAGACCTTTTGGGCGGGCCGCCGGGTGCTGGTCACGGGGCACACCGGCTTCAAGGGCGCGTGGCTGTCGCTGTGGCTGGAGTCGCTGGGCGCTTCGGTCGCCGGCCTCTCCCTGGCGCCGCCGTCCTCGCCGTCCTTGCACGAGCTCGTCGGCGCCCCCTCTTCGCCGCCCGTCGACGTCCGCGACTTCGAGGCGGTCGCCGCCGCGGTCTCGTCCGCCTCGCCGTCGGTCGTCTTCCACCTCGCCGCGCAGCCGCTGGTCCGGCGGTCGTATGCCGGGCCGGCCGAGACGTTCGCGGTCAACGTGCAGGGGACGGCGCACGTGCTCGACGCGGCCCGTCGTGCGGGCGGAGTCGAGGCGATCGTCGTCGTGACCTCCGACAAGTGCTACGAGCCGGTCGAGGGGTCCGACTGGGGCCATCGCGAGACCGACCGCCTCGGCGGCCGCGACCCGTACTCGGCGTCCAAGGCCGCCGCGGAGATCGTCTGCGCGGCATACCGCTCCTCCTTCGAGTTGCCACTCGCCACCGCGCGCGCCGGCAACGTCATCGGCGGCGGCGACTGGGGCGCGGACCGCCTGCTCCCCGACGTCATGCGCGCGGCGCTCGAGGGAACGCCCGTCGAGCTCCGCTCCCCCGGCGCCGTCCGTCCGTGGCAGCACGTCCTCAACCCGCTCTCCGGCTACCTCCTGCTCGCCGAACGGCTCGCCGCCCGGACACCCTCCGCCTCGGACGGGCCCGCCGCCGTCGGGGCGCCCGCCGCCGCCGGCGCCACTGGCGCCGCGTCCGGCGCCCCCTCCGCCGCCGGCGCCTGGAACTTCGGCCCCTCCGCGGACGAGGCCCTCCCGGTCCGCGCCCTCGTCGCGCGCATCGCGTCCCTCTGGGGGCGCGAGATCGCGGTCACCTCGCAGCCCGGCGACCATCCGCGCGAGACGGCGACGCTCCGTCTCGACTCGACCCGCGCGCGGGTCCGCCTCGGCTGGCAGCCGGCGTGGGACCTCGACGAGGGCCTCCGCGCGATCGTCGACTGGTACCGCGCGTACGAGCGAGGAGCCGACCTCCGCGAGGTCACGCTCGCGCAGATCGCGGCCTACCAGGCGGCCGCCCGCCGCCGCGAGGAGCTCGCCCCGAGCTAGTCCGCGAGCCGCTGCGCGAGCGCGTGGCCGGCGAACGTCAGCGTCCACGCCGCGGGGTCCTCGTCCTGCCGCGCGACCAGGCCCCGCCGCTCGAGCCCCCGCATCGCCAGCGCCGCCCCGTTTGGCTTCATCCCCGTCGCCGCGGCCACCGCCGTGACGTCCACCTCCGGCGCCCCCTTCATCGCCAGCAGCGCCTTGCGCTGCGCCTCGGTCAGCGCACGCTCGGGGGAAGGGGTGGGGACGAAGACATACGAGGACATTCCGACGCAGGCCGGGGCTTCCCCGCCCTGCACCCCGCCCCAAACCTCGAAAACAACACCCGTCCGACGCCGCCAGCGCCACCCCTCCGACGCCGCGGGACGTGGGCTGCATTTCCACCAAATAGCGAGGATTTCGCAGCCCACACCCGCCCTGTGGCGTGCGCCCCGAATCCGTTGTGCGCGCGTACGCGCGGTGGTCGTTCGGCGAAGTGGCGCGTTCGCCGAACCGCGTGCATCTGCCGCTCTTTGCGACAGATTCGCGTCCGAAGGGGGCGTCTTGCGCCTCAGCTGGTGCCCCAACCGTCCGAGGCGCGCGACTGCCTCGCGCGCCCCCCGCGGTCCATGGCGATAGGGCGGCTCGACCCCCGCTCCGGAAGCACATCGAGGGCCAGCCGGGCGGGGGCATGTCGCCAAATAGTGAGATTTCGCAGCCCCACACCCGGCTTGTGGCGTGCGCCACGAACTCGTTGTGCGCCCTGTTACGAGCGGTGCTCCTTCGGCGAAATGGCGCGTTCGTCGAACCATGATTCTGCCGCTCTTTGCGACAGATTCGCGACGAGAGGACTTGTCGCATCCGCGTTTGATTGCATTGGATCGACCTGACTTTTCTTCGCACCTGTGTTTGAAGGAGGAATCGCTGTTGCCGTCGCATCGCCCCCCGCGTCACGCCCCTGGCCGCCCGCTGAGCCTCGCGCAGAAGCGCACGCTCGTCGCGCTCGCCCGATCCTGTCCCAACATGGGAGACGAGATCGGCCTGAGCCCGATCTGCGAGCTCACGGGGCTCAAGCCGAACGCGGTCGCGCTGGCGCTGCAGGGCCTCGTCCGGCGCAAGCTCGCCGTCGCGCACCGCGACCCCGACGCGTGGGCGCCGACGCTCAGCGGCCGGGATGGCGAAGTACGTCCGGGCCTCGGAGCCTCGAACGGCGCTGCCCGCGGGGCCGAAGAAGAAGAGGTGGGACTGGGGCCGCTGAGCTAGCCGGGCGGCGGCTCAGACGCCGCCGCCGACGAGCGCCTCGACGCCCGCCTGCTCGACCGTCCTCTGCAGGCCCTCGCGGAGCTTGACGGTCGGCTCCCAGTCGAGGATGTCGCGGGCGAGGGAGATGTCGGGCTGGCGGACCTGGGGGTCGTCGGTCGGGAGCGCCTCGTAGACGATCTCGGACTTCGAGCCCGTGACCTCGATGACGGTCTCGGCGAGCTCGAGGAGGGTGAACTCGTCGGGGTTGCCGACGTTCACCGGCAGGTGGTAGCCGGATTCGGCGAGCCGGATCATCCCGTCGATGAGGTCGCTGACGTAGCAGAACGAGCGCGTCTGCTTGCCTTCCCCGAAGACGGTGATCGGCCGGTCCGTCAGCGCCTGGCGCAGAAACGTCGGGATCGCGCGGCCGTCGTGCGAGCGCATCCGCGGCCCGTACGTGTTGAAGATCCGCATGATCGCCGTGTCCACGCCCTGCGCGCGGTGGTACGCCATCGTCAGCGCCTCCGCGTACCGCTTCGCCTCGTCGTACACGCCCCGCGGGCCGATCGGGTTCACGTTGCCCCAGTAGGACTCCGGCTGCGGGTGGACCTGCGGGTCGCCGTAGACCTCGCTCGTCGACGCGATCAAGAAGCGCGCGCGGTGCTGCTTCGCCAACCCGAGCGTGTGATGCGTCCCGTACGAGCCGACCTTCAGCGTGTGCAGCGGGATGCGCAGGTAGTCGATCGGCGACGCCGGCGACGCGAGGTGGTAGACGAAGTCGACCTGCTCGTCGACGAAGTACGGGTGGATGATGTCGACGTTCAGGTGGACGAAGTCCGGCCGCCGGATGTGCTCGATGTTGTTGAGCGAGCCGGTCTCGAGGTTGTCGACGCAGATGACGCGATGCCCGCGCTCGAGCAGCGCGTCGCACAGATGCGACCCGAGGAAGCCGGCGCCGCCGGTGACGAGGGAGGTCGGCATGTCGAAGGAATGTAGCGTCCGGACCGGTGGCCCAGACGACTCGGAAACGCGCGGCGGCCGTCGCGGTTGCGGTGATCGCGGTCGCCGACCTGCTGCTCTCGCGACGAGCGTGGTCGCGCCCGGCGATCGCCCTCCTCGACGAGCCCGCGCACGCAGCGACCACCTGGCTGATCGCACAAGCGCTCGCCCCGCAGCACACCCCGGCCGCCCAACTCGCGTCGACCCTCCTCGACGCGGACCACGTCCCGAGCGAGCTCGGATCGGACGTGCTACGGCGCGGAGCGGCGCGGCCGTTCGGCCACACCGGCGCGGCGGTCGTCGCCCTGGCACTGGTGAGCCGGGGCGCCGCCCTCGGCGCGGCGGCCCACCTCGTGCGCGACCTCGCCGACGACGTCGGAGTGAGCCTCGCGTGGCCGCTCTCGGGTCGCGCGCAGAGGATCCCGCGCGGCCTCTACTACGCGCTCGCGCTCACCCTCGCAGCACGAGCCGCGCGGCCGACGGGCGCGCCGGCCCCGCCTCGTCCCGCCCCCTGATCGCGACCCGCACCCGCAGCGGCGCGAACCGCGAGACGATCGACCGCGCCGCCTCGTCGAACGGGATCACGACCTCCTCGGCGTCGCCCGGCACCAGGCCGTACGACCCGAGCCCGAGCCGCGCCACCCGCCGCCGGTCCACGCGGCGGATCGTCGTCACGCGGAGGATCCCCTGGCAGCGGACGAACGCGACCGGTGGGCACTCGACGCGCACGCGCAGGCCGTCGGTCGACAGCGTCCGCGCGACCGGCACGACCCGCGGGGCGAACGAGACGGAGCGCTGCTCGCAGTCGAAGTCCACGGCGTCGCCGACGTCGACCCACACCTTGTCGGTCTCGCTTCCGCACCGGACCTCGTCGCGCCGCCCGTCGCGCGCGACGATCCGGTCGAAGCCCGCGTCGCCCTGCAGGCTGTCGAGCCCCGGGCCGCCGTACAGGACGTCGGTCCCCGGCCCGCCGAGAGCGACGCCGCCCGCGTTCGCCGCGGAGACCACGTCGGCGCCTGCGCCGCCCCGCACGCCCTCGACGTCCGTCAGCACGTTGTCGCGCTCCGGCGACGCCAGCAGCAGGAACGTGGGCAGCGCGCCCGTGAACGTCAGCGTCGGGCCGGGGCGGTCGCCGTCGTCGTCGCGGCCGTCGGGGTCCGCGACCACGTTGCCGCTGCGCCGCGAGTAGTCGGCGGCGTCGCTGTCGGGCCCGCCCTGCATCGTGTCCGAGCCGTCCGGCGAGCGGTCGGCCACGAAGAGGTCGTCGCCGGTGCCGCCCTGCAGCAGGTCGTTCCCGCGTCCGCCGAACAACGTGTCCGCGCCGCCCGCCCCGTCGAGACGGTCGTCGCCCGGCCCGCCGTACAGCGAGTTGCCGGACTCGCTCCCGATCAGGACGTCGAACCCGTTGCCGCCCACGGCGCGCTCGACCTCCAGCACCTCGTCCTCCTCGCCGGTGATCCCGTCGTCCGCGCCGCCGGCGCCGAGCGTCACGTGCACGTCGGCGGCCGTGCCGGAGTACGTCACGGTGTCCCGCCCGCTGCCGCCGATCAAGAGGTCGTTGCGCGGCCCGCCGCGCAGCGTGTCGTTCCCGCTGCCGCCGCGCAGCGTCGCCCGCACCGCCGCCGAGTACCCGACGGAGATGCTGTCGCTCAGCGCCCCGAGGTCGGCCGACAGGTCGGTGATCCCGCCGCCGCACGCCGCGCGGTCCGGCCGCGACTGCGTGCAGCCCGGCCCGACCGTGATCGCCGAGAGCGTGTCGCGGATGGACAGTCCGCCGCCCGACCGCCCGGTGATCGTGATCCGGTTGCGCTCGCGGTTCGGACCGGTGATGGTGACGGTGGTCCCGTCGACGGAGACGGTCGCGGCGGGAGCGGGCGCGGCGGCGAGGAGTGCCGCGAAGAGCGAGACGGCGGCGGCGAGGTGCTTCATCCCGGTGGGGCGAGCAGCCTCAGGTCAGCGTCGACCATCAGCCGGATCAGCTGCTCGAAGCTCGTTCGCGGCCGCCATCCCAGCTCGCGCTCGGCCTTCGACGCGTCGCCGATCAGGTGGTCCACCTCGGCCGGGCGCACGAGGTCGGGGTCGAGCCGCACGTACGGCCGCCAGTCGCCGAGCCCGGCCTGGTCGAACGCGATCTCGACGCACTCCTGCACCGAGTGCGTCTCGCCGGTGGCGATGACGTAGTCGTCGGCCTCGTCGCGCTGGAGCATCAGCCACATCGCCTCGACGTAGTCCTTCGCGTAGCCCCAGTCGCGCTGCGCTTCCAGGTTCCCGAGCCGCAGCTCGTCGCGCAGCCCGAGCCTGATCGCCGCGGCGTGCCAGGTGATCTTCCGCGTGACGAACTCCAGCCCGCGGCGCTCGCTCTCGTGGTTGAAGAGGATCCCGCTCGTCGCGTGCAGGCGGTAGGACTCGCGGTAGTTGACGGTGATGTGGTGCCCGTACGCCTTCGCCACGCCGTACGGCGAGCGCGGGTAGAACGGCGTCGCCTCGGTCTGCGGGACCTCGCGCACCTTCCCGAACATCTCCGAGGACGAGGCCTGGTAGAAGCGCGCCTCCGGCGCCGCCTCGCGCATCGCCTCGAGCATCCGCGTGACGCCGACGCCCGTGAACTCCGCGGTCAGCGTGGGCTGGATCCACGACACGGCGACGAACGACATCGCGGCGAGGTTGTAGATCTCGTCCGGGCGCGCCGCGCGGAGCGCGTCGACGAGCGAGCGCTGGTCGAGCAGGTCGCCCTGGTGGAGCGTCAGCCGGTCGCGGAGGTGCTCGATCCGGTCGAACTTCTCCGTCGACGCGCGGCGGACGACGCCGTGGACCTCGTACCCGCGGTCGAGCAGCAGCTCGGCGAGGTACGAGCCGTCCTGGCCGGTGATGCCGGTGATGAGCGCGCGCCGCGACAAGGCGCGGCAGTGTAGAGCGCTCCCCGGCTCAGGGAGCGTTGGTGCCCTCGCGGCCGTAGCTGTCCGACAGGCGGACGACGTCCTCGAGGTGCGGGGTGGAGACCTCGAGCACGTCGGCGTCCTCGATCGCCTCGATCGTGTGGATCTCCCCGGGCAGGTTGCGCCACCGCGAGCCCTCGCCGACCTCGGTCTCGCGCAGGTCGTCGGCCGACTCGCCCTTGAACAGGATCAGCCGGCCCCGCAGGACGTACGAGGTCTCGTCCTTGTGCTCGTGGTACTGGACCGAGAGCCGGTGGCCGGCGTCGACGTGGAGGATCTTGCCGACGTACTTGTCGGTCCACGCCCACCAGATCTCGTAGCCCCACGGCTTGTCGATGCGGACGGGGAGCTGGTCGGGGGTGACGTCCATGCGGGCGGACCCTATCCCCGCGCCCAGTCGTCCGGCGGCGGCGCGCTCCAGTCGCCGCGCCGCCCCTTGCGCGCGAACCGCACGAGCCAGGGCAGGCGGCGCAGCGGCTGCGGGTCGTACAGCAGCGACTTGACGAGATAGCCGGCGGTCAGCACCGCGAACTCGATCCGCCCGACGCCGCGCTTGATCCACATGAAGTTGCGGATCCGGTACAGATCGCGCCAGAACGCCTCCCACGGCACCGGCGCGTACGTCAGTCCGAACCGGGCGTTGAGAAAGCGCGCGCGGCGCGTCATCGCGCCGCCGCCGCCGATCGGCACCTTGTGGAGGATCTCGCTCTCGGGGACGAGCCGGATGCGCCCGTGCTCTCGCAGCCGCAGCGAGTACTCCGCGTCGTCGTAGCCGATGAAGAACTCCGCCATCGGCAGCCCCGCCGCGCGTGCCGCCGCAGTCCTCATCAACAGCCCGACGAACGACGCGCAGTCGACCTCCTCGCGGCGGCCGGGCTCGTACGCGCGCTCTTCCAGTGGCACGATGAAGCGCCCCATGCGGCAGCGGTGCTGCCGGTCGATCGACCCGTCGGGATGCCACACCGCCGAGCACACCGCCGCGTCGTCCGCGGCCGCGGCGGCGAGCAGCTGCGCGAGCGCGTCCGGCCGCGGCTCGGCGTCGTCGTCCATCAGCCACAGCCAGTCGCGCCCCGCCGCGATCCCGAGGCGGACGCCTTCGCGGTAGCCGCCCGCGCCGCCCGTGTTCTCCTCGCGCCGCTCGAACCGGACGCGCTCGTCGTCGAGCAGCCCGGCCGCGCGCAGGTGGTCCTCGGTCCCGTCCGTCGAGGCGTTGTCCAGCACGATCACCCGCTCGACGGGATGGGTCTGCGCGAGCAGCGCGCGGACGCACTCCTCCAGCAGCGCCTTGCGGTTGCGCGTCAGGACGAAGGCGCAGACCGACGTCATCGCCGCACCCGGTCGTGCACGACGCCGGCGACGAGCCCGGCCGCCTTCGCCCCCTCGTAGGCGACGACGTACGGCAGCGAGCCGAGCAGCCCGTGTCGGCGCAGCCACCGCAGCTCGGCGCGCGCGTACGCGAGCGCGGTGCGCGCGACGACGAGCAGCGACCCGCCGCCCGGCGCGTACGCGCGGCGCGCGCTCAGCCCGCTCTCGTAGAAGCGGCGGAACGCGCCGCGCAGCGTGTAGGGGTGCGAGTGGCGGACCGCGGCGCGCGGCTCGTAGACGATCGCGTGGCCGGCGAGGAGCACGCGCTGCGACCACTCCTGGTCCTCGCTCATGTTGATGTCGTCGACGAACGGGAAGCGCTCGAACACGTCGCGCCGGATCGCGCTGTTGACGTTCGAGAACAGCGTCGTCTCCATCGACAGCTCGGCCGGCGACGCGGCGCGCTGCACGCGCGGGCGCTCGCCGTAGAGGAAGTCGAGGAAGAAGTGCTCCGGCGGCCTCTCGTGCTCGTGCGCGATCTGCCGCCCATAGACACCCGCGACGTCCCGGTCGCGCAGCGGCGCGGTCAGCAGCGCGAGCCAGTCCGCCGACTCGGCGTGCGCGTCCTGCGACGTGAAGACGAGGACCTCCCCGCGCGCGAGCGACGCGCCGAGGTTGCGCGTCCCGCCGTGGTTGAACTCCTCCGGCGGGATGCGGTGCACGCGCGCGCCCGCGGCCTCGGCCAGCGCGTCGCTGCCGTCGGTCGAGCCGGAGTCGACGACGACGACCTCGACCTCGTCGCCCACGCGCTGGCGCGCGATGCCGTCGAGGCAGCGGCGCAGGTCCGCGCCGCCGTTCTTGACGGGGATGACGATCGAGATCATCGGCGGGCTAACGTAGCGACGCGTGATCTGGGCGGTCATCGTCACACGCGACCGGCTCGCGCTGCTCCGCGCGTGCCTCGACGCCATCCGCGCGCAGACCCGCCGCCCGGACCGGATCCTCGTCGTCGACAACGCGAGCAGCGACGGCACGAACGCGTGGCTGCGCCGGCAGGACGACGTCGAGGTGCTGCGGCTGGACGAGAACGCGGGCGGCGCGGGCGGTTTCCACGCCGGCCTCGAGCACGCGCACGCCGCCGGCGCCGAGTGGATGTGGCTGATGGACGACGACACGATCCCGCTCTCCGGCGCGCTCGAGGCGCTGCTCCGGCCGGACGACCCCGCGGCGATCCTGCGCGCGAGCGTCGCCGTCTGGAAGGACGGCCGGCTGCACCCGATGAACGTCCCGGGGCTGGAGCGCGACCGGATCGAGCCGCTGATCGAGGCCGCGCCGCGGCGGCTGCTGCCGCTGCGCACGAGCACGTTCGTCTCGCTGCTCGTCCACCGCACGGCGGTCGACCGCTTCGGGCTGCCCGAGGCCCGCTACTTCATCTGGAGCGACGACATCGAGTACACCGCGCGGGTCACGCGCGGCGGCGGCCGGATGGTGCTGGTCACCGACAGCGTCGTCGAGCACCGGACCGAGCAGCCGTACACCGCGGTCACGAGCGCCGGGGACCGCTTCTACTACCATGCGCGCAACACGCTCTACATGGTGCGCGGCCGGTCGTGGAGCGCGCTCGAGAAGCTCTCGCTGCTCTACCTCCTCGCGCTCACCTCGCTGCAGTACCTGCGGGGCGGCGGCTCCGCGCGCGTCGTGCTGCGCGGCCTGCGCGACGGCGTGCGGTAAAAGCATCCGCAGCGCGGCCGATGATCCGGTCGTGCGCCGCGCCGTCCCGCTCCTGATCGCCGTGCTCGCGCTGACCGCCGCGTCGCCCGCGGCCGCCAACCACATCCGCGACCCCGACGCCCCGGCCGGCGCGCCGACGACCTGGCTGCCCGACGAGCGCTGGGTCGACGCCCGCTGGCTGCCGTTCGACGAGGAGCAGCTGCGCGACGAGCTTGGCTTCGCCACCTACGGCCAGTTCCACGACGTCCTCGTCGCCGAGCGGCCTCTCGCCGAGGTCGCGCGCCTGCGCGGGATCGGCCTCGCGCGGCTCGTCTCGAAGCTGATCGCCGGCCGCGGCACCCGCCGCGTCCCGCCGGCGGAGCTTCGGCGGCGCACGGTCAAGACGCTGACGCAGCCGCACCTGGCCGCGCACATGTTCACGCACCACTTCCACAACAGCGCGATCGTCACCGCCGCGCCCGCGATCTTCGGGATCGAGCCGGCGCGGTACGTCTCGCTGATGCAGACGCAGCTCGTCTGCCCGCTCGACGTGGGCGCGCGGCGGGGCCGACCGCGGAGGACGGTGCAGGAGGCGGCGCTGGCCGCCCTGCACGCGCGCAACCGCCGCGGGGTCCGTCGCGGCGCGACGTCCGCCGAGCAGGCGGCGGCCTTCGACTTCGCGGCGCGCGCGGCGGTCGACCACTGGCTGCGCAGCAACGAGCGCGGCGTCCCGCTGCGGTAGACCCTCCGTAGACCTGCGTACCGCTGCCCAAGCCGCCGCGGGGCCTCAGCGGATGTCTGATGGCGCGTCCGTCCGGCCGAGGAACAGACTTCTCACCATGGTCCCGTTGCATCTGCGGTCCACGACGGTCCACGTGAGCGTCGCGCAGGCGGAGCGACTGGTCGCCGAGGGCGTCGCCGAGTGGCTGCCCGGCCACCACGGCCTCGTCACGAAGGCGCCGATCGACCCCGCCCAGCTCGCGCTCGCCTGAACAGCTGCCACAGCCGCTCCTCGCGCGTCCAGAACCGCGCGAGCAGCAGGCGCCACGCCGCGATCTGCGGCGCGCGGCCCGCGCGGGTCGCCCGCGCGGCGGGGACGAGGTAGCCGCGGCCCTCGGTCAGCAGCCGCGCCGTGTCCGCGAACGAGGCCGGCGCGGGGCCGCGGACCAGCATCGCCCCCGGCTGGACCGCCCGCAGCGCGACGAGCCCGTGGCGGCAGGCCTCGATCGCGTCCTTCTTGTCGAGGACCCGCGGCCACGCCTCGTCGCCCGGGACGTGCGCGGCGAGGAGCACGGCGTCGGGCATCTCCTCCGCGGCGGCCTCGAGCGCGGCGCGGCACGCCTCCTCCGGCACCACTCCGGCCGCGACGGCGAAGCGCCACGTCGGGCCGCCCGCCGCCCCGCGGCCCTCCGGCGCGCCGCGGCCGCTCACCGCGCCCACAGCGCCCTCACCTCCGAAGGCCGCACGATCCTCATCGGCACCGCGCACGCGAGGAACACCGCGGCCCCCACCAGCACCTTCGCCCCGGCCGTCCACCCCTCCGGGACGAGCAGCACGAGGATCAGCACCATCGCGGCGGTGGCCGCGGCGGCGCGCGCGATGCGCCCGAGGTCGAGCGGCGGGTGGCCGACGAGGACCTTGATCCGCCAGATGAGGTACGCGAACACGACGACCTCGGCGCACACGGTCGTGACGGCCGCGCCGGTCATGCCGTACTCGGGGATGACGAAGAGGTTCGCGACGAGGTTCAGCACCGCGCCGCAGGTGACCGCGTAGGCCTGGTGGCGGTCGTCGCCGAGCGCGATCGCGCTGGTGCCCCAGTTGATCGAGAACGGCACGAGCGCCGCCGCGAACATGAGGACGATGAACGGCGTGCCCGCGCGCTCGAACTCCTGCCCGAACAGCCCGGGGATCATCTGCTCGCCGACCACCAGCGCGCCGGCGAGCAGCGGGAACGACGCGACGAGCGCGAGCGACGCGAAGAACCCGATCTGCTCGCGCACCTCGACCCGCGAGCGCTCCGCCAGCGCGCTCATGTGCGGGTAGAGCACCGAGCCCCACAGCGCGGCGAACGCGAGAATCGCGAGCGGGATCCGGTACGCGATCGCGTACTGGCCGACCTCCTCGGTCGAGCGCAGGTAGCCGAGCAGGATCGAGTCGACCGTGTAGTAGAGGAAGACCATCACCGCCGAGACGCCGAGCGGCACGCCCGCGCGGAAGCGCCGCGCGAGGTCGCGCCAGCCGACCTCGAGCCGCGGCCCGCCGCTGAGCCGCAGCACGGCGATCGCGGTGATGACGGTCGTCGCCCCGACGCCCGCGAGGTGGATCCACGCCAGCGGCGTGGTGTCCCCCTCGTGCACGAACAGGAACGTCAGCCCGGCGAACGTCACCGCGCCCGCGACCCGCGCGACAGCCATGATCCCGAAGCGCTGGAACCCGTAGAGGACGAACCCGAGCGACGCGGACTCGAGGAAGAACGTCAGCCCGACGATCGGGATCAGCCCTTCGGAGGTGTCGTCCGCGGCGAGCACCGGCGCGAACGCCACCATCAGCAGGTACGGCACCAGGCACAGCAGCCCCTGCAGGGCGACGATCTCGCCGAGCAGCGGCTTCACGCGCGCGGGGTCGCGCGCCAGCTCGCGCGTCGCCAAAGCGGTCACGCCGAAGTTGGCCGGGATCGCGAAGTAGCCCTGCAGCGAGATCGCGAACGAATACGAGCCGACGTCCTGCGGCCCGAGCCGGCGCGCGATCACCGCGAGGATGAAGAACCCGAGGACCTGCGCGAACAGGGTCGCGGCGCTCATGGCGACGAACCCGGTGACCGTGCGCCGCACGACCGGCCCCTACGGCCGCGGCATGAGGACGCCGTCACGCAGCCCGCGGGCGACGACCTTCACCGCCCACCAGCGCACGCCCTCGGTCGCGAAGAACCGCTGGACCTGCGACCCGACGAGCAGGCACCAGCCGACCTTCTCCTTCGACGACAGCGTGTCGCCGCGGATGATGAAGAGCCCGTTGCGGACCGCGTAGTAGAAGCGCTCCTTGCCCTCCCACGGCGCGTGCGCGGTCTTCGTCTTGTGGACCGCAACGCTGCGCGGGATCATGTAGCCCGGCTCGTGGCGCAGGATCCGCTGGGTGAAGTCGATGTCGTCCGACCAGATCCAGAAGCCCTTGCGCGGCGGCCCGTACCGCTCGACCGCCTCGCGCTTGACGAGCAGCGAGGGGAACGTGTTCGCGCGGATCCGCAGCGCGCGCCGCTCGATCGCGCCGACGAAGTCGTCCATGTCGCGCGGGTCGAGGCCCGGCCAGTTCATCGGGTGCAGCTCGCCGTTCGTCCACAGCACCTTGGACGCGAACAGCGCCGCGTCGGGGAAGTCGCCGCGCGCCGACAGCAGCTGCTCGAGCGCGTCGGGGTGCGGGATCGTGTCGTCGTCCATCACCCACAGCCAGTCGACGCCCCGCGCGGCCGCCGCCTTCATCCCCTCATGAAAGCCGCCCGAGCTGCCCTGGTTCTCCGGCAGCGCGAGCAGCTCGGCGGGCGGGAACTCCTCACGCAGCATCTCCCTCGTCCCGTCGGTCGACGCGTTGTCGACGACGAGCACGGCGTCGGGCGCGCGCGTCTGACCCGTCACCGCCTCCAGGCACTCGCGCAGCAGCCCGACGCGGTTGTAGGTCACGACGACCGCGCAGACGGTCGCGCTCACGCGTCCCTCCAGAGCAGCTGGGAGCCCGCGTAGCGGCGGCGGATCTCGTCCATGTCGGGGTTCAAGAGGTCCCAGCCCCACTTCTCGCGCCAGTACGCGTAGTGGTGGCGCAGCCGCTCGAGGTGCTCGGGCGACGCGCCGCCGCGGCCGGTCCGCTCGGCGACCCTTCTCTTCACGCGCGCGGGAAGCAGTCGCCCCACGGCGGCCTCGGCGCGCTCGCGCGCCGACGGCCGCGCGTCGGAGCGCGTGGCGCGCATCCCGACGCGGTGGATGACGTGCACGCCCGGATGGAAGAGGTTGCGCTTGGCGAGCTTGTGCCGGATGGAGAGCGCCAGGTCGAGGTCGTCGAACCACACGGGCTGGAAGCCCATGTCGTAGCCGCCGACGGCGAGCGCGTCGGCGCGGCGGTACATCATGCAGCAGCCGATGCCGCTGTCGACCTCGACCGGCACGGCGGGAACGGGCGCGTCGGCCTCGCGGACGCGCTCGACGTTCTGGTGCAGCGTCCGCTGTCCGACGGGCTCGGTGATCCGCGTCGTCCCGTCGTGCAGGCCCTCCGGGCAGACGATGTTCACCCCGTACGCGTGCACGTAGCCGGAGTCGAAGACGACCCGGGGCGAGACCACGCCGGTGCGCTCGTCGTCGAGCAGCGGGAGCATCCTCTCGAGCCAGCCCGGCGTCTCGACCGTCGCGTCGGCGTCGAGCTGCACGACGACGTCGCCGGTCGCCAGCTCGAGCCCCTTGTTCAGCGCGACGACGACCCCCGAGGGCGGCTGCTCGTGCAGGGCGAACCGCGCGAAGCGGCCCGAGGCGCGCCAGCGCCGCAGGATCTCGCGCGACCGGTCGTCGGACCCGTCGTCGACGACCACGATCTCGACGTCCGGGTGGCTCGTGTGCTCCGCGAGCCGCTCGAAGACCAGGTCCAGCGCCGGCTCGTTGTTGCGGTTCGGGATGAGGAGCGTGACCCGGGGCGTCACGCTGCCGCGGCGAGCCGGGTCGCGAGCTTCTCGAACGTCGTGAGCGCCTGGGCGACGACCTGGTGCATGTCGAGGTACTGGTAGCGCGCGAGGCGGCCGACGAAGGTCACGTCGGGCAGCTCGGCGGTCAGCGCCTCGTAGCGCTTGTAGAGCGCCTTCGTCTCGTCGTTCGGGATCGGGTAGTACGGGTCGCCCTCGGCCCGCGGGTACTCGACGTGGTAGCTCGACGTCTCGGCGACCTGGCCCGTCATGTGGCGGTACTCGGTCTTGCGCGTGTAGGGGACGTCGAAGTCGGGCTCGTTGACCGACGCGACCGGCTGGAGCAGGCCGCCGCCGGGCGTGGGCTCGTTGCGCAGCTCGAACTCGAGCGAGCGGTAGGGGAGCTTGCCGTAGCGGTGGTCGAAGAAGGCGTCGACCGGGCCGGTGTAGACGAGGTGCTCGTACTCGACGTCGTCGCGGACGTCGTCGAACTCCGTCGACACCCGCACCTCGATGCCCGGCTGGTCGAGGATCCGCTCGAACATGCGCGTGTAGCCCTCGGCGGGCATCTGCTGGAAGGTGTCGGTGAAGTAGCGGTCGTCGGTGTTCGTGCGGATCGGGATCCGCGCGCAGACCGAGGCGTGCAGCTCGGAGGGGTCGCGCTGCCACTGCTTGCGCGTGTAGCCGCGGAAGAACAGCTCGTACAGCTCGCGCCCGACCTTGGCGACGACCGCGTCCTCGGAGGTCTTCATCAGCTCGACCGGCTCGCGGCGCTCGGCGTAGAAGGCCTCGACCTCCTCGTCGGTCCGCAGGTCGAGGCCGTAGAGCAGGTTGATCGTGGTGCGGTTGATCGGCATCGGCACGAGCAGGTCGTCGCGCACGCGGCAGACGACGCGGTGCTCGTAGGGCCGCCACTCCGTGAACTGCGACAGGTAGTCCACGACCGGCATGTGGTTGGTGTGGAAGATGTGCGGCCCGTAGCGGTGGACGAGGATGCCGTGCTCGTCGTGGTAGTCGTAGGCGTTGCCGGCGATGTGGTCGCGGCGGTCGATCACGAGCACGCGCTGCCCGAGCTGGGTCGCCAGCCGCTCGGCCATGATCGAGCCGGCGTAGCCCGCTCCGACGATGAGGGTGTTGTAGCGCTCGCCCATCGGGTCGCCCAACGAGGGTAGCCCCAAGGAGTTCCGGTCCGGCGGCTACCATCCTTCCGGGCCTCCGCGACTTCTTCCGAGGCCCTCCGTTCTCGCTGTCGTGAGCACCACGCAGGCCACACCCGCCGCGCTGCCCCACACCGGCGCCAGCACCGAGCCGCTCGTGTCGGTCGTCATCCCGTGCCTGAACGAGGAGGCGAACATCGAGGAGTGCGTGACCCGGGCGTTCGCGGTGCTCTCCTCCCACGGGCTCGACGGCGAGGTCGTGGTCGCCGACAACGCGTCGGAGGACCGCAGCGCCGAGCTCGCCGCGGCCGCGGGCGCGCGGGTGATCAGCGAGCCGCGGCGCGGCTACGGCTCCGCGTACCTCGCGGGGCTGGCGGCGGCCCGCGGGCGGTTCATCGTGATGGCCGACGCCGACCTGACGTACGACTGGGCCGAGATCCCGCGGTTCGTCGCCGAGATGGAGGACGGCGGCGAGCTCGTCATCGGCGACCGGATGGACAACATCCACCCGGGCGCGATGCCGTGGCTGCACCGCTACGTCGGCAACCCCATCCTCACCGGGATCCTCAACCTCTTCTTCCGCACCGGCGTCAACGACGCCCACTGCGGGATGCGCGCGGTGCGCCGCGAGGTGCTGCCGCGGCTCGACCTGCGGACGACGGGGATGGAGTTCGCGTCCGAGATGGTCATCCGGGCGGCGAAGGAGGGGCTGGACATCCGCCAGTTCCCGATCGAGTACCACCCGCGCGGCGGCGAGTCGAAGCTGTCGAGCTTCCGCGACGGCTGGCGGCACCTGCGCTTCCTGCTCGTCCACAGCCCCACCCACCTGTTCATGGTCCCGGGGCTCGTGCTGTCCGGCCTCGGGCTGCTCGTCGCGCTCACCGTGCTGCTGCAGATCGACGTCTTCGGCCGCCAGTGGGACCTGCACACGATGGTGGGCGGCGTCCTGCTCATGATCGTGGGCGTGCAGGTCCTGGCGCTGGGGCTGTGCGCGCACGCCTACGGCACCTACTACATGGGCGAGCGCGACCCGTGGTTCGACCGCATGCGCGCGCGCTTCCGGCTCGAGCACGGCCTCCTCCTCGGCGGCCTGATCCTGCTCACCGGGCTGATCATGGTCGCGGTCATCG
>DASVPR010000049.1:0-145484 GCA_036389485.1 Solirubrobacteraceae bacterium
CAAATTGACACGCCGGCAAGGACCAAAACGCAGGTGTCTTGCCTGACGCCACCATCGCTGCTGCACGTCGCGCAAAGCGACACTCACGCCGTCACTCGACCGGGTGCTGGAGGCAGGTGATTGCGCAAGCGAGTTGACTTAGGTCTCCGTCCCGTCGGCGCCCCTGCTCTGCATTAGGTCATGCCTATGCACCACGTGGTGGTCCGGTGGATTGCGTGGCGCTGGGCAATGGGTCCCGGGCAGGAGCGCCTGAGTCCGGCCGGGAGGCCCTCGCGTACGCCTGCACATGGGCGTGGCGCGGTCCCGGTTGTCGTCCCCTCACCGGCACACCTCACCGAACCAGTGTTACGGCACACCGCCCTCGGCCAGTGCTCTCGGGACGGGCTCCACGCGACGGTGTGCCGGCACCGGTTCCTTTCCGTACGGAGCATCTGCTTGGCGTCGTGGTCAACTGGCCCTCGGCGGGTCTGACCGATGATTTTTGCGCGCCGTGCTGGTCTGTACGTCGAATACCGACTCACGGGAGGCTGACGCCATGCGGAAACTGACCTTCGGCATGAACCTGAGCCTGGACGGCTACATCGCCGCGCCCGGCGACGACCTCGGCTGGAGCGTGCCGAGCGACGAACTGTTCCAGTGGTGGTCTGACCGGGTGGGGGCGACAGGCCTGGCGCTGTACGGGCGCAAGCTGTGGGAGACGATGAGCTCCCACTGGCCGACCGCCGACCAGCAGCCCGGCGCCACACCGGCGGAGATCGAGTTCGCCCGCCGCTGGCGGGACATGCCGAAGGTGGTGTTCTCCTCGACGACCAGCGCGGTCGACTGGAACACCCGTTTGGTCGCCGGCGACGCGGTCACCGAGATCACCCGGCTCAAGTCTGAGGATGGCGGTCCCATGGACGTCGGCGGCGCCACCCTCGCCCGGGCGGCCATGCGGGCCGGGCTGATCGACGAGTACGCGATCGTCACCCATCCGGTCCTGGTGGGCGGCGGCACGCCGTTCTTCACGTCCCTGGACAACTGGGTAAAGCTGAACCTGGTGGAGACCCGGACGTTTCCGGACGGCGTGCTCCTGACCAGGTACGAGACCAGGCGCTGAGTGCCCGACGTCGAATCAGCGCGGGCTTCGGGCCACCCAAGGATGTCGTGGCTCTGTGTTCCGAGGCGATCGTGACCGCGCGGCGCCGTGTCTGCCAGAGCGCAGTGGAAGCGTGCGTCAATGGGTCGCGGGAGGGCGGGATGACCTTCGTCGACGCCGGGACAGCAGCACTAGTAGTACCGCGCCTTGGAGGATCACGTAGCCAAGAGCCGTAAGGATCCGCGTCGCGCCGTCGTCAAGGACGAGAAGCGACACGACCAGGCACGCTGAGGCGGCTAGCCAGAGGCCCACGAGGAACGGCCACGAGGTCACCTGGTCGAACGCTAACGGCTTCGGCGTGACGGTTCTGCCGGTGGGCTCGGGGCGAAAACGGCAGACGGTCGGGCATCGGTCCGTCCGGATGGGGATGCCCCGAAAGTTGCGGGTGCGGGTTCAGGGTGCTCCCCGGTGAGGGCAGGGGCGCGGGCGGGCATCCTCAACTGCATGAGGGGTGCGCTGCCCACGGCCGTGGCCTTCCTCGCTCTGGCGGTGCCTGGCACCGCGGCTGCCGACTGGCCGATCTACGGGCACGACCTGTCGAACACGCGGACGGCGGCGGCGGACGGGCCAGCGGGGGACGAGCTCGCCGGCCTCCAGCGCGACTGGACCTTCCGGTCGCCGACCGGGGACTTCACCGGGACGCCGGTCGTCGCGGGCGGCGTGCTCGTGGCCGGCGACCACGGCGGCTGGGTGTACGCGCTCGACGCCGTGACGGGCGAGGTGCGGTGGACGCACGAGGCCGGCGCGTCGATCAACGGCACGGCCGCGATCGACCTCGCCGCCCCCGGCGGCGCGACCGTGTTCGTGCCGGTGGCCGAGCCCGGCGCGCCGCGGCTGGTGGCGCTGTCGCTCGCCGACGGGGCGAAGCGGTGGGAGACCGTGCTGACCGAGCAGCCCAACGCGTCCGTCTACGGCAGCCCCGTCTTCTGGAACGGGTCGCTGTACATCGGGACGTCGGGCCCCAACAACGACGACACCAAGGCGCGAGGGAGCGTCGTCGCGCTGGACGAGGCGACGGGACGCGTGCGCTGGCAGACGTTCACGGTGCCGCCGGAGAGCGATGGGGCAGCGGTCTGGTGCACGCCGGCGATCGACACCGCGACCGGGCGGCTGTACGTCGTCACCGGCAACAACTACCACCCGCCGGCCACGGACACCTCGGACGCGATCCTCGCCCTCGACGCGTCCGACGGCGCGATCGTCGGCAAGTACCAGGCGACGCCGGACGACGACTGGTCCCCCGACAACCTGACGGGCGGGCCCGACCACGACTTCGGCGCCTCGCCGAACCTCTTCACGGGCCCGGACGGGCGGCCGCTCGTCGGCGCCGGGCAGAAGTCCGGGACCTACTGGGCGGTCGACCGCGCGACGTTCGAGATGGTGTGGAACAGGCAGCTCGGACCGGGCGGGATCCTCGGCGGGATCATGGGCTCCACGGCCTTCGACGGGACGCGGATCTACGGCTCGAACGCCCAGAACGGCGAGGTGTTCGGGCTCGGGCGCGACGGCACGGTCGCGTGGACGTCGATGGACTCCGGCGGGACGCACTTCGGCCCGACGGCCGTCGCGAACGGGGTCGTCTACACGGTCGACCCGAGCGGCTTCGTCGTGGCCCGCGACCCGGAGAGCGGCGCGGTGCTCGCGCGGTTGGGGCTGGACGGGCCGGCGTTCGGCGGCGTGAGCGCGGTCGGCCGCGCGCTGTACGTCGCGGTCGGCACCGGCCCGCCGCCGGAGCCCGCGCCGCAGCAGGACGGCCCGGGCGACATCGTCGCGTTCGGCGACACGTCGGCGTCGAAGGGAACGGAGCCGCCGCCGGCGCCCCCGATCGGTGGCGGGGGGACGGAGGGGGGACAGTCCCCGCCTCCGGCGGCACGCCGCCTGCGCCTTCGGCTGACCGTGAAGCCCCGCCGCGTCCGCGCCGGCCGCCGCACGATCCTCCGCTTCCGCGTCACGGCCGCCGGCCGCCCGGTCGCGACGGCCACGATCCGCGTCGGCCGCCGCCTCACGGTCACCGATTCGCGCGCGGCCGCGCGTTCATGCTCGTCCGCGTCTGCCGGCCCGGCCGAGTGAGGATCACGGCGACCCGCCCCGGCGCCCGGCGGAGTCGCGCGGTGGTGAGGGTGGTGCGCCGCTAGCTTCCCGCGCATGCTGCTGCAGGCGTGCCTCAACGGCGCGCGGTCGCGCGACGAGCATCCGGCCCTTCCCGTCACCGCCGAGCAGCTCGCGGCGGATGCGCGGGCGTGCGTGGCGGTGGGTGCCGGCGCGATCCACCTCCACCCGCGCGACGCCGACGGCCGCGAATCGCTCGGGGCGGCGGTCGTGGACCCGGTGGTGGCGCAGGTCCGCGAGGCGTGCGGCGTGCCGATCGGCGTGGCGACGGGCGCCTGGGTCGAGCCGGACCCGGAGCGGCGCGCGCGGCTGGTCGCGGCATGGCGCGAGCCCGCGTTCGCCTCCGTGAACCTGTCGGAAGGCGGCGCCGCCGCGGTCATGCGCGCGCTGCTCGACGCGGGCATCGGGGTGGAAGCGGGCGTCTGGAGCCCGGAGGACGCCGAGCGCCTCGCCGCGACGGGGCTCGCAGACCGCGTGCTCCGCGTGCTCGTCGAGGTCATGGAGGGCGGCCCGGAGGAGGCCGGCGCGATCGAGGCCGCGCTCGACGAGCTCGGCATCCCCGCGCGCCGCCTCGTCCACGGCGAGGAGGCGGCGTGCTGGCCGGTCCTCAGGCACGCCCGGGCGAACGGCCGCGACACGCGCATCGGCCTGGAGGACACGCTCGTCCTCCCCGACGGCTCGCCCGCCCCCGGCAACGAGGCGCTCGTCCGCGCCGCGCTGGAAGTCGGATAAGAGCCCTACTCGACCGCCGGCCCGAGGACGTCCGCCAGCCCGGCGACGTCCTCGGGCGACAGGGCGGGCGTGAAGAGGAACGGCAGCTCGAAGACCGGGCAGTCGGCCTCGGCCTCCAGCCGCGCGAGCTGCTCGTGCTGGGTGTCGGCGCGGCCGTCGGCCTGGGCGATCTCGCTGGCGACGTCCGAGGGCGCGACCGAGCGGATCCGCTTCAGCTCCTTCGCGTCGAAGCGGTCGGGGAGGACGCCGTTGGCCACGATCGTCTCCAGCCGCCGGCCGATCGACCGGCGCAGGCGCCGGCCCAGGTCGAGCGTCTCGGTGACCGGCAGCTCGCCGGGCAGCGCCACCGCGACGTACGCCGTCTCGCGGTAGTCCTCCAGCCACTCGCGGACCTTCTGCGACTGCGTCGCGATCGGGCCGACGCGGGCGATGTCGGCGAACGTGCCCGGCGTGCGGAGCATCCCGACCGCGTGGCCGGAGGCGGGGCCGTCGACGATCACGAGGTCGTACACCCGCGCGCGCTTGTCCCAACGCGCCCGCTGCGCGAGCTCCCACGCCTTGACGACCGTACCCAGCTCCATGCCCCCCGGCACGGCGTCCGCGAACGTCCGGAAGAAGTTCGACCGCGTGAGGACGCCGGTCAGCGCACGCGACCCGAGGATCCGCGCGATCCACTGCTCCATGACCCTGTACGGCTCGATCGTCGACGTCCACAGCCGCTCGCCGACCTGCTGCTCCTCGCCGGGAGCGCCCGGCGCCCCGCCGAGCAGCCGCGCCGCGCGGGCCGCTCCGCCGACCTCGGCGACCACCGTCCGCTTCCCCCGCTCGGCCGCCGCCAACGCCAGCGCCGCGGCCACCGTCGACTTGCCCACGCCGCCCTTGCCGGTCACGAAAACCATCTGGCGGTCTAGCAGGGACACGTGAGCGGGCACACTAGGGAAGTGATGGGGAGCGAGAACGGGCTACGGCGGGCCTACGCGCGGTGCGCGCGGATGCAGCTGCGCCACGACCCCACGTTCTTCTGGGCGACGCGGCGGCTGCCCGCGGACGTCCGTCCGGCGGTCCATGCCCTGTACGGCTACGTGCGCTCCGCGGACCAGGTCGTCGACGGGCCGCAGCGCGCCGCGGCGCCGGAGGAGCGCCGCCGCCGGCTCGACGCCTGGGAGCGCGCGCTCGACGAGGGCCGCGCCCGCGGCGGCTCGGACGACCCGATCGTCGCCGCGCTGGTCGACGCCGCGACCCGCCACGAGCTCCCGCTCGACGAGCTGCGCGTCTACATGCGCTCGATGCGCGTCGACTGCGGCCGCGTCCGGATCCGCAGCCGCGAGGAGCTCGACGCCTACATGGACGGCAGCGCCGCCGCGGTCGGGCGGATCATGGCGCCGCTGCTCGGCGCCGCGGAGCGCGGCGAGGAGATCGCGCGGCTCGGCGTCGCGTTCCAGCTCACGAACTTCATCCGCGACGTCCGCGAGGACTGGGCGATGGACCGCGTCTACGTGCCGGGGCTGCGCGAGGAGGACCTGAAGCGCGGCGCGCCGAGCGACGAGGCGCGCGGCACGGTCGCCGAGGAGGTCGAGCGTGCGCGCGCCCTGTTCGCGGAGACGGCGGAGGTTCCGCAGCTGTGCGACCCGTCGGTCCGCCGGGGGATGCGCATGGCGCGGTCGGTGTACGAGCGCGTCCTGGACCGCGTCGAGCGGCTCGGGTTCGACGTCCTCGGGCGGCGCGCGGACCTGCCGCCGTGGGAGGTCGCGCGGGCGGTGCTGCGCGCGTGACCGTCCGCCGCACCGCGCGCGGGGAGGAGCGGACGTCGCTCGACGGCACGAGCGCGGACGTGCTGGTGTGCGGCGCGTCGTTCGCCGGCCTCGCGGTGGCGCGGGAGCTCGCGGGCAGCGGCGCGGACGTCCTGCTCGTCGACCGCTACGAGGTGGGGGAGCGCGCGACGAGCGCGTGCGCCGCGCCGACGCCGTGGCTGCACGCGATGGGCGTCGCGGGCGCGATCCGCCAGGAGCTTCCGTGCATGCGCTTCACCACGCCTCACGGCAGCGTCCGCTACCGCCTGCCGTGGAGCTGGTCGGCGTTCGACTACCGCGTCCTCTGCGAGCTGCTCCACGAGCAGAACGACGCCCGCTTCGAGACCGCGAAGATCGAGCGGCGGACCGCGGCCGGCGTGCTCACCGACCGCGGGGAGCTTCGCGCGCCGCTCGTCGTCGACGCGCTCGGGTGGAAGCGCGTCCTCGGCTCGCTGTACCAGCCGCCGGACGCGCCGCTGAGCCGCGGCCTCGAACGGCACCCGGCCCACGACGGCAGCGGCGACGAGCTGCACTGCTGGATCGACCGCTCGTACGTCCGGCGCGGCTACGCCTGGCACGTGCCGGCCGGGGACGAGGCCCGCATCGGCGTCGGCTCGTACGACCCGCGCCGGCACGTGAAGGAGGCGACCGCGCGGCTCGCGCCGGAGGGGAGGTTCCAGGGCAACTGGTTCCCGCACCGCCTCCGCCCGGCTGCCGACGACAGGACGTTCTTCGCGGGCGACAGCGCCGGCCACTGCTTCCCGCTCTCGGGCGAGGGGATCCGCACGGCGTTCTACTTCGGCATCGCGGCCGCACGGGAGATCGAGGCCGTGCTCGACGGCGCGAAGCCCCGCGAGACGGCGCTGCGCGACTACGCCGCGTTCAGCGACCGGCACGCGCCCGCGTTCCGCCGTGCCCTGCGCCTCCAGCGGCTCGTCCCCGCCCTTCCGCCCCGCCTGCTGACGGTCGGTCTGCGCGCGTTCACGCCCTTCGTCGATCGCGCTTTCTCCTGGTACATGCGACAGGCCGACCCGGGTATGGCAGAGGCATGGGAGAGAACGCAGACGTCATCAAGAGAGGGTTCGAGGCGTTCGCGAACGGCGACCTCGACGGGGTGAAGGAGACCTGGCACGACGACTTCCGCTGGGAGGGCACGAACGACGACCGGCTGCCGGTGGGCGGCCGCCTCGAGGGGAAGGACAGCGCCGCCGAGGCGCTCGCGAAGATCGGCGAGGCATGGGACGACTTCTCCGCGGTGCCGGACGAGTTCCACGAGAGCGACGAGACCGTGATCGTGCTCGGCCACGCGTCCGGCAAGGCGAAGGAGAGCGGCAAGGAGGTCAAGTACCCGTTCGTGCACGTGTGGCGGATGCGCGAGGGGAAGGCGACCGAGGTGCTCGCGCTCTCCGACACGTTCGAGGTGGCGAAGGCCCTCGGGCTCGCGGACGGCGGCGGCGGCGACGACGACGACTGAGGCCCCGGGGCGCGGCTGCGAGAATGCTGCGCCCCGATGCCCTTCGATCCCGAAGACCTCCGGTACGACGACCGCGGCCTCGTCGCGGTCGTCGTCCAGGACTGGCGGACCGGCGAGGTCCTCACGCTCGCGTACGCGAACGACGAGGCCGTGCGCCGCACGCTCGAGTCCGGCGAGCTGCACCTGTGGAGCCGCTCGCGCGCCGAGCTGTGGCACAAGGGCGCGACGAGCGGCAACACGCAGGCGGTCCGGGCGCTGAGGGTCGACTGCGACGGCGACGCGCTGCTGGCGCTCGTCGAGCCGGCGGGCCCCGCGTGCCACACCGGTGAGCGGACGTGCTTCTTCCGCGGCGACATGCATCCCGCGCCCCATGAGGCGCTGCCCGCGCTCGAGCGCACGCTGCAGGCGCGGCAGGCCGAGCGGCCGGCGGGCTCCTACACCGTCGAGCTGCTCGACGACCCGCCGCGCATCGGCGCGAAGGTGATGGAGGAGGCCGAGGAGGTGGCGCGCGCCGCCCGCGAGGAGAGCGACGAGCGCGTGGACGAGGAGGCCGCGGACGTGCTCTACCACCTCACCGTGCTCCTGCGCTCCCGCGACCGCCCGCTCTCCCGGGCGGCGGAGGTGCTCAATGGCCGTCGCCGCTGAGCCCGCCTTCACCGTCGAGCCGACGCTCTCCGAGGTCCGCGAGCTCGCGCGCGACCACAACGTCATCCCGCTGCGGACGTCTTTCATCGACGACGTCGAGACGCCTGTGTCCGCGTTCCTCAAGCTGCGCGGCCGCAACCCGCAGTACCCGGCGTTCCTGCTCGAGTCCGCCGAGCGCGGCCAGCAGGTCGGGCGCTACTCGTTCATCGGCGTGCGCCCGCGGAAGGTGCTCCGGTGGGACCTGGGCGATCCCGGCGACCCGTACGCCCTGGTCGCCGAGGAGGTCGGGCGCCACCGCCAGGCGCCGCTGCCGGACCTGCCGCCGTTCAGCGGCGGCGCCGTCGGCCTCTTCGGCTACGACCTCGTCCGCACGGTCGAGACCACGCTGGGCGAGCCGAACCCGGACGTCATCGGCCTGCCCGACCTCGCGCTGATGCTGAGCGACGTGCTCGTGATCTTCGACCACCTCAAGCACACGATCACCGTGCTCGTGAACGTCTACGCCGAGCGGGCCGAGGACGTCGACGAGGCCTACGCCGACGCGATCGCGACGATCGCCAAGGCGCGCGGCCTGCTCGCCGGCCCGGTCCCCGGCCTCGGCACGCGCCCCCCGCGCGGGGAGCGGCCGCGTTTCGAGTCGAACATGCCCCGCGAGCGGTTCGAGGCGATGGTCGCGCGGATCGTCGAGTACGTCCACGCCGGCGACGCGTTCCAGGTCGTTCCCTCGCAGCGCTGGAGCGCCCCGCTCGACCTCGACCCGTTCAGCGTCTACCGCGGGCTGCGGGTCGTCAACCCGAGCCCGTACATGTACTTCCTCGACTTCCAGGACTTCCAGGTCGCGGGGGCCAGCCCCGAGCCGCTGCTCACCGTCACCGGCCGCCACGCCTCGACCCGCCCGATCGCCGGCACCCGCCCGCGCGGCGCCAACGCCGCGGAGGACGCCCGGATCGCCGACGAGCTGCTGGCCGACGCGAAGGAGCGCGCCGAGCACGTGATGCTGGTCGACCTGGGCCGCAACGACCTCGGGCGCGTGTGCGAGTACGGCTCCGTCGCCGTCGACGAGTTCATGGCCGTCGAGACCTACTCGCACGTCATGCACATCGTCAGCAGCGTGTCCGGCGAGCTGCGCGACGGCGTCGGCCCGATGGACGCGCTGCGGTCGATCCTTCCCGCGGGCACGCTCAGCGGCGCCCCGAAGGTCCGAGCGATGGAGATCATCGACGAGCTCGAGCCGGTCAAGCGCGGTGGCTACGGTGGGGCGATCGGCTACCTGAGCTACACCGGCGACCTCGACACCTGCATCCACATCCGCACGGTGGTGATGAAGGACGGCGCCGCGCACGTCCAGGCCGGCGGCGGCACCGTCGCCGACGCGAAGCCGGCCTACGAGTTCGCGGAGTCCGAGGCGAAGGCCCGCGCGGTGCTCCGCGCGTTCGAGCTGGCCGAGGAGCAGGCGGAGTGGCCGTGAGGGTCCTCGTGATCGACAACTACGACTCGTTCACCTACAACCTCGTCCAGTACCTGGGGGAGTTGGGGGCGGAGCTGGACGTGGTGCGCAACGACCAGGCGGGCGTGGACGAGCTGCTCGAGCGGCGGCCCGACCGCGTCGTCGTCTCGCCGGGCCCGTGCACCCCGAACGAGGCCGGCATCTCGGTGGAGGTCGTCAAGCGCTTCCCCGAGGCGGGGATCCCGACGCTCGGCGTGTGCCTCGGGCACCAGTCGCTGGCGCAGGCGTTCGGCGGCCGGGTCGTCCAGCACGAGCCCGTGCACGGCAAGACGTGCGAGATCGAGCACGACGGCCGGACGATCTTCGAAGGGCTCCCTTCGCCGCTGACGGTCGGGCGCTACCACTCGCTCGTCGTCCATCCCGACCTGCCCGACGCGTTCGAGCCGTCCGCGGAAGGCGGTGGCGTCGTCATGGCGATCCGCCACCGCCAGCTGCCGGCCGAGGGCGTGCAGTTCCACCCCGAGTCGGTGCTCACCGATCATGGCAAGGCGCTGCTCCGCAACTTCCTCGCGTGATCCTGCGCGCCGCACAGCCTTCCGACATCCCCGCCCTGCTCGACATCACCGTGAAGGGGTTCGACACCTATCGCGACTTCGCGCCGCCCGGCTGGCGCATGCCCGACTTCGAGAGCCTCGGCGAGCGTGTCATCGACGAGGAGGCGTGGTGGTGGGTGGCCGCCGGGGAGGGCGGGGACCCCGTCGGCCACGCGCTGATGATCCCGGCCGCGCGGTCGCGTGAGCCCGTCGACGACCCGCGCCTCGGGCACGTGATGCAGCTCTTCGTCCTGCCGTCGCACTGGGGCACGGGCGTCGCGCGAGCGCTCCACGAGGCGATGGTCGAGGAGGCGCCGCGCCGCGGCTTCGACGAGCTGCGGCTCTTCACGCCCTCCGGCCAGAGACGCGCCCGCGCGTTCTACGAGCGCGAGCGCTGGCGGCCGCTGCGCGAGCTCGACGACACCGCGCTCGGCTTCCCTGTCGTTGAATACCGGCGCGCATGCCCCATCCCGTCCTGACCAAGGCCGTCGACCGCGTCGCCCAGGGCGAGGACCTGCGCCGCGAGGAGGCGGAGGAGGTCCTCGCCACCATCATGGCCGGCGAGGCGAGCGACGTGCAGATCGCGGCGTTCCTGATCGCCCTGCGCGCGAAGGGGGAGACGGCGGACGAGCTGGCCGGCCTGGCGCAGGCGATGCGCTCGCTCGCCGCGCGCGTCGAGACCAGCCGCGAGGACCTGCTCGACACCGCCGGCACCGGGGGCGGGCGCACGACGTTCAACGTCTCGACGACGGCGGCGCTGATCGCGGCCGGCGCCGGGTGCGCGGTCGCCAAGCACGGCAACCGCTCGGCCACCGGGCTGAGCGGCTCGGCGGACGTCCTCGAGGCGCTCGGCGCGCGCCTCGACGTGCCGCCTCCGCACGTGGCGCGCTGCATCGAGGAGGCGGGCTTCGGCTTCATGTTCGCGCCCGCCCACCATGGCGCGACCCGCCACGTCGTGCCCGTCCGCAAGGAGCTCGCGGTCCGCACGATCTTCAACTTCCTCGGCCCGCTGACGAACCCGGCGGGGGCGACACGCCAGCTCATCGGCGTCTCCGATGCCCGGATGCTCGACGTCATGGCGCAGGCGCTCGCCCGGCTGGGCGCGGTGCGGGCGCTGGTAGTGTCCAGCGAGGATGGGCTCGACGAGCTGTCTACGTCCGCGCCGACGAGAGTCGTGGAAGTGAACGGGGAGCGGATCGAGCGGTACACGGTCGCGCCGGCCGACTGCGGGCTGCCCGACGCGCCCGCGGACGCGGTCGGCGGCGGCACGCCCGAGGAGAACGCGGCGACGACCCGCGCGATCCTCGCCGGCGAGCGCGGCCCGCGCCGCGACCTCGCGATGCTCAACGCGGGGGCCGCGATCTACGCGGGCGGGCGCGCCGGCTCGATCGCCGAGGGCGTGCGCGTCGCGGAGGAGGCCGTCGACTCGGGCGCCGCGAACCGGACGCTCGAGGCCTACGTGGAGCTGTCGAGGGCGGCGTGAACGTGCTCGAGCGCATCGTCGACGCGACGCGCCAGGACGTCCGGCGCCGCCGCGAGCAGGTCCCGCTCGGCGACCTCGAGCGCCAGCTCGCCGCGCCGCGCCAGGACCGCCCGTTCTCGGAGGCCCTGACGCGCCCCGGCGTCTCGGTGATCGCCGAGCACAAGCGCCGCTCGCCGTCCGCCGGCGAGATCCGGGCCGGCGCGTCGGTGACCGAGATCGTCCAGGCCTACGAGCGCGGCGGCGCGGCGGCGGTGTCGGTGCTCACCGAGCAGCAGCACTTCGGCGGCTCGCTCGACGACCTGCGCGCCGCGCGCGGCGCCTCGCGCCTGCCGATCCTGCGCAAGGACTTCGTCGTCGACCCGTACCAGGTCTACGAGACCGCGGCGGCCGGCGCGGACGCGCTGCTGCTCATCGTCGCGGCGCTCGAGCGCGACGACCTCGAGCGCCTGTTCGACGAGGCGCGCTCCCTCGACCTCGACGTGCTGGTCGAGGTGCACGACGAGACCGAGCTCGACTGCGCGCTCGAGGTGATCGACGCCGACGTCATCGGGATCAACAACCGCGACCTGACCGACTTCAGCGTCGACGTCGAGCGCACGTTCGAGCTGCTCTCCGACGTCCCGGCCGGCAAGACGGTCGTGTCGGAGTCGGGCTTCCACTCGCGCGAGCAGCTCGACGAGCTGGAGCGGGTCGGGGTCGATGCCGTGCTGGTGGGCGAGGTGCTGATGCGTGCTCCCGATCCCGAGGCGGCCTGTCGCGCGCTGACGGGCGCGGACTTCGAGCACGACACGATGTACTGATGCGGAAGGCGCTCGTTCCTGTGCTCGCGGCGCTGGCCGGCGGGGCGATCGGCGGCGGGGTCGTCGCGCTCGTCGACGACGACGGCGGCGGCGGCGAGACGCGGACCGTCGTGCAGCAGCCGCCGCTGTCCGGCGGCGACGGCGAGGGCCTCGACGCCGCCGAGATCTACCGGCGCGACGGGCCCGGCGTCGTGTTCATCGTCGCCGACGTCGTCGAGCCGGCGCAGACGCCGTTCGACTTCGGGCTGCCGCAGCAGCGCGGGCAGGCGACCGGCACCGGGTTCGTCATCGACGACGACGGCAACATCCTCACGAACGCCCACGTCGTCGAGAACGCGACGAACGTCTCCGTCCGCTTCTCCGACCAGAAGACGGCGGAGGCGGAGGTCCGCGGGCGCGACCGCTCCTCCGACCTCGCGCTGCTGAAGGTCGACCCCGAGGGCCTCGCCCTGCGGCCGCTGACGCTCGGCAGCAGCGCGGGCGTGAAGGTCGGCGACCCGACGGTCGCGATCGGCAACCCGTTCGGGCTGGAGCGGACGCTGACGACGGGCGTGGTCTCCGCGCTGCAGCGGCGCATCGACGCGCCGGACGGGTTCACGATCTCCGACGTCATCCAGACGGACGCCGCGATCAACCCCGGCAACTCCGGCGGGCCGCTGATCGACGCGAGCGGCCGCGTGATCGGGATCAACTCGGCGATCCGGACCGGCGGCAGCGGCAGCGAGGGGAACATCGGGATCGGGTTCGCGGTCCCGATCGACACGGCGAAGCGGGTGCTCGACACGCTCAAGGAGGGCAAGGACGTCGAGCGCGCCTACCTGGGCGTCACGACGGCGACCGTCACGCCCGAGCTGAACCTCAAGGCCGACCGCGGCGCGGTCGTGCAGGACGTCGCCCCGCTGTCGCCGGCGGACGACGCCGGCCTGATCATCGGCGACGTGATCGTCAGGCTCGGCGGCGAGGACGTGAAGAGCACCGACGACGTGAGCCGCATCGTCGACGAGCACGAGCCGGGCGACGAGCTGGAGCTCGAGGTCGTCCGCGCGGGCAAGCGCGAGAAGACCAAGGTCGAGCTGGCCAAGCGACCTACAGTGACGGGGTGACCCGGGTCAAGCTCTGCGGCATCACGTCGCTCGACGACGCGCGGATGTGCGTCGAGCACCGGCCGTGGGCGATCGGGCTCATCTTCGTCCCGCACTCCCGGCGCCGCGTCCGCCTCAGCGCGGCCTCCTCCATCACGTCGGCACTCCGTCGGCAGGTCGAGATCGCCGGCGTCTTCGAGAACGCCGCGCTCGACCACGTCGTCGGCACCACGAACGAGCTGGGCCTGTCCATCGTCCAGCTCCACGGCGACGAGGGACCCAGCTACTGCGCCGAGGTCGCGCGGCGGACCGGCGCGAAGGTGATGAAGGCGGTCCGCGTGCGATCGGCGGAGCAGGTCCGCGCACTGCGCACGTTCCCCGTCGACTTCCACATGCTCGATGGCGGGGGCGGCGAGTCGTTCGAGTGGTCCCTCGCGAGCGAGCGGCGGTCGGAGATCCCTCTCGTCGTGGCCGGTGGGCTGACCCCGGAGAACGTCGGCGCCGCGATCGAGGCGACCCGGCCGTTCGCGGTGGACGTCGCCAGTGGGGTCGAGGCCTCGCCGGGAGTGAAGGACGCGCAGAAGGTGGCGGCGTTCGTTCGCGCCGCCGAGGGGGCGATGGTGTGACGGTGGAGCACCGGTTCGGGCCGTACGGCGGGCAGTACGTTCCCGAGACGCTGATGCCCGCGCTGGCCGAGCTCGAGGCCGAGTGGCTGGCCGCGCGCGACGATCCGGCCTACCAGTCCGAGTTCGCGGGCCTGCTGCGCGACTTCGTCGGGCGCCCGACGCCGCTGTACCTCGCGACCCGGCTGAGCGAGGTCGCGGGGCGCGAGGTCTGGCTCAAGCGGGAGGACCTGAACCACACCGGCTCGCACAAGATCAACAACGCGATCGGCCAGGCGCTGCTCGCGAAGCGGATGGGCAAGCGCCGGGTCATCGCCGAGACCGGCGCCGGACAGCACGGCGTGGCGAGCGCGACCGCCTGCGCGCTGCTCGACCTCGAGTGCATCGTCTACATGGGCGCCGAGGACGTCCGCCGCCAGGCGCCGAACGTGCAGCGGATGCAGCTGCTCGGGGCGACCGTCGTGTCGGTCGAGGCGGGTGCGCGGACGCTGAAGGAGGCCGTGAGCGAGGCGATCCGGGATTGGGTCACCAACGTCGAGACGACCCACTACGTCATCGGCAGCGCGGTCGGGCCCGCGCCGTACCCGGCCATCGTGCGCGACCTGCAGCGGCGGATCGGCGATGAGGCGCGCGCGCAGCTGCTCGAGCGCGCGGGGCGGCTGCCCGACCGCGTGATCGCGTGCGTCGGCGGCGGCTCGAACTCGATCGGCATGTTCGCGGGCTTCTACGACGACCCGGTCGCGCTGATCGGCGTCGAGGCGGCGGGGGAGGGGCTGGAGACCGGCCATCACGGCGCGCCCCTCACCGCGGGCGGGCGCCCCGGCGTGCTGCACGGCGCGCTGTCGGCCGTGATGCAGGACGCCGAGGGCCAGATCACCGAGGCCCACTCCGTCTCGGCGGGCCTCGACTACCCGGGCTCGGGGCCCGAGCACGCCTGGCTGCGCGACTCCGGCCGCGCGACGTACGTCGCGGTCGGCGACGACGACGCGCTCGCGGCGTTCCGCCAGGTGGCGCGCCTGGAGGGGATCATCCCGGCGCTGGAGACCGCCCACGCGCTGCACTACGCGCTCGCCGTCCCCTCGGACTCCGCGCTGGATCTCCTGTGCCTCAGTGGGCGAGGTGACAAGGACCTGGCGGAGGTCCTGGCGCGGACGTAGGACCGCGAGCACCGCCGGGGCCGCCTGGACCGCCGATCGCCAGGTCGTACCACCGGGTTGCTGACGAAGATGTAGTCGATCTTCTCGCGGTCGTCCTTCCGGTCCTCGGACGGGAAGGGCCATGTGTCTCGCCGAACCGGCAGGGCGGCGACGCGCACTGGGCTCGTCGAAGTCGTCGCCGGGATGGAGGTGCGTCGTGCAGATCTTCGTGTCACGCGCGGAGTTCGTGGTCGCGCAGAGCAGCTTGCGCCGCGTCGGATCAGTCGTGGCCGGGTTGTTGTCGGGCAGCCGTCGTTCGCGAGCCGCGAGTGGCGGCCTGGGGGCCGTTCTAGGTGGGATGCGCGCGGCGCGTGCGGCATTCGTTGAGTTGTCGGAGTGCCGTTGCATGCCGCGGGCGCGGTGAGGTAGCGTCGCCAGGACCGCCTCGAGGGAGTGAGCGACATGGCCGCACAGCCGAAGGCACGGATCGTCGTCCTGGCGTTGGCAGCTATGACGGCGGCGGCATGCGCCGGCGTTCTCGCGTCCGGCGCCCACGCTCTGCCGTTCCACGGATTCAACGCGATCCAGTGGCCTTGCACGCCGGAGGAGGCCTATCCCGGAACAAACTGCGTCGACGGCCATCACTATCGCCTCCCCCTCGGCGAGTTCGTCTACCGCTTCCGCTCCGACGCCGAATGCGCACGCGACCGGGCACGAGCCCTGGGATCTGGCACGTGGAACTTCGACCGCGAGAACAAGGCGATCGACGCCATGCGGCAGCTGCGACCGGGCGCTGAGCCGTTCATGGTGCTGACGAGCGGCCCCAACACGCCGGCCAACGACTGCGGCGGCTACAAGATGCCGACCACCAACACGGAGCTGACCGACTGGTACTGGTTCGTCCGGGCCGCCACTCAGAACGCGCTCGCCAGGAACGTTCAGGACCTCGAGATCTGGAACGAGCCCAACGCCCGCCAGTACAACGGCGGGTCGGCCGACCCGAACGCCTACGGAAACGCCTACTGCTTCGCGTCGGCAGCCGTGCGAGACCAGGGCGGCTCGTCCATCCGGCTCCACCTCGGCGGGATCGCGGACGACGGGACCGACAACCCCTACCCGGCGTACGGCTATGGAGCGAAGGCCTGGCTGGGATACGTCAAGACCGGTCTTCAGCTGAACTGCAACGGCAACTACAGGGTGGACGGCGTCTCACACCACTTCTACCCGACGTCCAGCGACCCGGCCGGGGAGCTCGGCAGACGCACGCAGGTGATGCGCAGCGCGATCAACAACACCTTCGGATACACCAACCAGAAGCTGCTGATGGTCACCGAGGTGGGATACGTCGCGTACAACAGCTTCGGCACTGTGGACAACAACCTCACCTCCAGTCGTGTCTCCGCACTGCTCGAGAACTGCTGGGCGAACCGCCACCGCGACTACATTCGCGCCTGCTACTCGTGGACCCTCCAGGAGGTGCCGGGCCAGCCGCGGTCCGACTACGGGCTCCTCACCTCGGGCTTGAGCACCGCAAAGCCGGTGTGGACGGCATGGAACAACGCCGTGAGAGGGCACACTTGCCTGAACTGCCCATAGGACCGGCGCTACAGGTCGAGGTGGTCGTGCATGGGTGTCGCGGTGTCCTGCGCGAAGCCCTGTCAGCGGGCCGGCAGGCCCGTCACGTGCACTGTCGCGCGGACCTTCAGCCGCGTCCCGTTCCTCAGCATCCGCTTCGCGCGGGCGTTGAGCGGGACGCGGAAGGTCCGCCCGCGGGTGCCGCGCGGCGCGGCGACCGTCCGCTGGCCGAGGAGGATGCCCTTGTTGCGGGTCCACAGCCGGGCGCGGGCCCTGCCGTCGGTGCCGCGCGGCCACGTCACGCGCACGAGGACGCCGAGCTTCGTGACGCGGGTCGAGACGATTCGGATCGAGACGCGCCCGCCGCCGCCCTGCCGGTTGGGGACCGGCCCGCCGATCACCCCGCCGCCTTCACCGCCCGGCCGGCTCCCGCCGCCGGGCCCGCCGCCGCCGGCTCCGTCCGAGCCTCCGCCGATCTCGCCGTCCGTCGAGCCGGTGCCGGTCGCGGGCCCGTCGCCCAGCAGGCGGATCACGGTCATCCAGTCCCGATTGCCAACGCGGCGAGTGCCGCCGACGAGGATCCGGCCGTCGGGCTGAAGGAGGAGGTCGGCCGGCGACTCCGGCAACGCCGCCGGATCGGGCGCGGGCAGCCTGACCACGCCGCCGTCGCCGAACGAGGCGTCGGCCGCGCCGTTGACGAGGTACCGCGCGACGTACCAGTCCGTCCCGGTGCTCCCGGCGACGACGATCCGGTCCGCCTCGTCGACGGCGACCGCCGTCGCGAACCCCGGGAGGCCGTCGACGCGGCCACCCGCGCCGAACGTCGCGTCCAGCGCGCCGCTGCCGTCGACCTTCAGCAGCAGCGACGTCGGATCGATGGTGCCGTCGCTCGTCCGCGGCCAGACACCGCCGGCCATCAGGAAGCCGCCATCCGAGGCGCCGGCGACGTCCAGGGCCCAAGAGTTCTCGTCCGCGAAGCTCAGGCGTGCCCGCCCGCCGTCGCCGAAGCCCGGGTCGAGCGAGCCGTCGTCGCGGATGCGGCCGATCGTCGCGGCGCGCTCCTGGTCCTCGCCGGCGCCCGTCGACGACCCGGCCGCCACGGCTCCGCCCGCACCGTCCGCGATCGCGGCCGAGACGTTGTCGCTCGGGCGCCCGCCGGACGCCGACGGGTACGACACGGAGCCGTCGCCTCCGAACGACGGATCCGGGGCTCCGCTCGACAGGTAGCGGCGCGCCTCCCACGTCGAGACGAGGCGCGTGTGGTGGCCGACGGCGAGCACGCGGCCGTCGTCGCGGGGGAGCACGGCCGCGAACGTGCCCTGGTCGATGCTCGAGTCGAGGATGAACCCGTCGCCGTCGAAGGTCGTGTCGAACGCACCCGATGCGGTGTGCGCGCTCAGCCAGCCGCCGCCGTTGTTGTCGCCGGGCTCGGCGGCCCATCCCGCGGCGAGCAGCCGGCCGCCCGGCCCGCCGGCGACGTCGCTGAGTGCGGCGTTGCTCGAGTAGTAGGGATTGCACTCGGCGAACCGCTGAACCCTGACGCCGCCGGTGCCGAAGCCCGGGTCCGGCGTGCCGCTCGCCAGCAGCCGCACCAGCGCCAGGTTGCGGCCGGGGCAGCTCTCGTCGTCGCCGGCCACGACGCCCGCGGCGACGATCCGGTCGCCTTGCAGCGCGACGGCGCCGATCCGTCCTCCGCCCGCGGGCGACAGGAGCACCACGCCGTCGCCGCCGCCGAAGCTGGCGTCGAGCTCGCCGGGGGCGGCGAAGGCGGACGGGGCGGCCAGGAAGAGGGCGGCGCCGGCGAGGGCCAGCGCGCGGGCGGCGACGTGCATGCCAGGAATGTACGGAAACCTTTAGCAGTCAGCCAGAGTCTGGACCGATGTTCGACGCCTCTCGAGGGCCGCGGCGTCGGGGACGAGCGCGAGCCGCACGCGGGTGCGGCGGACGCCCAGCAGCGCGTCGCGCCCGAGGCGCGTGAGCTTCACCCGGAAGGTCCGGCCGCGCCCGCCGGTCCCCCGGATCGGTTGCGACGCGACGAGGATGTGCGGCGCGCGCACGCGGGTGATGCGGATGCGCGCGGCGCCGCGCCACCCGCGGGGCCACCGGACCCGGACGCGGACGGTGCCGTGCCGCTCGACGCGGCGGCTGACCAGGCGGATCGCGAACCGCGCCCGCGCCGGCACGCCGGCGACGGCCGGCGGCTCGCCCGGTCCGCCTCCGCCCCCGACGGCGAGCGGCGGCGCCGGGCCGTCGCCGAGCAGCCGCGCGAGGGCGACCACGAGGCGCCCGGCGCGCGTCGCGCCGGTTCCCACCGTGACGACGTCGCCGTCGGGCAGCACGGCGACGTCGGCGGCGGCGACCGCCTCGTCCTCCCCCGCGGCGATGCGCACCACGCCGTTCGCCCCGAACGAGGGGTCGCGGCGCCCGTCGGCGGTGAAGCGCGCGACCGCCATCGTCCGCAGCCCGAACTCTCCCGTCCCGACGAAGCCGGCGGCGACGATCGTGTCCCGCGGCCCGGGAGCGGCGGCGAGGAGCCGGTCCTCGAACGCGCTCGCCGCGATGACGACGCGGCCGCCGTCGCCGAACGCCGGATCCAGCGTCCCGTCGGGCCCGTACCGCACGAGCGCCCACTCGGCGTCGCCGCCCGGCGCGGCGGAGCCGACCGCGATCGCCGAGCCGTCGGCGAGCGCGACGACGTCGCTCGCCACGGCGGCGCCCTGGGGGAACGGCGTCCGCGCGACCCCCGCCACGCGGCCGTCGGCGCCGAAGCGCGCGACGAGGAAGCCTGGCACGCCCTCGGCGTCGTCCGCGGTCCCGGCGACGACCGCCGCGCCGCCCGGCATGGCGGCGACGGCCTCGTAGCGCTCCTCCCGGCCCGGCTCAGCGGTCGGCTCGGCGGCGACCGCGGCGCCGTCGGCGCCCACCCGGACGAGCTCGCCCCGCGAGCCGTTCCCCTCCAGCCGGCGGCCGGCGACGAGGGCGCCGCCGTCCGGCAGCGCGGCGACGTCCTCGGCCGCGCCGCCGTCGAACCCCGGCGTGGCCCACCCGCGGCCGCCGAACGGCGGGTACAGCTCGCCGTCGGCCGCGTGGCGCGTGACGAGCCCCGCGGCTCGCCCCTCGGTGGGCACGAGCCACGAGCCCGCCGCCAAGATCTGCCCGGCCGGGCCGACGGACACCGCCGCCGCGCCCGTATCGGCCGGCGGGTCCTGCGGCGGGAAGCGGAAGAGCGACAGCGGGTCCCCGAACGGGCCGAACCGCGCGAGCACGAGCCGCCGCGCGCCCGGCTCGTCCGGCTCGGCGGCGGTGACGTCGCCGGCGACCACGAGCTCGCCCGAGGGCGCCACCGCCACGCCGGAGCCGGCCGCGTCGCCGCCCTCCACCGGCACGAGCAGGGTGCCGCCCGTCCCGAAGCGCTGGTCGAGGTCGCCGGCGGCGGCGTGCGCGGCAGCCGGCGCCGCGAGAGCGGCGAGCGCGACGGCGAGGAGCGTGCGGGGGAACGTCACGGCGGCGCCGCCAGCCTATGGCCTAGCGTGCGGCGCGTGAACGGGATCGAGCGGATCGCGCATGCCTTCGCGACCTCCGGCAAGCGCGCCGCGCTGATGCCGTACCTCATGGGCGGCTTCCCCGACCTCGAGACGTCGCTGGCGATCGGCGAGGCGTACGCCGACGGCGGAGCGGACCTCGTCGAGCTCGGCGTCCCGTTCTCCGACCCGCTCGCCGACGGCCCGGTCATCCACGCGGCGGGCACGAAGGCGCTGGCGGCCGGCGTGACCGTCGACGGCGTCCTCGAGCTGGCGAAGCGGCTCTCACCCCGCTTCCCGGTCGTCGTGATGACCTACTCGAACCTCGTCCTCGCGCGCACGCCCGAGGGCTTCGCGGACGCGCTGGCCGAGGCCGGCGCGAGCGGCCTGATCGTCCCCGACCTGCCGCTCGAGGAGGCGCCGGCCATCCTCGGCGCCTGCGACGAGCGCGGCATCGCGCTGGTGCCGCTCGTCGCGCCCACGACGCCCGAGGAGCGCCTGCGCGCGATCGGCGAGCGCGCCCGCGGGTTCGTCTACACGGTCTCGGTCACGGGGACGACCGGCGAGCGCCGCTCGGCCGAGGACGCCTACGCGGCGGTCGTCGCGCGCGCGAAGGCGCACATGGACGTCCCGGTCGCGCTCGGGTTCGGCATCGGCACGCCGGAGCAGGCATCGGCGGCCGCGGACGCCGGCGCGGACGGCGTGATCGTGGGCAGCCGCCTCGTGCGCGAGGCCGGCGAGGCCGGCGACCCGCCCGCCGCCGTCCGCGACGTCGTCCGCTCCATGGCGGAGGCGCTTCGCTAGGGTTCCGCGCCGCATGGCGATCGTCGTCTGGACAACCGCGGTCCTCCTCCTCTGGATCGTCCTCTGGGCGCTCGGCTCGAAGGCGTTCGACGCGGCGCTGCTGAGCGTCGCGATCCTCATCGTCGCCGCGACGGTCGAGATCGTGAAGCGGTACCTGCCGGGAAGGAACTGAGGCCGGAGGCCGAAGAACCGATCGGAACCGCGGGGCCGGACGCCCCGCGGAGGTGACTCATCCGAAGAACACCTCGGCGGTCTCGAAGAACGCGGGGTCGAGGAGCTTCGGCTCGGCCAGCGCCTCGCTGAGCGGCACGACGACGATGTCGGTGCCGCGCAGCGCGACCATCTTCCCGAAGTCGCCGCGGTCCGCGGTCTCGATCGCGGCGACGCCGAACCGCGTCGCGAGCACGCGGTCGTAGGCCAGCGGCGTCCCGCCGCGCTGGATGTGCCCGAGGATCGTCATCCGCGTCTCGTAGCCCGTCCGCTTCTCGATCTCCTGCTCGAGGTGCACGGCGATCCCGCCCAGGCGCGCGTGGCCGAATGCGTCCGTGCCCTGGTGGAGCGACTGGACCTCGTCGTCGTCCTTCGGCAGCGCGCCCTCGGCGACCACGACGATCGAGAACGTCTTGCCGGAGTCGTGGCGGCGGCGGACGCGCTCGCACACCTCGCCGATGTCGAAGCGCCGCTCGGGCACGAGGATCACGTCGGCGCCGCCGGCCATCCCGCTGTGCGCGGCGATCCAGCCCGCGTGGCGGCCCATGACCTCCACGACGATCACCCGGTTGTGCGACTCGGCCGTCGTGTGGAGCCGGTCGATCGCCTCGGTCGCGATCTGCACCGCCGTCTGGAAGCCGAACGTGTAGTCGGTCCCTGCGAGGTCGTTGTCGATCGTCTTCGGCACGCCGACGCACGCGACGCCCTCCTGCGCCAGGCGCCCCGCGACGCCGAGGGTGTCCTCGCCGCCGATCGGGATGAGCCCGTCGATCCCGTCGCGCTCGAGCATGGCCCGCACCCGCGCGCCGCCGTCGGCCTCCTTGTATGGGTTCGTCCGCGACGTGCCGAGGATCGTCCCGCCTCGGTGCAGGATCCCGCGCGTGGTCTGCGTGTCGAGCGGGCGGCTCTCGCCGCTCAGGACGCCGGCCCACCCGTTGCGGTAGCCGACGAACTCGTGGCCGAGCTGGGAGCCGCGACGGACGACGGCGCGGATGACGGCGTTGAGTCCCGGGCAGTCGCCGCCGCCCGTGAGGAGTCCGAATCGGGCCATCGCGGGAGCGTAAATACACTCGCGATCCGATGCTCGGACGGACCCTGGCCCTCCTCCTCGTCCTCCTCGTCGCCGGTTGCGGCAGCAGCGAGCGCGCCGAGGAGTCCCGGATCATCGGCGACGCGCTGACGGTCTACTCGAGCCTCCCGCAGACCGGTCCCCTGGCGCCGGTGTCGCGCGACATCGTCAGCGCGCAGAAGCTCGCGCTCGAGGACGCCGGGGGCCGCGCGGGCGAGTACCGCGTGTCGTACGTCTCGCTCGACAGCGCCGACCCGAAGACCGGCCGCTGGACGCCGCGCCGCGTCGCCGAGAACGCGCGGACCGCGGTCGAGGACCTCCAGACGATCGCCTACCTGGGCGAGCTCGAGTCGGGCGCCTCGGCGATCTCGCTCCCGATCCTCAACGAGGGCGGGATGCTGCAGGTGAGTCCCGGCGACACGTTCGCGGGCCTGACCGAGCGCGACGGCCCGGGCGAGCCGGAGAAGTACTACCCGTCGGGGAAGCGGACGTTCACGCGCGTCGTGCCCGTCGACCACGAGCAGGCCGACGAGCTGCTGGCGCTGCTCGAGCGCCGCGGCGTGCGGCGCGTCTCGCTCGCCGACGACCGGCAGGTGGCGGGCAGCGCCCTCGTCGACCGCCTCGCCCGGCTCGCGCGCCAGGCGGGCATCGAGGTCGTCGACCGCGAGCGGCTGAACGCCGGCGGCGAGGTTCCCGGCGACCTCGGCGAGGACGTCCGCCACGACCGCGCGGACGCCTTCGTCTACGGCGGGTCGTACAGCGCGTTCGCGGTCGACGTGCTGCGCGCCGTGCACGCCGCCGCGCCCCGCGTCGCCCTCTTCGCGCCGGACGGCATCGCGCTCGCGCCCGACCTCGCGCAGCGCGCCGGCGCGGCCGGCGACCGGCTCGTCGTCACCGCGGTCGCCCCGGACGACGACGACGCCGCAGATCGCCGTTTCGCGCAGCGCTTCCGCTCCCGGTTCGGCCGCGCGCCCGACTCGCGGGCCGTGCTCGGCTACCGCGCCATGCAACTCGTCCTGCAGGCGATCGAGCGTGCCGGGAAGGACGCCGCGAGCCGCCCGGAGGTGATTGCGCAGGCCCTCCGGATCGCCGGAAGGCCTCGTGCCACGTTCGCTCCGTTCCGGATCGAAGGTGGGCGTTTGGTACGGGCGCCCTCGGAGCTATAGGCTGCACGCGCTTCTGGTCTCACGACCTACCTTCTGAGGAGGAGGACCTTTGCGGTTCCCACGCATCATCACGTTGCTCGCAGTGCTGAGCATCGCGCCGTTCGGCATCGCCGCGTGCGGTGACGACGACGACGACAAGGGCGGCGACACCGGCGGCGGCAGCGAGCAGGCCGAGGGCGGTACCGTCAACCTCTATTCGAGCCTCCCGCTCCAGGGCGCTCAGCGGCTGCAGACGACGGCCGGCGTGAACGGCATCAAGCTCGCGCTCAAGCAGGCGGGCAACAAGGCCGGCAACTTCACGATCAAGTACACGTCGCTCGACGACTCGACGGCCCAGGTCGGCAACTGGACGCCGGAGGCCACGTCGGCGAACGCGCGTCGCGTCGCGCAGGACGACAAGGCGATCGCCTACATCGGCGAGTTCAACTCGGGCGCATCGGCGATCTCGATGCCGCTTCTCAACGAGGCGCAGCCGCCGGTCCCGCAGGTGTCGTTCGCGAACACCGCGGTCGGCCTGACGTCAGACGAGCCCGGCGCGGAGCCCGGCGAGCCCGACAAGTACTACCCGTCGGGTCAGCGGCACTACCTGCGCATCGTGCCGAAGGACACGATCCAGGGCGCGGCCCTCGCGACGATCATGAAGGAGGACGGCTGCAAGAGCGTCGCGATCGCCAACGACAAGGAGGTCTACGGCGCCGGCCTCGCGCGGAACATCGAGAACTCGCTGAAGGAGCAGGGCATCGAGCTCGCCTTCAACGAGGGCATCGACCCGAAGGCCTCGAACTTCCGCTCCCTCGCCGGGCGCGCGAAGTCCGCGGGCGTCGACTGCTTCGTGTTCTCGGGCACCACGCCCAACGGCGGCGTCCAGATCATGAAGGACTTCTCGGCCGCGATCCCGAGCGCGAAGCTCTACGGGCCGGATGGCGTGTCGAACGCCGAGTTCTTCGACCCGAAGGAGGGTGGCGTCCCGGCCGGTGTCGCGAAGAAGGTGAAGATCACCGTCGCGACGCTCGACCCGGAGTCCTACCCGCCCGAGGGCCAGGAGTTCTTCGAGCAGTACAAGAGCGAGTACGGGGTCAAGAACGTCGACGTGTACGCGCTGTACGCGTACGAGGCGACGAACCTGATCCTCGACGCCATCGAGCGCGCCGGGACCTCGGACCGGGCGGAGGTGCTCAAGGCGCTCTTCGACACGAAGGACCGCCAGAGCGTGCTCGGCACGTACTCGATCGACGAGAACGGCGACACGACGATCACGGACTACGGCTCCTACACCATCGAGGACGGGCAGCTGAAGTTCGACAAGACGATCAAGGCCCAGTCATAGGCCTCGTCTGACCAAGGTTCACCGGGGGGCCGGCCGCGGCCGGCCCCCCGAACCTGATCCGATCGACCGCACGAGCTGATGGAAGCCGCCAGCGTTCCCGCCCCGCAGCAGACGCCGATGGACGCCGTCCGGCGCTTCATGGGCAGCTTCGGGCTGATCATCGTCCTGCTGATCCTGCCGGTCATCTTCGCGATCGACGACCTGCGCGAGGAGGGCGACCTCTCCCGGCTCGCCAACAACATCGTCGACGGGCTCTCCAACGGCGCCATCTGGGCGCTCGTGGCCATCGGCTACACGCTCGTCTACGGCATCATCGAGCTGATCAACTTCGCCCACGGCGAGGTGTTCATGATCGGCTCGTTCACCACCGCCTGGTTCTTCGGCGTGCTCGGCCTGACGGCCGCCACCGGCACGATCGGGCTGATCCTCGGCATCGCCGCGACGCTGCTCGTCGCGATGTTCATCCCGGCGACGATGAACGCGATGATCGAACGCGTCGCGTACCGGCCGTTGCGCAGCGCGCCCAAGCTCGCGCCGCTGATCACCGCGGTCGGCTTCTCCTTCATCCTCCAGAACGTCGGCCTCTTGTGGCGCGGCGGCTCCCCGCGGAGCATCGAGGACCTCATCGACTCCCAGAAGTCGCTCGTCAGCTTCGGCGACGTGATCATCACCCGCGGCGACGTGCTCGCCCTGGGCGTGACGATCCCGCTGGTGCTGCTGATGACGGCGTTCATCGCGCAGAGCCGCCTCGGCAAGGCGATGCGCGCGACGGCGCAGGACCCGGAGGCCGCGCGCCTGATGGGGATCAACGTCGACACGACGATCTCCGCGACCTTCCTGCTCGGCGGCGCGCTCGCGGGCGCGGCCGGGCTGATCTACGTCCTCTACCAGACGCAGATCTGGTACTTCCAGGGCTTCACCGCAGGCCTGATCGCCTTCACCGCCGCGGTGATGGGCGGCATCGGCAACATCAGGGGCGCGGTGATGGGCGGTTTCATCATCGGGATCATCCAGCAGATGATCGACAACCGGGAGGACCTCGGCATCTTCCAGATGGGCCCGGCCTGGACGCCGCTGTACGTCTTCGCCTACCTGATCCTCATCATGGTGTTCAAGCCGTCCGGGCTCCTCGGCGAGCAGACGAGGGAGGCCGGATGAGCACGCCTGCGGCACCCGAGCAGCAGCCTCCGGCGGCCGTGGCGCCGGTGACCAAGTCGCGCTTCCGCGCGCCGGAGCTGAGCGGCACGCAGAACCTCGTCATCGCCGCGGTCCTGATCGTCGTCGCGGCGCTGCTGCCGTTCGCCTTCGAGGAGGCGGGCGACATCATGAACAACATGACCCTCGCCGCCGCCTACGTGGTGATGGCGCTGGGCCTCAACATCATCGTCGGGTTCGCCGGGCTGCTCGACCTCGGGTACGTCGCGTTCTTCGCGATCGGCGCCTACACCGTCGGCTACTTCGGCTCGGGGTACTGGTCGAACTCCGGCGGCGGGGAGGGGGTGCACGTCGGCGTCGCGGAGCCGGCCTCGAACCTGCCGGGCATCCACTTCAACTTCCTGATGATCCTCGTGCTCGCGGTGGTCGCCACGACCGTCGCGGGGATGCTGATCGGCCTGCCGACGCTGCGCCTGCGCGGCGACTACATCGCGATCGTGACGCTCGCGTTCGGCGAGATCGCCGGCCGCCTGGCGATCAACGGCGACGAGATCAACATGTTCGGCGGCCACCTGACCGCGGGGCGCCAGGGCGTCACCCCGGTCGACAAGATCGACCTGCCGTTCCTGGAGCGCTTCCAGGCCCTGAACCTCAGGCCCTGGTACTGGTTCGCGCTCGCGATGGTGATCCTCGTGCTGTTCGTGAACTTCCGCCTGCGCGACTCGCGGCTGGGGCGCGCGTGGATCGCGCTGCGCGAGGACGAGATCGCCGCGGCGTCGATGGGCGTCCCGCTCGTGCGGACGAAGCTGCTCGCGTACGGCACCGGCGCCGCGTTCGGCGGCATGTCCGGCGCCTTCCTCGCGTCCTACCTGAACACCGTCAACGCGGACCAGTTCCAGTTCGCGTTCTCGATCTTCGTGCTCGCCATGATCATCCTCGGCGGCCTCGGCTCGATCTGGGGGGTCGTCCTGGGGGCGATCGTGCTCTCGGTGATCAACAACCACCTGATCCCGAACGTGTTCAACACGTGGCCGAGCAAGATCGGGCTGGAGTTCGACCTGACCGAGCTGTCGTTCGGGATCTTCGGGTTCCTGCTCGTGATCATGATGGTGCTCAGACCCGAGGGCCTGCTGCCCGAGCGAAGGCGGCAGATGGAGCTGGAGGAGGGCGTCGGCACCGACGAGGCGGTCTACGAAGCGAGGCTGCCGTGAGCGACGCGATCCTCGAGACGACCAACGTCTCGAAGATCTTCGGCGGCCTCACCGCGGTGAGCGACGTCTCGTTCGCGATCCCGCGGCGCTCGATCGTCTCGATCATCGGGCCCAACGGCGCGGGGAAGACGACGTTCTTCAACATCCTCACCGGGCTCTACAAGCCGTCGATCGGGCGGGTGGCGTTCGACGGTCGGAACATCACCGGCGGGCGGCCGGACCGGATCATGGCGATGGGCATCGCGCGCACGTTCCAGAACATCCGCCTGTTCGGGACGATGAGCGCGATCGAGAACGTGATGGTCGGCCAGCACGCGCGGATGAAGGCGGGGCTGTTCGGCTCGATCCTCCGCACGCCGGGCGTGCGCAACGAGGAGAGGCGGGTGCGCGAGCACGCGGCCGAGATGCTCGAGTACGTCGGGCTGCGGCCGGCGACGCACGACCAGCTCGCGATCAACCTGTCGTACGGCGACCAGCGGCGCGTGGAGATCGCGCGGGCGCTCGCGTCGGACCCGAAGCTGCTCCTGCTGGACGAGCCGACCGCCGGCATGAACCCGGCCGAGTCCGACCAGCTGACCGGCTTCATGCGGCGGCTGCGCGACGAGCGCGGCCTGTCGATCCTCTTGATCGAGCACGACATGAAGGTGATCATGGGCGTCTCCGAGCACATCACCGTGCTCGACCACGGCGAGAAGATCGCCGAGGGGGAGCCGGCGGAGGTCCGCGCCAATCCGCAGGTCGTCGAGGCGTACCTCGGCAAGCAGGCCTCCCAGGAGCTGAACGGCTGATGGCGCTGCTCGAGCTGGACGACGTCCAGACCTACTACGGCAACATCCAGGCGCTGAAGGGCATCACGCTCAAGGTCGAGGAGGGCGAGTGCGTGACGCTGATCGGCGCGAACGGCGCCGGGAAGTCGACGACGCTGCGCTCGATCTCCGGCCTGACGCCGGCGCGGAGCGGCTCGATCAAGTTCCGCGGGCGCGACATCTCGCGCGTGCAGCCGCAGGACATCGTGCGGCTCGGCATCTCGCAGTCGCCCGAGGGGCGCAAGTGCTTCCAGCGCATGACGGTGTCGGAGAACCTCGACATGGGCGCGTACCTGCGGCGCGACGCGGACGTCGAGAAGGACCGCGCGCGCGTGTTCGAGCTCTTCCCGCGCCTGGAGGAGCGGCGGACGCAGAAGGCGGGCACGATGTCCGGCGGCGAGCAGCAGATGCTCGCGATCGGCCGGGCGCTGATGGCGCGCCCGCGCCTGCTGCTGCTCGACGAGCCGTCGATGGGCATCTCGCCGATCCTCACCGAGCGCATCTACGAGACGATCGGCGAGATCAACAAGCAGGGGACGACGATCCTGCTCGTCGAGCAGAACGCCAACTTCGCCCTGGGCGTCTCGCACCGCGGCTACGTGCTCGAGACCGGCAAGGTCGTGCTCACCGACGACTCGGCCAAGCTGCGGGAAAGCCCGCAGGTCCGCGAGGCCTACCTCGGAGGTTGATGACCGTGCTCGCCGTCATCGGGACGCTCGCGCTGTGGCTGCTCTTCGGGTGGCTCGCGATCACGATCGTGTGCCAGTACCTGTCCGAGCGGAAGGGCTACGGCCAGCGCTGGGGCCTAGCGACGGGGCTGATCTTCCCGCCGGGCCTGCTCGTCTGGCTGGTGATCCCGGCGCGCGAGGACTCCGACTGGAAGGTCCTCGGCCCGTTCGGCGGGAACACCGTCGACGCGGACGAGGTCCCGGACCCGGCCGCGGAGCGTTCGCCGGCCAGCGGGCCCGGCCCGACCGGCGTCGCGGGCTAGACCGTCGCTTCGAGTGTCCCGAGGACCTCGGGGTGGCGGAAGTCGTAGCCGAGCTCTCGCGCCCGGCGCGGGACCATGTTCACGCCCGTGAGCACGATCTGGCTCATCTCGCCGTAGAGGAGCTTCAGCGCGAGCTTCGGGACGGGCGCTATGGCGGGACGGTGCAGGGCCTTGCCGAGCGCCTTCGAGAACTCCCTGTTCGTGACCGCGTTCGGCGCCGCGACGTTGATCGGGCCGCGCGCTTCGTCGTGGTCGATCGCGTGGAGGTAGAGCCCGACGACGTCGTCGAGGTGGACCCAGGGCATGTACTGACTGCCGCCCGCGACCGGGCCGCCGACGCCGAGCTTGAACGGCGGCAGCATCTTCTTGAGCGCGCCGGCGTCGGGGGAGAGGACGACGCCGGTGCGCATGATCGCGACCCTCACGCCCAGGTCCTCCGCCTTTTTCGCCTCGCGCTCCCAGGCCACGACGACGTGGGCGAGGAAGTCGTCGCCCGGCGGCGCGTCCTCGTCGACGGGCTCGTCGCCGCGCGGGCCGTAGTAGCCGGCGGCGGAGGCGCTGATGAGCGCTCTCGGGCGCGGGTCGGCGTGGGCGATCCCTTCGACCAGGTTCCTCGTGCCGACCTCGCGGCTGGCGCGGATCTCGTGCTTGGCCTTCGCGGTCCAGCGCTGCGCGACGTCCTCCCCCGCGAGGTGGACGACCGCGTCGCGGCCCTGCAGCGCCTCGGCGGGCGCGGGCCCCTGCTTCGGATCCCACGCGACCGCGTCGACCCCGGCCGGCAGCTTCTCGTACGCGTGTGCCGGGTTACGGCTCAGCACGGTGACCTCGTCGCCGCGCGTGGTCAGGGCCTCGACGATCGAAAGCCCGATCCGTCCCGTCGCGCCCGTGATCGTGATCCGCATGCGTGCACGGTACGGCCCGCGCACCGCAAAGCACACTCCACGGGCTGGTATTAGGGTGCCCTAATCGTGTTCCGGAAGGGCGTCATCGCGTTGCTCGCGGCCTGCGCCGCCGCGCTCGGCGGCGGGTTCGCCGTCGCGACCTCGCGCGACGACGCCCCGGCGACGTCGGCCGACCCGCTGCTGCGCTCCGGCGCCGTGCGGTACGCGGCGTACCTGCGCGCGGAGGAGTCGTCGCTCGCGGCCTCGCGGCGCGAGGGCGACCGGCTCGCGGTCCGGCTGCACGCCGGCCGCCTCGCGCCGGTCGGCGGGAGCGTGCCCGACCGGGTCGACCCGGTCGCCGCGGTCGACGCCGCCGCCCGACTCCTCTCCCGCGACGCCCGCGACCTGCCCGACCTGCTCGCCGTCGAGGCGCGCGTGGCCGGCGCCGCGGTCGCGTTCGACGCGATCCGCGACGCGCTCTGGGCCCGCGACAAGGGGCTCACCGGCTCGATCGACGAACGGCTCGCCGGCCTGCGCACCGAGCTCGACCACCACCGCCGCGGAAGCCGCTTCCGGGCCGCTTCGAGCCTCCCGACCCCCGACCGCCGCCGCCTCGCCGCCGCGCTCGACGCCTACGCCTGGCGCCTCTCCCTCGCCGCCGACCGCGTGGCGAAATGACCGCGGTGCCAGGCACCTTAACATTGCGGTGCCAGGCACGTTAATATTGCGGTGCCAGGCACGTGAACATTGCGGTGCCAGGCACGTGAACATTGCGGTGCCAGGCACGTGAACATTGCGGTGCCAGGCACGTTCATGTTCCGGGGCGGGTCGGGAGGACCCTGAAGGCGGCCTTCCTCGGCGCGGAGCGCTGGCCGGCCGCGTCGGTCGCGGTCAGGGTCGCGACGTAGCGACCGGGCTTGAGCGGCCGGCGGCCGAGCCGGCCGGTGAAGGCGATCCGTGCGGTGCCGGCCGCGAGGCGGCGCCGGAGGGAGCCGGCCCGGACGAGCCTCGTGCAGCGCGGGTGGCGGGCGAGGCGCCCGGACGGCTTCACGCAGCGGCCCGCGCGGCGGCGGCCGGGGGTCGCGCGGGCGATCGCGACCTCGACCGTCGCCGCCTCGGAGAGCGTGAACCGGAACGTCGTGCCGGCGCGGACGAGCGCGGCGAGCGCCGTCATCCCGCGTCCGACGCGGAAGCGGCTCCGGGACAGCGTGACCCGGCCGAGCACGGGCGGCTCGTCGCGACCGGCGGGCTGCACCGGCGGAGGCGTCGTCGCGGGCGGGGTCGGGACGACCGCGTCGGCGGCCGGCGACGACGGCGGCGGCGCCGCGGCGGGCTCGCCGCCCGCGAACCGCGCCACGATCGGGGTGGGAACCGTCACGCCGACGGAGCCGGCGACGACCGCGCGGTCGCTCCCGTCCAGGCCGAGACCGAGCGCGTAGCTCGCACCCGGCGCGAGGCGCCGCACCGCCGCGCCGCCCGCGCCGTAGCCGCGGTCGACGGTCCCGTCCGGATGGAAGCGGGCGAGCATGACGCCGATGCTGCTCAGCTCGTCGCCCGCCCCGCCGGCCAGCACGAGCTTCCCGTCCGCCTGCCGCGCCACGCTCGTCGGCACCTCGAGGGGAGTGAAGTCCGCGAGCGCGACGCCGTCGCCGCCCCCGAAACCGGCGTCCGGCTTGCCCGTGTCCGTCAGCCGGATCAGCGCGCTGTCGGCGCTCGCCGTCCCGGAGAGGTCCACGACCGCCGCCATCGCATAGCCGCCCTCCGGCAGGCGGATCAGCCCGTTGCCGCCGTCCGGCAGCGCGGGCGAGCCGAGGGACATGATCCGGCGCCCGCCCTCGCCGAAGCCGGCGTCGGTCGTGCCGGCGGGCGTCAGGCGCGCCGCGAGGACGCGCTCGCTCCCCGGCGCGCCGGCCAACCCGCTGATCACCACGGAGCCATCGGGATCCACGACCACGCCGCTGGGCTGCGCGTCGACGCCCGCCGTGTCCACGCGCGACATCCCCTTCGGCGTCGCGGCGTCCGCGTCGTTGAACCCGGGGATGTCGACGAGGCCGATCGACACGTAGCGGACCGCCACGAGCGCCGTGCTCGTCGCCCCGGTCGAGACGCGGCCGACGACGACGATGCAGTTCCCCGGCGCGACGGCGACGTCCTCGAGCGTGCCGCTCGGGCCGATCCCGCTCGTGTCGGTCACCACGGATCCCGGAGGCGTCTCCGGATCGAGGTCGTTCCACCCCGGGTCCGGCGTTCCGTCGGCGCGGAAGCGCACGACCGCGAAGCCCCCGTCCGCGCTGCCGGCTATGACGTACTTGCCGTCCGCCTGCCGCGTCAGCGCGGTGACCGATTCCGGCGTGTCGCTGACGTCGAGCTCCGCCACGCCGGGGATCGCGCCTGCGGGGTTGAAGGTCTCGTCGAGCGTGCCGTCGGGGTCGAACCGGGCCATCCGCATCCTCTGCGGATACGCGAAGCTGTCCAGCGCGACCGCGATCTTCCCGTCGGGCTGCACCAGCACGTCCGTCGCGAGGGTGCCGATCGGCGGGACCGTGAAGCCGTGCGGCGCGCCGAACGTCGTGTCGAGGTCGCCGGGGGCGGCGGAGGCGGCGGCCGGGAGTGCGAGCGCGAGCAGCGCCGCGAGCAGGAGGAGCGTGATGCGGGACATGGCGCGACGATCCCGCGAGAGGGCGGAGGGGTCATCAGGAGGCGCCCCTGAAACCGCCCCCTGAGCGGCGGGCGCAGTGGCGCGGGGACGGTCCCCGCGGATGCGCGCAGCTAGTCGCCAGCGCGCAGGCGCTCGGCGTCGATCGCCGCGAAGCCGATCGTGTCGCCGCGCTCGGCGGCGGTGCCCTGCTCGTGCGCGACGCGCGAGACCGCGTCGGCCACCGCCGGCGCCACGTCGCGGTTGAAGACCGACGGCACGATGTAGTCCTCGCGCAGCTCGCCGTCCGGGATGATCGCCGCGATCGCCTCGGCGGCCGCGAGCTTCATGTCCTCGGTGATCGACCGCGCGCGGACGTCGAGCGCCCCGCGGAAGATCCCCGGGAAGGCGAGCACGTTGTTGATCTGGTTCGGGTAGTCGGAGCGGCCGGTCGCGACGATCCGCGCGTACGGCCCGGCCTCCTCGGGCGTCACCTCGGGCGTCGGGTTCGCCATCGCGAAGACCATCGCGTCGTCGGCCATCCGGTCCAGCGCGTCGGCCGGCATCACGCGCGCGCCGCTGAGGCCGATGAAGAGGTCCGCGCCGTCGATCACGTCGCCCGGCCCGCCGCTGCGGCGGTCGGCGTTCGACGTCTCCGCGTACCAGCGCTTGATCGCCGGCATCGAGCCGTCGAGGTAGTCCTCGCGCTCGACGTGCAGCGCGCCGCGCGAGTCGCATCCGATCACGTCGCGCACGCCCGCCTCGAGCAGGATCTTCGTCACCGCGACGCCCGCCGCGCCGAGACCGACGACGAGCACCCGCAGGTCCCCGATCCGCTTCCCCGTGAGCTTCAGCGCGTTGAGCAGCGCGGCCAGCACGACGATGGCGGTGCCGTGCTGGTCGTCGTGGAAGACGGGGATGTCGAGCGATTCCTTCAGCCGCTCCTCGATGTCGAAGCAGCGCGGCGCGGAGATGTCCTCCAGGTTGATCCCGCCGAACGTCGGCGCCAGCCGCTCGACCGTCGCGACGATCTCGTCGACGTCCTTCGTCGCCAGGCAGATCGGGAACGCGTCGACGCCCGCGAACTCCTTGAAGAGCATCGCCTTGCCCTCCATCACCGGCATCGCCGCCTCGGGCCCGATGTCGCCGAGGCCCAGCACCGCGGTCCCGTCGCTGACGACCGCGACGGTGTTCCGCTTGATCGTGTACTGGAACGCCTTGTCCGGCTCGGCCGCGATCGCCTGGCACACGCGCGCGACGCCCGGCGTGTAGGCCATCGAGAGGTCGTCGCGCGTCTTCAGCGGGATCTTGTTGTGCTGCTCGATCTTGCCACCGATGTGGAGGCGGAACGTCCGGTCCGTCGCGTCGACCACCCGCGCGCTCTTCACCTGGTCGATCGCCGAGAGGATCGCGGACCAGTGGTCCTGGTCGCGCGCGTCGAGGGTGATGTCGCGCAGCGTGCGCCGCTCGTCGGCCTCGATGAGGTCGATCGCGCCGAGCAGCCCGCCCGCGCCGCCGATCGCGGTGAGCACCTCACCGAGCGCGCCCGGACGGTGCTCGAGCTCGACGCGGATGGTGAGGCTGTACTGGGCGGAGGTCGGGGCGGCCATGCGGGCGCGAGGCATCCTACGATGGCGCGGTGGCGACGAACGGCGACGCACCGCGCGAGCTCTTCCTCATCGACGGCAACTCGCTCGTCTACCGGGCGTTCTTCGCGCTGCCGGAGTCGATCGCGACGTCGGACGGCCGGCCGACCAACGCGATCTTCGGCTTCGCCTCGATGCTCGTGAAGCTGCTGACCGACCACGGCGTGCAGCCGACGGTCGTGGTGTGGGACGCAGGATCGAGCGGTCGGCGCGAGGTCTACCCCGAGTACAAGGGCGACCGGCCGTCGCGCCCGGACCTGCTCGCCGAGCAGTACCCGCACATGGAGCCGCTGGTCGAGGCGTTCGGCTACACGAACTACCGCGTCGAGGGGTTCGAGGCCGACGACGTCATCGCCACGATCACGCAGCGGGCGAAGGCGGAGGGGATCCCGGTGACCGTCGTCACCGGCGACCGCGACGCGTTCCAGCTCGTAGGGGACGGCGTGAAGGTCATGGCCACCTCGCGCGGCATCACCGAGACGAAGACCTACGACCGCCAGGCGGTGATCGACCGCTACGGCATCCCGCCCGAGCTGATCCCCGACTTCTACGGCCTGAAAGGCGACACGTCGGACAACATCCCGGGCGTCCCCGGGATCGGTGACAAGACCGCCGCGCAGCTGCTCCAGCAGTTCGGCGACCTCGAGACGGTGCTCCAGAGCATCGACCAGATCTCCGGCGCCAAGCGCAAGGAGAACCTCACGAACCATGCCGACGACGCCCGCATCTCGAAGCAGCTGGCGACGGCGCAGTGCGAGGTGCCGGTCGACCTCGACATCCACGGCGAGCTCGCGCGCACGCCCGACCGCGCGCGCCTGCGCGAGGTCTTCCGCGACTTCGAGCTGCGCGAGCCGCTGCGCCGGCTGGAGGAGGCGCTCGGCGACGACGCGGCCGCGCCCGCGCCGCCGCCCGAGCAGGTCATCGCCGCGACGCTGCGCGCGGCGACGCTCAACGACGTCGCGGCGCTGCCGGACGAGCCGGTCACGATCGCGGTGCGGCAGCCGGAGACGCCCGAGGGCGAGCTGCCGCCGGCCGGCGACGTGTGGCGCTTCGCTGTCGCCACCGGCGAGGAGGTGCTCGCGGGGGACTGCGACCACCCCCGGCAGGTCATGCTCGCCGCCGACGAGCGGCCGGTCACCGCGCACGACGCCAAGAGCTTCGAGGTCGTCCCCCCCAACCTCGCCCACGACACGATGCTCGCCGCGTACCTGATCGAGCCGGCCCGGCGCGCGTTCCCGGTGCGCGAGCTGGTCGAGGAGCGCGGGCTGGCGACGAACGTCGAGGACCCGGCCGCCGCCGACGCCGTCCGCCTGCGCGAGCTGGCGAGGTGGCAGCGCTCGCGGCTCGACGAGTGGGGACTGTCCCCCGTCATGGATGAGGTCGAGCTGCCGCTCGTGCACGTCCTGCGCGAGATGGAGGAGGCGGGCGTCCGGCTCAACGTCGCGCGCCTGCAGGAGGTGCGCGACCGCGTCCGCGCCGAGGTTCGCGACCTCGAGGACGAGATCTTCCGGCTGTGCGGCGAGGAGTTCGTCATCGGCTCCCCGCAGCAGCTCGGCGAGGTCCTGTTCAACAAGCTCGGCCTGTCGAAGAAGCGGCGCGGCAAGACCGGGTTCTCGACCGACGCGCGGGTCCTCCAGGCGATCCGCGGCGAGCACGAGGTCATCCCGAAGATCGAGCGCTGGCGCGAGCTCAACCAGCTCACCAAGACCTACCTGGAGGTGCTGCCCGACCTCGTCGACTCCCGCTCGCGCATCCACACGCGCTTCGACCAGGCCGTCGCGTCCACCGGCCGCCTCTCGTCGACGGACCCGAACATGCAGAACGTCCCGATCCGGACGCCGCTCGGCCGCGAGATCCGCGGCTGCTTCGAGGCCGAGGACGGCAACGTGCTGATCAGCGCCGACTACTCGCAGGTCGAGCTGCGGATCCTCGCCCACATCGCCGGCGAGGAGGTGCTGAAGGACATCTTCAAGCGCGGCGAGGACGTCCACACGGCGACGTCGCGCGAGGTCTTCCAGGTGCCGGAGGAGCAGATCGACCCGGGCATGCGGTCGAAGGCGAAGATGATCAACTACGGGATCGTCTACGGCCTGAGCGACTACGGCCTCGCCGACCGGCTCAACATCCCGCGCGAGGAGGCCAAGACGTTCATCGACGCGTACCTCGAGCGGTTCTCGGCGGTCGCCGCGTTCATCGCGTCCACCATCGAGCAGGCGCGCGAGCAGGGCTACGTGACGACGCTGTTCGGCCGGCGCCGGCAGATCCCCGAGCTGCGCGCGCGCAACTGGCAGACGCGCTCGCTCGGCGAGCGCCTCGCGGTCAACACGGTCATCCAGGGCACGGCGGCCGACGTGCTCAAGCTCGCGATGATCCGCGCCGCTCGCGCGCTGAAGGACGAGGGGCTGCGGACGCGCCTCATCCTCACCGTCCACGACGAGCTGCTGCTCGAGGCGCCGGAGGCCGAGGTCGCCGCGGTGCGGACGCTCGTCGAGCGGGAGATGATCGCACCGTGGGAGCAGCGCGAGCCGCCGCTCGCGGTCGACGTCGGCGCCGGCCGCACCTGGCTGGAGGCGAAGTAGGTGGACCGGGGCGCGGCGGTCGTCCTCACCGCGTTCGTCGGCGGGCTGATCGCGCTGCAGGCGCCGATCAACTCGATGCTCGGCAAGGCGACCGGCAGCTTCCAGGCCGCCTTCATCTCGTTCGCGATCGGGACCGTCGTGCTCGCGATCATCGCCGCGTTCGCGAAGGGCGGCTTCGGCTCGATGGACGAGGCGCGGACGCTGTCGTGGTACTACCTCACCGGCGGCGTCCTCGGCGCGGCGTACGTGACGACCGTGCTGGTCACGGTGCGGGAGCTCGGGGCCGGCCCGGTGGTCGCCGCGACGATCGCCGGCCAGCTGTCGGCGTCGGTCGTGCTCGACCAGTTCGGGCTGCTCGGCCTGCCGAAGGACCCGATCACGGTCGGCAAGGTGATCGGGGTGCTGCTGCTGGCGGCCGGCGTGTACCTGGTCGTGCGGGACTAGCAGTGCAGAGCCGCCTGCTCGTCTCGTGCCCGGACCGCCCGGGGATCGTGGCCGCGGTGGCCGGCTTCCTGCACGGCGCGGGGGCGAACATCACGTCGTCGGCGCAGCACTCGGGCGACCGGTTCCACATGCGGATGGAGTTCGACCACGACGCGCCGCTCGACGGCTTCGAGGACGTCGCGTCACGCTTCGACATGGAGTTCTCGTTCACGCGCGCGGACGTGCCGAAGCGCGTCGCGATCTTCGTCAGCCGCGAGGAGCACTGCCTGCTCGACCTGCTCTGGCGGCGGCGCAGCGGCGAGCTGCGCTGCGAGGTCCCGTGCGTCGTCTCCAACCACGAGGTCGCCCGGGCGGACGTGGAGGCCTTCGGCGTCCCGTTCGTCCACATCCCGAACACCCCGGACACCCGGGCCGCGGCCGAGGAGGCGATGCTCGGCGCCGTCGGAGGCAGCGTGGACCTCGTCGTCCTCGCCCGCTACATGCAGATCCTCAGCGGGGACTTCCTCGCGCGCGTGGGCGCGCCCGTGATGAACATCCACCACTCCTTCCTGCCGGCGTTCGCGGGCGCGGCGCCGTACGAGCGCGCGCACGAGCGCGGCGTGAAGGTGATCGGCGCGACGGCGCACTACGTGACCGAGGAGCTCGACGCGGGGCCGATCGTGGAGCAGGACGTCGAGCGGGTCACGCACGCCGACGACGTCGAGGCGCTGCAGCGCATCGGCCGGGACATCGAGCGCTCCGTGCTCGCCCGCGCGGTCCGCTGGCACCTCGAGGACCGCGTCCTCCTCGACGGAAATCGCACGATCGTCTTCTGAGTCGGTTACATTCGCGCCACGATGGCCACGTCTTCCGACCGACGCCGGCGCGCTGACCGACGGACCGGCGAGCGGCGCAGCGGCGCCGGCCGCCGCGCGGGCGACTACCGCGGCGGCTTCACGCCGGTCACGATCCTCATGTCGATCTGCGGCGCGCTCGTCGTCCTGTACCTCTTCTTCGTCGCGGTCGGCGGCGTCGACCCGACGGAGGACAAGGGCTGGACGATCGCGGCGCTGGTCCTCGCGGCCCTGTGGCTCGCCTATTCCTGGCGGCGGCTGTGGGGCGGCGGCGCGTCGCCGACGTCCGACCGCGAGCGGCGCGGATTCTGATTGACACGGCTCCGTGGCGCGAATAGCGTCCCCTCACCGGACGAGAGGGGAGCGCGATGGCGGGCGAGGAGCACCTCAAGGAACTCAACGTCAGGCTCGAGCGGCTCGAGCGCAAGCTCGACACCGTGGCTCAGCCCGGGGCGTCGGCTGAGCTGACCGAGCAGGACATCTCCGCGTACCACAAGGTCCTCAACGCCTTCTGGGAGGACGGGACCTGCGGCATCAACGAGACGAGCCCGTGCGTGCTCCGCTGCAACGTCTGGAAGGGCGGCAAGGTCGTGCCCATCCCGCGCCCGAAGCGGTGCATCAACGAGTGCACGTGCGGCCCGTGCCAGATCGACCCGGGTGTGTTCGGCACCGTGGGTGACCGCCTGCGGTTCGGCGGGCTCGGCCTCTGAGCCGCTACCGCCCCGCGCCGGGGCTCGAGATCGTCCGCCGCGCCGACGGCAGCTTCCTGCTGCGCTCGGACTTCCTCGCCGTGGAGCTGTCCGGCGAGAGCGCGGCGGACCTGGTCGAGCACGTCTTCGCGCCGGGCGCCGCCGTCGGCGTCGAGGAGATCGTCGCGCGGCTGCCCGGCTACCGCCCCGCGAGCCTCGTGGCCGAGCTGGAGCGGCTCGTGGGCGAGGGCGTGCTGGTCGAGGAGCGCGACGACGCACCGCGCGAGCTGGCGCCGTTCGCGGCGCTGCTCGACGAGATCGGGCTCGGCGCCGCGCCGACCCTGGAGCGCCTGCGCGAGGCCACGGTGCTCGTCACCGGGCTGGAGGCGCACGGCGCGCATGTCGCGCGGCTGCTCGCCGAGGCGGGGGTCGGCCGGCTCGTCCTCGCCGACCCGTTCCCGCTCGACCCGGCGCACCTTGCGCTGACGGGGCTGACGAACGCGGAGGACGTCGGCGTGCCGCGGGAGGACGCGCTGGCGCAGCAGCTCGCGCGCCCGGGGCTCGAGGTGGCGACGGCCGGCGAGCTGGATCGCGAGCGCATGGCCGGCCTGGTCGAGGGCTGCCGCCTCGCGATCGCGTGCTGGGACCGCGCCTACCACGCCGCGCACCACTGGGTGAACGCAGCGGCACTGCGCCACGACGTCCCGGCCCTGTTCGGCGAGCTGCACGCCACCCGCACCTACGCCGGGCCGCTCTACCTGCCGGGCCGCAGCGCGTGCTGGATGTGCTACCGGATGCGCCGCCTCGCCTGCGAGCAGGACTTCGACCGGGCGATGGCTGTCGAGGAGCACCTGGACCGCAAGCGCGCGCCCGCGCTGGCCGAGCGGCCACTGCTGCCGGGGCTTCCCGCGCAGCTCGGCGCGGCGCTCGCGCTCGAGGCGATCCGGCTGCTGGTCAAGCTCCACCAGCCGGCGCTCGTCGACAAGGTCGTCGAGCACGACGCGATCCTCGCCGAGACGCGCACCCATCCGGTGCTCGTCAAGCCGTACTGCCCGACGTGCTCGAAAAGACCCGGCCGGGTGAGCCCGGCCGCCGACCGACTGCGATCCGAGCCGCCGCCCTCCGGCCCGCCCCTGCATGAGCTGCGCGACCGGCTCGTCAGCGGGCGGACCGGGATCGTCGCCGACCTGCAGCCGAGCGGGCGCGACGCGACCGAGCCCGCGCAGCCGCAGGTGTGGCGCGGCCGGCTCGCCAACCACCTCTTCCTGAGCGAGCCCGAGGACGCGCACATGGCCGTGTCGGGCAAGGGGATGACGCGCGAGGCCGCGTGGGACTCGTGCCTGGGGGAGGCGGTGGAGCGCTACTCCGGCGGCTGCTGGGACGCCGAGGAGACCGTCTACTGCCGCCGCGACGAGCTGGCGGGGCGCAGCCTCGACCCGGCGGACCTCGTGCTCTACGCGCCGGACCAGTACGCGACGCTCCGCTACGCCGCCTACACGCCGGAGACGCGCTTGCGCTGGGTCCGCGGCCGCTCGCTCGTGCACGACGACGAGGTCTGGATCCCCGCGATCGCGGTCTTCATGGAGTACCAGGCCGCGGCCGAGGAGGAGTTCCTCTTCCCGGTGACGTCGAACGGCCTTGCGGCGGGGCCGTCGCGCGCGGCGGCGGTGCTCGAGGCGATCCACGAGGTGATCGAGCGCGACGCGGCGATGATCGCGTGGGCGAACCGCCTGCCCGCGGTGCGCTACGACGCCGAGACCCATCCCGATGAGGAGGTCCGCCGGCTCGCGCGCGCATACCGGCGCCGGGGCGTCGAGCTCGCGATCTACCGGCTGCCCGCCGACCACGACGTCGCCGTCATGCTCGCGGTCGCGTTCCAGCGCCGCGGCCGCGGGCCCTTCGCGGTCGTCGGCCTCGGCGCGGCGCTGGATCCCTGCGCCGCCGGGCGCGCCGCCGCGCTCGAGGTCGGCCAGGTGCGCCCGGCGTTCCGCGAGCGCGCGCGCACGCACGACGCGCCGCGCATCGCCGAGCTCGTCGCCGACCCGGCCGCGACCACCTCGCTGGAGGACCACGCGCTGCTGTACGCCGACCCGGCGATGGCGGAGGCGTTCGCGTTCCTCGACGGCGGCGGAACCGCGGACTGGCCGGCGCCCGAGCCGCTGAGCCCGGCGGAGGAGCTCGGGCGCGTCGTCGACGGCTTCGCCGCGGCCGGGCAGGACGTCCTCTACGTCGACCTGACCCCGCCCGACCTCGAGCCGCTCGGGCTGTACACGGCGCGCGCGGTGCTGCCCGGCTTCCAGCCGATCTGGTTCGGCGAGGGCGAGCGGCGCCTGGGCGGCCGCCGGCTGTTCGACCTCCCGCGGCGCCTCGGCCTGCGCGACGCGCCGAGCGACGCGGCCTCCCTCAACCCGCTTCCCCACCCGATCGCATGACGACGTTCCGCGAGCGCCACCCCGTCGCGTGGGCCTACCACCGCCGCACGTCGCGGTGGCCGTTCAACATGCACGACCTCAACGAGCGGACCTTCGAGACGCCGCAGTTCAAGGAGGACCTCGACGTCGAGCCGCTCGACCTGCCGGCGCCGCGGCTGCCGGACGCGCCGCTGCGCGCGGCGATCGAGGGGCGGTCGACGTGCCGCCGGTTCGCCGGTGAGCCGCTGCCGCTCGCCGACCTCGGGACGCTGCTGCACGCCGGCTACGGGATCACCGGGACGACCGAGCTGGGCGGCGAGTTCTGCGAGCGGCCGATCCCGTCGGGCGGCGGCCTGTACCCGCTCGAGCTGTACGTCATCGCGCAGCGGGTCGAGGGGCTCGACGGCGGCGCGTACCACTACGTCCCGCTCGGCCACCGGCTCGAGGTCGTGCGCCCTGACCCGCTCCCGACGCTCCTGACGTCGGAGATGTTCCTCGGCCAGCCGTACCTCGCCGGCGCCGCCGGCGTGATCGTCATCACCGCGCTCGTCGAGCGGTCGCTGTGGAAGTACGAGGACCGCGGCTACCGCTACATCCTGCTCGAGGCCGGGCACTGCGCGCAGAGCGTCAACCTGTGCGCGGAGGGGATGGGGCTCGGCAGCCTCAACCTCGGCGGCTTCATGGACGAGGACGTCATGGCGCTCCTCCGGCTCGATCCCGACCACGAGATCGTGCTGTACGGCGTCGCCGTCGGCGCCGCGAGCACGGCCGACCGCCGCGACCGGCGGTTCCCGCCCGACGCGGACCTCGAGTACCGCCGCTTCTGACCGTCAGCCGAGCAGCGCCGCGCGCAGCTGCTCCAGCTCGTCGTCGAGGAGCGGGAGCCAGGTGCGCTCGCCGTGCAGGAGCGCGCGCCGCTTGACCTCGCGCGTCGCGGACGGCGGGGCCTCGGCGATGGCCCGCGCGGTCTCCGTCGCCTCGTCGAGCGACGCGAGCGCGCTCACGACGCCGAGGCGGAGGGCCTCGTCGGCATCGAGAAGGCATCCGGTGAGGCACAGCTCGCGCGCGAGCGACTCCGGGAGCGCGGCGCGGGCCGCGGCGTAGGACGGGGGGATGTGCCGGCCGATCTCCGGGAAGCCGAGCTTGGCGGCCGGCGACGCGATGCGGAGGTCGCAGAGCAGCGCGATCGCGAAGCCGCCCGCGATCGCCGGGCCGTTGACGTAGGCGACGAGCGGCTTGGGGAAGCGGGCCACCGCGCCGAACGCGCGGGCGCTCGAGTCGACGAGCCGCTCCTTGTGCGCGCGGTCGCCGCCGAACTGCGTCACGTCCATCCCCGCGCAGAACGCGGTGCCCGCGCCGGTGAGCAGCGCGCAGTGCACGGCGTCGTCGGCCGCGAGCGCGTCGAGGGCCTCGGCGAGGGCGTACCGGAGCTCGATCGAGAGCGCGTTGCGCTTCTCCGGGCGGTGGAGCGTGACGAGCGCCAGCGCGCCATTGATTTCCGTGCGCAAGGGGTCCATCATCAGAACGGAGTCGTTCACGGGAGGGAGCTTCTCATGGGCTCAATGCGCAACCTGTTCTGGGTGCTGTCGCTCGGCGTGATCGCCGCGTACCTGTTCTTCTTCGCGCTCGGCGCGTTCGCGATCGACGAGGTCGTCCCGCTGAGCATCGCGGTCGGCGTGCTGATCGTGCTCTGGGCGGTCCATGCGGTGCTGCAACGGCGCACGGACGACGGGTCGCTCGACCCGCTGCTCATGCGCGCACGCGAGCGCCGCGGGTTCTAGCGAGCGGCCGCGCGGTGCGCCGCCTGGCCCCGGCGGCGACGTGCTGCGCGGCGCTCTTCATCGCCGCCGGCTGCGGGTCACCGGCGCGCGACGCGACCGGGCAGTCGGCATGTCCGCGTCCGTCGAACGCCGGGTTCGAGGTCGACGGCGGCCGGGCCCAAAGTCTCAGGTGCTCCGGGCTGCCGCGCCGGCTCGCACCCCAGGGCGCCGAGGCCACGGTGTGGGTGCTCGGGACTCGCCGGTATCTGGTCGTGTGGCGCGCCGACCGGTCGAGCGGGGTCGCGGTCTGGAGGCGAACCGGAGGCGCGTGGGAGCGCCTCCTCGACCACCGGCGGCCGTTCCGCGACTCCTACAGCCTCTCGATCCACGACGTGACCGCGGACGGCCGCCTCGACGTGCTCGTCAACGAGCTGAACGGCAGCGGCGCGTGCGGCGAGCGCGTCGCGTTCCGGGTCGAGCCCGCGCGCGTCACGCCGTTGTTCCGGCGGGACGGAGTCTGCGAGGTCGAGTCCGAGCTGCGCGACGGCCTCCTGTGGTTCCGCGAGGCGATCGGAGACTGCCCGTACGCGCGCGACCTCTCGCCCCACTGCTACGGAGGCGTCCGGTTGACGATCCGCGGCTGGAATGGGGACGACGTCGTCGTCGAGCAGACGATCGTGCGCTGCCTGCGGTCGCGCCTCGACCCGGCGCGGGGGTGCCGCGCGCCGTAGGCTCGCCATGTGACCCTGACCGCCGCGCAGAAGCGGACCACGCTGCTGGCGGCGATCATGGGCTCGTTCGTCGCGCTGCTCGACTCGACGGTCGTCAGCGTCGCGCTGCCGGCGATCCGCGGCGACCTCGGCGGCGGGCTGGCGGGCCAGCAGTGGGTCGTCAACGCGTACCTGCTGATGCTCGGCTCGCTGATCCTGATCGGCGGCTCGCTCGGCGACGTGTTCGGGGAGAGGCGCGTGTTCGCGATCGGCGTCGCGGGGTTCGGCGCGGCGTCGGTGCTGTGCGCGGCGGCGCCGTCGATCGAGCTGCTCGTCGCCGGCCGCGCGCTGCAGGGCACCTTCGGCGCCCTGCTCACGCCCGCGTCCCTGGCGATCATCGTCTCAGCGTTCCGCGGCGAGGAGCGCGGCGCCGCGATCGGGATGTGGACGGCGTACAGCGGCATCGCCGCGGTGGTCGGGCCGCTGGCGGGCGGATGGCTCGTCGACACGCTCGACTGGCGCTGGATCTTCGCGGTGAACGTGCCGTTCGTCGCGCTGACGCTCGTCCTCACGGCGCGGATGCCCGGGCTGCCGCGGATGGGCGAGGGGCGCACGCCGGACTGGGTCGGCGCGGCGCTGTGCGGGCTCGGCCTGGCCGGCCCGACGTTCGGGCTCATCCAGCAGCCCGACCACGGCTGGGGCAGCGCGATGGTGTGGCTGCCGGCGGTTGCGGGGCTCGCCGTCTTCGCCGGCTTCCTCGCGTGGGAGCGCCGCGAGAGCGACCCGATGCTCCCGCTCGGCCTGTTCGGCCGTGGGAACTTCGCCTGGGGGAACGTGGAGACGCTCGCGCTCTACGGCGGGCTCGGTGCGACGTTCTTCCTGCTCGTGCTGTTCCTGCAGCAGGTCGGCGGGCTCGACGCGCTCGAGGCCGGGCTGTCGACGCTGCCGACGACGATCGTCATGTTCCTGCTGTCGCGCCGCTTCGGTGCGCTCGCCGACCGCCGCGGCCCGCGGCTCTTCATGGGGATCGGGCCGCTCGTCTGCGCCGCGGGGACGCTGCTGCTGATGGCGATGGTCGACGAGACGCCGTCGCTCGTGGCGGAGGTCCTGCCCGGCGTCGTCGTCTTCGCGCTCGGGCTGTCGATCACGGTCGCGCCGCTGACCGCCGCGATCCTCGCCGACGCCGACGAGCACAACGCCGGCATCGCGTCCGGCGTCAACAACGCGGTGGCGCGCGTCGCGTCGCTGCTCGCGACCGCCGGCATCGGCGCCGTCATCGGCGGGACGCTCGACCTCGACGGCTTCCGGATGGGGATGGCGTTCGCCGCGATCCTCATGGCCGCCGGCGGCCTCATCGGCCTCGCCCGGATCAGGAACCCGCGGCGCGAGGTCCACGCCGAGGACTGCCCTGGCGGGCAGCTCGCGGGCCAGCCGAAGCCCGCGTGGTGCCCCGAGGAGGACGAGGAGACCGCGTTCCCGCTCGCCCGCGCGCGGGAACCCTCCACCACATGATCGGGCTCGCAGTGGCGGTCGCGTTCGCGGCCTCGACGCCGCCGGCCGTCCCGCCGCAGCTGCTCGTCGAGCGCGTGCGCACCGGCCGGACGGCACGCCACGCCGTGCTCGCGGTGCGACCGAACGGAAGAGTCGTGCGCACGGTCGTGCGCGGGAAGGGCGTCTCGGGCGTGCGGTGGTCGCCGGACGCGAGGCGCCTCGCCGCCACCCGCTCGCGCGGGGAGGACGGAGAGCGCGAGGACGTCGTCCTGCTGACGCCGCGCGGCCGCGTCGTGCGCCGGCTCACGCGCGACGGCCGGTCCTTCGCGCCGGTGTGGTCGCCGGACGGCCGCTGGATCGCCTACGCGCGGCGGGCGCGCGGCGAGCGCGGGTTCCTCGAGGCCGACCTCTGGCGCGTCCGGCGCGACGGGACAGGCCGGCGCCGCGTGCTCGACTCCGGAGCGAACGTCCTCGCGCTGCCGAGCGCGTGGTCGCCCGACGGCGCGCTGATCGCGTACACGCGCGCGGTCATCGACGAGCAGCGCTACGCCTCCCCCGACGGCATCCAGAGCTCCGCGCACGCGGTCAGGCCGGACGGGCAGGACGACCGTGTCCTCGCGGAGGACGGCGGTACGGCCGCGTGGTCGCCCGACGGCAGGCTGCTCGCGTTCTCGTCGGGCCGCGACCACAACGGCACGCTGAGCTACGGCGACCGGGAGTCGTACGCGACCGAGCTGTACGTCGCGGACGCCGACGGCGCGAACCCGCGCCGCCTGACGAAGACCGAGGACGTCAACGAGGACCAGCCCGCGTGGTCGCCCGACAGCGACCTGATCGCGTTCCAGCGCGGCGAGGTCGTCGACAACGCGCAGGGGACGTGGATCGCGATGACCGACGCGCTAGCGAGCTGCGCGCCCGACGTCCTGCGCGACCGCCGGCTCGACACGTGGTACGCGAGCCCGGTGTGGCACCCGGGGTCGCGGGGCGAGGTCGCGCTCGGCTGCTGACGCGAACTCGGGCGGCGCGATCCGGAGGTAGTGGTCGAACGCGAAGCGCAGCAGGCGCTCGTTCGCCATAGCCCGCGCGATGTACGGCATCGCCGGTGTCGGGTTCACGCGCGAGACGAGGTTCTGCACGCGCTTGAGCCACAGGTACTTGGCGGCATGGGAATCCGAGAACGCGCCGTACCGCGCGAGCGCCTGCTCGCGGGTCTGCCGCCCGTCGAGCACCGCGCGGATCTCGCGACCGGCGGCGAGGCCGAAGTAGAGCGCGGTGCGGATGCCCTCGGCCGTCACCGGCAGGCAGTGGCCGGCGCTGTCGCCGGCGAAGAAGATCCCGTCGTCGACCGCCTTGCGCAGCTTGTGCGGGATCCAGTTGCCCTGGAAGCGCACGGCGGGGACGTCGACGTCGCGGGCGAGCTGCAGCGTCGGGTCCTTCACGTGGTCGCGCGGCTCGAACGAGCCGACGCCGACGCGCAGCTCGTCGTCCGCCGGGAACGACCACGAGTACCCGGCGCGCACGTACTTCGGATCGAGCCACAGCTCGAGGTCGTCGCCGCGCCCGTCCGGGTGCACCTCCAGCCCTCGAGAGAGGAACCCCTCGGGCGGCTGCACGTTCGCGCCCGCGCCGAGCACGCGCCGCCAGCCGAGCGCGTCGACGATGAGCGGTGCATGCAGGTCGCCGCGGTCGGTGTGGACTGTGAAGCCCGTCCGCCCGTTCACCTTCGCGTTGTCGAACTCCGCGTCGGTCTGCTCGTACAAGAGGTTGCACAGCGTCCGGTAGTCGAAGGTCGAGAACGTGAACGGCAGCGGCCACGTCGACGTGCCCTTCGGCGTGTGCACGACGAGCCGCGAGAACGTCTGCTGGATCGAGTCGCGGAGGCCGAGTCGCTCGAGCCACTCGGTCGGGGCCGCGCACGCCGACGTCTGCTTCTCGCCGATGTCGTAGCGGTCGACGATCAGCACGTCGCGGCCGGAGCCCGCGAGCTCGCGCGCGACGGCCAGTCCCGCGAAGCTCGCGCCGCAGATCAGGACGTCGCAATCTCGCTGCAGAGGGGTGCGTTCCGCACCGCGTTTCGTGGCTCGCACGGGCACGGCGCGGCAACCTTACTGCGCTAACCTTGCGCGACTCATGGCAACTGACACTACGAACGATGCACGCGTGGTGGATGGCTCCGACGGCCTCCTTCTGGAGATCGACGGTCAAGTCGTCCCGAACTACGACGCCACGCTGCGCCACTTCGACGAGGGCGACGTCGTCACGGGCCGCGTGGTCCGGATCGACAACGACGAGGTCCTCGTCGACATCGGCTACAAGAGCGAGGGGGTCATCCCCTCCAACGAGCTTTCCATCCGCAAGTCGGTCGACCCGCACGATGAGGTCGAGCTGGGCGAGGAGGTCGACGCGCTGGTCCTCACCAAGGAGGACCAGGACGGCCGCCTCATCATGTCCAAGAAGCGCGCCCGCTTCGAGAAGGCGTGGCGGCGCATCGAGGCGGCCCAGGAGTCCGGGGCGCCGATCGAGGGCAACGTCATCGAGGTCGTCAAGGGCGGCCTCATCATCGACCTCGGCGTGCGCGGCTTCCTGCCCGCGTCGCTGGTCGACATCCGGCGCGTCCCGAACCTCGACGAGTTCATGGGGCAGACGCTCGAGACGCGCGTCATCGAGCTGAACCGCTCGCGCAACAACGTGGTCCTGTCGCGTCGCGCCGTGCTCGAGGAGGAGCGCAAGGAGCAGCGCCAGGAGATCCTCGACCGCCTGCAGCCCGGCCTCATCGTCGAGGGCACGATCTCGAACATCGTCGACTTCGGCGCGTTCGTGGACCTGAACGGGATCGACGGCCTGATCCACATCTCCGAGCTGTCGTGGTCGCACGTCAACCACCCGGGCGAAGTGGTGGCGATCGGCGACGAGGTCCAGGTCAAGGTCCTCGACATAGACCGCGACCGGCAGCGCATCTCGCTCGGCTTGAAGCAGACGCAGGAGGACCCCTGGCAGCGCGTCGTCTCGATGTACAACGTCGGCGACGAGCTCGAGGGCAAGGTCACGAAGGTCGTCACGTTCGGCGCGTTCGTCGAGATCCTCGACGGCGTCGAGGGGCTCGTGCACATCTCCGAGCTCGCGCCGTACCACGTCGAGAACCCGCGCGAGATCGTCGAGCCCGGCGTCGACATCATGGTCAAGATCCTCGAGATCGACTCCGAGCGCCGTCGGCTCTCGCTGTCGGCGAAGCGGGTCGAGAACCAGATCCTGCCGCGCCGCGAGGGCGCGCCGCCGCCGGACGACGCCCCCGAGGGCGCCGGCGACCTCGACGACGTCCGCGACCTCGGCCTGAGCGAGGACGTCTTCGCGCAGGAAGCGCCCGGCGCGGTCCCCGCCGGCGACGAGGTCCCGGAGACGGAGCCCGAGGCCGCCGCGGAGGACGCCACCGTGCCGGACCTGGTCAGCGACGCCGACGAGGCTTCCGCCGCCCCCGAGGCGGAGGCTTCGGCTGCTGCGGAGGAGGAGGCTCCGGCTGCCGCGGAGGAGGAGGCTCCGGCTGCCGCGGAGGATGAGGCTCCGGCTGCCGCGGAGGATGAGGCTCCGGCCGTCGCGGAGGAGGACGCTCCCGCCGTCGCGGAGGAGGAGGCTCCGGCCGCCCCCGAAGCGGAGGCGCCAGCCGCCGAGGAAGCTCCCGCCGACGACGCTTCCAGCGCGGAGGCGCCCGCCGCCGCCGCCGAGGACGCTCCCACCGAGGACGCTCCGCCGGCGGACGGCGTCGCGGCCGAGGTGATCGCCTCCGACGGTGCGAGCGACGCCGCGGAGGGCGCCGACGAGGAGCGGCCCGCCGCGGACGAGCTCGACACCGAGCCCGCCGACGCCGCGGGCACGGCCGCCGAGCAGGGCACCGACGAGAACGCGTAGGGGCGGCCGCCGGTGGCGGTCCCCTTCGTCGGGTTGACGGGCGGCCTCGGCGCGGGGAAGTCGACCGCGCTCGCGGCGCTCGAGCGCCTCGGCGCGGCGACGCTGTCGACCGACGCCGTCGTCCACGAGCTGTACGGCACCGACGCGGTGCGCGACGCGGTGGCCGGCCGCTGGGGCGACGAGGTCACGCCCGACGGCGTCGTCGACCGGTCGGCCGTCGCGCGCCGCGCCTTCGCCACGCCGGAGGACCGCAAGTGGCTCGAGGAGCTGCTGTGGCCGAAGGTCGGCGAGCGCGTCGCCGCGTTCCGCGAGGAGGCGCTCGCGACGGACCCGCCGCCGCGGGCGGCCGTGGTCGAGACGCCGCTGCTCTTCGAGGCCGGGCTCGACGGCCTCTACGACGCGACGATCGCGGTCGTCGCCGACGAGGAGATCCGCGCGCAGCGGGCGGGCGCACGCGGGCACGAGGCGGTCGACGAGCGCGCGGCGCGCCAGCTGCCGCAGGAGGAGAAGGCCCGCCGCGCGACGTACGTGGTCCGCAACGACGGCACCGTCGACGAGTTGGAGACGAAGTTGTCGGAGGTCCTTGGCAAGCTCGGCGGCTGACATGGCGCGCAGGTCGAGAACAGGCATCGCGGTGCACCGGCGTCGCCGGGTCGCCGCGCTGCTCGTCTTCGTCGCCGTCGTCGTGACCGCGTTCGCGGTGCTCATGCCGGTCGCCGACAAGGCCGTCGACGAGCTCACGCTCCCGCTGCGCCACGAGGACATCATCCGCCAGCAGGCGCGCGACAAGGGGCTCGACGCGTCGCTGATCGCGGCGGTCATCTACGCGGAGTCGCACTTCCGCGACCAGACGTCTCACGCGGGCGCGCGCGGTCTCATGCAGATCACGCCGCAGACGGCCGACGAGATCGCGCGCAAGTCGGGGGGCACCGAGTTCGAGCAGGGCGACCTCGCGACGCCGCAGATCAACATCGCGTACGGCTCGTGGTACCTGCGCTGGCTGCTCGACCACTACGGCGGCAACGAGACGCTCGCGATCGCCGCCTACAACGCGGGCACCGGCAACGTCGACCGCTGGATCGTGGACGACCCCGGCCTCGAGCGCGACAGCATCCCGTTCCCCGAGACGCGCGCCTACGTGGACAAGGTGCTCGACGCGCGCGACGAGTACCGGCGCGAGTATTCGGCAGAGCTGGGACTCTGACGCTCAGTCACCCAATTTTCTGCAAATCGAACCGCAAGTTTCGGGGAAGGGGGGCGTTGTTGGCGTTGTTGCGCTCGCTTCGCTCATCCCAAACCCAATGCAGGGGGTCTAATGAAGGTTCGTACGTTGGGTCTGTTGACCGCGGTTGCCGCGGTCGCCGTCGTTCCCGTCACCGCGGACGCCGAGTCCTCGCGCGACCGCGCAACGGGCGGCGGCCAGGTGCTGCTGGATCCGAACAACCCGCCCACCACGGGCGCGCTCGACACCGTCGCGTTCACGGCGCAGCGTGAGCGCGGGGCGACGGACGACTCCGGCCTGGCCGACGGCCAGGTCCAGGTCAACCGCCGTAGCGGCGACGACAACCAGGTGAAGTTCCACGGTGTCGTCGACTGCCTGATCATCCTCAACGGCTCGAAGAGCTCCGGCGAGGCGTACATCTCGGGCCACGTCCGGGGCGAGGACACGCCGTTCGAGCTCTACGTCACCGACGGCGGCGCCGGCGCGGCGGAGCGCGGCGGCGACCAGACTCTCGTCTGGTACGGCGCGGAGACCGAGGAGAACGAGCCCGATCAGGAGTTCCCGCCGTTCACCGGTGGCACCGAGGAGGAGTACTGCGGCATCGAGGAGGATCCCTCGAGCAAGCGCGAGATCCCGGTCGTCGCCCGCGGCAACAACCAGGTCTACGACGCGAGCGAGGCGAACGCCGCCAAGGCCTCGACGCGGTCGACGTCGGCCAAGACGGTCAGCCTGAGCGCGCTGCGCTAGGTCTACGACCCGACAGCAGTTGACGACGAGCGGGCGGCCTCCGGGCCGCCCGCTCTCGTTCTGAGGTACTCCGCGAGCGTGCGCTCGCCGTGGGGAGGGCCGATGACGTCGGTCGAGCAGACGCGGTGGACGAAGTCGAGCATCGCCGCGCGGCGCGGGTCGACGGGCCGGAGCAGGACGGCGGCGGCTCGCGTCAGCAGTGAAGGCATCCGCTTCGTCTCGCGACCTCTTCCGGCCGCCTCGTTGACCAGCTCGAATTCCTCGCGGCGCGTCATCGTCTCCGGCCCGCCGGCCGCGACCTCGACGGCGCCGCTCTCGAACGCGTCCGCGCAGACGGCGGCGAGGTCGGCATCGTGGATCGGGTTGCTCCTCGCGTCGGGGTCCCCGACGATCCGCGCCCGGCCCTTGCGCGCCATGTCGAGCAGCTCGTCGTAGGCGCTGAAGAAGCCGTTGGCGCGCACGATCGTCGCCGCGACCGAGCTCGCCCGCAGCGCCGCGACCACGGCCTCGTGCGCGTCGAAGTACGGGTTGCCGTGCAGGGCCTCGACGTCGAGCAGCGCCACGTATCCGAACCGCTCGACGGTCGCGCGCTCGGCGGCGCGCAGGAGGTTGAGGTTGGGGACGGTGTCGAGCTCGCGGAACGGCCGGCGCGGGCCGCGGTCGACGCGCGACGTGCCGCCGAGCGCCGAGAACACGGCGTCGACGCCCGCGACGGCGGCGTCGAGCGGGTCGCGCGCGGCGTCGACGACGACCACCTCGTCGGCGAAGGGCGCGCGTGCGACGTCCCTCACCAGTGCGCGCGTCCGATGCCCACGGCGGCGCAGCTCGGCGATCAGCGCGCGGCCGAGGTGGCCGGTCGCGCCGGCGACGAGGACGTGCACCTAGCTCTCCGCGAACCCCTCGCGGACGCTCGGCCGCCGCGGCGCCCAGCCCAACGCGCGGGCGCGGGCGTTGGACGCGCCCGGCAGCGTCGTGCCCCAGTGGGCGACGAGCGGCATCCCCATGCGCCGCACGAGCCACGCCGGGACGCGGAACGGCCTCGGCGCGCCCTTCGCCTTCGCGAACGCCGGCACCCACTCGCGCATCGGGATCGGCTCGTCGTCGACGACGTTGACGATCCCGATCGCGCCGCTCTCGAGGGCGGCGACCGTGGCGGCGGCCGCGTCGTCGACGTGCACGAACGACCAGACGCCCTGCCCCTTACCGACGATCGGCAGCCGGCGCTTCTTGACGTCGGCCGCGATCTGCCCGTCGTCGAAGTGGGTGCCCGGCCCGTAGAACATGCCGTAGCGAAGGACCAGGCCACCGATGTCGACCACGCGCCGCTCGAGCGCGATGATCGCGGGGAGGGCGAGGTCCCAGGGGAACGGGGCGTCGTGCTCGTACGGCGGGTCGTCCTCCGTGCAGAGACGGCCGTTCCCGTTGGGCGCGTACATGAACGCGACGCTCTGGAAGACGCTCTTCGCGCCCACGGCCTGCGCCGCCTCGATGAGGTTCGGCGAGCCCTGCAGCCGCAGCGGGACCATCTTCTCGTAGAACTTGTCCATCCGCCGGGCGTCGTAGCGCTGGGGGAGCGCGGTCGTCTGGTCCATCACGACGTCGGGCCGCGTCTCCTCGGCGACGGCGAGCACGGCCTTGCGGTCGATGACGTCGCAAACGACGCCGCGCGCGCCGGCCGCCTCGATCTGCGCGACGCGATCCTGTCGCCGCGTCAGGCCGACGACGTCGTGACCGGCCTCGGCCAGGCGGCGGACGAGCGGGCGGCCGATCGCGCCGGTCGCGCCGGCGAGCAGGACCTTCACCGCGCGCGCTCCCGCAGGAAGAGGCCGAGCAGCAGCACCGCGCCGAGTCCCTGGGTGACGATCGCGACCGCGTCCTGCCAGCCCTCCTCCGCATCGCCGGCGTCGACGACGTGCGCGCCGGTGTGCAGCAGGTACTGGAGGCCGATCAGCCCCAGCAGCGGGACGCGCCAGTCCGCGCGCCGCGCGCCGTAGATCGCGATCGCGCCCAGCGCGATCTGCCACGAGCCGAGGTCCTTGAGGAAATGGCGGTTCTCCGGCGGGTAGCTCGCGAGGAGGTCGTAGAACGCGCCCGGCGCGAACAGCGCGAGCACGCCGACGAGGATCTGGGTGACGCCGGCGACGATCAGCACGGCAGCCACGAGGTCGGTGCCCGCGGTCGTGCGCGCCGCCGGCTCTCGGACGGTGGCCATGGGCGCATTTCACCGCAGAGTGGCCCTGCGGTTAAGGTCCACTCGCTCATGGCGAAACAGGGCCAGTTCGCGCTCGACCTCCTGCTCTCCGTCGACCGGGGCGCGGGCCGGCTGCACCGCCAGATCGAACGCGGGCTCCGCGACGCGATCCGCTCCGGCCGTCTGGTGCCTGGCACCGCCGTGCCGTCGACGCGCGCGGTCGCGCGCGAGCTGGGCGTCTCGCGGGGCGTGGTGACCGAGGCGTACGCGCAGCTGGTGGCCGAGGGCTACCTGGTCGCCCGGCAGGGCGCGCCGACGCGGGTCGCCGCCTCGCCGGAGCCGGTCGCGCCCGCGGGCCGTGCGACGCGCCACCCGACGTACCCGCCTTTCGACCTGATGCCGGGGCGGCCAGACCTGGCGGCGTTCCCGCGCGAGCAGTGGCTCGCGGCGACGCGGCGCGCGCTGCGGCGCATGCCCGACGCGACGCTCGGCTATCCGGACGCGCGCGGCGTCGCGGAGCTGCGCGACGCGCTGTCGGCCTACCTCGGCCGCGCGCGGGCGGTCGCGCCGGACCCGGAGCGGACGGTCGTCTGCAGCGGCGTGACGCAGGGCATCGTCCTGCTCGCGCGGCTGCTGCGCGGGCAGGGGGAGAGGACGATCGCGGTCGAGGATCCCGGCTTCCACCTGCACCGGTGGTCGCTCGAGCGCGCGGGCCTGCGGCCGGTCGGCGTGCCGGTCGACGCGCAGGGGCTCGACGTCGGCGCGCTGGAGGCGTCGGGCGCCCGCGCGGTGCTCGTCACCCCCGCGCACCAGATGCCGACGGGGGTCGTGCTGTCGCCCGAGCGGCGCGCGGCGCTGCTGACGTGGGCGGAGACCGTCGACGGGCTCGTCATCGAGGACGACTACGACGCCGAGTACCGCTTCGACCGCGGCCCGGTCGGCGCGCTGCAGGGACTGTCCCCCGAGCGCGTGGTGTACGCGGGATCGGCGAGCAAGACGTTCGCGCACGGGCTGCGGCTCGGGTGGCTCGTCCTGCCCGAGCGGCTCGCGACGCCGGTCGCGTTCGAGCGCCTGGCCGCCGACGGCGGCGGGCCCGTGCTCGAGCAGCTCGCGCTCGCCGACCTCGTCGCGCGCGGCGACCTCGACCGCCACCTGCGCCGCACGCGCCGCGACTACCGCCGCCGGCGCGGCGCGCTGCTCGCCGCGCTCGCCGAGCACCTGCCCGACGCGGAGGTCACCGGCGTCGCGGCCGGGCTGCACGCGCTCGTCCTGCTGCCGGAGGAGACCGGCGAGCAGGCGCTGCTCGCGCGGTGCGGCGAGGCGGGCGTCGCGGTGCAGGGCCTCGGCTCGCTGCGGGTCGAGTCGTGCGGGCGCCCGGGCCTCGTACTCGGCTACGCGCACCTCTCCGAGCCGGCGATCGCGCGAGCGGTCGCGGCCCTCGGCGAGGTCGTCGCCGCTACAGCCCCCGCCAGCCCGCGAGGCGCATCGTCTCGCGCACCTCGTGCTCCGCGGCGCCCAGCACCAGCGCGGCCACCGCGGTGAGGACCAGCGCGGCGGGAAGCGCCCGCAACGGCCGCACCAGCAGGAACGGCAGCGCCGCCGCGGCGACGAGCTCGGCGTAGAGCAGAGGCCCCACCCGCTCCGGCCACTCGCGAGCGAGCAGCAGCGCCTCGCCGGCCAGAGCGCCCGCGAGGAGCGCGACCGCCGCAACGCGCACCGGCACTCGCGCCGCCGCGCGCCACGCGCCGCCGGCGAGCCCGAAGACCCCGCCCGACGCGAGCGACGCCGCGCTCCACCCGACGACGATCGGCGCGCCGCGCAGCGAGCCGCCGAAGTGGTGGAAGTGCAGGGCGTAGTAGGTCGCGGTGGCGACGGTCATCGTGACGGCGCCGGCGACGGCGCCGGCTCCGGCGCGCCCGGCGACGGCGCCCGCGCCCCAGCACACCGCGAGCAGCGGCACCCCGAGCGCCGCGATCCACTTCCCGTGCCGCACGACCGCGTCCGCCTCCTGGCTGGCGGCGCCGACGAGCACCCCGAGGGGGATCGCGAGGAGCGCGGCGAGCACGACGCGGCGCATGGGCGCAGCGTTGCAGCTCCGTGTGAGCGAGATGTCAGCGCAAGGTTCCGCCGGTCCGTGCGTTGGAGACGCTGAACGGAATCGGAGGTGAACGGAGTCGATGTCGGTCGCCACTCTCAGGACAGGCACGGATCACGGGGGAGAGACCCGGCAGGAGCGGTTCGTGCGCGTGCTCGCGTCGGTGCAGAGGCCGCGGCCCGTGGAGAGCGATCCCCGCGAGCATCGCCTGACCGAAGCGATCGTCGTGCCGCTCCCGCGGCGCGTCGCCCTCGACACCCCCGACTGGTGAGCTAGGCGGGCGCGAGCCGCAGCCGGTAGAGCACGTGCGGCAGGCCGCCGTGCGTGATGTCGCGCTCGAACGACAGGCCCGCCTTCTCCATCACGCGGCGCGAGGCGGCGTTGTCCGGCAGCGTGAACGACACCACCTCGGGCAGCCCGAGCCGCCGCGCCTCCTCGACCCCGGCCAAGGCAGCCGCCGTCGCGACGCCGCGCCCCTGCGCCGCGCCGAGCACGGCCCACGCGAGCTCGACCGCCTGCTCTCCAGCGACCCGCGTGGTGTTCAGGCCCGCCCGGCCGAGGAACGCGCCGTCGCCGTCCTCGACGACCCACGGCCCCCAGCCGTGCGACTCCCAGTGCCGCAGGTCGCGAACCAGCAGCGCAGGGGCGTCCGCCTCCGTGAACGGCCGCAGCGGCTTGGGGCGCAGCCACGGCGCGACGGCCGGGTCGAAGAGCAGCCGGCGGTAGCTCGCCTCGTCGCGCGACTCGGGCGGGCGCAGGGTCACGTCCGACATCGTGCCTATCCTCAATGGGTCGTGCCCAAGTTCCGCCTCGACAGCACCTACTCGCCCACGGCCGACCAGCCGAAGGCGATCCGCGAGATCTCCGAGGCGCTCGACGGCGGGGACCGCTTCACGACGCTGCTCGGCGCGACCGGCACCGGCAAGACGATGACGATGGCCGGCGTCATCGAGCAGGTCCAGCGCCCGACGCTCGTCATCGCCCACAACAAGACGCTGGCGGCGCAGCTCTGCAACGAGTTCCGCACGTACTTCCCCGACAACGCGGTGGAGTACTTCGTCTCGTACTACGACTACTACCAGCCCGAGGCGTACGTGCCGAGCCGGGACCTCTACATCGAGAAGGACTCGGCGATCAACCAGGAGGTCGACCGCCTCCGGCACGCCGCGACCGCGGCGCTCTTCGCCCGCCGCGACGTCGTGATCGTCGCGAGCGTGTCCTGCATCTTCGGGCTCGGCTCGCCCGAGACCTACGACGCGAACATGCAGATCCTCAAGCGGGGCGACTTCGTCGACCGCGACGCGCTGCTCCACAAGCTCGTCTCGCTGCAGTACACCCGCAACGACGCCGCGCTGGGCCGCGCGAACTTCCGCGTCCGCGGCGAGACGCTCGAGGTCTTCCCCGCGTACGCGGAGACCGCGTACCGGGCGATCATGTTCGGCGACGAGGTCGAGCGGCTGCAGCACTTCGACCCGCTCACCGGCGAGATCATCGAGGACGACATGGAGCACGTCGCCGTCTGGCCGGCGACGCACTACAACGTCAAGGAGGGGACGATCGAGCGCGCGGTCGAGGAGATCGGCCGCGAGCTGAACGCGCGGTGCGCCGAGCTGGAGGCGCAGGGCAAGCTGCTCGAGTCCCACCGCCTGCGCCAGCGCACGCAGTACGACATGGAGATGCTGCGGGAGATGGGCTTCTGCAACGGCATCGAGAACTACTCGCGCATCCTGGACGGCCGCCCGCCCGGCTCGCGCCCGTACTGCCTCATCGACTACTTCCCCGACGACTTCCTCTGCTTCATCGACGAGTCCCACCAGACCGTGCCCCAGATCGGCGGCATGTACGAGGGCGACCGGTCGCGCAAGTCGACGCTCGTCGAGTACGGGTTCCGGCTGCCGAGCGCGATGGACAACCGGCCGCAGACGTTCGACGAGTTCCTGAAGATCACGCCGCAGATGCTGTTCGTCTCGGCGACGCCCGGCGACTTCGAGCGCGATCACTCCACGCGGATCGTCGAGCAGATCGTGCGGCCGACGGGCATCGTCGACCCCGCGGTCGAGGTCCGCGAGACGCGCAACCAGATCGACGACCTCATGAACGAGGTCCGCAAGATCGTCGACGCCGACCAGCGCGTCCTGGTGACGACGCTCACCAAGAAGATGTCCGAGGACCTGACGGACTACCTGCTCGAGATGGGCTTCCGCGTCCGCTACCTGCACTCGGAGATCGACACGCTGGAGCGCATCCAGATCATCCGCGACCTGCGGCTCGGGGAGTACGACGTGCTCGTCGGCGTCAACCTGCTCCGCGAGGGCCTCGACCTGCCGGAGGTCGGGCTGGTGGCGATCCTCGACGCCGACAAGGAGGGCTTCCTCCGCGGCGAGACGTCGCTCATCCAGACGATCGGCCGCGCGGCGCGCAACGCGGAGGGGCGGGTCGTCATGTACGCGGACAAGGAGACGGCGGCGATGCGGGCCGCGATCTCCGAGACCGACCGGCGGCGCGAGATCCAGCTGGCCTACAACAAGGAGCACGGGATCACGCCGGCCTCGATCGTCAAGGGGATCTCCGACATCGCGGAGTTCCTGCAGAGCGAGTCGAAGGTGCCGAAGAAGGGCCGCCGCACGCGGACGCACGCGAAGAAGGGCGGCAAGGAGATGACGCTCAACGAGCTCGAGCAGACGATCGTCGAGCTCGAGGAGGAGATGGCCGCCGCGGCGGAGGACCTGCGGTTCGAGTACGCGGCCCGCCTGCGCGACGAGATCCGCGACCTGCGGCGGGAGATCCGCGAGGCGCGCGAGCACGGGGCGCCGGCCTGAGCGCCGACGACCCGTTCGGCCGCCGCGGCGAGGAGCGCACCGACGCGTTCGGCCGCCCGATCGAGGACGCGTCGAGCGGATCGCTGTGGAGCGGAGCGACGCCGCCGTCGGAGGCGGAGCCCGCCGCGCCCGAGAAGCCGCGGTTCCTCCCGCCGACGGAGGCGCCGCGGGCACCGGAGGCGCCCCTGCGGTTCGACGTCACGCAGCCGCGGCCGCGGCCCGGCGACGCCGCGTCGTACGGCAGGCGGGCCGCCGCCGCGTTCTCCGACTTCTTCGTGCGGGCGTTCATCGTCGGGATCGTCATCTTCGCCGGCGCCCTGCTGGCCGCCGAGGACGGCGTGACCGCCGGGTTCTTCCTCGGCGTCTACGTGATCGCCCCGCTCTACGCGCCCGTCGTGATGTCCCGCCTGGACGGCCAGACCTTCGGCCACCGGGCGATGGAGACGCGGATCGTGACCCGCTCCGGCGAGCCGGTCACCGGGTGGAACGCCTTCAAGCGCGAGTTCCTGGTCAAGAACCTCGTCGTCGAGACGCTCGGCGGCCTCTTCAGCCTCGGGATCCTCCCGATCGTCAACTACCTCTGGCCGCTGTGGGACGGGCGCGACGAGGCCCTGCACGACAAGATGTGCGACACGCGGGTCGTCAAGGCCTGACGCGGGCGCTGCTCGCGTGGTACGAGCTCGAGCGGCGCGACCTGCCGTGGCGGCGGACGCGCGACCCGTACCGGATCCTCGTCTCCGAGCTGATGCTCCAGCAGACGCAGGTGGCGCGGGTCGTCCCGCGGTACGAGGCGTGGGTCGAGCGCTGGCCGACGGCGGAGGCGCTCGCGGCCGCGCCGCTGGGGGACGTCCTGCGCGAGTGGGTCGGCCTGGGCTACAACCGGCGCGCCGTGCGGCTGTGGGAGGCGACTCGGTTCGTGGCCGCGCACGGGTGGCCCTCGCGGTTGGAGGACCTGCCCGGCGTGGGGCCGTACACCGCGGCCGCCGTCGGCTCGTTCGCGTTCGATCGGCAGGTCGTCGCGGTGGACACGAACGCGCGCCGGGTCTTCGCGCGGGCGGGCTCGCTGGAGCCGCCGCCGGGCGCCGCCGCGACCTTCAACCAGGCGACGATGGAGCTCGGGGCGCGGATCTGCACGGCCCGCCGCCCGCGCTGCGGCGAGTGCCCGCTCGCGAGCGCCTGCCCCTCGCGCGGCGCCATCGCGGACCCGCCGCGCCGCCGAGCGGCGAACGGGACCCGCTTCGAGGACACGGACCGCTACGTCCGCGGGCGCGTCGTCGCCGCGCTGGCCACCGGCGAGCCGCTGCCGGAGGGGATCGGGCCGGAGCGCCTCGACCGCGCCGTCGCCGCTCTGGAGCGCGACGGGCTCGTCGCCCGCGACGCTCGCGGAAGCCTCCGGCTGCCCTGAGCGGCACCGCCGTGACCCCTCCGGCGGCCCCGCGCGTTAGATTTCGGGCATATGGCTTTGGACCGACAGACGATCGAGAGAAAAGACTTTCCCATCGGCCGCCGCGGCTACGAGCCGGAGGCCGTCGACGAGCACCTCGCCCGGGTGGCGGAGGAGCTCGAGTCGCTCCAGCGCCAGGCGCAGCGTCGCAGCGGGGCTTCCCTCGCGCAGGCCGCCTCCGAGCAGGTGCGGTCGATCGTCGAGGCCGCCGAGCAGAGCGCCGCGGCCATCGAGCGCGACGCCGAGCAGCAGGCGAGCCGGATCCGCTCCGACGCCGAGCGCGAGGCCGAGCGCACGGACCAGGAGGCGGTCGAGCGCTCCCGCGAGCACGTCGCGAAGGTCTCCGAGCAGACGGCGCTGATGCTGCAGCGCGTCGACGCGATGGAGAGCGAGCTGACCGCGCTGATCGAGTCGCTGCGCACCGGCGCGAACCGCCTGAACGCCGACCTGACGCTCCTCGAGGGCAACATGGCCGAGCTGTACGAGGCCGCCGGAGGCCGGGCGACCGGCGGCGCCGCCGACCGGCCCGCCACCCCGCCTCCCGTCGCGTCCCCGACGGGAGGGGGCGCGACCAGCGAGCCCGCCCTGGAGGAGGAGCTCGAGGACGCCGGCGCCGACGGCCCGCCCGCGGACGCCGACCCGGGCCCGCCGCCCGTCGCGCCGCAGCCGCGCCGCGTCGAGCAGCCGGCGCCCACCGCCTCCGAGCCGCCGGAGCCGCCCGCGGCCACCGGCGGCGGCGAGGGCGAGGACGTCGAAGGCGCCCGCCTGATCGCCCTCAACATGGCCCTCAACGGCCAGTCGCGCGAGGAGACCGACCGCTACCTCTCGGAGAACTTCGACCTCGCGGACCGCCAGTCGCTCCTCGACGAGGTCTACGAGTCCGTCGGCGGCTGAAGGCGCGCCGCGCGCGCCAGAACCGCTCTGCGGTCGTCGCGCAATTGAAGTACCTGGACGATTGACCGATTGGCGCGTTGGCCGTATGCCAATACGTTCGTGCGGCCCTCCCGGAGAAAGGAAGTTCGCAGATGCGTATCCGCGTCCGGGCGGCCTCGCTGTGCGCTGCCGCCCTCTTCGTCGTCGCCCTCCTGCCCGCCGCCGCGCAGGCGCAGGACGCCGTCCTCGTCCTGGACGAGACGACCACCGTCTTCGACACCGACGGCGATGGGGTCGCCGATCCCGTCGACAACTGCATCAATGACCCCAACCCGACCCAGGCGAACCTCGACGGGGACGCGATGGGCGACGCCTGCGACCCCGACGACGACAACGACGTGCGGCCGGACGCGACCGACAACTGCCCGCAGGTCCCGAACGTCAGCCAGAGCGACTACGACCTCGACGGCATCGGCAACGCCTGCGACGACGTCGAGACGACCGAGGGCTTCCTCGGCGGCGGCGGCATCATGAGCACCGCGGCCGCGAGCTTCTCGATCCACAGCCGCAACGGGACGCTGAGCGGATCCGGCCGGGTCATCGACGGGTCGACCACCATCGTGCTGCGGGACGTCACCACGTTCCACAGCACCGGCGACGCGGCGTGGGCCACGGGCCACGCGAGCATCAACGGCGGCGCGCCGGTCACCTACTACCTCGAGGTCGGCGACGGGACCAACTTCACCTTCTTCGAGGTCGGCGGCTTCCGCTGGGCCGGGCCGCTGCGCTCCGGCAACATCGTGGTGAAGTAGGCACTCGCCTGCTGCGACACACGTCCAGATAGACGCGATTCGGGTCAGCGGGCTCCCTCCGCTGTCGATCAGTCGGCCACTGACCTGAACGCCCGAGAAAGGCACCCCCGTCGCGAGGCGGGTCCGCAAAGCCCACGGGACTCCCTGAGTCGGCCGGGCCACCGAAGCGAAACGACACGGACTTTCATGGAGGAACCCGTGGCCCGAATCGCATTTCTCATCAAGCAGCCCAAGCGCGCGCTTGGCGCTCTCGCCGTCCTCGTGGCGGCCACCGGTGTCGTCGTCGGCTCCGGCGCGAACTTCTCCGCGTCGACCGCCAACCCGACGAACACCTTCTCCGCCGGCACGCTGTCGATGTCGAACAGCAAGAACGGCGCCGCCATCCTCAGCGCCTCCGGCCTGAAGCCCGGCGACACGCCGACCACCGGCACCGTCGACATCCAGAACACCGGCTCGCTGGCCGGCAACTTCTCGGTGTCGCGCACGAGCCTCACGAACACCGACGCGACCAACCCGCTGTCGGGCAAGCTCAACCTCGTCATCAAGGACTGCGGCGAGTGGCCTGACCCCTCGACCGTGGAGCCCTGCGGCGACGGCGACGACACCACCGTCTACGGCTCGCCGGCGGCGACCGTCGCGGCGATGACCTCGGCGGTCTCGCTCGGCAACTACTCGGCCAACGAGAAGCACCGGTACGAGTTCAGCGTGCAGCTCGACTCCTCGGCGACCGACGCGTACCAGAACGGTCAGTCGACGGTCGAGTTCACCTGGAACGCGGTGCAGTCCTAGCCGACGACGCGGTTCCTCCATGTCCCGTTCCGTTCCCGTCAGCCGGGCCGCGCGTGTCGCGGCCCGGTCCGGGTTCACCGCCCTCCTCGCGCTGGCAGCGATCCTGATCGCGCTGCCGCTCGCGGGCTATCACCGGTACGTCATCACGGGCGGGTCGATGGGCGGGACGATCGAGAAGGGCTCCGTCGCCTGGGCGAAGGAGGTCCCGGTCGAGGACCTGAAGGTGGGCGACGTCATCACGTACGCGCCGCCGCGCGGCGCCGGCCCCCACGGGCTGGTCACCCACCGGATCGCGGCGATCGGCCGCGACCGCAACGGCGAGCGCGAGTTCCGCACCAAGGGGGACGCCAACGCGAGCGTCGACCCCTGGACGTTCAACCTCGATCACGCGACGCAGGCGCGGGTCGCCTTCCACCTCCCGTACCTCGGCTATCCGCTCGCCAAGGCGTCCGACCGCGGCGCGCGCACGATCGTCGTCGGCTTCCTCGCCCTGCTGATCGTCGGCGGCACGTTCGCCCGGCTGTGGCGGGACGCCGGCGAGGCGCTCGAGGGGAGCGCGGCGTGAAGGGCTTCAAGCGGGCGGCGCTCGGGCTCGTGCTCATCCTCGTCGCCGGGACGGCCACCTCCGGCGCGACCTACACCGCCTCGAGCACGAACGCGCAGACGGCCACCGCCGCGGCCGACTTCGGCGTGCACGTCTCGGTCGACGACCCGAGCTCGCCGATCAAGGGGACCAAGACGATCAGCACGACGGTCTCCGAGACCGCCGGCGGGACGATCACGCAGGTCGTCATCCAGCGCTCGCCCGCGGGCACGAACACGTGGACCACGATCTGCACGCGCAACGCCGCGCCGTGGAGCTGCTCGTGGGACACGACCGGCGTCACCGACGGCCTCTACGACCTGCGCGCGACGGCCACGAACAACAACGGCTACTCGCGCACGTCCGTCGTGCGCCAGAACGTGCGCGTCGACAACACCGCGCCGGCGGTCACGATGTCCTCCCCGGCCGCCTGGAGCCGCGGGACGATCACGCTCGACACCACGACCCTCAGCGACGGCAGCGGGTCCGGGATCGCGAACGTCAAGTACGAGTACAAGACCAGCGCGAGCGGCACGTGGACCAGCACGGCCTGCACCGGCTCGACGTCGCCGTTCTCCTGCTCGTTCGACACGAACACCATGACGAACGGGACGACCTACGACTTCCGCGCCATCGCGACCGACCTCGCGGGCAACGCGACGACGTCCGCGGCGATCACCGGCCGCCGAGCGGACAACGCGAATCCGTCGACCTCCACCATGACGGACCCCGGCACGAACAAGAGCGGGACCGTCGCGCTGGCGGGCACCGCGGCGGACGCGCACTCCGGCGTCGCCTCGGCGACCTTCGAGTACAGCGTCGCCGGCGCGGGCTCGTGGAGCGTCGCGTGCACCGACACGACGTCGCCGTTCGCCGGCTGCAACTGGGACACGACCGGCCTCAACGGGCTCTTCGACCTGCGCATGATCGTCACCGACGTCGCCGGGAACACGCTGGCGTCGGCGACCATCGCCAACCGCCGGATCGACAACATCGCGCCGAGCGTCTCCATGACCAACCCGGGCAGCCCGATCAGCGGCACGGTCGCGTTCACGTTCAGCGCCACCGACACCGGCGGCTCGGGCGTCACGAGCGGCAAGATCCAGTTCACCGCCGCGGGCGGGAGCACGTGGTCGGACGCTTGCTCGGACACGACGGCGCCGTACACGACGTGCTCGGCCAGCACGGCGGGCGTCTCGGACGGGCTCTACGACCTGCGGGCGTACGCGACCGACGCGGCGCTGAACGCGGGCACCTCGACCCCGTGGACCAACGTCCGCATCGACAACTTCGCGCCGAGCGCGGCCGACGTCCAGACCGCGAACGGCGGCGCGACGGCGGGCGTGATCGAGGCGGGGGACTCGATCACGCTGACCTACAGCGAGGAGATCGACCCGTCGTCGATCATCGCCGGCTGGGACGGCACCGGCACGCAGAACATCTACGTCACCGGCACCCACCACAACCAGGGCGACCGGCTGATGTTCCTCAGCTCGACCTCGCCGTTCCCGGCCCTCCCGCTGGCCACCAGCCCCGGCGTCGACCTCAACGCGGACTTCTTCGCGAACAACAGCCCCGCGTGGGCCGCGACGCTCACGCGCAGCGGCGCGTCGTTCACCGTCACCTTCGGCGCGCTCGTCCAGGGCGGGCCGGTCAACACCGCGGCGGCCGCGGCGGCGGCGATGGACTGGTTCCCGAGCAGCGGCGCCAAGGACTTCCTCGCGAAGCCCTCGAGCACCACGACGCGCGCCGAGACCGGCACGTCGGACCGCGACTTCTGACGCTCAGTCGTACGACAGCCGTCCACGCCGGCGCGTGGACGCTGCAAAGCCCCGCGACCGGCGCCGACGACTGGCCCGAACAGAGACACGCAAGGGCAAACCCGTCGTGAGGCGGGGGCGCAAAGCCAGAGGTCTCGCAGTCAACGCGAGATGGCTCAGCCGCCGGAGGAGCACGGAGCCGCTCCTTCGTCAATCCGCAAGGAGCGTTGAGCCATGCCCCGCACCCGTACCAAGAGCCTTCTTCGATCCCTCCTCGCCATCGGCGCCGCCGGTGCGCTGGCCGGGTTCGGGACCTTCTCGGCCTTCTCCTCGAGCACGGAGAACCCGGGCAACAAGATCGAGGCCGGCACCGTCGTGCTGAGCGACAACGACTCCGGCTCCGCGCTGTACAGCGTGACCGGCGCCAAGGCCGGCGACACCGTTGATCGCTGCATCACCGTCGCCTACAGCGGCGACCTCGCGGCCGACGTGAAGCTGTACCTGCCCGACGCGGTCGGCCCGCTCGCGCAGTACGTGGACATGACCGTGACCGCCGGCACCGACGCGTCGCCTTCGTTCGGCGACTGCACCGGCTTCGTCGCGGACGGCGCGGCCGTCTACACCGGCACGCTGAACGGCTTCCGCACGGCGCACTCGTCGTGGGCGAACGGCCTGGCCTACAACCCGGGCGGCGACACGAAGTGGGACGGCGGCGACGCCGTGACCTTCCGCGTCCAGCTCACGCTGCAGAACGACAACAACGCCCAGGGCAAGGTCACCGGCGACCACCGCCTGATGTGGGAGGCCCGCAACCAGTAGGCCGTCCGGAGGCGTGAGGCTTTGTCTCTGTCACCGGTCATCGCGGTCCGGCTCGCGGGGCTCCTCGCCGGCCTGAGCCTCGTCGCGGGGGTGGCGTTCGGCGCGTGGCGCGTGCCGGCGTCGCCCCGCACGGCGGGGCTCGACGCCGAGCTGCGCGTCGTGGGGACGGGCGAGGTGGGCGTCGCGCCCGCTGGCGCGGCCGTGCGCGGATCCGGTCTCGCGGCGGGTGGGCCTGCTGCTCGCGGGCGCGTGCGGCTGACCAACCAGACCGCCGGCCCGCTCGCGGTGGCTCCGCGCGTGAGCGGCGGCGATCCGGCCCTGGACCGCCTGGTCGAGGTCGAGCTGCGGACGGCGGGCGCCGTCGTCTTCCGCGGCTCGCTCGAGCGGCTGCGGGCCAACTCTGGTGTGGCGGTCGCGACGCTGCGGCGCGGCGGTCGTCGCTCGTTCGAGCTTGCCGTGCGCGTGCCGTCCTCCGCGGGGGAGGACGCCGTCGCCCAGGCCGGCCGGTGGACGCTGACGTTCGTGGGGGCCCGGTGATCCGTCGCTTCTTCGTGTGGTGCGCGATCGGCATGGTCGTCGGGCTCGCGGGCCTGGTGACGGTGCCGCGCGCGGCCGGCGTCACGCCGTTCACGGTCCTGACCGGGAGCATGCGCCCGGCGTTCGCGCCGGGCGACGTCGTGCTGAGCGAGCGGGTGTCGCCGCTGGCCGCGCGCCCGGGGGACGTCGTCACGTTCCATGACCCCTCGCGCGACGGCGAGCTCGTCACGCACCGGGTCGTCCGCATGCGGCGCTCGGGCCCGCGGGTGACATTTGTGACGCGCGGCGACGCCAACGACGTCTCCGAGCGCTGGACCGTTCCCGCCGACGGAAGGATCGGCCGGGCCGTCATGACCGTGCCGAAGGTCGGGCACGTCCTCCACTGGGCCGGCTCGCGGCACGGGAAGCTCGCGCTGATCGCGTTCCCAGCGGGGCTTCTCGTGCTGCTCGAGCTGGCCGCGGTGCTGGGGATGCGCCGGGAAGCGGCTCCGGAGGGCGCGCGGTGACGGCGCGGCTGCTCGTGCTGCTGGCGACCGCTGTGGTCGCGGTCGCCTCGTTGTCTGTCGGCCGCGAGCCCTCGGGGCCGCTGCTGCGCGCGACCGCGGGCGGGGCGTTGCAGCTCGAGAGCTCCCGTGACGGCGAGGCCGTGTTGACCGCGTCGCGCCTTCGGCCGGGGGACTCGGTCTCGGGGACGCTGACGCTGACGAACCGCGCCGGCGGCCCGCAGCGGCTGACGCTGTCCGTGAGCGATCTCGTCGACACGCCGGGCGCCGGTGGCGGCGTGCTGTCTGAGTGGGCGGACCTGGTCGTCGAGCGGGATGCCGCGGAGGTCGTGTACACGGGGAAGCTCGCAGGGCTTTCCGAGCTCGAGCTGGGCGACCTCGCGGCGGGCTCCACGACGCCGTTCCGCTTCGTCGTGACGCTGCCCGAGCAGGGGCCGGCGGTGGACGACGCGTACGCCGGGTCGTCCGTCTCGGTGGCGTGGTCGTGGCGGGGGGACACGGACGTGGCGCCCGTCGACGACGATTCCTCGCGCGAGACCCCTCCGCCCGGCGACGTGGTGCCGCCGGAGCCGAGCGACGTCGCGCCGAGCGGCCGCGACAGCGAGCCGGTCGCGCGCGAGCCTTCGCCGGACGAGATCGAGGGCGCGCTGCCGGCCGGCGCGAGCCCAGTGCGCCTGTGGCTGGGCGGGCCGTCGGCGCAGCGGCTGAGCGGCGGGCTCGGGCTGTCCGCGGTCTGCCGGCCGAGCTGCACGGTGCGCGCCGCGGCGAAGGTGCGGGTCGGCGGGCGCTGGCGGGCGCTGGGGCGCCGGGCGCTCGGGACGCTGGCGGCGGGCTCGCAGCCGTCGGTCCTGCGCTTCCGCCTGTCGGCGCTGCAGCAGCGCTCGCTGCGGGCCACTTTGCGCCGTCATGGCGCGCTTCGGGTCCGGGTCACCATCACGGCTGTGACGCCGGGTCACAGGAGCGTGACAAAGGTGCGCACTTTGCGGCTTCTGCCCTGATCGAACATCCGTTCGCCCTCCTACACTCCCTTGGGCGATGCGACAGGACTCGATCGTCGTCAGCGGTGCCCGTGAGCACAACCTCAAGGGCATCGACCTCGTACTCCCCCGCGACTCGCTGGTGGTGCTCACCGGCCTGTCCGGCTCCGGGAAGTCCTCGCTCGCGTTCGACACCATCTACGCGGAGGGGCAGCGGCGGTACGTCGAGTCGCTGAGCGCGTACGCGCGGCAGTTCCTCGGGCAGATGGACAAGCCCGACGTCGACTCGATCGAGGGGCTCTCGCCGGCGATCTCGATCGACCAGAAGACGACGTCGCGCAACCCGCGCTCGACGGTGGGCACCGTCACCGAGATCTACGACTACCTGCGCCTGCTGTGGGCGCGGGTCGGCACGCCGCACTGCCCGGAGTGCGGCGCGGTCATCCAGGGGCAGTCGGCCGAGCAGATCATCGACCAGGTGATGGAGCTCGAGGAGGGCACGCGGTTCATGGTGCTCGCGCCGGTGGTCCGGGGGCGCAAGGGCGAGTACGGGAAGCTCTTGGAGGAGCTGCGCGCCGAGGGCTATGCGCGCGTGAAGGTCGACGGCGAGCTGCGGATGCTCGAGGAGAAGATCGAGCTCGACAAGAAGTTCAAGCACGACATCGCGGTCGTCGTCGACCGGCTCGTCATGCGGCCGGAGGTGCGCAAGCGGCTCGCGGACTCGATCGAGACCGCGGTCGGGCTCGCGGCCGGGATCGTGGAGATCGAGGTCGTGGGCGGCGAGTCGGCCGACGTCCGGACGTTCTCGGAGCGGTTCGCGTGCCTGTCGTGCGGCACCTCGATGCCGGAGCTCGAGCCGCGGATCTTCTCGTTCAACTCGCCGCACGGGGCGTGCGAGCGCTGCACGGGGCTCGGCTCGCAGATGGAGATCGACCCCGATCTCGTCGTGCCCGACCCGACGCTGTCGATCGGCGAGGGCGCGCTGGCGCCGTGGGCGGCGTCCTCCTCGAACTACTACGAGCAGATCACCCAGGCGATCGCGGACAAGTACCACATCGACCTGGAGCTGCCGTGGGAGGAGCTCGACGACGACGCGCAGGACCTCTTCCTGTACGGCACGAACGGCGACCGGATCCAGGTGACGTACCGAAACCGGTACGGGCGCCGGCGGTCCTACGCGACGCAGTTCGAGGGGATCGTCCCGAACCTGGAAAGGAGGTATCGCGAGACGGAGTCCGAGCTGCAGCGGGAGAAGATCGAGGAGTACATGTCGATGGTGCCGTGCCCGGCGTGCAAGGGGGCGCGGCTGCGGCCGGAGTCGCGCGCGGTGCTCGTCGGCGGGCTCGGGATCCACGAGTTCTCCGCTCTGAGCGTGCGGCGGGCTCGCGTGTGGCTCGACTCGGTCGACCTGACGGAGCAGCAGCGGCGGATCGCGCGGCTGATCCTGCGGGAGATCGAGGAGCGGATGCGGTTCCTCGACGACGTGGGGATCGGGTACCTGTCGATGGACCGGGCGGCGGCGACGCTGTCGGGCGGCGAGGCGCAGCGGATCCGGCTGGCGACGCAGATCGGGTCGGCGCTGGTGGGCGTCCTGTACGTGCTCGACGAGCCGTCGATCGGGTTGCACCAGCGCGACAACTCGAAGCTGATCGGGACTTTGGAGCGGCTGAGGGACCTCGGCAACACGGTCCTGGTGGTCGAGCATGACGAGCAGACGATGCTCGCGGCGGATTTCCTGGTGGACCTCGGGCCGGGCGCGGGCGAGCACGGGGGAGAGGTCGTCGCGCAGGGGACGGCCGAGGAGGTCATGCGGGTCCCCTCGTCGCTGACCGGGCAGTTCCTGTCGGGGGCGAAGTCGATCCCGGTGCCGTCGCAGCGCCGCAAGCCTTCCGGTTACGTGGAGATCCTCGGCGCGACCCAGCACAACCTGAAGAAGGTCGACGTGCAGATCCCGCTCGGGACGCTCACGTGCGTCACGGGCGTGTCGGGGTCCGGGAAGTCGACGCTCGTCAACGAGGTGCTCTACAAGGCGCTGGCGAACCGGCTGCACCGGGCGCGGCAGCGGCCGGGGGCGCACCGCGGGGTGCGCGGGCTCGACCAGCTCGACAAGATCATCCAGGTCGACCAGTCGCCGATCGGGCGGACGCCGCGGTCGAACCCGGCGACGTACACCGGCCTGTTCGACGTGATCCGCGACCTGTTCGCCAAGACGCAGGAGGCGCGGGCGCGCGGCTACAAGGCCGGCCGGTTCTCGTTCAACGTGAAGGGCGGGCGGTGCGAGGTCTGCCGCGGCGACGGCCAGATCAAGATCGAGATGCACTTCCTGCCGGACATCTACGTCCCGTGCGAGCAGTGCCACGGCAAGCGCTACAACCGCGAGACGCTGCAGGTGCGGTTCAAGTCGAAGACGATCGCGGACGTCCTGGACATGACCGTCGAGGAGGCGCTCGAGTTCTTCGAGCACATCCCGAAGATCCGCCGCCGGCTGGTGACGTTGAACGACGTCGGGCTCGGCTACATCCGGCTCGGCCAGCCCGCGACGACCCTGTCCGGCGGCGAGGCCCAGCGCGTCAAGCTCGCGACCGAGCTCTCGAAGGTCGCCACCGGCACGACGCTCTACATCCTCGACGAGCCCACGACCGGCCTGCACTTCGCCGACGTGGAGAAGCTCCTCGAGGTCCTGCACCGGCTCACGGAGCAGGGCAACTCCGTCGTCGTCATCGAGCACAACCTCGACGTCATCAAGACCGCGGACCGCATCATCGACATGGGGCCGGAGGGCGGCGACGAGGGCGGCACGGTCGTCGCGACGGGAACACCGGAAGAGGTCGCCGGCGTCCCAGAGTCGTACACGGGCCACTTCCTCGCGAACCTCGTGACACCGGCAACGCCCACCGTCCGCCGCACGCGAGCGAAGCGCCGCCCGAAGTCGCCCGTCCCCGCCTGACTCGGCCCGCGTCCGGCCTTCTTCCGGTCGCCCCGGGGCTGCCGTCGAGGTGGCCGAAGCGGCCGCCCACCCGCCCGGCCACCCGCCGGCGCCCCGGCCGCGTGGCGGGGCGGCGGTCCGACCATTCCACCCTCCAGACGGCGAGCGGGCTTCGCCCTGTCGCCAGGGAGCGTCTGGCGGGTGGAAGGCCGGCCCGCCGCCTGAGGTTCGTGGGTGGTGCTCGGGCCCGCCGGCGTGCCGGTGTCTCGCTGCCGCGCCCCTTCGGCCGCCGCGCGCCGTGGGGTCGTATGCGGGGGTGGGCTGCGTTCGCGTTGGTATGTGATGGTTTCGCAGCCCACACCCAAGGCGTAGCGGTCGGGATCGCGGAGAATCACCGGTCGTGGACCTCCTCGAGATGATCGGGATCGAGCATCCGGTGGTGCAGGCCGGGATGGGCGGCGGCATCGCGGACGGGGCGCTCGCGGGCGCGGCCTCGGCCGCGGGTGGGCTCGGGACCGTCGGCATCCTCGGGGCCGATGCCATGCGCGACGAGCTGCGCCGGGCGAAGGAGATCGCGGGCGGGAGGCCCGTCGCCGCGAACCTGCTGGTGCCGTTCGCGCGGGGCGCGCACGTCGGCGCCGTCGCGGAGGGTGGGGCGGCGGTCTGTGTCGTCTTCTTCGGGTTCGACGCGAAGCTCGTCGCCGCGCTGCGCGAGCGCGGGCTCCTGGTCCTGCATCAGGTCGGCAGCGTCGAGGGCGTGAAGCGGGCGCTCGCGGAGGGGGCGGACGGTGTGATCGTGCAGGGCCTCGAGGCCGGCGGCCACCTCCACGGGCGCGAGCCGCTGGCGGACCTGCTGCCGCGCGCGGTCGACGCCGCCGGCGGGACGCCCGTGCTCGCGGCGGGAGGGATCGCTTCGCGGGCGGACGCCGAGCGCGTGCTCGACGCGGGTGCCGCGGCCGCGGTGGCCGGGTCGCGCTTCCTGCTGACCGAGGAGTCGCGCGCGCATCCCGAGTACAAGCGGCGGGCGCTCGGCGCGCCGCGGACGATCGACACGAAGCTGTTCGGGTTCGGATGGCCGGCGCGGCACCGGGTGCTGCCGAACGCGGCGACCGAGCGGTGGGAGCGCCGCCGCCGGCTCACCGCCGTGCTGACGGGCGCGACCGGGCGGCTCGGGCGGATGCTTCCCCTCGAGGTCGCCGCGGGGCGCCTTCCCGCGCTGCAGCGCGCGTGGCTCCCGCTCTTCGGTCCGGCGGCGCCGCTCGAGGGGATGCCGGACCGCCTCGTCGAGGTCACGCCGCTCTACGCCGGTGAGTGCGTGAAGCGGATCGACAGGGTGGTGCCCGCCGCAGAGGCCGTGCGGGAGCTGGCCGGGGTAGCTTCTCGGGCGTGAGCACCACCGACGACCTCAAGCTGTGGATCCAGAAGTGGCGCTGGTACGAGCGCAACACGCTGCCGTGGAACCGCGCCCGCATCCACCTCCACTTCGCCCGGCGCAGGGCCTTCTGCCGCTGGCCCGTTCACGGCAACGTGCTCGAGCTGCTCGATCAGGGCCGCCTGGAGATCGGCGAGCACGCGCTCTTCGAGCCGGGGGTGTGGATCACCGCATCCGAGGAGGCGCGCATCCGCATCGGCGCCGGCACGTTCCTCAACAAGAACGTGATGGTCGCCGCGCAGCAGCTGGTCGAGATCGGCGACCACTGCATGTTCGCCAACGGCTGCTTCGTCACCGACTCGAACCACCGCTTCGACGATCCGGACAAGCCCGTCACCTGGCAGGGCTTCACGTCGAAGGGGCCGACCCGCGTCGGCGACAACGTCTGGTGCGGCGCGAACGTCGTCGTCACGAGCGGCGTGACGATCGGGGAGCGGTGCGTCATCGGGGCCAACAGCGTCGTCACCACCGACATCCCCGCGTTCTCGATCGCCGCCGGAGCCCCCGCGAAGGTGCTCAGGCGGATCGAGTACGAGGCGACCAGCCCCCGAACCGCGCCGCTGGCGCCATGAGGAGGGCGGACCGGGCGTCGGACCGGCCCGCCCATGCTCAGGAAATCCTACGCCCTTAGGCCTCCCGGCGGAAGCGCTCGAGCTCCTCGGGCGGCATCGAGTACTCGTGCTCGGGCCCCGGGTACCTGCGCGCGCGCACGTCGTCGGCGTACGCGGCGACGCCGGTCACCATCTCGTCGAGCAGGTCGGCGTAGCGCTTGACGAACTTCGCCCCACGGCCCTCGCGGATCCCCAGCAGGTCGTGGAACACGAGGACCTGGCCGTCGGTCGCCGGCCCCGCGCCGATCCCGATCACCGGGATCCGCATCGACGGCATGATGCTCTCCGCCACCGCCGACGGGATCGCCTCGAACACGACGCTGAAGCAGCCCGCCTCCTGCAGCGCGAGCGCCTCGCGCGAGACCCGCGCCGCCGCCTCGGCGTTGCGACCCTGCGCGCGGTAGCCGCCGAGCGCGGTCGCGGTCTGCGGCGTCAGCCCGACATGGCCCATCACCGGGATCCCGGCCTGCGCGATCGCCCGCGCCCGCGCGACCGACGTGGGCCCGCCGCCCTCGAGCTTGACCGCGTCGCAGCCGGCCTCCTTGACGAACCGCATCGCGGTCGCGATCGCCTGCTCGTCGGACACCTCGTAGGAGCCGAACGGCAGGTCGCCGACCATGAACGGCGTCTTCAGCCCGCGCCGGACGGCCTTCGCGAGCATGATCAGCTCGTCCAGCTCGACCGGGACGGTGCTCGAATGGCCGAGCACGGTCATGGCGCCGGAGTCGCCGACGAGGACGAGGTCCACGCCCGCGGCGTCCACCGCCAGCGCGCTCGGGTAGTCGTACGCGGTGACCATGACGATCGGCTCGCCGAGGGCCTTCTTCTCGTTGAGCCGCGGCAGCGTCATCGGCAGCCGCGACGCGTCGTTCGGGATGTTGATCTGGGGCAGCGTGGACATGGGCGCTCCTACGCCAGCAGCGTCGCCACCTGGGCGTCCGCGGCGATGATCCGGTTCTCGCGGTCGACGTGGACCACGCGGGGCTCGTAGTGCTCCATCTCCTCACGCGTGTACTGCGCGTAGGAGATGACGATGATCGTGTCGCCGCGATGGACGAGGCGGGCGGCGGCGCCGTTGACCTTCATCTCGCCGGAGCCTCGCTGCCCGGCGATCGTGTACGTCTCGAAGCGGGAGCCGTTGTCGACGTCGACGACGTGCACCTGCTCGTGCTCGAGGATGTCGGCGGCCTCGAGCAGGTCCGGATCGACGGTGATCGAGCCGACGTAGTGCAGGTCGGAGTCGGTCACCGTCGCCCGGTGGATCTTGGACTTCAGCATGGTTCGTGTCATGTCTCGATGAGCGCGTTGTCGATGAGTCGGGTGTCGCCGACCCGCGCGGCGACGGCCACGAGCACGCGCCCGTTCACCCGCCGCACGGGGTCGAGGGTCTCCGGCGAGACGAGCTCGAGGTACTCGGGCTCGACTCCGAAGTCGTTCATGGCGCTCAGGGCGCGGTCGCGGATCGCGGCGGCGTCCCGCTCGCCGTGCCCGATCGCGTCCTGCGCCGCGGCGAGCGCGCGGCTGAGCGCTCGGGCGCGCTCGCGGTCGCCGTCCTTCAGGTGGACGTTGCGGCTGGAGAGCGCGAGGCCGTCCGGCTCGCGGACCGTCTCGACCGCCTCGATCCGCACGGGGATGTCGAGGTCGCGGACGAGCCTGCGGATGACGACGAGCTGCTGGGCGTCCTTCTGGCCGAAGTAGGCGACGTCCGGCCCGACCATGTTGAAGAGCTTCGTGACGACCGTCGCGACGCCGTCGAAGTGGGCGACGCCGCGGTGGACGCCCTCCATCGGCTCGGTGATCTTCGCCACGCGGACCGTCGTCGCGAACCCGCCGGGATAGACCTCCTCGACCGGCGGTGCGAAGAGGAGGTCCGCTCCCGCCTGCTCGGCGAGCCGGGCGTCGCGCGCCTCGTCGCGGGGGTAGGCGGCCAGGTCGCGCCGATCGTCGAACTGCGCGGGGTTGACGAAGACGGAGACGACGACGAACGCCGTGTCGCGGGCCGCGCGCTCGACCAGCGCGAGGTGCCCGGCGTGGAGCGCGCCCATCGTGGGGACGAGGCCGACCGGCCGCGGGGCCTCGCGCACCGCGGCGCGGACCTCCTCGACGGAGCGGACGATCCTCATGCGTGGACCCTCGTCGCGTCGACCATGGCGTCGAACAGGGGGAGGAGCTCGGGAGCCCGCTCCTCCACCGCCGCGCGCTGGCGCTCCACCGTCTCCTCGTCGCCGCGGGCGATCGGGCCGGTCAGGGCGGCGTCGCCGAGCCGGGCCCAGTTCTCGACCGTCGCGCGCACCAGCGGCACGAGGAGCGAGCGATCGTGCCCGAAGAGGCGCTCCGCGGCGGACTCCAGCGTCACCAGGAAGTTCGACGCGATCGACGCGGCGGCGTGGTAGGCCGCCCGGTCCTCGTCGTCGATCTCGACGACGCTCATGCCGAGGTCCTCCGCCAGCTCGTGCGCGAACGCGAGGGCCTCGGGGGTCACTCCCGCGACCGCCCCGCCCGCGCCGGCGAACACCGCTTCCGGCCCCGTCACCGTCATCAGCGGATGCAGGCCGAAGTCGCAGTGGGGCGCCACCGGCGTCGCGCCGGAGCAGTGGCCGACGAGCGGCCCCGGCGGGATCGTCGCCGCGACGCTCGCGATCTCCGCGTCCGGCACGCAGAGCAGCACCGCCGCGACGTCCGGCGACGGCGGCTCGCCACGGCCGAGCGGCCCGTCCACGGGGCGGCCGGCCGCGCGCAGGGCGGCGCTCAATGCCGTGCCCAGGCGGCCACGGCCGATGATGGCGATGCGGGACATCTGCGAGTCGGGTCCAGTTCCCTCGCGGGATACCGGCCTCTTTACGGGAAACCGTTCGGCGGCACCCAGGGTACCCATCCCCTCGCGGATCTACCATCGCCGTGTGAGCGATCCAACGGAACGCCGCGAAGCCCTGAAGGAGCTGTACTCGACGTGCCGGGGCTGCGTCCGCTGCCCGCAGCTGGCGTCGTCGCGGCAGAACGTCGTCTTCGGCGCCGGTAACGCCGACGCGGACCTCATGTTCGTCGGCGAGGCGCCCGGCAAGAACGAGGACGAGCAGGGCCTCCCGTTCGTCGGCCAGGCGGGGAAGCTGCTCAACCAGCTGCTTGAGGAGATCGGGCTCGCCCGCTCCGACGTGTTCATTTGCAACGTCCTGAAGTGCCTCGACTACAAGGCTGCGGTCCAGCTCGGTGATGGCTCCTGGGAGCGGATCGGGAGGCTGGTTCGCTCGCGCTACTCCGGCACCGTCATGTCGGTGGACGACGAAGGGCGGCTCGTGCCGCGACGGGTGACGGGGTGGCACGCGACGCCGCTGGGCGGCCGCTCCATCGTCCGCATGACGTATCGGTCCGCGAAGAACGTCGGCGCGAGCCGCAGCGGGATCAACCTGACGGGCGACCATCCAGTCCTCACCGACCGCGGATATGTACCGGCCGAGGAGCTGCGCGAGGGTGACCGTGTCGCGACGGGCCAGGGCTTGAGCGCGCTGGCACGCGATGTCGTCTGCGGCTCCCTGCTCGGCGACGCCTCGATCAGCGTCAAGTCCGCCCATCTGTCGATGGCGCACTCCGATCGGCAGCTCGACTACGCGCGGTTCAAAGCCGAGCTGCTCGCTGAGCTGGCTCCCACTGAGCATCTGCTGCGTGTCGCCGCGGTGGCGGGCGGCGATCCCACCTATTGCGCGGTTCACGTGCGGACGCGGGCGAGCCGTGCGCTCGGGATCCTGCGGCGCGAGTTCTACAGCGGCGGCAAGGTCGTTCCCACTCGGCTCGCCGCGGATCTCAACGCCCGCATGCTGGCGATCTGGTTCATGGACGACGGCTACACCCGGATCCGGCCCCCCCGCCAGCCTCTGGCCGAGATCGCGACGAACGCGTTCTCTGAGGGTGATCTGCAGGTCCTCCTACACGGTCTGCAGCGGCTGGGCCTGACCGCCAAGGCGAGCCGCGGCCGCCTCTACTTCGATGTCTCCGCCACCAGAGCGCTGTCGGAGTTGATCGCGCCATACGTCCCCCCGTCGATGCGTTACAAGCTGCATCCAGAGGTCGAGGCGCGCATCGCGTTCGACCCCGCGCGGTTCGAGAGCGGGCCGGCTGAAGTCCTGTACGACGAGGTCGAGGTGGAGGACATCACGGCTCGTCCGCGCGCGGAGCGCACGTTCTTCTGCATCGACGTAGAGGAGACCCACAATTTCGTCACCGCCGGCGGTGTCGTTCACAACTGCCGCCCGCCCGGCAACCGCGATCCGCAGCCGGTCGAGATCGACAACTGCCAGGGCTACCTCTTCGACCAGGTCGCGCTGATCCAGCCGCGGGTCATCTGCACGCTCGGGAACTTCGCCACGAAGCTCCTGCGCAACGACCAGACGGGGATCACGCGGATCCACGGCCGCGACGAGATCCGCGTCATCGGGACGCGCGCGGTCCGGCTCCTGCCGCTCCACCACCCGGCGGCGGCGCTGTACACGCGGTCGAACCTCGACCTGCTGCGCGAGGACTTCCAGCGGATCCCCGAGCTGCTCGCGCGGCCGGTCCCGGACCAGCCGGAACCGGTCGAGGCGACCCTCGAGGCCGAGCCCGCGCCGGCGCCGCAGCCGGTCGTGCCGGAGCCCGAGCTCGCCGCCGAGCCTCCGGAGCGCGAGCCGGAGGTCGTCGCGGCCTCGCAGCTCGGGCTCTTCTAGCCGGCGCCGAGGACGTCGAGCAGCGCGGCGGCGACGAGCGGGTCGAACTGCCGGCCCGCGTCGCGCTCGATGCGGCGGCACGCCTCCTTCGGCGGGAACGCCGGGCGGTAGCTGCGCTCGTTGACCATCGCGTCGTAGGCGTCCGCGCAGCTGACGATCCGCGCCTCGATCGGGATCTCCTCGCCGGCGATGCCGTCTGGATAGCCGTTGCCGTCCCACCACTCGTGCGTCGCCCGGACGATCGCGCCGAGATGCTCGAGCCCCGACGTCATGACGAGGATCTCCTCGCCCTGGATCGTGTGGCGGCGCATCACGTGGCGCTGGATGTCGTCGAGCGGGCCGGTGTGATCGAGGATGCGGCGGTCGATCGCGAGCTTGCCGACGTCGTGGAGCATGGCGACGAGCTCGACCTCGGTCGCGGCGAGCGGGTCGAGGTCCATGCGCTCGGCGACGCGGCGGGCGAGCTTGGCCATGCGGTGGCTGTGCTCGGCGGTCGGCCGGTGGTGGGCGCGCAGCTCGGCCGCGAGGACCCGGATCGCCTTTCGGATCCGCGGATCGTCCGCGCGCAGGGTGGTCGTGGATGCGGCTGGCGGTGGCACTGCGTCACGTGTTCCCTGGACAGGGGTGCCGTCCCTTCCCTTTGGACGCCTGTCCTACCAGCGTCAACGCGCCACTCCGCGCCGCGTTGGCTAGTCCCGCAGCTTCGGGAGGACCTCCTCACCATATCGCCGGATCGACCCCATCGGGTCGGCGTTGCCGATGAGCTGGAGGGAGACGACGGTCGCGCCGAGGCCCTCCATCTCGCGGATCCGCTCGACGTGCTCGTCGGGGTCCGCGCCCACGAGGAACCCTTCTTTCGCGAACTGCTCGTCGGTCAGCTTCTCGTCCGCGAGGCGCTGCTTCTCGGCGGGATCGTGGATGTCGTACTTGTAGACCTCGGGGAGCTGGGTGGGCTTCCAGTGACGGGCGCCCTGGATCGCCTTCTGCTCGTCGTCGGCGAGGTGGAAGCCGGACTGGACGATGATCTCGCCGACCGGCTTGCCGTTGCGCTCGCAGGCCTCCTTGTAGGCGTCGATGACCTTGGGGGCGGCCTCGGGGTCGCCGAGCGTCCACAGGCCGTCGCCGTACTTGCCGGCGACCTGCGCCGCCTGGGGGCCGAAGGCGGAGACGTAGAGCTTCGGCCTCGTGTCCGCCCGCGTGTAGAGCTTCGCTTCTTCGAGGCGGAACCAGCCGCCGTCCATGGTCACCGTCTCGCCGTCCCAGAGCCTCGTGATCGCCTCCAGGCCGCTGTCGAGGCGCGCGATCTGCTCCTTCGGCCTCGGCCAGTCGAGCCCGAGCGGGACCTCGTTCACGGACTCGCCGGAGCCGACGCCGAGCCATGTCCTGCCCGGATACAGCGCCTCGAGCGACATGAACGCCTGCGCGACGACGCCCGGGTGGTAGTGGTGGACGATCGGGGTGACGCCGGTGCCGATCGGCTTGGTCGTCACCTGGCCGACCGCGCCGAGGTGGGTCCAGGCAAACGTCGCCCTGCCCTCCGGCCACCACGGCGCGAAGTGGTCGGAGACGCCGAGGGCGTCGAAGCCGGCCTGCTCCGCCGCCTTCGCCTGCTCGATCAGCTCGTGGGGGAGGAACTCCTCGGTGGACGCGGCGAACCAGTACTGGGTCATGCGCGGGGGCTACCCGCGGGCGCGGCGGAGCGCTCGGAGCTGGGCGCGGGCGCGGGGCTTGAAAGGCGCGGCCCGTGCGAAGGTGATCGCCTGGGCGAGGTCGTCCAGCGCCTGCGCCCTTCGCCCTCGCCTCTGCGCGACCACCTGGCGCCGCCGTCGTGCCCGCTCCTCGTAGTCCTCGCCCGTGCTGTGGCCGCCGGTGTGCCTGAGCGTGACGTCCGGGTGCAGCTCGACGCGTTCCGCCCTCAGGCAGAGGTCCATGTCCTCGTACCAGAGGAACGCGTGCGGGTCGAAGGGGCCGAGGCGCTTCAGGGTGTCGGTGCGTGCGACGAGCGCGGCCGCCGTGGCCCACCCGACTCGCCGCCGCTGTTCCGATCGCCACGGCGGTCGCTGGAGGGGCGGCGGTGTCAGCGCCCTGCCGACCTCGCGCCACGTGCCGGGCGCGGGGTGCGCGGAGTCCTGGATCGTGCCGTCCTCGTTGAGGAGGCGCGGGGCGAGGAGGGCCGCGGTGGTCCCCGCCCGCTCGACGAGGGTCCTGAGGCCGTCGTCGAGCAGCTCGACGTCGGGGTTGAGCAGCGCGGTGACGTCGTGCCTGGCGCTCTGGACGCCGAGGTTGTTCGCGGAGCCGAAGCCGGGGTTGTGGTCGAGCTCGATCACCTCCGCCGCCCACTCCCGCGCGCGCTCGGCGCCGTCGTCGGTCGAGCCGGTGTCGACGACGATCACTCGCGCCTCCTTCGCGTGCCGCTCGATGGACTCCAGCAGCCGCGTCAGCTGCGGCGCTGAGTTGTGGATGACGGTGACGACGTCGAACGCGGTCATGTGCGCGCGGCGGCCTCTTCGAGCACGGCGTGCATCGCGTCTGCTGTCGAGGTCCAGTCGAACCGCTGCGCTCGTTCGCGGCCCGCTTGTTCGAGTCGGGCGCGCAGCTCCGCGTCGCCTGCCACTTGGAGGAGCGCGGCCGTCCAGTCCTCCACGCGCAGCGCGGCGTCGCCGAGTGTCTCGTCGATGACCCGCAGCGGCCCCGCCATCACGGGGATCCCCGCTCGCGCCGCTTCGAGCGCCGTGAAGCCGAAGCCCTCGAGGTGGGACGGGAGCGCGAGCGCGAGCGCGTTGGCGTAGAGGGTGGCGAGGGTCGCGCGGTCGGCGTCGGTGACGACGTGCACGCCGTCGCCGCGCAGCTCGCGTGCGAGCCGTCCTTCGCCGGCGAAGACGAGGTCCGCTTGGAGGCCCCGCGCCCGCGCCTCCTCGAACGCGCGCTTGAGCTCTAGCTGACCCTTGCGCGGCTCCAGCGCGCCGACGGCGAGGAGGTACTGCTGCGGGAGCCACGGCGGCTTCGGCCCGGGCGGCGGCAGCGACGGGATGCCCGACCGGATCACCCGGACGTCCTCGACGTTCGGCCACTCCCGCCGGATCGCCTCCTTGGTCGCCTCCGACACCGCGACGACCACCGCCGCCCGCTCCGCCAACCGCTCGAGCCGCCCGAGGCGATGCCACCACCGCTCGTACGCCGTGAAGTCGTGCGGCCGTTCGATCCACGACAGGTCATGGATGGTCAGGACATACGGCACATCCCGCGACACCGCGACCGGCGCCGGAGCGGGAATCCACACCGCGTCCGGCTCCCGACCGACGAGCCGGTCGATCCGGGGCCGGCCGAAGAGCGCCGCGGAGCCGAAGAGGAGCCGCGAAGGAACCCCGTGCCGGACGGTTTGCGCGCCGCTCCCCAACAGCGGCCCCCTCCCCGGCGCGAAGGCGCGCCACTCGTCGTCCGGGAAGCGGGTCGCGAGGGCGGTGAGGAGCTCGGACGTATAGTGCGCCACGCCGCGGCCGCCGGCGAGGTGGCGCGCGTCGACGCCGACCCTCAATGCCCTCCGGCCCCGTCCACTCCGGCGGCTCCTCCCGGCCCGTCCTCATCAACGCGCGCGCCGCGGCCCGGCCCGAGCTCGGCGGGGTCGAGCGGTGGGCTCGGGAGCTGAGCGCGCGACTGCCGCGACTCGACCCGGCCGGCTACCGCGTCGTCCGGCCGCCGGGCGCGCTGGTCCACCGCGCGGGCCACGCCTGGGAGCAGCTCGCGCTGCCGGCGCGGGCGCGCGCTGCGCCGCTGCTCCTCAACCCCGCGAACGTCGCGCCGCTCGCCTTCCCGCGCAACGTCGTCGTGATCCACGACGCCGCCGCCCTGCGCGAGCCGGCCTGGTACTCGCGGCTCTACGTGGCCTGGCAGCGCGCGCTGCTGCCCGCGCTGGCGCTGAGGGCGGTGCATCTCGTGACAGTCTCACAGTTCTCTCGGCACGAGCTGATCGACCTGCTCAACGCCGATCCCGGGAAGATCAGCGTCATCCCCGGAGGCGTCGACGAGCGTTTCCACCCCGCAGCCGACCCCGAACCCGCCCGTGCCGCCCTCGCCCTCCATCGCCCGTACGTCCTCACCGTCGCGAGTCGGACCGCCCGGAAGAACCTCGCCGCCCTCGACGAGACCGCGCGGAGGCTCGCCGCCGAGGGGATCGAGCTCGTCGCCGCCGGCGGGGAGCGGCCGCAGTTCCGCGAAGGGGCCGCGGGCCCGGGCGGCGTGCGATTTCTCGGGCACGTCCCCGACGATCACCTCCCCGGTCTCTATGCCGGCGCTCGGGCGTTCGTGCTCCCCTCGCGCTACGAGGGGTTCGGGCTCACCGCGCTGGAGGCGATGGCGGCGGGGCTTCCCGTCGTCGTGTCCGACCGCGGCGGGCTTCCGGAAGTCGTCGGCGAGGCAGGCGTGCTCGTCGACCCCGAGGATCCCGGGGCGATCGCCGTTGGGGTCGAGCGGGTGGTCGCCGAGGGGGAGGAGCGTGCGCGGCTGATCGCGGCCGGCTCGTTGCGGGCGCGGGAGTTCACGTGGGCGAGGACCGCGGACCGGGTCGACGCGCTCCTTCGGGGGCTTCGCGAAGGGTGAACCGTGCGGGGCTGCGGGGTGCCGTCAGCGCAACTTCCGCACCGTCGTGCGGAAGGCGCGCAGGGCCGGCTTGGAGATCGGCTTCCCGTTCCGCATCCGGCGCAGGCCGGAGTAGGAGAACGACTCCTTCTGGCCGATCGGCGGGGAGAGCCACGTGTACCAGTAGACGGCCTGGATCCGGAGCTTCCGACGGGACTCCGCGAGCAGCGGCAGGATCTGGCGGATCCGGGAGGCCTGGCCCTTCTCGCTGGTCTCCCACCCGTAGTTGAGCGTCGACTTCCCCTTGCCCGACGACCACGAGATCTCGCTGATCACGAGCGGCACGCGGTCGCCGCCCTCGGCGTCCAGCACGCTCCGTGCCAGGCGCGTGATCTTCATGACGTTCGACGGCCGGCGGGAGAACGGGTGGATCGCGGCCGCGTCGAAGAAGCCGCGCGCGCCGGCCTCGTAGAGCGACTGAAGGTCCAGCCAGCTCTTGTTGGTCAGCCCGGCCATGACGACCTGGGCCCGCGGGTCGACCGCCTTGATCGCGGGCGAGGCCGCGCGGAGCAGCCGAACGTAGGTCTCGGGCCACGGCGACCCGCGCCAGTAGCGCCCGATGTCCGGCTCGTTCCACACCTGCCACGTCCCGACAGGACGCGCGGCGCCCGGGTACGTCGACCAGAACGACCCGCCCGGCCCGTAGCGCCGCACGAGCTCGGCGACGAACGCCGCGTACGTCGCCGGGTCCTCGGGCACCGCCCCCTCGCGGTCGTCGCCGCCCGTCGCCCACGACGGCGCCCGCACCACCGTCGGCATCACGCTCATGCCCGACCGCGTCGCGGCGGCCACGACCCGGTCGGTCTCCGCGAAGTCGATCGGCTCGTCCCGCGACGGCTGCATCGAGCGCCAGTAGAACGCGACGCGCACGGTGCCGACGCCCGACTGAGCCATCAACCGGGCCTCCGCCCCGATGTCGAGATCGGGATCCAGCGCCGGGCCGTCGACCATGACGCCGAAGAACGAGCGCGGGGTCGCGGCCGCCGCGGGAGCGGCGAACGCGAGCACCAGCAGTGCGGCGAGGAGCAGCGGATGACCCGTCCTCATCGGCCGCGGAGGGTCGCATACACTCGGCCGCCCATGGAGCGACGGATCGCCCTCGTGCACGACTTCCTCCTCGACGTCCGCGGCGCGGAACGCGTCTTCGCGGCCCTGTGCGACCTCTATCCGCGCGCGGACGTCTTCACCGCCGTCTACGACGAGCGGGGCACGGAGGGGTGGTTCGCGCACAGGGACGTCAACACGTCGTTCCTGCAGCGGTTGCGCCCCACCGCCAAGACGTTCAGGGGCCTGCTGCCGCTCTATCCGTACGCGATGGAGTCGCTGGACCTCTCGAGCCACGACCTCGTCATCTCGAGTTCGAGCGCGTGGGCGCACGGCGTCATCGTCGACCCCGAGGCGGTCCACGTCTGCTACTGCCACAACCCCTTCCGCTACGCGTGGAACGCCCGCGAGTCCACTCTCGCGAAGCGCGACCCGCTCACCCGCGCGGCGCTCGCCGTGATCCTCAAGCGCTGGCGCCAGTGGGACTGGATCGCCGCCCAGCGCGTCGACCGGTACGTCGCGAACTCGGAGACCACGCGCCGCCGGATCAACCGGTACTTCAGCCGCGACGCGGAGGTCCTGCACCCGCCGGTCGACACCACCCGGTTCCGCCCGGTGGACGAGGTCGGCGACGCGTACGTCGTCCTCTCCGAGCTGATGCCCCATAAGCGGATCGACCTCGCGATCCGCGCGTTCAACCGCCTCGGCCTGCCGCTGCTCGTGGTAGGGAACGGGCCGGACGCGCGCAGGCTGCACCGGCTCGCCGGCCCGACGATCCGCTTCGCCGGCTTCCAGAACGACTCGCGCGTCGCGGACCTGCTGACGCGGGCCCGTGCGCTCGTGGTCCCGGCGACGGAGGAGTTCGGGATCGCCGCTGTCGAGGCGCACGCCGCCGGGCGGCCGGTGATCGCGCTGCGCGAGGGCGGCGCGCGCGAGACCGTCATCGAGGGCGTGAACGGGACCTTCTTCGACCAGCCGACGGTCGACGCCCTCGTCGACGCGATCCGCTCCTTCGACCCGCTGTCGATCGACCCGCGCGCGTGCGTCCGCAGCGCGGAGCGCTTCGACGTCGCCCGCTTCCGCCGCGGGATGACCGCGATCGTGGAAGAGGCGATGGCGGACGACCGCCCGCCGCGCGAGCTGCGCCGCCGCCGGCCGCGCGGGCTCGCGCTCGCGTCGTAACGCGGCGTGCGCGTCGCGGTCGTCGTCCCGAACTGGAACGGGCGGCGGTGGCTGCCGGCGCTGTTCGCGTCCTTGCGCGAGCAGACGCGTGCACCCGACGAGGTCGTGGTCGTCGACAACGGCTCGAGCGACGGCTCGCTCGAGTGGCTGGCGGAGCAGGGCGTCCGGACGGTCGCGCTGGGGCGGAACACGGGCTTCGCGTTCGCAGCGAACCGCGGGATCGAGGCGGTGTCCGCGGAAGCGGTCGCGTTGCTGAACACCGACGTCGAGCTGGAGCCGGACTGGCTGGAGCGCGCGGCGGCGGCGCTGACCGACCGCGTCGCTTCGGTCGCGACGAAGATGGTCCTGCTCGACGACCCGGAGGTCGTCGACGACGCCGGCGACGAGCTGCGCCGCGACGGCGTCGCCCACCAGCGCGGGCACGGCCGCCGCGACGACGGGCGGTTCAGCGTCGCGGGCGAGGCGTTCAGCGCGTGCGCGGGCGCCGCGGTCTACCGGCGCAGCGCGGTGCTGGAGGTCGGCGGCTTCGACGAGCGGCTGTTCTCGTACCTGGAGGACGTCGACCTCGGGCTGCACCTGCGCCTCGCCGGCTGGGCGTGCGCGTACGAGCCCGCGGTGGCGCGCCACGCGCGGCACGGGTCGTCCGGACAGCTCGAGCGCAGCGTCGACGCGTGGGTCGCGCGCAACACGCTGCTGCTCGTCGCGAAGGCGTTCCCGCTGCGGTGGATCGGGCCCGTCGCCTACCGTCAGCTCTCGTGGATCGCGGAGGCGGCGCGCGAGGGGCGGCTGGCGGAGCACCTGCGGGGGCTGGCGATGGCCCTGCCGGCGCTGCCGGCGATGCTGCGGGAACGGCGCCGCCTGCGGCGGACGGCGGCGATGCCGATCGCGGCGGTCGTCCCCGACCGGCCGTGGAGGGGCCCGCGCGCGGGGGGCCATCCCGAGAGCGACTACTGAGCGCCGCGCTGTGGCTCGCCGCCGCGGGGCTCTCCGCGGCGACCGTCTGGTGGGGGCTCGGCCCGCACGACGAGGGCCTCATGCTCCAGGCCGCGCGCCGCATCGGCGACGGGCAGTGGCCGTACCGCGACTTCTGGTGGAACTACGGCCCCGGCCAGCCGCTGCTGCTCGCGCCGTTCGGCGGCTCGCTCTTCGCGTGGAGGGTGATCCGGGTCGCCCTGAACGCCACGGTCGCGCTGCTGGCCTGGAAGTTGACCAGGACTGTCCTGGATGAGCGTCGGATACCGACGGTCAACCAGGACGGCACCAGATTCCTCGGCGCGCTCGCTGTCGCGGCGGCGATGGCATGGCCCGCGACGCCGAATCCAAACGCGACCGCGCTCGCGCTCTCCCTCGGTGCCCTCCTCCTCGCGCCCCGGCGCCCCTCGGGAGCGGGCGTGCTGGCGGGGGCGGCGACGCTGTTTCGACCCGAGCTTGGGGTCGCCGCGGCGATCGGCGCGGCCATGGGCGCCCAACACCGGGCGCGGGTGGCCGCGGTGGCGGCGGCGACGAGCGTCGTCGCCTGGCTGCCGTTCCTCCTCGTCGCCCCCGGCGACCTCCTGGACCAGTCCGTCGGCTTCCTCGGCATCCAGGACCTCCAGCGCCTACCGTTCCCGATCGACCCCGAGGGGATCGGGTGGGACCCGAACAAGCTGCTCGAGCTCTACGCGCCGCTGATCCTCGTCGCGGGCGCCGCCCTCGCCCTCGCTACGAGGCCGCCGCTCGCGCTCCTCCCGTTGACCCTCGTCGGCCTCCTGTACCTGCTCGGCCGCACCGACGAGTTCCACCTCGTCCCGCTCGCGGCGGTCCTGCCGATCGTGCTCGTGCAGGCGCGCCGGCTCCGAGTGGCCGCCCTCGCCGTCACCGCGCTCATCGCGCTGCACGGGCTCGATCGCATCGCGACGCAGGATCGATCCGACCCCGCCTGGGACGCGAAGCACGACCACCGCGCGATCCTCGACGCCATCGGCGACCGCTCGATCTTCGTCGCGCCCCCGCGCTTCGACCAAGTCACCGTCGGCGACCCGCTGCTGTACGTCCTCGCCGACGAGCCGAACCCGACGCGCTACGACGTGATGCAGCCCGGGGTGGTGACGACGGCCGAGGCGCAGGAGGAGATGGTCCGCGACCTGGAGCGAGCGCGGCCCGAGCTCCTCATCCGCTGGCTCGACCCGCGCACCGCGCCCGAGGACAACGGCTCCGGCGAGTCGTCGGGCGTCACGATCCTCGACGACTACCTGCGCGCGGCGTACCACCGGGTGGGACGATTTGGCACGTTCGAGGTGCACGAGCGGGGAGAACGGTGAACATGGCACGGATCGCAGGACTCATCGCAATGGTCGGGATGGCCGTGGCGTTCGTCATCGCCATCGGGATCGCACTCGTGTGCCTCGACGCGAAGGAGTCGAACGACGTCGTCAGCGTCTGGCTCGACGTCTCGCGCTGGCTCACGAACCCGTTCCACGGGATCTTCGACCTCGAGCAGGGCAAGGAGCACCTCCAGACCGCCATCAACTGGGGCATCGCGGCCCTGGCCTACTGGCTGGCGGCGATGCTGATCGCGCGCGTCATGCGCGCGGCGAGCGGCCCGTCGTTCATGACGCGCCGCCGCACCGCGTACTGATCAGCCGATCACGCAGCCCACGAGGGCGAGAAGGAGCACGAGCCCGCCGGCCGCCGCCGGGCCGGCCTTCCCGGCGCGGCCGCCGAGGTACACCGCGCCCATGCCGAGCACGAACGGCAGGCCGCTCCAGAACACGACGCACGACGCGAGCGCGACGCCCGCGAGGATCCAGCCGTCGCGGCCGGGGTTGCCGGCCTGCGGGAGCACGCGGCCGAACAGGACGGCCGCGAGGATCGCCGACACGCCGAGGCAGACGGCGTAGGGGCCGAGGCCGCCGTTGTCGCCGCCCGCGATGAAGTTCGCGAACGCGAGGCCGACCGCGGCGAGGAGCAGGGCGAGCGTGCCGGCGACCCGCTCGTCCTGGATGCGATGAAGGGTGGTGGTCATGGCGGCGAAGCTACGGGTGCACAGCGCCGCCGTCTTCGCCCGAACAGGCGATCCGCGTCTCATCCAAATGGCTGAGGAAGCGCCCGCCCTGCGGGTGTACGGTCGCGTCCGATGACACGCCGTCAACTGCTCGACTACGGCGTCCCGCTCGTGCTCACCGCGGTCACGAGCGTCGAGGTCGCGACGAGCGACGGCATCGACGCCCCGCTCCCGGTCAAGATGCTGTTCGCGCTCGGCACGACCCTGCCGCTCCTGTGGCGTCGCCGCGCCCCGCTGCTCGTCCTCGTCGCCGTCCTCGGGAGCATCGCTATCGCGGACGCCGGCTACGGCATCGCGAACGAGGCGAGCACGCCGTTCGCCGCCTGTCTCGTCGCCGTGTACGCGAGCGGCGCGTACACCAACCGCCGCGACGGTCGCATCGCGGCCGCGATCATCGTCGCGATCATCCTCCTGATGGCGATCGCCATCGGCGAGGACGTCGTCGGGGACGCGATCTTCATCGGCGGGATCCTCCTCTCGGTGTGGGTCGCCGCGACCGTCGTGCGCAGCCGGCAGGAGCTGGCGGGCGCGCTCGCCGCACGCACCGTCGAGCTCGAGCACGAGCGCGAGGAGAACGCGAAGCTCGCCGTCGCCGAGGAGCGCGCGCGGATCGCGCGCGAGCTGCACGACGTCGTCGCGCACAACCTCTCGATCATGGTCGTGCAGGCGGGCGCGGAGCGACGCGCGCTGGGCGACGAGCGGCCGCAGACGAGCGAGGTGCTGGAGACGATCGAGGCCACTGGCCGTGCGGCGATGGCCGAGATGCGCCGGCTGCTCGGGATGCTCCGGCGCTCCGACGACGAGCTCGCGCTGGCGCCGCAGCCGAGCCTGCGCCACCTGCCGGACCTCGTCGGCCAGGTCCGCGAGGCGGGCCTGCCGGTCGATCTGCGGATCGAGGGCCAGGAGCGCCCGCTCGCGCCCGGGATCGACCTCTCCGCGTACCGGATCGTCCAGGAGGCGCTCACGAACGCGCTCAAGCACGCCGGGCCGGCGCGGGCGCGCGTCACCGTCCGCTACGGCGAGAACGAGCTCGACATCGAGATCGCCGACGACGGCAGCGGCGCGGACGAGGAGGCGCCCAGCGGGCACGGCCTCGTCGGGATGCGCGAGCGCCTCGCGCTCTTCGGCGGTGACCTCGCGGCGGGCCGGCGGAGGGGCGGCGGCTACGCGGTGCGCGCGCGGCTCCCGCTCGCGGGGGGAGGGGCGGTGTGATGGCGGGCGGAGGCGCGCCGTGATGGCGGCCGGAGGGGCGCCGTGATGGCGGCCAGAGGGGCGCCGTGATCCGCGTCCTCCTCGCCGACGACCAGGCGCTCGTCCGCGCCGGGCTGCACAAGATCGTCGACACCGAGCCGGACATGACCGTCGTCGCCGAGGCGTCCGACGGCCTCGAGGCGGTCGACGCCGCGCGCGCGAGCAGGCCGGACGTCGCGGTCGTCGACATCCGCATGCCGCGCCTGGACGGCATCGAGGCGACGCGCCGCATCGTCGACGCCCGCGGCCGCGACGTCCGCGTCCTCATGCTCACGACGTTCGGCCTCGACGAGTACGTCTTCGAGGCGCTCCGCGCCGGCGCGAGCGGCTTCATGCTCAAGGACGCGCCGCCGGAGGAGCTGCTCGACGCGATCCGGACGGTCGCCGGCGGCGCGGCGCTGCTCGCCCCCGCGGTCACCCAGGCGGTGATCGAGGAGTTCGCGCGACGGTCGCCCGGCACGCCCGACGCGTCCCCGCGCCTGGAGGAGCTGACCGATCGCGAGCGCGAGGTGCTCCTCCTGCTGACGCGCGGCCGGTCGAACGCCGAGATCGCGGTGGACCTCGTCGTCAGCGAGGCGACGGTCAAGACGCACGTCGCGCACGTGCTGATGAAGCTCGGGGTGCGCGACCGCGTCCAGGCGGTGATCCTCGCCTACGAGACCGGGTTGGTCAGCCCGGGCGCATCCTGAGGGATCTCGAGCGGCTCGCGCGCCGGCTGGGTGAAGCGCATGTGGTTGCCGAACGGGTCGCGCAGCCCGCAGTCGATGCCGTAGAAGTGCTCGGTCGGCTCCTGGGTGAACTCGACGCCCTTCGCCTTCAGCTCCTCGTAGGTCTTCCGGCAGTCGTCGGTGACGAAGCCGACGGTGAAGCCCGTCGCGCCCTTGGCGACCAGCTCGCGGATCTGCTCGGCCGTCGCGTCGTCCCTGGCCGGCGGGCCCGGCTTCTCGAGGAGGATCTCGCGGTCGGGGTCGCCGGGGACGTTGACCGTCAGCCAGCGCATGAAGCCGAGGTCGACGTCGGTGTGGACCTCGAGGCCGAGCTTGCCCACGTAGAAGTCGAGGGCCTCGTCCTGGTCGAAGACGAAGATGGAGGAGATTCGCGTGGCGGTGAACATGGCGACGAAGCTACGCCTCGCCGCCGCCCGTGTCTTCTCCAAAAGTGCTCGGTCGCGTGTACGCCATCAAGAAGCACGACGGCACCGGCTGCGGGGGGCCGCCGTCGCGGCGGTACTCGGACGGCGACACCCCGACGATCTCGCGGAACGTGCGGCTGAACGTCCCGAGCGAGTTGAACCCGACGTCGAAGCAGACGTCGGTGACGCTGCTGTCCGTCGTCCGCAGCAGGAACATCGCCCGCTCGACCCGCCGCCGCTGCAGGTAGCGGTGCGGCGTCTCCCCGAACGTCGCGCGGAAGGTCCGGATGAAGTGCGCCTCGGAGACGTGCGCGATCCGCGCGAGCGTCGGGATGTCGAGCGGCTCGGAGTACGTGCGGTCCATCGCGTCGCGCGCGCGGAGCAGGCGTCGGTTCGAGTCCTCGGCCGCGCGGCTCATGGCGCGAAGGCTAGAGCCAGGAGCGGTGGCCTACGCGTCCGGTTAGGATCCGCTTTCCATTGGTGAGCCGAAAGGAGAGCTGTGCCCTTCGACAGTCCTGACGTCAACCTCGGGGCGCTCCTGGAAGACGTTCACTGCGGCAAGATCCAGCTGCCCGACTTCCAGCGCGAATGGAAGTGGGATGACGACAGGATCGCGAGTCTGCTGGCGAGCATCTCGGTCGATCATCCGGTCGGCGTCCTGATGATGTTGGAGCTGGGCGGCTCGGATGTGCGCTTCAAGCCTCGGCCTGTCGCAGGCGTCTCGGATCCGACGTCTGCTTCGCCGGAAAGACTGTTGCTCGACGGCCAACAACGCGTCACGTCGCTGTATCAGGCGCTCCGCTCGGGCCGTGTCGTCGACACCACGGACGCTCGCGGAAAGCGTCTCAAACGGTGGTACTACGTCGACATCGCGAGAGCGCTCGACGACGACTTGGACCGCGAGGACGTGATCCTCTCGATACCTGAGGACCGAGTCATACGCTCGGACTTCGGCCGAGTCGTCGACCAGGATTTGAGTTCCGTCGATCTCGAATGCCGCGGCGAGGCGTTCCCGCTCGCGCGCGTGTTCGACATGGGCGCCGTCTTCGAGTGGCAGAACCGCTACGTGCAGCTGAGCCCGCTGGGCGCCGAACGGGCCGCTGCGCGGTGGAACGCGTTCTACGAGCGCGTACTGAGAAATTTCATCGGCTACACGGTGCCGGTCATCGTCCTCAAGAAGGAGACGCCGAAGGAGGCCGTGTGCACGGTCTTCGAGAAGGTGAACACAGGCGGGGTCGTTCTCAACGTCTTCGAGCTCCTGACGGCGACGTTCGCCGCGGACGACTTCCGTCTCAACGAGGATTGGCGCGAACGCAAGCACCGCCTCAATGCACGGCCCGTCCTGCAGAAACTCGAGAGCACCGACTTTCTGCAGGCGGTCGCCCTCGTTACGACTTGGCATCGCCGTAACGAGGCGCAGTCCGCGCGCAGCGAGGACGGCGCGTCGCCTGCCGTCTCGTGTCGGCGCAAGGACATCTTGAAGATGGGCCTCGCCGACTACCTGCGTTGGGCGGAACACGTCACCCGAGGGTTTGAATGGGCCGCGCAGTTCTTGGCGCGGGAGAAGGTCTTCGATGCGGATGACGTGCCGTACCGGACCCAGCTGGTTCCTCTCGCGGCACTGAGGTGCATCCTCGGTGGGGCGACAGACGAGTACGCAAACGACCGCCGACTCCGACAGTGGTACTGGTGCGGGGTGCTAGGCGAGCTGTACAGCGGCGCGGTCGAGACGCGCTTCGCACGAGACATCGAGCAGGTCCCGGCGTGGATCGATGGCGGGACGGCGCCTCGAACGGTCTCCGACGCGGCGTTCGAGGCGACACGGTTGCTATCGCTGCGAACCCGTAACAGTGCCGCCTACAAAGGCGTCCATGCGCTGCTGATGAAGCGCGGCGCGCGCGACTGGCTCAGGGCGGTCGAAATTGACATGGCGCAGTTCTTCGACCTGCACATCGACGTTCACCACATCTTTCCGCGGAAGTGGTGCGACGACCGAGATATCGATAGGGGGATGCGTGACAGCATCGTGAACAAGACCCCGCTGTCTTACGACACGAACCGGAGTATCGGCGGTCGAGCGCCGAGTTCGTATGTCCGCACGCTCGACGAGCGGGTCGGTGACGACGTCGACGCGATCCTGGAGGGTCACCTGATCGAGCCCGACCATCTTCGCTCGGATCAGTTCGAGCACTTCTTCGAGAGCCGCTTCGAGGCGCTCGTAGAGCTCGTCGGCGACGCAATGGGCAAGCCGGTGGCGCGCGACGATCAGCTGGCGGGCGATCACAGCGCGTACGACGAGGAGCTTGACGAGCCACCGCTCCCGGAGGAGGTCGCGCTCGAGACTCCCATCGCGGGCGCCTAGAGGTCCCGTCGCGAAAACGAGAGCGCGGCGAGGCCGATGACGGCGCCGACGTAGGCGAGCGCGAACGGCCACACGGCGAGCGACGCCTCCTGCGCGCCCCCGAACGGGCCGAGGTTGACGATCGCCGCGGTGCTCCCCTCGACGTCGGCGGTCAGGCGCGCGAGGCCGTGCTGGTAGAGCGCCTCGAACGGGAGGATCCACGAGCCGATGTCGGCGATGCGGTCGAGCGTGCGCGAGTCCAGCGCCTCGCCGATCTGCCCGAGCAGCCCGGCGGTGAGTCCCGCGCCGAGGGCCATGAACACGGCGATCCCGTTGGCGGTGGTCGAGAGGAGCGCGCTGGCCAGCAGCGACAGCGCCGCGATGACGACCGCCGCCCCGGCGAGGCTCAGCGCGGGAGCGACGACGCGATCCGGCCACCAGCCGAGCAGCCCGGTGACCACCACGCACGCCCCGAACAGCACGACGACATACGCGGCGCTGACCGCCGCGGCGCCGAGGAGACGCCCGAGCAGGTACTCGAAGCGCCCGACCGGCCGCACGATCAGCGGCTGCAGCAGCCCGCGCTCCGCGTCGCCGCGGACCGCGCCGAGCGTGAGGAACGTCGCGAGCACCGACCCGAGGAACAGGATCGCGAACATCGCCAGGCCGAGGATCGTCGCGCCCGCGAGCGTGTCCGCCTCGACGCCGAACTCGTTGTCGCCGAACGCATCGACGTCGTCGAACAGTTCCGCGGCGCCCCAGGTGTAGAGGCCGAGGAACACCACGCTCAGCACGAGCACGACGACGAAGACCCGGCGGCGCAGCGACTCGCGCAGCGCGTGCGCGGCGATGGTGAGCGCGCCGGTCACGACACCGCGTCCACGTAGACGTCCTCCAGCGTCGACCGCAGCACCCGGACGCCGTAGACGCTCTCGCCCTCCGCGACGAGCCCGGCGACGATCTCCGGCGCCTCGTCGCGGCCGGCGCCCTCGAACAGCCTCGTCCCGGCCGCGGTCTCGACCTCGACGCCCCGCGGCCGCGCCAGCTCCGACGGCCGGCCGCGGGTCACGACGCGGCCGCGGTCGACGATCACGACCCGGTCGCAGACCAGCTCGACCTCGGACAGGAGATGCGAGTTCAACAGGACCGACTGGCCGCGGCGCCGCAGCTCCACCAGCACCTCGCGCACGAGCCGCCGGCCGACGGGGTCGAGCGCGCTGGTCGGCTCGTCGAGCAGCAGCAGCCGCGGCTTCCCGACGAGCGCCTGCGCGAGCCCGAGCCGCTGCTGCATCCCCTTCGACATCGTCTCGACCCGCCGCTCGCGCGCCTCCCGCAGCCCGACCAGCTCCAGCAGCTCGGCGCGCTCGCGCGCGTCGGGCTCGCCGCCGCTCAACCGCTGGTGCAGCGTGAGGACCTCGTCGCCGGTCGCCCAGCCGGGGAACCGGAACAGCTCGGCGAGATAGCCGATCGACGCGCGCGCCGCGGCCGACCCCGCCGGCGCGCCGCACACCGTCGCGGTGCCGCCCGACGCGCGCACGAGCCCGCAGCAGATCTTCACGAGCGTCGACTTGCCGGCGCCGTTCGGCCCGAGCAGGCCGACCAGCTCGCCCTCGCCGACGTCCAGGTCGACGCCGTCCAGCGCCACGACGCCCGAGCCGTAGCGCTTGCTCAGGCCGCGGACGTCCAGCAGCACGGCCCTATCCCCCGAGGCGGCAGCGGATGAGGACGACGACCGCCCGGAGCCCGTCGCGCCAGGTGATCTTCTTGCCCTCCTCGTACGTGCGGCCGTAGTAGGAGATCGGGACCTCGTAGAGCCGGACGTCCCCGCGCCGCAGGATCTTCGCGGTCACCTCGGGCTCGAAGCCGAAGTCGTCGCTGACGAGCTCGAGCGAGCGGATGAGGTCGCCGCGGAACGCCTTGTAGCCGACCTCCATGTCGCTGATGGTGGTGTTGTAGAGGACGTTCGTCAGCAGCGACAGCGCGCGGTTCCCCGCGTAGTGCCAGAAGAGGTGCGCGCGCTGCGGCTCGCCGCCGCCGCGCAGCCGCGTGCCGTAGACCGCGTCGGCGACGCCTTCGAGGAGCGGGCCGAGCAGGCGCGGGAGGTCGCGCGGGTCGTACTCGAGGTCGGCGTCCTGGATGACGACGATGTCCCCGGTCGACGCCGCGATCCCGGTGCGGACCGCCGCGCCCTTGCCGCGGTTGCGCTCGTGCTTGAGGACCTGCACGCCGTCGACGTTCTCGGCGATCTCGGCGGTCGCGTCCTGGGAGCCGTCGTCGACGACGATGACCTCCATCCGCAGGTCGAGCGCGAGCACGCGACGCAGGACGACCTCGATCGTGGCCGCCTCCTCGTAGGCGGGCATGACGACGCTGACGAGGCGGCGCTCGTCGATGTCCGGGAGGTTGGAGGGGGTCTGCTCCACGAGGGGGTGCGATGGTAGTGGCGCGAAATGACCGGCCGCTTCTCGTTCCCCCGTTCGGAGCTGCGCGCCCGCACGGTGCGCGGCGCGCTCGTGACGGGCGTCTTCCTCGCGGCGATCGACGTGCTCGTCGTCGCGCAGGGGCTCATCGTGACCCGCCTGCTCGGGCCCGAGCTGATCGGCCTGTACGGGATCGTGACCGTCACGACGATGACGGTCATCGCGTTGAAGCGGGTCGGGATCGACGAGGCGTACGTCCAGCAGGAGTCGTCGTCGGAGGAGGAGTTCCAGCGGGCGTTCACGTTGGAGCTGGGGACGTCCGTCGTGTTCGCGCTGCTGCTGTGCGCGCTGGCGCCTGTGGTCGCGGCGGTGTACGGCGACTCGCGGCTGCTCGGGCTGATGCTCGCGACGGCGTATCTCCCGCTGGCGTTCGCGCTGCTCGCGCCGCTGTGGGTCTTCTTCCGGCGGATGGACTTCGCGCGCCAGCGGGCGCTGCAGGCGGTCCAGCCGGCCGTGTCCTTCGCGGTCACCGTGCCGCTGGCGGCGTCGGGCTTCGGCGTGTACTCGCTCGTCGTCGGGCCGCTGGCGGGGTACGTGGTGGCGGTCCTGGTGACGCTGGTCGTGTCGCCGTTCGGACTGGCCCTGCGCTGGGACCGCGCGGCCGCGCGGCGGTACCTCGGCTTCAGCGTGTGGATCCTCGTGGCGACGGTCGCGACGCTGGTCGTGCAGCAGGGGCAGGTGCTCGCCTTCGACCTGTCGGAGGGGCTGCGGTGGGTCGGCTTCCTGACGCTCGCGGTGACGGTGACGCGCTACGTCGACCGCGCCGACCAGATCGTGACCGCCACCATCTACCCGGCGATCGCGGCGATCAAGGGGCGGACGGCGACGCTCGAGGAGCTGTTCGTCAAGTCGAACCGGGCGACGCTGCTGTGGGTGCTGCCGTTCTGCGTCGGGCTCGTGCTGTTCGCGCCCGATCTCGTGTCGTTCGTGGTGGGGGAGGAGTGGCGGGACGCGGAGATCCTGATCCAGGGCCTCGCCGTCGCTGGGCTGCTCCAGCACCTCGGCTTCAACTGGTTCTCGTTCTACCGCGCGCACGGGGACACGCGGCCGCCGGCGGTGGAGGCGGTCGTCGTGGTGGTGGCGTTCGCCGTCCTGGCGGTGCCGGCGCTGGTGGTGTGGGGCGCGTGGGGGTTCGTCGCGGGCCGCGTCGCTTCGGTCCTGGTCGGTCTGGCGGTGCGGGCGCGGTACGTGCGGAGGATGCTGCCGCGGGCGTCGGTGCGCGGCATCCTGGGGCCCGCGTTGCCGCCGCTCCTCGTCGCGACGTCGTTGGCGGTCGGGCTTCGGGTCGCGCTGTGGGGCGGCGCTCGGCCGGGATGGCAGGCGGCGGTCGAGGTGGCGCTGTTCCTCGTCGCGTTCGCTGCGCTCGCGCTACCCCGCGAGCGGGCGCTGCTCGCCGAGCTCCGCGTCGCCGTCGGCCGCGGCGCGCAGGACCGCCCCGGCGAGCACGACGGCGACGAGCGTCAGCGCGGGCAGCTCCCAATCCCAGTCGATGGCTGAGTGCGCGCCGTACACCGCCAGCGCCGCGGCGAGGCCGGGGTGGACGCGCCCGACCCGCCGCGCGGCGGTCGCGACGGCGCCGAGGAACAGCGCCAGCAGCGCCAGCCCGACCAGCCCCAGCTCCGCCGCGGTCTCCAGCTCGAGCGAGTGGGCGTCGACGACCCGCTCGCGCACGTCGCGCTCCTCCAGCCAGATCGCCTGGTAGCCGCCGGCCCCCCGGCCGACCGCGGGATCGCTCGCGAAGCCCTTCAGCGCCGCCTCCCAGTAGTCGAACCGCCGGCTGCCCGCATCGGTGAACCGGTGCGCCGTCGCCCCGAACGCCGGGTCCCGAGGCTTGTCGTCGGGGTCCACGACCGCCGCGGCGAAGGGCGCGAGGGTGAGGGCGACGGCGGCGACGACCGCCAGTCGCGCGACTCGCCGCGCGAGGGTGGGGAGGGGCGCGGGGTGGGGAGCCGCGCCGCTCCGCTCCGCCGCGCCACTCCGCTCCGCAACGCGGCTCCGCTGCGCGGCCGCGTGGCGCGGCGCGCCGAGCGGGCCGGTCCGCGTCGCTCCCTCGTCCTCGGCGCGGGCGCTCCACGCCTGGAGGGCGGCGGCGCCCGCCATCGCGGCGAGGAGGACGACGAGGAGGATCGCTCCCTGGGCGGCGAAGTCGTCGCCCTCGGCGGCGGTGACCGCGGGCAGCAGGGACGCGACCCCGGCGCAGAGCGCGGCGGCCTCGAGCGCGATCGCGCCGGCGCGGAGCTGCGGCCACGTCGGCGCGAGCGCGATCAGGACCGCGAGCCCGACCCCGAGCGCGGTGAGCGCGCCGCGCGAGTAGCTGAGGTAGACCCCGAGCCCGAGCGGCGCGCTGCCCGCCGCCGCGGCCGCCCGGAGCCAGAGCGGTCGCGTCCGGTCGCCCGCCAGGCGCGCGCAGAGGACGAGCCCCAGCGCCGCGAGCGCGCCCGTCGCGTTCCAGTACGTCAGCGGCTGGTCGAGCCGCCCGCCGGCGCTCCGCGTCCGCGACAGCTCGACGAGATCCGGCAGCACCCGACCCGCGATCCCGTAGCCGATGACCACCAACGCTCCTCCGGCCAGCACGGGCTCGACCGCCCCCGTCGCCCCGCGAAGTGCGACGAAGGAGGCACCGAGAGCACCGAGATAGAGGAGCCCGAGCTCGACGGACGCGGAAGCGGGCGCGCCCAGAGGCGCCCAGAGCGTCGAGAGCCACGTCCACCCGACGAGGAGCGCGAGGGCCGCGAAGGCGAGGGGGAGCTGCGGACGGCGCGCGACGAGGAGCGCCGCGAAGACGGCCCACGCGACGATGCCCGCGACGAGCCGCGACCCCGTGAAGTACCCGCCGCTGAAGAAGGCGAGCACGGTCGGGCCGACGAGGACTGCGGCGCGGGCGAGGAGGAGCACGGGCGCGCCGAGAGTAGTCCCCGCACTACTCTGCGCGACGCTCATGGGTCCCAGGCTGATCCCGTTCGGCCTGGCCGCGGCGTCGTACGTGCTCGCGCTCGTCCAGCGGCCGGGCACCGTCGTCGCCGACACGAAGGTCGACCTGTACGTCGACCCCGGGTCGTTCATCGCCGACGTCGCGAGCGCGTGGACGCCGACCGGCCAGCTCGGCCACGTCTTCGGGGGGCAGTACGGCGGCTACCTCTTCCCGATGGCGCCGTGGTTCGCCGCGGGGGACGCGCTCGGGATCCCGGTGTGGGTCGTGCACCGCCTCTGGCTGGGAACGATGTTCGCGGTCGCCGCGATCGGGGTCGTGAAGCTGCTCGACGACCTCCTCGACCGCCCGCGCGGCGCGCCGCACGTCGCCGCCGCGGTCCTCTTCGTCCTCAACCCGTACGTCGCGATCTACGCGAACCGCATCAGCGTCTCGCTGCTCGCGTACGCCGCGCTGCCGTGGCTGCTGCTCGCCGTCCACCGCGGCCTCAGACACCCGCGCGGATGGCGGTGGCCCGCGGTCTTCGCGCTCGTCCTCACCTGCACCGGCGGCGGCGTGAACGCGGCGGTGACGGGGTGGCTGCTCCTCGCGCCGATCCTGTTCGTCCTCTACGAGCGGACGCTCGGCGGGGTCGGCAGAGGGGCGCTGAAGCCGTTCCTCGTGCGACTCGCGCCGGCCGTCGCGCTCGGGAACGCGTGGTGGGTCGTGCCCGTGCTGGTCCACGCGCGGTACGGCCTCGACTTCCTCCCGTTCACCGAGCAGCCCGGGACGATCTGGCAGACGACGAGCGTCAGCGAGGCGCTGCGGCTGATGAGCTTCTGGACGAGCTACATCGGCCTCGGGTTCGGCGGGACGCTGCGGCCGTACACGTCGATCGGGCCGGACTTCCTCTTCAGCCCGGTCGTCGTCGTGGCGTCGCTGCTCGTCCCCGCGTTCGCGCTCGGCGGGTTCGCGTGGACGCGCCGCTGGCGCTACGGCCCGTTCTTCCTGATCCTCACGCTCGTCGGGCTGCTGGTGATGGTCGCCGGGTTCCCGGAGGGGACGCCGCTGCGCAGGGCCGCGACCTTCACCTACAACCACGTCGGGGTCGTGCAGTTCCTGCGCACGACGTACAAGGCCGGGCCGCTCGTTGCGCTCGGGCTGGCGTGCCTGGGCGGCGTGGCGTTCGGGATGCTGTGGGCGCGGCGGCGCGTGCTGATGACGCTCGCGGGCGCGGCGGTCGTTGTCGCGGCGGCGTGGCCGCTCGTGTCCGGCCAGGCGCCCGAGCGGCAGCTCGCGTTCGACGTCCCGTCGTACTGGGAGGACGCGGCGAAGCAGGTGGACCGGCTGCCGGAGGACGAGCGGGCGATGGTCCTGCCCGGGCAGCTGTTCGCGTTCTACGAGTGGGGCGGGACGTGGGACCCGATCCTCCAGACCCTCGCCGACCGGCCGGTCGCCGAGCGGTGGGTCGTGCCGTTCAGCGACCTGCGCGCCGTGGACCTGATGTGGGCGGCGGACTCGCTGGTCAGCCAGGAGCGGATGCTCCCCGGCCAGCTCCCGCCGCTGCTGGACCTGCTCGGGGTCGGGATGCTCGTCACGCGCGCCGACAGCGACCGGTCGCGGAGCGGGGCGGTCGGGGCGGTGGAGGCGGCGGACGTCCTCGGGCGGGCGGGCACGCAACTCGGCCCTCTCCGCCGCGAGCTCGCCGCCGCCGGGCGCGTGCGGGGGGACACGCGTGAGCCGCGCGTCCGGCTCCAGCGGCTGGACACCGGCGGGATGGTGCGGCTGCTGCCGCGCGCGCCCGCGACGATCATCGACGGCGGCGCGGAGGGGATCGCGGAGCTGGCGGGGTTCGGCGCGCTGGACACGAAGCGCCCGCTGGCGTACGCCGCGGACCTCGACCCGGCGGAGCTGCGCCGCGCGGCCGCCGGCGGCGCGTCCTTCGTCGTGACGGACACGAACCGCCGCCGCGCGTACACCGCGGCGCGGCTGCGCTCCAACACCGGGCCGACCCTTCCTCCGGACGAGGACCTCTCGGAGGACGGCGCGATGCTCGATCCGTTCGATCGCGGGCCGGACGCCCAGACCGTCGCGCTCGTCGAGGGCGTGGAGTCCGTCACCGCGCCCGCGTCGCCGCAGGTCACGCAATTCCCCGAGCACCGGCCGTACGCGGCGATCGACCGCGACGAGGCGACCGCCTGGCTGGCCGACCGCGCGCTCGCGCGGCCGCGCCACGTGCTGACCGTGAAGCTCGAGGCGCCGCGGACGATCCCGTACGTCGAGGTCCTGCCCTACGGCGACCGGCACGGCGTCGTGCAGCGGATCGCGATCGACGGCGAGGAGGTCGACGTCCGGCCGGGGTGGAACCGGGTCGAGCTGGGGAAGCGCGTCGACGAGGTGAGCGTCCGCATCCTGGACGTCTCCCAGCCGGACGGGATCACCGGCGGCGCGGGCGGTATCCGCGAGCTGCGCATCCCCGGCGTGACCGCGCGCGAGCGCCTGCGCCCGCCGGTGCTGGTCGAGCGGGCGCTGCGAGGCCGGCCGGCAGCCCTGACGTACCTCTTCTCGCGCACGACGGTCGACGCGCCGCGTCGCTCCGGCCCGCCGAGCGGGCCGTTCCAGTCGTACGTCGTGCGCGACCGGGTCGACCCGGAGCGTCAGCTCGTCCGCACGATCAGCCCACCGGCGGCGATGCGGTACGCGGTCGACGCGTGGACCTCGGCCGCGCCGAGCGGCACCGACGCCGCTTTGGACCGCCTCGCGGGCGCGTCCGGCGGCGTCGCCACCTCGACCGGGCGCTATCGCGGGCAGAGCAGCTTCCGGGCGTCGGGGGCGTTCGACGGCGATGCCGGGACCGCGTGGATCGCGCCGTGGCTCGACCGGCCCCAGACGCTGCGCCTCCGGGCGCGGAGGCCGTTCGCGGTCTCGCGCCTGAGGCTGCGGCCGCCGCGCGAGACAGTGCGAGTGCCGACCGCGGTGAAGGTGCGGGTGAGCGACGACACCGATCCGCCGACCGGCCCGCTGCTGCCGGTCGACGCGGACGGGACGGTCGCGCTGCCGCGGCGCATGCGCGGGCGGGTCCTGACGATCGAGGTCGTCGACGCGGCGTTCCCGGCGGGCGCGACCGGTCGCGAGCGGCAGCGGCGCGCGGTCGGGATCGCCGAGGTCGTCGGCGCGCCGCGCCTCGACGTGCCGCGGTCGGGGCCGCTCCGCGGCCGCTGCGGGGACGCGACCGTCGACACGACGAACGGCCGCGTCGAGCTGCGCGCGGTCGGGCGGGTCGAGGACCTCGCCGGCGACCTGCCGATCAGGGCCGAGCAGTGCGGGAAGCCGCTGCTCCTGCACGCCGGGGAGCAGCGCGTCCTGGGCGGGCGCGGGCCGCTCGTCGTCGACCACCTGCGATTGCGCTCCGGCGGAGAGCCGGCCGCGGCCGTCGCGCCCGGTCGCGTCGTCGACCCCGGCGATCAGGGCCGCGGGAAACGCTCGGGCATCCGCCTCGCCGTCGACCGTCCCGCGTGGCTCGTCGTCGGCGAGAGCTACAACGAGGGCTGGCGCGCGACGTGCGACGGCCACGACCTTGGCGCGCCGACCCCGATGCAGGGCTACGCGAACGGCTGGCGCGTCGAGCCGGGGTGCCAGCAGGTCGACGTCGCGTGGGCGCCGAACCGCTGGCTCCCGCCCGCGTACATCGTCTCCCTCGTCGCGTGCCTGGCACTGCTCGCGGTGGCGCTGAGGCGAGGGGGCGCCCCCGCCGCGTCGCCGCAGCGGTCGCGGGCGGGGGCGCAACCGGCGTCGCTCGGCGAGCCGCGGGAGGGCGCGCCGCCGCCATCGCTCGGCCCGCCCCCCGGTGGCGCACTGCCCGTGCGCCTCGGCCCCATCGCGGACGCCGCCGCCACTCCATGGCCCCTTCGCCGCGCGCTCCTCGCGGGCCTCGCCGCGGGTGTCGTGCTCGGGTTCGTGTTCGCGATCCGGGCGGGCGTCGTGATCGCGCCGGCGGTCGCGTTCGTGCTGTGGCGGGGGTTCTCGGCGAAGCAGCTGGCGCTGGCCGCGGGCGGGCTGCTCGGCGTCGTCGTGCCGATCCTCTACCTCGCGATCTCGCCGCGGGACCCCGGCGGCTACAACACCAACTACGCGGTCGAGCTGATCGCCGCGCACTGGGTCGGCGTTGCGGCGGTGGTCCTCATCGGGATCGCGCTGTGGCGGACGGTCGCCGCCGCGCGGCGCGGTTAGCCTGCCGCCCTCCGCATGACCGCGCACACCGAGACCGTCTGGGACCTCGAGAACCTCGCCCGCGCCGAACGGCTCGCCGACTGGATCTTCGAGCAGTTCCGCCCGCACGTGCGTGGCGACGTCGCGGAGATCGGCGCGGGGATCGGCACGTACAGCGAACGGATCCGGGCGGTCGGCGTCGACGACCTCCTCCTCGTCGAGCCGGACCCGGCGTGCGCGGCGCGCCTGCGCACCTCGTTCTCCCACGTCGCGGAGGAGACGCTGCCGGAGGCGCCGTCGCTGCGGCCCGGCGAGCGGGACTTCGTCGTCGCGCTGAACGTGATCGAGCACACGGCGGACGACCACGCCGCCGTCGCCGCCATGGCCCGCGCGCTGCGGCCCGGCGGCGTCCTCAGCCTGCTCGTCCCCGCGCACCCGCGCCTCTACGGGCGGCTCGACAGCCTCTACGGCCACCACCGCCGCTACACCCGCGCGCGCCTGCGCGACCTCGTCGAGGAAGCGGGCCTCGAGGTCCTCGACCTCTACCGCTTCAACGCGCTCGGCATCCTTGGCTGGATGGCGAAGAACCGCACGCGCGAGCCCTCGCTCGACCCGCGCTCGCTGCGCGCCTTCGAGCGCGTCCTGCCGCTCTACCGCACGCTCGTCGAGGACCGCTTCCGCCCACCGGTCGGGCTGAGCCTGATCGTGCACGCGCGGAGGGGCCCGGAGGGGCCCGTCGCGCGCGCCGGGAAGTCGAGCCGCGAGGGTTCGGCGTGAGGATCGCCGCGGCGGCCGTCGCGGTCGTCGTCGCCGCGTTCTTTGGTGCGCGCCTGCACGACCACGAGCGCTGCGACGACGCGCGCGGCGAGGTCTTCTCCGCCGCCTTCCGCGGGCAGGGCGCACCGGCCGGCGCGGTGGACCGCATCCGCGAGAGCTGTCGCGGCACCGCCGCGCTCGTGTCCGTCGCGGGCGCACTGCACGCCCAGGGCCGCGACGCGGAGGCCGCGGCGCTCGCGCGCGAGGCGACCGAGGAGGAGCCCGACAACGCGGCGGCGTGGCGGGCGCTGGCGGAGACCGGTCAGGCGCCGGCCGAGGCGCGGGCGGCCGAGCGGCGCCTCAGGGAGCTGGATCCGAACGGCGCGTCCTTGAACCGCAGCGCGGGCCGCTCGACGAGGTAGTAGCTCAGCGCGGCGCAGGCGATAGCCATCGCGAGCGCGACCACCGCCATCGAGAGGTAGCCGGAGCCGGGGATCCACTCGTCGGCCTCCTGCTTCTTCAGCCAGACGACCAGCGGGCCGTGGTACAGGAAGATCCCGTACGAGATCAGGCCCAGCCAGCCGAGCACGCGCGAGGCGAGCAGCCGGCGCGGCCAGCCGCCGCCGGCGGTCCCGAAGATCGCCGGGAGCAGGAGCAGCACCGCGACCGCCGCGTACCCGAGGTGCTCGCCGAGGTAGTTGATGTTCGTGTAGACGAGGAAGAACCCGCGCGGCAGGTCGAGCTGCGTTGCGACGAACCAGAACACCGCGGCCGCGAGGAGCCAGGGGACCCACGGCCGCCGCTCGATCACGCGCAGCGGAGCGGGGCGCGCGTGCGCGCGGTGGACGACGACGCTCAGCACCGCCAGGACCATCCCGTACACGAACCAGTCGAGGTAGGTGGCGAGCGTGTTCTGCAGGACGAAGAAGCCGCCGTCCGCCTGCAGCGCGCTCCGCAGCGCGAGGCTCGCCGCGGCGAGCAGGAACAGCACGCCCAACTCGACCTTCCACCGCTGTCCGGCGATGCGCCCCACCGCCACCGCGATGAAGGGCAGCGCGAGGTAGAACGAGATCTCGATGCACAGCGTCCACGCCGGGAAGATCCCCTGGACCGTGCTGTCGAGCCAGTAGATCTGGGCGAACGAGTACGAGCGCCACCACGGGCCGTCCCAGAACCCCGGCAGGCCGGGCCAGAGGGCGAGCACGGTCAGCGCGACCCAGTACGCCGGCACGATCCGCAGCACCCGCCGACGGGTGTAGTCGCGGATCCGCACCCGCGGCCGGCCCTCCAGTCGCGCCGCCACGAACGGCCGGTAGAGCAGGAAGCCCGAGAGCAGGAAGAACAGCGTCACGCCCATGTTCAGGCGCGCGGTGTAGGCGCCGAGCGCGTTGTCGACGTTGAAGCCGCTGGCGCCCGCCGTGTGGGTGAGGACGATCGCGATCGCGGCGAGCGCGCGCATCGCGTCGAGCAGCGGGAAGCGCGGGTTGCCGGGCGGCGGCGCGAGCGCGGGGGAGGGGGCGGCGGCCACGGAGCGCAGCTTAGGCTGGCGCCCCATGCGGCCCCCGGACCCCTTCGCGCGGCGCCTCGCCCTCGTCGCGGCGGGGGCGCTCGCCGTGCGCGTGGCCGCGGCGTTCGGCGCGAAGGACAACCTCGTCCAGGGCGACGCGATGATCTTCCACCAGGTCGCCCAGAACATCGCGGACGGGGATGGGTTCACGCAGGCCTTCGCGGACGCCCCGACCGCCGAGCACCCGCCCGGCTGGGAGGTCGTTCTGGCCGCCGCCGACCTCGTCGGCGGCAACGGCTACTTCTCGCACCGCCTCCTCGGCGCCGCGATCGGCACGGTGACCGTCGTCCTCATCGGACTGCTGGGGGGGCGAGTGGCGGCGGAGCCGGGCGGGCGGCGGGGCGACGCCGTCGGGCTCGTCGCGGCGGGGATCGCGGCCGTCTACCCGATGCTCTGGGCCGCGGACGTGTCTCTGATGAGCGAGACCCTCTACGGCGCGCTCGTGGTCGGGTCGCTCCTCGCCCTGGCGGCGGTGCGCGACCGGCCGGGGGTGAAGCGGGCCGCCCTTGCCGGCGCGCTCCTCGGCGCCGCCGCCCTCACCCGCGGCGAGGCGCTGCTGCTCGTCCCGCTCCTCCTGATCCCCTTCACGTGGAGGCATCGGCGAGCGATGGTCACCGGCCTCGCGGCCTTCGCGCTCGTCCTCGCGCCGTGGCTGATCCGCAACGCGACCACGTTCGAGGACCCGCCGCTCATCTCCGGCAACGCCAACAACCTCTGGGCCGGCGCCAACTGCCGCGAGACCTACTACGAGGAGCTGATCGGCTACTGGCGCTTCCAGTGCTACTCCGACGAGCGGCCGGGCGAGGACGAGTCCGAGTACTACGCGCGCCAGCGCGAGGAGGGCTGGGCGTACGCGCGCGACCACGCGGCGCGGCTGCCGGCGGTGGTGCCGGTGCGGGTCCTGCGCGTCCTCGACGCGTGGAGCCTGCCGCAGTCGGTCTTCATCAACGCGCAGGAGGGCCGCGGCACGGCGTCGACCCGGTGGGGCATCCGGATGTGGTGGCTCCTCGCGCCGCTCGCGGCCGCCGGAGCGTTCCTCGTCCGGCGAAGAGAGCGCTGGCTGCTGCTCGCGCCGGTCGCGATGGTGATCGCCGTCGCGGCGGTGACCTACGGCACGACGCGGTTCCGCTTCGCCGCGGAGCCGTCGGTCTGCGTGCTGGCCGCCACGACGCTCGTCGCCTTCCGCACGCGGATGACGCAGTTCCACATCGCGACCTCGCGCAGGCCCGGCACCCGCGCGATGAACGCCAGCCGCGGCCAGTAGCGCGGCTCGATCCGCTCCACGACGAGCCCCGGCCGCGACCGCACGAGCCGGATCGTCGGGCCGACGTGCACCGCCCACAGCCCCGCGCCGTACGGGTTCTTCCGCGGCGGCCCGTGGCGCCTCTCGTACAGCCGCGGGCCGCTTGACGGCCCGAGGAAGTGGTACGGCGACATGTCGTGCCCGCCCCACGGCGAGTACCAGTTCGTCCACGAGATGTAGCCCCACCCGCCGGGCTTCAGGACGCGCTCGATCTCGCGGATCACGTCGGGCGTGTTCGGCGTGTGCTCGAGCAGGTTCGAGGCGAAGACGCCGTCGACCGAGTCGTCGTCGAACGGCAGCGCCCCGGCGTCCGCGAGGATCGCCCCCTCCGGAGGGTCGCCCGCGAGCGCCAGCTCCTCCTCGGAGTTGTCGACGGGCAGCACGGTGGCGCCGGCGGCGCGGAACGCGCGGGTGTAGAAGCCCGGGCCGCAGCCGAGGTCCGCGATGGTCTGCCCGCGCAGCGGCCCGTAGCGGCGGTCGAGGTCGGCGACCGCCTCCCGCGCGAGCACGGTGTAGAAGGGACCGGGATCGGTCTGCTCGTTGCGGAACAGCGTCCACAGCTGCTTGACCCGGGCGAGCCCGTGCAGGACGGGCGGGTCGGCGCCGCTCACGTGGCGGCGACGGCCGGCGTCCGGCGGCGCAGCGCCAGGGCCACCGCGCCCGCGGCCGCCGTGCACTGCAGCGCGAAGACGACCGCGGCGAACGACACGAGGCCGTAGTCGCCGGCGGTCAGCAGGAAGGGCTCGGCGAGGGCGACCACGCCGAGGACCCAGAGGAAGCCCGTCTGCCGCAGCGCGAGCATGTACTGGACCGCGAGGTACGCGACGGCGAGCAGCGTCATCGCGGCGCCGAGCACGATCAGCGCGTCCGCCGCCGTCGTGTACTCCTCGCCGAACGCGAGGCGCAGCAGCAGCGACGGCACGGCGGCGAAGATCAGCAGCGCCGGGACGCAGACGCACGCGAGCAGCGCGAGCGTGCGCATGAAGACCGGGCGCGGGTCGAGGCCGGCGGCGGCGCGGCGGGTCGCCTCGGGCAGGAGGTAGAGCCCGATCCCGATCGCGGTCCACACGACGAGCTTCGCCGCGACCACCGCCGCCGCGTACGCGCCCGCAGGGTCGTCGGCCATCTGGTGCTTGGCGACGATCACGTCCACGTTCTGCAGGGCGGCCAGGAAGATCAGCCCGACGATCGGCGCCCAGCCGCCGGAGACGACGCTGCGCAGCGTGCGCACCGACGTCCCCGCGGGCGCCGCACCGGTGCGCCGGTCGACGAGCACTGCCAGGACCGCCGCGGCGGCCATCATCGACAACGGCGTCCCCAGGAACGACCCGGTGACCCCCAGCCCGCCGAGCACCAGCACCAGGCCGAAGAGCAGCCGCCCGAAGGCCTCGAAGATCACGCTCCCGCCGACGAACGCGTAGGCGTGCAGGCCCTGCAGCGCCCCGCGCTGGACGCTCAGCAGCAGCCACAGCACGCCGGTGGGGAGGATCGCCGCCGCCGCCCACGCGTGCTCCGGCACGGCGACCACCTCGCTGATCGGGTCGCGCAGGATCAGCGACGCGGCCGCGATCGCGACGAACGCGGCCAGCAGCTGCCGCGACCACTTCCGGACCGTCGCGCCGACCTCGGTGCGATCGCCGAGCCGGCCCAGCGCGGTCTCGCGCGCGACGGCCACCTGCAGCGCCGAGCCGGCGACGGCGAGGATCGTGAACGTCGACAGCAGCGCGCCCAGCGCGCCGTAGTCGCCGACGCCGAGCAGGCGCGTGAAGACGACGGTGAAGACGATGGCGATCGCGTTGGCGCCGAGCGTGGCGAGGGCCATCCCGGCCGCCTTCGCGGTCTCTGACCGCCGCAGGCCGGCGGCGAGCGTCGGCGCGGGCTCGTCGGCGGCGCGCTCCAGCAGGGCGAGGTTCTCCTCGGCGGTCCGGTCCCACGTGAAGCCGCGGGCGCGCGCCTCGGCGGCGTCGCCGAACCGCTCGCGCCGCTCGGGGTCCCGTACGAGGTCGCGGACCTTCGCCGCCAGCTCCTGCGGCGTGTCGGCCAGGACCCCGGTCTGCTCGTCGACGATCGACTCCGCCAGCCCGCCGACCTTCAGCGCCGCGCTCGGCGTCCCGCAGGCGGCGGCCTCCATCACCGTCAGGCACCAGCCCTCGGCGGACGACGCCGTCAGCGACACCCACGCGCGCCCGTAGAGCTCGGCCTTGTCGTCCTCGTCGACGAAGCCGTGGAGCGTGACGCGGTCGTGCAGGCCGCGCTCCTCGATCTCCTGTTGCAGCACTTCGCGGTGGTCGCCGTCGCCGGCGATCTCGAGGTGCGCCTCGGGCACCGCCTCGAGCACGTCGAGCAGCACCTCCAGGCGCTTGTACTGCTTGAGCCGGCCGAGGTAGAGGAGCGTCGGCTTCTCCGCCTTCGCGGTGCGGTGGAACTGCTCGTGCTCGACGCCCATGTAGACGACGTGGATGCGGTCCGGCTCGACGCCCAGCTCGACGAGGTCGTCGCGGGCGGCCTTCGAGATCGTGAGGACGGGCGTGCCGCGGTACAGGAACTTCAGCGGGAAGTGCTCGAGCATCCAGGCGGCGATGCGGCCGCGCGTCCCCAGCTCGTGGACGTAGTGCTCCTGGTGGACGTGGTGCACCAGCGCGACCCGCGGCTTGCGCAGCCACCACCACAGCGGCGTGAAGAACGCGATGCCGTTGACGACCTCCAGCACGACGTCGGCGTCCTTCGCGAGGCCGCGGAGGGTGGCGTATGCGGCGCGCGGGAAGACGGTGAGGCGCGTCCCCATCCGGTGGACGACCAGGTTCGCCGCGAGCTCCTCGTGCTTCGCCGCGCCCTCGTAGTCGCCGGCGATGACGGTCACCCGGTGGCCCCAGGCGACCCAGCGGGCGATCTGCCCGTACAGGTTCGTGCCCGTGCCTCCGCCCTGGGGGTGCGTCCAGTCGCGGTCCGTCAGGACCAGGATGTGCCGGGAGCGCGGCATCTTCGGCGAGCGTATCGCTGCCGCCGCGCGTTCCATCCCTTCGCATGACTACATTTCCCGGGATGCGTCGCCGCCGCGCCATCGTCGTCCTGCTCGCGCTCGTGCTCGCGGTGCCCTCGCTCGCGTTCGCGCAGGGCGCCGGCGACGAGCAGTACCAGGACCCGTTCGGCGACGAGCAGGCGCAGAACGACCGCGGGGACGGCGGCGGCGGGAACACCAACGGCCGCGCGGCCCAGGACGACGGCGGCGGCCTCACCGACGAGCCGCCTGTGGGCGGAGGAGACGACGGCGGCGACACGACCCCGCCGCCGAACGACTCCGGCGACGACGCGCCGGACGAGGAGGACTCCGCCGACGACCAGGCGAAGGCCCTCCCGAACACCGGCTCCGACCCACGGATCCTCGCCTACGTCGGCCTCGTCTTCGTCCTCGCGGGCGTCGGCCTCCGCCTCCGAACGCTCGACCCCGACTCCTTCTAGGCGCGCGCGGCGCCGGGGTGTGTCACGTAATGGGGCCTATAGCGCCCACAACGTGACACACCCGAAATCCGGTGCGGGTTCAGCGTTCGCGGCGGTACCCTCGCGGTCCCTGAGCGAGTGACCACTCCGCCCCCTGATCTCCTCATCCGCCGACTGACCTACGCGGATCTGCCGCAGGTCATCGCTATCGAGCGCCGTGCGTTCCCGGCGCCGTGGTCGCTGGCCATGTTCGTGCTGGAGCTGTCGAAGCCGGGTGGCATCTGCCTGGCCGCATCGGCCTGCGGGCGGCTGGCGGCGTATCTCGTGTGCTCGCGCTACGACACCGTCTGGCACCTCATGAACGTCGCGGTCGATCCCGAGCTGCGCGGCAACCGGATCGGGACGGCGCTGCTGGAGCGGCTGCTCGAGGAGGTCGGGGATCCCGCGGCGCGCTACACGCTGGAGGTGCGGACCTCGAACACGGGCGCGATCCGGCTCTACGAGCGGTTCGGCTTCCGCGCCGCGGGCCTGCGCCGCCGCTACTACCAGGACAACGGCGAGGACGCCGTGATCATGTGGCGCACGCCCGCGACGCTCGAGGGGCGCCTCGACGACATCCCGGCCGCGGGCCCGGTCCCGACGTCGCCGTAGCGCCGCCGTGGCGCGGATCACCCTGTACGGCCGCCCGGACTGCCACCTGTGCGACGAAGCGCGCGCAGTGCTGCAGAGCATCGGCGAGTCCTTCGAGGAGGTCGACATCGAGAGCGACGACGCGCTGTTCAAGCGGTACCTGGAGCGGATCCCTGTGGTGACCCTGGACGGTCGGGAGGTCGCAGAGCTCTACGTCGAAGAACGGCACTTGCGAAACCTCCTTTGTAACGCAGATAACGTTTAGCAACCGCAGGCCGAGCGGTTCACCACACGTCCGTCGGCGCGGCGGACCAATGGACGTCGTTCGCCTCGGCCAACAGCCGGCCGCGGACGAGCGACAACACGGGCTACGTCGGGTTCTTCCGGTTCGACAGCGTCGACTGGGCGAACCCGCTGCGCGGCCGTCCCGGGAGGCGGCGGCCCGCCCGTCCAGGCGGGCCGCCGCACCCGGCTACAGTGAATCGAAGCCATGACGAGCCTCGGTTCACCTGTCGACGGCAACGGCCAGGTCGCGACCGTCGAGCGCCTCTCGCTCGGCGTCGCGGCGCGTCTGTCGCGCTACCTCCAGGTCCTCACGCAGGCCAAGAAGATGGGCAAGGAGACGATCTCCTCCCAGGAGCTGTCGGAGTACACGCACGTGAACTCCACGCAGATCCGCCGCGACCTCTCCGGCTTCGGGAAGTTCGGCAAGCGCGGGGTCGGCTACAACGTCGACTCGCTGGTCAGCCAGATCCGGAAGATCCTCCGCACGGCGGGTCAGCACAACATCGCGCTGATCGGCGCGGGCAACCTCGGCCGGGCCATCGCGTCGTCGGACATCTTCGCCGACCACGGCTTCCAGATCGTCTCGGTCTTCGACAACGCCCCGAAGAAGGTGGGCAAGAAGGTCGGCGGAATCGTCGTCCGCCCGCTCGGCGAGCTGAAGGACGCGGTCGAGGAGGACGAGATCGTCGTCGCGGTCCTCGCCGTACCCGGCAGCGCCGCCCAGGAGCTCGCCGACCAGCTGGTCGACGCCGGCGTGAAGATCATCTTCAACTACTCCGAGGCGCTGCTCCAGGTGCCGCCGGAGGTCACGGTCCACACGTCGAGCCCCGCCGTGGACCTCCTCTACGCCCTGTACTTCTACCTCACGTAGCCTCCGCGCCATGGCCATCGACCTCGCCGCCGCTCGCGAGGTGTTCGCTGCCTCGAAGGACGGCACCGTCGGTCTGGAGGAGGAGTTCGCGATCCTCGATCCCGAGACGCTCGACATGGTCCCGCGCTTCGAGGAGCTGCGCGACCTCGCGCCGTCGACGCTCGGCCAGCAGATCACGGGCGAGCTGATCAAGTCGGAGATCGAGATCGTCTCCGGCCGCGGCGAGGACTTCCGCGACGCGCTCGCCAGGCAGCGCGGCACGCGCCGGCTGCTGTTCGACCACGCGGCGGAGAGCCGGGTGGCGCTCGGGGCGACCGGCACCCACCCGTTCGCCGACTACCGCGAGCAGGAGTTCATCGACACCGAGCACTACCGGCGCGTCGCGGAGGGGCTGCAGTGGGTGGCCAAGCGCAACAACACGTTCTCGCTGCACGTGCACGTGGGGATCAACGGCGCTGACCGCGTGGTCCGCACCTGCGACCGCCTGCGCACCGTACTGCCCGGCCTGCTGGCGATCAGCGCCTCGTCGCCGTACCTCGACGGGATGGACAGCGGGCTGCACTCCGCCCGCACGCAGATGTTCACGCGAACGTTCCCGCGCTGCGGGATCCCCGACGCGTTCGGCGGCTGGGACGGCTACGCGGAGTACATCGACTTCCTCGTCCGCAGCCGCTCGATCGTCGAGTACACGCAGGTCTGGTGGTCGGTGCGACCGCACTTCAGCTTCGGCACCGTCGAGGTCCGGATCTGCGACGCGCAGCCGACCGCGACCGAGAGCGAGGCGCTCGCGGCGCTGATCGCCGCGGCCATCCTGCAGTCCGCGCGCGACGTCGACGACGACCGGCGGGAATGGGAGACGATCCCGAACCGCCTGATCGAGGAGAACATGTGGCGGGCGATCCGGTACGGGATGGATGGCCTGTACGTCAGCCCCGCGACGGGCGAGCAGCGCGAGGCGCGCGCCGTCCTGGAGGACATGCTCGAGTGGACTGCCCCCGCGCGCGCCGAGCACGGCATCCCCGAGCCCGCGTTCCCCGACCGCAACTCGGCCCAGCGCCAGCGGGCCCTGATCGCGGAGGGCCTCTCGCCCCTGGACGTCTACGCTGCGACCGTTCGCGAGACGCGCGAGACCTACGCGCAGGAGGTCCCCACCGCATGAGCACGCCGCCTTCCGGCCAGCCCGGCCAGCCCTCCGAGGAGGAGCTGCGCGCCGCCTACGAGGCGGAGATCAAGAAGCTGCGGGTCGAGGACGTGGTCGTCCAGACCGTCGTGTCGCTGGTGAACCTCGGCGGCCGCAAGGCGGGCCTCGCGCCGGGCACCGAGGACGAGCGCGACCTCGAGCAGCTGCGGATGGCGATCGACGGCGCGCGGGCGCTGCTGCCGCTGGTGGAGGAGGAGCTGGGGCCGGACGCCGGGCAGGTCCGCAACGCGCTCAGCCAGCTCCAGATGGCCTACGCCCAGGCGGCCCAGCAGGGCGCGGGCGCCGGCGAGGCGCCCGCGGAGGGCGAGCCGCCACAGCAGGAAGGACCCGGTCCGGCGCAGTCGAGCGGGAAGCTCTGGGTTCCGGGGCAGTAGGGATGTAACCGCCCTCCGCCGCCGGGTTTCGTATCCTCACGCACTGCTTTCGCGGCCCCAGGACCCTGGCCGCGTTTTCTCATGCCTGCGCCTTCCCGGGGCAGCGGGCGTCACTGACTGACTTCGGAGGCTTGTTCCCTTGACCGACTTCCTTGACGACTGGGGCGTTGTCGTCGCGCTGGTTGCCGCCGGCCTGGCGGTGGCCTACGGCGTCGTGACGTCCCGCCAGCTGCTCGCGCTCTCCCCGGGCAACGAGCGCATGCAGGACATCTCGAGCGCGGTGCAGGAGGGCGCTCGCGCCTACCTGAACCGCCAGTACACCGTGATCGCCGGCATCGCCGCCGTGCTCTTCGTCCTGCTCTTCATCCTGCAGGACTGGAAGGTGGCCGTCGGGTTCCTGATCGGCGGCGCGGCCTCCGCGGCGGCCGGCTACATCGGCATGAACGTGTCGGTCCGGGCCAACGCGCGGGTCGCGGAGGCCGCCCGCGGGGGCATCCGGCCCGCGCTGGAGGCAGCCTTCCGCGGCGGCGCGGTCACCGGCCTGCTCGTCGTCGGCCTGGCGCTGCTCGGCGTCGCCGCCTACTACGGCTTCCTCGTCTACATCATCGACGAGGACCAGCGGGAGGCCACCAAGGCGCTCGTCGGCCTCGGCTTCGGCGGCTCGCTGATCTCGGTGTTCGCGCGTCTGGGCGGCGGCATCTTCACCAAGGCGGCCGACGTCGGCGCCGACCTCGTCGGCAAGGTCGAGGCGGGCATCCCCGAGGACGACCCGCGGAATCCGGCCGTCATCGCGGACAACGTGGGCGACAACGTCGGCGACTGCGCCGGCATGGCCGCGGACCTCTTCGAGACCTACGCCGTGACCGCGGTGGCCGTCATGTTCCTCGGCGTCCTCACGTTCGCGGAGGGCGACTGGAAGAAGGTCGCGGTCTACCCGCTCGTGCTCGGCGCCGTCTCGATCGTCGCGTCGATCATCGGCACGTTCGCCGTGCGCGGCGAGCGGGTGGAGCGCGCGCTCTACCAGGGCCTGGTCGTCTCGGGCGTCGTCGCGGCGCTGGCGTTCCTGCCCGTCACCGCGTGGCTGATGGACGACATCCGCAACATCGCCGGGGACGTCCCCGCCGGGTGGTTCGACTACTACCTCTGCGCGCTGATCGGCATCGGCGTGACCGCGTTCCTGTTCGTCATCACCGACTACTACACGTCGACGCGCTTCGCGCCCGTGAAGTCGACGGCGCGCGCGTCGCAGACCGGCCACGCGACGAACATCATCCAGGGCCTCGCCAAGGGCATGCAGGCGACCGCGGCCCCCGCGATCGTCATCTGCGTCGGCATCCTCGGCGCCTGGCAGCTCGGCGGCGGCGGCACCGAGGGCATCTACGGCATCGGCGTCGCGGTCATGGCGCAGCTCTCGCTGACCGGCCTCATCGTGGCGCTCGACGCCTTCGGCCCGATCACCGACAACGCCGGCGGCATCGCGGAGATGGCCGACCTGCCGGAGGACGTTCGCAACGTGACCGACCCGCTCGACGCGGTCGGCAACACGACGAAGGCGGTCACGAAGGGGTACGCGATCGGCTCGGCCGCGCTTGCCGCGCTCGTGCTGTTCGCGGCGTTCAAGCTCGACCTGAACCAGGAGCTGACCGACGACGGCCAGAACCCGGTCGCGTTCGCGCTCGATGCTCCCGAGGTCCTGATCGGCCTGCTGATCGGCGGCCTGATGGTGAACCTCTTCGCGTCGCTGTCGATGGAGGCCGTCGGCCGCGCCGGCGGCGCCGTCGTCGAGGAGGTCCGTCGCCAGTTCCGCGAGATCCCGGGGATCATGGAGGGCACGACGCGCCCCGACTACGCCAAGTCGGTCGACCTCGTGACGCAGGCGGCGCAGCGGGAGATGATCCTGCCGTCGCTCATCCCGATCCTCATCCCGTTCGTCGTCGGGCTCATCTCGACCGAGGCGCTCGGCGGCCTGCTGATCGGCGTCATCGTCGTCGGCTTCTTCGCCGCGGTCTCGATGACGTCGGGCGGCGGCGCGTGGGACAACGCGAAGAAGCTGATCGAGGACGGCGCGTTCGGGGGCAAGGGCTCCGAGGCGCACGCGGCGTCGGTCACCGGCGACACCGTCGGCGACCCGTACAAGGACACCGCCGGCCCGGCGATCAACCCCATGATCAAGGTCGCGAACGTGGTCGCGATCCTCATGATCCCGGTCCTGGTGTAGCGACCCGAGCACATCCGTGACGCGAGAGGGGCCCCTGCGAGGGGCCCCTTTTGCGTTCCGCGCCGATCCGGTGGATCATGGGGAGCGATGCGGGCCGACGACCGCCGCCGGGAACGCACCGTCGCCGCCCTCGGCGACGGCTACGCGGCGGGCGCTCTCGGCACCGACACGCTGACGCTGCGCGTCGACGCGGCGTACCGGGCGCGCACGACGGACGAGCTTCGGTGGCTGACCGCGGACCTGCCGCGGCGCTGGCTCGACGCGGTGCGGGACCGGCTCGAGCGGCGGCGCCGTCCGCGCGCGCCGACCGTGCGGGTCGACGCGCCGCCCGACGGGCCGGGGCCGTGGACGATCGGGCGGTCCGACGGCTGCCGGCTCGTGATCGCGCACGGCACCGTCAGCCGCCGCCACGCGGTGCTGCGGCGCACGGCCGACGGGATCGAGGTGCGCGACCTCGGCTCCCTGAACGGGACCTGGGTCAACGGGTGGCGCGTCGACCGCGCGCTCGTCAGGCCCGGGGACGCGCTCCAAATCGGGGACGTCCGGGTAGTGCTGCGCCATGGCTGAACCCGTTCCCGCCGGCAGCGACGTCTCCGCCGACGACCCCTATCCGGACAGGTAGACGGCGCCGGCGGCCCGCGGGCGCGGCGCGAGCGGCCGGTAGGTGATCCGGCGGCCGTCGAGCACGCCGCGGACCCGCCCGCCGACGATCCGCAGCGTCCCGGTCGCGCCGGAGCCGGTGACGACGATCGCGTCGGGCCCCTTGGCGAGCGTGCCGCTGACGCGGACGCCGCGCACGACCTCATAGCGGATCAAGCGTACGCCCCTGCGCCGCACCTCGAGGCGCCCGCCGCGCAGGCCCGGCACGCGCCGGCGGGCCGACAACGCAGCGGCGGTCGCCCACCGCTCCGCGTCGCGCAGCGTCAGGTCGACCGCGACCGCGGTGCGGGCGATCCGCGCCGGCACGTCGCCCGCGGGGCGCGGGACCTCGCGCAGCGACCGGAACGCCGGCAGCGCGACGTCGAGCGGCGCGGCCCGGCGCCCGCCGCACGTCTCGATGGCGTCCCCCGCGAGGAACTGCCGGACCGCGCGCGCCGCGCAGCCGCTGAGGTCGGTGCCGAGCACGGAGTGGCCGACCCCGGGCACGGAGAGGAGCTGCGCGGCCGGGAACTGCGCGGCGATCCGCCGCTGGTCCTCGAGCGGCGTGCGCAGGTCCTCGCGGCCGGCGAGCACCAGCACGGGGACGTCCGGGCCGGCGGAGGACGGCAGCGGCGGCCGCGGCGTCGCGGGCCACGACACGCACAGCGACGCCGGGATCCGCGCGAGGATCGAGCGCACCGGGAACGGCGCGTAGCTCGCGGCGTCGGCCAGCAGCGTCTCGGCGAACAGCGTCGGCCGCGTCCGCGGGTCGGAGTCCGGCGCCCACGGCAGCTGGCCCTCCATGCAGCTCGTCGCCAGGAACCGCGCCTGGTTGACGCCCGCCGCCCCTCCGCCTTCGCTGTAGCGGAGCAGCCGCAGGAGCGGGGCGGCGTCGCGGTGGGTGGCGGCCTGCAGGGCCGCCGGCAGCTCTGCGCGGATCAGCGGGTCCTGGTCGGCGCCGCGCACGAGGTCGTAGAGCACGCCGCGGGTGATCCCGCGCAGCCCGCGCGCGCCGATGACCTCGATCGCCCGCGCCAGCAGGACGCGCGTGTCGCCGAGGATGCGCTCGCAGTCCGGCGTGAAGCAGATCTCGTCGAGCACCCGGGGGAGCGCGAGCTGCGTGAGCCGCGCCATCAGGTCGACCCCCTCGAGCGGCGAGCTCGAGTCGAGGATGAGCGCCTGGACGTGGTCGGGGAACCGCCGCGCGTACTCGCCCGCGACCTGCCCGCCATAGGAGACCCCGAGCGGGATGATCTCGTCGACGCCGAGGCGCGCGCGGAGGTCCTCGACGTCGAGGGCCGTCTCGTAGGTCGAGAAGAACGCCCGCGCCGGCCCGAGCCGCGCGCCGCAGTCCATGACGGGGCCGGCCGCCTCGGCGACGGTGTCGGCGTCCTTCAGGCGCCGGAGCGACGGGCACGACAGCGCGGTGGAGCGCCCCGCGCCGCGCTGGTCGACGACCACGACCTCGTAGCCGCGGCCGGCGGCGGTCTGGATCTCGGCGCCGATCACCCGCGCGTCGCGCACCGCCGCCTCGCCGGGCCCGCCCGCGAGGAACACGATCGTCCCGCGCGCGGCGCCGCGTGCGGGCACCCGGGCGTACGCCAGCTCGAGCGTCGCGCCGCGCGGATCGGCATGGTCGAGGGGCACGTCGAGCTCGTCGCGCGTCACCTGCGCCCCCGCGAAGGGCGCAATGCTCAGCATTCCTGCGCAGATCGCGCCAACTACACAGAAGAACCTTTTGCGCTCCATCGGCGCAAGGTCTCACATCGCGGCGGCCGGGGCGTCACATCCCGTCTCCCACCTAGACTCCTCGCCCCGAATGGCCCAACGCCGACTCCACGGGCTGCAGCGCGTCCTCGGCGTCAACGCCCTCTTCTCGACCGCCTACGGGAACGTCGGCTCGTCGATCTACTACGCGCTGGGCCTGGTCGCGGGGTACGCGCTCGGGCTGACGCCGATCGTCTTCCTCATCACGGGCGTCATCTTCTTCTGCACCGCCGCCACGTACGCGGAGGCGACGTCGATGTACCCGGAGGCCGGCGGCTCCTCGAGCTTCGCGCGCCGGGCGTTCAACGAGTTCTGGTCCTTCTTCGCGGCGTGGGGCCAGATGCTCAACTACGTCATCACGGTCGCCATCTCGGCGTTCTTCGTGCCGCACTACCTCGGCGGGCTGTTCTGGGACCCGCTGCGCTCGTCACCCGGCGACATCCTCTTCGGCATCGGCGTGATCGTGCTGCTGAGCGCGATCAACGTCGTCGGGGTCAAGGAGTCGGCGGGGCTGAACATCGCGCTCGCCGTGGTCGACTTCCTGACCCAGCTGCTGCTCGTCGTCGTCGGGGCCGTCCTCGTGCTCTCGCCGGAGACGCTCGTGAACAACGTCGACCTCGGCGTCGCGCCGGAGTGGAGCGACTTCCTGCTCGCGATCCCGATCGGGATGATCGCCTACACCGGCATCGAGACCGTCTCGAACATGGCCGAGGAGGCCAAGGACGAGACCAAGACGATCCCCGAGGCGATCAACCGCGTGCGCCTCGCGGTGTTCGCCATCTACTTCACGCTTCCCGCGATCGCGCTGAGCGCGCTGCCGGTGTTCCGCGACGACACGGGCGAGTACGTGACGCTGCTCGGCCTGGGGGAGGACGAGGGCGGCTACGCGGGCGACCCGATCCTCGGGGTGGTCAAGGAGATCGAGCTCGGGCCGCTGCAGGCGGGCGCGGAGCTGTACGTCGGCATCCTCGCGGCGACGATCCTGTTCCTCGCGACGAACGCCGGCCTGATCGGCGTGTCGCGGCTGGTGTACTCGATGGGGCTGCACCGCCAGCTGCCCGACCGCCTGCGGCAGCTGCACCCGAAGTACGGCACGCCGTGGGTCGGCATCGTCGTGTTCGGCGCGATCGCCTGCGTGACGCTCATCCCCGGGCAGGCTGACTTCCTGGGGAGCATGTACGCGTTCGGGGCGATGCTGTCGTTCACGATCGCGCACCTCTCGGTGACGGTGCTCCGCGTCAGCCGGCCGGACGCCGAGCGGCCCTACCGCGGGCCCGGGACGCTGCGCGTGCGCGGCCGCGACCTGCCGCTGTTCGCGATCGTCGGCGGCCTCGGGACCGGGCTCGCGTTCGTCGTGGTCACGCTGCTGAACCTCGACGTCGCGATGGCGGGAACGGTCTGGCTCGCGCTCGGGATCGTCATCTTCACGCTGTATCGCCGCAACCAGGGGCTGGACCTGACGTCGACGGTCAAGGTCGCGCTGCCCCAGCCGGTCATCGCCCGCGAGGCGGAGTACGACTCCGTCCTCGTCGCGTTCGAGTCCGGCCATTACGTCGAGGACGCGGTGGCGACCGCGGTGAAGCTGGCGGCGCGACGGCGGCGCGGGATCCACGTCCTCGTCTGGATCAACGTGCCGAACGCGGCGCCGATCGACGCGTCGATGCCCGAGCAGGAGATGGCGGCGCAGGCGATCGTCGAGCAGGCGAAGCTCGCCGGCGGCCGGCGCGTCTCCGGGCACTTCGAGAAGGTCCGCGCCGGGCAGGCCGGGCGCCTCGTGGTCAGCGAGGCGAAGGAGATGCGGGCCGCCGCGATCGTCATGCCCCTGCCGCCGCGGGTGCGGGGCGGCAGCCTGTTCGGCCAGACGCTCGAGACCGTCCTCGCCGAGCGGCCCTGCCGGGTGATCATCGAGTCGGTGCCCGACGCCGCAGCGGCATAGGCTCCCCCGGTGCTCCGCCACGCGCAGCTCGTGCTGTCCCTCGCGCTCGTCGGGCTCGGCGTCGCGATGCTCGCCGTGACGTTCGCCAACGGCGGCGGGCCGCTGGCGAGCGGGGTGCTCTTCGGCGTCCTGTTCTGCGCCGCCGGGCTCGCGCGGCTGTACCTCGCGCGGAGCGGCGGGTAGGTGCCGGACTACACGCCCGTCCCGACGTCGCCGATCTACCGGCGCTGGCTCGGCTCGCCGACGCTGTTCGCGATCGTCTACACGTCGGTCGCGAGCGCGATCTACTTCGCGCTCGGCGTCGTCGGCGAGAACGCGCTCGGCCTGACGCCCGTCATCTTCCTGATCGCGGCGATCTCGTTCGCGATCACGACGATGACCTACGTCGAGGGCGCTTCGCTGCACCAGGAGCGCGCGGGCTCGACCGTGTTCGCCCGGTACGCGTTCAACGAGCTCGTCTCGTTCGTCGCCGGCTGGGCGATCCTCCTCGACTTCCTGATCCTGATCGCGATCACGGCGTTCATGACGACCGACTACCTCGGCGTGTTCGTGGGCGACCTGCGCGAGGGCGTGCCGGAGGACGTCCTGACGCTCGGGATCGTCGCCTACGTCGGGATCCGCAACGTCATCGGGTTCTCCCGGCGCCGCGCGCGGCGGATCCTCGGGCTCGTCGTCGCCGACCTCGTCGTCCAGCTGCTGATCATCGTGCTCGGCGTCTTCCTCGTGCTCGACGTCTCACTGCTCGCCGACCAGGTCGACCTCGGGACGACGCCGACGTGGGAGGACGCGATCTTCGCGCTCACGCTCGCCACCGTCGCGTTCACCTCGCTCGAGTCGGCGGCCGGGCTGGCGGGCGAGGTCGCCGTGGGGCGGCGCGGGCTGCGGCGGATGGTCTCGAGCGTCGCGCTCACGGTCCTCGTCGTCTACGTCGGGATGGCCGCGGTCGCGCTGAGCGCGCTGCCGGTGGTCGACGGGGAGACCGCGCTGGGGACGACGTACCTCGAGCGGCCGGTGCTCGGCGTCGTCAGCGCGTACGACCCGCAGTGGCTCGCGGACACCCTGCGGTACGTCGTGGGGGCGCTCGCGGCGATGACGCTCGTCGCCGCGGCGAACTCCGGCATGCTCGGGCTGTCGCGGCTGGCCTACTCGCTGGGGACGAACCGGCAGATCCCCTCGGCGGTCGGGCGGCTGCACCCGACGCGCGCCACGCCGTTCGTCGTGATCGCGATCGCGGCGCTGCTCGCGGGCGGGCTGGCGCTCACGAAGGACATCGAGTTCCTCGTCGGCATCTACGCGTTCGGCGCGCTGCTGGCGTTCACGATCGCGCACCTGTCGATCGTCGTGCTGCGCTTCCGCGAGCCGGAGCGACCGACGCCCTACCGCGTGCCGTTCAACGTGCGCGTGCGCGGGGTCGCGGTGCCGATCCCGGCGGTCGTGGGGGCGCTGGGCTCGTTCGGGGCGTGGATCACCGTGCTCGTGCTCCACGAGGGCGCGCGGTACGTCGGCATCGGGTGGATGACGTTCGGGCTGCTGCTCTACGTGGTCTACCGCACGACGCAGGACAAGCCGCTGCTGCGGCGGGTGCAGGTCCCCCAGGCGGCGCTGCAGCGCGAGGCGCGCGAGGCGGAGTACGGCTCGATCCTCGTGCCGCTGATGGGCGGGGCGCTCGACGACGACATCGTGCAGACCGCGGGGCGGCTGGCGGCCGAGGAGGCGGACGACGACGCGCTCGACGGCGCGGGTGCGACGATCGAGGCCCTGTGGGTCTTCGAGGTCCCGATGGCGCTGCCGATCGACGCGCGGCTGCCGGACGCGCAGCTGGAGGCGGCGCGGGCCGCGCTGCGGCGGGCCAAGGCGGTGGGGGAGGAGTACGCGGGCGTCGCGGTCGCCACGGCGACCGTCCGCGCGCGGCGGGCCGGGCAGGCGATCGTCGAGGAGGCGCGGCGCCGGGGCGTCGAGGCGATCGTGCTCGCCGCCGAGGAGCCGACGCGGGTCCGCGGCGGCGCGCTGCTGGGCGGCCGCGGAAGCCCGCGGGACCAGTTCGTGGGGGAGGTCACCCGCTACGTCGTCACCAAGGCCCCGTGCCGGGTGATCCTGACGGCGCCGCCCGCGCGCGAGCCGATCCCTTCGGGCCCCTCCGCGCCCTCCCCCGAGTAGCATCGGGAATTGTGTTCGTCCTGATCGTGGGCGCCGGCCGCGTCGGCTCCAGCGTCGCCAAGAAGGCCCTCGCCGCGGGCCACGAAGTCTCCGTCCTCGACGAGGACCCGCTGTCGCACGAGCGGCTCGACGCCAACCAGCCGTCCTCGTGGGAGGACGCCGGGGGTCGCTTCACCGTCGGCACCGCCCTGGAGATCGACGCGCTGCTCGAGGCGGGGATCGAGCAGGCCGACACGTTCATCGCGTCGACGAACGGGGACAACACGAACCTGGTGATCGCGCAGATCGCTCAGCGGCGGTTCGGGGTGGGGCGGGTCATCGCGCGCGTCCTCGACCCCGCGCGGGCCGCGTGGTACGCGGAGCAGGGTCTCGAGACCATCTGCCCGACGCAGTACGCGATCTCGGAGTTCGAGACGGTCCTGGAGCTCGCGTAGATGTACGTCGTGATCTGCGGCGGCGGGAAGGTCGGGTGGAACCTCGCCCGCGAGCTCATCGAGAAGGGCAACGAGGTCACGCTGGTCGAGCAGGACCGGCGGCGCTACCTGATCATCGAGGAGGAGCTGGAGCACGCCGTCCAGTACGGCGACGCGACCGAGCTCTGGGTCCTGGAGCGCGCGGGCATCCAGCGCGCCGATCTCGCGATCGCGGTCACCGGCGACGACGAGGACAACATCCTCATCTGCCAGATCGCGAAGGAGAAGTACCTCTGCGAGCGGACCATCGCCCGCGTCAACAACCCGCGCAACCTCCAGCACTTCGAGCTCCTCGGGATCCAGCCGGCGGTCTCCGCGACCGACCTCATCCTGCGGCTGATCGAGCACGAGGTCCCGCAGTACGGGCTCGTGCATCTGCTGGATCTCCCGGCGGAGCGGCTGGAGATCATCGAGATCGAGGTCACGCCGGGGGCGCCGGCGGCGTCCAAGCGGGTGATCGACATCGACATCCCGGACGGGTCGCTGATCATCTCGGTGCTGCGCAACGGCGAGGGGTTCGTGCCGAAGGCCGAGACCGTGATCGAGGCCGGCGACGAGGTCCTGCTGGTGCTCGACCCCGGGCTGGAGGCGGACATCACCAAGCAGTTCGCTCCCAACGGGTCGCGGCCCGCTTGAGCGCGTGCCCGACGTCGACGTCCTGATCGTCGGGGCGGGCGCGGCGGGGGCGGCCTGCGCTTCGGAGCTGCGCGCGGCCGGGTTCTCGGGATCGGTGACGCTGCTCGGCCGCGAGCTCGACCGGCCCTACGAGCGGCCGCCGATCACGAAGGAGCTGCTGCGGGGCGAAGGCGAGCCGCTGTGGCTCGACGTGCCGGACGACGTCGAGCTGCGCACGCGGACGTCGGTGATGAAGCTCGACGTCGAGGCGCGGACCGCCACGCTCTCGACGAAGGACGTCGTCTCGTTCGACCGGGCGGTCCTGTGCACCGGCGCCAACGTGCGCCGCTTGCCTCTGGACGGGTCGGACCTCGAGGGGATCCACTACCTGCGCGCGCTGCGCAACGCTTCGGCGCTGCGCGACGACTGCACCGGCGCGTCGCGGGTCGTCTTGGTCGGCGGGTCGTTCATCGCGTGCGAGGTGGCGGCGTCGTTGTCGACGCTCGGCGTCGCCTCGACGCTCGTCTTCCCCGAGGAGGAGCCGCTGTCGCTGCAGTTCGGGGTCTCCGTCGGCCGCTTCGTGCGCGGATTGCTGGAGGCGCACGGGGTGGAGGTGCTCGCCGGCGAGCAGGTGGCGTCGTTCGCCGGGGAGGGGGACAGCGTGTCGTCGGTCGTGCTCGCCTCCGGGCGCTCGGTCGCGTGCGACGCCGTCGCGATCGGGGTCGGCGCCGTGCCGGACGTGATGCTCGCGCGGTCCTCGGGGCTGGAGCTCGGCGCGACCGGCGGAATCGCTTGTTCTTCTGTGCTGGAGACCTCCGCGCCGGGCGTGTTCGCGGCCGGCGACGCATGCGAGTACGACTCGGTCCTGCATGGGCGCCCGGTCCGGGTCGAGCACCACGAGCACGCGCTGGCCCAGGGCCGCGCGGCCGCGCGGAACGTGCTCGGCGCCGGCGAGCCGTACGTCGAGGTCCCGTACTTCTGGTCGGACCTCGCGGACTGGGCGACGCTCGAAGCCGTCGGCCCCGCCGTCGACGGCTGGGACGCCGAGGACGTCCGCGGCTCCTTCGACTCCGGCGAGTTCAGCGTCTTCTACTCGAAGGGGGGCCGGCTCGTCGCGGCGATGACCTGCGGCCGCTCCGCCGACCTCGACGACGCCCGCGCCCGTCTGCGAGAGCAGGCCGGCCTGCCCGCCTCCCCCTGACGGGGCCGCGCCCCCGCGCGCCCCGGGCTAGCGCCCGTCGAACACCCTCTCCAGCAGCGCGTCCACCGGCGCGATGTCGATCGCGGCGCGGAGGAGGAACGCTTCCGTCCCGCCGATCCGGCCGGCCCGCTCCTCCTCGTCGACGGCCTTGTGGAGGCCGGTGCGGAACGCGGCCGCGCGCTCGTCGTCGGTGAGGCCCTCCGGCGGCTCGACCTCGCCGCTCAGCATCAGCACCAGCCGCTCGCGGCTGACGCCGAGCTCGCACGCCGCGCCGTTCAGGGCGTTCAGCCCGACCCGCTCGGCCGCGCCCGTGATCCCGGGCCGGGCGTGCGAGGCGACGCGGTCGCAGGGATCCGGAGGCGAGTCGACGTCGTACCCGCCGCCGCCGAGCGCGACGTAGGAGCCGACCAGGAGCATCGCGGCGGCCGCCGCGGCGAGGAGCGCGCGCGTCACGCGCCGCTCCAAAGCGGACCGTCGTCGCGACCCTCGGCCGCGCCGCGCCCCGCCGCGGGCGTCGCGGGATCCCCGCTCGCGCCACTTCCCGCCGCCGGCGCGGCGCCCGCCCTCGCGTCACTTCCCGCCGCCGCCGGCGCGGCGCCCCCGCTCGCGTCACTTCTCGCCGCCGGCGCGGCGCCCTCCCTCGCGCCCCTCCCGACCAGCAACGGCCCGGCGGCGAGCGCCGCGAGGAGCGCGGCGACGAGGAACGATCTCTCGAACGCGGCGGCGGCGGCTCGGTCGAGGTCGTCGGTGACGTCGGCCTGCAGGCCGTCGAAGGCCGGCCGGTCGTCGTTCGGTGGCGCGGCTTCGGCGAACGCCGGGCCGACGTCGGGCACCTCGCTCTCCGCGCTCCGCAGCTCCTCGGCGAGCCCGAGGCCGAGGTCGAGCTTCGTCGCCGGGTCGATCGGGCTGTCGAGGATCCGCGCGAGGACGATCTCCTGCGCGCGGCCGGTCTGGTCCTCGAGGTCGGCGGTGAAGATCGGAGTGAGGATCGCCAGCGCCGCGACGACGCCGGCGTGCCGCGCCGCGATCGTCCACCCGCCGTGCAGCGCGAGGGGGGCGCGGTCGCGCAGCGCCTCCTCGGTCAGCGCTCCGAGTCCCAACCCGAGCCCGAGCCCGACGAGGACCTGCGGCGCGATCGTCCACCCGACGCTCGACCCGGGCAGCAGCCCGAGCGCCGCGAGCCCGCCCGCGCAGAGGACGGCCCCCGCGGCGCCCCGCGCGCGCGTGTCGAGCCCCCGGCCGAACGCGCCCGCGGTGAGCGCCGCGACCGGCATGACCGAGACGATCCCCGCCGCGGCGAGCGGCGAGTGCCGCCATCCCGCGATGAGGAGGAGGACGAGGAGGAACAGCGCCGCGGTGAGCCCGGCGCCCAGGAACGCCAGCGACGCCAGCGCAGGCCAGTCCGGCCGCGCCGCCGCGCCGCGCGGGCCGACGCGAGCAGTGTGGCGACCACGCGCCGCGGCGAGGCACACCAGTGCGAGCGGCACCTGCACGGCGAAGATCGCCTGCCACGCCAGGGCGTCGGTCAGCGCTCCGCCGGCGGCGGGGCCGACGGCGGCGCCGATCGCGCCCGCGGCGCCCCACGTCGTCGTCGCGCGGCGGCGGTCGCCGGTGGCGGCGACGAGCAACGGCAGCGCGGCGCACGCCACGGCTGCTCCCCCGAGCCCCTGGACGCAGCGCGCCGCGACGAGCATCCCGAGCGAGCCGGCCAGTGCGCAGGCGAGCGACGCGACCGCGAAGAGGAGAAGGCCGCCGGCGAAGAGGCGTCGCGGATCGACCCCGCGTACGAGAGCGACCGGCACGGCGGCCAGCGCGAGGGCGAGGTTGTAGCCCACGAGGACCCAGGAGACGCCGGTCGGCGTGGCGTCGAAGTCCGCGAGGACGTCCGGCAGCCCGAGGGTGACGACGGACGAGTCCGCGAGGACGAGCCCGACGGCGATCGCGAGGAGCGCGGCGCGCATCGGGCGGGAATGCTGGCAGGCGGGGTCATGCGCCCCGCCTGCCATGCGAGGCGGCTACGCGGTGTGGACGCGACCCGTGCGGCCGTCGCCGCGGTCGCGCACGAACGCCCGGTAGAGGCCGAGCAGCAGCATCGCGCCGATGACGGCGCCGATGAGGCCGCCGAGGTCGAACGCCTCGTTGTCGCCGATGCCGAGCACCTCGGTGAACAGGAAGAAGCCGACGAGCGCGCCGGCGAGGCCGAGCAGCACGGTGGCGAAGAAGCCCATCGGGTCCTTGCCGGGCATCAGCGCCCGGGCGAGGAAGCCGGCGACGATGCCGAGGATGATCGCTCCGATCATGTGGTGAATCCCTTCGAGTCGGGGGTGAGGGGCGGATACCGAGTTACCCACGATTTGCAGCGGGAACGCGCCAGTGCTCGCGGGCCCGTCTCGCCGCGAACGGAACCGGCCGACCTGCGGGGACCTGCCGCGTTTGCAGGGACAGATGGGGAAGACGGTTCTCGGAGCGGGCGCCACCGCAATGGCGCTCGGCGCCCTCGTGGCGCTTGCGCTGGTGCTCGGTACGGGCCTGGAGCACGCGCGGTGGCCCGGGTTCGCCCCGCCGGCCGACCCGCCGTCGCGACTCGACCTCGGCGGAGGGGGCGCGAGCGCCGCTCCCGCCGCCGCGTCGGAGGGCGTCGCTTCGGATGCCGTCGCTCGCCTGCGCACGGCCGCCGCGAGCGCCGCGGCGCTGCGCGCGAGCGGGACCGCCGCGCCCGAGCCGGACAGACTTGTCCCCGGCGGCGCGGGCGCTCCCCCTGAAGATGTTCCCCAACCGGTGGCCGGCCGACCCTCGCCGGCCCCGACGCCAGGTGGGGTCCCACCGCCGAGCCCGGAAGGCGGAGCCGGGCCGGCCCAAACCGGGTCCCCACCGGCGACCAACCCCGGCGACGGGGGCGTGACGGAGCGCCCCGTCGCCGGGCCGAGCGAAGCACCCGCGCCGTCCCCCGGAAGCGGCGGCGCGGGCAGCTCGCCCGGAGTCGGCGGCGAGCCGCCCGGACCGGTCAGCGGAGGGCCGGTTCCGGGCGGCCGTCCGTCGGACCCCGCCCACCCACCGATGTCGATCCCGCCGGGCAGAGGCGAGCCGCCGAAGGCTGCCCTCGCACGCCGAGCCCCGCGCACGCACGGACGCGCGGCGAGGCGCGGGATCGCGCGGCGCCGGCCTGCGGGCAGGCGGTCTCGTCTCGGCGACGGAGCGCCGGCACGCCGCCGGACGGGTGGGTCGCGCGGGGGAGCGTCAGCTGCTGCCGGCCCGAACGGCCCGCCGGCGGGAGCGTCACCGGCTGCCGGTCCGAACGGCCCGCCGGAGGACGTCCCCGTCGGCCCGCCGGAGCACGCGCGCGGAACCCCGAAAGGCCCGCCGCAGGGTCACCCGCCGGACCACGCGCCCGCCGCGAAGCCGCGCCGACCGGGGCGCTGAACGAGGCTGCCGGGCAGGGACTCGAACCCCAAATTCGACGTCCAGAGCGTCGCGTGTTGCCGATTACACCACCCGGCAGTGCATTGGCCGTCGCCAAGGCGACGCAGCCAAGAATAGCGGCCGGAACGGCAAGAACTTGAGGCCTCAGGCCGCTGCCTGCTCGGCCCAGTCGCGGTACAGGCGCCAGTAGGCGCCCTCCGCGGCGAGGAGCTCGTCGTGGGTCCCCTGCTCGACGATCCGGCCTCCCTCGAGCACGACGATCCGGCCCGCCTGGCGGATCGTCGACAGCCGGTGCGCGATGACGATCGCGGTGCGGCCGGCGAGCAGCCGGCGCAGGCCGGTCTCGATGCGGCCCTCCGTGTGCAGGTCGACGTTCGAGGTCGCCTCGTCGAGGATCACGATGCGGGGATCCGCCAACAGGGCCCGCGCGAACGCGACGAGCTGCCGCTGCCCGGCCGAGAGCTGGATCCCGCGCTCGCCGATCTCGGTCTCCAGTCCGTGCGGAAGCGCGCGCACGAAGTCGTCGGCCCCCACGCCGCGCAGCGCCGCCCACACGTCCTCCTCCGAAGCCTCCGGCCGGCCGAAGAGGACGTTGTCCCGGATCGTCCCGCTGAAGAGGAACGCCTCCTGCGGCACGATCCCCATCTGCGACCGCAGCGAGGAGGTCACGGCGTGCGAGAGATCCACGCCATCCACGAGCACCCGCCCCGACGTCGGGTCGTAGAACCGCGCGACGAGCTTCGCGAACGTCGACTTCCCCGCGCCCGTCGCGCCCACCAGAGCGACCGTCTGCCCGGGCGGGATGTCGAGCGACACGTCCGAGAGAGCCCGCACGCACGACCCGTCCCGCGAGCGGTACTCGAACGTCACGTCGTCGAACGTGACCGCGCCGCGCAGCGGCACCGGCAGCGGGACGGCGTCGACAGCGTCGACCAGGTCCGGCTCCTCGTCGAGCAGCTCGAAGATCTTGTCCAGCGCCGCCATCCCCGCCTGGTACTGCGTGTACAGCTGCGACAGCGACTGGATCGGCTCGAAGAACCCGTTCAGCGCGGCGATGAAGCCGACCAAGACGCCGACGGTGACGTCCCCGTCGATCGCCTGGTAGCCGCCGTACATCAGGATCCCCGCCGTCGCGACCGACGACAGCAGCTCCACCGCCGGGAAGTACGCGGCGTTCAGGTAGACGGTCGTCATGTTCGCGTCGCGGTTCGCCTCGTTCAGCGCGCCGAACCGGCGGACGTGGCGCGGCTCCTGCCCGAACGACCGCACGACGCGGATCCCCGACAGCGTCTCCTGCAGGTACGCCGTGATCGCCCCGATCGTCTCGCGCGTCTTCGCGTACGCGCCCGCGCTCACGATCCGGAACGCCAGCGACCCCGCGAACAGCAGCGGGAAGATCAGGAACGTCAACAGCGCCAGCTCGAGGTCGAGGAACGCGAGGATCGCGATCGTCCCGATCAGGGTGAGCGACGACTGGAACAGCGTCACGACGCTGTCGGTCACCAGCGAGTCCAGCGCCTGGACGTCGTTGGTCATCCGCGAGATCAGCACGCCCGCCTGCCGGCGCTCGTAGAACCCGACCGGCATCTCCTGGAGGTGCCGGAAGATCTGCAGCCGCAGGTCCTGGAGCGCCCGCTGCCCGACCCACCCGACGAGATAGGTCTGCAGGTACGACGCGCCCCAGTAGACGACCGCGGCCACGACGAACGCGACGACGACCATGTTCAGCGTCGAGAGGTCGCCCGGCACGATGCCGTCGTCGATCGCGGCCTTCGCGAGCGGCGGGGGCGCCAGGGAGGCCGCGGTCGCGAAGGTGAGCGACACGAACATGAGGATCAGCCGGCCGCGGTACGGGCGCATGAGCCGGAGGAGCCCCCGGAGACGCCGCCCGCGGCCCTGCGGGACGTCCCTCACAGCCCCGCCACCTTCCGCTCCGGCGAGACGCGGTTGAGGAACACCTGGTCCGGCAGGCCCTTCTCGACGATCTCGCGATAGAGGTCGTTCACCTCGAGCAGCTCCTCGTGCGGCCCGCGGCACACCAGCTCGCCGCCCTCGATCACGGCGATCTCGTCCGCCAGCGCGATCGTGGACAGCCGGTGCGCGATGACGAACGTCGTCCTCCCCCGCATCGCCTCGCGCAGCGCGACCTTGATCTGCTGCTCGGTCGAGGCGTCCACCGACGAGGTGGCGTCGTCGAGAACGAGGATCCGCGGGTCGGCGAGCAGCGCCCGTGCGATCGCGATCCGCTGGCGCTGTCCGCCGCTCAGCGTCAGGCCGCGCTCGCCGACGCGCGTGTCGTAGCCGTCCGGCAGCCGCTCGATGAACTCGTGCGCCTGCGCGCGCCGCGCCGCCTCGACGACCTCCTCCCGCGACGCCCCCTCGCGCGCGTACGCGATGTTCTCGTGGACGGTCGCGCTGAAGAGGAACGGGTCGTCGGTGACGACCGCGATCGCGGAGCGCAGCTCGACGAGGTCGAGGTTCCGGACGTCCGCGCCGTCGATGAGCACCGCCCCGGCCGTGGGGTCGTAGAGGCGGGGGAGGAGCTGGACGAGCGTCGTCTTGCCCGAGCCGGTCGCGCCGACGAGCGCGACGGTCGTCCCGGCCTCGACGTCGAGCGAGACGTCCCTGAGCGCCGGCTCGGTCGCCCCCTCGTACCGCAGCGTGACGTCGCGCAGCTCGACGCGCCCGTTGCCGTCGGGCAGCGGTTGCGGATGCTCGGGCGCGACGATCTCCGGGGCCCGATCGAGCAGCTCGAAGACGCGCGCGCCGGACGCCGTCGCGCGCTGCGCCATCCCCAGCGACATCCCGAGCCAGCGCATCGGCCCGAGCAGCATCAGGACGTACGAGTAGAAGGCGGTGAACTCGCCGAGGGTGAGGCCGCCGTCGATCACCCGCCGGCCGCCCGCGAACAGCAGAGCCGCGAGGCCGAGCTGGGGGAGGAAGCCGATGAACGGGTTGTAGAACGCGCGCAGGTGGGTCGACAGCATCGACTGGTCGAAGACGCGCGCCACCGCCCGCTCGAACCGCGCGTACTGGCGCTCCTCGCGCGCGAACGCCTTGACGACGCGGACGCCCGAGATGTTCTCCTCGGCCTCGGCGGTCAGCTCCGCGATCCGCTGCTGGACGTCCTGCAGCGCCGGCCGCGACCTCCGCCCGTACCGGTTCGCCACGACCACCACGAACGGGACCGGCGCGAGGGTGATCAGCGCGAGCATCGGGTCGAGCACGATCATCGCGACGGCCGCGAGGATGATCGAGAGGAACGACTGGGTCATCCAGATCAGGCCGTAGCCGAGGAAGAAGCGGACGGACTGGAGGTCCACCGTCGCGCGGGACATCAGCTGGCCGGTCTGCTGGCGGTCGAAGAACGCGAGCTCGAGCGACTGCAGGTGGGTGTACATGCGCTCGCGGAGGTCGAGCTCGACGCCGAGGGAGACGCGGCCCGAGATGAGCCTCCGCGCGACCGTGACCGCGACTCGGAGGAAGCCGGCCCCGACCACGCCGAGCGCGAGCATCGTCAATGCCTTGTCGTCGCCCTCGCGGACCTGGTCGATCGCCCTGCCCGTCAGCCACGGGATCGCGACGGTGAACACCATCGCGGCGCCGCCGAAGAACAGCGACCACCAGACCCCCGCGCGGTAGGGCCTCAGGAAGGTCAGGAGCCTGAGGAACGTCCTCACTTCAAAAAGAATAGTGTGGGCGCATGCGGGGCGGACTGTGCGATCGGTGCGCGCATCAGAAGCTCATCCGCAACACGCGCGGGTCGACGTTCTCGCTCTGCGAGCGGTCGAAGTCGGACCCGCGGTTCCCCAAGTACCCGAGGCTCCCGGTGGTGCGATGCGAGGGGTTCGAGCAGCGGCAGGCGTAGTCGCCGCGGCCGTGGCCGTGGGTGGCGCCGCATTCGTGGCGGGCCCCGGAGGAGCGGGGCGGGGCGCCTCCGCCGCGGGCGCTCCGCGCGCCTCGACCGCCGCCGCTCCGCGCGCCTCCGCCGCGGCCGCTCGGTGGACGCGGCTCGCGGACTCCACTCTCGCGCGGACCGAGGTCGCGGCGGCGCGGGTGGGCGGGGCGGTGTTCGTCGTCGGGGGCTACGCGGCGCCCGATGGCGAGACAACGGGGGTCGTCGAGCGCTATGACCTCCGCCGCGACCGGTGGCGCCGCGTCGCGCCGATCCCGGAGCCGGTGAACCACGCGGCGGCGGTCGCGTGGCGGGGCGACGTCTACGTGGTCGGCGGCTACCCGGAGACGGGCGCGCTCTGGCGCTACGACCCGGGCCGCGATCGCTGGCGGCGCCTCCCGCCGATGCCCACGGCGCGCGGCGCGCTCGCCGCCGGCGTCATCGGGGGCCGCCTCTACGCGATCGGCGGCGCGCGGGGCGGCGAGGCGCTCGCGACGCTCGAGATCTTCGACCTCCGCCGCCGCCGGTGGTCCCGCGGCCCGTCGATGCGGCTGGCCCGCGAGCACCTCGCCGCGGCCGTCGCGGGCGGCGCGCTCTACGTCCTCGCCGGGCGCGCGGCGGGCGAGGGGAACTTCACGGCCGTCGAGCGGTACGTGCCGCGCCGCGGGCGGTGGGAGCAAGTCCCGCCGATGCGCAAGGCCCGCGGCGGGATCGCGGCGGCCGCCGTGGGCGGCCGGATCGTCGTCGTCGGCGGCGAGGAGCAGGCCGGCACGATCCGCGAGGTCGAGCTCTACGACCCCGCCCGCCGCCGGTGGTCCCGCCTCCCCGACCTCCCGACGCCCCGGCACGGCCTCGCCGCCGTCGCGAGCGGAAGGTGCGTGTACGTCCTCGAGGGCGGGGTCCAGCCGGGCCTGACGTACTCGCCCGCCGCAGAGTCGCTGTGTCTCGCGCGGCGGCCGACCCCCCTTACAGAGCCGCGCCCCCAATGACCTCGATCCGACCCGATCTTGTTCGAGCCATCGCGTGCGGCGCTCGCGATACCCATGTGCTCGCCGACCGGTGGCTCGATCAGCTCGTCGCTGCGGAGGATTGTGTACAGGGCTTAACCCATCCGTTCGGGTTTGTGACCGCGTTCGTCGACCGGCTCGCGGACGGTGGACACGTAAGGCTTCACATCTGGCCGAAACCTCTGCTCGAACGCCAGGAACCCGCCTGGGAGATCCACAGCCACCAATCGCGCCTGTGCAGTTACGTCCTGAGAGGGGACATCACCAGCACAACGTTCGGCGTGCACCCATCCACGACCGGCCGGCACCGTCTGTTTCGGGCGCAGTTGCACGGGGAGCAATCCCGACTCGTTGCGACGTCCGAACGCGTTGAGCTCGGCAGCCGTCACGCTGCGTCGTATTCGCGTGGTGATCGGTACGACATCCCGCTCGCAACGTTCCACACCTCCGCGCTCGTCTCTGATGGCTTCGGAGCTACGCTTGTCGTCGCGGGGCCACCGGAAGGCGGCGGGGCGCTCGTTGTGGGTGAGGGTGACCGCGACGTCGTGGTTCGTTACGAGCGGCGGCCCGTCTCAGCCGAGACGATGTTGGAGTTTCTTCGCCGTGTCCTGGAAGGATGACGCCGGACGCTTTCTAGTTGCAGCACGTCAGCCCAATCCTGGGGGCGTTCGGATCCAGCCTTCATGCGAATCAACGATTTCGCGCTGGCGATCGGAGCGAGCGTGCGATCCACAACCATCCAGTCCACATCGCCCACCAGCGCTTCCCGCAGCGGGCCCGAGAGGGCGATGCCCGGGGCGGGAAGCGTCGGACCCAAGATATGGATCGAGAAGTATCGGTTCGCGAGCACGACGGCCTCGCCCCGCCGGACGGCTCGCCACTCCACCTCAGTGTCGGGGAACCACAGCGCGGTGATCGCCGCGAGCGCCTCCGCGAGCCGCCGGTGATTCTCCGAGGAGTGTGACGCGACAATATCCAGATCGCGCGGGGTCTGAATTCGGCCGCGATGCGCCGCCATCGCCACACCGCCGACAATCGCGAACCTCACGTCGAAACGCCGAAGGAGTCTCACGTACGGTCGAAGCCGCCAGCCCCATGATTCTGCCGTCGAACCAGGATGTGCGCTGAGCCGCGGCAGCCTCATCACTGGCGTTTGATTTCGACACGCCCGGTGGGGCCGAGCCGCGCCCGCCATAACTTGTCGCCAAACAACGACTTTCGGGTGATGATCACTGTGTCGTCCGCGCGGACTGCCTGAGCCTTGTTCCGAGCCGCGAAGGCGCTCGCCTCGTCCCAGAGCTTAATTTGAGCCAGAGCGCCCTGATCGCCGGTTGGGCGCCCGCCGGCTGCGTCGCCGACTGTGACACGGAGTTCTCCGAACAGAACCGCGAGCCTCTCGATCGTGTCCTCTACGAACGAGGCGAGGGAGTCGCTCTTCGCCATCGCTAGCGGATCGATGTCATGAAACCCGGCTCCCGACCCGTCGTAGGACGAGCCGCTGCTGTAGCGCTGCCAGGTACCGCCGGGGCTCAGGTATATGTCGGAGTGGACCTGCCAGCGGTCGCTCCCTGGCCAGCGCCTCCGCCAATCGCCCCCCCGCGCTCCGAGCTTTGCGGCCGCCGTGAGGAACTCCTGTGTGGCGCGTTCGAGCCGAGCGCGCTGCTCGCGCTTGACCGTCTCGTGCGCCTGCTTCTCGCGGTATTCCCGCGATGCTTTCTCCTGATCTGCCGCGACGCTCGCTGCGTTCGCCGCGGCGGTACGTCGAGCGGCTTCCTCGTTGCGGCGCGCGGCTGCTTCGAACTCGCTCATGAACGCCCGAGTTTTGCTGAGGGCCCGCGCGGCTGCAAACAGACGCGCCAGGTCGGACTCTACGCCGCGCGGCGCTCGGCCGGCGCGAGCCGGTTCCGCGGGCGCGGGACGAGCGGCACGACGTTGTCGCCGGCCCCGTCGCTCTCCTCGGGCGGAGCGGCGCTCGCCCAGCCGACCCGCGACTCCACCCGCGGCGTGCTCCAGCGGCCGAGGAGCCTCGCGACCACGAGCACCGCGGGCACGGTGGCCGCCCACGCCGCGAGGAGGATGAGGAGCGTCGAAACCATCGACGCGAAGGTACGTGGCGTGGCGGACGGAACGCGACCGGCGGCGCACGAACTTCCCGCTCCCTCGGCGAAGTGCCGCGCCGCGGGGAGGCGGAGCGAAGCGGGCGCGGGGGAACTAGCGGCGGGGGATGCCGAGGACGAGGTGCGGCGCGACTTCGCCGGTCGGCTTCTCGGCCGGCCCGGTGCGCGAGGCGCGGGGCTCCTCGGGGGCCTCGTCGGTCCGGAACAGGAGGGCGCCGCCGCACTTCGGGCACGACCCGAGCAGGCGCAGTCCCTCCGCCATCGCCGCGCTGTTCCAGGTGAAGCCGCAACCTGAGCAGCTGACCGCGGGAGTCCGTTCCATGTGTACAGCTTCGGCGTTTGGACGCACTTCCTGCACTCCAACATGCGTCCATGCACTGAGTTGGAGAGTGAAGCGTGCGCTCAACCGGGCCTCAGCGCGGGGTCGTTCTCGTGCTCGCGGAAGAAGCGGACCATCGCCCCGGCGTACTCCGGGAACGTCGGCACCCGCAGCCCGTGGCGCCCGAGCAGCGTCTCCGCCCGCCGCGTGTCGAAGCGCACCGGATGGTTCAGGTAGACGATCGACTCGCGCGGCGCGCCCTCGAACGCCTCTCGCACCGGCTTGAACCGCAGCGACTCCGCCACGGCCCGCGCGGGCAGCCGCAACCGCGGCTCTCGACCGGCGTACTCGCGTGCCAGCAGCCGGGTCAGCTCCGCGGCCGTCAAAGGATCCGGGTCGACGAGGTGCAAGGTCTCGCCGTCTGCCTCCCGGTCCCCCGAGAGCGCGGCGATCGCGTCGACCACGAAGTCCACCGGCACGACGTTGAACGGTGCCGAAGCGCGGCCGAACTGCGCGATCGGCGTCCGCGTCCGCACCGAGCGCGAGATCGAGCGCAGGATGTAGTACGGCCCGTCGAACTTCTGCGTCTCGCCCGTGCGCGAGTCGCCGACGACGATCGCCGGGCGGTAGATCGTCGAGGGCACGACGTCCGCCAGCTCGCGCACCCACACCTCGGCCTGGAACTTGGTCGACTCGTAGTGGTTCTTGAACGGCTGGCCGAGCGACAGCTCGTGCTCGTACACCGAGCCCGTCCGCTGCCCGGCGACGTACGCGGTGCTGACGTACTCGAGCTTCCGGAAGCCCTTGCACGCACGGCAGAAGTCCAGGACGTTCCCGGTCCCGTCGACGTTGACCCGCTGCGCGATCGCCAGCGGCACGTCGAGCGAGTAGATCGCCGCGAGGTGGTGCACGACGTCGACGTCGTCCGCCAGCCGCCGGTACTCGTCGTCGGAGAGCCCGACCCGCCGCTCGCCGATGTCGCCCTCGACGAGCTCGATCCGCTCGCCGTCGATGTCCGCCGCCGCGGACCGCGCCGCCGCCGCCATCCGCCCCTCGACCAGCGCGGTGACGCGCAGGGCGGGATCGTCGGCGAGCAGCTTGCGGACGAGCCGGCGGGCGATGAACCCGGGAAAGCCGGTGATGAGCGTGCGCACGGCGGCGCGGGAGCATAAAGCTCGTCCACGGGCGGCGCGGCGCGCTCACGCACGCGCGCGCATCGACCGATGGCCGTCCCCGTGAAGGGACTCGCGATCATCACCGCTGTCGCCGCGCTCGCGCTCACCCCGCAGGCCGCCGCAGCGAAGAAGCCACTGAAGGCGAAGGACCGCGGCGCGAGGGTGGAGAAGGGCAAGAAGCGCGACTCCGCCCAGCAGCGCTGCCGCGACGAGCGCAAGGAGCTGGGGACGGCCGCGTTCGCCGCGAAGTACGGCAAGCCGCGCACGAAGGGCAGCGCCAAGGCCAAGGCGAAGGCGGCGCGAGCCGCGTTCGGCCGCTGCGTCTCGCAGGCCGCGAAGCAGATCCGCGCCGAGCGCGAGGCCGCCGACGAGGAGGCCGACCTCGCGGAGGACGACATCTCCGACGACGACGACCAGGACATCGACGAGGTGGTCACGCCCGCGAGCGACGACGACTTCGCCGGCGACGACTCGGACCTTCCGCACGGCGGCAAGCACACGTTCGCCGACGACGACGACGCGGACGACGAGGACGACGACCCGGTCGCCGGCCTCGACGACGACGACGACCTGGACTAGCCGGGCAGCGCCTGCACCTCGCTGAGGACGGGCGCGAAGAGGTCCCCGTCCCGCTCGAGCCGCTCGAGCGCGTCCGCGGGCGAGAACACGAGGTCGTCCGGGGCGCGGACGGCCTCGAGCTCGTCCCACGCGACCGGGTTCTGCCCCCAGTGGCCACACCCACGCGACCGACAGCCATTCCGGGCCGCCGATCCGGGCAGCACTTCTCGAAGCGCGACGGCCCGCCCACCCCGTGCAGGAAGCGCCGCAGCGTCAGGGGCCGGCCGCGGAGGTGGGGAGGATCGCGTCCGCGACGCGGACGTAGTAGTCGATCATCTCCGCCTTCGTGAACCCCGTCTCTGGGAACACGACCCGGTCCAGATCGGTGAGACGGACCTCCATGACCGGTGGAGCTCCCCGGCGCAGAGGAGTACGCTCGGCGCAGACGCGAAAGGAGTCAGCGCATGAAGGCAACTGTGCTCGTGGTCGCCCATCGGACGGCGGCCTCCGACGACCTCCTCGCCGCGCTGCGCGGCCGGGCCGAGACGAGCCCGGCGCGCTTCGAGCTCCTCGTCCCGCCGGCCCATCCCGGCGCCGCCGGGCGCGAGGCGGCGCGCACGCAGCTGGAGCGGGCGCTGGCGCGGATGCAGGAGTTCGGGCTGGAGGTCACCGGCGCCGTGGGGACGGACGACGATCCGGTCGTCGCGGTCATCGAGGCCTACGACCCGCGCAGGCACGACGAGGTGCTCGTCTCGACGCTCCCGGCGTCGGTGTCGCACTGGCTGGGGATCGACGCCCCGGCGCGCATCGCCCGCCACACGGGCGCGCTCGTCCGCCACGTGGTCGCGCGCGAGCAGCGCCGGGCAGCGCGCCCGGTGCACGTCGAGCGCCCCGCGGGCAACGGCGTGCTCTCGCCGTTCGTCGTCTTGGGATGGGGTCCTACCGCGCGCCGCTAGCCCACGCCGTTGTACGTGTGCCAGTAGAGCGTGGGGCCGGCGCCGGCCCCACGCTCCAGGTGGTCGAGCACGGCCGCCATCGTCTTGCCGGTGTAGACGGGATCGAGCCGCAGCCCCTCGGCCTCGGCGGCGCGCGCCATCGCCCGCGCCGACTCCGGCGTCCCGTGCCCGTAGCCGTCCCCCAGCCAGCCGTGGACGACCGAGACCTCGTTCAGCTCGTCCTCCGGCAGCGGCGTGCGCCGCGCGAGCCGGGCGATCGTGCCCGCCGTAAGCTTGAGCTGGTCGTTGACGTGGACGGCGCGCACCGCGGTCCGCAGCCCCGCCACCCGCAGCCCCAGCGCGAGGCCCGCCGCCGTCCCGCCTGAGCCCAGCGCGCACCACACGGTCTCCGGCTCGGGCAGCTCCCCGGCGCGGACCTGCGCGGCCAGCTCGAGCGCCGCCTCGACGAACCCGAGCGCCCCCACCGGCGACGACCCGCCCGGCGGCACGAAGTACGCCCGCCCGTGGCGCAGCATGAGCCACGGCAGCGCGGCCACGGTCCGCGGCTTGTCGTGCGTGACGTACACATGGGCGCCCGACGCGCGGATGCGCTCCAGCTGCCGCTCGACGTGCTCGTCCACGGGCTGGTCGGTGAGCGCGAGCACACAGCGCAGCCCGTGCTCGCGCGCGTACAGCGCCGTCGCCAGCCCGTGGTTCGTCGCCAGGCCGCCGAAGGTCAGCAGCGTCCGCCGGCCCTTCCGGCGGGCATCGGCGATCAGCCACTCGAGCTTGCGCGGCTTGTTGCCGCCCCACAGCGCCGCGCTGTGGCTGTCGTCCTTCATCCACAGCCGCTCGTCGAGCGCGCTCAGCGGCCGGACCTGCGTCGGCAGCCGGCACAGCTCGACGTGCGGGAGGCTCGGGTCGCGCTCGAGGAGGTGGCGGGTCACGGAGGCTGGCCGCGCCGCCTTGTCCGCCGCCCGGGGAGACGCGCGAGCTCGGCGACGCGGCCGCGGAAGAACCTAAGTCACGCCGCGCGCCGAGGGCAAGTGCGAGCTACCGCGTGCCGCGCGACCAGTTGCGCAGCTCGCGGTCGGGGTTGCCCCCGAGGCGGCTGTCGCGCGAGGCGCCCGGGGCGCCGCCGTAGACGTGGTGGTACGGCCGCTGCGCGATGCCGCTGCCGGCCCGCGTGTACAGCCCGATGACGGTGGCGATGAGGTACAGCACGATGAACGCGGCGAAGATGATGGCGCCGCCGGCAAGGTCGATCCCGAACATGGGAGCAAGGTTCTTCCTCTCGCGGCGTGCCGTTTGTGACGTGCAGCACCCGCACGTTGTGCCGCTGGTCACACGCGCCGACTTTTATCGAGGCCTGACGGGAGCGTTGCAACCTTGGGGCCATGCCCGGGAGCCTCTGGTCAGGCCGCGATCCGCACGCCGACTCCGATCACCACTGGATCGAGACGGCCGAGCCGATCCTCCGTCCGCCCGCGCCCGAGGTCCCGCCGCCGCCGCGCGACCGCGGCCGGCTCGTGCGCCGCGTGCTCGTCGGCACCGGCGCGGTCGCGCTGCTGGCGACCGGCGCGCTGGCGGGGGTCGCGCTGCTCGACGATGATTCCTCCGGCCCGCCGCAGGCGTCGCTGCCGGTCGTCAACGGCGGCCGCCTCCCGCCGACGCGCATCAACGAGATCTACGACCAGGTCAGCGAGGGCGTCGTCTCCGTGCAGGTGGCGCGGAGCGGCGGCGCGGCGTCCGGCACCGGGTTCGTCATCGACGCGGACGGGACGATCGTCACCAACGCCCACGTGGTCGGCGACGCCCAGCAGGCGCAGGTGCGCTTCGACGACACCGGCCGGGCCGTGCCGGCGCGGATCCTCGGCCGCGACCCCTCCTCCGACCTCGCCGTCCTGAGCGTGGACCGCAACAGCGCGCCGCGCCTGCGCGTCCTCCCGCTCGCGGACTCCGACCAGGTCCGCGTCGGCGACAGCGCGATCGCGATCGGCTACCCGCTCGGGCTCGACCGCACGGCGACCGCTGGGATCGTCTCGGGCCTCGGGCGCCAGATCCAGGCGCCGAACGGTTTCACGATCGACGAGGTCATCCAGACGGATGCCCCGATCAACCCGGGCAACTCCGGCGGCCCGCTGATCGACGCGCGCGGGCGCGTGATCGGCGTGAACTCGCAGATCGCGACCGCCGGGTCGCAGGGGAACGTCGGGATCGGGTTCGCCGTCCCCTCGAACACGGTGCGCGAAGTGGTACCGAAGCTGAAGGGCGGGCAGTCGATCGAGCGCCCGTACCTCGGCGTCTCGACCAGCCCCTCGCTGAACGGGCGCGGTGCCCTCGTGCGCGAGGTGACGCCCGGCGGGCCCGCGGAGAAGGCGGGGATCCGCGCGAGCACGTCGCTGCTGAGCGAGGACGGGGACGTGATCGTGTCGATCGAGGGCCGGGGGATCACCGAGCCCGACGACGTCGCGCAGGCCATCGAGGGCAAGCGCCCCGGCGACCAGGTGCGCGTGCGCGTGCTGCGCGACGGCTCCGAGAAGGAGATCACCGTCACGCTGGGCAAGCGCCCGGCGCAGGTGCCGTGAGCTTCGAGCGCCCGCTGCTGCTGCTCGGGCTGCTGGCGATCCCGCTCGCGGCGTGGGGGTACGTGCGGGCGTTCCGCGGCCGGCCGGGCTTCGCGCCGCCGGCGCTCGTGCCCGCGGTCGCGCCGCGGCGGCCGGGCTGGCGGCGGCACTGGCCGATGGCCTTCTACGCGCTGGGGCTCGCCGCGCTCGTGCTGGCGGTCGCCAAGCCGCAGCGCGCGGTGAGCGTGCCGGTCGACCGCGCCTCGGTCCTGCTGGTGACCGACCGCAGCGGCTCGATGCAGGCCTCCGACGTCGCGCCGTCGCGGCTGGTGGCGGCGCGGCGGGCGGCGGCGCAGTTCCTCGACAAGGTCCCGGACCGGGTGCGCGTCGGGGTCGTCGCGTTCAACCAGGGGGCGGAGGTCTCGCAGCTGCCGACGACCGATCGCGAGCTGGTGCGCGACGCGATCGACGCGGTCGCGCCCGCGGGCGGCACCGCGACCGGCGACGCGCTGACCACGGCGCTGCGCATCCTGCGGCCGGACGCCAACGACCCCCGCCCGCCGCCCGCCGCGATCGTCCTGCTGTCCGACGGCAAGTCGATCAAGGGCCGCGACCCGGTCGAGCCGGCCCGGGACGCCCGCCGGCTCAAGGTGCCCGTGTACACGGTCGCGCTCGGCACGGACCAGGGGACGATCGAGGTGCGCGAGCGGGGCGGGAACGTCCGCGTGGAGCGCGTGCCGCCGGACCGCGAGACGCTGCAGCGGATCGCGGAGGCGTCCGGCGGCCGCGCGTTCGCGGTTGAGGACGCCGAGCGGCTGGAGGAGGTCTACGAGCGGCTCGGCTCGCAGGTCGCGACGAAGCGCGAGAAGCGCGAGGTCACGACGGCGTTCGCCGGCGGCGCGCTGCTGCTCGTCCTCGCCGGCGGCGCGCTGTCGCTGACCTTCTTCGGCCGGCTCCCTTAGATCTCGCGGCCGCTCGCCGCCTCGCGCCGGTGCCAGCGGCGGTGGCACGAGCCGATGCCGTCGTCGACCACGGTGACCCGCTCCACCGACGGCGCGCGCTGCTCCGCGGCGGCGCGCAGGTCCGCGTCGAGGGACGCCATCCCGCCGACGGACAGGCCGATGAGCGTGAGCCCGGTGGCCAGCGCCGTCCCGAACCCGATGCGACGAACCCGCGTGGTCATGGCCGCTAGATAAGCACGCCGGCTGAAGCGAGCCTTAAGAGGGGCTGAAGCTGACACGAACGCGCAGGCCGCCGCCTTCCCGCGCCGCGATCGACAGCCGCGCGCCGTGCGCCTCGGCCACCGCGCGGACGATCGACAGCCCCAATCCCGTCCCCCGCGACTCCCGCGCGCGATCGAGCCGCTCGAACGGCTGGGTGAGCCGGTCGAGGGCCTCGGGAGGGACGTGGGGGCCGGAGTTCTCCACCTCGACCGCGGCGCCCTCGACGCACCGCACGACGACCCACCCGCCCGGCTCGTTGTACCGGACGGCGTTGTCCACCAGGTTGGCCACCAGCCGCTCGAGCAGGAACTCGTCCCCCGGCACGACGGCGGTGCCCTCCGCGGCGACCTCGATCCGGACGCCGCGGGCCCGCGCCGCCGCCATGCCGCCCGATGCCGCCCGGCGAGCGACGAGGCAGAGGTCGACGGGGTCCGACCGCAGCAGCCCGCGCTGCGACCGCGCGAGCACCATCAGCCCGTCGAGCAGCGCCTCCGTCCGGTCCGTCGCCTCGAGCACGACCTGCGCCATGGCGCGGAAGTCCTGCGCCGACGCGTCCGGGTCGGCGAGCGTGACCTCGGTCTCCGTGCGGATCACGGTCAGAGGGGAGCGCAGCTCGTGCGACGCGTTGGCGACGAACCGCCGCTGCGCGTCGAGGGACGCCTGCAACCGGTCGAGCATCGCGTCGAGCGTCTCGCCCAGCTCGCGCAGCTCGTCCCGCGGCCCCGCGACCGCCACGCGGGCGTCCAGCCTCTCGTCGGAGATCGAGCCGGCGGCGCGGGTCATGCGCGCGATCGGCGCGAGCACGCGGCCCGCGATCAGCCACCCGCAGACGACGGCGATCAGCAGGACGCCGGCGAACGCGAGCACGTACTGCTCGGCCAGCGTCGACGCCGAGTCGTCCGCCAGGTCGGCGGGCAGGGTCCGGTGCAGGTGGCGGTCCATCAGCCACCACGACAGCCCGAGCAGCACGGCGGTGGAGGCGACGAGCAGCCCCGCGTAGAGGGCCGTCAGCCGCGCCCGGACCGTCAGCCGCCTCACACGCGATAGCCCGCGCCCGGGACCGTCTCGACGAACGGCGGGTCGCCGAGCTTGCGCCGCAGCGTCATCACCGTCATCCGGACGGTGTTGGTGAACGGGTCGGCGTTCTCGTCCCACACGCGCTCCAGCAGCTCCTCCGCGCTCACGGCGGCGCCGTCGGCCTCCATCAGCGCCTCGAGCACGCCCAGCTCCTTCGGTGACAGCCGCAGGTCGCGCCCGGCGCGCTCCGCCGTCCGCCGTGCCGGGTCCAGCTCGACGTCGCCGCGCCGCAGCACCGCCGGCCGCGCGCCGCCGTTGCGCCGCGCGAGCGCGCGGATCCGCGCGACCAGCTCGGGGAAGTGGAACGGCTTGGCCAGGTAGTCGTCGGCGCCGAGGGACAGTCCCCCGACGACGTCCTCGGGATCGCGCGCCACGGTGAGCATGAGCACCTTCGTGTCCGGCTGCTCGGTGTTCAGCGCGCGGCAGACGTCGTCGCCGTGCAGCTCGGGCAGGTCGCGATCGAGGACGACGACGTCGTACGACGTCACGCGCGCCTTGTAGAGCGCCTGCGCGCCGTCCGGAGCGACGTCCACGGCCAGCCCCTCGCGCCGCAGCCCGCGCGCGACGGCGTCGGCGACCCGCGACTCGTCCTCGGCGACCAGCACCCTCATCGTGCCAAACGGTAGTCGCGCAACCTAAGTGCAGGGCTTATGCGGTCCTGACGGGCGTCTCCCTAGCTTCCCTGCCGTGAGCACTCCCTCCGCAGTCGATCCGGCCGTCGACTCCGAGCCCCGGCGCGCGCTCGAGTCCGTCCTCTACGAGACCAAGCGCGTCATCGTCGGGCAGGACGCGATGCTCGAGCGGCTGCTCGTCGCGCTGCTGGCCAACGGGCACGTGCTGCTCGAGGGCGTCCCGGGGCTGGCGAAGACGCTGACGGTCAAGACGCTCGCGCGCGTCCTCGGCGGGACGTATCGCCGCGTCCAGTTCACGCCGGACCTTGTGCCCGCCGACCTCGTCGGCACGCGCATCTGGCGGCCGGACACCGGCGAGTTCGACGTCCAGCTCGGGCCGGTCTTCGGCAACCTCCTGCTCGCCGACGAGATCAACCGCGCGCCCGCGAAGGTGCAATCCGCGCTGCTCGAGGTCATGCAGGAGCGCCAGGTCACGCTCGGCGGCCACACCTACCCGCTGCCGCGGCCGTTCCTGACGCTGGCGACGCAGAACCCGATCGAGTCGGAGGGCACGTACCCGCTGCCCGAGGCGCAGGTCGACCGCTTCCTCTTCAAGCTCGTCGTCGACTACCCGTCGATGGGGGAGGAGGCCGCGATCGTCGGGCGGGTCATCGGGCCGGAGCCGGACGTCAAGCAGGTCCTCCACGTCTCGGAGCTCGAGCGCTTCCGCGACGACGTCCAGGCGATCTTCGTCGATCGCAACGTCCTGTCGTACGCCGTGCGCCTGGCGGACGCGACCCGCTACCCCGAGAAGTACGGGCTGGACGACGTCGCGCGGCAGGTCGAGTACGGCTCCTCGCCGCGCGGGCCGATCGGGCTCGTGCAGTCGGCGCAGGCGCTCGCGCTGCTGCGCGGCCGCTCGCACGTGACGACCCGCGACGTGCGCGACCTCGCCCCCGACGTCCTGCGTCACCGGATGGTCCTCTCGTACGAGGCGCTCGCCGACGGCATCTCGCCGGACGCGATCCTCGAGCGGGTGATGTCGGTCGTCACGCCGGAGTCGGTCGCGGTGCGCGACGGAGACGCGCCGGCGTGAGCCCCGCGGGTCTGGCTCCCCCGCCGGGGCGCCAGGGCCCCGGCGAGCTTCCCGGCGGTGCGCTGCAGCTGCTCGACCTCGCGCTGGCGAGGCGGGCGGGCGGCCCGCTGCCCGGTGAGCACCGGGCGCCCGGCGTCGGGTCCGGCACGGAGCTCTCGCAGCTGCGCCCGTACGAGGTCGGCGACGACGTGCGGCACCTCGATCCGTCAGCGTCCGCGCGGACCGGTGTCCCGCACGTGCGGCTGCACGTGCCCGAGCGCGCGCTGACGACGTGGGTCCTGCTCGACGTCTCGCCGTCGATGGCGTTCGGGACGGCGGACCGGTTGAAGAGCGACGTGGCCGAGGGCGCGGTGCGGATCGTCTCGCAGCTCGCGGTCCGCCGTGGCGGGCGGCTCGCGCTGCTGACCGTCGGCGCGCCGAAGGACCGCGTCCTCCCGCCGCGCGGCGGGCGCCGGACGATCGCGCGCGTCGGCCGCGTCCTCGAGGAGGGCGTGGCGCCGGACGGGCCGTCGGACCCGAACGCGCTCGCGACGGCGCTGTGGCGGGTGCGGCGCGCCGCGGTCCACCACGGGCTCGTCGTCGTGGCCTCCGACTTCCGCGGCGCGGGGGACTGGCAGCGCGCGATGCGCGCGGTCGCGGCCCGGCACGCGGTCATCGCGATCTCGATCGTCGACCCTTCGGAGGTCGAGCTGCCGGACGCCGGCGTCGTCGTGATGCGGGACCCCGAGACCGGCGAACTCGCCGAGGTCGACACGTCGTCCCGCGCGCTGCGCACGCGGTTCGCCGACGCCGAGCGCGCCCGCCGCCACCAGCTCCGCTCCGACCTGCGCCGCGCCGGTGCCAGGCAGGTCGAGCTGTCGACGCGCGGCGACTGGGTGCGCGCGCTGGCGGAGGAGCTGCGGTGAGCGGCGCCCCGAGCCGCCCCGCTCGCCCCGGCCGCGGCGCTCCGGCGGAGGCCCGGCGATGAGCTTCGCCAATCCCGACTGGCTTCTCGCGCTCACGCTGATCCCCGCGGGGATCGCGTTCAGCGTGCTCGCGCGCCGGCGGCGCCGCCGCTGGGCGGTCCGCTTCCCCGCCGTGGCCACGGTCGCCGCGGTCGCGCCGCGCCCCTCGGCCTGGCGGCGACGGATCCCGGCGGCGCTTCTGGCGCTGGCCGTCGTCGCCCTGGTCGGGGCGCTGGCGCGGCCGCAGTCGACCGTCGCGGTGCCTGTCGAGCGGGCGACGGTCATGCTCATCACCGACGGGTCGCGCTCGATGCAGGCGGTCGACGTCGAGCCGTCGCGCATCGCGGCCGCGAAGGCCGCGGCGCAGTCGTTCCTCGACAAGGTGCCCGACCGCCTCCGTGTCGGCTTCGTCGGCTACTCGCAGACACCGACGATCGTGCAGCGCCCCACGACCGAGCACGAGGCGGTCCGCACCGCGCTCGAGAACCTGATCGCCGACGGCGGCACCGCGACCGGCGAGGCGATCGACGCCGCGCTCAACGCGCTCGAGGAGAAGGGCCAGCGCGGCCGCGCGCCCGCCGCGATCGTGCTCCTGAGCGACGGCAAGTCCACCGACGGCCGCGACCCGGTCGACATCGCCCGCCGCGCCGGCAAGCTCAAGGTGCCGATCTACACGGTTGCGCTCGGGACCGAGGAGGGCGTGGTCCCCGGCGGCCCGTACGGCGCGCCGCTCCCGGTCCCGCCGGACCCCGAGACGATGCGCCGGATCGCCCAGGTCAGCGGCGGCAAGGCGTACGAGATCGACCAGGGCGACGCGCTCGAGCAGGTCTACTCCCAGCTCGGCTCGCGGCTGGGGACGAAGAAGGAGAAGCGCGAGGTCAGCTCCTCGTTCGCCCTCGGCGGGCTGCTCCTGCTCGCGGGCGCCGCCGGACTGGCGGTGCGCTGGCGGTCGCGCCTGCCATAGCGAACCCCTAAAGTCCTGCAAATGCTCGGCCGTTTCGGCTTCGGGTCGCGGGACGTCGCGATCGACCTCGGCACCGCGAACACCCTCGTCTACGTGCGCGGCCGGGGGATCGTCGTGTCCGAGCCGTCGGTCGTCGCGATGGACACCAACACGGGCGCCGTGCACGCCGTCGGGTCCGAGGCGAAGCGGATGATCGGGCGGACGCCGGCGAACATCTCCGCCATCCGGCCGCTGCGCCACGGGGTCATCGCCGACTTCGAGGTGACCGAGGAGATGCTGCGCTACTTCATGCGCCGCGTCGACCAGCCGCGGTTGTCGCGGCCGCGCCTCGTGATGTGCGTGCCCTCCGGCGTGACCGAGGTCGAGCGCCGCGCGGTCGTCGACGCGTCGATCTCCGCGGGCGCGCGGCAGGTGCAGCTCATCGAGGAGCCGCTCGCCGCCGCGATCGGCGCGGGCCTCCCGATCGAGGAGCCGCGCGGGCACATGGTCGTCGACGTGGGCGGCGGCACGACCGAGGTCGCGGTGATCTCGCTCGGCGGGATCGTCGTGAGCGAGTCGGTGCGGACCGGCGGCTACGAGCTCGACGACGCGGTGTCGGCCTACATCCGCCGCGTGTACGGGCTCGCGATCGGCCAGCAGACCGCGGAGGACATCAAGGTCGAGCTCGGCTCGGCGTGGCCGCTCGACCACGAGATCGACATCGAGATCCGCGGGCGCCACCTCGCGACGGGCCTGCCGCGCTCCGTCCGCCTCTCCAGCGTCGAGGTCCGCGACGCGCTCGCCGAGCCGGTGCAGACGATCGTCGACGCGGTGAAGGAGACGCTCGAGCGCACGCCGCCCGAGCTCGCCGCCGACATCTCGTCCGAGGGGATCGTGCTCGCCGGCGGCGGCGTCCTGCTGCAGGGCTTCGCGGAACGGATCAACGAGGAGACGGGGATGCCGACGCGCCTCGCCGACTCGCCGCTGACGACCGTCGCGATGGGCTCCGGCATGGCGCTCGAGGAGTTCGACGCGATGGTCGCGTCGGACCGCATGGCCCGCGGCGCCGGCAACCGCCGCCGCACGGCCGCGGTCGGCTAGGTGTAGTTCCTAGGAACCTTCGTCAGTAGACATCCGGGCCTCGCTGGAGGCTGAGCGCTGTCGAGGCAGCTCAGTTCCAGGAGGCCCAGATGGAGGTTCACGCTAACGCGCCGCTCAGTCCGATCGGACGGCGA
>DASVPR010000050.1:0-299365 GCA_036389485.1 Solirubrobacteraceae bacterium
GCCGTCGGCGTAGCCGAAGTGCTCGCGCGAGCCCGGCAGCAGCTCGGTGTCCTCCTGGTGGACGATCCTCAGCCCGCCGGCGGCGTCCATCGCCGCGCGCATCTTGCCCAGCGCGCGGCGGTGCTCGGAGGTCTGCTGCGCGTTGATCGTCAGCAGCACGTGCGCCTCGCCGGAGCCCAGGCCGCCCTCCCACGTCGCCGGGTCGCTGGGGCCGACGTCGCCGAGCCGCTCGCTGCGGGCGGCCATGCCCTGGCGAAACTCCGTCGAGAACGAGCCCACGACCTCCTTGGATACGCCGAGCGCGCGCAGCCCGGCGGCCGTGACGGCGACGTTGAGCGTCGTCAGCGGCTTCTCCCCCGGGTTCCACGGCGCGGCCGTCGTGACGTGGTCGACGAGCCCGGCGAACCAGGCGCGCGCCTGCTCGGGCGGGCACTCGATCCGCACGAACGCGTACGAGGTGCAGTCGTAGTCGCTGCCGTAGGCGCGCAGGATGTCGCCCTGGATGTCGCCGAGGTCAGCTTCGGGCACCGAACTCCTCCAGGAACGAGGACCGCAGCTGCTGCGGCGACAGGCTCTCGGCCTTCAGGGCGAACGCGATCAGCTGGTCGCGCTGCGCCAGCGCGGCGCGCACCTGCGGCACCGTGGCCTTCGGGTACGCCGCGACGAAGAAGCCGGTGTCGATCTGGTTGTGCAGCAGGTAGCGCTTCAGCTCCGCGCCGGCCGCGCTCGGGGGGCAGCCCACGCAGCGGCCCCAGATCTCGCGCGCCTCGGGCGCGAGCTCGGAGCACAGCGCGTCCAGGTAGGCGTCGAGCGGGCCGTCGAGGTTGCTCGTGAAGACCAGGTACGGCCCGCCGAGGTGGTCCTCCTTCGGCTGCGACGGGTCGTTGACGAAGTCCTCGACGATCACCCAGCGGGCGAAGTGGGTGTGCTCCAGCCGCGCGAGCGGGCTGCCCTCCGGCCGGTCGCGCAGGCCCTCCAGGTAGGCGCGCAGCGCGGGCTCCTCGCCCGGCGCGATCGGCGTGAGGACCATCAGCGCGTACGCCTGGCCGGCCTCGTTCGAGCTCTTCACAGGCACCTCTGCGCGTCGGTGACGAACCGCCGCCACGCGGCGGCGAACGCCTCGTCGTCCATCGACTCCGCCTGCTCGCGCAGCGGCCCGAACTTGCCGTCGAGCTCGAGCGCCGCGAGCACCATCGTCGTCGTCGCCTCCGGATAAGCGGAGTAGAAGTGGCTGGCCTCGATCTCGTTGCGGCGGATGTACTGCTTGAACGGCCCCGTCGGCAGCGGCTTCGGGAAGCCGTACGAGCTGCCCCAGAACAGCGTCATCCCGCGCGTGAGGATGTAGGAGAAGGCGTCGATGTACTCCTCCCACCCGCCGTTGAAGTTGCTCTCGAAGAACAGGTGGGCGTACCGCAGCCGCGGCGCGCGCTGCCCGTTCTCCGGGATCCGCTTCACCAGCGTCCACCGGGCGAAGTGGATGAACGAGAGCTTCGCCAGCGTGCCGCGGGACTTCGGGAACAGCCGGGCGTAGAGGAAGACCAGCGGCAGCCAGATCCGCCCCCACCACTTGACGGTGCTGAACACCGTGATGGCGATGGCCTGGCCGTCGACGTTGCGCGACCGCGTCCCCGTCGCGGTGACCGGGCCGGCAGAGACACCCTGAGCGGTCACGACGCCTCCACCCTAAGGTGGGCGGCGCCGTGCCGTCAAGCCCTCCTAGTGCGCGGTCGTCGAGCCCTGCGCCGCGACGTCCTTCGCCGCCTGCTCCGCCTTCCTGGCGGCGCTCGCGGTCCGGGAGTGCTCGGCGATGAACGCCTCGGTGGCCTCGCGGGCGAGGTGGTCGGGGCGCTGGTGCATGGGCGACTTCATGAGGTACGAGCTCGGGCCGTCGAGCTGCCCGCCGACGCCGTCGTTCAGCGCCAGCTTGCAGCAGCGCACGGCGTCGATGACGATGCCGGCGGAGTTGGGCGAGTCCCACACCTCGAGCTTCATCTCGACGTTCAGCGGCACGTCGCCGAACGCCTGGCCCTCGACGCGGATGTGCGCCCACTTGCGGTCGGTGAGCCACGGCACGTAGTCCGAGGGCCCGATGTAGACGTCGTCCGCGGGCAGCTTGTGGCCCATGATCGAGGTGACCGCCTGGGTCTTCGAGATCTTCTTGGACTCCAGCCGCTCGCGCTCGAGCATGTTGTAGAAGTCCATGTTGCCGCCGACGTTCAGCTGCGACGTACGCAGCATCTTCACGCCGCGCTCGTGGAAGAGGCGGGCGAGCGTGCGGTGCACGATGGTCGCGCCGACCTGCGACTTGATGTCGTCGCCGACGATCGGCAGGCCCTTCTTCTCGAACCGCTCGTTCCAGTAGTTCTCGGAGGCGATGAAGACGGGGATGCAGTTGACGAAGCCGCAGCCGGCCTCGAGCACCTGCTCGACGTACCACTTGGTGGCCTGCTCGGAGCCGACGGGTAGGTAGGAGACGACGACGTCGGTCTGCGTCTCCTTGAGGATCCCGACGATGTCGGCGGTCTCGCCCGGCGCCTTGGTGATCTTCTGCTTGAGGTACTTGCCGAGGCCGTCGTGCGTCATGCCGCGGTGCACCGTCACGCCCAGCTTCTCCGGCACCTTGTCGGTGAAGCGCATCGTGTTGTTCTGGCCCGACCAGATGGCCGCGCCGAGGTCCTTGCCGACCTTGTCGGCGTCGATGTCGAACGCGGCCGTGAACTCGATGTCGCGGACGTGGTAGCCGCCGAGGTCCACGTGCATGAGGCCCGGGACCGGCTGCTCGGGATCGGCGTCGCGGTAGTGGTGGACGCCCTGGACGAACGCCGACGCACAGTTGCCGACGCCGACGATCGCGACGCGGACCTTCTCCTGCTGGCGCCCGGCGCCGTTCGTGTGGGCGCCGTTGGTGTGGACGCCGTTGGTGATGCTCACGTTTCTTCTTGCCTCCTGGTCAACAAGCTGGGGAGAAGAACCCCGGCGTCCATGCGTGGTTACGTCCCCTCGAGAGCCGAGCGCACGTGGAAGATGCGCTGGAAGACGGTGACGATGCTCAGTACGGCCAGGACGTAGACGGCCGGCTCGAGCAGCTCGAAGTCACCAAGTGAAGCACCTTTGGCAAACAGCAACCCCGCAGACAGGATCACGACCCGGACCGCCCGCGGCGCGATCCCCACGTCCCCCGTCACCCCGAGCGCCTCCGCGCGAGCGCGCGTGTAGGAGACCATCACCGACGCCAGGACGGCGACCACGGTCGCGGCGACCGCGAAGTCGTCCCCCGACTCGGCGAACTGCGCGGCGACCGCCGACAGCACGATCCCCTCGGAGACGCGGTCGAGCGTGGAGTCCAGGAAGGCGCCGAACTGCGTCCCCTTGCCCGACATCCGCGAGTAGCGGCCGTCGAGCGTGTCCATCACCGAGCCGACGATGAACGCGATCCCGCCGAGGAAGTACTCGTCGTTGTAGACGAGGACCGCGGCGACGACGTTCAGCGCCAGGCCGGTCAGCGAGATCGCGTTCGGCGTCAGGCGGGACTCGATCAGAGCGTTGCGCGCGCGCTCGCGGCGCTCGGCCATCGCGCTCACGATGACGAGACCGCCGCCGGCCCGAAGCGCCAGACCGCGGGACGGGTGCGCGCCAGCTCGCGCGCGGCGAGGGCCGACAGCCCGGCGGTGGCGGCGCCGAGGACTGCGTCCATCAGGAAGTGGTTGCCGGTGGCGACGATGACGTACGTCACGACGACCGGGTACGCCCACCAGAAGCCGCGGGCGAGCCGCGTGCGCACGAGCTGGGAGAGCGACCAGCCGATCATGAGCGCGAACGCGACGTGCATCGAGGGGATCGCGGCGTACGGGTTGAACATCGCGTTCACGCCGTCGCTCTGGGGTTCCACCCCGGTGAACTCGCTGACGGAGTCGAGGAAGCCCCACTCCGGGAAGAACCGCGGCGGCGCCGTCGGATACAGGACGTAGCCGATCAGCGCGATGATCATCGCGGTCATCATCATGTTGCGCACGAAGTAGAAGCTCTGGTTGCGCATCAGGTAGATCCACACGAGCGCGCCGACGGTCACCGTGGTCTGGGCGTTGAGGTAGATCCACGACGCGCCGTCGATGAGCACGCCCGAGCCGCTGCTCCACGCCTGGACGCTCGGCTCCACGAAGAACCCGAGCGTCTGCTCCAGCGAGATGATCCCGCGCGCGTTGTCGAACGCGGTCGCCGCGACGCCGGGCTCGTCCGCGAAGCCGCGCACCAGGCTGTAGCCCTGGTAGGCGGCGAAGAACAGCGCGAACTGCCGGACGACGTCGAACGGGCCGTGCGGAAGCAGCCTGGCGAGGGAGCGGAGACGGGTCACCATGGCGGCCCCGATCCTACCGGCGGGCACGGTCCTCACTGCAAGCCGGGCCGTGGTCGACGATGCGGACGGGGTCGAACCGCGCGGCGACGCGGATCGCGCCGGGGCGCCGGGCGCGGACGAGCGTCCACCCGTCGGTGGCCTTCTCGACGCAGGCGTCGCCGCGCGTGACCTGCCAGTACGGCGTCCACCGGACGCGCACGAGCACCGCGCCCTTCCTGCTCGCCTGCAGCGTGAAGCTCGTCGGGCCGATCCTCCTGATGTCCGCTCCGCTGCCCGTCCGGGTGAGCCCGCGTGCATGGCGCACCTCGTAGATCCGCCAGTGCCGGTCGCTGTGGACGAGCCTCAGGAACGGCAGTCCGCGATCGATGAGCCTGCGCTCCTGCTTGGCGGCGGGATCGAGCGGGACGTCGGGGATCGCCACGTACCGGACGCCGTTCTCGTTCAGCCAGTGGCCGTAGCGCTCGCTCGTGAGCCTGCGGCCCTGGCGGAAGAGCGGGTTGTACTTGCCGTCGAGCTGGGCCTCCCAGCCCCGTGCGAGCTGGTAGCGGCGCGCGACGTGGACGGATTCCCAGTGCATCCGGGTGAACGGGATCTCCACGCGGGTGCTCGCGTCCGCCCGGCCCTCGAGGAAGCTCAGCAGCGGCTCGTAGAACGCGAGCTCGGAGCTGGGATCGCCGGCGCCCTTCTCCGCCTCGCGGATCGGGCCCCACCACTGGTAGACGAGGAGTGGGACGGCGGCGGCGACGACGATCTTGCGGCCCCTCTGCCCGACGAGCGCGCAGGCCATGACGGGGCCGGCGAACATCGCGGCGAGCCGGGTCGCGTTGCTGCCCATCGGCGTCGCGACGGCGAAGGCGGCGGCGGTACCGAGGGCGTAGAGGAGCGCGGCGGTCCTGAGCGTGCGCTCCTCGGCGGGGAGGAGTCGGAGCACCATCAGCGCGGCGGCGAGGACGCACACGAACGCCCAGAACCCGAACGGCTGGCTGCCGCCCTCCGGGAACGCGAGCGCGAGGAGCAGCGCGGGGGCGAACGCCGCCGCCGCGACGATCAGACCGGGCCGCTCCCTCCGCGCGACGGCATGCGCCAACCCCCCCATCGCAAGGAAGAGACCGGCAATGGGGCTCGTGAGGGTGGTCGCGACCGCGAGCGCGGCGGCGAGCCCCACCCGGTCCCGCTGCCACGCGAGCAGCGCGGCGAGCGCGAACGTCACGCCCAGGGCGAACGTGAGGCGTCCGATGAGGAGGTCGGTGGCCGTGGCGGCGGCGAACCAGTAGGTCCCGACGCGGGCGCGGTCGCCGAAGTGCCTGCGCGCGAGCTTGGCGAACACCGCGGCGCTGATCACCGCGGCGATCGCGCCGACGACGCGCGGGCCGAGAAGCGCGGCGAGCGGCGGGAAGACGAGGCTGTAGCCGGGCGTGTGGTGGCCGGCGAACCACTGGGCGTTGAACAGCGTGAAGCCGTGGTGCTCGAAAAGGCCGGTCCGGTAGACCTGCGCGGCGAGGTCCGGCGTGGGCGGCGCGAACAGCAGCCAGAGCAGCGCCAGCAGCGCGGACACCGCCGTCGGCCCCAACCACTCGCTCCGCTTGGCCCTCAAGAACACCGCGGCTCCTCTGAGCGCACGCGGCCCAGCGCGAAGCTCGTCCCGACCTCGATACGCCCCGCTTCGCGGACCCGCACGCGCGTCCAGCCCCCGGGCGCCGGCTCGACGCAGCCTTCGCCCTCCAACAGCTTCCAGTATGGCGTGAACCGGACGCGGATCGTGCTCGTGCCGGGTTGCGTTGTGTTAAGGACGAAGCCCTCGGGCTTGACCTCCGTCACCGTCGCCGCGCCGTCGGCGAGCGGCCGCGGATCGCCGACCTCCATTACCCTCCACTCGCCCGCCCGCAGCACCTCGCGCAGCCCGGCGGCGCCCGCCAGCGCGAGCGTCTTCTCCCGCTCGCCCGACTCGTCCATCGGGAGGCGGAGCGGCACGGCGACGTAGCGGATCGCGTTGGCGCGCAGCCAGACGGCGTAGCGCTCCGGCGTCAGGACGCCGTCGTAGAAGAGGCGGTTGCGCTCGCGGTCGAGCTGGCGGTTCCAGCCGCGGGCGATCGGGAAGTGGCGCGCCAGGTGGAAGGCCTCGCCGTGGCTCTGCGTGAACGGGACCTCGACGCGCGCGGGCTGCCGTCGTTCGAGCCACGGCGCGATCGGGGCGTAGAACGCGCTCTCCGTCGACGGGTCGTCGTGCGCGCGCAGCCAGTCGCGGACCGCCGGCTGCAGCGTCCAGTACGCGATCGGCAGCGCGAGCACGGCGAGGACGATCTTCCTGCGCGGCCAGAGCGCCAGCCCCGCCACCGCTGGCGCGAACAGCGTCCCGAGCCGCGAGGCGTTGCCGCCGATCGGCGTCGGGATCGCGAACGCCGCCAGCGCCACGGCCGCGTACAGCACCGCCCCGACCCGCACCGCCCGCCACTGCGCCGGAGCGCCGACCGCGACGAGCACCGCCGCGCCGAACGTCGGCCAGAACGCGCTCGGAACGAACGGGAAGTCCCCACCCTCGGGGAACGCGACGAGAAGGAACACCGTCGGAACCGCCGCACCGACGACCAACCCAACCCCCGGCCGGGGACTGTCCCCCGAATATGAAGGGGACTGTCCCCGAAATATTAAGGGGACTGTCCCCCCGGCCAGCGCGGCCCCGGGCAGGGCGGCTCCGGCGAGCGCGGCCCCGGCCAGGGCGGCTCCGGCGAGCGCGGCGAAGAGGGCGGCGACGGGGCTGCAGAGCGCGGTCAGCGCGCCGGCCGCGGCGGCGAGCCAGGTTCGGCCGCGGGCCGCCGCGAGGACCGCTCCCGTCGCCGCTCCGACGCCGAGGGTGAACGCGAGGCGGCCGGAGACGAGGCTCGCGAGGATCCCGGGGACGAAGAGGAGCCCCGCCGCCCGGCCACGCTCGCCGGCGAGCAGGGCGACGAACGCCGTCGCCGCGACCGCCGCGAGCGCGGCGCACAGCCGCGCCCCGAGCCACGCTCCGAGGGCGGGGTAGAGGACGCTGTAGCCGGGCGTGTGGTGCCCGCCGTACCAGGCGGTCGAGAACAGCGTGAAGCCCTCCCGCTCGAAGAGGTCGACGCGGAAGAGCGCGGCGGCGCGATCGGCGCTCGGAGGGTCCCAGAGGAGGTAGGCGACCGCGCCCGCGAGCGCGACCGCGGTCGGCAGGAGCCAGGGCCGGTCCTCGCGCAGCGAGGCGCCGCCGCTCGCGGGCGCCCCGCCTTCCACCCGCGCCCCTTCGCGCGCCCTACCGCGCGCTCGCGAGGTCGACCGTGAAGACCACGGCCGGGCCGCCGGCGACGGTCCCGCTCCGCCGCCCCACGCCGATCCGCGCGAAGCGGCCCGACAGGAGCGTCGCGCGGTGCGACGAGGACGCCATCCACGCGTTCACCACCGCGTTGGGATCCGAGCCCTGCGCCGGCGCGACGAACGCCATCGTCTCCCCGATCGAGCGCGCGCGGACGAAGCGGCTCAGCCGCCCGCGGACGTCCCCGTGCGAGAAGTCGCCGATGGCGGCGACCGCGCCGCTCTTGGCGTCGGCCGCGCGGGCCAGGCCGCCCGACGAGCGCAGCCGCCGGACCCCGCTCTGCGCGCGGATCGCGTTCAGCTTGCGGATGACCGCCCGCTCGACCGCATCGTGCCGCGACGGAGCGGCCGCGGCGGAGGCGGGCGTGATCGTTGTCAGACCGACCGCGACTGCGGCCGCGCGACGGATGCGCATGGTCCTTTGCTCCCTTCGTCGTTCGGGCGAAGGCGGCGTCCGGGCCACCCGGCGGAGGGCGGGGACCCTAGCGAACTAAGGTTCCGCGAAGATGCACACGCACCTTCAAGGTGGGCTTCCTGCCGCATGAGGAGCCTCCTCCTCGGCGAGGCCCTGGTCGACCTCATCTGCGAGCGGCCGGTGGCGCACATGCACGAGGCCGACGCCTTCGTGCCGCACTTCGGGGGCGCCGTGGCGAACGTCGCGGTGGCGGCGGCCCGCAGGGGCGCCGACGTCGCGCTCGCCGGGGGCGCCGGCGACGACCCGTGGGGCGCGTGGCTGCGCGAGCGCCTCGCCGCCGAGAACGTCGCGCTCGACTGGTTCGACCTCGTCCCGGGGGTCCTGACCCCGATCGCGTTCGTGACCGTCGACCTCTACGGCGAGCCTTCGTACGTCATCTACGGGGACACGATCGAGGCGGTCATCGAGGCGCTGGAGGGAAGCCTCGACGACGCCGTCGACCGCACCGACGCCCTCTTCGTCACCTCCAACACGCTCGTCGGCGAGCGCGAGCGCGCCCTGACCCTGCGCGCCCGCGAGCGCGCCCTCGAGCAGGACAAGCCCGTCCTCGTCGACCCGAACCTCCGCCTGCACCGGTGGCCCACGCCCGCCCAGGCGGCGTCCGAGGCGCGCGGCCTCGTCAAGGACGCCTTCCTCGTCAAGTGCAACGGCGAGGAGGCGCGGCTGCTGACTGGGGAGGACGAGCCCGAGGCCGCCGTCGAGGGCTTGCTCGCGGCCGGTGCCAGGCACGCCGTCGTCACCCGGGGGCCGGACGGCGCGGTCGTCCGCGGCGGCGGGATGAAGCTCGACATGCCGGGCGAGCCCGCGCGCCCGATCAGCACGGTCGGCGCGGGCGACGTCTTCATGGGGACGGTCATCGCCGGGCTCGCCGCCACCCGCTTCTACCCGCCCGCGATCGCCGCCGCGCTGAAGGACGCGGTCGTCGAGGGCGCCCGGGCGACGGAGCGGTGGGGCGCGCTCGCATAACCCGCATCCGCGCCCGGCTGCGCGAGGTCTACGGCGTCCCGGCGCTGCCTCCGCACCACGCGCCGCTCGACGAGCTCATCCTCACCGTGCTCAGCCAGTCGACCAACGACCGCAACCGCGACGTCGCGTACCTGCGGCTGCGAGACCGCTTCGGCGCGGACGGAGGCGGAGGGGCCGCGCCGGGCGGCGTGTCCTGGGAGGCCGTCCGCGACGCGCCGGTGGAGGAGATCGAGGAGGCGATCCGGCCGGGAGGGATCTCCAGAGTCAAGAGCGTCCGCATCCAGGCCATCCTCGATGCGATCGGGGATCCCCTCGAGCTGGATCACCTGGAGCACGTCCCGGTCGAGCAGGCCAGAGCGGAGCTGGTGAGCCTGCCCGGCGTGGGACGGAAGACCGCGGCCTGCGTCCTCCTCTTCTCGTTCGGCGCGCGCGACGTGCCGGTCGACACCCACGTCGGGCGCGTCGGGCAGCGGCTCGCGCTGCTGCCGGAGATCGCCAACCACGACAAGCTCCACGACGCGATGCTCGACGTCACGCCGCGCGGCGCGGAGCTCGAGTTCCACGTCAACCTGCTGCGCCACGGGCGCCGGACCTGCCACGCGCAGCGCCCCGCGTGCGAGCGCTGCATCCTGCGGAGGTCATGTCCGAGCCGACGCGCGTGACGGTGCCGGTCTGGTACCTCGAGATGGCCTCCCCGGCCGACCTCGTCCCGCGCAGCGGCCCGGGCGAGGTGCGCCGGGCCGCGGTCCCGCTCGGCGCCCTCAACCGCTTCTTCTACGAAGAGATCGGCCGCGACTTCGACTGGGTCGACCGCCTGGCGTGGGCCGGCGAGCAGTGGCAGGCGTGGGCGGAGCGGACCGAGCTGTGGATCGTCCACGACCGCGGCACGCCCGCCGGCTACGCCGAGCTCGAACCCCGACCCGACGGGAGCGTGGACGTCGCGTTCTTCGGGATCCTCCAAGCCTTCCGCGGCCGCGGCCTCGGCGGGCAGCTGCTCGCCCGCGCGGTGCAGCGGGCATGGGAGCTGGGACCCGACCGCGTCACCGTGAACACCTGCGCGCTCGACGGCCCGTACGCCCGCGCGCACTACGAGGCACGCGGCTTCAGGGTCGTGAGGGAGGTGGTTGAAGAGCGCGGGAAATCTGCCATACTCTGACGCAGATTTTTCACGTCCCCCAGGAGCAAGCGAAAGAACGTATGGGCAAGACCATCGGAATCGATCTCGGCACGACGAACTCGTGCATGGCCGTCCTCGAGGGCGGCGAGCCCACCGTGATCCCCAACGCCGAGGGCGGCCGGACCACCCCCTCCGTCCTCGCGTTCACCCAGAGCGGCGAGCGCCTCGTCGGCACCGTCGCGAAGCGCCAGGCCGTCACCAACCCCGGCCGGACCGTCTTCTCGATCAAGCGGTTCATGGGCCGCAAGGAGGCGGAGGTCCGCGAGGAGGAGTCGATCGTCCCGTACAAGGTCGTGAGCGGCCCGAACGGCGACGCGCGCGTCCAGATCGACGACAAGCAGTACTCCCCGCCGGAGATCAGCGCGATGATCCTCCAGAAGCTGAAGGCGGACGCCGAGGCGTACCTGGGCGACACGGTCGACAGCGCGGTCATCACCGTCCCGGCCTACTTCAACGACGACCAGCGCCAGGCGACCAAGGACGCCGGCAAGGTCGCGGGCCTCGACGTCAAGCGCATCATCAACGAGCCGACGGCCGCGTCGCTGGCCTACGGCCTCGACAAGGAGACCGACCAGACGATCCTCGTCTTCGACCTCGGCGGCGGCACGTTCGACGTGTCCGTGCTCGAGATCGGCGACGGCGTCTTCGAGGTCAAGGCGACCGCCGGCGACAACCACCTCGGCGGCGACAACTTCGACAAGGCGATCGTCGACTGGCTGGTAGAGGAATTCAGGCGTCAGCAGGGCATCGATCTCTCCAAGGACCCGATGGCGCTCCAGCGGCTCTACGAGGCCGCCGAGAAGGCCAAGATCGAGCTGTCGACGGCGCAGGAGACGCAGATCAACCTGCCGTTCATCACCGCCGACCAGAGCGGGCCGAAGCACCTCGACCAGCGCCTCACGCGCGCGAAGTTCAACGAGCTGACCACGGACCTGGTCAACCGGGTCGTCGGGCCGGTCAAGCAGGCGCTCGGCGACGCGAAGGAGAAGGGCGCCGCGAACATCGACCACGTCGTGCTCGTCGGCGGCATGACGCGCGTCCCCGCCGTGCAGGACAAGGTCAAGGAGCTCACGGGCAAGGAGCCGCACCGCGGCGTCAACCCGGACGAGGTCGTGGCCGTCGGCGCCGCCATCCAGGCGGGCGTGCTGGCCGGCGACGTCAAGGACGTCCTGCTGCTCGACGTCACCCCGCTCACCCTCGGCATCGAGACCAAGGGCGGCGTGATGACGAAGCTCATCGAGCGCAACACGACGATCCCGACGCGGAAGTCGGAGATCTTCTCGACGGCCGAGGACAACCAGCCGTCGGTGGAGATCCACGTCCTGCAGGGCGAGCGCGAGATGGCCTCGTACAACAAGTCGCTCGGCAAGTTCCAGCTGACGGGGATCCCGCCGGCGCCGCGCGGCGTGCCGCAGATCGAGGTCGCGTTCGACATCGACGCCAACGGCATCCTGCACGTCTCCGCGAAGGACCTCGGCACCGGCAAGGAGCAGAAGATCGAGATCAAGGCGGGCTCCGGCCTGTCCGAGGACGAGATCAAGCGGATGGTCTCCGACGCCGAGTCGCACGCCGACGAGGACCGCCGCCTGCGCGAGCTGGCCGAGGCGCGCAACAACGCGGAGAACGCGGCGTACCAGGCTGAGCGCCAGGTCAAGGACCTCGCCGACCAGATCGACGAGTCGCAGAAGAGCGACATCGAGCAGCGGATCAAGGACGTGCGCGAGTCGCTGACGTCCGAGGACGCCGCCGAGATCAACGCGAAGGCCGAGGCGCTCCAGACCGCGTTCCACGCCGTCTCCGAGGCGATGTACCAGCGCGCCCAGGAGCAGGCCGCGGCGAACGGCGGGGCCGGCGGGCCCGATGACGGCCCCGCGAGCGCGGACGGCGACGGTGCGACCGCGGAGGAGGACGTCGTCGACGCCGAGGTCGTGGACGAGGGCCGGTAGGTGGACGAGGAGACCCGCACAGAGGCTCCGGAGGCGGGCGTCGAGGAGGCGCCCGCCGCGCCGCCCGCCGCGGAGTCGTCCGACGGCGAGGCGCTCGCGAGCGAGGCCGCTTCGGCGGTCGAGTCGGACCTCGAAGAGCTGCAGCGCAAGGCGGCGGAGCGCGACGAGTTCCTCGCGCTGGCGCAGCGCACGCAGGCGGACTTCGAGAACTTCCGCAAGCGGGCGGCGCGCGAGCAGGGCGCGGCGGAGGCGCGCGGCGTGACGAAGGTCGTCCGCGAGCTGCTGCCCGCGCTCGACAACCTCGAGCGCGCGCTGGCCGCCGCGGAGTCGCAGCCGGACCACGGCGAGCACCACCTCGCCGAGGGGATCCGGCTCGTGCAGGCCGAGATCGTCGCGGCGATGAACAGGGTCGGCGTCGAGGGCTACTCGCCGAAGGGCGAGCGCTTCGACCCGAACGTGCACGAGGCGATGGCGCAGCAGCCCGTCGACGGCGCCGAGAGCGGCACGATCGTCGAGGTCTTCCAGTCCGGCTATCGCATCGGCGAGTCGGTGATCCGTCCCGCCCGCGTGGTGGTCGCGGCCTAGGAGCGCGCCATGCCGCAGAAGGACCTCTACAAGATCCTGGGCGTCGATAAGAAGGCGTCGGCGGAGGAGATCAAGAAGGCCCACCGCAAGCTCGTCCGCCAGTTCCACCCCGACCGCAACCCGGGCGACGCGAAAGCCGAGGAGCGCTTCAAGGAGGTCCAGGCCGCCTACGACGTCCTCGGCGACCCGGACAAGCGCAAGCAGTACGACCGCGGTGGGTTCAATCCGTTCGCCCAGGGCGGGCCGGGCGGCGCCGGCGGCTTCGACGCGGGCTCGTTCAGCGACATCCTCTCGAACCTCTTCGGCGGCGCGGCGGGCGGCGGACGCGGGCGCGGCGGCGCCGGGGCCGGCGCGCGGTCGGAGCGCGGGCGCGACATCGAGGCGGAGGTCTCGCTGACGTTCGAGCAGTCGATCGAGGGCGCGCAGGTCTCGCTGCAGGTCCCGATGTCGGCGACGTGCTCGACCTGCCGCGGGACGGGCGCGAAGCCCGGCACCTCGCCGAAGGTCTGCCCGCGCTGCCAGGGGCGCGGCGTCGAGTCGCAGGGCCAGGGCCTCTTCTCGATCTCGCAGCCGTGCTCGCAGTGCCAGGGCAGCGGGACGATCATCGAGAGCCCGTGCCCGACCTGCAACGGCAGCGGCGCGACGAAGACGGTCAAGCGCTACCGCGTGACGATCCCCGCGGGCGTGCGCGAGGGCAGCCGCATCCGGCTCGCCGGCAAGGGCGAGCCCGGGCGCAACGGCGGCGGCGCCGGCGACCTGTACGTCGTCACGCACGTCGCGGAGTCCCCGGTGTTCCGCCGCAAGGGCGTCAACGTCGAGGTCGAGGTCCCGCTCACGATCCCGGAGGCGCTGCGCGGCGCGGAGATCGAGGTCCCGACGCTGAAGGGCCGCAAGAAGCTGCGCGTCCCGCCCGGCACGAAGCACGGCACCGTCCAGCGCCTGCGCGGCGAGGGGCCGCCGTCGCTCGGAGCGAAGGGCCGGGGCGACATCCACTACCGGTTCGTGATCGACGTCCCGGAGGACCTCAACCGGGAGCAGGAGAAGGCGATCGAGGAGCTCTCGAAGGTGATGAACGGCAACCCGAGATCGAGGCTGTTCGCATGAGCACGCGACGCAGGACGACCACTCGGATCGAGGTCTCGGCCGACCGCGGCGTCTTCATGATCTCCGTCGCGGCCGAGCTGGCGGACATGCACCCCCAGACGCTCCGCATGTACGAGGCGCGCGGGCTGATCGAGCCCAAGCGCTCCCCGAAGGGGACGCGGCTGTACTCGTACAGCGACGTCGAGCGCCTGAGGCGCATCCAGGAGATGACCGCCGAGCTCGGGCTCAACCTCGCGGGCGTCGAGCGGGTGCTCGAGCTGGAGGCCCAGCTGGAGCGGGCGCGCAAGCGCGTCGAGGCGCTCGAGCGCGAGCTGAGCCAGACGCGCTCCGAGCTCGACGCCGCCCGGCGCAAGCTGCGCGGCGAGGTCGTGCCGTACCGCCGCGGGGAAGTGGTCCCCGTGCGTCGCCTCTAGCACTCCCTCACCATCGAGGCGACCGCGCGGCAGCTGCGCGGGCGACCGCTGAGCCCGGCGCACGAACGGGCCCGGCGCCGCCCCGCGCCGAGCCCGTTCAGTACAGCAATCTTGTCGCGTTTGGGGCCGGGGTGCCAACCCGCATGGTTCGCTTGGTGACCGGGATAGGATCCGGCGATCCGCGGCTGGGTCGCCATCGCGACGGTGCTCGCCTGCGCCGTTCCCGCGGTCGCGCACGGCGCGACCGCGACGCCGATCGGCCTTCCCGACGGCGGACCGCACGTCGTCGTGCCGTCGCGGGACGGCCGGAGCGTCTACGTCGGCGCCCGCGAGTGCGGCTACATCGGCCGCTTCGATATCGCGTCCCGGTCCTTCACGACGATCGTGCCGCAGGGCCCGCTGCCGTGCACGCCGGACGCGGGCGGGTCCGGCCGGGCCGTCTTCTCGATGGTCGAGGGGCCCGACGGGCGGATCTACTTCACGCTCTTCGACGGCGGTGCGGCGGACGACAACGCGAGCGCGGTCGGGCGGGTCGACCCCGACGGGTCGGACCTCCAGACCGCGACGACCGGAGCACACCCCCTCGACATCGTCAACGGGCCGGACGGGAACGTCTGGTTCACCGTCCACGGCGCGGGCGGGAGCGGAGGCCGGGTCGGCCGCATCGTCCCCGCGACCTTCGACGTCGACGTCTTCCCCGTCCCGGGCAACGTCTCGGGCCCGCGCGGGATCGTCGCGGCGCCGAACGGCAGCCTCTACGTGCTCGGCGGCGAGGAGGACGTGATCTGGCGGGCCACCACCGCCGACCCGCCGGTCATCACCGAGGTCGCGGACGCCGGCGACGGCCTCGACGGGCCGTCGTTCGGCGAGCTCGGGCCGGACGGGCGCATCTGGTTCGCCCAGCTCGAGGGGGACGGCGTCGCCGCCTTCGACCCGGCGACCAACGCGGTGGACCCGGTCATCCCGATGCCCGGCGCGCCGTTCGACGTCACGTTCGGCGGCGACGGCTTCCCCTACGTGACGACGACCAGCTCCGGCCTGATCCAGTACCGCCGGGCGCAGGACGAGCGCCGGATCGTCGCCGGGCCGAGCGGAGTCGACGGCCTGACGTTCGCGGCGCGCGGCCCCGCCGGCGAGGTCTACGCGGCCCATCCCGGCGGGGACCGGATGTTCGACGTCGTGACCGACCAGCCGCCGCTGGTCAGGACCGGCGGCGCGGCGAACGTGACCGACGCGACCGCGACCGTCTCGCTGTTCGCGGACGCACGCCGCGTCCCGTCCCAGGCGTGGATCGAGTTCGGCACGACGGAGTCGTACGAGCGCGGCGTCACGCAGATCAGCGACGTCCCCGCCGATCGCGGCGAGCACCAGCTCGACTTCGCCCTCGCGTTCCTCTCGCCGTCGACGACCTACCACTACCGGGCGCACGCATCGAACCACTTCGGCCAGGAGGTCACGGGCGCCGACGCGACGTTCACCACCGCGGCCGCCCCGCCGTTCGTCCCGCCCCCGCCGGTCGTGCTGCCGCCGCCCCCGCAGAGGGTCGGCGTCGTCGTCCGCGCGCGCTGGCGGGTCCACGGCCGGCGGACGCGCGTCCGCTCGCTGTCGGTGCGCGGGGTCGTCGAGCGCGAGCAGCTCGAGGTCCGCTGCCGCGGCCGCGGGTGCCCGTTCGCGCGGCGCCGCGTCGCGCGCCGCGCCGGCGCGACCAGCGTGAGCCTCACCCGCCTCTTCGCCCGCCGCCGGCTGCGGCCCGGCGCCGTGATCGAGCTGCGCATCACGCGGCCGGGCGCGATCGGCCAGGTCGTGCGCTTCACCGTCCGCCGCGGCCGGGCGCCGCGCCGGACGAACCTGTGCCTGCCGGTCGGGTCGGCCCGGCCGGCGCGCTGCTAGTCCGTCGTCGTCGCGCCCTGCTTGGCCTCGCCGGCGGGCTCGGTGCGTCCCTCGCCCTCCTCCGAGCCGCCCTCCCCGGCGGCGCCGCCGGACTCCATCCCCGCGGTCTCGCCCTCGTCGCCGGCCGCCATCTCCTCGGCCTTGTGTCGGCCGGGGTGGTCGGGCGGGAGGTCGTGCGGGTTGATCTCGTCGTGCGCTTCGGGCGTGTCGCCGAGCGGGCGCGCCTCGTCCTCGCTCAGGCGGGGGACGGGGTCGTCGGAGTCGGTCTCCGCGCGGCGGGAGGTGCCTATCGTGCGGAAGGCGAAGTACGCGCCGGCGCAGACGAGCGCGAGGACGATGATGGGGAGGGCGATCTCCATGACCAGGCGCTACCCGCCTTGACCGGACGCTGAACCCGGCTACAATCTCAGTCAATCCCACTGAGATTTCGTACGAGGAACCACCCAAAGCCTTGAACCCGGATCGCTTCACCATCAAGTCCCAGGAGGCCATCGCGGCCGCCGGCCGCCTGGCCGAGCAGCGCGACAACCCGCAGGTCACGCCCGAGCACCTCCTCGCGGTGCTCTTGGAGCAGGACGGCGGGATCGTCCCGTCCGTCCTCGGCAAGCTCGGCGTCAACGCCGCCGACGTCCGCAACCCGCTGAACGCCGCGATCGAGGCCCTGCCGACGATGGGCGCCGGCGGCGAGGTGAGCGGCCAGCCGTCCTCCGAGCTCGTCCAGATCCTCCGCGCCGCCGAGCACGAGATGCGCGAGCTGAAGGACGAGTACGTCTCGACCGAGCACCTCCTCCTCAGCCTCTCCGGCCACGGCTCGAAGGCCGGCGACGCCCTGCGCGCCGCGGGCGCGACGAAGGACGAGCTGCTCAAGGCGATCGAGGACGTCCGCGGCAGCAAGCGCGTCACCGACCAGGCGCCCGAGGACAAGCTGCAGGCGCTCGAGAAGTTCGGCGTGGATTTGACCCAATCTGCGCGCGAGGGCGGGCTCGACCCCGTCATCGGCCGCGACGACGAGATCCGGCGGGTCGTGCAGGTTCTCAGCCGTCGCACGAAGAACAACCCGGTCCTCATCGGCGAGCCGGGCGTCGGCAAGACCGCGATCGCCGAGGGCCTCGCGCAGCGGATCGTCTCCGGCGACGTGCCGGAGTCGCTGCGCGACCGCCGGGTCGTGGCGCTCGACATCGGCGCGCTGATCGCCGGCTCGAAGTACCGCGGCGAGTTCGAGGACCGGCTGAAGGCGCTCCTGAACGAGGTCAAGGAGGCCCGCGGCCAGATCGTCCTCTTCATCGACGAGCTGCACACGATCGTGGGCGCCGGCGCCGCCGAGGGCGCGGTCGACGCCGCGAACCTGCTCAAGCCGATGCTCGCGCGCGGGGAGCTGCGCGCGATCGGCGCGACGACCCTCGACGAGTACCGCAAGCACATCGAGAAGGACGCCGCGCTCGAGCGGCGCTTCCAGCCGGTGATCGTCGGCGAGCCCACCGTCGAGGACGCGATCGCGATCCTCCGCGGGCTGAAGGAGCGCTACGAGGTCCACCACGGCGTGCGGATCCAGGACAGCGCGATCATCGCCGCCGCGACCCTGTCGCACCGCTACATCGCCGACCGCTTCCTCCCCGACAAGGCGATCGACCTGATCGACGAGTCCGCGTCGCGCCTTCGCATCGAGATCGACTCGCTGCCCGTCGAGATCGACGAGGTCGAGCGCCGGATCATGCAGCTGGAGATCGAGCGCACGTCGCTGGAGAAGGAGACCGACCCGTCGTCCGTCGACCGGCGCGAGGCGATCGAGCGCGAGCTCGCCGAGCTGCGCGAGCGCTCCGACGAGATGAAGGCGCAGTGGCAGGCCGAGAAGGACGCGATCCAGCACGTCCGCGAGCTGGTCGAGGAACTCGACCGCGCCCGGCACGAGATCGAGGTCGCCGAGCGCGAGGCCGACCTGGGCCGTGCCGCCGAGCTGCGCTACGGCCGCATCCCGGAGCTCGAGAAGGAGCTGGCCGCCGCCGAGGAGCGGACCAACGGCAACGAGGGCTTCCTCAAGGAGGAGGTGACGTCGGAGGACGTCGCCGAGGTCGTCGCGAAGTGGACGGGGATCCCCGTCAGCCGGCTCATGGAGGGCGAGGTCGAGAAGCTCGTCCACATGGAGGAGCGGCTGCACCGGCGCGTCGTCGGCCAGGACGAGGCGGTCGCCGCCGTGTCCGCCGCGCTGCGCCGCTCGCGCGCGGGGCTGTCCGATCCCGACCGGCCGATCGGATCGTTCCTCTTCCTCGGCCCGACCGGCGTCGGCAAGACCGAGCTGGCGCGGGCGCTGGCGGAGTTCATGTTCGACGACGAGCAGGCGATGGTCCGCATCGACATGTCGGAGTACATGGAGAAGCACTCGGTCTCGCGGCTCGTCGGCGCGCCGCCCGGCTACGTCGGCTACGACGAGGGCGGGCAGCTGACGGAGGCGGTCCGCCGCCGGCCGTACAGCGTGCTCCTCCTCGACGAGATCGAGAAGGCGCACCAGGACGTCTTCAACGTGCTGCTGCAGGTGATGGACGACGGGCGCCTGACCGACGGCCAGGGCCGCACGGTCGACTTCAAGAACGTCGTCCTGATCATGACCTCGAACATCCCGGGTGGGGCGGCCGGGGCCGAACAGCACTTCCGGCCCGAGTTCATCAACCGCCTCGACGACATCATCGAGTTCCACGCACTGGGGCGCGAGCACCTGCGCGAGATCGTCGAGCTGCAGGCCGACCGTGTGCTGGCGCGGGTGGCCGGGCGCGGGATCACGGTCACGCTCACCGAGGCGGCGAAGGAGCTGCTGGGCGACCTGGGCTACGACCCGACGTACGGCGCGCGGCCGCTGAAGCGGGTGATCTCCAAGCAGCTGGTCGACCGCCTCGCGATGGCGATCTTCGAGGGCGAGTTCAGGGAGGGCGACGTCATCCAGGTCGACGCCGGCGGCGGCGAGCTCGTCTTCGCCAGGGGCGTCGTGCCCGTCGACGAGCCCGCCGTCAGCCTGTAGCGCGCAACGTTCGCCTCCCTCTTGTGCTGCATAGGCATGGGCCGTAGGTTCGGCGGCATGCGATGGAACGCCCGCGCGCTCGCCGCTGCGCTGTCGGCGGCGGCGGCGCTCGTGCTCGCGGGCGCGCCCGCCGCGCAGGCGGTCGACTGCGGCGCGATCCCGGCGCTGAGCGACCCGGACGGCCGCGACTGGACGTTCGACCTCGACGGCGACGTGTCGTCGGACGACAACGACAGCGTCAACAACTCCGGCGCCGTCTACCTCGAGCGCGACTACAACCACTACTACTACGCGGTCGCCGGCGACCGTTGCTCGCACGAGGACGGCGGGCGCGAGGTCGTCTACCCCGTGTGGGACGAGGGCGGCCTCGAGGTCGCGCCGAAGGTGTTCGTCCCCTCCGGCGGGCCGGCGTTCGTCCGCCACCTGTGGCGGTTCCACAACGCGACGCCGCACCCGCGCCGCGTGCTCGTCCACCGCTGGAACACGGCGGACTACGCGACGACCGACTTCGTCGCGACGTCGAGCGGGGACGAGGCGGTCACGCCGGCCGACGACTGGCTCGCCTTCGGCAACAGCGCCGACCCGACCGATCCCGGCGTCGGGCTGCTGTGGCAGGGCGCCGGCGACCGGCGCACCGCGGTCGACGCGCTGTTCGACGACTGCTGCACGGCGACGCCGCCGGCGATCGCCGACGGGCGCCAGTCACCGAACTGGCGCTACGCCGAGCTGGTGCTCGCGCCCGGCGAGACGGCGGTGATCCTCACGTTCATCGTCGTGCGCGACACCGCGAGCGACGCCCGCGACGCGATCGCGCAGTTCGCTAGCCCGCCCGGCCAGGCGCTGGCCGGGATGTCGGAGGACGAGCTGCGCGCGGTGCGCAACTTCACCTTCCCCGACCACGACCGCGACGGCCGCGCCAACACCGCCGACAACTGCCCGTTCGCCGTCAACGGCGACCAGGCGAACCTCGACGGCGACGGCGAGGGCGACGCGTGCGACGCCGACGACGACGGCGACGGCCTCACCGACGCGGTCGAGGCCGAGCTGCGGACGGACCCGGCCCGTGCGGACACCGACGGCGATGGTCGCCCCGACGGCGCCGACCCGTGTCCGCGGACGCGCAGCGCCTCGGCGGACGGATGCCCGGCGTTCGACGTCTCCGACCTCGACCGGACGATCTTCGGGCGCGTCCCGGCGAAGTCGAGCTCCGCGGTCGTCAGGCGCCGCGGGCGCAGGCTCGTGGCGACCGGGTCGCTGACGCCGCCCGACGGGCTGAGCGCCGCCCGCGCGTGCGGGGCCGGGCGCGTCGAGGTGCGCGCGAAGCGCGGGCGCAGGACGGTGGGCCGCCGGAAGGCGCGGCTCAAGCCCGACTGCACCTTCTCGGTCACCGTCCGCCTGCGGACGCGTAGGGCGGTGCGGACGACCGTGCGCTGGCTCGGCAACGACTTCCTCGCGCCGGAGACGATCCGCCGGTGAGCGGGCGCCGCCGTCTGCTCGCCGCGCCGCTGCTCGCGCTCGCCGCGATGCTCGCGCTGGGCGCCGCGCCGGCGCACGCGGTCGACTGCACGACCGTCGTGCTCACCGATCCCGCCGGGTTCGACTGGTCGTTCGAGCGCGACGGCGACGCCCGGTCCGACGACCACGACGGCATCAGCGCGGCCGGCAACGTCTACTTCGAGCACGGCTACAACGCCTACTACCTGCGCCCCGAGGGGAGCGAGTGCTCGCTGGAGGACGGCGGGCGCGAGTTGGTCTACCCGACGCAGACCGTCTCCGGGCTGGAGACCACCGGCAAGGTCTTCGTCCCGGCGGGCGGGACCGCGTTCGTCCGGCACCTCTGGCTCTTCCGCAACGCCAACCCGTTCCCGCGCCGCATCCACGTCCGGCGCTGGAGCTCGATCGACTACGCGACGACCGCGATCCAGGCCACCTCGAGCGGCGACGCCGCGGTGACGACGGGCGACGACTGGTTCACGTTCGCCAACCTCGCCGACCCGACCGATCCGGCGACCGCGATCGTGTGGCAGGGGCCGGGCGTGCGGCGCACCGCGGCCGAGGCGCTCTACGAGGAGTGCTGCGAGGCGGACGAGGACCCGATCGCGAACGGCTTCGACGAGCCGCAGGTCCGCTACGAGCGCATCGACGTCCCGCCCGGGGAGACGGTCGCGCTCATGCAGTTCCTGCTCGCGCGGCCGAGCGCGGCCGACGCCGCCGCGGTCGCCGCACAGCTCGCCGGCGGGCAGGCCGGCGCGCTCGACGGCCTCAGCGACGACGAGGTCCGCGCCGTGCGCAACTTCGTGCTCCCCGACCACGACCGCGACGGCGTCGCCAACGAGGCCGACGACTGCCTCTTCGTCGTCAACGCCGACCAGGCGAACTCCGACGGCGACCCGTCCGGCGACGCGTGCGACGCCGACGACGACGACGACGGGCTGAGCGATGCGCTGGAGGCCGACTTCCGGACCGACCCGCGGCGCGCCGACACCGACGGGGACGGGCGCAGCGACCGCGACGACGCCTGCCCGACGACGCGCAGCGCGCTGCCCGACGGCTGCCCCGCGTTCGACCGCCAGGAGACGGTCAGCCGGTACACGGGCCGGCTCGACCCGCGGTCGACGTCGATGCTGCTGACGAAGCGCGGGCGCCGGCTGACCGCGACGGGCTCGATCCTGCCTCCCGACGGGCTCTCGGCGGCGCAGGCGTGCGCCGCCCCCGGCAGCGTCGAGATCGCAGCGCGGAAGGGCCGCCGATCGGCGGGCCGCAGGCGCGCGCGGCTGAAGCCCGACTGCAGCTACGCGGTGGCGCTGCGGGCGACCCGTAGGGGCCGCCTGCGGGTCAGCGTCCGCTGGCTCGGCAACCAGTACCTCAAGCCGACCGCGATCCGTGCGTTGACCCGGCGCGTCGGCTGATAGGAATCAGGACATGCCCACCTACATCATGCTCTCGACGCTCACGCCCGAGGGCGTGCAGACGGTCAAGAACAACCCCACGCGGATCAAGGAGGTCAACCGCGAGCTCGAGCAGCTCGGCGCCTCGGTGAAGGCGCAGTGGGCGACGCTCGGCCACTACGACTTCGTGAACGTCGTCGAGGCGCCCGACGAGCAGACGATGGCGCGGGTGTCGCTCGAGCTGGGCTCCCGCGGCACGACGCGGTTCGAGACGATGGCCGCGATCCCGATCGACGACTTCATCTCGTCGCTCTGACCCGCAGGCGCGCCGCTTGAGGACCCTCGTCGTCGGCCCCGGCGGGCGGGAGCACGCCCTCGTCCGCGCCCTGAGGCGGTCCGCCTCCGTGACGGAGGTGCTCGCCGCTCCCGGCAACGCGGGCATCGCGCGCGACGCGCGTGTCCTCCCGGCGCCCGACGACCCCGCGGAGCTGGCGCGGACGGCGAAGGCGGAGGGCGTCGACCTCGTGGTCGTGGGGCCGGAGGCGTGGCTCGCGGCCGGGCTCGTCGACGCCCTGAACGCCGAGGGCGTGCCGGCGTTCGGGCCGACCGCCGGCGTCGCGCGGCTGGAGAGCTCGAAGGCGTTCGCGAAGGAGGTCATGGCGGCGGCCGGCGTCCCCACCGCGGCGTACGAGGCGGTCGACACGGTCGAGGCGGGGATGGCCGCGATCTCCCGCTACCCGGTGGTCCTGAAGTACGACGGCCTCGCGGCGGGCAAGGGCGTCGTCGTCGCCGAGGACGAGGCGACGACCCGCGCGACGCTGTCCGCCTTTTTGGAGGAGGGGCGCTTCGGCACCGGGCGCGTGGTGGTGGAGGAGCACCTCGTCGGCGAGGAGCTGTCGCTGTTCGCGCTCTGCGACGGGCAGCGCGCGGTGCCGATGGCGCCGGCCCAGGACTACAAGCGGATCTTCGACGGCGACCGCGGGCCGAACACGGGCGGGATGGGCGCGTACTCGCCGGTGCCGGGCATCGACGTGGACGCGATCGTCGCGACGGTCCACCAGCCGGTCGTCGAGCACATGCGCTCGCGGGGAACGCCGTTCCACGGGCTCCTCTACGCCGGGCTGATGCTCACCGACGAGGGCGTGAAGGTGCTCGAGTTCAACGCGCGCTTCGGCGATCCGGAGACGCAGGCGATCCTGCCGCGGCTGCGCTCCGACCTCGGCGAGCTGCTGCTGGCGGCGACCCGGCCGGGCGGGCTCGAGGGCGCACGGCTCGACTTCCGCGACGACTGGGCGGTGACCGTCGTGCTCGCGAGCGCGGGCTATCCGGCGTCGTCCTCGAAGGGCGACGTGATCCGCGGCCTGGACAGGGTGCCCGAGGGGATCGAGGTCGCCCACGCGGGCACGGCGCTCGCGGACGGGCAGGTCGTCACCGCCGGCGGGCGGGTGCTGAACGTCACCGCGCTCGGCGCCGACGCCGCCGCCGCCCGGGACGCTGCCTATGCTGCCGCCGACCTGATCACCTTCGAGGGCAGGCAGCTGCGACGAGACATCGCGCTGCGCGCCGTGGAGACTGTTGGATGAGCGAGCCGCTGACCCAGACCGAGACCGCCGACCTCGAAGCGCTGGAGGAGGGTGAGCCGCGCGTCGGGATCATCATGGGCTCCAAGTCCGACATGGAGACCATGGAGAAGGCCGGCGCCGTCCTCGAGGAGGCGGGCGTGCGGCACGAGATCCGGGTGATGTCGGCGCACCGCGATCCCGAGGTCGTCGCCGACTACTGCAAGAACGCGCGGATGCGCGGGCTGAAGGTGATCATCGCGGGCGCCGGCCTCTCCGCGGCGCTGCCGGGCGTCGCCGCGGCGCACACCGACCTGCCGGTGATCGGCGTCCCGCTGTCGAGCCGGATGAGCGCGGCCGGCGGGCTCGACGCGATCCTGTCCGTCGCCCAGATGCCCCCGGGCGTCCCGGTCGCCTGCGTCGGGCTCGACAACCCGCGCAACGCCGCGCACCTCGCGCTGCGCATCCTCTCGGCGTGAGCCTGCGCGCGATCTCCCCGCTGGACGGGCGCTACGCCCGCCAGGTCGCGGAGCTCGCGGACCACGTGTCGGAATGGGCGCTCATCCGCGCGCGCGTGCGCGTGGAGGTCGAGTGGCTGCGCGTCCTCGCGCCCGGCGACGACATCCCCTCCGCTCACGAGGACTTCACCGACGCGGACGCCGCCGAGGTGAAGGCGATCGAGAAGCGGACGAACCACGACGTCAAGGCCGTCGAGTACTTCCTGCGCGAGCGCGTTCCTCCGCACCTCCGCGAGCTCCTCCACTTCGGGCTGACGAGCGAGGACGTCAACAACCTGTCGTACGCGCTCATGCTGCGCGGGGCGACGGCGGTGTGGCGCGCGGCGGCGGAGGAGCTGGTCGACGGCGTCGCCGCGCTGGCGGAGGCCACGCGGGCCGTGCCGCTGCTCTCGCGCACCCACGGCCAGCCGGCGACGCCGACGACGTTCGGCAAGGAGATGGCGGTGTTCGTCGCGCGCTGGCGGCGCCAGCTCGAGCAGCTCGACCGGCAGGAGTTCCGGGCCAAGCTGAACGGCGCGGTGGGGACGTACGGTGCGCTGGTCGTCGCCGACCCGGACCGCGACTGGGAGGACGTCTCGCGGCGGTTCGTCGAGTCGCTCGGCCTGACGTGGGCGCCGCTGACCACGCAGATCGAGCCGCACGACTGGATCGCGGAGCTCTTCCACCTGCTCGCGCGGTTCAACGCGATCCTCGTCGACTTCGACCGCGACGTCTGGGCCTACATCTCGCGGGGGCTGGTCAGGCAGCGGCCGGTCGCCGGCGAGGTCGGGTCGTCGACGATGCCGCACAAGGTCAACCCGATCGACTTCGAGAACAGCGAGGCGAACGCGGGCGTGTCGAGCGCGGTGGGGCTGCACATGGCGACGGCGCTGCCCGTCTCACGTCTCCAACGCGACCTCTCCGACTCGTCGCTGCTGCGCAACTGCGGCGTCGTGGTCGGGCACTCCCTGCTGGCGATCCGCAGCGCGCTGCGCGGCCTCGGGAAGATCGAGGTCGACGACGCCGCGCTCGGCGCCGAGCTCGAGGACGCGTGGGAGGTGCTGGCCGAAGCGGTTCAGACCGTCATGCGCAAGCGCGGCGGCGACGACCCCTACGACCAGCTCAAGGCCCTCACCCGCGGCGCCCGCATCGACCGTGACCGCCTGCGCGAGTTCGTCGCCGCGGCCGACCTCGACGAGTCCGATCGCGACCGCCTCCTCTCGCTCACCCCCGCGCAGTACACGGGGCTGGCGGAGAGGCTCGTCGACCACCTCCGCGACTAGCGCCGCCGCCGCGGCTCGCCGGCGCCCTACCTCCGCCGGATCGTGATGTTCACGCGCGTGCCGGTCGCGACGCGGATGCGCGCCGGGATCGACTGCAGGCGCACGCGCGAGCGGCGGCCCGTGCGGAACTTCCGGTAGGACGTCCGGCCGAGGCGGCAGCCCGCGGCCTCGAGCGCTCGCCGCGCGGCGAGGCGGCTCAGGCCGGTGAGCTTGGGGACGCGGCAGAACGCGCCGGGCTCGACGACCGCCCGCCGCTGGCTCACCTCGAAGCCGATCTCCGACGCGTTGTTGGCGCCGTTCGGGTCCGGGGTCGGGCTGGAGACGGTCGCCGTGAGCGTCTTCCCGCCGGTCGCCACCGCCTTGACCACCACGAAGACCGTCGCGACCGCGCCGGCGGGCAGCGACGGGAACGTGCAGTCCACCGGCGCCCCGCCCGCGCACCCGCCGGTCGAGGGGCTCGTCGCGACGAGCTGCACGCCGGCGGGGATCTGCTGGATCACGCGCACGTCGCGCGCGAGGCTCGACCCGTTGTTGCGCACGAAGATCGTGATGACGTTGACGTCGTCGCGCTCGACGTCGCGCTCCACCGGGGCCTGCGTGACGACGAGGTCGGCGGCGCACTCCTGCGTCGTACGGCGGAAGTCGTCGGGGCAGCGGTCCTGGGTCTCGTCGCCGAACCCGTCGCCGTCGCCGTCCGGCTCGAGCGTGGCCGCGACGTTCAGCCGGGCGATGTCGGAGTCGGGCAGCGTGACCTCGGCGGCGTCCTCCGCCGCGGCGGGGCTGCGCGAGGCGATCACGTTCTGCGCGTTCGCGCCCGCTCCCGTGCTCCCGGGGATCGTGCAGTTCGGGTGGGGGTCCGGCGCCGCGCCGGTCGAGAGCCCGAGCACGTCGCCCGCCTCCACCCGCACGCGCACCGGGATCCTGATGACGCCGTCGTCCGGCGTCACCTCGACCGTCGCGATCAGCGCGAACGCGTTGTTCCCGCGCGGGCGCAGGATGTGCAGCCGCCGGTCCGGCGCGTCGACGTCCTCGGTCCGCAGCTCGGTGATCACGCCGGCGAACGGGACGGTGTACTCGGGCGCGTTGGACTCCGCCTGCGCGATCGTCGCGTCGGCCGCGCACGTGCCGCCGCCCGTCGCCGTCTGGCCGAGCGACACCGCCGCGGAGGCGGAGGCCGGAAGGAGGAGGAGAGTCGCGAGGGCGAGGATCAGTCGGTTGAGCACGGACACATGGAACACGCGCGGACGGACGGCGATTCGACATAACCCGTTGGTAGCCTCCAGGCGGTGACCACCGCGCTCGCCGACCTGCCCCTTCTCGCCTCCGGGAAGGTCCGCGAGATGTACGACCTCGGCGACCGGCTGCTGATGGTCGCCTCGGATCGCATCTCGACCTACGACGTCGTCCACCCGAATCCGATCCCCGACAAGGGGAAGGTGCTCACGGGTCTGTCGGTCTTCTGGTTCGCCAAGACCGGCCACATCGTGCCGAACCACTTCCTCTCGGCGACCGAGGGCGTGCCGGAGGAGGCGCGCGGCCGCGCGATCGTCGCGAAGAAGCTGAAGATGCTGCCCGTCGAGTGCGTCGTGCGCGGCTACATCACCGGCTCGGGCTGGAAGGACTACCAGGCGACCGGGAAGGTCTCGGGCATCGAGCTGCCGCCCGGCCTGCAGGAGTCCGAGCGCCTCCCGACGCCTATCTTCACGCCCTCGACGAAGGCGGAGGAGGGCCACGACGAGACCGTCAGCTTCGACGAGGCCGCCGAGATCATCGGGGATGCGGAGCTGATGCAGCGCCTGCGCGACGTGTCCGTCGCCCTGTACTCCTTCGCGGCCGACCACGCACGCGAGCGCGGCGTCATCCTCGCTGACACGAAGTTCGAGCTCGGCCTCGACGACGACGGCGAGCTCGTGCTCGGCGACGAGGTCCTGACGCCGGACTCCTCCCGCTTCTGGCCCGCCGAGGGCTACGCGCCGGGCAAGGGCCAGCCGAGCTTCGACAAGCAGTACGTGCGCGATTGGGCGTCCGGCACCGGGTGGGACAAGACGCCGCCGGCCCCGGAGGTCCCCGAGGACGTCGTCGAGGGCACCCGCGCGCGGTACGTCGAGGCCTACGAGAAGATCACGGGCGAGCCGTTCGACGCCTGGCTGCAGAGGACGGCGTAGTGGCGCGCGTGCGCGTCCTCGTCCGGCCGAAGGAGGGCATCCTCGATCCGCAGGGCCAGGCGGTCGAGCAGGCGCTCCCGGCGCTCGGGTTCAGCGGCGTGCGCAACGTCCACATCGGCCGCTTGATCGAGCTGGACGTCGAGGACGAGGCGCAGGTGCCGGAGATGTGCGAGAAGCTCCTCGCGAACACGCTGATCGAGGACTTCGAGGTGGTGCGGGCGTGACGACCTTCGGGGTGATCCGCTTCCCCGGCTCGTGCGACGAGGTCGACGCGCTGCACGCCGCCCGCCGCGTCGGCGACGCGAAGCTCCTGTGGCACAAGGACCGCGACCTGCACGGCGTCGACGCGGTGATCGTCCCCGGCGGGTTCTCGTACGGCGACTACCTGCGGGTCGGCGCGATCGCGCGCTTCTCGCCGGTGATGGAGTCGGTGGCGGAGTTCGCGCGCGCCGGAGGGCTCGTCCTCGGCATCTGCAACGGCTTCCAGGTCCTCTGCGAGGCGGGCCTGCTGCCGGGCGCGCTGCTCCCGAACCTCGAGCGGCGCTTCATCTGCCGCCAGCTCGGGATCGAGGTCGTCAGCAACGACACGGCGTGGACGAGCGCGTGCACGCCCGGCGACGTGCTGTCGATCCCCGTCAAGCACACGAGCGGCCGGTACTACGTCCCCGAGGACCAGCTGGCCGATCTGAACGTCGTGTTCCGCTACGCGCACGACGGCAACCCCAACGGCTCGACGAACGACATCGCCGGTGTGGCCAACGCCGACGGGAACGTCGTGGGCCTGATGCCGCACCCCGAGCACGCGGTCGACCCGCTCACCGGCTCGACCGACGGCTTGAGGCTGTTCGAGAGCGCCGTTCGTGAGCGCGTCCCCGCTTAGCGCGCTGCCCACCGTCGACGACGCGGTCGCCCTCGGCCTGACGAGGGACGAGTACGCCCTCGTGTGCGACGAGCTCGACCGCGCGCCGAACCAGGTGGAGCTGGCGATGTTCTCCCTGCTGTGGAGCGAGCACTGCGCCTACAAGCACTCCAAGAAGCTGCTGCGCACGCTGCCGACCGAGGGGCCGCGCGTCGTCATGGGCCCGGGCGAGAACGCGGGCGCGGTCGACGTCGGCGACGGGCTCGCGATCGCGTTCAAGGTCGAGTCGCACAACCACCCGAGCGCAGTCGAGCCGTTCCAGGGCGCGGCCACCGGCGTCGGCGGGATCCTGCGCGACATCTTCGCGATCGGCGCGCGGCCGATCGCCGTGCTCGACTCGCTGCGGTTCGGGGAGCCGTCCTCCGCCCGGTCGCGCTTCCTGCTCGACGGCGCGGTGAGCGGCATCGGCCACTACGGCAACTCGATCGGGGTGCCGACCGTCGGCGGCGAGGTCTACTTCGAGGCCCCCTACGAGCAGAACTGCCTCGTCAACGCGATGGCGCTCGGGCTCGCCGAGGCGCGCAAGATGATCCGCAGCGCGGCGGCCGGGGTGGGGAACGTGCTCGTGCTCTTCGGCGCGTCGACCGGCCGCGACGGCATCGGCGGCGCGTCGGTGCTCGCCTCCGCCGAGCTCGGCGAGGCCGACGAGGACAAGCGCCCCACGGTCCAGGTCGGCGACCCGTTCGAGGAGAAGAAGCTGCTCGAGTGCTCGCTGGAGCTGCTCGAGCGCGGCCTGCTCGTGTCGCTGCAGGACCTCGGCGCGGCGGGCTTGACGTCGAGCGCCTCCGAGATGGCGTCGAAGGGCGGCGTCGGCGTCGAGATCGACGTGTCGCTCGTGCCGCTCCGCGAGCCGGACCTCGAGCCGTTCGAGGTCATGGTCTCCGAGTCGCAGGAGCGGATGCTCTGTGTCGTCGAACCGGGGCGCGTCGACGAGGTGCTCGCGCTGTGCGAGAAGTGGGACGTCCACGGCACCGCGATCGGCTCCGTGACGGACACCGGGCGCGTGGTGGTCCGCGACGGCGGGACGGTCGTGGGCGACATGCCCGTCGCCGCGCTCGTCGACGACTGCCCGCTGTACGACCTCGAGCCGGCGCGCCCTTCCGCGCCGCTCTATGCGACGCCTGCGGGAACGCTCTCCGCCGACGCGGGCCCGCGGGAGACGCTGCTCGCGCTGCTGGCGTCGCCGAACATCGCGTCGCGCCTCCCGCTCTTCCAGCAGTACGACTGGATCGTGCAGTCGCGGACGGTCCGGCGGCCGGAGGAGGCCGACGCCGCGGTCCTGCGCCTGCCCAACGGCCGCGCGATCGCGACGTCGATCGACGGCAACGGCCGGCGCGTGGCCTGCGACCCGTACTGGGGGACGGTCGGCGTCGTGCTCGAGTGCGCGTCGAACCTCGCGTGTGCCGGCGCCGAGCCCCTCGGCACGACGAACAACCTCAACTTCGGCAACCCGGAGAAGCCGCACATCGCGTGGCAGCTGACCGAGGCGGTGCGCGGGATCGGCGACGCCTGCCGCGCGCTCGACGCGCCGATCGTCGGCGGCAACGTCTCGCTCTACAACGAAGGCGCGGAGGGCCCGATCTACCCGACGCCCGTCATCGGGATGGTCGGCGAGATCCCCGACCCATCCCGCGCGGGCCGTCTCGGGTTCGCGAGCGAGGACGACGTCATCGCGTTCGCCGGCCCGTTCCGTCCCCGGATCCCCGGGTCGGAGGTCGCCAAGCTGCGCGGCGAGCCGCTGCCGGACGGCCTGCCGGAGGTGGACGTCGCCGCCGTGCGGGCCGCCCAGGAGGCGATCCGCGACGCGGTCCGCGCCGGCGAGCTGTCGAACGCGCACGACATCGCGGAGGGCGGGCTGCTCGTCGCCGTCGCGGAGTGCTGCCTCGCCGGCGACACCGGCGCGCAGCTCGACCTGGGGCGCGCCGCCGCCGCCGGCCCCGAGCTCGTCGACCGCCTCCTCTTCGGCGAGGCGTCCGGCGGCTTCGTCGTCTCCGGCTCGGAGGAGGCGATCGGCCGCCTGCGCGAGCGGGTCGACCTCCACCGCCTCGGCCGCGTCGGCGGCGACGCCCTCACGGTCGCGCTCGGCGGCGCGACGATCGAGGCGTCGCTCGCGGAGCTGCGCGAGGCGCACGCCGCGCTCGCGCCGCTCTTCCCTTAAGCGACGAGCAGCCGCAGCGCCTTGCGGGCGTCGAGGTGCGCCTGGGCGGCGAGCGCCCGGTTGACCTCGCCCTTCACGCGCTCGCGCGAGAGCGTGACCACCTCCGCGGCGATGTCGGCGTCCCTGATCCGCGACTCCGCGCTGACGAGCTGCTCGTGCGAGGTCGCCAGCGTCCCGAGCGCGTACTCGAGGCGGTTCTGGAACCCGCCGAGCGCGGCGCGCTGCTCGGAGATCGCGTCGAGCGCGGCGTCGACCCGCCGCGCGATCGGCGGCCCCGACGGCGAGGTGAACGTCGTGATCGTGGTCACGATCGTGCCGCCGCCGCTCTTGCCGGGCGTCCCGCCGCCCTTGTTGGCGCTCCCGTTGCCGTTCCCGTTCCCGCCGGCGTTCCCGTTCCCGTTCCCCCCGCCGCCGGTCGTCGTCGTGGTGGTGGTCGTGGTCGTCGTGGTGGTGCCGGTGCCGTCGAGGTTGAAGACGGCGTCGATCACGAACTCGCTCAGGTCGGGGAGCATCGTCGCGATGCCGTCGACGTCGTCGGCGCCGACGTGGACCGTCAAGGTCCCGCCGGCGAGCAGCTGCCCGCCGTTGAACTGCGTGCTGGAGGCGAGGCGCCCCATCTCGGCCCGCAGGGCGTCGGCCTCCTTCTGGATGGCGGCGCGGTCCTCGGCGGTCTGCGTCCCCTGGCCGTACTGCACGGCCAGCTCGCGGGTCCGCTGGAGGATCGAGGTCACCTCGCCCAGCACGCCGTCGACGGTCTGCATGATCGAGATCCCGTCCTGGACGTTGCGCTGGGCGCGGAGGGCGCCGGCGGACTGGCTGCGCAGGCGCTCGGCGACCGCGAGCCCGGCCGCGTCGTCGGCCGCGCGCACGATGCGGTTCCCGCTGCCGAGCCGTTCCAGCGCGCGCGCCGCATTGCGCTCCGCCAGGACCCAGCGGCGGGACATCGCGTCCAGCCGGTTCACCATTCCCCCACTCATTCAGTCAGCTCCGCTGAGGAAGCCATCGACGCTCCACGCGCGAGCGCGAGGGGGAACGGACGGATGTGCGACGTTTTAGCGCTAGCTCGTCACGAGCCGCAGCGGGAGGCGCCGGTGATGCCCGGCGTGGTACTCCAGCTCGATCTCGTCGCCGAGCGCGCCGGTGCCCGTCGGCTGCACGACGAGGAACTCGCCGCCGCGCCGGGGGCGGACCGACTGGCCCGCGACGACGACGCGCGTCACGCCCTCGCGGGCGATCCCGCCGACGATCCGCGGCGCGCCGCGGCCCGCGGGGCGGACCTGCAGCGAGACGTCCTGCCCGGTCGCGCTCAGGCACTTGCCGCGCGCGGTCAGCCCGTCGATGAGGCTGTCGTCGAGCGCGCCCATGACGCGCGGCCCGTCGGGAGTGACGCTGCCGAGCCCATGGCAGCGGCGGCCCTTCGCGTCGCGGTAGGTGATGAGCGCGAACGGCGCGTAACCGGGGTAGTCGGCCGTCATCGCGACGCGGGCGCTGCTGAGGGCGGGGACGGGGCGCTCCCGCTGCTCCTCGCCGCACGCCGAGAGCCCGGCGCCGGCGATCGCCGCCGCTCCGGCCGTCACAGCCAAACGCAGGAGTCCCACGGTGCGGATAATCGGCTGCTCAGCCCGGATTTTGACGTCTGATGCCCAATCTGGACGCTTTCGCGAGCCGGGCGAGAGCGTCCAGAACGGCTTCGCGGCGGATGGCATCGTCGCCCACTGCTACCGTCAACTCGGTTGACATGACGCTCGACCCTCGAGAGCTCGATCCCCGCGACGGGCCTCGCGACGAGTGCGGCGTCTTCGGTGCCTACGCGCCTGGGCACGACGTCGCGCGACTCGCGTACTTCGCTCTGTACGCGCTCCAGCACCGCGGCCAGGAGTCCGCGGGCATCGCGAGCTGCGATCGCGGCGGCCACATCATGACCCTGCGCGAGCGGGGTCTCGTCTCGCAGGTCTTCGACGAGCAGAAGCTCCGCACGCTCGGCGGGGAGCTCGCGGTCGGCCATGTCCGCTACTCGACCACGGGGTCGGACGCCTGGGAGAACACCCAGCCCGTCTACCGCTCCGACCGCCACCAGCTCGCGCTCGCGCACAACGGCAACCTGATCAACGCGGTCGAGCTGCACGCCGAGATGCGGTCGCAGGGCGTGCACTTCCAGTCGACGTCGGACTCGGAGATCCTCGCCGCCCTGCTCGCCAACCACCCGGCGGAGGAGATCGAGGACGCCGTCGCCGACGTGATGGGCCGCGTGCAGGGCGCGTACTCGACGGTCGTGATGACGAAGGATCGCGTCGTGGCGTTCCGCGACCCCTCGGGGCTGCGTCCGCTCGCGCTCGGCATGATCGGCGAGCGGTACTGCGTGGCGTCGGAGTCCTGCGCCTTCGACATCATCGGCGCTCGGTATCTGCGTGACGTGCTGCCCGGCGAGGTCGTGACCCTCGACGAGCGTGGGATCCAGACGCGAATCGCGGTCGAGGGGCAGCGCGAGGCGTTCTGCGTCTTCGAGTACATCTACTTCGCGCGGCCGGACTCGCGGATGAACGGGATGCTCCTGCAGGCCGCGCGCGGCCGGATGGGGGAGATCCTCGCCCGCGAGGCGCCGGCGCCGGGCGCCGAGCTGGTGATCGCGGTCCCCGACTCGGGGAACGCCGCCGCGCGGGGCTTCGCGCGCGCGTCGGGGCTTCCGCAGGACGACGGGCTGATCAAGAACCGCTACGTCGCCCGCACGTTCATCCAGCCGGGGCAGGAGCTGCGCAAGCACGGCCTGCGGATGAAGTTCAACCCGCTGCCGGAGATCGTGGGCGGCAAGTCGATCGTCGTGGTCGACGACTCGATCGTGCGCGGCAACACGACGCGCCAGATCGTGGGGATGCTGCGCGCCGCGGGGGCGCGGGAGGTCCACATGCGGATCTCCGCCCCGCCGATCAAGCACCCGTGCCACTACGGGGTCGACATGTCGACGCGCGAGGAGATGATCGCCCACGGCCGGTCGGTCCCCGACATCACGCGGGAGCTCGACTGCGACTCGCTGGCGTACCTGTCGCTCGAGGGCGTGTACGAGGCGATCGGCGGCTCGCGGGAGCAGCACTGCGACGCGTGCTTCAGCGGCGAGTACCCGCTGGCCGGGACCGACGACGCGCGAGGCAAGTTCGCGTTCGAGGTGCCCGAGCTGCCGCTCGCGCGCGTCTGATCGGCGGCGCCGCTCTCCGCCTACTTCGCGGCGACGGCCACCCCGCGCGGCTCCGCGGGCGGCGCGGCGCGGAAGCCCTCGACCCTCACCTCGGGCGCGGCGCGCGGGCCGTCCCCGTCACGATGCTCCGCCACGACGATCGCGAAGACGAGGCACGCGGCTAGGGCGGTCGCGAGGGCGAGCAGCAGCAGGCGGGCGGACTGCGGGTGGGTCACGAACCTCGGCATCCCCCGCGCCATTTGCGCCGAAACTCGCACGACTTCGTGTCAGGAGCGCCGATCCGCCAGGTTGCCCGCCGCCCCCCTCGCTAACGTCGCCCGTCCGACCATGGACCTCTCGACCGCCCCCGCGAAGCAGCTGCGGCTCGCCCCGCCGTCCGACCCGTCCGCCGACCCCCGCGCGGAGCTGCGCCGATGCTTCGGCTTCGACGACTTCCGCCCCGGCCAGCGGGAGGCGGTGGAGGGCGCGCTGGCCGGGCGCGACGTGCTCGTCGTCATGCCGACCGGCGCTGGGAAGTCGCTCTGCTACCAGCTGCCGGCGCTGATGCGCGACGACCTGACCGTCGTCGTGTCCCCGCTCGTGTCGCTGATGCAGGACCAGGTCGAGGCGCTCGAACGCGCGGCGCCTGGCTCCGTCGCGCTCGTCAACGCGCAGCGCGACTCCGAAACGAACCGGATCGCCGTCTCGCGTGCCGCCCGCGGCGAGCACAAGCTGCTGTACGTCGCGCCGGAGCGGTTCTCGTCGCCTGGCTTCCTGGAGCAGCTGCGCGACGCGGACGTCGGGCTGTTCGTGGTCGACGAGGCGCACTGCGTCTCGCAGTGGGGCCACGACTTCCGGCCGGACTACTTCCGTCTCGCGGACGCCGCGCGGTGGCTCGGTGCCAAGGCGATCGTCGCCTCGACCGCGACGGCGACGCCGCAGGTCGCCGTCGACATCGCGCAGCGGCTCGGGCTGCGCGACCCGGTCCGCGTCGCCACCGGCTTCGACCGCCCGAACCTGTCGTTCGCGGTCGTGCGGTGCAAGTCGCGCGCCGACAAGGAGCGACGGCTGATCGCCGCGCTGGAGGACGACGGCGCGGTGCCGGCGATCGTGTACGCGGGCACGCGAGCACGGACGGAGGAGCTCGCGGCGCGGCTCGGCGGCGCCCTGGGCTGCGACGTCCTCGCCTACCACGCCGGCCTCGGCCGCGAGGCGCGCGCGGAGGCGCAGCGGCGGTTCATGACCGGCGAGGTCGACGTCGTCGTGGCGACGAACGCCTTCGGCATGGGCGTCGACAAGGCGGACGTGCGGACGGTCGCGCACGACGGCGTCCCCGGGTCGCTCGAGGCCTACTACCAGGAGGCCGGCCGCGCCGGCCGCGACGGAGCGCCGTCCCGCTCGCTGCTCTTCGCCGAGGGCCGCGACAAGGGCCTGCACGTCTTCTTCATCCAGCGCGGCGAGGTGAAGGAGGACGACGTCGCCCGCGTCGCCCGCGTGCTGGCGCGCGCCGCGGGCGAAGGCGAGACGGCGGCCGCCCCGCCGCGTGGCTCGGCTCCGCCGGGCGGCGACCGACCGCCGAGCTCGACCCTCCAGACTCGCGGCGCTGCGCCGAGGGTCGGCGGCGCGTCCGCGCGCTACGACGTCGCCCTCGATGACCTCGTCACCCGCGACTGCGAGGAGGACGCCGTGCGCGCCATCCTTGGCCACCTCGCGCGCGCGGGCGTGATCCAGCCCGCGCCGTCGACGCCGGATCGTGCCCGCGGTCGCCTCGCCGCGCCTTTCGACGGCCGCGCCCGCGCGGCGTGCCGGTCCTTCGCGGGCGAGGCGCAGCGCGTGCGCTGGCGGCAGTACCGGTCGGTCTGGGCGTTCGTCGAGTCGGGGACGTGCCGGCGCGAGACGATCCTGCGCCACTTCGGCGACCGCGCCGCCGCGCGGCCGGAGGTGCCGTGCTGCGACGTCTGCGCGCCGCAGCTCGTTCCGGCGCCGCCGCCCCCGCCGCCCTCGGCGCGTCGCTCGAGCGGATCGCGCGGGGGGAGCGGGTCGCGCTCCTCGGGCTTGGAAGGGTCCGGCGACCTCGACGATGCGATCCTCGACGTCGTCGAGACCGCCGACCCGACCGTCGGGCGGACGCGCGCCGTCGAGATCCTCCGCGGCGGCCGCTCGAAGGTCGTGAAGAAGTACTCGTACGACGGCCTGCCCGGCTACGGCGCGTTCGCGCACCTGTCGAACGACGAGGTCCTCGCGCGCGTCGACGAGCTGATCCGCGCGGGCAGGCTCCGCTCGACCGGCGGCGCCTACCCGAAGCTCGCCGCGGTGAAGTGATGCGGGTCGGCGTCCTCGCCTCCGGCTCCGGCACGAACCTCCAGGTCCTGCTCGACGCGCCGGACATCGACGTCGCCGCGGTCGCCTCGGACAAACCGGAGTCGCACGCGCTCGCCCGGGCGCGAGAGGCGGGCGTCGAGACGGCGACGTTCCCGCGCGCCGACTTCGCGGACCGCGCCGCGCGCGACGCCGCCATCGCGGACTGGCTCGAGTCGCGCGGCGTCGAGCTCGTCGTCCTCGCGGGGTTCATGCAGCTGGTGTCCGGAGCGTTCCTCGCGCGGTTCCCGCAGCGGGTCATCAACGTCCATCCGGCGCTGCTGCCCGCCTTCCCGGGCCTCAACGCGATCGAGCAGGCGATCGAGTACGGCGCGAAGGTCACCGGCGTGACCGTGTTCTTCGTCGACGAAGGCGTCGACAGCGGCGCGGTCATCCTGCAGCGCGCGCTCGAGGTCGGCGACACGACGGACCCCGAAGAGCTCCACGACCGCCTCCGCCCGCTCGAGCACGAGCTGCTCCCGGAGGCGGTCCGCCTCATCGCCGCCGGCCGCGTCTCGCTCGACCCGGCCAACCCCCGCCGGGTGATCGTCGCGTACGACTAGGCGACGAAGTCGTCGTCCGCGCCGGAGTCCGAGTCGCGATCGCCGGAGGCGCCGTCGCCGGAATCGCCCGAGTCGCGATCGCCGGAGGCGTCGTCGCCGGAGTCGCCCGACTCGCGCGCCTCGTCCGAGCCGGATCCCTCCGGCTCGACCTGCTCGGCTTCGTGGACCGGCGGGTCGGCGACGTCGCCGTCGTCGTCGCCGGATCCTTCGGGCTCGACCTGCTCGGCCTCGTGGACCGGCGCGTCCGAGGAGCCGTCGTCGTCGGCGGACGCGTCGGACTCGCTCGACTCCGCGTCGGGCTCGACGCGCTCCGCTTCGTGGACTTCGGCGTCCGCGCCCGAGCCGCCCGAGACGCCGGCGACCTGCTCGGCCTCGTGGACCGGGGCGTCCGCGATCGCCGTGCCGCCCGGGCCCTCGGCGTCCTCGGCGTCCTTCGGGTCGTCGCCCTGCTGCGCGCCCGCGGACTCGTCCTCCCAATCGCCGGCGGCCGCCTCCGGATTCGCCCGCTCGCGCTGCTCGGCGGCGCGCTCCTGAGCGGTCTCGATCGAGCCCTCGAGGCGCCCCAGGCCCTCCTCCATCTCGTCCGCGCCGCGCTCCAGGTCGCGGACCTGATCCTCTGGAACCTCGGTCATTGCTGCTTTCATCTTCCCTCGCGACCTACAACCGACACGCACACGGCGTATGGTCTGCGGCCGTGGCTCACCCGCAGCCCCTCACGGCGGCGACCCCGCAGCCGATCCCCGTCAAGCGAGCCCTGCTCTCGGTCAGCGACAAGCGCGGGGTCGTCGAGCTCGCGCGCGGCCTGAGCGAGCTCGGCGTCGAGATCGTCTCCACCGGCGGGACGGCCAAGGCGCTCGAGGAGGCCGGCCTCGACGTCCGCAGCATCACCGACTACACCGGCTTTCCCGAGATCATGGACGGCCGGGTCAAGACGCTGCACCCGAAGCTCTACGCGGGGCTCCTCGCGGTCCGCGACCACCCCGAGCACCAGCAGGCGCTGACCGACCACGACATCGAGCCCGTCGACCTCGTCGTCGTCAACCTCTACCCGTTCGAGCGGACCGCGGCCAGGCGCGGGGTCCCCGACAGCGAGGTCATCGAGAACATCGACATCGGCGGGCCGACGATGATCCGCGCCGCGGCGAAGAACCACGCGTACACGGCGGTCGTCGTGTCCCCCGAGAGCTACGACGCCGTCCTCGAGGAGATGCGGATGAGCGACGGCGCGCTCGCCCCGCAGACGCGAGAAGCCCTCGCCGCCGAGGCCTTCGCCTACACCGCCCGCTACGACACGAGCATCGCGCGCTGGTTCGCGGAGCGGACCGAGGACTTCCCCGACCTGTACGTCCGCGCGTACGAGAAGGTCCTCGACCTCGCGTACGGCGAGAACCCGCACCAGCGCGCCGCGTACTACACGCAGGTCGGCGCGCGGATGCACGTGCTGTCGATGGTCAAGCAGCACCACGGCAAGCAGCTGAGCTTCAACAACCTGCTCGACCTCGACGGCGCGCGGCGGGTCGCCCGCGAGTTCGAGGTCCCCGCCTGCGTGATCGTCAAGCACAACAACCCGTGCGGCGCGGCGGTCGGCCGCACCGCGCAGGAGGCCTACGAGCGCGCCTTCGCCGCCGACCCGATCAGCGCGTTCGGCGGGATCGTCGTCGTCAACCGCCCGGTCGACCTCGCGCTGGCGAACAAGATCGCCGAGCAGTTCGTCGAGGTGCTCTTCGCGCCCCGCTACGACGACGACGCGCTCGAGCTGCTGACCGAGCGCAAGAAGAACCTCCGCATCCTCGAGGACAACGAGCGGCGCGTCCCGCTGGCGGGCGACCGGGACGTCAAGCAGGTCCTCGGCGGCCTGCTCGTCCAGGACCGCGACAGCGACATCACCGACCGCACCGAGATGGAGGTCGTGACCAGGCGCGAGCCGAGCGAGGCCGAGTGGGGCGAGATGCTCTTCGCGTGGAAGGTCTGCAAGCACGTGAAGTCCAACGCGATCGTGCTCTCGAAGGACCTCGCGACGGCGGGGATCGGGGCGGGCCAGATGAGCCGCGTCGACTCCGTCCGGCTGGCGGTCGAGAAGAGCCGCCTGGAGTCGCTCGAGGGCGCGGCGCTCGCGTCCGACGCCTTCTTCCCCTTCGCCGACGGGCCGGAGCTCGCGATCGAGCAGGGCGTCAGCGCGATCATCCAGCCGGGCGGGTCGGTGCGCGACGACGAGGTCGTCGCCGCCGCGGACGAGGCCGGCGTAGCGATGGTGTTCACCCGCCGCCGCCACTTCCGGCACTAGTAGGCCCGTTTCCCGCCGCCCCCGGCGGGTACCTCTGGCGCCATGCCACGCCGTCTCGCAGCGCTCGCCGCCACCGCCCTCGCGCTCGGCCTCGCCGCGTGCGGCGACGACGAGGGCGGCCGCGAGAACGTCGAGCGCGGCAACCTCGGGAACACCTCGCAGGGCCCGCAGACGGTGGAGACCGGCCCGACGACGCTCGGCGCCACCGGCGAGGACCAGCCCGAGATCACGCAGACGCAGACCACGCCGTAGCCTTCGCGCCAGGATGACCCTCCCGCCGGGGCCCCGCGCGCCGGGCGCGCTGCAGTCCCTGCGCTACGGGCTCGACCCGTACGGCTTCTTCGGCGCGGCGCACCGGCGGTACGGCGACGTCTTCACCGTGCGCGTCACGGGCCAGACGTGGGTCGTGCTCGCCCGACCGGACCTGGTCAAGGAGACGTTCGCGCGGGGACCGGAGGAGGCGGACTCCGGCGTCGCCAACGAGCCGCTGAAGCCGCTGATCGGCAAGCGCAACGTGCTGCTGCTGGACGGGGAGGAGCACCTGCGGCACCGCAAGCTCGTCCTCCCGCCGTTCCACGGGGACCGGATGCGCGCCTACGCGCCGGTGATCGCCGACGCCGCGCGCCGGCAGTTCGCGGCATGGCCGCGCGAAAGGCCGGTGAGCGTCCTGGCGGGGATGCAGTCGCTGACGCTCGACGTGATCCTGCGCGCGGTGTTCGGCGTCGAGGACGCGGCGCGGATGGAGCGCCTGCGGACCAACGTCCAGCGGGTGCAGGGCTGGCTGACCGGGGTGCGCGCGGCGCTCGTGTTCACGTTCCTCGGGTCCGACCGGCTGGCCGCGATGCGCGCGTTCCGGCGGCACCTCGCGGCCGTGGACGAGGACGTGTTCGCCGAGATCGCGCTGCGGCGTGCGGACCCGGACGTCGGTGAGCGCGCCGACGTGCTGTCGATGCTGCTCGCGACGGGCGCGCTGAGCGACCGCGAGCTGCGCGACGAGCTGGTGACGCTGCTCGTCGCCGGCCACGAGACGACGGCGGCGCTGCTCGCGTGGGCGGTCCACGAGCTGGCGCGGGCGCCGGAGGCGGTCGAGCGGCTCGCGCGCGAGGAGGACGGCTGGGCCGACGCGGTCGTCAACGAGACGCTGCGCCTCCATCCGCCGGTCCCGCTCGTGGTGCGCCGGCTGCGCGCAGGCGCGTCGGTCGACGGGTTCGACCTCGACGGCGGCGTGACGATCGCTCCGTGCTCGGTGCTGGTCCACCGGCGCGAGGACGTCTGGCCCGCGCCGCGCGAGTTCCGGCCGGAGCGGTTCCTCGGCTCCCGCCCGTCCGCCGGCGCGTGGCTGCCGTTCGGCGGCGGCGTGCGGCGGTGCCTCGGGGCGGCGTTCGCGTCGTTCGAGGCGCGCGGCGTGCTGACCGGGATGGCGGGGACGTTCACGTGGCGCCCGGCGGGCCGGCGCCGCGAATGGGTCGGCCGGCGCGGGATCGTGCTCGTGCCGGCGCGCGGCGGCCGCGTGGTCCTCAGCCAGCGGAGGTGACGCCCGGCAGCCCCGGCGACCGCCGGCGCCGGCCGCGCCCGCTGGCGCCGCGGCGCCCGCCGCCGCCGCGCGTTTGCGGCGTGTTCGCGATCCGTCCGCCGCGGGCCGCAGACTGCCGCGCTCCGTGCCCCCGACCGGACCCACCCTTCGCCCCTGGCAGCGCCGCGCCCTCGACGCGATGGCGGGCTGGGAGACGGGGTCGTTCCTCGTCTCGGCGGCGCCCGGCGCGGGCAAGACGATCCCCGCGCTCGTGTTCGCGAGGCAGGAGCTGCGGGCCGGCCGGGCGCGCCGCGTCGCGGTGATCTGCCCCACGACGCCGCTGACTCGCCAGTGGGCGCAGGCGGCGGCGCGCCTGGGGCTCCACCTGCTGCCGGACGCCCCCGGCCTGCGCCCGCCCGGCGACTTCCAGGGCGTCTCGCTCACGTACGCCCGCGTCGCGATGACGGCCGCCGACTACGCGCGCTCGTGCGGGCCGGGGACGCTCGTGATCGCGGACGAGGCCCACCACCTCGGCGAGGACCTTGCGTGGGGTGAGAGCTTCCGTGACGCGTTCGCGAAGGCGAAGCGCTGGCTGCTGCTGTCCGGCACGCCGTTCCGGTCGGACCAGTCGCCGATCCCGGGCGTCCGGTACGAGGACGGTGTCGCGGTGCCCGACGTGTCCTACAGCTACGCGGACGCGGTGCGCGACGGCGTCTGCCGGCAGGTCGCGTTCGTGCCGTACGACGGGACGCTGCAGTGGCAGTCCGGCGACGACGTCATCGAGACCTCGTTCGGCGAGGCGCTCACGACGCGCGAGGCGGGCCGCCGCTACCGGACCGCGATCTCGACCGAGCTCCCCGACGGCCTGCCGCGCATCCTCCGCGCCGCGCACGCGAAGCTGCTCGACATCCGCTCCGGCGGCCACCGGGACGCGGCGGGCCTCGTCGTGACGGCGGACTCCGAGCACGCGCGCGCCGTGGCCGGGGCGCTGAAGGCGATCACGGGCGCCGCCCCGACGGTCGTCCTGCACACCGAGGCGACCGCCCACCGCAAGCTCGACGCGTTCCGCCGCGGCCGCGCCCCGTGGATCGTCGCGGTGAACATGGTCTCGGAGGGCGTCGACATCCCGCGCCTGCGCGTCGGCGTCTACGCGACGGTCGCGAAGACCCCGCTCATCTTCCGCCAGATCGTCGGGCGCTTCGTCCGCGTGATCCCGGGCCGCCCGGTCGAGCTCAGCCACGTCTTCCTCCCCGCCGACGGCAACCTCCGCGCGCTCGCCGCCGACGTCGAGACCGAGCTGCGCCACGTCCTCCACCCGCCGGCGGACGCCGGCGCCGCCGGCCTCCTCGACGACGCCGCCCTCGAACGCGCCGAGCGCACCGAAACCGAGCCGACCGAGACGCCCTTCGTCCCGCTCGCCGCCGACGTCGCGCCCCAGCTCGCGCTCTTCGGCGGAGGCAGCCCGGCGCCCACGCCGATCATCGCGTCGCGGCCCGCGAGCGACCCGAGCCACGACGACGCGCCCCGCCACTCCAACTTCGAACGCCGAGCGACCCTCCGCGCCGAGCGCCATCGTCTCGTCTCCGAGCTGCGCCGCCTCGACGGCCGCTCCCACCGCGAGATCAACGCGTGGCTCAACAAGGCGACGAAGGTCCAGCGCGTCGAGGACGCCACGATCGACCAGCTCCAACGCTCGATCGACCTCCTCGTCGAGACCCTCCGCAAACGCTCGACCCGCCGTCGAACCCCCGCGCGCGTCTAGCGGGACCGCGGCCCGGGCGGCGGCGACTCGATCAGCCCCGCCTCGATCTCGCCGTGGCAGTTCGCGCACACCAGGACGCATTTCTTCGCCTCGTCGCGGTACGCAGCGAGCGACTTGCCACGCCCCATGTCCATGTCGAACGACTTCGCGGCAGGGTCGACGTGATGGAAGTGCAGGTTGAGCTGGCACCGCGCGTAGCCGCAGACGGCGCAGCACGCGCCCGCCTCGGCGACGAGCAGTGCCCGCACCTTGCGGTGGCGCCGCGTGACCGCGTCCGCGACGCAGCGCTTGCAGCGGACGCGCACCGCCGATCCATCGCGATAGCGCGCGTGATCGACAAGGCCGTGGACGCGGCACCACTTGACGATCGGAGCGCGATCCTCGCGGGGTCGTCCGGTGCGGCGAGGTATACCGCTGTACACGAACACATGTTCGCGCCTCGAGCGGACGGAGCGAGTGCCCCCGGGAGGACTCGAACCTCCAACTCAGCGCTTAAAAGGCGCGCGCGTTGCCGTTACGCCACGGGGGCCGGTCCCGATACCCCCAGAGAGACTCGAACTCTCCCTACGAGCGTGAAAGGCTCGCGTGCTGACCGCTACACCATGGGGGCAGTGCTCTCGCGAGTGTAGGTCAGACCGAGCTCGTCAGCCCCCCGTCGACGAGCAGCGCGACGCCGGTGACGTACGACGCGCGGTCGGAGCAGAGGAACGTGGCGGCGGCGGCCATCTCCTCCGGCGTTCCGACGCGGCCGGCGGGGACATCGGTCGCGGCTCCGGCCTGGGCGGCTTCGCGGGAGCCGTAGATCGAGAAGAGGCGGTCGGTGCCGATGCGGCCGGGCAGGACCGAGTTGACCGTCACGCCGTCACCGGCGACCTCGCGCGCGACCGTCTTCCACGCGGCGAGCGTCGCGGCGCGGTGGGCGTTGGACAGCATCAGATGCGGCAGCACCTCGCGCACGGAGGTCGACGCGACGTTGACCACGCGCCCCCAGCCGCGCTCCCGCATCCCCGGCATCACCGCGGTCACGAACGCCATCGGCTGCAGCACGAGCGTCCGGTACGCGAGCTCCCACTGCGCGCGCGAGAACCCGAGCGGGTCCGGGCCCGGCGGCGGCCCTCCCGTGTTCGTCACCAACACGTCGACCGGCCCCAGCCGCGCCGCGACCTCGTCCACCACCCCTGGGATCGCGTCGAGGTCCGCGGCGTCGTGCGCCACCGCCATCACCCCGAGCTCCTCCGCGGCCTCGAACGGCGACCGCGACGCGATGCAGACCTTGCAGCCCTCGGCCGCGAGCTCCGCCGCGATCGCCCGCCCGATCCCGCGTGAGCCGCCCGTCACCAACGCCACCCGACCGGCCAACCCCAGCTCCATGACGCAGGAGCGTACGCGGGTACCCTCGGCGCTGGGCGGTTAGCTCAGCTGGTCAGAGCGCGCGCCTTACAAGCGCGAGGTCCCCGGTTCGAGCCCGGGACCGCCCACCTACGTCCGGCGCGGAGCGAACGCGCGATCCGCGATGACGCAGCCGAGGGCCGCCGCGACCACGCCCGCGGGCACGTCCACGAGCAGGAACCCGAAGCTCGAGGCGAGCTCACCGCTCACCAGCGCGACGGCGGACCCGACGACCGCCCCCGCGAGCACGACGGCGATCCACCGCGCGCGGCCGGATGCCACGCGGCCCATGACCAGCCCGGCCCCGAGACCGCCGATGAATGGAAGGATCTCGAACACTCGGTCGACCCTCGCGGCGAGTATCGCGCACCCGCGCCGCGAGATGCAACCGACCCCTTGACAACGCGGGGCGAACGTCAATAGAAGTGGCAACAAGGTCATCGTGTGCCGACCAGTGAATCCCACGACGGGAAGGACCGGGTAGGTGCCGCAGCCCAAGCAGGGCGCCGCCGCTCGCAGTGCCCCCTTCGTCCTCCGAGGGACGGTGCAGGAGGTCGGCGCGTCGAACGTCTCGACGGTGCCCGCCGACGAGCAGACCGCCGTCGTGCGCGTCGACGAGGTGATCGCGTCGCCGACGCGGTTCGCCAACCTCGCGGGGCAGGACATCACCCTGCGCCTCAGCCGGCCGGCGCGCAAGGGCGACTCGGCGGTGTTCGCGGCGACGAGCTACGCGTACGGCGAGGCCGTCGCGCTCGTGGAGGTCGAGCGCCGGTCGGGCCGCCAGGCGGAGCGCATGCAGGAGAAGGTCGTCGCCGAGAAGGCCGACGAGCACGATGACGACATCCTCGCGCGCCTGCGCGCCGCGGAGCTCGTCGTGTACGGCAAGGTCGCCGCCATCGAGGAGCCGCAGATCGAGGACGGCGTCGGGTGGTCGGCCGCCGAGCTCGTGATCTGGCGGATCCTCAAGGGCGCTCCGCCGAATCGCCCGCCGCGCGTGCTCTTCCCGTATCCGCGCACGCACCGCTTCCGCGACTCGCCCCAGTTCCTCGAGGGGCAGGAGGGGATCTGGATCCTGCACGCGATCGACCGGGTCCGCCGCGAGCTCGGCCGCAAGGCGCCGCCGCGCCTGGTGGGCGCCTACACCTCGCTCGACGAGCTGGACTTCCACTCGCCCGCCGCCGGCCGCCGGCTCCGGCTGCTCCTGCTGTCGATCGGCCAGGGCAAGGACGCGCGCTGAGATGCCGATCCGCGTCGTCAACGTCATGCCGGCGGCGCTCAGCGGCGACACGGCGCAGGACAGTGAGTGCTCGGTCGCGGTCAACCCGGTGGACCCGCGGCAGGTCGTGGTCACCGCCTTCACGCGCGACCCCGGCCTCTCGGGCAACGCGCCGATCTTCACGTCGATCGACGGCGGCGCGACGTGGGCGCTGACGGTCTGCGTCCCCGGCGGGAACTCGACCGGCGACATCTCGGTGCGGTTCGGCGGCGCCAGCGGCCGCCTGTTCGGCGCCATCCTCCGCCAGAACAACTCGAACCTCAACATCCTGCGCTCGGCGACGTTCCCTCCGGCGGGCCTGATGACCGTGCTCGTGAACCGCTCGGGGCCGGACCAGCCGTGGGTGGAGTCCGCCTGGGCGGGCTCGGGCGGGACCGCGACGACCGACCGCGTCTACGTCAGCTCGAACGCCGGCACCGCGATCGTGGATCTATCGCTCGACGCCGCCACCGCCGCGGCGCCCGCCGGCTTCGGCGGCGCCGTCGACATCGAGTCCCGGACCGGCAACGACCGGCCGTCGGTGCGGACCGCCGTGCACCGCTCGGGCGTGGTGTACGGGATGTTCGTCGGTGTCCGCGCGGGCGGCTCCGACATCGTCGTCGTGCGCGACGACAACTGGGGGAGCGGCGGGTTCGTGAACCTCATGGACCCCGGCGACGGCAATGCGGGCCGGCGGATCGTCACCGGCGTCACCGTGCCGCCGGTCGGGACGCTGCTCGGCAGCGTCCGCGTCAGCTCGCGCCTCGCGATCGCCGTCGATCCGCGCAACCGGCGCCGCGTCTACGCGGCGTGGTGCGACGGCGCCGTCACCGCGGCCTCGCCGTTCACGCTGCACCTGCGGCGCTCCGAGGACAGCGGCGCGACGTGGTCGGCCGACCTGCGGACGATCACGCGCGTCACCAACCCCGGGCTGGCGGTGAACGTCCGCGGCACGGTCGGGCTGCTGTACCAGCGCCTCATGACCCCGGCGGCGGGCAACCGGTTCGAGACTCACGTCGAGATCTCCGACGACCGCTTCGCGACGGTGCGCGAGGACGTCGTCGTGGCCGACCTGCCCGACCAGGGCGGCACCTTCGACCCTACGATCGGCGACTACGCGAACCTGATCGCGATCGGCAAGGACTTCTACGGCGCGTTCTGCGGGTTCAACCTCCCGCGGCTGGCGAACTTCCCGAACGGCGTCACCTACCTGCGCAACGCGAGCTTCCCGACCGAGCAGCTGTTCGACACCGACGGCACGACGCCGGTCGCCGCCTCGATCGACCCGTTCTTCTTCCACTTCTGGGACGTCGCCCCCGAGGACGACTTCTACGTGCGCGACTGGACCGAGAGCGCGACCTCGGCGGACACCGGGATCGAGCCGTCGATCCGCCCCGCGTTCTGGGAAGACCCCGACGTCTGGAACCGCCGCGGCACCGACCCGGGCGCGTTCCCGAGCAGCGACCGCCCGCCGAACGAGCCGGCCGGGAACGGCGCCGGCGACGTCGGGGACAACTGGGCGTTCGCGCGCATCCGGCGCCGGGCCGCTCCGGCGACGGGCGCGAGCCAGGAGGTCACCGCCCACTTCCTCGTCTCGAAGTTCGGGACCGGCAGCAACTACGTCGACGCGTCGTCCGCCGACCCCGACGTCTCGTTCCCGGATCCCGACCCCACGCTGACGTTCGCCGCCGGGGACGCCGGCCCGCAGATCAGCGCGCCCTTCCACTGGCACCTCAACCCGGTCAGCTCGACCCACCTGTGCCTGGCGGTCGAGATCTCCTCGCCGGGCGACCCGTTCGCCGGCGCGACGCTCCGCGGCCGCGCGCCCGGCTGGCCCGACCAGGACCTCGAGATCCTCGACGACAACAACAAGGCCCAGCGCAACATGGGCCTCTCGACGACGCCCGCGCGCGGATCCGAGCGCGTGCTCGCGACGCGGTTCGGCCTCGTCCACAACGCCGCGACCTTCCGCCGCGACATCGTGCTCCAGTTCTCGATCGAGGACCTCCTGCGCCCCGGCGTGAAGCCGCGGCCGTCGGTCCGCCTCCAGGTGCTCGGCGCGAAGGAGGTCGTCAAGCGCACCGACGGCCGGCTCGTGCTCGAGGGGATGGACCCGGGCGAGAACCGCTGGGTGGCGGTGAGCTTCATCCCGCCCGCGGGGAAGGCCGGCCAGACCTCCGTCGTGCGGATGAGCGAGATGGTCGGCGAGGCCGCGGTGAACGGGTTCAGCGTCGGCGTCCGGCTCGGGTCGCCGCGGGACGTGCTGGCGTACACGCGCGAGCGGTACCGGTCGGTCTTCACGCGCCTCGACGCGCTGCGCCCGAACGACGCCGCGACCCGCGAGCTCGACCTCGTCCTCGCCCGCAGGCAGAAGCCGGCCGCGTGGCTGCCGGGCCTCGTCGAGCGGTGGGACGGGATCGGCGCCGCGCTGTTCGACATCGCGGGCCGGGCGGACGCCGCCGAGATCGGGCCGGCGCTGAAGCGCGTGGAGGACCTGCTGCGACAGGGCAGCGAGGCGCCGGCGCTGGTGGAGCTCTGCTCGACGCTCGAGCGCGTCGACGCGCGGCTGACGATGCTCGAGCTCGAGCGCGGGGACGTCGCCGACATCCGGCAGACCGTCGCCTGGCAGGGCGATCTCTTCCGCGGCGGCGCGCTCGCCAAGCTGAAGCCCGCCGAGCGGCTCGAGGGGTTGTCGCGCGACTTCGTTGCCCGATTCTCGGCACGCGAGGCCCACGAGCGCGACTACCCCGGCCACGTCCGGCGCGTCGTGCCGCTGCTGGCCGGCGTGTCCGGCAAGGCGGCCGGCGACCTCAAGCGGCTGCGGGCCGCCGTCCAGGCGCTCGAGACGGCCGCGGGCGCCGACGACCTGGCCGCGCTCCAGGGCGCCCACCGCGCCGTGCTGCTCCACCTCGCGGCCGCCGCCGGGGGGCGCGCGCTGCCGTAGCCCGCCGGGTAAGGTGCCCGGCCGAATGGAGCGGATCCTCACCTCGCAGCTGCCCGATCACGCGGACGCGCAGGTCACGCTCAAGGGCTGGCTCCACCGCAAGCGCGAGCTGAGCAAGGTCCACTTCCTCGTCCTGCGCGACCGCGCCGGCGTCGCCCAGATCGTCGTCGGCAGCGCGCAGCTCATGGAGCAGACCGCGCAGCTCGACTCCGAGACCGTCATCGCCGTCACCGGCACCGCGAAGGCGACGCCGCAGGCGCCCGGCGGCGTCGAGGTCCTCGCCGACCGGATCGAGGTCATCAGCGCGCCGGCCGAGCTGCCGCCGATCGAGCTGCACCGCCCGGAGCTGAAGGAGTCGCTGCCGACGATCCTCGACAACGCCCCGGTGGCGCTGCGCCATCCGCGGGAGCGAGCCAAGTTCCGCCTCTCCGCGGCGGCCATGCGCGGCTTCAGGGAGTCGCTCACGAACGAGGGCTTCACCGAGATCCAGACGCCGCGCATCGTCGGGGGCGCCACCGAGTCCGGCGCCAACGTCTTCAAGGTCGACTACTTCGGCCGCGAGGGCTTCCTCGCGCAGAGCCCGCAGCTCTACAAGCAGATCGCGGTCGGGATCTTCGAGCGCGTCTTCGAGGTCGGGCCGGTCTTCCGCGCCGAGCCGCACGACACGCCGCGCCACCTCGCGGAGTACGTCAGCCTCGACCTCGAGGTCGGGTTCATCGAGGACCACCACACGGTGATGGACTTCGCCCGCCTGGCGATCGCCGGCATGGCCGAGTCGATCCGCACCAACGCGGCCAGCGAGGTCGAGCTGCTCGGCATCGACGTGCCCGACGTCCCCGAGAAGATCCCCGTCGTCGACTTCCCCCAGGCGCAGCAGATGGTGCAGGACGCGACCGGCGAGCAGGTCGTCGGCGAGCCGGACCTCGCCCCGGCGCACGAGCGCTGGCTCGGCGAGTGGGCCAAGAAGGAGCACGGCTCGGAGTTCGTGTTCGTCTCCGGCTACCCGATGGCCAAGCGGCCGTTCTACACGCACCCCGACCCCGAGCGCCCCGAGTTCTCCAACAGCTTCGACCTGCTGTTCCGCGGCCTGGAGCTGATCACCGGCGGCCAGCGCCTGCACCTCTACCAGGACTACCTCGACGCGCTCAGCAGGGCGGGCCAGGACCCGGCCCCGCTCGAGGGCTACCTCCAGACGTTCAAGTACGGGATGCCGCCGCACGGCGGGTTCGCGATCGGGCTGGAGCGCTGGATCAGCCGGCTCGTCGGGGCGGCGAACATCCGCGAGACCACCTTCTTCCCACGCGACATCACGCGCATCTCGCCGTAGAGCTCGTCGTCGCGCCGCGGGCCGAGGCGCACGACGCGCTGCGGGCGCTGATCGGCGAGGACGTCGAGATCGCGCGCACCGCCCACGGCAAGCCGTACGCGCCCGAGCGGCCGGACCTCGAGTTCAACCTCTCCCACACGAAGCAGGTCGCCGTGATCGCGCTGACCCGGGGCGCGCCGGTCGGGGTCGACGTCGAGGGCCCGGTGCCGCCCGAGCGCGCGGCGAAGGTCGCGCGCCGGTTCTTCGGAGGGGAGGAGGCGCGCCTCGTGGATCCCTCCGCGTTCCTTCGCGCCTGGGCGGCCCGTGAGGCGGTGGCGAAGGCGCTCGGGCTGCCGCTCCACCGGATCCTCGCGAGCACACGCGTCGAGCCCGACCCCGCGAAGCCCCTCACGCTCCTCGCGGCGCCGCCCGGCGCGCCCCCGCCGCACGAGTGGACGCTGCACGAGCTCGCGCTGACGGCGGGGCGCGAGACGGTCGTCGTCGCCGTCCCGCGCCCCGGCGCCTACGTCACGACAGCGTCCGCGTACTGCGCGGCGCGACCACGATCCGCCGCCCCTTCGGCACGATCACGCTGACGAGCGGGTTGGCGCGCACGCGGAACGACCCACGCGCGAGGATCCGCTTGCGCGCCGCCGGCCGCACGTCGAACCGGTAGCGCCCGGTCCGGCCGGCGATCCGCGCGCGGAGGATCCGCACGCCGCCCGGCTTCACGCGGTAGCGCAGCAGCCCGAGGACGCGCTTGCGGGCGCCGCGCACGCGGAGGACCACCTCGGTCACGTTCGCCGGGATCCTCACGCGCTTCGTCAGGTTGAACGCGCCGGTCCGGGAGCGGGTCCGCCGCGACGGGTCCGACGGAGTCCCCGACGGCGGCGAGCCGGGCGAGCCCGAGTCACCGCCTGGCCCGGAGGGCGCACCGCCACCGGAGCCGCTGCCCCCGCCGCCGGGCCGGAAGCTCTGCTGCGTCGCCTGCCGCTGGACCTCGGCCGCGCCGGCGCCCGCCGGCCAGCCCTCGCCCGTGTAGCGCAGCACGTCGAACCCGCGGTTGATGTCGCCGGTGAAGATGTAGCCCCGGTGCGGCTTGGCCGCCCACGTGTTCGCGTCGGTCGGGATGTACCAGCCGAGCTCCTGCGGCGAGGCCGGGTCGCTGAAGTCCACGACGCGGATGCCGCGGCCGTACCACGCGGTGACGAGGCGGTCCTCGTCCGGCGCGCGCCAGAAGACGTGCACGGTGCACCCGCCGCTCGGGTTCTGCTGCGCCGGCAGGTTGAAGGTGCCGATCTTGCCGTCGGTCCCGCCGCGCACGCGGCCGTCCGCGCCGAGCGCGTAGAAGTGGATGCCGCCGATGTCGCCGGGGTCGCCGGTGGAGGGCACGACCGGCAGCGGGCTCTCCGTCGCCTCGGCCGTCTGGCCGCAGGCCGGCGCGTCGCCGCCGCCGCGGTACTCGTCGGTGACGACGAGCGTGTCGCGCGTGGCGTTCGGCTCCGCCTGGTGGCTGATCGTGACCTCGGGGTCGACGAGCCGCTGCAGGTGCACGGGCTGCGCCGGGTTCGTGACGTCGATGACGTCGGTCGCGCCGATCGACGCCGCGTACAGCAGCGCCCGCCCGTCGGGCCGGTGGTCGACCCAGGAGTCGTGGATCGAGTCCTCGCCCGCGCCGAAGTCCATCTCGCCGATCTTCTTCGGCGCCGCCGGATCCTCGAGCGAGAACACCTCGAGCTTGTGGTAGCTCGTCGGGTAGTTGTTCACGTAGAGGTACGGCCAGTCGAGCGTGTGCGTGTGCGAGCCGATCTTCGTCCCGGCGTCGTTCGCGATCGGGATGAACGCCACCTCGCGCGGGTTCGCCGGGTCGGACACGTCGATGACCATCGAGCCCTGGTCGCCGGTGTGGCACTTCGAGTTGGAGTTGTCGGTCGTCAGCAGCGCGTACTTCGCCTCGGGGTGGAGCTGGACGTCGTACTGCGACCCGCCCCCGCAGTCGAACTGGCCGATCCGCTTGGGCTGCGTCGGGTCGGCGATGTCGATCATCACGAGCCCCTCGTCGTAGGACCCGACGAACGCGAGGTCGCCCGCCAGCTCGAGGTCCGAGCCGAAGCTCACCGGGACGTTCGCGACGATCTCCATGTTCTCGCCCTCGCCGGTGAGGGGGAACGGGTCGGCGGCGACGGTCGAGCGCAGCTGCGTCAGCACCCCGTGGTGCAGGTCGAGCCAGCGGTTCGCGCCGGTCGTGGCGGAGAGGTTGTCGTGGGCGTGCGCCGGCGCGGCGAGCGCGAGCAGCAGCCCGAACGCGGGCAGGGGCGAGCGAAGGGAGCGCAACATGCCGTCTGGAACGCCGGGTGCGCGAAGAACTGGCGGCGGCACCGCCGGGTCGAATAGGTTTGCCACCAACACCTCATGGCCTCGTCGACCCGGACCACGGAAGGGCTTCGGGGTGCGCCGCAGCAGGACGCGGGCGCCCCCGACATCGCGCTGCGCGGGCTCGTGAAGCGCTACGGCGACGTCGCGGCCGTCGACGGGGTCGACCTCGACATCGCCCACGGCGAGTTCTTCACGCTCCTCGGGCCGAGCGGCTCCGGCAAGACGACGACGCTGCGGCTCATCGCGGGGTTCGAGATCCCGGACGCCGGCGAGGTCCGGCTCGGCGGCGAGGACGTCGCGCGCCGGCCGCCGTACGCGCGCGACGTCAACACCGTCTTCCAGGACTACGCGCTGTTCCCGCACCTGACCGTGCAGCAGAACGTCGAGTACGGGCTGCGCGTCAAGAAGGTCGGCAAGGCCGAGCGGCGCGGCCGGGCGAACGAGGCGCTGGAGATGGTGCAGCTCGGCGCCCACGGCGAGCGCAAGCCCGGGCAGCTCTCCGGCGGCCAGCGCCAGCGCGTCGCGCTCGCGCGGGCGATCGTGAACCGCCCGCGGGTGCTCCTGCTCGACGAGCCGCTCGGCGCGCTCGACCTCAAGCTCCGCCAGGGGATGCAGCTCGAGCTGAAGCGCATCCAGCGGGAGGTCGGGATCACCTTCGTCTACGTCACGCACGACCAGGAGGAGGCGCTGACCATGAGCGACCGCCTGGCCGTCTTCAACAACGGGCGGATCGAGCAGGTGGGCTCGCCCGAAGAGGTCTACGAGCATCCGGCGACGGAGTTCGTCGCGGACTTCGTGGGCGTGTCGAACGTGCTCGCCCGCGACGGGCGGCGCTTCACCGTGCGGCCGGAGAAGGTGCGGCTGCTGAACGCCGAGGACGCACCGCCGGGAGCCGACTGGCACGTCGAGGGCGGGACGATCGCCAGCTCGGCCTACGCCGGGATGGTGACGAAGTACGTGGTCGACCTGGACCGCGGCGGGACGCTGCAGGTCGTCCGTCAGAACCTCGAGACCACCTCCGCGGAGGCGCTCGAGGCACCGGGGAGGAAGGTCAACGTTGCGTGGCGCGACGCCCAGGCGTCCGCCATCTCCGATTCCAAGGAGGATCAGAGGTGAGAGATCAAAAGTTGGCGATCGCCGTGTTCGCGGTCGTCCTGGCGCTCGCGCTGGGCGCCATCGGCTGCGGCGGCGATGACGACGACGACGGCGGCGGCGGGTCGACCCAGGAGTCGACCGCGCAGGTCCAGCCGCCCAAGGACATCAAGCCGCTGGCGGAGCTGGGCAAGGGCGAGGGTCGTGTCGACCTCATCGCGTGGGCCGGCTACGTCGAGGACGGCTCGACCGACCCGAACGTCGACTGGGTGTCGGACTTCGAGAAGGACACCGGCTGCAAGGTCAACGTGAAGGTCGGCAACACGTCCGACGAGATGGTGACGCTGATGCGCACCGGCAACTACGACGGCGTGTCGGCCTCGGGCGACGCGACGCTGCGCCTCATCGCGGGCGGCGACGTCGCACCGGTCAACACCGACCTGATCCCGAACTACGCGGATGTCTTCGCGGCCCTGAAGGACAAGCCGCACAACTCGGTCGACGGCCAGATGTACGGCGTGCCCCACGGGCGCGGGGCGAACCTGCTCATGTGGAACAAGGCGGAGGTCAAGCCGGCGCCCGACAGCTGGAGCGTCGTCTGGGACGAGAACTCGCCGTACAAGGGCAAGGTCACGGCGTACGACAGCCCGATCTACATCGCGGACGCCGCGCTGTACCTGAAGGCGACCCAGCCCGACCTCGGGATCGACAACGTCTACGAGCTCGACGACAAGCAGTTCAACGCCGCGATCGACCTGCTCAAGAAGCAGCGCAAGATCGTCGGCGAGTACTGGTCGGACTACACGAAGGAGCAGGCGGCCTTCAACAACGGCGACCTGGTCCTCGGGACCACGTGGCAGGTCATCGCGAACCTGATCGAGGCGGACAAGAAGGTGAAGATCGGGACCACGCTGCCCAAGGAGGGCTCGACCGGGTGGTCGGACACCTGGATGATCTCCTCCAAGGCCAAGCACCCCAACTGCATGTACATGTGGATGGACCACATCATCAGCCCGAAGGCGAACGCCGCCGTGGCCGAGTGGTTCGGGGAGGCCCCGTCCAACCAGAAGTCCTGCGCCGAGACGGCGGCCAAGGACCACTGCAAGATCTTCCACGCGGAAGACGAGCCGTACTTCGAGCAGGTGGCGTTCTGGACGACGCCCACCAAGAACTGCGGCGACGAACGGGGGTCGGTCTGCAAGGACTACTCCGAATGGGTCCAAGCGTGGACGGAAGTCAAGGGCTGACGCACACGAGGTCGCTCGGCCGCCGGCTGAGCGACCTCCTCGCCTCCCGGCCCCGCCTGCGGCTGTCGCTGCTGCTGGCGGGGCCGATGGGCTGGCTGGTGATCGCCTACCTGGGGTCGCTCCTCGTCCTGTTCATCGCGGCCTTCTGGCAGCTCGACCCGTTCACGGCGCAGGTCGTCAAGGAGACGTCGTTCGACAACTTCCGGACGATCGCCGAGGGCGAGGTCTACCGGAACATCGTCGGCCGGACCGTGTGGATCGCGGCCGCGGTGACCGTCACCGACGCGATCCTCGCCTTCCCGATCGCGTTCTACATGGCGAAGGTCGCGTCGCCGCGCGTGCGGGCGCTGCTGGTCGTCGCGGTGCTGATGCCGCTCTGGTCGAGCTACCTGGTCAAGGTCTACGCGTGGCGGCTGATCTTCTCGGAGGAGGGCGTCATGAACTGGGCGCTCGACCCGGTCGGGTTGAGCGCGCCGGCGTTCGGCAACACCACGATGTGGATCACCTTCACGTACCTGTGGCTGCCGTTCATGGTGATCCCCATCTACGCCGGGCTCGAGCGCATCCCGAACTCGGTCCTCGACGCGTCCGGCGACCTCGGGGCGGGTGCCTGGCACACGTTCCGCCGGGTGGTCATGCCGCTGAGCCTCCCGGCGATCGTCGCCGGCTCGATCTTCACGTTCTCGCTGACGCTCGGCGACTACATCACGCCGCAGATCGTCTCGGGCGGCAAGCAGTTCATCGGGAACGTCGTCTACGCGAACGTGGGCGTCGCGAACAACCTGCCGCTCGCCGCGGCGTTCGCGACGGTGCCGGTGCTGGTGATGATCGTGTACCTCCTGATCGCGCGGCGCCTCGGCGCGTTCGAGGCGATGTAGGTGCGGCTGTCGCGCGGCACCCGGATCTTCCTCCGCGTCGGGACCGCGCTGACGCTCGCCTTCATCTACGTCCCGCTGCTGCTGATCGGGCTCTACGCGTTCAACGAGCGCCGCAGCGCGACATGGCCGATCCCCGGCTTCACCCTGAACTGGTTCGAGAAGGCGATCGACAACCCGGGCGCGCGCGACGCGCTGTGGATGTCCATCAGGGCCGCCACCGGCGCGACCGCGATCGCGCTGCTGCTCGGGACGCTCGCGGCCATGGCCGTGGCGCGCTACCGCTTCTTCGGCCGCGAGACGATCTCGTTCCTCGTGATCCTGCCGATCGCGCTGCCGGGCATCGTCACCGGGATGGCCCTCAACGCGACCTTCCGCGAGGTGCTCGAGCCGTTCGGGGTCTCGCTCGGGCTGTTCACCGTGATCGTCGGGCACGCGACGTTCTGCATCGTCGTCGTCTACAACAACGTCGTCGCGCGGCTGCGGCGCACCGGGTCCTCGCTGGAGGAGGCGTCGGCCGACCTCGGCGCGAACACGTGGCAGACCTTCGCGTTCGTCACCTTCCCCGCGCTGCGCAGCGCGCTGCTGGCGGGCGCGCTGCTCGCGTTCGCGCTGTCCTTCGACGAGGTGATCGTCACGACGTTCACGGCGGGACCCGATCAGACGCTGCCGATCTGGATCCTCACGAACCTCTCGCGACCGAACCAGCTGCCGATCGTCAACGTCGTCGCGCTGTTCGTGATCGTGCTCTCGTTCGTGCCGGTGTATCTCGCGCAGCGGCTGACCCGTGATGCCGACCCGGGAGGGGTTGTGGCGGGGGCCGGGGCGCGGTAGCGTCGCGGCCCATGAGCGAGCCCGCGCGGGTCCTCGTCGTCGCCCACAAGACCGCGGCCACCCAGGCGCTGGTGGAGGCCGTGCGTGAGCGCGCCGCGAAGGGGCCGGCGACGTTCACCCTGCTGATCCCGAAGGCCGTCCACGGCATCACGCGGGTCGCGGATCCCGAGGACGCGCCGGACGACGAGGCGCGCGACGTCCTGTCCCTCGCCCTGCCTCTGCTCGAGGAGGCCGCGGGCGGGCGCGTGGAGGGCCTGATCGGCGTGTCGTCGCCGCTCGACGCGATCCAGGACGCCGTGAACATCCACGGCTTCGACGAGATCATCATCTCGACGCTGCCCTCGCGGGTCTCAAAGTGGCTGCGCCTCGACCTGCCGAGCAAGTGCAACGGGCTCGGCCTGCCGGTCACGACGGTCACGGCTCAGGAGCGCGCTCCAGCAGCCGGCGGGTGAGCGGCGACGCGCTCACCCCGTGGACGACGATCGAGACCATCACGACGGCGAGCGTCGTCCAGAACACGGTCGTCGCCTCCTCCGCTGACAGCGCGCCGCTGTGCGCGACGTACGCGGCGTAGAACAGCGCCGCGATCCCGCGCACGCCGAACCACGCGAGGAACAGCCGCTGGCCCCAGCTCAGCAGCGAGCCGGTGGACAGCGGGAGCACGATCGCGGGCCGGATGACGACGAGGAGCAGCGGCGCGAGGAGCCAGCCCGCGACGCCGGGCTCTTGCAGCCCCTCGAGCGTCACCATCGATCCGAGCACGAGGATCGCGGCCAGCTCGAAGAGCTTCGCGTACTCGTCGGCGCCGTCGTGGACGCGGCGGTTGACCTCGTGCTCGTACTCGTAGCGGCGGAAGGTGAAGCCGGCCCAGAAGACGGCGAGGAACCCGTATGCGCCGAGCGCCTCGACCGCGCCGTAGACGAGCAGCACCGCGCCGAGCGCGACGAACGCGTCGAAGTCGTGGGAGAGGAACTGGCGGTCCCTGAGCCGGACGGTCGCGGCGGCGATGCCGTAGCCGCTCGCGGCGCCGACGGCGGTGGCCACCGCGATGGCGTACAGGAGGTCGGTGAGGATCCAGCTCCCGATCCATCCGGTCCCTCCCTCGGTGGCGATCAGCACGCCGGCGAGGACGAACGGCGCGGCCAGGCCGTCGTTGAGTCCCGCCTCGGTGTGGAGGCTGAACTGGGGGTCGCGGGCGTCGTCGGATTCGCCGGGCGGGCTCAGGCCGACGTCTCCGGCGAGGACGGGGTCGGTCGGGGCGAGGATCGCGCCGAGCAGGACGGCGGCGGCGAAGCTCAGGCCCATCGCCTGCGTGGCGAAGAGCGCGATCGCGGCGATGGTGAGCGGCATGACGATCGCGAGCAGCACGGCGACGGCGCGCCACTGCCGGAGGCTGACGAGCCGCGCGATGCTGAGGCCCGCGGTGAAGACCGCGAGCAGGATCGCGATCTCGCTGATGCGCTCGGCGACGCGGTCGCCTTGCAGCGGGCTGAGTGGGTCGACGTCCAGGAGGTGGAGCCCTAGTGCCGCGAGGAGGCCCAGGCCGAGGTAGATGACCGCGGCCGACCACGCCCGCTCGTGCTCGTGGCTGAGCGCGCCGATGGCGACGAAGATCGCGACGCCGGCGAAGAGGAGCGCGATCGGGTACGCGTCGCCGGCGTGGATGCCCGGGTCGAGCGCGATCAGCGGGCCAGGCCCCTCAGCAGGCGCCTGGCGACGCCGCGCAGCGTGCGCTTCCCCGCGGCGTGCGAGCCGTTGCCCGTCGTCGTGATCGCGACCGCCACGCGTTCCTCACCCCTGGTCAGCAGCGCGACCTGGTGGTCCACCGCTCCGGTCCCGGAACCCCATCCTCCCTTGAAGTACAGCTTCCACCCCGGCGGCTTGGCGCGCGCGATGCCCCAGCGCTGGCTGCTGACCACGCTCCCCAGCAACCTCATCGCGTACCGGCGATGGCGCCTCGGCGTCAGTCGGTCGACGTCCAGCATGAAGGTGGCGAGGTCGGCGGCGTCGACGCGGCTCAGGCCCCACACGGGATGCGGGTGGAACCGCTTCATGCCCGCTCTGCGCGCGAACCGCGCCACGCCCCGCGTCGTGACGATGTCGCGGACGCGGGTCGCGGCGACGTTGTCGGACCGCCGGATCATCGGCGCGAGCAGCGCGCGGTCGGCTCGCCGCAGCGCCCTGCGCCTGATGTCCGGCCGCCGCAGGTAGGCGACGAGGAGCATCGCCTTGAGCGTGCTTGCGGCCGGGACGCCCCGGGTCGCACGGAAGCCCCACGCGCGGTCCTCCGTGCGCACCGCGAAGCTCACGACGCCCGGGCGGTGGGCGGCGAACGCGCGCGCGGCAGCGACGTCGGGGCGCCAGTCCGCGGCCGCCGCGCTCGCCCCGCCCGCGACGGCCCACGCCGCGACGACTGCGGCGACGAGCCTCAGAGCGGCAGCTTGCCGCGGCCGCGGCGGCCCGCCGACCCGCTCTTGGAGACGGCGCGCTGGCCGGTCCCGAACGACTTGCCCAGCAGGCGGCCGAGCGGCCCGGGCGCCTTGCTCCCGGCGCGCCGGGCGAGGCCGAGCGGAGCCTGCCCGCCGCGCTCGACGTGGCGCGACATCCGCGGCGCGAGGAAGGCGAGGACGAGGAGGAGGACGCAGAAGCCTGCGACGATCGCGATGGTCATTGGGGTCCTTCCGTGGGGGGGTGGTGCAGCCGTATTACCCGGGCGGGACGGTGGTAGTGCCGGTCGTTGGCGCCGGCCCGCCAGTCTTGGCGTCGAGGCTCTCGGCGTGGCGCTCGGTCTCCCGCGCGACGGCGAGCGTCTCGCGGAGGCGCGCGCGTCGCCGCCTGCACGAGCAGCCGGTGCAGGCTCTGCTTGTAGAGCAGCTCGCTCGCCGCGGCGTTCACGTACTCGGTCATGCGCGGGAGGTCGGCGACGCAGCACCTCGGCCGCGAGCGCCCGGCCGGCGCGGGTCGCGTCGCCGACGTCCGCCTCGAGCAGCGACGCGGCGAGGGCGCCGGCGGCGCGGAGGTTGTCGTCGGCGCGCTCCACCACGGGGCCGGCCCGCTTCGCCAGCTCCTGTGCCCGCTCGGCGAGCCGCCGCGTCTCGGGCACCGCATCGCGCGTCATCGATCAGCGGGATGGCGCGCGCGGACCGCCGCGCCTGGATCGCGAGCTGCTCGTCGGTCGTCGTGCGCTGGTCGTTGACGTGCGCGGGCAGGCTGGACGCGGGAGACTCCGTTCTCGGCGGGCACCGCCGGGACCTGCCCGCATAGAGTCGGGTCCATGCGCGCCGGCGTGATCGTGCCCGTCCACGGGTGGGCGCCGTACCTGGCGGAGGCGCTCGACTCGGTGCTGGTGGAGGGGCCCGCGGCGGTCGTGGTGGTCGACGACGGCTCCTCGCCGCCGCTGGAGCTGCACCCGGACCACGCGGGCTCGTGCGCGCTCGTGCGCCGCGACGCGCGCGGCGGGCCGGCACGCGCGCGGGCGACGGGCCTTGATTCGCTGCCTCGCGACATCGCCGCCGTGGCGCTGTGCGACGCCGACGACGCCTGGCGCCCGGGGTTCCTCGCTCGCGCTGTCAGTGGTCTGGCCGACGCGGACGTCGCGGTCGGCCGGCCGGAGATCGTCGGGCCCGACAACCGCCCCACGGGCGAGCGGTGGCCGGCGCTGCCGCCCGGTCCGTTCACGCCGAGCTACGAGCACAACTTCGTCGCGACGCCCGCGGTGGTCCTGCGGCGCGAGGCGCTCGAACGCGCGGGAGGGTTCGCTGCCGGGGAGCTCATGCGGGCCGAGGACTGGGATCTCTGGCTGCGCCTCCGAGCCGCCGGCGCGCGCTTCGTGTCCGTCCCGGAGGCCGTCGTGGCCGTGCGCCGCCGCGCGGGAGCGCTGACGGCCGATGTCGCCGCGCTCGCCCAGGCACAGCTGGTGTTGCATGAACGCCACGCCGCCCTGGTGTCCGAGAGGGAGCGAGCCCGCGCTCACGACACCGACCTCCGAGCGCTCGCCGCCGGCCTCGTCCGCGAGAGGCGGTTCGCCGAGGCGCGAGCCGCGCTGCGCGAAGCCGGCGCCGACCCGCTCCGCCGAGCGCTCCTCACGATCCCCCTCGCCCGCCGCGCTCTCGGCCGCCGCGACCCCTACCGCCGCTGACCCCCCACCTCCGCCGGCGCCACTCCCGCGCGCGACTCCACCGGCCGCCTACCCGCGCCGCTCCGCGCCTCACCTCCGCCCGCGCCGCTGCGCGCCTCACCTCCGCGCGCGCCGCTCCGCGCCTCACCTCCGCCCGCGCCGCTCCGCGCCTGACCTCCCTCCGCCGCTCCGCGCCTGACCTCCGCCCGCCGCTCCGCGCCTCACCTCCGCCCGCCGCTCCGCGCCTGACCTCCGCCCGCGCCGCTCCGCGCCTCACCTCCGCGCCGCGCGGTTCGGGACGACCCTGCGGCCGAGCTCGTAGGCGAGGAGGGCGGGGCCGTCGAGGAAGGCGGTGAGGGCGGCGTCGCGGTCGTTTCGGCGAAGCGCGGCGACGCCGGCCGCGGCCCTCCGCGCCGCCCACCAGGCCGTGCCCGCGAGCGGCCGCGGCGGGAGCGAGCCGGGGTGCTCACGCGCCATCCACGCGGCGCCCGACCCGTGCCGCGCGCGCTGGGCGAGCATCCGCGCGATCGACCGGCGCGACCGGTGGCAGACGACGACGTCCGGCCGCAGCGCGATCTCCCACCCGGCCGCGCGCAGCCGGAAGCACAGGTCGGCGTCGCCGCCGGAGCGCACGTCCTCGCGGAAGCCGTCGGCCGCCTCGAACGCTTCGCGCCGCACGGCGCAGCACGCGGTCGCGACGAACCCGAGCCGCAGGTTCCCGGCCTGACCCATCGCGTTCTTCAGGTGCGCGTAGCGCACCGCCGGCGGATCGCCGGGCCGCGGGGGCTCGTCCTCGACCTCGGCGCCGACCACCGCGACGCGCTCGTCGGGCGCCGGCACGAGGAGCCGGTCGAGGAGGTCGGGCGGCGCGAGCACGTCGCTGTCGAGGAACACGATCCAGGGAGCGCTCCCGGCCCGCGCCCCCGCGTTGCGCGCGAAGTACGAGCTCGCGACCCCCGGGGCCGCGACCAGCCGCACGCCGACCGGCACCATCGCCGCGTCCTCCGGCCGCGCGCGGTTGTCGACGACGGTCACCGTGTCGCCGTCGCGCAACGAGAGCTGGCCCGCCTGCGTCAGAACCGGTCCCAACGACCGACCCCCAAAGGGGATGACGACGTCCGCCGCGGGCCTCACTCGGCGCGGTCCGGCAGCGTGAACCGGAAGACGCTCCCGCCGCCGGCGTTGTCCTCGACCCAGATCCGCCCGCCGTGGTTCGCGACGACCCGCGACGCGACCGCCAGCCCGATCCCGGCGCCACGCTCGTCCCCGACGCCGCCGCGGATGAACATCCCGAAGATCTCCTCGCGCCGCTCGGGCGGAACGCCGATCCCGCGATCGGTCACCGAGACCAGCCACTCGCCCTCACCGCGCTCCGCCGCGACTTCGACGTGCGGAGGCTTCTCCCCGTGGAACTTCAGCGCGTTCAGCAGGAGGTTCTGGAAGAGCTGCTCGAGCTGCGTCCGGTCGCCGAGGACCTCCGGCAGTTCGTCGACGATGACCGTGGCCTGGACCTCCTCCACGCGCGCGTCGAGGTCCTCGACCACGCGGCGCAGGACGGCGTCGAGGTCGACGGGCTCGAACGTCGTCCCCTGCCGCCCGATCCGCCCGTAGGCGAGCAGCCCGTCGATCAGCCGCTCCATCCGGCGCGTCCCGTCGAGGATGTGGCGCAGGTAGACGTCCGCGGTCTCGTCGAGTCGACCCTCGTACTTGCGCTGCAGCAGCGAGGCGAAGCCGTGGATCGTGCGCAGCGGCTCCGAGAGGTCGTGTGAGGCGATCGAAGCGAACCGGCGCCGCTCCTCCTCGACCTCGTCGATGGCCTCGTCCCGGCCGTCGTGCATCCGGGGAGACTATGCAGCCGCGCGCAGGCGGGGACGGTCGCGCCGCGCGACGTCGACCGGCAGCCCGTCGCGCGGGCCGATCGTCGGCATTTGCCGGATCCGCAGTCGGTAGCCGGGCGCGACGGTCAGGCGGAACCGCGAGGCGAGCAGCGCGGCGATCGCACGGACCTCGACCTGACCGAAGCGCATCCCGATGCAGGTCCGCGACCCGCCGCCGAACGGCACGTACGCGCCCTTCGGCAGCTTCGCCCGCGCCTCCGCGGTGAAGCGCTCCGGGCGGAACGCCTCCGGCTGCGGGAAGACGTGCGGCAGGTGGTGGCTCGCCCACGAGCAGTAGTTGACGAACGCGTTGCCGGGGACCTGCACGCCCGCGAACGTGAACGGCCGGTTCGAGCGGCGCGGCCCGACCCACGCCGGCGGGTACTTGCGCAGCGTCTCGTCGACGACCATCTCGAGGTAGGGGAGCGCGGTGCCGCCGACGTGCTCGGGCGCGATCGCGTCGACGCCGTCGAGCTCGTGCTCGAGCCGCTCGCGCACCTCCGGGTTGCGGCTGAGCTCGTAGAACAGGAAAGCGACGGTCGAGGTCGTCGTGTCGTGGCCGGCGAACAGCAGGGTCATGACCTCGTCGCGGACGTGGTCGTCGTCCAGCCGCGCGCGGTCCTCGTCGCGGGCGTCGAGGAGGAGCGAGAGGAGGTCGTCGCCGCGCTCGCCGGTCCTCCTTCGCCGCGCGATCTCGCCGAGGATGAGCCGGTCGAGCCGCGCGCGCGCCTGCTGCATCCGGCGGAAGGGCGACCCGGGGCCGCGCGCGACCTGCAGGAAGTAGTCGCGGCTGTAGTAGGAGAGCGCGTCCTCGAAGGCCTTGGCGGCGTCGAAGTCGCGGGCGGCGCGGTCGGGGTCGAGGCCGAAGAGCGCGCGCATCGCGATGCGCAGGGCGAGCCGGCGGGTCCAGTGGTAGAGGTCGAGGCGCGCGCCGGGCGTGATCGCGTCCACCGCACGCGCCGCCTCCTCCACGATCGTCTCGGTCGCCTTCGCGATCCGCTCGCGGTGGAAGACGGGGAGCATCGCCTTGCGCGAGCGGCGGTGGAACTCGCCGTCGATCGTGAGCAGCCCGTCGCCGAGCAGCGGGATGAGGTCGCCCATGTGGCCGTCGCGCCAGCGGAAGTTGTCGGCGTGGGAGACGGTCACGTAGTGGTTGGCCTCCGGCCCGAGCATGAAGACCACGCGCCCGTGGAAGATCCGCAGCGTGAAGACCGGGCCGTAGCGCTCGTACGCGTCCAGCAGCAGCGGCAGGGGATGCTCGGCGAAGCGCTTCGTGCGGGCGAGGCTCGGCTTCGTGTCGCCGGGCGGGAAGGGGACGTCGGCGCTCAGCTCGACCCGCAGGTCGTCGACGAGCCGCCGCAGCGGGTTGGTCGAGACCGGAGGGGGCGGAGCCAGCGACATCGCGGCGCCAAGCGTAATGGCTGGCTGGCCGCCCAGCCAACGTCACGCCTCTACGGCCCTCGCGCGCGGAGGCGGTGGCCTACGGCAACTCCGCGCCGGGGTCCTTCGGGGGGCGGGCGAGGGCCGGGAGGCGGGTGACCTTCTCGCATCCGGAGCCGGCGACGAGGAGGTCGACCGTGTCGGCGATGACGCGGTCGCGGCCGTCGCCGCAGTCGACGCGATCCGGCTCGCCGTCACGGACGCGCAGGACGTCGTCGCCGTTGCCGCCGTGGACGAAGTCGGCCGTCGTGCCGTCCGCGGCCTCCTCAGGCCCGACGTCGCCCCACGCGAGCGCCCAGATGACGTCGTCGCCGTCGCCGCCGAACGCCTCGTCGGCGCCGAGGTTCGTGAAGATGCGGTCGTCGCCGGTGCCGCCGGTCAGCGTGTCGCGACCCGCGCCGCCGGCGACGTCGTCACGCCCGTCGCCCCCGTCGAGGACGTCGTCGCCGTCGCCGCCGCTCAGGCGATCCTCGCCGGGGAGTGCGCCCGGCCCGGGCGACCCGTCAAGCGTCGCATCGCCGCCGTCGATCTGGTCCGCGCCCGCGTTGCCGAGCAGGACGTCGTCCGCCGGCCCACCGTCGACCACGTCGTCGCCCTCGCCGCCGGTCACCCAGTCGTCGCCCGCACCGCCGTTCAGTCCGAGGTCACTCCCGCCGCCGCCCCAGATCCGGTCCCGTCCGTCGTCCCCGTTGAGCGTGTCGCGGCCGTCGCCGCCGCTCAGCCGATCGGCGTCCGGTCCGCCGTCGACGACGTCGTCGCCGGCGAGGGATCGAACGACGTCCCGCCCGGCCCGCGCGTCGATGACGTCCACGTCGGGAGTGCCCGTCAGGCGGTCGCGTCCATCGGTCCCGGTGACCACGGCAGCCGCCGCCGCACCCGCGCAGACGAGGGCGAGGAGGAGGCCGGAGGAAAGGGACCGGAGGCGCGGCATCGGCGGACGAAGAACACCAGCGTAGGCCCGGGAGTTGCGCACGTCACGCCGCGTCGTTGAAGCCCACCCGGGAGCGCTATCCTCGTCCTCCCCGCAAGGGGGCGTAGCTCAGTTGGTTAGAGCGCCGGCCTGTCACGCCGGAGGTCGCGGGTTCGAGTCCCGTCGCTCCCGCTCCTGAAGCCCCCGCGCCGTCGGGGTTGCGTCCTTCAGGGCCGTAGCGTCAGGCGGCGTCGCCCGCAACGTCTTCCGTGCCGCTGGTGCCCTTGGTGGCCCGAACCGGCGGTGGGTCAGCGTCGCAGCTGGGCGACGTTGGCATCGTCGCCGGGCGGTTCCAAGTCCTCGAGCCACGCAACCAGGAGAGGCCACAGCCCGGACTCGCCTCGCTGGTAGTACTCCCGCCGCTGGCCCTCGTCGGATTCGATTGCCTCGACTAGGCCGGCACCGTGGAGTCGCTTCAGCCACCTGGACGCGAAGTTCACCTGAACGCCGGGGACGAGCTTCGGCATGCCGGACGCAAACACCTTGTCCTCCGTCGCGATCGCGAGCAGGATCTCGAAGATGTACTCGCTCTTGAAGAGCGCGTCCGAGGTCGCGCGAACCCGCTCCGCAAGCTTTCCGTCCAATGGAAGTTCTATCTTCATAAACCGTGAAGGCGCAGTCACGAACGAGTACGTCAACTTCTTCTCTATGTCTGGAGACTCTACTCTTCATACAGCGCGAAGAGCGAACCGACGTAGCCTCGTCCGCTTACCACCAGGATCGGACGGAACCCGGACCGCGCGTATTATCCTTGCCTGCCGGGGTTGACGAGCGTGGGAAATCTGAGCATTCTGCGCGTTTGGCCCAAGTTCATCATCCTCCGGGGCACTGGCCCTGGCGCTCCTTATGCCCCGACGACGCCGACGATCCTTCATGGTCCGCACCCCACGCCCCCATCGTAGGAAGGTCCGCATGAGTGGACGCGACTACTTCGACGCGCGGGCTCGCGAGCTCAAGATCGATGGTCTCGACCCGTCGCAGGTAGCCGCCCTGGGTCCCCTGAAGCTCAAGGTCGGCGCGGCGGAGTCTCGGGTCGGCGGCAAGATCACGCGGGACCTCAAGCGGCTGTCGCCTGAGGAGGCGGCGGAGCACCGCCGCAAGGCGGACGAGCTTCTCTCGAAGCCGCCTCGGCACTTCCCTGCTGAGGACTAGCGGGAAGCACTTTGCGGGTGGCGGCCTGCCACCTGAACGTTGATGGTTCGTTGCGTAATCCTGCCTGTGTCTGGCAGGATGCCGCGGCTATGTCGTCGAGCGGTGTCACGGGCCCTTGGGACCACCTCACCCCAGAGAACGAGGCTCGGCTCGCGACCATCCTCAAGGAGCAGGTCACCGAGGTCTTCAAGCTCATCCGGGTTATCGAGCACGAGACCGGCTACACCTGCGAGATTGGGCGCAACAACCTCAACGACGCACTGTCACATATGGGAACGCTGGCGTTGCGCGACGGCCTGGACGCGGTCGGGCAGGCCAGCCAGCTCTCGAAGATCGAGGAGCACATTCGCCGTGCGGTCATTGAGCACCCAGAGGAGGTCGTCCGGGATCGCCTCGGCAAGATCCGCGACCGGTGGCTCGACTACGAGCGCGAGTGCTACCCGTACCGCGAGACGGGGACCCTCAGCGGCGCGCCGCGTCACGACGAGCTCGAAGAGCTGCGGGCCAGGATCGCGAAGCACCTGGAGACCGCGAGGAGCCAGAAGCCGGACGAGGCTACGTGGGAGGAGTCGCTCGATGCGGCTGCGGCCGCTACTCAGGCCGCGCACCTTGCGGTGGAGTTGGCGGACAAGCTCGAGCAGTCCATCGGCATCGCACAGAACCTGCGGCGCCAAGAGGAGCTGGACCGGAAGTCGAGGCGGCGATGGCGGATCGGGCTCGTGCTCGCCGTCTTGCTCGCCGTCGGCGGCTTCGTCGCCGGCCGCCTGACAGACGAGGACACGTCGTCGACGAAGACGGTAACCTCACCGGCGAGCACCGCGCCGCGCACGTCGGGCCCCTAGCGGCGTGGCTCCCGCGCGGGGAGCGGCGGGCGGGCTCAGCGATCAGTGCCGAGCGGTGTCCGTGATGCGGATCTCACGCGTCTGGCAATCCCCGCCGCCCCCGGCCGCGGTCGGCTCGCCGCCCTCGCCGATCAGGCCGCGCAGGCGGTCGCGCTCGTCGTCGCCGCGGCTCATCACGTCGGTGTAGACGCGCACGGTGAAGCGGGCGTCGGTGAGGCCCATCTGGCGCATGCCGCAGTCACGGAGGTCGCGGGTTCGAGTCCCGTCGCTCCCGCTCCTCGCTCTGCGCGCACTGCGCCGCCGCTTGCATTCCTCCTCGCTGCAACGAATCTTGCGAAGTGCAGGGGAATGACGGGTAGCTTGCCGCCCGCGCCGAGTCGCCGGCCGTCCGTCGGTCGGTGAACGGGGGAACCGCTGCGGCAGAACCAGCCGCGGGGGCGAATCGCCGCACGTGCGGTGTAGCGCGACAAGCGCGAGCCCGTCAGCTCACCTCGTAGGCGCGACAACCGATGCGTCTCCGACTTCGACATCCACGGATGGTGCTCGCGCTGTGCGCGGCGCTGCTGCTGGTGCCCGCCGCTCCCGCGAACGCGGAGCGGACGGTCAAGCGCGGCAACCACGGCGCGGCGGTGAAGAAGCTCCAGCGCCTGCTGCACATCACCGTCGACGGCGCGTTCGGGAAGGGGACCAAGCGCGCGGTCGTCCGCTTCCAGCGCACGCACAATCTGCACGCCGACGGGGTCGTCGGCCCCGCGACGTGGCGGATGCTCAAGCGCGTGCAGCGCCTCCACGCGCGGGGCGGCGGTGGCGGGTCGGCGCGCGTGACGAGCCGCGGCTCGAGCGTCCGTCTGCTGCAGCAGAAGCTCGGCATCGCGGCGGACGGCGTCTTCGGCCCCGCGACGCAGCGCGCGGTCAAGCGCTTCCAGCGCCGCCACGGCCTCACCGCGGACGGGATCGTCGGCCCCGCGACGTGGTCGGCGCTCGGCGTCGGCGGCGGCCACCCGGTGCTGAAGCGGGGGCGGCTCCACGGCGGCGGCGGCGGTTCGAGCGGCGTCCCGATCCGCGTCCTACGCGCGATCCGCGCCGCGAACCGCATCGCCAGCGCGCCCTACCGCTACGGCGGCGGCCATCGGTCCTTCCACGACAGCGGGTACGACTGCAGCGGCTCGATCTCCTATGTCCTCCACGCGGCGAGCGCCCTGCGCAGCCCACGCGACTCCGGCGGGTTCATGAGCTACGGCTCGCCAGGTCCCGGCCGGTGGATCACCGTGTACGCCAACCGCGGCCACGCGTTCATGGTCATCCGCGGCCGGCGCTACGACACGTCCGCCCTCGCCGGCGGGTCGCGTTGGACGAGCCAGATGCGCTCGACGGCGGGCTACACCGTCCGGCACCCGCCGGGTCTCTAGCGGACCCTCACCCGGAAGAGCCGCGACCGCGAGCCCGCGCGGACGACGACGCGGAGGGACGCGCCGGAGGAGCGGCGCGCGCCGAGGCGGAAGGCGCGCCGGGCGCGGAGGCGAACGGTGACGGAGCGGTGCGGCGCGACCGTGAAGCGCCGGAGCTGGCCGAGCGCGTGGAGCGTCCCGGTGCAGGTATTCACTCGCGACCCGCAGTGCAGCCGGACCCGGACGCCGCCACGGGAGGCGCGGGCGCGGGGGGAGACGATCGCAAGGGGGGAAGGGAGGACGGGCGACGAGGAGGAGGCGGTCGCGCTCACGGGTGCGGCGACCGCGGACGGCGAGACGGGCGCTACCACGGCGTCCGGCGGCTGCTCGCCGCGCAACGCCGCGAACGCGCGCAGCGCGCCGATCGCGTTGAGCCGCGCGCCCGTGACCGTGCGGCCCGACCACGACCCCAGGCGGTCCGCGCCGGCGAGGATCGCCGCCCGCACCTCCTCCACCGACGCATCCGGCCGCCACGACCACAGCAGCGCCGCGGTCCCCGCGACGAGCGGCGCCGCGAACGAGCTGCCGGTCATCGCCGCGACCCCTCCGCCCGGCGCGGTGCTCACCAAGGCAACACCGGGCGCGGCGAGGTGCACCGAGCGCGCGCCCCAGTTCGCGCCCTCCGCGGGAGCGCCGGCGTCGTCGGCCGCCACGCACAGCAGGTTCGGCGCCGCAACGGCGCACGGCCACGACGGCGCGGCGTCGACGTCCCGCCCGCCGTTCCCGGCCGACACGACGAACAGCCGGTCCGGGTGCGACGTGACCACCGAAGCGACCTCCTCCGAGGCCACGGGCGACTCCAGAGACAAATTGACGATCCGCGCCCGCTCCGCCGCGTAGGCCATCCCGCTCGCGAGGTCGTGCAGCGTCCCGCGCCCGCCCTCCCGGTACACGTCGACCGGCAGGATCGTGCACGACCAGCACACGCCCGCCGAGGCGATCCCGTTCCCACCGCGCGCGGCGACCAGCCCCGCGACGTGCGTGCCGTGCCCGCTCGGGTCGGCGACGTCGCCGCTGTCGCGCCCGAAGCTCCAGCCCGCGAGGTCGTCGACCAGGCCGTCGCCGTCGTCGTCCGCGCCGTTGGCCTGCTCGCCCGCGTTGCGCCACGCGTTCGGCGCGAGGTCGGGATGCGACAGGTCGACGCCGGTGTCGACGACCGCCACGACGACCGACGGATCGCCGGTCGTCACGTCCCACGCCTCGGGCACAGCGATCTCCGTGACCCAGGGCTGTCCGAGCTCGGGGTCGTCGGGAAGCGCCGCGGCCGTGGTCGGAGTCATTCCGGTGGCGATCGCGGCAAGGACCAGCGCGGCCTTGCGTGGCAAGGCACGATTCTACGTCTAGGCTGCCCGGCATGCCAACCGCGACGACCGGTCGCCGGTACGCCGGCCAGGGCGCCGAGGAGCGCCGAGCCGAGCGCCGCCGCCGCCTGCTCGACGCCGCGGTCGAGCTGTTCGGCACGCGCGGCTACGCAGCCACGACGATCGAGGCGCTGTACACCGAGGCGAAGCTGGCGCCGCGGCACTTCTACGAGCAGTTCGCCGGGCGCGAGGATCTGCTGCGCGCCGTGTACGACGAGACCATCGAGGCGGTCGTCGCCGCGGTGGGCGAGGCGCGCGAGACCGCGCCGCCGGACGTCACCGGCCGCGTCCGCACGATCCTCGCCGCGTTCGCCGAGGCGATGCTCACCGACCCGCGCCGCGCGCGCATCGCCTACCGCGAGGCGCCCGGGACGAGCCCGTCGCTCGATCGGCACGCGCACGGCGTCGTCCGGGGGTTCGCCGCGGTCGTCGAGCAGGAGGCGTCCGCCGCCGCGGCGCGCGGGCTGCTGCCGGACCGCGACTACGGCCTGACCGCGATGCTCCTCGTGGGCGGGACGAACGCGATCCTGCTCGACTGGCTGGCCGACGACGACCGCCCGCCGATCGACGCGGTCATCGAGGAACTGGCGGGAGCGTTCGTGGCCGTGCTCGAGCGGCCGCGCTGAGCACCGCCTCGACCGACCGGTCGACCTCCTCGAGCGTCGTCTGCCAGTTGCAGACCGAGATGCGCATCGCGTGCATCCCGCGCCACACAGTGCCGCTCATGAACACCGTCCCGTCGCGGACGACCTCCGCGAGCACCGCGTCGGTCGTCGCGTCGTCGTCGCCGAACCGCACGAGCACCTGGTTGAGGTGGTGCGCGAGGACCTCGACGCCCGGCTCCGCGCTCAGCCGCTCGGCGAAGCGGTCGGCGCAGTCGCAGAGCCGGTCGACCAGCTCGGCGACCCCGGAGCGCCCGAGCGAGCGCAGGGCCGCGTAGACCGGCACGCCGCGCGCCAGGCGCGAGAACTCGGGATTGTGGTCGAGGGGATCGCGGGCGCTGCCGCCGCCCGCGGCGTCCTCGATGTACGCGGCGGTCGCGGTCATCGCCGCGCGGTGCGCCGCGGGGTCGGCCACCAGCGCGATCCCGCAGTCGTACGGGACGTTCAGCCACTTGTGCGCGTCGGTCGCCCAGGAGTCGGCGTCCTCCACTCCGGCGGTCAGCGCGCGGCGCGCCGGCGACGCCGCCGCCCACAGCCCGAACGCGCCGTCGACGTGCACCCACGCGCCGGCCTCGTGCGCGGCGGCGCAGACCTCGGGCATCGGGTCGACCGCGCCGGTGTCGACGTTGCCGGCCTGCGCGATGACGATCGCCGGCCCCTCGGAGCCCCGCAGCGCCGCGGCGAGCGCTTCCGCCCGCATCGCCCCGCCGGCGTCGGCCTCGATCGCCTCGACGCACGCCGTCCCCAGGCCGAGCAGCCGCAGCGCCCGGTCGACCGTGACGTGGCGCTCGGCACCGCCCAGGACGCGGATCCGCGGCGCGCCCATCAGCCCGTCGCGCTCGACGTCCCACCCGGCGCGCGCGAGGACCGCGTGGCGCGCGGCGGCGAGCGCGGTCACGTGCGCCATCTGGCAGCCGGTCACGAACCCGAACGACGTCTGCGGCGGCAGCCCGAGCAGGTCCACGATCCAGCGCCCCGCGACGTCCTCGAACGCGGCGGCCGCCGGCGCGATCGTCGCCCCGCCGGCGTTCTGGTCCCACGTCGCGACCATCCAGTCCGCGGCCAGCGCCGCGGGCAGCGCGCCGCCGATGACCCAGCCGTAGAACCGCGGCGACCCGAAGCCCATGAGGCCGGGCCCCGCGTCGCGGACGAGGTCGTCGAGGACCGCGCGCGGGTCGAGCGGGTCGTCTTGGAGCGGCGCGTCGAGCGCGCCGACGAGGTCGAGCGCGGACGCGTCGGGGCGGATCGGCGCCGAGGCCTGGCGCTCGAGGTGCTCGGCGGCGTGGTCCGCCGCGGCGTGGAGGAGGTCGCGCATCCGGCCGATCCTCGCGGATCGACGCGACGCGGGGAAGGGCGAAGCCGCGCGAGTGGGGGCGCCGCGGCGTGGCGGCGCCCCGTGGCGCTTGCGCTACAGGCGGCCGTCGACGGCGTGGCGGTCGACCTTGCGGTGGAACCGCTCGCCGGTCTTCCCGCCTAGGACCGCCGCGAGCAGCATCGTCAGCAGGCCGGCGGCGAGGGCGATGATGCCGCCGGTGGTGACGTCGCCGCTGTCGACCGGCAGGCGCGGCAGGTCGAGGCGCTCGAGCACGTTGTACTCGTTGCCGCCGATCGCGGCCGCGATGCCGAGGATCACGGCGATCAGGATCGCCCAGGCGAAGACGCCGACGCCCTGGCGCGCGCCGTCGAAGCGAGCCATCCGCCCGGCGACGTAGCCGCCGCAGAAGTAGGCGATCGCGAGCACGACCAGGAACGCGATGCCCGCGCCGAGGCCGATCGTGTCGGCGTCGTCGCGCAGCGACCCCGTCCCCTCGGTCAGGGCGAGCGCGGCGCCCGCCGCGGCGAGCAGGCCGGTCAGGATCGCCCCGAGGCCGGTCGCGGTGAGCCAGCCGAAGAACGCGGAGCCCCAGGCGATGCCTCCGAACTCCTCGCGCTGGCGCTCGCGCACCGCGGCCATCGTTCCGCGGTCCACTGGACCGCCGTGCTCGTGGCGCTCGTCGTCGTCCAGACGCGGCGGGAGGTCGACGCGATCGCGCTCGTCGTCGACGGTGGTGGTGGCGCTGCGCGCGCCGGTGGTGGGCGCGACATCGTCGTCGCGGCGAAAGCGTTCGGCCATGCTCCTGTGTTTCCCGCTGGCGCGAGCGCTCACGCGACAGGACTACGCTGCGGAAACCTGAGGAATGATCAGGGCTCGCATCCGGTAGCACTGCAAGTGACGCCAGTGACCCCCGCCACGACAACCACCAACGACGTCGTCGTCGCCCTGCGGCCCGAGCCCGCGGCGGTCGGCGCCGCGCGCCGGCTGGTCGTGCAGAAGGGGCTCGACCCCGACCTCGACCACACGGTGGCGCTCCTGACCTCGGAGATCGTCACCAACTCCGTCCGCCACGCGGGCCTGAAGGAGAGCGACCGGATCCTCCTCGCGGCGCGGATGGGCAAGGAGCTCGTCCGCGTCGAGGTTCGCGACCCCGGCCCGGGCTTCGACCCGGACGTCCGCCACACCACGAGCGGCTACGGCCTGCGGATGCTCGACATGCTCTCCAGCCGCTGGGGCGTCGACCGCGGCGAGAAGGGCTGCCGCGTCTGGTTCGAGGTCGACCGGCGCCGCCGCCGGTTCGAGAGGGACTAGAGCGCCGCCAGCGCCGCCGCCGCGGCGTCCGACCCGGACCGCACGGCTCCGTCCATGTAGCCGTTCCAGATCGTCGCCATCTCGGCACCCGCCCAGCGCACCCGGTCGACCGGCGCGCGGATCGCCTCGCCGTAGTCGAGCAGGACCCCGGGCGGCGTGAAGCCCACGTAGCACCCGCGCGTCCACGGCTCGTGCGCCCAGTCCATCTCCACGTAGTCGCGCGGCTCCCGCGCCCGCGCGCCGAAGTACGTCGCGAGGTTCTCCAGCACCGCCGCGCGGCGCTCGTCGATGGGCCGCCGCGCCCACACCCGCGCAGCGTGCCCCTCGATGAAGCCGAGCAGCACCCCCGGCGAGCCGTCCGGCGGCGTGTTGTCGAACGTGATGCGGACCGGGTCGCCGTCGGAGGTCACCTGGCCCGCGAGCCCGTCGGCGCGCCAGAACGGCTCGTCGTAGATCGCCTGGCACTTGATCGCGTTGCCCTGCGGGAAGCGCTGGACCAGCTGCGCCCGGTCCGCGGGCAGCGCCGGCTCGAAGTCGATGAGCGCCGTCAGCGCCGGAGGGCCGGTGACGATCACCTGCTTGCCGTAGACGGTCCCGCGGTCGGTCACGACGTCCACGCGCCCGCGCCCCTGCACGATCCGCCGCACCGGGCGGCGCAGCAGGACGCGCCCCTCGAGCCGCTCGGCCATCCGCAGCGAGATGAGCTGCGAGCCGCCGGCGAACCGCCGTTCCTGCGCCCCGCCCGCGGTGTTGATGAGCCGGTTGATCGTTCCCGGCGTCGACTCGTTCCCGGCGCACGCGATGTACATCAGGACGTGCAGCAGCGACACGTCGCGCGGCTCGGCCGCCCAGACGGCCTCGATCGCGAGGTCGAGCAGGAAGCGGCCGGAGTCGTTCGTCGTGTTCGCCTGCTTCCAGGTCTCGAACGTCTGCGAGTCCCACTCCCGGGCGCGCGGCGCGGCCCACGGCCGGTCGCGCGGCACCTCGGCGGCCATCGAGTCGAGCGCGGTCAGCGCGGCGAGCGCGTCCGCGACGCCGGTCGGGTCGGGCGGGACGGCGCCGAACGGCCCGCTGGCCGTGTACCGCTGGTTGGACCCGTTGCGGTGGTAGACGTAGTCGCCCTCGTTGTAGGTCTCGTACGTCTTGACGTCGACGCTCTCGGCGAGCTTCAGCAGCCGGTCCTGCGTCGGCCCGACCCACTGCCCGCCGATCTCGATCACCTTCCCGCCGCCGAGGTCGTGGTTCAGCGTGCGCCCGCCGACGCGGTCGCGCGCCTCGACGACGTAGACCGAGCGCCCGGCGGCGACGACGTCGAGGGCGGCCTGCAGCCCGGAGAGGCCCGCCCCCACGACCACGACGTCCGCCCGCTTGGCGCGCGGCCGGCGCGTGCGGCGCCGCCGGCGCTTCGCGGCGGCGCCCGCCTCGCCCGGCACGGCGGCACCCGCCGCCGCGGCGGCCGCCGACCCCACGAACGTCCGCCGCGTGACCCGTGCCATGCGCGGAGCATGACGAAGTTCCCCGTCGTAGCCTCCAGTCCATGGCCCACCCGAACTCGTTCGACGCGCGGGCCGACCTGCAGGTCGGCGATCGCACCTTCGAGATCTTCCGGCTGGACGCGCTGCAGTCGAAGTTCGACGTCGCGCGGCTGCCGTTCTCGCTGAAGATCCTCCTCGAGAACCTGCTGCGGACCGAGGGGAACGGGTCGGTGAGCGAGGAGGACATCGAGGCGCTCGCGCGGTGGGACGCGAACGCCGAGCCGTCCGACGAGATCGCCTACTCGCCGGCGCGCGTGATCATGCAGGACTTCACCGGCGTGCCCGCGATCGTCGACCTCGCCGCGATGCGCGACGCGATGGCCGACGAGCTGGGCGGCGACTCGAACGCGATCAACCCGCTCGTCCCGGCGGAGCTCGTCATCGACCACTCGGTCCAGGTCGACTTCTTCGCCACGCGCGACTCCTTCGAGCGCAACGTCGAGCGCGAGTACGAGCGCAACGAGGAGCGCTACCAGTTCCTGCGCTGGGGCCAGGGCGCGTTCGACGACTTCAGCGTCGTCCCGCCCGGCACCGGGATCGTGCACCAGGTCAACATCGAGTACCTCGCGCGGGTCGTCTTCCCGAACGAGAAGACCGGCCAGGCCTACCCCGACACGCTCGTCGGGACCGACTCCCACACCACGATGGTCAACGGCCTGGGCGTCCTCGGGTGGGGAGTGGGCGGCATCGAGGCCGAGGCGGCGATGCTCGGCCAGCCGATGTCGATGCTCATCCCGCAGGTGCTCGGCTTCCGGCTGGTCGGCGAGCTGCCCGAGGGCTCGACCGCGACCGACCTCGTCCTCACCGTCACCGAGATGCTGCGCGAGAAGGGCGTCGTCGGGAAGTTCGTCGAGTTCTACGGTCACGGCCTGGCGAACCTGCCGCTCGCCGACCGCGCCACGATCGGCAACATGAGCCCCGAGTTCGGCTCGACCTGCGCGATCTTCCCGATCGACGCCGAGACGCTGCGCTACCTGAAGTTCACCGGCCGCTCGGACGAGCACATCGAGCTGGTCGAGACGTACGCCAAGGAGCAGGGGCTCTGGCACGACGAGGACTCCGAGGACCCCACGTACTCGGACACGCTCGAGCTCGACCTCGGCGACGTCGTCCCTTCCATGGCCGGCCCGCGCCGCCCGCAGGACCGCTCGCCGCTGACCGAGATCAAGGTCCAGTTCTGCGAGGCGCTCGAGGAGTTCACGGGCGGCGAGTCCGACGACGCGCCGGACGGGGACCGCAAGGCGGGCGTCCCGCCGCAGCGCAGCTCGCGGGAATCGGATGACACGGAGTCGTTCCCGGCCAGCGACCCGCCGAGCACGATGCAGCCCGGCGACCACGGCGGCGCGCCGCGCAGCCACGAGGGCCACGACCACTCCCAGGTCGCGCAGGCCGAGACCAACGGCGTCGCCGTGAAGCTCGCCGACGGGACCGACACCGAGCTGTCGCACGGCGACGTCGTCATCGCCGCGATCACGTCATGCACGAACACGTCGAACCCGTCGGTCATGCTCGGCGCCGGCCTGCTGGCCAAGAAGGCGCGCGAGCAGGGCCTGGAGCGCAAGCCGTGGGTGAAGACGTCGCTCGCGCCCGGCTCGATGGTCGTGACCGAGTACTACGAGAAGTCGGGGCTGACCGAGCCGCTGGAGGAGCTCGGCTTCCACCTCGTCGGCTACGGCTGCACGACGTGCATCGGCAACTCCGGCCCGCTGCCGGACGAGATCTCGGAGGCCGTCAACGAGCACGACCTGGCCGTCGTCTCGGTCCTCTCCGGCAACCGCAACTTCGAGGGCCGCATCAACCCCGACGTGAAGATGAACTACCTCGCGTCGCCGCCGCTGTGCGTCGCGTACGCGCTCGCGGGCACGATGGACTGGGACCCGTTCAACGAGCCGATCCCCGGCAGCGACGTGATGCTGCGCGACATCTGGCCGTCCTCGCGGGAGGTCGCGGAGACGATCGAGCAGGCCGTGCACGAGGACATGTTCCGCGCGAGCTACGCGGAGGTCTTCGAGGGCGACGAGCGGTGGAACGCGCTCGAGGTGCCGGAGGGCGACCGGTTCGAGTGGGCCGAGGACTCGACGTACGTCCGCCGCCCGCCGTTCTTCGAGGGCCTGCCCGAGGAGCCCGAGGAGGTCCAGGAGATCACCGGCGCGCGCGTGCTCGCGAAGCTCGGCGACTCGGTCACCACCGACCACATCTCGCCGGCGGGCGCGATCAAGAAGGACTCGCCGGCGGGCAGGTACCTGCAGGAGCACGGCGTCGAGCCGAAGGAGTTCAACTCGTACGGCTCGCGGCGCGGCAACCACGAGGTGATGATGCGCGGCACGTTCGCGAACATCCGGCTGCGCAACCAGCTCGCGCCGGGCACCGAGGGCGGCGTCACCAAGCACCTGCCGGACGGCGAGGAGATGTCGATCTACGACGCCGCGATGAAGTACGCCGAGGAGGGCGTGCCGCTCGTCGTCGTCGCGGGCAAGGAGTACGGGTCGGGGTCGTCGCGCGACTGGGCCGCGAAGGGGACGAAGCTGCTCGGCGTGCGCGCGGTCATCGCGGAGTCCTTCGAGCGCATCCACCGCTCCAACCTCGTGGGCATGGGCGTGCTGCCGCTGCAGGTCGAGGGCGGAATCGACGACCTCCCGGTGGAGGAGGAGATCGCGATCGAGGGCTTCGCCGAGAAGCTCAACGCGGGCGAGACGCCGCGCGACGTGACGATCAGGGCCGGCGAAAGGGAGCTGAAGGCGCGCGTGCGCATCGACACGCCGATGGAGGCGGAGTACTTCCGCCACGGCGGCATCCTCCCGTACGTGCTGCGCCACCTGCGAGAGCACGCGTAGTGGCGCTGCCGGAGACGCTCCGCGCGCTGCTGACGTCGTTCGGCCCGTCCGGGGTCGAGGGCGACGCGGCCGCGGCGTGGCGCGAGGCGGCGCGCACGTTCACCTCCGACGTGAGCGGCGACGTGATGGGCAGCTCGATCGCGCGGGTGCCAGGCACCGGGGCCGGACCGATGGTCGCGATCCTCGGCCACGTCGACGAGATCGGCCTGATCGTCACGCACATCGACGACGAGGGCCTGCTGTGGTTCGGCCAGGTCGGCGGGTGGGACCCGGTGATCCTCGTCGGCCAGCGCGTGGAGGTCGCGACGCGCGACGGCCGCATCCCCGGCGTCGTCGGCAAGAAGCCGATCCACCTCCTGAAGGCCGACGAGCGCGAGAAGGTGCCGAAGCTCGAGGAGCTGCACATCGACATCGGCGCGCGCGACGGCGACGACGCGCGGCGACTCGTGCGCGTCGGCGACGTCGCGGTGATCGCGGGCGAGCCGGTGGAGCTGGCCAACGGCCGGTTCGCGTCGCGGTCGATGGACAACCGGCTCGGCGCGTGGGTGGCGCTGGAGGCGGCGCGGCTCGTCGCCGAGGCCGGGGGCGCGCCGGGGGAAGTGGTCGCCGTCGCGACGGCGATGGAGGAGACCGGCCTGTGGGGCGCGGTCACGAGCGCGTTCGCGCTGGAGCCGGACGTGGCCATCGTCGTCGACGTGACCCACGCGACCGACGCGCCCGGCGTCAACAAGCGCACCGAGGGCGACCACGCGCTCGGCAGCGGGCCGGTCATCGGCCGCGGCACGGTGCTGCATCCGCACGTCTACGACCTCCTCGTCGAGGCGGCCGAGTCGGAGGCGATCCCGTACACGATCGAGGCGACCGGCCGCGGGACCGGCACCGACGCGGACGTCGTGCACATCAGCCGCAGCGGCGTCCCGACCGGTTTGGTCGCGTTCCCGCTGCGCTACATGCACTCGCCGGTGGAGACGGTGCAGCTCGAGGACGTCGAGGCGGCGGCGCGGCTCATCGCCGCGTTCGCGCTGAGGCTGCGCGCGGACGCGTCGTTCGTGCGCTGACGACGACGCGTCCGCCCGCGCGGCGAGGCGCTGCTAGCGCTTCGCTGCCGACTTCTTCCTGGCCTTGCTCTTCGCGACGCCCTTGCCGGCGTCCGGCGCGGCGCGGAAGTGCAGGATCGCGAGCACGCTCTTGATCGGCACCGAGCCATCGTTGGTGCCGCGCTCCGCGCTGCGGGACTTGATGCCCTCGATCTTGTCGGCGGCGTCGGCCAGCACCTTCGCGACCTCGTTCCAGCCGTCGGCGTCGAGCGTCAGCGGCTGGCGCGTGACGTGCACCAGCTCGTCGTCGAACGTCTCGGCCTCGGCGGCCGCGGTGACGTCGGCGAAGATGTCGTTCAGGACGTCGCCGACGAGCGCGCGCTTCGTGGACGCCGGGAACGTCGCGTAGCTCGCGTCGTCGAGGAGCGGCCGGACGACCGCCTTGTAGTGGTGCTCGAGCGCGCCGCGGCGCGGCGTCGTGCTCACGAGCTCGATGCACCCGAGGTCGACGAGCATGCGGACGTGGTAGCTCACGTTCCCCAGTGGCTCACCGAGCTCGTCGGCGAGCTCACTCGGGCTGGCGACCCTCTCGCTGAGAGCCATCAGCAGTTGCTGGCGAAGCGGATGGGCAAGCGCCTTCATCAGCTTCGTATCGACGGTGTTCGTTGTCATGCGGGACCCTCCTCGGCAAGCAGCACACCCAGCCGCTTGCGCAGTCTATGACGTCGGACCTTGCACGTTCCGACCGGGATGTTCATCAAATCGGCAATTGTCGAGTGCGTCAACTCCCCGGTGTACCGAAGGTTGCTCATTGCTTGCTCATCTTGTCTTAGCTGGCGCATTGCCGCCGCCACGTCGAGCCGAGTTGCCGCAGTTTCCGTCCATTCGTCTGGAGTCGGCGACGGTTCGAGCGTCGGCTGACTAGAGCTGAGGGTCGATGAGCAGGCCGAGCTGGCGCGACTGCGCCACCAGGGTGCCGTCCTGCGCCCACAGGCGCCCGTCCTCGTCGAAGAAGCCGTCGCGGACGACGCTGTTGGTGAAGCGGCCGAGCAGCAGCCCGTCCGGCAGCGGGAGCGGAGCGTGGAAATGGACAGTCAGGTCGACGGTCGGCGCCGGGGCGAGGTCGCTCAGGCGCGGCCACGGCGCGGGGAACCACGCGTCCGCGAGGACGACGACGGTCAGCGCGTCGATCGGGCGGCGCTCGGTGAGGGCGAGCCAGCCGCCGACGGTGGCGTGCTCGGCGCGCGAGAACGGCGGGTCCCCGAAGCGGCGCTGCATCGTGAGGCGCCGCGCGAAGCTCGGGCGCGGCCGGCCCTCGCGCAGGTCCGGCACCGGCGGGCGCGACTCGTCGGGCGGCTCGACGTCCGGGGCGGGCGCGTCGTCGACGTGCGGGCTCGGCCAGGGCGCGCTGAACGCGCCGAGCGCGAGCGCGATGACCTTTCCGTCCTGCTCGAGGCGCGCCGTGACCGTCGACAGCCTGCGGCCGGCGCGTTCGACCGTGGGCCGGACGGTCACCGGTCCCGCGTGCGGCGGGCGGAGGAAGTGGACGGTCAGCGACCGCGGCTGACGGGCGTCGTCGCCGGTCGCGAGGATCATCCCGTTGAGCACGAGCGCCATGACGTAGCCGCCGAGCGGGCCGCGCGGCGTGTCCCAGCCCTCGGCCACCGACCCGTGGAACGCGCCATCCTCTTCCGTCAGCGCGATGTCGTCGTCGAAGCTCGTCAAGGGCGGGCAAGATACGGCCACAGGCCGTGCTCCTGCTCTTCGACATCGACGGCACGCTGCTCGTGCGGGCCACGGACGACCATCGCGACGCGGTGCATGCCGCGCTGCGGCGCGTCTGGCACGTCGCGGACCCGGCCGCCGCGCGCTTCGACCCGCGCGGGCGGACCGATCCCGAGATCGCGCGCGGGATCCTGCTGCAGTCGGGCGTGGCGGCCGAGCGGATCGACGCGCGGATGGTCGACTTCAAGCGCGCGGCGGCGGAGGAGTACGCGCGGCTGTGCCGCTCCGATCTGTCCTCGTTCGTCGCGCCGGGGGTCGTCTCGCTGCTCGAGGAGCTGGCGGCGCGGCCGGGCGTCGTGTTGTCGCTCGTAACCGGGAACCTCGAGCCGATCGCGCGGCTGAAGCTGGCGCGGGCGGGGATCGGGCGCTTCTTCGCGCGCGGGCACGGCGGCTTCGGGTCGGACGCCGAGGACCGCACCGAGCTTCCCGCGATCGCGCGCGCCCGCGCGGGGCGGTCGGGCGCGGCGTACCCGCGCGAGGAGACGATCGTGATCGGGGACACGCCGCTCGACGTCGCGTGCGCGCGCGCCGACGGGGTGCGGTGCTTCGCGGTCACGACCGGGTCGTACGGGGCGGACGAGCTGCGGGGCGCGGACGCGGTCGTCTCGTCGGCGCGCGAGCTGCTGCCGCTGCTCTAGGGCTCGTGGCCGGGCTCGATCCGCTTCGCCCGGTGGAAGGTGAACGCCCGCTCGTCGCCGTCGCTGTGGGCGTCGAACGGCTCGAGCAGCAGCGCGCAGTGGTCGCCGGCGGGCACGCGTTCGAGGATCCGCCCTGCGAACCAGTTGCCGCACTCGTCGAGGACGGGCGTCCCGCCCGGCCCCGCGTGCCATGCGCACCGCTCGAACTTGTCGACGTCGTCGCCCGTCTCCGACCCGAACAGCTCGGCCAGCGCGGTCGCCTCGGCGGGGACGAGGTGGACGACGACGAGCTCCGCGCCGCGCGCGACGCGGAACGTGCGGTTCTTGTCGCTCAGGCAGACGAGGAAGCGCGGCGGGTTGATGCTGCACTGGGTCGCGAAGCCGACGAGGCAGCCGGCGCGCTCCGCGCCGTCGGTCGCCGTGACGATGAACATCGGGTAGTCGAGCTCGCTGACGAGCCGGTGGACCTCGTTCGCGACGCCGTCGCTCATCGCGCCAGCCGCAGGACGTCGGCGGTGGTGGTCGTGCCGCGCTGCCTCAGGCGCGTCACGTACGCGGCGTCGGGGGCGAGCGCCGTCGTCCACAGCGTGGTCGTCGTTCCGCGCGGGCCCTCCTTCGCGGGGCGCGTCGGGTGGGCGTGGCGCCGGTGCGGGCCGTGCTTCGTCGAGTAGCCCTTGTCCGCCGTGATCGCGGGCGCGATCCGCAGCAGCGTGCGGGCGTTCAGGTGGACGCTCTGGCTCCACGGCGTGGTCTGGACGAAGAGCAGGTCGTCGCCGAGCAGCGACGGGTTCGTCAGCTGCGCGCGGCGGGCGCGGCGCAGCATCCGGCGCGCGCCGGTGGCGAGGTCGACGAGGAGGATCCGGCTGCTGCGGCGGTCGGCGACGTGGAAGACGAGACGGTCGCCGTCGAGCGCGGGGCGCCCGAGGGCGTCGGGCGCGCCGGTCGCGACCGTGCGCGGCGCGCCGGCGGGGAGCGCCTGCGCGACGAGACGGTCGCCGGGGTCGCGCCACACGACCTGCGACGCCGAGACCGCGACCTTGTTGGCGCCAGGCGCCGGGATGCGCGCGATCTCGGCGCCGGTCGCGCGGTCGGTCACGCGGATCTCGCCGGCGGCGATCGCCGCGGCGTACGGTCCTCCGATCGCGATCTGGTCGACCGCGAAGGTCTGGTCGCCGGACGGCGTGCGGACGACTCCGGGGCCGCCCGGGACCTTCCACGCGAGGTCGGCGCCGGCGCTCGTTGGGTCGGTCGCGGCGATCAGGAAGGGCGCCTGCGCGCTCGCGCTCTGCGCGCCGAGGGCGAGCGCGACGGCCGCGAGCGCCGCGGCGTCCGCGGCGCGGAAGCCGCGGAGGATGCCGGGGCGTTCGGCCATCAGCTCGGTCGCGCGCATCCCCGCGGGCCGGTCGGCCAGCGGCGCGAGCGCGATGACGGGCAGCGCGCGGCCGGCGCCGAACGCGAGCCCGAGCGCGAGGCCCGCGGGCACGTCGCCGACGGCGAGCGCGACGCCCGCGAGCGCCGGGACCGCGAAGGTCAGGACGAAGGTCGTGAAGCCGAGGCCGAGTAGGACCCCGTACGCCGCGGCGGCGACCGGCAGCGGGAGGACGCGGCGCCAGTGCTCGGGCACCTGGCGGCGCGCCTGCGGGACGATCCTCCGGCCGGTCGCCTCCGCGAGCGCCGCGGCGCCCGCCACCGCGGCGCCGATGAGGAGCGCGGCCTCGCCGCCGCCGGCCAGCGCGCCGAGCGCCGAGAGCGAGCCGAAGGTGACCACGCCGCCCGCGAGCGCGCCGGGGACGAACGCCGCGCAGGCGGCGAGCGTGGTCGCCCGGCCGCCGCTGTGGCCCGTGGGGCCGAGCGTCGAGACCATCGAGAACCCGCAGGGCGACCACGACCCGGTGAGCCCGGCGACGAACCCGGCGACGGCGAGGAGCGCGGTCAGCACGCCGCCACCGGCCCCGCTCCGCTCAACACGGCACCTTCGTGTCGTAGTACATGACGCAGAAGACGCGGCGGCCCTTGTAGCAGTAGCCGACCAGGGAGGCGTCGCCGTTGATGCGCCTCCGCGAGTACGAGCAGCAGTCGACGAGCTTGCGCACCTGGCCGCCGCAGCAGCGGTACCACGCGCCGTCGACGCGGGTGCGGAAGCCGTAGCGCTCGGCGACCTGCGTGCAGATCGGGGTTCGCGGCGCGCGGGGGAGCGGGTTGCCGTCGGGGTCGCGCAGGCGCAGGCCGGCGTCGTCGATCGGGTAGCCCTCGGCGTCGACGATCCGGCCGGTGTTGTCGACCCGCTTGCCGTCCTTCGCGCGCAGCGGCAGGCCGCGGATGTCGATGCGCGGCAGGCCGGTCGGGTGCGGGCAGGAGTCGGTCGTGTAGATGTGGCCGCAGAAGTGGTAGGCCTCGGCCTCGCCGGGGGCGACGACCGCCTTGACGACCGAGCCGCCGGCGGCGCCGAGCAGGGCCGCGCCGACGCGGGCGAGCAGCCCGCGCCGCGACGTCGAGAGCGCGATGCCCTCCGTGACCGACGGGCCTCCGGCCGCGGCGGTCGTCGCCGAGCGACGCGGCTCCGCCTCAGACACTCGCCGCCTCCGCGCGTCGCCGCTCCGCCGCGGCGAGCACGGACTCGAGCTGCGCGATCGAGTTGAACGTCCCCTTCGCGAGGACGCGGCCCGACGCGTCGAGCGCGAGGGCGTACGGGCTGCCGGGGACGTTGAGCCGCCGCCAGTGCTCGGCGTCCGCGACCTCGTCGAGCTCGAGCAGCGAGACGTGCGGGTGGCGCGCGAGCGCGTGGATCCCGGGCGCGAGCCGGCGGCACATCCCGCAGCCCTCGGAGGTGAAGACGGCGAGCGCGAGCGAGCGGTCGTCGAGCCGCGGGTCCAGGTGCGCGCCCAGCCCGCTGTCGGCGCCGAGCGCCGGCCCCTCGCCGTCGATCTCGAGGGCGCCCTGGGGGCCGACGGCGAGGCGCAGCATCCCGACCTCCCGCGCCAGCGCCAGCACCGCGACGCCGAGCGCCGCGACGCCCGCCATCGCGACGACGAGCCCCACCGCGAGCCACGCTTCGGCGGACGGATCGGTGCGCGGCACGAGCGGCAGCGCCGCGAACGCCGCGGCCAGCGCCACCGCGCGCGCCACCGCGAGCCGGGTCACCCGAGACCGCGCGCCGAAGCACCCGCACGGAGCGCCGCCCCGCCCGGCCCGAAGCGCCCGCACGAGGAGGACCGCGCCGGCAAGGAGGAACGCGGAGGCGGCGAACGCCGCGACGCCGAACCCGAGCGCGACCCCGCCCGCCAGCGCCACCTCGACCGCGACGACGCCGCCCAGCAGCGCGGAGCCGCGCGGCGGTCCCGAAGCGGCCTGCTTCGCACCGCCGCGCGAAGCGGCGCCGCGTCGGGCGAGGAGGTCGGTCAGCGCCGCGCGGGTCTCCGCCGGCCGGCGCAGCTTCGCGGCCGCGGCGCCCAGCAGGACGGCGGCCAGCGCGAGGCGGACGGCGAGGTGGAGCACCCGGCCGAAAGTAGCGGATGCGCCGCCGCCTACCGCGCGCAGCGCCGGTACGTGCGGCGCATGACGTACGTCCGGCCGTCGCCGGCGCGGAGCCTGACCGTCATGACGCTGCGGCGGGCGCTCAGCCTGACGCGGAACGCGGCGCGAACCGCGCGGCCCCGGACCCTGCGCACGACGCGGCCGTTCACGCGCACCGTCGCGCGGCGGATCCGCAGGCCCGCGCGCGGTGCGCGGAGGCGGACGCGGAGGGAGCGCGAGGCGCGGCAGCGGCGCGAGCGAGTGGTGCGGCGCGAGCCGGCGGTGCGGCGGCCGGCGGTGGTGCGCCGCGTCTGCGCGCCCCGGCGCGAGGCGGCGCTCGCCACGACGGCCGGCAGGCCGAGGTCGGCCGACGTCCCGGTCTCGCCGGCGCCGACGCCTCCGGGGCCGTCGCGGCCGGCGTCGCCGCGGGCCGACCGGGCGCCGGTGGTCCGCGGCGTGGTGCCGACGATCTCGCGCGGCGCGCACTTGATCGCGACAGCGCCGGCGCCGACCGGCGCCGACATCTCGCCGTTGAAGTCGCTCCACGGATCGAGGACGCCGCCGGGGCAGACGTACGCGGTCTCGTCGGCCGCGAGCGTCGCGTCGGTGATCCAGCGGTCGCCGCTCTTCCGCGCCGCGACGAGGCGGACCGTCTTCGCGCCGGCCATCGTGACCGTCGCGCGGGCGGCGTCGCCGGTGTCCGCCCACGGCCGGAAGGAGCACTCGATGCAGTACAGCTCGAACCGCGACGCGTCGCCCGGCGCATTCGGGTCGCGCGAGTAGCGCCGCCACTCGTGGATGAAGTCGGCGTGCGCGCCGCGGGTCTTCTCGTAGGAGTCCGGATAGTCGATCGGCCCGAGCTCGAGCGGCACGGCGATCGGGGCGCGCGGGCTCTCGCTCTGATCGAAGTGCGTGACGTTGCGCCGCCGCGGGCCGACGCGGAACGAGACCCGCCGGTCGGGTTCGAGCCGCACGTCCTCGACCGTGATGCCCGCCCACGTGCCGACGCGGAACTGCCGCGACGCCACGGTGTACGGCACCGTCTTGCCGCCCGAGCGCCGGTGCCCGTCGACCACGAAGCGGTACGTCCCCGCGGGCGTCGCCCGGTCGGACCCCGGCATGTCGAACCGCGAGACGAACGGCTCGAAGTGCGCGGTCCAGTGCCACTCCATCCCGCCCTGGCGGTAGGCCAGCGCCGCGCCCGGATCCTCGGACCCGTCGGGCCACCGGATGGTCGTCACGACCTCGCCGCTCATGTCGCCGGCCGCGACCCACTTGCCGTCGACCAGCCGCTCGACGCGGGCGTCCGGGTTGTCGGTGTAGTTCGACCCGCCGAGCCACTCGAACGACGCCAGGTCGAAGCGCTGCACGTCGACGGGCTCGCGGACGGCGGACGGCGAACCGCCGTCGTCCGGCAGCGTCGCCTCGTACGCGGTGACGACGGCGTTGGCGGTCTCGCCGATCGCGGCGGCGCGGACGTCGTTCTGGGCGACGTCGGCGACGGTCTTCGCCAGGAACGCCGGCGAGTCCGCGTCGGCGTCCGCGATCCCGTCGGGCGACGACGCGCCGCGGACGGTCTCGTCGAGCCCGAGCGACGGGTTCTTCATGAACCGCCCGAGCTTCACCAGCCGCGTCGCGATGTAGTCGGACGAGTGCGGGCCCCAGCCGGTCAGCGCCTTGCGGTAGTGGTCGCCGCGCTGGAACTCGCGGTAGGACGCGATGTAGCCGTTGTAGTCGTTGGCCATCGAGATCGGGACCGTCATCCGGTAGCCGAGCGCGGCGGAGTGCGTGTTGTCGTCGTGGGTGAAGTTGCCCTTGATGTCCTCGATGGCCGTCGGCTCGGACTCCGCGTACTGCGCGAACTCCGGCGAGTTCCACCCGTGCGCGTCGTTGCGCACCTGCGCGCGCATCCGCCGGAAGAGCTGGTCGGGGACCGTCAGCCGCTGGCGCCAGCAGTCGAACGTCGGCTCGGGGCCGGGGCGCGGCGGGCACTCGGCCTGCGGGTGCGGGCAGTTCCACGTGCCGTCCCCGTTCTGCGTGCAGTGCTCGCTCCAGTCGTAGCCGAGGAACTCGTTGCCCGCCACCCGGTCGGTGCGCGACTTGATGTTGTACGACTGGTCGGCCCACTGCTCGCACGAGCAGACGGTGAACAGGATGTCGCCGATCCGGAACGCCTGGAGATGGAGGTCGACGTTCTCCTCCAGCCCCGTGAACGACGGCGCCCCGTAGTTGTCGGGCACCGGGATGCCCGCGGCCTTCAGCTGCTCCTGCGTGATCCCCGCCGACTGCGGCGGGAGCGGGTACTCCAGGCCGGCCTCGTCGAACGCCCTCGACGGGCCCGCGCAGTCGGGCAGGCCGACGATCGGCAGCTGCGGGTCGGTCGCGTTGTTGAAGTTCTTGTTGGTCCGGCAGCTCGAGACGGCCGGGTACGGGTGCGTGAGCGGCCCGGGGAACCAGCGGTCCTCGAAGTCGACCTTGCCGTCGCCGAAGGGCGCGACGTAGCGGTCCGCGTAGCGGGCGTCCGGCGTCCCGGCGGCGATGTCGCGCGTCGTCTCGATGACGGTCTCCGCCATCAGCTTCGCGGCGAACTCGCCCTGCGAGTACTCGCGGTGCGTGAACTCCAGGCGCTCGCGGAAGTCGTGGTAGGAGGAGCGCTCGGGCTCCGCCGTGCCGACCGAGTTCTGCGTGTAGATCATCGTCGCGCCGGTGCCGCGGTCGACCATCCGCTCCATCGGCCCGACCCAGTCGGCGGAGATGAGGTCGTTGCCGTCGAGCCCCTCGCCGTGCAGCGAGTAGTTGACGAGGACGGCGAGCGGCTTGCCGGTGGCGAGCTCGTCGAAGCGGACGACGGTGAGGTCGTGGTCCGAGTAGGAGTTCGGGTAGCCCGCGGGCGTCCCGTCGTCGGCCAGCGCCGGCCCCATCGAGTTGCGGTGCGTCTTGTCGAAGTACGTCGCCGAGGCGCCCACGCGCACGGGCTTGAGGTTCGCCGCCGCCTTCTTCACCGCGGCGGCGATCGCCTTCGCGTAGTAGTCGTAGGCGCGGATGTCGAGCACGTCCTGGAACGCCCAGGCGCCCCATGCCGTCGACGTGTAGTACGGCGAGGAGTGGTCGTGGGTGACGGCCATGACGAGGTTCGTCCGGTCGATCCCGGTGCCGGCGAGCAGCTGCGCGGCACGCCGGAAGAGCAGGTCCTGCGGGATGTACGCGTCGGTCTTCACCAGCGCGAACCGCTCGCCGCCGGCCTCCTCGACGACGACCGCGCGCATCGAGAGCCGGGACTGCACGCCGTAGCTCGGGGCGTTCTTGATCTGGTGGACGTGCGGGTCGATGTGGAACGTGTCCTGCCGGCCGCTCGCGTACTGGCCCGCGGACGCGCCGACGTGCCACGACGCGTCGACGACGCCGACGCCCGCTCGCAGCTGGCCCGCATGGGCCGTCGCCCCGGACATCCATGTCAACGCTGCGCACAGCAGCGCGGCGAGAGCCCCCTTCCGCATCGCAGGGCGAGCTTAGCGCGAAAGAACGGGCCCGTTCATCAATTCCCCGAGGAGCCTGCTCACGGGACCGCGGGCCGCAGCACCGGCAGGCCCGGATCGCCCACGTCGTAGACGAACAGGCCCATGTTCATGGGGTTGCCCGTGAAGTTCGCGCTGTTCGTGAAGATCGCGCGCGTCCCGACGAACGCGACGTCGGCCACGGTGTCGTACGCGACGTCGAGGCTGAGGCGATGCGCCGGCGCCTGACGCCGCGCGATCACGCGGCCGCCCGGCGACAGCACGACGAAGCCGGTGCGCCCGCCGTCGCCCGCCTCGGCGACGTACACGTTGCCCGCCTGCGAGAGCGCGAGGCTGTCCGGTCCCTCGTTCGTCCCGCCCCGCCAGAAGAGCTGCAGCGAGCCGGGCCGCCCGTCGGCCTGGATCGGCAGCTTGTAGACCGCGCCCAGCAGCCCGTCGGCCGCGCCCGGCGGCTGTGAGTTGGAGTGCACGAACATCAGCGTCCGCTGGTCGGCCATGAGCCGGATCCCGTTGGGGCCGATGTAGCTCGCCAGCGCGGGGTTCGTGTACCAGACGCTCGCGCTCCCGCCGCCGGGCGGGACCTTCCAGATCAGTCCCTGCGCGGTGTCGGTGACGTAGAGCGACCCGTCGGCCCCGAACGCCGCCCCGTTCGGCAGCGGCGGACGGTCGCCGAACTGCATGTCCTCCGAGGAGCAGTTGCCGGCGGGCCCGCCCTGCGAGCACGGGATCCTGTTTGGCAGCGTCGCGTACGTCGACTGCGCGCCGGTGACCGGGTCGATCCTCAGCACGCGCGCCGGGTTGACGTCGGTGACGTACAGGCGTCCCGCGGCGTCGAGCGCGATGCCGGTCAGGCCGTGGCCCTTGTCGAGGGTCTGCCCGGTGATCGTGTAGGTGCGCTTGAGCTGCGCGGTCGTGGCGTCGAGCGCCCAGATCCGCGAGGGGTTGAGGTTGGGCGGCGGGCGGTCGGCCAGGACCGACAGCGCGGTCGTGAAGCTGCCCGTGTAGACCGTGGCGCCGTCGGCGCTCGTCGCGATCGGATCCGGATGCTCGAGCGCGCCGAAGCTCGAGAAGAACCGCGGGTTGTCCTTCGCCACGGCGACCCGGAACGTCCCGGTGACGTCGACGTCGGAGCTGCCGCCGCCCAGCGAGCAGCGGCTGCCGTCGAAGTGGTACGTGAGCTGGCTGGTGATGTCGGGGTTGCCGCCGACGGTGAAGCCGCCGATGCTCTCCGACGTGCCGGTCCCGTCGCTCGTGTGCAGCGTCCGCGTGTCGCGCAGCCCGTACTGGTTGGTGAAGACGATCGTGCCGTCGTAGGCGAACGACGACCCCTCCGCCGGCCAGCACTCCTTGAGCGTCTGGTTGCCGGCGCCGGTGATCGTCATCCGCAGCGGCTCCTCGAGGTAGGGCCCGGTGCACGTCGCGTTCCCGCTGATCGTGGTCGGCTCGACCTTGTCGTCCTCCTTGAAGAGCGGCCACTCGCCCCCGCCGAGGTCGAGCGTCGTGTCGATGGTGCAGACCGTGTCCGAGGCGTCGGCGTGCGCTGCCGCCGGCAGGACCGTCGCCATCACGAGCGCGGCCAGCGCCGCGACCAGCAGTCGGAACATGACTCCCCCCAAAGGACCGCTCGACTGCTCGAACGCCGAACGATCCGGAAACTTGCGCCGCGCAGGCGCCGTTCGCTAGCCGCGAACGAGGCGCTTGTACGTGATCCGGTGCGGGCGGTCCGCCTCGGCGCCGAGGCGCTCGCGCCGGTGCTCCTCGTAGGCCTCGAAGTTCCCCTCGAACCACACGACCTGCGAGTCGCCCTCGAAGGCGAGCACGTGCGTGCAGATGCGGTCCAGGAAGTACCTATCGTGGGAGATGACCACGGCGCACCCGGGAAAATCCAGGAGGGCCTGCTCGAGCGCGCGCAGCGTGTCGACGTCGAGGTCGTTCGTCGGCTCGTCGAGCAGCAGGACGTTCCCGCCGCTCTTGAGCAGCTTCGCGAGGTGGACGCGGTTGCGCTCGCCGCCGGAGAGCTTGCCGACCTTCTTCTGCTGGTCGGACTTGCGGAAGTTGAAGCCGGCGACGTACTGGCGCGAGTTCATCTCGCGCTCCCCGACCTGGACATGGTCGTAGCCGCCGGAGATCTCCTCCCAGACGGTCTTGTCCGGATCGAGCGCGTCTCGCGATTGATCGACATACGCGAGCTCCACCGAGTCGCCGAGCTCGATCGTCCCGTCGTCCGGCTGCTCGTCGCCGGTGATCATGCGGAAGAGGGTCGTCTTGCCGGCGCCGTTCGGGCCGATGACGCCGACGATGCCCGCCCGCGGGAGGTCGAACGTGAGGCCGTCGATCAGGAGCCGGTCCCCGAAGCCCTTGCGGAGGCTCTCGGCCTTGATGACGTTCTCGCCGAGGCGCGGCCCGGGCGGGATGTGGATCTGGACGTCGTCGAGGCGGACGGCCTTCTCGGCCGCGACCATCTCCTCGTAGCGGCCGAGGCGGGCCTTGGACTTCGTGCGCCGGCCCTTGGGGTTGGTGCGGACCCACTCGAGCTCGGCGGCGAGCACGCGCTGACGGGCCTTGTCGGCGCGCTGCTCCTGCTCCATCCGCTTGGCCTTCGCGTCGAGCCAGGCCGAGTAGTTGCCCTCGAACGGGATCCCCTTGCCGCGGTCGAGCTCGAGGATCCACCCGGCGACGTTGTCGAGGAAGTAGCGGTCGTGGGTGACGGCGACGACGGCGCCCTCGTACTCGGCGAGGTGGCGCTCCAGCCAGGCGACGGACTCGGCGTCGAGGTGGTTGGTGGGCTCGTCGAGGAGGAGCAGGTCCGGGGCGCTGAGCAGCAGGCGGCAGAGCGCGACGCGGCGGCGCTCGCCTCCGGAGAGGGTGGTCACGTCGGCGTCGGGCGGCGGCAGGCGCAGCGCGTCCATCGCGTACTCGAGCTTCGTGTCGAGGCTCCAGGCGTCGGCGGCGTCGATCTGGTCCTGGAGGCGCGCCATCTCGTCGGCCGTCTCCTCGGAGTAGTTCATCGAGAGCTCGTTGAAGCGGTCGAGCAGGGCCTTCGTCTCGGCGACGCCCTCCTCGACGTTGCCCTTGACGTCCTTGCTCTCGTCCAGCCGGGGCTCCTGCTCGAGGATCCCGACGGTGCGGTTGATCCCGAGCTGGGCCTCGCCCGTGTACTCCTCGTCGAGGCCGGCCATGATCCGCAGCAGCGTCGACTTGCCCGACCCGTTGAGGCCGAGCACGCCGATCTTCGCCCCCGGATAGAACGCCAGCGTGACGTCGTCGAAGACGACCTTGTCCGGCGGGTACCGCTTGGAGACGCGGTACATCGTGAAGATGTACTGGCTGCTCATGGCAGCCAGAGCCTACGACGCCTGCGGTTCCTCCTCCTGCGCGCCACGGACGGCGATGCGGCTCATGACGACGCCGAGCGCGATCGCGAGCGGGAGCCAGATGATCGCGGCGACGTTCCCCTCGCGCAGGAAGCCGAGGATGAAGAGGTAGATGCAGACGAAGACGCCGACGGAGCACGCTGCGCGCAGCGCGCCGACGATCGCCTTCTCGCCGCTGTCGGCACGGACGCCGAAGACGCTGCTCGCGCCGGCGAGGACGACGGCGAGCGCGCCGGCGATGCCGACGATGAGCGTGGGGGTGTCCTGCAGCTGGGTCGTCGACACCACGATGCCGCAGATGAAGCCCAGCGCGGCCGCCGGGAGCAGGGGGATGATGGCTCTGTCGGGCATGTCTTCAGAGATACCCTGAGAAGTTCATGGCGAACGTGCTGGACCTCGAACAGTCGCTCCTGCTGCTGGAGCTCGAGCCGCCCTTCGCCAAGCGCGACGTGCAGCTCGCGCGGCGGCGGATGGCGAAGGTCTGGCACCCCGACATCGCGCCTCCGGGCAAGCAGCTCGAGCACGAGCGCCACCTGAAGGCGATCAACGAGGCGGCCGACCAGCTCGAGGCCCTGGCCGAGCAGTCGCGGGGCGGGCGGGTGTCGAAGAACGCGGTGCGCGCCTCCGCGATGGCGGCGCGGGAGGCGCGCGCCGAGGCGGGCCGCCGTGCCTACGAGGCCGAGCAGCGGGCGCGGGCTCATGCCGCCGACCGCGCCAAGCACGACCCGTTCGGCGCGCGTGTCCCGGACCACTCCGTCGTGCACAAGTACGCGCGGTGCCTGTCGTATCCGGAGTGGGGCGTCGGGACCGTCGACGGCATCTACTTCACGGGTGACGGCGACGACGTGCAGCAGTGGGCGCGGATGCGGTTCGCCGCCGGCGTGCGCACGGTCCCCGCGGGGTCGCTGCAGTTCGTCGACTTCTCGACGCCGGACCCGGCGGCCGAGCGCGTCGAGCGGTTCATGACGGCCGCGCAGCACTCGCTCGCGGAGGGGGACTTCGAGGTCGCGGCCCGGCGTTTGATCTACGCGCGCGACGCGGACCCCACGAACACCGCGGTCCTGCGGCTGTTGACCATCGCCTTCTGGCACTCGGGCAACCTGGAGGCCGCGGCCCGCGCGGTCCGCGACTGGGCCCGGGCCGACCGCGAGCGCCCCGCGCCCCACCGCTACGCCGCGCGGATCTACGAGGACATGCGAGCGGTCGACCTGGCGGCGGAGGCGGCGGACCGCGCGGCCGCTCGCGCACCCGGCGACGCGGATGCGTGGGAGCGGGTCGGCCGGCTGCGGCTGAGGCTCATGCAGCGACGCGCCGCGTTGGACGCGCTGGAGCGCGCGCGCCGTCTGGGCCCCTCCGTCGACGGGCTTCTGGACTTGGCATTGGCGTACCACCTCGCCGGAGACGTCGGCGCCGAGGTCTCCGCTACCACCCAGGCGATCACGCAGTTCCCCGACTCCCTCGACGCCTGGACCCGCCACGCGTTCGCGCTGGCCCGCACCGACCGCATCTCCGAGGGGATCGAGGCAGCCGAGCGAGCCCTGTCCCTCGGCGCCGACGGAGAGGTCTCCGAGCTCCTCGAGTCCCTCCGAACCGCCCTCCCCCGAGTCCTCCCCGCGGCTTAGGCGTCCGGGCCAGACAGATGCGCCGTCTCCTTCCCCCAGCGCTGCTCGTGCTCATGGTCCCGGTCCTCGCGCCGGCACAGGGCCCCGCGCCGCCGCCGAGGCCCGTCCCCAGCGCGAAGATCACGGTGAAGATCCCCGCGGTCAAGGCGAAGGGGAAGAAGCAGGGGCGGCCCGCGCGGACCAACGTCGTGCAGGTGGGGATCGCCGACGAGAAGCCGCACATGTTCTCGGACCTGCGCTTCCTCGCGCTCGGCATGAAGATCGCCCGGCGGTCCGTGCCGTGGGACGTCGCGCGGTACGACTGGGCGCTGGCCGAGATCGACCAGTGGCTCCAGGACGCGCGGCGGACCGGCGTGCGCCCGCTGATCACGTTCGCGCGGTCGCGTGTCGCCTCCAAGCGCCACGTGATCCCGACGCGCGCCGACTACCTCGCGGGCTTCAAGCAGTTCCGCGCGCGCTACCCGTGGGTGACCGACTTCGTCGCGACGAACGAGTCCAACTACTCGGACCCGGGGTTCAAGCGCCCCGAGCTGGCGGCCAGGTACTACATCGACATGCGGCGGGCGTGCCCGCGGTGCAAGATCGCCGCCGCGACGCTGCTCGAGGTGCCCGGCCGGGAGAAGGCGACCGCGCAGTGGGTGCGGCGGTTCCTCAAGGTGGCGAAGCCGCGGCCCAGGTACTGGGCGCTGCACAACTACGTGAGCGCGAACCGGCTCAGCCTCAAGGGGACCAAGCAGCTGCTCAAGCTGACCAAGAGCGGCGAGATCTGGATCACCGAGGTGGGCGGCCTGGTCCGGCGGCGCTCGAGCTTCGTCGGCAAGGTGAAGATGCGCGAGGGCCTCAAGCACGCTGCGAACGCGACCAGGTTCATCCTCGACAAGATGCTCCGGCTCGACTCCCGGATCAAGCGCCTGTACCTGTTCCACTGGGACTCGGCCACGCCGACCGACACGTGGGACTCGGCGATGATTGACTCGGCCGGCCGCCCGCGCCAGGCGCTCGACATCCTCGCGAGGCGCCTCAAGCGGCGGTAGCGGGCGCCCGGCGGACCGCGCGGCCGCTCGCGCACCGGGCGACGCGGATGCGTGGGAGCGGGTCGGCCGGCGACGTCGGAGCCGAGGTGATCAGGCGTTCGACCGGACGCACCGCCCGACGATCCGGCGGACCTTCTTCGGGAGTCGGCTGCCCCTCCGCTGCGCCCGGTCGAGCCGCAGGAAGGACCGGTACGAGTACTGCCTCTCGATCCCCCTGAGGGAGCACCTGCAGACCCCCGTCAGCCCGCCGGAGGTGCGCTTGCACTCGGCCACGAACGTGTTGCGCACACGCCTGGGATACCGCCGGGCGACGGAGGGCGTCTCTTCGCCGCGGCCGCTCTGCTCGTCGACGCTCCAGAGGCCGGCCACCTGCCTGCGAGCGCCGGTCAGCGTGTACCGGATCTGCGCCACAGTGGTGTCCGAAGCCGTCTCGAAGAGGACGCAGCCGGAGCGCCGATGGCCCGGGCCCAGCCGTGCGCGTTCGAGCGTCCGGCCGCAACGATCCGGTCGTCGCGTCGCCTCTTGACCCGTCGAGTCGATGACGGCCAGGGACGAGGCGGGGCTGACCCGCACGGTCCGCGCGGCGACGTTCTCGACGCTGATGACGACCGCGACGAGCCGCCGGCCGTCCGCGGGAGCGACGCCCTCGCCGACGTCGGGCGTCGAGTCGAGGTCGGCTCGGATGAGAACGCGCTTGGGCTTCGAGTTGAGGACCAGCGCTTCTCCGGCACGATCCTCCGCCTGGACCGCGGCCTGTGCGCCGCCGCTCGACACGGCAGATGCGGCAATCGAGGCGAGGCCCAGGATCGCGACGCGCGACAGCATCCTCCGCCGGAATGATAGGTCCATCCGGGCGCGGTCGTACGGTCCCGAACCGTGCGGGTCATCGTCGCGAGATGCGAGGTCGAGTACAGCGGCCGGCTCAGCGCCGTGCTTCCCGAGGCGTTGCGGCTGCTGATGCTGAAGGCCGACGGGTCCGTGCTGGTGCATGCGGACGCGGGCGGCTACAAGCCGCTGAACTGGATGACGCCGCCGACGTGCGTCGAGGAGATGGGGTCCCCGCCCGCCCGGATCGTGGTCAGGAAGCTGAAGGGCGACGACGCCCTCGACATCCGGATCTCGGAGGTCCTCTCCGACGTCACGTACGACATGGGCTCGCCGGACGAGGCCGCGGGGCTGGTGAAGGACGGCGTGGAGCGGGATCTCCAGGAGCTGCTGGCCGACCAGCCCGGGTGGTGCGGCGAGGGCTTCCGGCTGGTCAGGCGCGAGTGGCCGACCGACATCGGGCCGGTCGACCTGATGTGCCGCGACGACGAGGACGGGTGGATCGCGGTCGAGATCAAGCGCGTGGGGACGATCGACGCGGTCGAGCAGCTGCACCGCTATCTGGAACGGATCCGGCTCGATCCGGCGATGCAGGACTGCCGCGGGATCCTCGCCGCGCAGGTGCTCAAGCCGCAGGCGCGCGTGCTCGCGCAGGCCCGCGGGATCGACTGCGTCGAGGTCGACCTCGCGGTGCTCAGAGGCGAGCGCGAGCCCGACCTCACGCTGTTCGCGGCGTAGGCGACCCGCCGCAGGCGTCCGCGATGCGTCCCGGCGGCGCCTCCAGCGCTCAAGAAGAGCGTCATCACGCCGAATCAGCGAATGATGCGGATCGCAAGGCTGTCCCGGAGCGAGCGCGGCTTCACGCTCATCGAGCTGCTCGTCGTGCTGCTGATCCTCGGGATCCTCGCCGCGATCGCGCTGATGTCGCTCACGAAGCAGAACGTCAAGGCCCAGGACGCCGAGGCGAAGTCGAACGCCCGCAACATCATCGCCGTCGTCGAGGCGTGCAATACGCGCGAGGACGACTACCAGCTGTGCGAGTCCGACGACAACCCCGGCATCAAGGACGCGGGCATCGCCCTCGGCGGCGGCCAAGGCCAGGTCCTCGTCACCTCCGACCAGCGCCGGTCGTTCACGATCGTCTCGCGCTCCCGCTCAGGCAACGTCTTCCGCCTGAGCCGCACGGACGGCGGCGCGGCCGACCGCACGTGCACCGTCGCGGCGGGCGTCGACAAGGGCGGCTGCTCCGCCGCCCCCGTCGGCTCCTGGTAGCTACGGCAGCTCCGCCACGCAGGCTCGCAGCTTCGCCGCCGCGTCCGTGACCGGCGGGCCGTGCCCGAAGCACGCGACCGACGGCTCGAGGTCCGCGAGGCGCCGCATCGACTGGCGGTTGCGCTCGGGGTCGACGGTGAACGGCCCCGGCGGCTGGCGCAGCCCGTAGCGGAACGTCTTCAGCGACAGGTTGAAGAAGACGTCCCCGGCGACGAGCGTACGGTCGGACTCCCGCCAGAAGGCGACGTGGCCGGGGGAGTGGCCGGGCACGTCGAGGACGGCGAAGCCCGCGACCTCGTCGCCCTCGCGCAGCTCGCGAGCGACGTCGAGTGCGCCGAAGGACTGACCGCGCGCGAGCAGGAACTTGATCCGGCTCTCGGCCGGGACCGACCGGCCGGCGCGCGCGGCGGCCGCGTCCCCGGCGGGGCACCAGAACGGAACGCCGAGCTCACGGCACACGTGCGCGGAGCCGCCGATGTGGTCGGGGTGCGCGTGCGTAATGGCGTGGGCGGTCACCGTGCGCCCCTGGAGCGCCGACACGACCTTCTTCCCGCTCGAGCCGTAGCCGGCGTCGACGATGACGTCGCCCAGCAGGTAGGTGTTCACGCCGTTGCGGGGCATGACGGGGATCTGCCAGACGCCGTCGGCGACTTCGTTCATGGCGCGAACCTATACCGTCGCGGCCCATGTCCGACGAGCCCGTCCTCACCGAGCGCCGCGACGGCGTCCTGCTGATCACCCTCAACCGCCCCGAGGCGCGCAACGCCGTCAACCTCGCCCTCGCCGAGGGGGTCGCGGCCGCGCTCGACGAGCTGGACGACTCGGGCGACGTCTCGGTCGGGATCCTCACCGGCGCGGGCGGCGGCTTCTGCGCGGGGATGGACCTCAAGGCGTTCGTGACCGGCGAGCGGCCGTGGGTGGGGGATCGCGGGTTCGCCGGCATCGTCCAGCGCGGCCCGCGCAAGCCGCTCATCGCGGCGATCGAGGGGTTCGCGGTGGCGGGCGGGCTCGAGGTGGCGCTCGCGTGCGACCTGATCGTCGCGGGGCGCGGGGCGAAGCTCGGGATCCCGGAGGTCAAGCGCTCGCTCGTCGCCGCGGGCGGCGCGCTGCTGCGCCTGCCGCAGCGGATCCCCTACGGCCTCGCGATGGAGCTTGCGCTCACGGGCGACCTCATCACCGCCGAGCGCGGCGCGGAGGTCGGGCTGGTCGACCGCCTCGCGGACGACGGGGGCGCGGTGGACGCCGCGGTGGAGCTCGCCGCCGCCATCGCGAAGAACGGCCCGCTCGCGCTCACCGCGACCAAGCAGGTCCTCCAGCAGCAGCGGGACTGGGGCAGCGAGGAGTTCTGGGCCAAGCAGGGCGAGATCACCGCTCCGGTCTTCACGTCGAACGACGCGCGCGAGGGCGCGATCGCGTTCAGCGAGAAGCGCGAGCCGAACTGGACGGGGACCTAGGGTCGTGGTTCCCGAGGCTCATCTCGAGCGGACGGACGCGGGGTGCGTGCCGGCGACCCCGGGATGGTTCGTCGTCAACGCGCGCGACGCGCGCTGGTTCGAGAACCCCGGCCGCGGCCACAGCCTGCCGCTGACCGGCCGCGACGAGTACGAGGCCGAGACGTTCTTCGCGATGCTCGGCATGGCGATCCGGGTCGTGAACCCCGGCGAACCGAGCAACACGTACCACTGGGAGACCGAGCAGGAGGGCTTCCTCGTCCTGGCGGGCGAGGCGCTGCTGATCGTCGAGGGGCAGGAACGCCGGCTGAAGCAGTGGGACTTCGTGCACTGCCCGCCCGAGACGCGACACGCCTTCGTCGGCGCGGGCGACTGCCCGTGCGTTCTTCTGTGCGCGAGCTCGCGCCAGTTCCAGAAGGACGGCCCGTGGGGTTTCTACTGTGCCGACGAGGTCGCCGCGCGGTACAACGCGAGCCCGTCCGAGGACACCCAGGAAACCTCACTCGCCTACGCCCGCTTTCCGCCGTCGCGGCCGACGCCCTACCGCGACGGGCTGCTGCCGGACTTCGCCGGCCCCTAGGTCCCGTTGAGGGTCAGGACGAGCTTCCGCGGCCCGCCGGAGTCGCGCAGCTCGCACAGGTAGATCCCCTGCCACGTCCCCAGGGCGAAGCGGCCGCCGCTCACCGGGATCGTGACGCCGAACCCGAGCAGCGAGCCCTTGACGTGCGCGGGCATGTCGTCGTCGCCCTCCAGCGTGTGGGTCCAGTACGGCGCGCCGTCGGGCACCGCCTGGTCGAACCACGTGGCGAAGTCGCGGCGGACGTCCGGGCTGGCGTTCTCGTTCAGGGTCAGCCCGGCCGAGGTGTGCTTGATGAAGACGTGCGCGACGCCGACCTGCACGTCGGCCAGCTCCGGCACCGCCCGCACGACCTCGTCCGTGACGAGGTGGAACCCGCGCGGGCGCGCCCTCAGGGTGATCTCGCGCTGGAGCCACATGCCGCTCGGCACTCTGCCATGTCGACGCGGTCCCCTCGGAACCGGACGCCCTCGGCCCGCAGCAGCTCCTTCTGACGGTGGCCCTTGGCCAGCGAGCCGTCGGCGCGCACGACCCGCCACCACGGGAGGTCGGGCTCGGAGACCTCGCTGAGGACGCGGCCGGCGTGCCGCGGGGCGCCCGGTGTGACGTCGCCGTACGCGGCGACCTTCCCCGGCGGGATCGAGCGGATGCGGTCGAGGACCTCGGCGACGTCCATCGCGCTCTAGTCTGCCGCGCGTGACCTACTCGCTCGTCGCCCGCGACCCCTCGACCGGCGAGCTCGGCGTCGCGGTGCAGTCGCACTGGTTCAGCGTGGGCAGCGTCGTGCCGCACGTGCGGGAGGGCGTGGGCGCGGTGGCGCTGCAGTCGGTGCCGGACGTCGTGCACGGCGGGCGGATCCTCGACCGGCTCGGGGACGGGGCGTCGCCGGCCGAGGCGCTGCAGGCCGTCCTGCGCGACGACCCCGGCGAGGCGATGCGCCAGACGGCGGTGGTCGACGCGGCCGGGCAGATCGCCGTGCACACGGGGGCGTCGTGCATCGCCGAGGCCGGGCACGTCACCGGCGACGGCTGGTCGTGCCAGGCGAACATGATGGCTTCGGACACGGTGCCGGACGCGATGGCGCGCGCGTTCGCCGGGGCCCAGGGGCCGCTGGCGGAGCGGATGGTCAGCGCGCTCGAGGCGGCGGAGGCCGAGGGCGGGGACATCCGAGGGCGGCAGTCGGCGGCTCTGGTGGCGGGTGGCGTCGAGCTGCGCGTCGAGGACCACGCCGACCCGGTCGGCGAGCTGCGCCGCCTGCTCGTCCTGCACCGGGCGTACGAGGCGGCGACGGAGGGCGACACCGCGGTCGCCGCAGGCGACTTCGAGCGGGCGGCCACCGCGTACGAGCGTGCGTCCGTGCTGGCGCCCGAGAACGACGAGCTGCTCTTCTGGGCCGGCCTCGCGGCGGCGCAGGGCGGCGACGTGGAGCTCGCGCTGCGGCGCGTGCGGCGCGCGATCGAGATCCAGCCGTCATGGCGCGAGCTGCTCGCGCGGCTGGGGCCGGAGCACTCGCCGGTCGCCGCGGACGTGCTGCGCGCGCTCTAGCTCGTTTTCGCGCTCGGCGTCGCGGGCATGAGCCCGGCATGACTCCGCTCGACCTGGGTCGGCGCCGCGACGTCGGCGCGCTGATCGAGACGGCGTTCTCGGCCTGGTTCAGGCACTTCCCGGTCTTCTTCACGCTCGCGCTGATCGTGGTCGCGCCGCTGAGGGTGCTCATCGACGGCGTGTGGGCGGGCACGCTCGACGAGTTCGACGAGACCGGTACGCCGGCGCCGTTCCTCGTCTCGACGCTGACGAGCTGGATCTTCATGCCCGCGCTCGTGACCGCGATGCACGTCGTCGCGGTCCAGGACCTCGCGCACGGCCGGTCCCCGACGATCCGCCGCTCGCTCGGCGTGGCCGTGCGGCTGTTCCCGGCCGTCGTGCTCGTCCTCGTGCTCTACGGGCTCGGCGTGGTGGGCGGCATGGTCCTGCTGGTCATTCCGGGGATCTGGCTTGCGACGCGCTGGTACTTCGGCCTGCAGGCCGCGGTGGTCGAGGGGGCGCGGGGCGCGGCCGCGCTGCGCCGCAGCGCGCAACTCGTGGACGGGACGTGGTGGCGCGTCTTCGGGATCACGCTGCTGGTCTCGATCCTCACGAGCCTGTTCGCGCTGCCGCTCGTGCTGGCCGGCGTGCTGCTCCACTCGGCGGGGATCGACGACGGCGTGCTCGTCGCGGTCTGCCAGGTCCTGTGGGACACCCTCGGGATCTCGTTCACCGCGCTCACCACGACGCTCCTCTACTTCGACCTGCGCGTCCGGCGAGGCGCGGCGGAGACCGCGGAGCAGCGCTTCGCGATCGCGCCCGAGCGGCCGCACGCCGTCTGAGCGCCGGAACGCAACTTCCGACGCTGTCCTGGTTGACCGTCGGTATTCGACGTCTGGGCAGGACAGCGGCGAGGATGGGCGCGCCCTAGTCGGCCGGGAGCGTCAGGCGGAACAGAGCGCCTCCTCCCGGGGCGTCCTCGACGGTGACGTCGCCGCCGTGGGTTCGCGCGACCTGGCGGACGATCGCCAGGCCGAGCCCGGAGCCGGGGCGGCCGCGGGAGGTCGCGCCGCGGTAGAAGCGGTCGAAGATCAGGGGCTTGTCGGCGTCGGGGACGCCCGGGCCGTGGTCGCGGACGGAGACGGCTCCGTCCCGCACGACGACGTCCACCACGCCACCCGGCGGCGAGTGCTTCGCCGCGTTGTCGAGCAGGTTGCCGATCGCGCGGCCGAGGCGCTCGGCGTCGCCGCGCACGACGACCGTGTCCAACGTCGCCGAGAAGCGCACGCCCGGCGCGTCGCGCTGCGCCCGCGCGACGGCCTCGCCGGCGATCTCGTCGAGCCGGACGTCGTCGACCGACGTCAGCGGCTGGTCGCCGCGTGCGAGCTCGATGACGTCGTTGATGAGCAGCGTCAGCTCCTCCGACTGCGCGCGCATGTCCTCGAGCAGGCGCCGCCGCTCGTCGGCTCCCAAAGACGACGACTCCGGGTCGAGCAGCACCTCGACGTTCGTCCGCAGCGAGGTCACGGGCGTGCGCAGCTCGTGCGACGCGTCCGCGACGAGCTGGCGCTGCGCCGCCACCGACGCGGCCAGCGCGTCGCGCGAGCCCTGCAGCCGGTCGAGCATCGCGTTGAACCGCGACGCCATCCGGCCCACCTCGTCGTCTCCGGCGCCCGACAAGTCGATGCGCCGCCCGAGGTCCTCGGTCGCGCTGATGTGCTCGGCGGTCTCGGTCAGCGAGGTCACCGGCGCGATGACCCGCTCGGCGAACAGCCGCGAGAGGGCGAGCGCGAAGAGCGTGCCACCCGCACACAGCAGCAGCAGCACTAGCCGCAGCCGCGAAAGGGTGCGGTCGACGCTCTCGAGGCTGCGACCGACGACGAGCGCGCCTCCGGGCACCCCCGCCGTCAGGACTCGCGCGTGGACGCCGTCGACCTCGCGGTCGGTGAAGGTGTTGCCGACGCCGCGGCCCCGGCGCCGGGCGATCCTGCGGTCGAGATCGGTGACGGGGAAGGGCTCGACCTCGGGCGGCGCCATGACCGCGCCGTCCGGCCGCACGAGCTGCACCGGCGCGTCCTGCTCTCCGGGCGGTGGAGGAGGGCGGTGCGGGCCGCCGTGCGGCGGGTCGATGCGCGTCCCGCCGGGCGGCAGGCCGAGCCCGCGCTCGTCGAATGCGCGGTCCGTCGCGCGGACGAGGGACGCGTCGACCTCGTCGCGCAGGTTGTCCCTCATGACGAGGTAGCAGACGATCGACGCGAGCACGACCGTCACCCCGACCGTCCCGGCGGCGAGCAGCACGAGCCGGCGGCGAAGCGGCATCTACGCGGCGGAGCGCAGGACGTAGCCGAGCCCGCGCACGGTGTGCAGCAACCGCGGCTCCCCGCCCGCCTCGAGCTTGCGCCGCAGGTAGCCGACGTAGACCCCGAGCGTGTTCGACGTCGCGCCGAAGTCGTAGCCCCAGACACGCTCGAAGATCGTCGACCGCGTCAGCACCTGGCCCGGATGCTCCAGGAGCAGCTGCAGCAGGGAGAACTCCGTCCTCGTGAGATCGATCGTGCGATCGCCGCGAGCGACCGTGTGGGCGGGGACGTCCATGACGAGGTCGTCGAGGGACAGCACCGACGCCGTGCCCACCTCGGTCCGCCGCAGCAGCGCCCGCAGCCGCGCCTGCAGCTCGCGCAGCGCGAACGGCTTCACCAGGTAGTCGTCCGCGCCGGCGTCCAGGCCGGCGACCCGGTCGTCCACGGCGTCGCGCGCCGTGAGCATCAGCACCGCGGTACGGTCGCCGCCGGACCGCATCCGCCGGCACACCTCCAGCCCGTCGACCCCCGGCATCGCGACGTCGAGCACGACCGCGTCGACGGACGAGGACGCCAGCGACGAGAGGGCCGCGTCGCCGTCGGGGGCGAGCGCGACGTCGTACCCCGCCATGCGCAGCGCCCGGTCGAGGGACGTGCGGACCGCGGGTTCGTCGTCGACGACGAGGATCTTCTGAGACACGCGGGGAGCGTACGCGGGCGGGCTAAGAAAATGCGAAGGAGCAGGCATCCTTAGGAACCGCTGAGGAACGAATGGCATCTTGCGCGGTCCCATGACCGGCTACCTCGAGATCGAGACCGGCGCCGAGCGCCGGGTGGTTCCCCTCCGCGACGACGTGATCCACGTCGGCCGCGGGCTCTCGGCCGACGTGCGCCTCGACGACGCGACGGTCTCGCGCAAGCACGCGGTGATCGTGCGCCGCGACGAGGGCGCGTTCATCCTCGACGACCGCAGCATGAACGGCGTCGTGGTGAACGGGCAGCGCCTGACCGAGGCGAAGCTCGAAGACGGCGACGAGATCCTGCTCGGCCGGGTCGGCCTGCGCTTCCGCGCCGCCGTGCCCGAAGTGGCCGCGGCCTAACGCTGGCCCGGAGGCTTGACGGGGAACGGCGAGACCTCGGTCCCGAGGTCCAGCGCCGTCTCCACGATGCGTGACTGCTCGCCCACGTGGGCGGCCGGGTAGCCCTCGCCCGGCGACGCGCGCTCGGGCCGGCCCACGTAGCCGAACCGGATGTGCTCGGGCAGGATCTGCATCAGGCGCGGTGACATATGGGCGCGCGCGCCCATGTTGCGCGGCTCCTCCTGCACCCACAGGACCTCTTCGAGATTGGGATACGACTCGACGAGCTCGAGGATCTCCGCCTGCGGGAACGGATACAGCAGCTCGACGCGCCCGACCGCGACGCCCTCCTGCTCGGCCCGCTTCGGGTGGCCGACGAGGTCGTAGAAGATCTTGCCGGTGCACAGCACGAGCCGCGTCACCTTCTCGGACGGCACCCGCGGCTCGCCGAGGACGGGGAAGAACTTCGTCTCCGACAGGTGCTCGATCCGGTTCGTCGCCTGCGGCAGGCGCAGCAGCGACTTCGGCGTCATGACGATCAGCGGGCGCTGCTTGGCGATCTTCGCCTGGCGGCGCAGCAGGTGGAAGTACTGCGCGGGCGTCGTGAGGTTCGCGACGCGGATGTTGCCTTCGGCGGCGAGCTGCAGCCAGCGCTCGAGCCGCGCCGACGAGTGCTCCGGCCCCGATCCCTCGTACCCGTGCGGGAGCAGGAGCGTCAGCCGCGAGGTCTGGCCCCACTTCGCCAGCCCGCTCGCGATGAACTGGTCGATGATGACCTGCGCGCTGTTGACGAAGTCTCCGAACTGCGCCTCCCACACCACGAGCGTCTCCGGCGCCTCCTGCGAGTAGCCGTACTCGAAGCCGAGGCAGGCCATCTCGGAAAGCGGCGAGTTGTGCAGCTCGAACGGCGCGAGCGCACCCGGCAGGTTCTGGATCGGGCAGACGCTCTGGCCCGTCTTCGCGTCGTGCAGGACGAGGTGGCGCTGGGAGAACGTCCCGCGCTCGGTGTCCTGCCCGGTGAGCCGGATCGGCGTCCCCTCGGTGAGCAGCGACGCGAACGCGAGCGACTCCGCGTGCGCCCAGTCGATCCCGCCGTCCGGGCCCACCGCGCCGCGCCGGCGCTCGAGCTGCTTGACGAGCTTCGGGTGGACGGTGAAGCCGTCGGGCACCCGCAGCAGGGCGTCGTTGAGCTCGGTCAGCCGGTCGGCGTCGACCGCGGTCGTGACCTGCGGCGACGGCGAGCGGTCGAGCTGGTACTCGCCGGTCGGCTGCTCGACGGTCCCGTCCTCGTCGGCGGTGGCGATCTCCTGCTTGAGCTGCTGGTGCAGCTGCGTCAGCTCGTCCCAGATCGCGTTCTTGTGCTCCTCGACCTCCTCCTTCGTCACGACGCCCTGCTCCACGAGTCGCTCCGCCCACCGGTCCGCCGCGCGCGGGTGCTTCTTGATCTGCGCGTACATCTCGGGCTGCGTGTAGGCGGGCTCGTCCGCCTCGTTGTGGCCGAAGCGCCGGTAGCCGATGAGGTCGATCACGACGTCGTGGCCGAACTGCTGGCGGAACGCGAACGCCAGCCGCACGGCCGAGATGCACGCGGCCGGGTCGTCGGCGTTGACGTGGATGATCGGCGTGTCGAAGCCCTTCGCGAGGTCCGACGCCCACCGGGTCGACCGGGAGTCGTCGGGCTCGGCCGTGAAGCCGACCTGGTTGTTCTGGATCAGGTGGATCGTGCCGCCGACCTGATAGCCGTCGAGCGCCTGCAGGTTCAGCGTCTCGGACACGACGCCCTGGCCCGGGAACGCCGCGTCGCCGTGGAGGAGGATCGGGACGGCGCTCGCCGGGTCCTGGTGGGCGTGCGGGCCCTGGCGGGTCGTCTGCGCCGCGCGCGTCGCGCCGACGACGACCGGGTCGACGAACTCCAGGTGCGACGGGTTCGACTCGAGGTTGACGAGGATCGACTCGCCGCTGCGCAGCGTGTAGGAGCCCTGCGCGCCGTGGTGGTACTTGACGTCGCCGGTGCCGCCCTGCGGGATCGTCGTGACCGCCTCCAGCGTGGACGCCCCCTCGAACTCCGCGAAGATCGTCTCGTACGGCCGCCCGAGGTTGTGGGCGAGCACGTTCAGCCGGCCGCGGTGCGCCATCCCCATGACGACCTCCCGCGCGCCGTGCGCGGCCGAGAGCTGGATCAGCTCGTCGAGCATCGGGACCGTCATGTCGAGCCCCTCGACCGAGAACTGCTTCTGCCCGAGGTAGGCCTTGTGCAGGAAGCGCTCGAAGGCATCGACCTTGATCAGCCGGCCGAGCAGCCACTGCTGCTCGTCGGTGGTCAGCGGCTTGCGGTACTCGCCGCTCTCGATCTTCTCGCGCAGCCAGACGCGCTGGCGGTGCGAGGAGATGTGCTCGATCTCGTACGCGATCGTCCCGCAGTACGTCTCGCGCAGGTGGGGGAGCGCGTCGGCCAGCGTCGCGCCCGGGACGTAGACGCGCAGGATCTTCGACGGGATCCGCGCCATCAGCTCGGGCGTGAGCATCACGTGGTCGGGGTCGAGCGCGGGGTCGCCCTCGGGCTCGGAGCCGAGCGGGTCGAGCTTCGCGGCGAGGTGGCCGTGGGTGCGGTGCGCCTTGACCAGCGACGTCGCGGCCTGGACCGCCTGGAGGAGCTCCTCGTCGGGCGCCGCGACGGCGACGGCGCCGTCGGCGGGGGCGGCCGCGGGAGCGGCGTCGCGGACGGTGGCCGCGGCCGCGGCGGTCGCCGGCGGCGACGGCGGCGGGCCGAGCTCGACGCCCAGCGACGAGAAGACGCCCTCGTAGAACCCGTGCTCGCCCTGGAGGTACGCCTCGACCCGCTGCAGGAACTGCCCCGACTCCGCGCCCTGGATGATGCGGTGGTCGTAGGTCGAGGTCATCGTCATGACCTTCTCGGCGCCGATGAGCCCGCCGATGTTCCCGAGCCCGACCGGGTACGCGATCGAGCCCGTCGCGACGATCGTCCCCTGCCCGGTCATGAGCCGCGGGACGGACGCGACGGTGCCGATCCCCCCGGGGTTGGTCAGCGAGATGTTCGCCTTTGCCAAATCGTCGGCTGTAAGGCGGTTCTCGCGGGCCTTCGCGATCAGCGCGTCGAAGGCCGCCTTGAAGTCGGTGAAGCTCAGGCGCCCGGCGTCGCGGATGACGGGGACCATGAGTGTGCGGCTGCCGTCCTTCTTCTCGACGTCGACCGCGATCCCGAGGTTCACCGCGCCGTCGTCGATGCGGGTCGGCTTGCCGTCGCGCTCCTCGAAGTGGTGGGCCATGACCGGCATGTCCTGCTGGACGGCCAGCGCGATCGCGTACGCGATGAGGTGGGTGAACGAGACCTTCTGCCCGGCCGCCTTCAGCTCCTTGCGCCGGCCGTCCATCGCCGTGACCGTGATCGTGCGGAACGACGTCGCCGTCGGGATCTGACGGCTCTCGTCCATGTAGCGCGCGAGCATCGCCGCGCCGCCCTTGATCGTCTCCGCGCGACCGTCGGTGGCCGGTGGAGCACCACCGTTCGCGGCGGCGAGCACGTCCTCCTTGGTGATGCGCCCGCCCGGCCCGGACCCCTGCACGCGTTCGAGGTCGACGCCCTCAGCCTCCGCGACGCGGCGCGCGACGGGGGAGATCTTGGCGTCGTCGGGAACGGTCGCGGTCGAGGCGCCGTTGCCGGCGGAGGGGGAGGGAGCTTCGTCGCGGGCGGGTGCGGCCTTGCCGGCTCCGGCGGCACCCACCTGCATCCTCGCAATGGTCTGCCCGACGGTGACCGTGGCGCCCTCCTCGGCGAGGATCTCGGTGATCGTCCCCGCGGCGGGCGCGGGCAGCTCCATGTCGACCTTGTCGGTGGAGATCTCGACGACGGTCTCGCCGTCCTCCACGCTGTCGCCGACCTGCTTCGCCCACTCGAGGATGGTGCCCTCGGTGACCGACTCTCCGCCCGCGGGCGTGACGATGTCGATGACTTCGCCGGCCGGTTCGGAAGGCTCTTCCTTGGGCGGTGCGCTCGCGCCGTTGCCGCTCGCGATCTCGGCGAGCACGGCCCCGACCTGCACGGTGTCGCCCTCGGCGGCGTGGATCTTCACGACGGTGCCGCTGGCCGGCGCGGGCACCTCGGCGTCGACCTTGTCGGTCGAGACCTCGACGAGCGTCTCGTCCGCCTCGACCGTGTCGCCCTCCTGCTTGTGCCACTCGAGGACCGTGCCTTCGGTCACCGACTCGCCCATGGCGGGGAGCGTCACTTGGATGGTGGTGTTGACCGCCATGCCGTGTAGCGCTTCAGCCTATCGCCCGCCGCGTCCGCACGTTCCGGGCGACGGCGAGGCTGCGCTTCAGTACCTCGTTGCCCGTGAACCGGAGCGTGAATCGCAGCGCGCCGCTGCGGGTGAAGCGCCGCCGCGACCCGAAGGTCACGACGCTCGCGAACCGGCAGTCCTGCCGCACCCGCGCGCGGCGGTTGCTGATCGTCCGCCCGCCGGCCTTGACCTGGACCGACACGACGCCGTCGCCGCACCCGAGGCTCGCCGGCACCGCCGCCGGGAAGCGCAGCCGGCCGCGGGTCACGAACCGGAACGGCGCGCGGGTGTCCCGGCCCGGCGTGACCGACCCGATGATCGTGGCCGGGAAGCGATCGACGCGGAACGTCCGCGTCGTCGTCGCCGTCTGCTGCGCGGTGTCGACGGCCGTCGCGACGAGCGTGTTGCGCCCGACGTCCTCGCCGCGCGGCGCGTACGGGCACGTGTACGGCGCCGCCGTGTCCGCGCAGACGATGCGGTCGTCGTCGAGGAAGAGGACCTGCGCGACGCCGCGGTCGTCGGTCGCGTTCGCGGTCATCGTCGTCGGCGCGGTCGTGCGCAGCAGCGCACCCGCCGCCGGCCCGGTCAGCTCGATCGCCGGCGGGCGGTCCTCGTTCGCGTTGCCGACGTCGAGCAGGTTGACGGTCTCGCACTCCTGGACGGTGTCGAGCGAGTCGACCTCGGCGGTGTCGCCGCCCGCGCCGCAGTTGACGAAGTCGGCGTAGCCGTCGCGCGCGCGGATCGTGTCGTCGCCGTCGCCGCCGGTGAGCGAGTCGTTGTTGGCCCCGCCCTCGATCGTGTCGTTGCCGCGGTCGCCGGAGAGCGAGTTCGGGGCGGCGTTGCCGATCAGCGTGTCGTTGCCGCTCGGCGGGACGGGCCCGCCGAGGACGGTCGGCTCCGCGTTGACGGCCTCGACGTCTGAGTGGACGTTGTCGGCCTCGCCCGTCCCGCCCGACAGGCTGTCGTTGGGCTGGTCGTCGAGCGTGACGGTCATGTCGGGCCGCGGCCCCATGCTCAGCGAGCCGTTGGCCTCGTCGTAGCCGTCGCCACCGGTGATGTCGTCGTTGTCGTCGTCGCCGAAGAGGCGGTCGTCGCCGGCCTCGCCGCTCAGGCGGTCGTTGCCGGAGTCGCCGAGGACGACGTCGTCGCCGGTGCCGCCGTTGACGACGTCGTCGCTCGCGCCGCCCAGCGCGATGTCGCCGCCACTCCCGCCGTTCAGCTCGTCGCCCTCGGCCTCGCCGTCGAGGAAGTCCGCCCCGTCGCCTCCTTCGAGCTTGTCGGCGCCGCCCGCGGTGACCAGGTCGTCGTCGCCCGCGCCGCCGTTCATGACGTCGGCCGCGTCGCCGGTGTCGAGGTCGTCGTCGCCCGCGCCGCCGTTCATCGTCACCGGGATGTCGGTGACCGCGCTCGCGTCGAGGTCGTCGTTCTCGCCCGCGCCAGTGACGACGAGCGTGTTCACGCCCGTGCACGTGTAGTCCTCGCCGGCGGTGTTCTCCGTGCAGCCGCTCGCGGAGATCGGGTCGGCGTCGTCGGTCGTGTTGCGGACGACCTGGACCTCGTTGGCCGCGGTCCGCGTGAACGTGACGTCGTTGACGACGTCGGTTCCCGTGTACGTCAGCGTGCCGTCGGCGTTCGTGAGCGTGGCGGCGGAGGCGGGGGCCGCGAGGGCAAGCGACGCGCCGAAGGCGGCCCAGAGCAGGTGAATGCGGGTCACGTCGCGGCAACCTACCCACGTCGCCGCCGTTCCTCCACTACGAACGCGATGCTGCCGAAGAAGGGCCCGACGCCGCCGAGGATCACGACGGCCAGCGCGACCCGCAGCGGGATCACCCGGGCGCGGACCGCGACCAGGCACGCGATGCTCATCGCGATCCAGCCGCAGCCGTGGATCCACCCGAGCGCGAGCGTCTCGCGGCCGGTCAGCGCGGCGAACAGCAGCGCGGTGTAGACGGCGGAGTGGGTGAACGACGCGTACTTCAGGGCGCGGAAGGCGGGGCGCGCGGCGGGACGGCGCGCGGCGGCGGAGGTCACGCGGCCAGGAGGGTCGCCATGCGGCGCAGCGGCTCGTCGGCCTCCGGCGGCCAGTCGGCGGGATCGGGCGGCCACCACGCGTGGTCGTCGTGCTCGTCGTCGGGCGTGACCTCGGCCCCGGGGGCCAGCCATGCCTGCCCGACGAGCATGAACATCCCGTGCGGGAGCCGGACGAGCGCCTCGCCCTGGGCACGCTCAGCCGTGACCGACCACTCCTCGGTCAGCTCGCGCAGCAGCGTGTCCGCCGGGCACTCGCCCACGTCGACGGCCCCGCCGGCGCCGAGCGCCCACCGGCCCGCCCAGCTCGACAGCCACGCCGCCCGGCGGCCGGCGAGCCAGCGGTCCTCGCTGTCGCGGATGACGCACAGGGTCGAGACCGAGCCGGAGGCGTCGCCGGGGACGAGGCGCAGCGCCCACCGCAGCGGCTGCAGCTCGAGCCGCAGGCCGCCGTCCTGCTCGGCGTAGCCGACGAGCCGCGCGGCGAGCCCGTCGTGGCTCGGGGAGCCGCGGTCGCGCAGCGCCGTGATGGCGTCGTCGGCCGCGGCGTGCCGGTCGTGGCCCGGCTCGAAGTGCTCGTCGCGCCAGACGCACTCGATGCGGTCCAGCGGCCAGGGGCCGCGGGCGAGGAGGGCGGGCCGCTCGGTCATCAGGTGAAAAGGTAGGGGCATGCGCGCACGCAAACACTGGGGTTGGGGCTACGCCGACGAGCAGCCCTCCCTTGACGAGCTGCGGGCCGCCGCCGCGGGGATCAGGGAGGTCTTCGGGTTCGGGTCGACCGACGTCGAGGCGCCGGGCGAGCTGCGCGAGGACGCTCTGCCCCCGCCGCGCGTGGAGGCGCCTCCCGGGGCGGACACGTCGGCGCACGCGCGCGCCGCGCACGCGTGGGGGAAGTCGTACAGCGACGTCGTGCGGGGGTTCCGCGGGCGGTTCGACTTCGCGCCCGACGCGGTGCTGCGGCCGCGCGACGAGGACGACGTCGAGCGCGCGCTGGAGTGGGCGGCGGCCGAGGGCGTCGCGGTGATCCCCTACGGCGGCGGGACGAGCGTCGTCGGCGGCGTCACGCCGATGGTCGACGGCCCGGCGGTCTCCCTCGACCTCGGCGCGCTCGACCGCGTGCTCAAGGTCGACCCGGTCTCGCGCGCCGCGCGGATCCAGGCGGGCGCGCTGGGCCCGGCGCTCGAGGCCCAGCTGGGCGAGCACGGGATGACGCTGCGCCACTTCCCGCAGTCGTTCGAGCTCTCGACCCTCGGCGGGTGGATCGCGACGCGCGCCGGCGGGCACTTCGCGACGGTCGAGACCCACATCGACGACCTCGTCGAGTCGATCCGGGCGATCGCGCCCTCCGGCGCGTGGCAGTCGCGCCGGCTGCCGGGCTCCGGCGCCGGGCCCTCGCCCGACCGGCTGCTGCTGGGCAGCGAGGGCATCCTCGGCGTGATCACCGAGGCGTGGGTCCGGGTGCGGCCCCGGCCCCTGCACCGGCGCTCCGCCGGGGTCGCGTTCGACACGTTCGCCCGCGGCGCCGAGGCCGTGCGCGAGCTGGCCCAGTCCGGCCTGCAGCCGTCCAACTGCCGCCTCATCGACCCGCTCGAGGCGCGCTACACCGGCACCGGCGACGGATCGAGCGCGATGCTCGTGCTCGGGTTCGAGTCCGGGGACGAGGGCGGCCGCGCGGCGCTCGACGCGCGCATGGACCGCGCCCTCGCGATCGTGCGTGAGCACGGCGGGTCGGCGGAGGAGCGCGACGGAGGCGGGGACGCCGTCGGCTCCTGGCGCACCGCCTTCCTCCGCGCGCCGTACTTCCGCGACACGTTCGTCGCCTGCGGCGTCCTCTCCGACACCTTCGAGACCGCGATCACGTGGGAGCGCTTCCCGGCGTTCCACGAGAGCGCGCTGGCGGCGGCGCGCGAGGCCGCGGGCGCGCAGGCGCACGTGTCGTGCCGCTTCACCCACGTCTATCCCGACGGCCCCGCGCCGTACTACACGGTCATCGCGCCGGCGGCGCGCGGCGAGGAGGTCGAGCAGTGGGCGGCGATCAAGGCCGCCGCGTCGGACGCGGTCATCGCCGCGGGCGGCACGATCACCCACCACCACGCCGTCGGCCGCGACCACCGCCCGTGGTACGACCGCCAGCGCCCCGATCCGTTCGCCGCCGCGCTGCGCGGGGCGAAGGAGGCCGTCGACCCGCGCGGAATCCTCAACCCGGGGGTCCTGCTCGATCCGGCCACCCGCTGACGCTCCGTGCGCCTCGCCGTCCTCACCGTCCTCGCCCTCCTCGCCGCCGTCGCCCCCGCGGCCGGCGACGAGCTCGACCTGCCGCCGCTCGGGATGCCCGGCGACCGGGCGTGCCTGGCACCGCCTGCCGCCGCCCCGCGCGCCCGCGCCGCCCAGGCGCCGAACGTCCGCGCGACGATCACGCGCTACGAGCGCGGCGGGTTCATCTCCGAGGCCGACGCCGACGACTTCCGTTCGACCTACTTCGACGCGCTGCGGGCCCGCCGCCGCCTGAGCGGCCAGCGGCGCGGCGAGCTGACTGCCGTGATCGGGCAGCTCGAGGCGTTCGCCCGCCGCGGCGACCTGACCGCCTCGCGCCTGCCGATCCTCTTCCTCCAGCTGAAGCGCAACGTCCAGCACTGGTCGCGGTTCGGGCCGCCCTCGCGGCGCGGGCCGCAGCCGAAGGTCAGGCCGTGCACCGGCGGCAACGGCAACCCCGACACGCGGCGCACGTTCGGCGACGACCCCGTCGTCTTCCAGTGGTATCCCGGGCAGGGGCTGCAGATCCAGCAGCTCGGGACGGCCGGGAAGGTCAACGCGCTCGCGAAGGCGTGCGCCGACCCCGGCGAGACGAACGCGGAGTGCGACCCCGAGGCGCTGCGCCGCGGGCTGGACCGGCTCGTCTTCCTCGCCGCCAACCGCGGCTTCCTGGCGTGGGAGTACTACTTCGCGTTCGGCGGCGGGTCGCCGCCGTGGATCAGCGGGCTGGCGCAGGCCACCGCCATGCAGGCGCTGAGCCGCGGCGCGCGCTACTTCGGCGAGGACGCGTACCTCGACGTCGCCCGGCGGGCGGTCGGCGCGTTCCGGACGAGCCCGCCTCGCGGCATCCGCGTGCGCGCCGGCCGCGGCAACCACTACCTCATCTACTCGTTCGATCCCGGCCTGCGCGTGCTCAACGGCTTCCTGCAGTCGCTCGTCGGGCTGTACGACTACGCCGAGGCGGCCGACGACGACGGCGCCCGCGCGCTCTTCCGCGCGGGCGATCGCCGCGCGCGCCAGGAGGTCCCCGCCCACGACACCGGCGCGTGGTCGCTCTACAGCGCCGGCGGGAACGAGTCCGACCTCGGCTACCACCGCCTGCTGCGCGACTTCCTGCAGTCGCTGTGCGACCGGACCCAAGCCAACCCGTACTGCTCGACCGCCGAGCGCTTCACCCGGTACATGAAGGAGCGCACGCGGCTGGAGATCCACCGCGCGACGGCCCCGCGGCACGGTCGCGTGGCGACGGTCACGTTCTCGCTGTCGAAGATCTCCTGCGTGACCCTGCGCGTCCGCCGCAAGGGGCGGCTCGTGTCCAGCGTCACCCGCGTGCTCGGGCGCGGGACGAAGTCGCTCAGCTGGGTGCCGCGCCGCCGCGGCGAATACACGGTGGAGGTCCAGGCCGTCGACCTCGTGTCGCACTACACGCGCGAGGAGCGGACGGTCCGCATCAGGTGAGCGGGGCGGGGACCCCTTCCGTCGCGGTCCTCGGGCCCGGCGGCGTCGGCGGGTTCGTCGCCGCCGCACTCGCCCGCGCGGGCGTCGACGTCACCGTCGTCGCGCGCGAGCCGACCGCGCAGCTGATCGCCCGCGACGGCATCGAGGTCGAGAGCGTGCGGCTCGACGACTTCGTCGCGCACCCCCGCGCGGTCGCGGCGCTGGAGCTCGACACCGACGTGCTCGTCGTCGCGACGAAGGCCCCCGCGCTCGACGCGGCGCTGCAGCGCGTCCGCTCACAGCCCCGCCTCGTCGTGCCGCTGCTCAACGGCGTCGAGCACCTGGACACGCTCCGCGCGCGCTTCGGCGACGCCGCGGTCGCCGGGTCGATCCGCATAGGGGCCGAGCGCGTCGCGCCCGGCCGGATCGTCCACACGAGCCCGGCGTTCCGGATCGAGATGGCGCCCGCCCGCGACGACACCGACGCGTTCGTGCACGTCCTGCGCGCGGCGGAGATCCCCGCGAAGGTGCTCGACAGCGAGGCCGAGGTGCTGTGGAGCAAGCTCGTCCGCCTCAACGCGCTCGCCTGCACGACCGCGGCGGCGGACGCGCCCATCGGCGAGGTCCGCGTCCACCCGCGCTGGCGGCTCCGGCTCGAGGGCGCGGTCGACGAGACCGCGGCGGTCGCGGCGGCCGAGGGGGCGCGCGTCGACCCCGCCGCGACGCTCGCCGAGCTGATGGAGCTCGGCCCGGCGCACACCAGCTCGCTGCACCGCGACCTGGCCGCCGGCAACGACCACGAGCTGGACGCGATCGCCGGCGCGGTCCTGCGCGCGGGCGCGCGCCACGGCGTCCCGACCCCGACGGTCGCCGAGCTCGTCGGCCTGATCCGCGACCGGTACCCTGCCGCCTGAGCGATGGCCGACACGTCGAAGATCGCCAAGAACCTCCAGGCGTTCCAGATCGCGATCAACTCGCACGACCGCGAGAACCCGGACCACAACGCCTACGGCATCGGCCTGGCCCACTTCGACATGGAGCGGCTCGGCTTCGACGAGGGCGAGGAGGTCCTGCCCGGGATCACCATCCACGTCGACGGCGGCGTGTCGGGCAACTTCCGCGTCCTCTGCGACGGCCTCCACGACGACAACCTCGAGGAGGTCGAGGAGGAAGAGGTCGTCGAGGCGGTCGCGACGACGCCGATCGAGGTCCCGCGCGCGAGCTAGGCGACGACGAGCGCGCGCTCGAACGCCCGCTCGAAGACGTCCTGCTGACGCTGCGCGGCCCAGCGCGCCAGCGATACGTCGCCCTTCCCCTCCAGCCGCAGCTCCACCGTCCCGTCGTCGACGTGGACGCGCGCGGAGCGCACCATCTGGTCGCGGCTGCGCTCGAGCTGCTCGGCGAGGCGCAGCAGCGCCGCGCAGCGGGCGACGAGCGCCGCGTCGCCCTTCTCGGCGCACGGCTCCATGTCGTCGAGCGCCGGCGTGCCCTTGCGGTGGTAGCGGGCGATCTGCGCGACCAGCGCGATCTCGCGCTGCGAGTACCCAGGCAGCCCGGCGCTGAGGATCAGGTACCTCGAGTGCTTGTGGTGGTCGTCGTAGTCGACGGCGACGCCGATGTCGTGGAGCATCGCGGCCGCCCACAGCAGCTCGCGCTCGACGCGCTTGCCCGGGTGGAGGCCGGCGCGCACGAGGTCGTCGAACATGCCGAGCGCCAACTCCGCGACGTGCTCGACGTGCGGCATGTCGTCGTGCGAGTACTGCATCGCGAGGTTGCGGACGCTCGCGCCGCGCACGTCGGGGAACAGGCCGGCGTCGCCCAGGTGCCGCTCGAAGAACACGCCCTCGCGCAGGCCGGCCTCGGTGACCTCGATCGCGTCGAGCCCGGCCTCGCGCAGGACGGTCTGGATCGTCGTCGCGCCCGCGAGGATGAGGTCGCCGCGCGCGGCCTTGATCCCCGGGACCTTCGCCCGTTCCGCGGTCGTCATGCCGGCCAGCGACGCGACGAGGTCGTCGAGCGCGTCGCGCCGCAGGACGAACCCCTGCACCCCGAACGTCGGCACGTCGCCCGCGATCTGCGCCGCCACGGCGAGGTTGCGCATCGTCCCGCCGATCCCGACGATCCGCTCCGCCTTGCCCAGCCACGGCGCGTCCTCCAGCGCAACCGCCACATGCGCACGAAGCGCCTTCAGCTGCTTCTTCGCCGCCGGGCCCTCGTCGGGGAGGAAACGCTCGGTCATGCGGACCGCGCCGAGCCGCCACGACCGCAGGTGCCTGGCCTCCCGCTGCTTGACGCGCACGAGCTGCAGCGACCCGCCGCCGAGGTCGAGGACGAGCCCGTCGGCGAGCGACGTCGAGTTGACCGCCGCGAGGTAGCCGTAGCGCGCCTCCTCCTCCTCGCTCAGCACGCGCACCGGCAGGTGCCGGCGGGCCTTGCGCAGGAACGCCGCCCGATTCTGCGCGGCGCGGATCGCGCTCGTCGCCACCGCGTCGATCTCGGGCTCGCCGATCGCGTGGTGGAAGTGCGCGAACAGCTCGATCGTCGACAGCGCGCGCTCCATCGGCTCGGCGCCCAGCTCGCCCGTCTTCTCCATCCCCTCGCCGATCCGCACCGCCTCGTGGATCTCGTCCGTGCGCCTCCACCAGCCGTCGCCGGCGGTGAAGACCACGATCCGGAACGAGTTCGAGCCCAGGTCGACGACCGCGACGCGCCGCTCAGCCACGGGCCGACTCCGACATGCGCTCGAACATCCGGCGGGCCCGCGCGCCCGACGCGCCGAGCGCCGGCTCGAAGTGCGCCTCGATCCCGCGCCGGTAGACGGGCCAGATCGCCCGCAGCGCCTCGGCCCCGGCGTCCGTCAGCGCCACCTTCAGCGCGCGGCGGTCGCCGGGGTCGGGCTCGCGCGCGACGTAGCCCGCCTGCTCGACGCGGTCGACGAAGCGGCTCATCGCGGTCGGCGACAGGACGACCTCGCGCGCCAGCTCGTTGACCCGCAGCCGCCGGTCCGGCTGGCGGTACAGCGCCCACAGCAGGTCGTACCAGCTCAGGTCGGGGAGGCCGGCCGCGGCCAGGTCACGGTTGATCGCGCGCGTGACGTGGGCGTGCGCGTTGAGGAAGGCCCGCCAGGCGTCGAGCGTCTCGTCCTTCACGGCGCAGCACGATACCTGCACTTGCAATAGATGCATGAGCATCTATAATGCTGCACATGCACCGATTTGACGACAAGACGGTCCTCATCACCGGCGGTGGTGGAGGGATCGGGAAGGCCGCGGCGCGGCGCTTCCTCGACGAGGGCGCGAACGTCGTCCTCAGCAACACGCGCCTCGAGAAGCTCGAGGCGGCGCAGCGCGACCTCGACCCGACGGGCGCGCGCACCCATCTCGTGGCGGGCGCGATCCGCACGCGCGAGGACGGCCGGCGGCTCGTCGACGCGGCGGTCGAGCGGTTCGGCGGCGTCGACGTGCTCGTCAACAGCACCGGGATCTTCCGGCCGGCGCCGTTCGAGGACCAGACCGAGGAGCACCTCGAGGAGGCGCTCGGCTCGATCCTGCGGCCGACCTACTGGGCCTCGCAGGCCGCGGTGCCCGCGCTGCGCGAGCGCGGCGGCGGCGCGATCGTCAGCGTCGGGTCGATGTGGGCGGTCGACGCGATCGCGACCACGCCGACCTCGGCCTACTCGATGGCCCAGGCCGCGCGGCACATGCTCACGAAGAACCTCGCGATCGAGCTGGCGCCCGACGGGATCCGCGTCAACACCGTCGCGCTGGCGTTCGTCGAGACGCCGTCGTACGAGCGCTTCATGTCGCCGGAGGCGGCGGCGGAGGTGCTCGAGAGCGTCAACGGCTTCCACCCGCTCGGCCGCCGCGGCCAGCCGGAGGACGTCGTCGAGGCGATCCTCTTCCTCTCCAGCGACGACGCGCGCTGGATCACCGGCACGATCCTGCCGGTCGACGGCGGCGTCCTCGCGGGCCGGTCTCCGGCCGTGCAGCCCGCGGTCGAGGCGGCGGCCTAGCCCGTGACCTCGATCAGCTCGATCCGGTAGCCGTCCGGATCGCGCACGAAGCAGATCCGGGAGCCGCCCTCCCGCACGCGGTAGGGCGGCTTCTCGGGCTCGATGCCCTGCGCCGCCAACGCGCCGAGCTTGCCGTCGAGGTCGTCGACGGTGACCGCGATGTGGTTGTAGCCGGTGCCGAGCTCGTAGGAGTCGACGCCGTGGTTGTAGGTCAGCTCCAGGCGCGCCCCGTCGCCGGGAAGCCCCATGAACACGTTGATCGCCTCGTCGCGGATCGGCATCCGCGCCATCTCCTCGAAGCCGAGGGCCTCGTAGAAGGCGACGCTGCGATCGATGTCGCCGATCCGGTAGCAGGTGTGGATGAGCTCCATGGCGGGTTAGGATCGCGCACCGTGATCCTCAAGCGCTGCATGGCCGACGGCTGGCTCTCCAACACCTACCTCGTCGGGGACGGGAAGGGCCACGCGTTCTTCGTCGACGCCGGCGGCCCGATCGAGCCGCTGCTGGAGGCGGCCGAGCGCCATCGGATCGTGCCCTCGCACGTCCTGCTCACCCACCACCACCACGACCACGTCGCGGCGCTGCCCCAGATCCTCGAGGCGCACCCCGCCATCCAGGTGCTGATCCACCCCGCCGAGGCCGAGCAGGTCGAGGGCGTCACCGGCACGATCGAGCCGGGGACGCCGATCGAGGCGGGCGGGCTCTCGGTGGAGACGCTGCACACGCCGGGCCACACCGCCGGCATGGTCGCGTTCATCGCCGACGGCGATGTCTTCACCGGCGACACGCTCTTCAAGGGCTCGGTCGGCGGCGTCCGCGCGCCCGGCAGCACGAGCTTCGAGGACATCAGGCGCTCGATCATGCACAGGCTGATGGGGCTCGACCACGACCTGCAGGTGCGGCCCGGGCACACGGACCCGACCACGATCGGCGAGGAGTACGAGTCCAACCCGTTCATCCGCCTGTGGCGCGGGCTGGACGAGGAGGGCTCGGAGCCCTGCACCGTGTTCGGCGACCAGGAGGCGACGCTCGTCCTCCTCGGGCCCGACTACGACGGCGGCCACAAGGCGTGGGTCCGCTGGCCGGACGGCCAGGACGACATCGTCCCCGGCTCCCAGGTGCAGCGCACGTCCTAGTACCGGCACCCGCGACGAGGCACGGTTCCGGCGGCCGCCGATCACCGCCTCGCGCCACCCGACGATCCGACTCATGTGCTGGCGCACACTTCCGGATCGCCGTGCGGCGCCAGCCGGCGCCGGCGCCCACCGGCGACCGCGCCTCGTCGCGGGCACCGGTACTAGCATCAGCCGTCCCCTTGGCCCGCGAGAAGGACCCGATCCCCACCTCCCGGATCCGCCGGCTGTCGACGGTCGGGCGCCTCGCGGCGGGCCAGGCCGCCAAGCAGCTCGGCACGCGCGCGGCGAACGTCGCGCGGTCGGAGGAGAAGTCGACGGCCGCGCTCGAGCGGCGCCAGATCGAGGCCGCGGAGCAGATCGTCGCCGTGCTGGGGACGATGAAGGGCGCCGCGATGAAGATCGGGCAGGTGCTGTCGTTCCTCGACGTCGGCCTGGTGCCCGAGGAGTACCGCGAGGAGTTCCAGCGCAAGCTCGCCGAGCTTCGCGACGCGGCGCCGAAGGTCTCGTTCAAGGACATGAGGAAGGTCCTCGAGGGCGAGTACGGCGACAAGCTCGACGAGGTCTTCGCGACGTTCGACCCGGTGCCGATCGCGGCGGCGTCGATCGGCCAGGTCTACAAGGCGACGCTCGACGACGGGCGCCACGTCGCGGTCAAGGTGCAGTACCCGGGCGTCGCGGCGGCGGTGCGCGCCGACATGCAGAACCTGGGCGTGATCATGCGGCTGTTGAAGAGCGTGTTCCCGGGCCTCGACGTGAGGGCGATGGCCGACGAGATCCGAGAGCGGATCCACGAGGAGCTCGACTACGAGCTCGAGGCCTCCAACCAGAAGACGCTCTCGCGGATCTTCCGCGGCCACCCGTTCATCTACATCCCCGACGTGGTGACGTCGCTGTCGCACGAGAAGGTCGTCGTGACCGAGTTCGTCGACGGCCGCGGGTTCGAGGAGCTCAAGCAGCTGCCGCAGGCCGAGCGCGACCGCATCGGCGAGATCATCTACCGCTTCTACTACGGCTCGATGTACCGCCACCGCCAGTTCTCGGGCGACCCGCACCCCGGCAACTCGATGCTGCTCGACGACGGGCGGATGGCGTTCCTCGACTTCGGGCTGTTCAAGCGGATCCCGAAGGAGGTCGCCGACGCGGAGATGAGGATCGGCCGCGCGGGGATCGAGGGCGACGCCGAGGGCCTGCTCGACGCGCTCGTCGACGCGGGCTTCATCCGGAGTCGCGACGGCGCCGCGCCCGACAAGCTGCTCGCGCAGTTCCGCGACCTGACCTGGTGGTACACGGTCGACGAGGAGGTCGAGCTGACCCCCGCGATCGCCACCCAGGTGATGATCGACATGAGCGACCCGCGCTCGCAGTGGTACGGGCAGATGCGCCACGAGAGCGTCCCCGCCGACCACCTCTTCGGCCGGCGCCTGGAGACGCTCACGCTCGCGGTGCTGAGCCAGCTCGGCGCGAGGAACAACTGGCACCGCATCGCCCGCGAGTGGGTCTACGGCGATCCCCCGGTGACCGAGCTCGGCCGGCAGGAGGCCGAGTTCTACGGGCACCGCGCCGGCGCGGCCGCCTGACGCGCTTCTCGGATCGGACCCTCAACATGGGTAGTGTCGCTCCATCAGAGAGCGCATCGTCAAGCACCTCGACCCGATCCTCGCGACCCTGCTCGGGGTCGCCGCGATCGCCGCGGCGTTCGCGGGCTACCAGGCCGGCGAGAAGGGCGGGGAGGTGCAGGACAACCACACCCTGGCGACGATCACGCTCAACGGCGCGTTCTCGGAGTCGCAGCAGGCGCTCCAGCAGGAGGTCTTCGACCAACAGATCTTCCTCGAGTACGCGAAGGCCTTCGAGGCCGAAGACCGTAAGTTGTACCGCTACATCCGGGTCAACCTGATGAAGCCGCACCTCCGGGCCGGGCTGCGCGACTACGAGCGTACGGGCGACGACGAGGTCAAGACGCCGCTCGAGTCGGCCGCGTACCGCAACGAGCACGCCGAGGAGGCGGCGGCGGGCGCCGAGGAAGCACTGACCTACGCCAAGGACGCCGACACGGCCGCGGAGGAGGGCGGGCGCTACGACGTGGTGATCGTGATCCTCTCGCTCGCGCTGTTCTTCCTCGGCATCGCCGGCGTCCTGAGCGCTCCGCGGATCCGGCTGGCGGTCACCGGCGCCGGCTCCGCCGTGCTGACGCTCTCGCTCGTCCTGCTCGGGTTCGCGTACTTCTAGAGCTGCTGGACCTGGAAGAGCGACGTCGTCCCCGGGCGGCCGCTCGGCAGGCCGGCGGTGATCCCGACGCGGTCGCCCTTCTTGCACCAGCCCAGCTCGACGACCCGGCGCGCCGCCTCGGTGATCAGCTCCTCGGTGATCTCGAACCGCCGCATCGACGCCGCGGTGACCCCCCACATCAGCCCGCAGCGGCGGACGGTCTCGCGGCCGGGGGAGAGGACGTAGATCGGGACGTCGGGCCGGTGCGCGGAGATCAGCCGCGCGCTGCGCCCGGACAGCGTCGGGATGACGAGCGCGCTGAGGCCCAGCTCGCGCGCCGCCTCGCAGGCGCTGTGCGCGATCGTGTAGGCGGGGTCGCGGTCGTCGCGGGCGACCCGCTCCTCGATCCAGCGGTCGAACGGGAGGATCTTCTCGGCCTGCTTGGCGATCGAGGCCATCATCTCGATCGCCCCGACGACGTGGGCGCCGATCGCCGTCTCCTGGGAGAGCATCACCGCGTCGGTGCCGTCGAGGATCGCGTTGGCGACGTCGGCGACCTCGGCCCGCGTCGGCCGGCTCGACGTGACCATCGAGTCGAGCATCTGCGTCGCGGTGATCGCGGGGCGCGCGAACCGGCCGGCCATCCACAGCAGCTTCTTCTGCACGATCGGGACCTCCTCGATCGGCAACTCGATCCCGAGGTCGCCGCGCGCGACCATGATGCAGTCCGACGCCTTGAGGATCTCCTCCGCGCGCTCGACCGCCTGCGGCTTCTCGAACTTCGAGATCAGCGGGGCGCGGGTGTGCTCGCGCACGTGGTCGACGTCGGAGGCGCGGCGCACGAACGACAGCGCGACCATGTCGACGCCCATCTTCGTGCCCGCCTCGAGGTGCTTCAGGTCCTCCTCGGGGACCGCGGGCAGCGCGTCGGCCTCGGCGGGGATGTTCACGCCCTGCCGCGAGGCGACCGTGCCCCCGACCTCCACGCGCGCGTCGACCTCCCGCTCCCCGGTGCGGACCGCCTGGGCGCGCAGCCGGACCGAGCCGTCGGCGAGGTAGATGACCTCGCCGTCCTCGACCGCGTCGGGCAGCCCCTCCCACGAGATCGTCATGTTCTGCGCGTCGCCGACGTGATCGCCGTCGGGCCCGCACCGGAACGTGACGACGTCGCCGGCCTTCAGCTCGGCGATGTCGTCCTTGAGCCGGCCGATCCGGAGCTTCGGCCCGGGGAGGTCCTGAAGGATCGCGACCGGCCGCCCCGCGCGGTTCGCGGCGTCGCGGACGTCGTGCGAGGTCTCGGCGTGCTGCTCGTGCGACCCGTGGCTGAAGTTCAGCCGCGCGACGTCCATGCCCGCACGGACCATCTCGACCAGGACCTCACGATCCCGCGAGGCCGGCCCGATCGTCGCGACGATCTTCGTGCGGCGCACGCTCTGGACGCTAGCGCTTACGCCGGGCGGCGCCTTAAGCAGCTACGCCCCGGCGAGCGGGGGGCTCGCCGAGGCGCAGGTGCAGCGGTCGCCTGACTCCTGGGAAGGGGGTCCAGTCTGTCGGCACCCCCGTGGTCGGCAGGCGGCCGCAGAACTTGAAGGGCGGTGTTGAGGGAACTGGACGGACGTACGAGGGACGGCCCTCCGCAACGACGCTCAATCCCTACCGGACCTGCTCATCCTGCGGTGCTCGGTCCGACTTGACGCCGCGCGCGAACAGGCGCCCCCGCCAGCCAGAAGGATCTCGTCCGCGACCTTCGGATCAACTCCCGCACCATGAGCAAGCGGATGGCCGCGCTCGAGGCGGCGGGCGTCGTCCGGCGGGAGACCTCACACGGCGCGTACGAGCTTGCCAGTCCCGACTTGACTCATGCGCTCGTGCAGGCAGCCGCGAACCTCGGACGCCTCATCTGGACCGACCGAGCGGCCGATGCGCAGCAGCACGCGCTGGACGTCAGTGACCGGGCACCTCGCCGTGATCCGGCGCCGGACCGCGAGAGGAGGGGCAGGTGAAGCATCGCGGGGCGCCCGGCAGTCGCGAGCGCACGCTCGATGCGGGCGTGGACGCTACTCGTCTCACGCTCGTCGGCATCGGCATGACGCTCCTCACGACCGCGATCGGCCTTGCTCAGGCGCGTCTCGAACGCGGCTCGCGGTCGGCGACTGCAGCTCGCGGCCGCGGAGTGCCGGCGCCAGAGCACGGCGTTGCGGGAGTTCGTGGACGAGCACTGGATTCGCCTCCCGCGGGCGCCTGTCGCGACCTTCCTCGGCGTCCGCCCGTTCCCAGCGTGGCGGGAGCAGATGGTCGAGACCTACCAGCGTGAGTACCGCTCACTCGCTGTCGAGGTCTGCGAGGAGGCTGTCGAGCTCGAAGCCCTGGCGAAGAGCGCGCTGCTCGTCGTCCAAGGCGGCAGCGCGTCGCAGATCAAGCTCTTGCCCGACCTTTTCGACGACGCCGCGAAGCACCTCGACCGCCTCGCCGCCGACGTCGCCGACTGACGCGCGCGACGTCAGATGACGAAGCGGCCGTTCTCCTGGACGAGGTCGCCGTCGGCGGTGATGCGGCCGCCTCGCCTGAGGTCGCAGATGAGGTCCCAATGCAGCGCGGACTCGTTCTTCCCTCCGGTCTCCGGATACGAGCGGCCGAGCGCGAGGTGGACGGTGCCGCCGATCTTCTCGTCGAAGAGGATCGTGCCGACCGGGCGGGCAATGCCGAAGTTGGTGCCGATCCCGAGCTCGCCGAGGCGGCGGGCGCCGGCGTCGGTCTGCAGCGCGCGCTGGAGGTAGTCGTCGCCGTGGTCGGCCTTCGCCTCGACGACCTCGCCGTCTTCGAAGCGCAGGGTGACGCCCTGGACGTGGACGCCGGCGGGGCTGCTCGGGACGTCGAAGCGGATCGTGCCGTTCGCGCTGGTCTCGTGCGGCCCGGTGAAGACCTCGCCGCTCGGCATGTTGCGCCTGCCGTCGCTGTTGACCCACGTGCGGCCCTTGACGTCCAGCGCGATGTCGGTGCCGTCCGCCTCGATCCGGAGCGTGCGCGCCTGCTCGAGGCGGTCGACGAGCCGGCCCTGGAAGGCGGTCAGCCCGGCCCACGCCGCGACCGGATCCGGCTGGTCGAGGAAGAGCGCGCCGCGCACGAACGCCTCGAAGTCGGGGAGCCCCATGCTCGCCTCCTGCGCGAGCGCGTCGGTCGGCCAGACGGTCAGGCACCAGCGGCGCTTGAGCGCCTCGCGGCGGATCGGCGCCCGGCCGAGCGCCGCCCGCGACAGGCGCTCGGGGTCGATCCCGGCGAGCGCGCGCGTGTTCTCCGGGGCCTGGATCGCAAGCGACGCGTGCGCCTTCTTCGCCTCCTCGAGCGCGAGCGGCGCGTAGCCGTCGAGCTGCGCGTCGCGCGCGAGCGCGTAGAACCCGCGCGTCTGCCCGGGAAGCTCGACGCGCAGCAGCGGCCACGCCTCCCGCTCCAGCAGCTCCCGCTGGACCTCGAGCAGCAGCGGCGCGGCGAGGGTGGTGGAGCGGACCACGACCTGCTGGCCCGCCTGCGCGTCGAGGCAGTAGCCGACGAGCAGGCGCGCGAACGCGGCGGGGTCGAGGCGGCCGCGCGGAGTGGGCGCGGGGGAGGCTGCGGGCGGAGTGGTCACGTGCGCAGCGCGGCGAGGGGTTCCTCGGCGTCCGCGCCCAGCTCCTGCGCGAGCGCGCGGACGAGGCGCTCCTGCGGCTCGAGCTCGGCGCCGACGCCCATCACGCCGATCCTCCACACGCGGCCGGCGAGCGGGCCGGCGCCGGCGGCGATCTCGATGCCGTGGTCGGTGAGGAGACGCTTCCTCACTCCCTCGACGTCCGTGCCGTCGGGCGGCGTCACCGCGACGAGCGGGTGGAGCTGCTCGCCGTCGGGGGCGAGGCGGCGGCAGCCGAGGACCTGGAGCGCGCCGACGAGGCGCGCGTGCGCCGCGGCGTGGCGCTCCCACCGCGCCTCGAGCCCCTCCTCGTGCACGATCTCGAGCGCCTCCGCCAGCGCGTAGACCATGTTGATCGGCGCGGTGTGGTGGTACGCGCGGCCGCCGTCCCCATCCCAGTATCCGAGCACCAGCGACAGGTCGAAGTACCAGGAGCGCGGAGGCGTGGCGCGCGCGCGGAGCTTCTCGAGAGCGCGGTCCCCCGCCGTGAACGGCGCGAGCCCGGGCGGGCAGTTGAGGCACTTCTGCGTCCCGCCGAACGCGGCGTCGACGAGGGAGTCGTCGAGCGACAGCGGCTGGCCGGCGAGCGACGTCACGCAGTCGACGAGGAACAGGGCGTCGTGCTCGCGGCACGCCTCGCCCAGCCCCTCGAGCGGCTGGCAGACGCCGGTGGAGGTCTCGCCGTGGACGACGAAGAGCGCCGCGGTGGCGGGCGTCACGGCCGCGCGGAGCGACTCGACCGGGATCGCCCGGCCCCACTCCGCCGCCACCCGCACGACCTCCGCCCCGTTGCGCGCGAGCTCGTCCGCCATCCGCTCGCCGAAGAGCCCGCAGACGCCGCAGACGACCCGGTCGCCCGGCTCGACGAAGTTGGCCACCATCGCGTCCATCCCGGCGCTGCCGGTCCCGCTGATGGGCAGCGTCGCGCGGTTCGCCGTGCCGAACGTCGCGCGCAGCAGCGACGCGACCTCCTCCATCAGTGCGACGAATGCCGGATCGAGGTGGCCGACGGTCGGGCGCGCGAGCGCGTCGAGCACCCGCTGGGGGACGGGCGACGGGCCGGAGCCGAGGAGGAGCCGGTCCACAGGGGGCGCCTGCCTCACGGCGCCTCCACGTCCGGGAACCACTCGGCGACGTGCTCGCGCAGCACGCCGCGTACCCACGCCTTCTCCTCCTGCGACGCGACGCGGAACCGCGCGAGGACCTCCTTCGACTTCGTCCACTCGACACCCGAGACCGTCCAGCTCACGGCGAGGCGCTCGAAGAGGAACTCGACCGCACGGTGCCAGGTGTCCTCGCGCGTCGAGCCGCCCGCGACCAGCGCCGCGTACTCGCGCCGCGACGCGGGCGTCAGCGACCCCCGCAGCTCGAGCGAAGAGCCGTCGCGCGAGTACGAGATCGTCGGCGCCTTGACGCGCTCGCGCTGCCGGCCGCGGCGGCCCACGCTACTCGGCGGCGGCCCGTTCCAGCCGCGCGCGGACGTCGCCCTCGAGGGCGCGCGCATGCCCCGGGTGGCACACCGCCGGGTCGAGCGCAGCGAGCTTGCGCAGCGACGCACGCGCCTGCTCGTGGTCGAAGTTGTAGCCGGCGGTCGGCAGGTGCGGCTCGCTGTCGCGGCCCCACATGTCGATGACGTAGAACGCGTCGGTCGACAACGCGACCCGATCCGACTCGCGCCAGAGCGCGATCATCCCGGGCGCGTGGCCGGGCAGGTGCACGACCTCGAAGCCCGCGACGTCGTCGCCCTCCGACACGGTGTCGCTGATCTTCACCGGTCCGCCGTCCCACGCCTTGTCGTGGAAGAACCGGTGCACGGGGCGCAGCGGCAGCGGCAGGTGCTTGAGCGACCGGTCCCAGTAGCGCCAGCCGCCGCTGCCCTCGGCGTCGACGACCTCGTCGGGGTGGCAGAGGACCGGCACGTCGAACGACGGCGCCGTGCCGCGGTGGTCGGTGTGGCCGTGGCCGAGCACGATCCGCGTCAGCCCGCCGAGCTGGGCCGCCGCGGCGGCGACCGCGCCCGTCATCGTGCGAGCGCCCGCGTCGAACATGAGCACGCCCTCGCCGTCGCGGACGAAGTAGACGTTGCACTTCCCCGGCTCGCCCTGCACCTTCCAGACGCCCTCGGCGACCTCCTCGGGCGCGCCGTGCGGCGCGACGAGCTTGCGCGCCACCTTCGTCCGCACGTTGAACGCCCTGTTCATCCGCTGCTCGACCGGCGACCCGGCGGGCGGCATCAGGCCGAGCCTGCGGCCGACCGTGAGGTTGTCGATGTACGCGTCGTTGCGCACGATCTTCCCGTCGCGCATCGTGATCACGTCGACGCCGGTCAGGCCGTCGAGCCGCGCGCCGGTCGGGTCGATGCCGTTGAACTGGCCCGGCCCGGCGAACGTGCCGTTCATCCGCCAGTGGACCGCGACCTTGTCGCCCTCGCCGAGCACGTCGAGAACCTCCATCCGCAGGTCCGGGATCGCGTCGTTGAGCATGTCGAAGAACGCGACCAGCTCGGGCTTGCCCGCGCCCTCCAGCGCCCCGGGGATCTCGATCCGGGCGTCGTCGGCGTACCACCTCCGCTGCGCGTTGCGATCGACGCCGATCTGCTCGAAGTACTCGCGCGCCAGCTCCGCGGCGCTGGAAGACGTGGAGGTGGCAGCCATGCCCTGAAAGCTAGCCTCATTCCGATGGCCGAGGCACAGCGCAGGCGCGAGGTGGGGCGGGGGGAACGGGTCCTGCCGGGCGTCTGGCGCCTGCGGCTGCCGCTCCCGTGGCCCGGCGTGCCGCACTGCAACGCGTGGGCGCTGGCCGCCGGCGACGGCGTCGTGCTGGTCGACACCGGCATGCACGAGCCCGGGTCGATGGGCCATCTGGAGCGCGCGCTCGACCAGGTCGGGCTGAAGCTCGAGCACATCCGCCTGCTGGTCTGCACCCACGCGCACTCCGACCACTACGGCGAGGCCGCGACGATCGTCGAGCGCACCGGGTGCGAGCTGTGGATGCACCCGAGCTACAAGCACGTCGAGCTGGCCGCCACCGACTACGACGCCGCGCTCGAGCGGCGGATCGAGATCGCGCTGCAGAGCGGCGTCCCGCGCAGGCCGCTCGAGGCCTACCGCGAGTCGCAGCGCGGGCGCGGGATCGGGATCGCCGGGCTCGTGCCGCCGGACCGCGACCTAGTTCCCGGGGTCGTCGTCGAGACCGACCTCGGCCCCTGGACGGTCCACGAGACGCCCGGCCACGCGCCGTCGCACGTCTGCCTCTTCCAGCCCGAGAAGCGCGTGCTCATCTCCGGCGACCACCTGCTCGGCCGCGTGTCGCTCTACTACGACTTCGGCCACACGCCCGACCCGGCCGGCGAGTTCCTGCAGTCGCTCGACGTCGTCGACGCGCTCGACGCGCGCCTCTGCCTGCCGGGGCACGGGCGGACGTTCACCGACGTGCGCGCCCACGTCGAGGCCAACCGCGCCGCGGTCGCGGAGCGGCTCGACCGCGTGCGCGACGTCATCTCCGACGGCGCCGGGCCGCTGACCGCGTTCGAGGCGGTGCCGCTCGTCTACGGGCAGCCGGTGACGCCGATGACGGCGAACTGGTGGCTCTCCGAGACCCTGGCCTACCTGACCCACCTGGAGCGCGTGGGGGCCGCAAGGCGCATCCCGGGGCAGCCGGAGCGCTGGACTACCATCTGACGATGCGCATCGACGAGCTGCTCGGCACGAGCGACGAGCCCGTCTTCTCGTTCGAGTTCTTCCCGCCCAAGACCCCCGAGGGCGAGCGCAACCTCTACGCCGCGCTGGAGGAGCTGCGGCGGCTCGAGCCCGCCTTCGTCTCCGTCACGTACGGCGCCGGCGGCTCGAGGCGGTCGAAGACGATCGAGATCGTCAAGCGCATCCACGACGAGTACGGCCTCGAGGCGATGGCCCACTTCACGTGCGTCGGCGCCACGGTGGAGGAGCTGCGCGCGACGCTCGACGAGATGCGCACGGCCGGCATCTCCAACGTGCTCGCGCTACGCGGCGATCCGCCGGCGGGCCAGGAGGAGTGGCGCAAGACCGAGGGCGGCCTCGAGTACTCCCGCGAGCTCGTCGAGCTGATCGGGTCGGACTACGACTTCGCGATCGGCGGCGCGTGCTTCCCCGAGACGCACATCCACGCCTCGTCGCCCGACGACGACCTGCGCTACCTCAAGGACAAGGTCGACGCCGGCGCGCGCTTCCTCATCACGCAGATGTTCTTCGACAACGCGGTCTACTTCGACTTCGTCGCGCGGGCGCGCGACATCGGGATCGACGTGCCGATCGTGCCCGGCGTCATGCCGATCCAGGACGTCAACCAGATCAACCGCATGGCGTCGATGATTGGGTCGGACATCCCGCCCGGCCTACAGGCGGCGCTCGAGGCGCGGGCCGATCAGCCGGACGCCGCGCGCGACTTCGGCGTCGCGTTCGCCACGCTGCAGTGCGCCGAGCTGCTGCGCCGCGGCGCGCCCGGGATCCACTTCTACACGCTCAACCGCTCGCCGGCGACGCGGGCGATCCTCAGTGCGCTGAGGCTCATGCGGCCGTGGGACGAGCGCTCCGGCCTCGGCGAGGCCTCGCTCGCGGTCGGCTGAGCCGCCGGTGATCGCGCCGGACGCGCACGCCGCGGTCGTCGAGGCGCTCGAGCGCAACCAGTGGGAGCTCTTCCGCTCGATCGCGCTGCACGGCGGCGCGGAGGTGCAGGACGGCGACGAGCTTCTGTGGTGGGTGACCGGCGTGCAGGCGGCGCCGTTCAACGGCGTCCTGCGGGCGACGATGGTGCCGGAGCGCGCCGACGGCGTCATCGACGAGATCAGCGCGACGCTGGACTCCCGCGGCGCGCCGTGGTCGTGGTACGTCGGGCCGGCGTCGCTGCCGCTCGACCTGGCCGGCCGGCTGCGCGCGAAGGGCTTCCGCGTGCTGGACACGCTGCCCGGCATGGCGGCGGCCCTTCGCGACCCACCCCCGGCACATCGAGGTTTGAGATTCGAGCAGGTCCGCGAGGAGCCGAGCCTCGAGGCCTTCGGGACGCTGCTCGGCCTGGCGTTCGACATGCCGCCGGCGGTGGTGGACCCGTTCCTGCGGATGCTCGACGCCCCCGGCGTCCGCAACTTCATCGCCCTCGACGACGGCGCGCCGGTCGCGTGCGGCTCGCTCGTGCAGGCGGCGGGCGTCGCCGGCCTCTACAACGTCGGCGTGCTGCCCGATCGCCAGGGCGAGGGGCTCGGCACCGCGATCACCGCGGCGCTGATGGCCGAGGCGCGCGCGGGCGGCGCGGAGACGGCGGTGCTGTGGTCGAGCGCGGCGGGCCTGCGCTGCTATCGCGCCCTCGGGTTCGAGGAGCGCTGCCGCCTGACGCTCTACGTGCGCTAGTGCGAGACGGTCGTCGAGCCGCAGGCGCGCAGCGCCTGGGCCACCGCGTTCGTGGCGCTCGCCTCCCACCGGCCGGACTCGACGAGCTCGTCCAGGAGGTCGAGCGCGGCGTCGCGGCGCTCGAGTGCGTCGGTCTCGCCGAACAGCAGCGCGTCCGCCGCGTCGACGAGCTGCTCGCGCTCGTGGCGGTGCAGGACGGCGGGGCCGCGGGAATCCAGCAGCTCCCGCAACCGGGTGTGCGCCCGGCCGCGCCGGACGAGGTCCTCCGAGGTGGGATCGAACATCGTCTCGGAAGGATGCTCCGAGGACCGGCGGACTAAACGCCTGCGGACCGATCGCCGACCGGCGGCGCGATGTCCAGCCCTTCGACCACGCGCGGGATTCCGCCCGCCTCGTAGCGGACGTCGACCGAGTCGTTCTGGCGGTAGGTGCCGATGCCCCACGCGCCGAGGAACCACCGCCAGAGGCCGAGCCGGCCCTCCTTCTTCAGCTCGCGGTCGAAGACCAGCACGCGCCCCTCGACGCGGTAGTCGCGGCCGCGCCGCTGCGGGACGCCGTTGACGAAGACCTCGAACTCCCTCGGGACCTCGCGGGGGAGCGGCACGCGCGACGTCGTCACCCGCGGACGGCCTCCGCGAACGCGTCGACGTCCTCCTCGGTCGTGTCCCACGAGCACATCCACCGGACCTCGCCGGTCGCCTCGTCCCACGTGTAGAAGAACCAGTCTTCGCGCAGCCGCTCGGCGCGGTCGGGGTCGAGGATCGCGAAGACGGCGTTGGCCTCGACGGGCTGGGTGATCTCGACCGTGTCGCGGACCGCGTCGGCGAGCCGGCGCGCCATCGCGTTGGCGTGGCCGGCGGCGGCACGCCACCGCTCGCCGTCGAGCAGCGCGTCGAACTGCGCGGCGACGAAGCGCATCTTCGACGCGAGCTGCATCGACTGCTTGCGCAGGTACGGCGCGGCCGCGGCGTGCTCGGTGTGCCGCAGGATCACCGCCTCGCCGAAGAGCAGCCCGGCCTTCGTGCCGCCGAGCGAGATGGCGTCCGCCTCGCCGGCCGCCTCGCCGAGCGAGCAGCCGAGCGCCGCCGCGGCGTTGGTGAGCCGCGACCCGTCGACGTGGAGCAGCAGGCCGTGCGCGTGGGCCTGCTCGGCCAGCGCGGCCAGCTCGTCCCGGGTGTAGAGCGTCCCCAGCTCGGTGCTCTGCGTGACCGAGACGACGCGGGGCTGCACCGCGTGCTCGTCGCCGAAGCGCACGAGCCGCGGCGCGACCAGCTCGGGCGTCAGCTTGCCGTCGGTGGTCGGGACGGTCAGCAGCTTCAGGCCGCCGACGCGCTCGGGCGCGCCGCCCTCGTCGACGTTCAGGTGGGCGGTGCCCGCGCACACGACGCCCTCCCACGGCCGGCACATCGCGCGCAGCGCGACGACGTTCGCGCCCGTCCCGTTGAAGACGAGGAAGGGCTCGCCGCCCAGCTCCGCGCGCAGCCGTTCGGCCACCCGCTCGGTGTGCTCGTCGTGGCCGTAGGAGGGGACGTGGCCGTGGTTGACGGCGGCGATCGCGGCCAGCACCTCGGGCAGGACGCCCGCGTGGTTGTCGCTGCCGAAGCCGCGCGGGCGGGTCATCCGTGCAGCGAGACGCGCTGACCGTTCATCGCGACGGCCTCGTCGGACAGCATCCAGGCGATCGCGGACGCCATGTGCCGCGCGTCGGTGAACGTGGCGTACGACTTGTCCGGGTTCTTCTCTCGCATCTGGGGCGTCACGATCGCGTTGACGACGAGCACGTTCGCGCCGCCGCCGGTCGCGGCGAGCTCGTCGGCGAAGGCCAGCGTCCACGCCTCGGCGGCGGCCTTCGCCGCGGCGTAGGCGGCGTTGGTGCTGGTCGGCGCCTGCGCCTGCTTGGAGGAGACGAGGACGAACCGTCCCCGGTCGCCGGCCTCCTTGAGCGCGGGCGCGAACGCCCGGGTCGTGTGCTGGACCGTGCGGATGAGGAGGTCGTGCAGGAACGCCCAGTCCTCCAGAGGCGCCTCCGGGAGCGGCGTGCCGCCGCGCCAGCCGCCGACCAGGTGCGCGACCCCCGTGACGCCCCGCTTCGACGCCGCCCACTCCCGCGTCGCCGGCTCGTCGAGGAGGTCGACCGCGTCGTGCTCGCCCGGCAGCCCCTCGAGCCGCGCGGTGTCGGTATCGCAGCAGCACAGCTCCTGGCCCCGCTCGGCGAGCGCGCGCGCGACGTGCGGGCCGAGCGACCCGCCCGCTCCGGTGACGACGATCACGGCGCGAAGCTTGTCACGCCGCCACGCTCTGCGGCGCGTCCAACTTCCCCTTCAACTGGAGGTAGAACATCGACAGGGGGAACTCGTCGTCGCGGACGAGATCGATGAGCGCGCGTGGGTCCGACTCGTCCTCGAAGTCGCGCCGGGCCGCGGCCCACTTCGACGACGTCGCGGGCGGGACGTACGTCGCGACGAGGTCGTGAGCGGCGATCCAGTGCGCGACCTTGGAGCGGTCGATGCCCGAGCGGTACAGCTCCTCGATCGCCTCGCGCAGCGCCTGGACGCCGTCGCCGACGCGGCCCCACTCGACCGTCAGGCGGTTGTCGGTCCAGTGGACGAGGCCGTGCTTGTGCAGGTACGCGAAGAGCAGCTGGCCGCCGAGCCCGTCGTAGTTGCGCACGCGCGAGCCGGTGATCGGGAAGCGGAAGAGGCGGTCGAAGAGGATCGCGTACTGGACGTGCCGGGCGACCGCGAGCCCCTCGCGCTCCAGCCGGACGGCCTCGCCGAACGCGGTCAGGTCGCAGCGCAGCTCCTCGAGCGAGTACATCCAGTACGGGCTGCGCTGGCGGATCATGAACGGGTCGAACGGCAGGTCGCCGTGACTGTGGGCCCGGTCGTGGACGAGGTCCCAGAGCATGTACGCGTCCAGCGACAGCTGCTCGGAGCGCAGGAGCGCCGCGGCGTCGGGCGGCAGGTCGACGTCGAGCAGCGCCGCGGCCGCGCCGACCTTCTCGCGAAACCGCGTCGACTCCCTGTCGCAGAAGATGCCGCCGAAGTTGTTCACCGGCCGGTCGGCGACGCTCACGGTCTCCGGGAACAGGACCGCGCACTCACTGTCGTAGCCGGCGGTGTGGTCGACGAACGTCACCGGGACGAACTTGGGGTTGTCGTAGCGCGTCCGCTCGAGCTCGGCGAGCCAGTCCGGCCACGGGACGCGCACGATCAGCGCCTCGAACCGCGTGTCGCGGGACGCGTTCTGCAGGTACATCGGGAAGACCGCGAGGTGCTCGATCCCGTCCGCCCGCTGCCGCTCGGGCCGGAACAGCTCGAGCGAGCGCGTGAAGTCGGGCTTCCGGAAGCCGCCGTCGCGCCACTCAGCGAGGTCCTCGACCACCGCGTCGAGGTAGTCGCGCTGGTGCGGGAAGTGCCCGCGCAGCTCGCGCACCGCCGCGCTCATGGCCTCCACCAACCGCGCCGCTTCGCTGTGGGGCGCGGAGTCGGCGAGCGGCGCCGCGGAGGGTGCGGCATCGGAGTCGACGAGCGGCGCCGAAGGTTCGACGCCGTCGGCGACCGACCCGTCCGGGGCCTGCAGCAGGCGCAGCTCATCGGTCGCGGCCTTGAGCGCCGTCCACGCGGGATCGGCGGCCGCGGCCGACGGCGCCGGCCCCTCGCGATCGGTGAACGCCCCGCCCGCGACCCAGTAGAGGAGGTTCAGCCACAGCGCGCGGTGGTCGAGCTCGTCGAGGCAGTCGTCGCCGAAGAGGTCCGAGTCGCCGAGCACCGCGACCCGCCCGGCGCCGGGCTCCGCGACGACCGCGAGAGGGGCCCCGGGGTGCGACGAGGTCGCGCCAGCGCGCGCGAGCACGGCTCCACCGCGCGGCTCCGCGATCGTCGTCGCGCGGTAGAAGCACGTCTGGCCGACGCGCGCCAGGAGGTCGGCGGGCGGCCGCGGAGGGGGCCCTTCGGGCGCGCCCACTCCACCGCCCACGGCGCGCGCCGCGGGGGCCAGGTCGGCGAGGATCCACGACGGCGCCTTGTGGTGGCGGTCGTAGTCGCTGACGACGGTGCTCTCGATCCCGATCCCGAACCGCGCCGCCAGCTCGGTGACGTTGGTGCCGTACTTCGCCTGCTCCTCCTCGGCGAGGAGCACGAGCCCGCCTCCGCCGGCGACGAACGCCTCGATCGCGTCGAGCTCCTCGCCGGTGAACCGCGGCGAGCCGCCGGGCACGACCCGCTCCCACGCCTCCTCGGAGGGGTGCGCGACGACGACGACGTCGACATCGGCCAGAGCGCCGCCGGCGAGCGGCCCCGCCACGTGCGCCGAGACGACGAAGTCGCGCTCCCGCAGAGCCTCCGCCGCGCGCGCGTACGACGAGTCGCCCGGGTGCGAGGGCTGCATCGCGGCCGCGACCTCCGGGCGGATCGTCCACGCCTCGGAGTGGGCCTCGTCGAAGAGCACGCGCGCGACCTTGGGCATGCCAGGAAGCGTACGGTCGGTCTCGGCGGACGTGGTTGCGAATCAGTGCAAGAATGCAACGTCATCGACGCCATTGACCATCAAATCGTTGCGCTCCTCGTCGAGAACGCGCGCAGAAGCTATGACGACATCGGCCGGCGCGTCTCGCTGAGCGCGCCCGCGGTGAAGCGCCGCGTCGACCGCCTCCGCTCGACCGGCGCGCTGAAGGGCTTCACGGCGGTCGTCGACCACGCCGCCCTCGGCGCCCAGACCGAGGCGCTGGTCGAGCTGTTCTACGCGCCCGGCACGCTGCTCGACAGCGTCGCCGCAACGCTCGAGCGGCACCCCGAGGTCGTCGAGGCGTGGAGCGTCACCGGCGAGGCCGACGCGATCGCCCGCGTCCGCACCCAGGACAACGCCGACCTCGAGCGGCTGATCATGGACCTGCAGCGCGACGGCCACGTCGTCCGCACCCGCTCGCAGATCGTGATGAGCGCGCTCGTCGACCGCACCCCTTCCTAGGCTTCGGGCGGTGATCGAGTACACGGTCCGGCGCTCCCAGCGCGCCCGGCGCGTCCGCGTCGCGGTCGACCCCGAGAAGGGGGTCGAGGTCGTGCTGCCCGAGCGCGCGCCGAAGCGCGCCGCCGCCGAGGCGATCCTCGAGCTGCGGCCGTGGATCGAGCGACGGCTCGAGGAGGCCGAGGCCGCCCGCGCCGTCGTCGCCGCCCGCCGCGGGACAGTCCCCTACCTGGACGAGACGCTCGACCTCCACCCACAGCCCGGCCGCACCCGCGTGCACCGCCGCGGCGACGACCTCTTCGTCCCCTCGGGCGACCCCCGCCCGGCGCTCGAGCGCTGGTACCGCCGCATGGCCGCGCGCGAGATCGCGCCGCGCCTCGACCACGCGGTGCAGCAGCTCGGCACCCGCTACACGACGCTCACGATCCGCAACCAGCGCACCCGCTGGGGCTCGTGCTCGTCGAACGGAGCGATGAGCTTCAACTGGCGCCTGCTGCTCGCCCCCGAGGACGTCCTCGACTACGTCGTCTGGCACGAGGCGTGCCACCTGATCGTGCTCGACCACTCCCCTCGGTTCTGGTCGCTGCTCGAGAGCCACGTGCCCGGCTACGCGGAGCCGCGCCGCTGGCTGCGCCGCCACGGCCAGACGCTGGTCCTCTAGCGCGGCACCGAGCTGCACGCCTCGAACGCGGCGGACGACTGCAGCCGCACGATCCACGGCTGCGGCGAGTGATCGGGCGCGATCTCGATCCCGCCGGTGCGGTTCGCCGCGACCGCGCCCACCGGCGCCTCCGGCACGAGCGGCCCGAACCGCCGCAGACGCAGCTCGACCTGCTCGTCACCCGCGTGGACGATCAGCCCGGGCGCGGGGAGCCGGACCTCGATCCAGCGGTCGCCCTCCGTACCGGGCGTGTACGCCTGGCAGCCGCCGCGCGCGACCGCCGGGCCGCCCGTCGACGCCACCAGCTCCGGCGGCGCCTCGCCGATCGGATGCGAGTCGGGCAGCTCGACGACCTGTGCGGTGACGACCCGCGAGATCGCCGTGTCCACCTTCAGGCGCTGCTGCTCGTGCACGGTCCGCAGCTCCTTGGCCGAGTAGCCCGCGGGCCCGTAATCGCCCGCCGCCGCGAGGTAGTCCCTGGCGTTGATCGAGAACGTGGGGTCGGCGCCGTTGAAGTCCGGGTTCAGGAAGCCCGCGATCTCGTACGCGGTCGCCGCCGGCCGCCCGCCGCCGCTGAAGTCGCGGAACCGGTCGCCTCCGCCCTCGACGCCGTTGCCGTTCGCGAACGCGCCGAAGGTCAGGATCGCCGTCAGCGCGACCACGCCGCGCCGCGTCAGCGGGTACCGCCGCCCGACCTCGATCGCCACCAGCCCGACCATCAGCCCCGACACGTAGAGGTAGCGGTTCGCGTCCGCCTCCACGCCCATGTCCGCCCGTCCCAGCGCGGTCGCGGCCCAGAAGCTCAGCGGCATCGCGACGAGCGCGATCAGGCGGGTCGAGGTCCGCGCCGGATCCACGAGGTCGCGCACGACCAGCGCGGCCAGCGCCACCGCGAGGACCGACCCGAACTCCAGCCCGAGCCCGGTGATCCCGGCGACCGAGTCGTCGTAGCCGTCGAGCACGTAGGCCGGGATGTCCGGCACGTTGTGCCACCGCGCGGAGCTGGCCGGGTCGTAGGCCAGGCGCCAGATGCCGTAGAGCACGAGCGGCACGCCGACGACCCACCAGCGCCGCCGCCGGTCGTCGCGCAGCACCCACTCGACGATCGCGCCGGCCAGGAACGCGAGCCCGGCGCTGGACGACGCGACCGCGACGCACAGGCAGCCCATCCCGAGCAGGTCGCCGCGCGTGGACCGCCGGTCGAACGCGAGGAAGGCCCCGAGCCCCGCGGCGGTCGTCGCCGTGAAGCAGAGCATGAAGGCCCACACGAGGTTGTACCAGGACGACGCCATCAGGACGAGGCAGCCGACGAGCGCGATCGACGGCCACGGCCCGATGCGCGTCCTGCCGTAGAGGAACAGGAGGAAGCCGGTCAGCAGGTTGGCGAGGACGAGGAAGAGCTGGAAGACCCAGTAGTCGCGCAGCCCGACCGTCTCGAAGAGCAGCTTGTAGACGAGCGCGGAGACCGCCTGCAGGTGCTCGTTGTGCGGCTCGAGCACGGCGTCGAGCGTCCAGTCGCGGCGGTAGAGCAGGTACGTCCAGTCGTCGAAGAAGAACGTCCCGTCGCGGCCGGCCCACAAGAGCAGCGCGCCGCAGCCCGCGAGCACGACCCCGATCGCCGCCCACGGCAGCCAGGCGGCGTCCGCCACCGCGCGCCCCCGCGCGCGCACCACCCCCGCCGCCGCGCTCACTCCGCCCGGGCCAGCTCCCGCCGCAGCGCGTCGGCCGCGGACTCGTCCGGGCGCTGCTCGACGACCCGCTTGCGGATCCAGCCCACGTAGGCCTCGGCGGAGCCGTCGCCGCGCACGTCGATCCCCCCGTGCGCGCCGGAGGGCCCGTGCAGCTCCAGCCGGCCGGCGACCTGCCGGACCGGCTCGTACTCGCGGCCGAGCGTCTTGGCGTGCTCGCGCGGAGAGACCTGCGGGATCCGGGCGGCCAGCGCGGTCAGGGCGTCGTCGAGGGAGGCGTGGCGCTCCTTCTCGACGTGCGACCCGAACCGCAGGACCAGCTTGTACCGCGCGCGGCGCATGAGCGCCGCATCGTTTCAGGCGGCGGCGATGTCGGCGGTCAGCACGCGGGTGCCGCCCTCCACCCGGCCCTCCAGGCGGTCGGAGATCGAGTGGAACAGGCGGTGCGCGGCGACGTTGTCGCCCAGCAGCGTCGCGGTGAACCGGCGCACGCCGCGCTCGCGCGCCTCGTCCGCCATCCGCCGGCCGAGCTCGCGGCCGAGCCCCTGGCCCTGGAAGCGGTCGCCGACGACGATCGCCGCCTCGGCGGTGTCCGGCAGGTCGCTGAGCCGCACGAACCGGCCGACGCCGACGATCGCGTCGGGATCGCCGGCGAGCACGGCGAGGATCGCGACGTGGTCGAAGCCGTCGATCTCGGTCAGGTAGCGCAGCTCGCTCGCGTTGAGGCGCGGCTTCGGCGCGAGGAAGCGCTTCTGGCGCGACTCCTCCGAGAGCCCGGCCATCGCCGCCGCGAGGTTGCCCTTGTCGTCCGGCCGGATGTGCCGGAACTCGATCTCTGTGCCGTCCGTGAGCGTGTACATGACGGGTCTCATGGTGAGCCCGCCGGCGCGCCCTATCTGTGCACTAGCTCCGCTGGTCGAGCGGGACGTAGTCGCGCGTCCGCTCGCCCGTGTAGATCTGGCGCGGCCGGGCGATCTTCTGCTCCTTGTCGCCGATCAGCTCGATCCACTGGGCGATCCAGCCGCTCGTGCGGCCGATCGCGAACAGCACGGGGAACATCGCGACCGGCAGCCCCAGCGCCTCGTAGATCAGGCCGGAGTAGAAGTCGACGTTCGGGTAGAGCTTGCGCTCGACGAAGTAGTCGTCCTCGAGCGCGATCCGCTCGAGCTCCGTGGCGATGTCGAGCAGCGGGTTCTTGCCGGTGACCTCGAAGACGTCGTCGGCCGCCTGCTTGATGATCTTCGCGCGCGGGTCGTAGTTCTTGTAGACGCGGTGGCCGAAGCCCATCAGCCGCTCGTTGCCGTCCTTCACGCCCTTGATGAAGTCCGGGATGTTGTCGGTGGTCTCGATGCGCTTGAGCATCCGCAGGACCGCCTCGTTCGCGCCGCCGTGCAGCGGGCCGTAGAGCGCGGCGACGCCGGCGGCCACCGCCGAGTACGGGTCGACCTGGGTGGAGCCGACGGACCGGACGGCGCTGGTCGACGCGTTCTGCTCGTGGTCGGCGTGGAGGATGAAGAGGACGTCCAGAGCCTTCTCGATCCGGGGGTCCGGCTCGTACTTCAGCTCGGTCATCTTGTACATCATCCCGAGGAAGTTCCCTGAGTACGTGAGGTCGTTGTCGGGATAGACGTACGGCTGGCCCATCGAGTGCCGGAACGCGAACGCGGCGAGCGTCGGCATCTTCGCGATCAGGCGGATCGTCTGGATGTGCCGGTTGTCCGGGTCCTTGATCTGGTTGGCGTCGGGATAGAAGGTCGAGAGCGCGCCGACCGAGCCGACGAGCATCCCCATCGGGTGGGCGTCGTAGCGGAAGCCCTCGATGAACTTCTTGACGTTCTCGTGCACGAACGTGTGGATCGTGATCTCCTCGATCCACTCGTCGAGCTGGGCCTTGGTCGGCAGCTCGCCGTGGACGAGCAGGTAGGCGACCTCGAGGTAGCACGACTGCTCGGCGAGCTGCTCGATCGGATAGCCGCGGTACTCGAGGATCCCCTTGTCGCCGTCGATGAAGGTGATCGCGCTGCGCGTGGAGGCCGTGTTCGTGTACGCCGGGTCGTAGGTCATGAGGCCGAAGTCGTCCTCGGAGACCTTCATCTGGCGGAAGTCCATCGCCTTGACCGTCCCGTCGGTGATCTCGACCTCGTAGGTCTTGCCCGTGCGGTTGTCGGTGACGGTCAGGGTGTCCTTGCCGGCCGGCTGCGCGCCGTCGCCGTCGGACTGCTGCTGGGCCTGCTGCGTCTCGGCGCTCATGCGGACTCCTCTACCCGACTACGTCGAAATGACGACCATCGCCACGCCGGTGAGGATCACGAGCGCGATCCCCAGGCCGGTGATGCCGCGTACCGCGCTGTCCGGAAGGTCCGGCGTGCGGATCCCGATCGTCGCGACGACGACCGCGAAGATCGCGAGGACGGTGCCCATGACGATGAACAGCGTCTCGGAGTGGCCGTGGTTCTCGGCTTCGGTGGCGGCGGCGAGCAGCGTGGCGGCGTCCATGCCCGGAACGCTACCGCGAGGCGCGTGCCGGGTCCCGCGACGTCGCGGGCGTGCGCGTGCGCGGCGGCGGCGGGACGAGCGGGTCGCCGTGCGGGCCGCGCCGGCGCGGGGTGGGCGCGAGCGGGCCGTGGGGGCGGTCGCCGATGCCGCCGTCGCGCCCGTCGCCGGCCACGGGCTCGGGCGTCGCCTTGATCGCGTACCAGACGATGTAGAGGAGCAGCGCCAGCGGGATCTTCAGCGCCAGCATGATCCACAAGAAGCCCCAGACCTCTCCCACGGGGCGGGAGGGTACTCCGCTCAGGCCCTGAGTTCGAGGGGGCTGTCCTCGAAGTGCGTGATGCGCGCGAGCTCGCTCACGCGGTTGGTCACCTCGTCCGCGGTGAGGCGCTGGACGCGCTCGGTCCCGAACTCCTCGACGTTGAACGACGCGAGCGCGGTGCCGTAGGCCATCGCGGCGCGGAGATCGCCGGTGCCGTGGGCCGCTACGTAGCCGACGAAGCCGCCGGCGAACGAGTCGCCCGCGCCCGTGGGATCGACGACCGTCTCGAGCGGATAGGCGGGCAGGCCGAAGAAGCCGTCCTCCGTGAAGAGCGCCGCGCCGTACTCGCCCTGCTTGGCCACGACGACCTTCGGGCCCATGTCCATCACCGCGCGGGCGGCCCTGACGAGGCTGGGCTCGCCGGTCAGCTGCTTCAGCTCGGCGTCGTTGAGCAGCAGCGCGTCGACCGTGCCGATCGTGCGGACCAGCGAGTCGCGCGCGATGTCGATCCACAGGTTCATCGAGTCCATCGCGACGAACCGCGCGCGCTCGCACTGCTGCCGGACGGCGTACTGGAGGTCGGGCTGGATGTTGGCGAGGAACAGGACGTCGGCCCGCTTCGACGCCTCCGACAGCTTCGGCGCGAACGTCTCGAAGACGTTGAGCTGCGTGTCGAGGGTCGTGCGCGAGTTGAGGTCGAAGTGGTACTCGCCGTGCCAGAAGAAGGTCTTGCCGCCCGCGACGTGCTCGACGTCGTCGGTGTTCGTCCCTCGGGTTCTGAGGATCTCGTACTCGGCCTCGCCGAAGTCGTCGCCGACCGGCCCGACGACCCGCACGTCGTCGAAGAAGCTCGCGGCCAGCGCGAAGTGGGTCGCGGCGCCGCCCAGCATGCGCTCGCGCTCCCCGAACGGGGTCTTGACGCGGTCGAACGCGATGGAGCCGACGACGGTGACGGTCATGGCGCGGCGGAGGAGGCTAGCGTCCGGCCTCGCGATGCGAGCGATCCAGATCGAGGAGTTCGGGGGGCCGGAGGTGCTGCGGCTCGTGGACGTGCCGGCCCCGTCGCCCGGCGAGGGCGAGGTCCTCATCCGGGTCTCGCGGGCGGGGCTGAACTTCGCGGACACGCACACGCGCGAGAACGCCTACATCGCCAAGCACGACCTGCCGCTGGTGCCTGGCACCGAGGTCGCGGGCGTGCGCGAGGACACCGGCGAGCGGGTCGTCGCTCGGCTGCCGGGTCGCGGCGGCTACGCGGAGTACGCGGTCGCGCCTCTGGCTGCGGTCGTCCCGGTCCCCGAGGGGCTGCCGGACGAGGCCGCACTCGCGCTGCTCATCCAGGGCACGACGGCGTGGCACCTGCTGCGGACCAGCGCGCGCCTGCGGCCGGGCGAGTCGGTCGTGGTGCACTCCGCCGCGGGCGGGACGGGGTCGCTCTGCCTGCAGCTCGCGCGCGCCTTCGGCGCCGGCCGCGTCGTCGCCACCGCCGGAAGCGAGGACCGGCGGGCGCTCGCGCTCGACCTCGGCGCCGATGCCGCCATCGACTCCGGTCCCTCCGACCTCTCCTCGCGCATCCTCGCCGCCAACGACGGAGCGCCGGTCGACGTGATCCTCGAAGCGACGGGCGGCCAGGTCTTCGACGAGTCGCTGCGCGCGCTCGCGCCGTTCGGCCGCCTCGTCGTCTACGGGATCTCGTCGCGCGAGCAGCGCGAGGTCCGCACGGGATCGCTGCTCAAGCGGAGTCAGGCCGTCGTCGGGTTCTGGATGAACCATCTGTCGGACGCGATGTGGGACGCGGCCCTCACCGACCTCTTCGCCCGCGCGGCGAGCGGCGAGCTGCGCGTGGTCGTCGGCGAGACGTACCCGCTGTCCGAGGCGCGCCGCGCCCAGGAGGACCTCGCCGGCCGCCATACGAGCGGCAAGCTGACGCTCGACCCGTCGCGCTGAGTGACGTGCGCCGCGGCGCGGCGCTACGCCGCGGCCGCCGCGGCCACCCCGCGCTCCTCGGCGAGGAGGCGCGCGAGCTGGGTGCGGGACCTCACGTCGAGCTTGCGGTAGATCGCGCTGAGGTGGTGCTCGATCGTCTTGGGGGAGAGGAAGAGCGACGCGGCGACCTCGCGGTTGGTGAGGCCCTGGGCGACGAGGAGGGCGATCTTCAGCTCCTGCGGCGTCAGCTCGTCGGCGTGCGAGCGGTCGGCGCGGGGGCCCGAGGGGCCGCCGGTCGCGGTCAGCTCGGCGCGGGCGCGGTCCGCCCAGGGGCGGGCGCCGAGGCGCTCGAAGGTGTCGAGCGCCTCGGTCAGGAACGGTCGCGCCTCGGCGCGCTGGCGGGCGCGGCGCAGGCGCTCGGCGTAGGCGAGCTGGCTCCGCGCGCGCTCGAACGGCTGGCCGTCGGACTCGTGCTGGCGCAGTGCGTCCTCGAACTCCGCCTTGAAGCCGTCCTCGGCGAGGATGCCGCGGCAGCGGGCGGCGGCCGCGAGCGCCCAGCGGCGCTGCGTCGCCTCGGCCTGCCGCTCGAAGCGCTGCAGCGCGACGCGCGCCCGCTCCGTCTCGCCCGCGCGCGCGAGCGCCTCGACGTGGTCGGGCGCCCACTGCACGAGCCCGGGTTCGTCCATCTGCAGCCGGTCGGCGACCTCGCTCGCCTCGTCGAGCAGCTCGATCGCGCGCTCGACCCGTCCGCAGACGAGGTCGTCGAAGGCGAGGACGGCCAGCGCGTAGACGCGGATCGCGTCGCCGCCCATCGCCCGGCAGATCTCCAGCGACTCGCGGCCGTCGCGCTGCGCGTCGTCGCTCCGGCCGAGCGCGGACTCGACCCGTGCGAGCGCCGTCAGCGAGTGCGCCATCAGGCCGACCTGGCCGGTCTCGCGCGCCAGCTCCACGGACTCGCCCGCGTCGGCCATCGCCGCGGCCCACCGGCCGACGCGGAACTCCAGGTGCGACCGAGCCGCCAAGGGGTAGATCAACAGCCCGACCGCGGAGGCGTCGCGGGCCGCGCGGACGAGCCGGTCGAGGATGGTCTGCGCGCGGTCGAACCTCTCGACCCACGTCGCGCACTGCCCGACCATCCCGACGACCTCCGGCAGCCCCGCCGCGAGCGGGTCGCCCTCGAGCAGGAACGGCAGGACCGGCGCGAACAGCCGCTCGGCCTCCTCGGCCCGGCCCAGCGCGACGAGCGTCTCGGCCTCGATGATCGTCGCGAGCGCCTCGACCTCCGGGGCGACGCCGTGCGCGAGCGCCCGCGCGTGCCGGGCGCCCTCGCCGAGCTGGACCATGTCCCCGGTCATCATGTGGGCGACGCTCGCCTCGATGAGGGTCGTGGCGGCGCGGGCGCGGTCGCCCTGCGCCTCGAGCCACTCCGCCTCCTCCTTCAGGACCGCGTTCGCCGCGAGCGGCGCGCCGCGGCGCAGCTCGAGGTGGCCGCGGGCTCGCCGCAGGTCGGTCTTCAAGACGGCGTCGGTCGTCAGCGAGAGCCCGTCGTCGATCAGCGCGAGCGCCTTGTCGAACTGCGCGGCGAGGGTGAAGTCGGTCGCCGCCTCGAGGTCGCGGCGCGCGCGCAGCTCGTCGTCGACGCTCAGCTCGGCGGCGCGCGCGAACGCGGCCGCGGCCGCGCTGTGCCCGCCGCGACCCCGGGCGTCGCGGCCCGCGGCCTCGAGGGCGCTCGCCACGGCTTCGTCGGGCGCGACCGCGGCGTGCGCCATGTGCCAGGCGCGCCGCTGGGCGTCCGGCGCCACCTCGGCGAGGACGTCGTGCGCGGCACGGCGGTCGGGCGCCGAGGCGCCGTGGTAGACGGTCGCGCGGAGCAGCGGGTGGCGGAAGTGCATGCGCCCGGCCTGGACGCCCACGACCCCCGCCTCCTCGGCGGCGTTCAGGCACGCCCGGTCGATCCCGATCCGCTGGAGCGCCTCGTGCAGGACGTCGACCCGCCCGGTCTGCATCGTCGCCACCACGAGCAGCGCGCGGCGGGTGTCGTCCGGCAGCCGCTCGAGCTGGCGGCGGAAGGCGCCCTCGACGCTCGACCCCGGCGGCAGCGGCGCCGGCAGCGGGACGCGCCCGGCGATCTGCAGGTCGTCCAGCAGCGTCGGGATCTCGATGATGGCGAGCGGGTTCCCGGCGGCGGCCTCCAGCAGCTGCCGGGCGACCGGCTCGGCGACGCCGGCCGCGCGCTCGGTCAGCAGCGCCCGCGCGCTCTCCTCGTCGAGCGCGCCGAGGTGCAGGCACCGCAGCCCGGTCGCGCCCGCGTCGAACCCCTCGCCGTCGCGCGCGCCGAGCAGCAGGACGATCCCCTCGGCGGCGATCCGCCGGGCCGCGAAGAGCAGCGCCTCGAGCGACGCCGCGTCGAGCCAGTGGACGTCGTCGACGATCGCCAGCACCGGCTGCTCCTCGGCCGCGGCGGCGAGCATGCTCAGCACGGCGGCGGGGACCGCGAAGCGGTCGTGGGGGACCGGGTCCCCGAGGGCGAGCGAGCCGCGCAGCGCCGCGGCCTGCGCGGGCGGGATGCGGTCGAGCAGGTCGAGCAGCGGCGACAGGAGGTCGAGCAGGCCGGCGAACGGGATGTCGCTCTCCGACTCGTAGCCGCGCGCGCGCAGGACGCGGAAGTCGGGCGCCGCCGCGGCGGTCTCGTCGAGCAGCGTGGTCTTGCCGATCCCGGCCTCGCCGTGGACGACCACCACCGTGCTCCGCCCCTCCCGGGCGGATTCGAGCACGGCCTCCAGCTCGCTGCGTTCGCGGGTCCTTCCGATCAGCACGGCGGCTCAGCGTAGCCACGTCCTACTCTGCCTCCGTGACCACCTTCGCGGACCTCGGGCTCTCGCCCCAGACGCTCGAGGCCCTCCACGACGTCGGCTACGAGCAGCCCAGCCCGATCCAGGAGCAGGCGATCCCGCCCATGCTCGAGGGCCGGGACGTCATCGGCCAGGCCCAGACCGGCTCCGGCAAGACCGCCGCGTTCGGGCTGCCGATGATCGAGTACGTCGATCCGTCCGTGAACGAGGTCCAGGGCCTGGTGCTCACGCCGACGCGCGAGCTGTGCATCCAGGTGACCCAGGCGCTGCGGGCCTACGCGCAGCGCCACGGCGTCGACGTCGTCGCGACGTTCGGCGGCGCGCCGATCCGCACGCAGCAGGCGCAGCTGCGCGCCGGCGGGCACATCGTCGTCGGCACCGTCGGGCGGGTAATGGACCTCATGCAGCGGGCGTCGCTAGTGCTCACCGACTGCCGCTTCGTCGTGCTCGACGAGGCCGACGAGATGCTCGACCTCGGCTTCCTCGAGGACGTCGAGAAGATCCTCGCGGCCACGCCGAACAGCCGGCAGACCGCGCTCTTCAGCGCGACGATGCCGCCGCCGATCCGCAAGCTGGCCGACCGCTACCTCTACGACCCCGCGCACATCAAGGTCAAGGCGGCGACCCTGACGGTGGAGTCGGTGGAGCAGTTCGCGCTCGAGGTCAAGCCGGCGGACAAGGCCGACAAGCTCGTCGAGGTGCTGCGGGCCGAGCGGCCCGACCAGGCGATCGTCTTCGTGCGGACGAAGATCCGCACCGACCAGCTCTACCGCAAGCTGCGCGACCGCGGGCTGAACGTCAAGGCGCTGCACGGCGACATGTCGCAGGGCTCCCGCGACGGGGTGATGCTCTCGTTCAAGGGCGGGCGTCTGCCGATCCTCGTCGCCACCGACGTCGCCGCCCGCGGGCTCGACATCTCGACGGTCACCCACGTCATCAACTTCGACGTCCCCACGTCCCCGGACGTGTACGTGCATCGCATCGGCCGCACCGGCCGGGTGGGCCGCTCGGGGCGCGCGATCACCTTCGTCGAGCCGCGGCAGAAGCGCGAGCTGGTCGCGATCGAGAACCACATCGGCACGTCGATCTCGCCGTGGATCGAGGGGGCGCACGTCGCGCCCTCGAAGATCGAGGAGCGGCCGCGGCGGCACACGAAGCCGCACCAGGCGCCGGACGGGGCCGACGGGCGGTTCGTGACCTTGATCGCGGCCGGCGGGCGGGCCGACGGCTTCGAGGTGGCCGACCTCGTGCACGCGGTGACCGGGGCGACCGGGCTGGACGGCGAGGCGGTCCGCGACGTTCGCGTCCTCGAGCGGTTCTCGCTCCTGGACGTTCCCGAGGCAGAAGTGGAACGGATCTGCAGCGAATTGCGCGGAAGACGTTTGGAAGTCGAGCCCGCGCGCAACTAGCCTGTCGGACTCGCGTTCCTTCGAGGAGACCATGGCCGGCACCGTCGACAACCCCACCGCGCCCCAGCAAGCCCCTCCGACCCCGCCGGTCGTCGAGGAGCCGCAGGTCGTCGTCCCCGACGACGCCTCGCGCCTGTGCGTGAACTGCGCGGCGCTGCTGGAGGAGGGCCAGGACTGGTGCCTGGAGTGCGGGACGGCCCAGCCGGGGCGGATCGCCGGCAAGCCCGGCTGGCGCGCCGCGCTGGTCGTGGTCGGGATCGTGGCGCTGCTCGCCGCCGGCGCGATCGCCGCCGCGTACGCCGCGCTGTCCAGCGACGCGGAGCGGGAGGCCTCGGCCCCGCCGCCGCAGAACGCGCAGCCGGTCGTCCCGGCGCCGCCGGCGCAGACCACGCCCGCCCCGGCGGAGGAGACGCCGTCGGTCCCGGCGCCCGAGAACGACACCGAGGCGCCCGCGCCCGCGAAGCCGGACCGCAGCGACTCGGACGCAGGCTCGGCGCCGGCGCCCAGCGGCGGGTCGTCGCCCGACACGAGCAGCGACACCGGCTCCGGCACGTCGAGCGGCTCGGCGGGCGCGCCGTCCGGCGGCACCGACACCGGGGGCGACACCGCGACCGAGGACGAGGGCACGCCGAAGCCCAAGCCGGTCAACCCGGTGATCGCGCTCGGCCCCGACGCGGCCTCGACGTTCGATCCCTACGACCGCGCCGGCGGCCTGACCGGCGACCCGGCCGACGCGATCGACGGCCGCCGGAAGACGGCCTGGGAGGCGCCGGTCGGCGCCGACGACGGCAAGGTCCAGATCGGCCTGCTCATCAGCCTCGAGCAGGCGAAGGCGATCGACACGGTCCGGCTGCAGGCGGGCACGCCCGGCTTCACGGTCGAGCTGTACGGCTCGAAGCTCGGCACGGCGCCCGACGACGCCCCCGGCGCGACGAAGTACTGGAAGAAGCTCGACGTCACGCGCGACTTCGGGACCGACGAGAAGCTGACGGTCGGCGGCGAGAAGTACCGCCACGTCCTCCTCTGGTTCACCGACCAGCCGGCGGACACCAAGGTGATGATCCCGGAGGTCGAGCTCAGGAAGCCCGTCGAGTAGATGCCGGCGATGGCGACGATGCGCACCTCCGAGGGCGCGATCAAGCTGGAGCTCTTCGAGGAGGACGCTCCCCAGACCGTCGGCAACTTCAAGAAGCTCGCGGGCGACGGGTTCTACGACGGGGTGATCTTCCACCGCGTCATCAAGGACTTCATGATCCAGGGCGGCGACCCGACGGGCACCGGCTCCGGCGGCCCGGGCTACACGTTCGAGGACGAGCTCAACCAGCACAAGGTCGTCCGCGGCGCGCTCGCGATGGCCAACGCCGGCCCGAACACCAACGGGTCGCAGTTCTTCATCGTCACGACCGACGAGGCGCCGTGGCTCGACGGCAAGCACACGGTCTTCGGCCGCGTGGTCGAGGGGATGGACGTCGTCGACCGCATCGAGTCGGCGAAGACCGGCCCCGGCGACCGCCCGGTCGACGAGATCCGGATCGAGGGCGTCGACATCGAGGTCTGACCGGCCGCGCCCGTCCGCCGCGGCCACCCCGATCCCCTCCGCGGCGGTAGGCTTGGCTGCTCAGCCAAGGCTTGAAACGTCGAGGGGAGCAGGACATGGCAGGCGTCGAGGACCGCGTCGCTCCGCAGAGCACCAACGGCGCGCCGGCGAGCGCGGACGAGATCGTCGTCACGAACCCGGCGACCGGTCGCGAGATCGGGCGCGTCCCGAACCTGTCGGCCGAGCAGGTCGCCGAGCTGGCGAAGCAGGGCCGCGCGGCGCAGCCCGGCTGGGAGGCGCTCGGCTTCGAGGGCCGCGCGCGGATCATGCTGCGCGCGCAGAAGTGGGTCCTCGACAACCGCGAGCGCGTCATCCAGACGATCGTGTCCGAGACCGGCAAGACGTACGAGGACGCGCAGCTCGCCGAGATCTCGTACGCGGCCGCGGGCTTCGGCTTCTGGGCGAAGCACGCCGGGGAGTACCTCGCCGACGAGAAGATCAAGGCCTCGACGCCGCTCGTCGCCGGGCGCAAGCTCTACCGCCGCTTCGCCCCGCTCGGGCTGATCGGCGTGATCGGCCCGTGGAACTACCCGCTGACGAACTCGTTCGGCGACTGCATCCCGGCGCTCATGGCCGGGAACGCGGTGATCCTCAAGCCGTCGGAGGAGACGCCGCTCACGTCGCTGCTCATGGCCGAGGGGATGCGCGAGTGCGGGCTGCCCGCCGACGTGTTCCAGATCGCGACGGGCCGCGGCGACACCGGCGCGGCGCTCGTCGACGAGGCCGACATGGTCATGTTCACCGGCTCGACGGCGACCGGGAAGAAGGTCATGGCGCGGGCGGCCGAGACCCTGACGCCGGTCTCGCTCGAGCTCGGGGGCAAGGACCCGATGATCATCCTGTCCGACGCCGACGTCGAGCGGGCCGCGAACGCCGCGCTCTACTACTCGATGCAGAACTCGGGCCAGACGTGCATCTCGACCGAGCGCGTCTACGTCGAGGCGCCGGTCTACGACGAGTTCGTCGCGAAGATCACCGAGAAGGCGCGCGACCTGCGGCAGGGCGACCCGTCCGGCGGGCCGGGGAGCGTCGAGGTCGGCGCGATCACCTTCCCCAAGCAGCTGCAGATCATCGAGGACCACGTCAAGGACGCGGTCGACAAGGGCGCGAAGGTCGTCGTCGGCGGGCACCGCAAGCCGGGCGACGGCCAGTTCTTCGAGCCGACGATCATGGTCGACGTCGACCACTCGATGAAGGCGATGACCGAGGAGACGTTCGGCCCCACGCTGCCGATCATGAAGGTGGCCGACGCCGAGGAGGCGATCCGCCTCGCCAACGACTCGCCGTACGGCCTGGCCGCGTCGGTGTTCGGGAAGGACATCAAGCGCGCCGAGCAGGTCGCCCGGCGGCTCGAGGCGGGCGCGGTCGTCGTCAACGACGCGATGCTCAACTACTCGGTGATGGAGCTGCCGATGGGCGGGTGGAAGGCGAGCGGCCTCGGCTCGCGCCACGGCGCCGGCGGCATCCGCAAGTACTGCGCCGAGCAGGCGATCATGCTCAGCCGGTTCGTCCCCAAGAAGGACGTCCACATGTTCCCGTACAAGGCGGGGCGCACGAAGCTGCTCGGGAAGCTGTTCGCGCTGCTGTACGGGCGCGGCAAGAGGGACTAGCGGCCCCGCTCCGCGCCGACCGCCGAGGCTCGGAGCGGAGCGCTGCTCGCGGTATCCCTCGCCCTGGCGTCCGCGCTGTGCTGGGGCGTCGCGGACTTCGCCGGCGGCCTCACCAGCCGCCGGCTCCCCGCCGCCGTCGTCCTGCTCGGCCAGCAGGTCGCGGGCGGGCTGATCTGCGCCGCGGTGATCGTCGCCACCGCGGAGGCGCTTCCGTCCGGCCGGACGGTGTGGCTGTCGCTCCTCGCCGGCTCCGCCGGAGCGCTCGCCCTCGGCGCGTTCTACCGCGCGCTCGCGCTCGGGACGATGAGCATCGTCGCGCCGATCACGTCCAGCGGCGTCATCGTGCCGGTCGTCGTCGGGGTCGCGAGCGGAGACCGTCCGAGCGTCGCCCAGGCCCTCGCGATCCCGGTGATCTTCGCCGGGGTCGTCCTCGCGAGCCGCGAAGCCGCGCCCGAAGCGGCCGCTGCGGCGCCCGGCCGCACCCCTCCGCCGAGCGGCGCGCGCTCCGCGGGCCGCACCGCCGTGATCCTCGCGCTGTTCGCCGCGCTCGCCTTCGGCGTCTACTTCGCGGTCACGGACACGGTGGCGGACGACTCCGTCCTCTGGCTGCTGCTGATCGGGCGCATGGCGGCGACCGTGCTGATGACGGCGCTCCTGGTCGTTCGCCCGCCGGCGGTGCGGCCGGCGCCGCGCGACCTGCCGGGCCTGGCGGCGATCGGCGGCCTCGACCTCCTCGCGACCGGGCTCTACGCGCTCGCGACGACCGAGGGGCTGCTCTCGATCGTCGCGGTCGTCGGCGCGCTGTACCCGATCGCGACCGTCCTCCTCGCCCGCGCGATCCTCGGCGAGCGCCTGCGCCGCGGGCAGCAGGCCGGGGTCGCGCTCGCGTTCGCCGGCGTCGCCGCGGTCGCGGCGGGCTGAGCTAGCGCCGCCGGGAGATCCGCCGCCACGCGGAGCGGTTCCCGGCCCGGTCGACGACGCGGACCCAGCGCGCGCCAAGCGGCAACTCCACCACCGTCTCGCGGCGGCGGGCCGGGGCCCAGGGCAGCTGCTCGAAGTTCGACCGCGCGAGCTGCAGGCCCGCGATGCCCGCGGCCCGATCGCGCGCGATCACCCGCAGTCGCCAGGGCGCGGCCCGCAGCGGCGCGGCCGACAGCACCCTGGGCGGCGTCCGGTCGAGGATGACCTCGTCCGTCACGATCGTCGCGGGGCGGGACCCGAGCGACCGGACGTAGACGGTCCTCGGCCGCCTCTCCGGCCCGGCCGACCGGAGCGTCCACCGGTACCGCTCGTCGGGGGACAGGGCGACCCGGCGCGCGTTGCGCATGGCGCGGTCGTTGGCGATCTCCAACTCGCGCACCCCGACGCCGGCCAGGATCGTGAGCGTCACCCGCGGGTCGTTCGTGTAGGGCGCGCCGCCGTTGATCAGAACGGTCGTCCCTTCGCCGGGAGGATCCGCCGGACGGTCGAAGAGGGTCGGGCCCTGGAACCTCGAGGCGAACGTCAGCGCGTTCGTCGCCGGGTCTCGGCGGAAGACGACGATCCCGCTCGCTGGGCGGCCCGCGTACAACATCCCCGTGCTGGCGTAGAGGAACCGCCCGTCCGGCGAGATCGTCAGCGCGCCGGGGTGGTCGAGGCCCTGCGCCTCGGAGCCGTCGCGGTAGTCGCGGATGTGCCTCGCGCCCTCGGCCGTCGGTGCGGCCTCGTGGATGACGTCCTCGAGCCGCTCGGACGCGTAGATCGCCTTCCCGTCCGGTGCCACGACGAGGTCGCGATGGGTCTCGGCCCTCCACCCCGAGGTGACGCCGAAGTCGCCCTGCGGCAGGGCCGTGAGCACCCCGGTGTCGCGGTCCACCGCGAACACGCCCAGATTCCCCGGGCCGACGTAGAGGCGGTCGCCCTGCGGCGCGATCGCCAGGCTCTCGGCGACGCAGTAGCACTCCGGGCGGGCGCTCTGGATCCGTACCGGCGGCCCGCCGCCGAGCCGGAAGACGTGGACCAGCTCGCCGTCCGCCACGTAGAGGAAGCGGTCGTCGGGCGCGAGCGCGAGCCCGTACGCCTCGGGCTCGTAGCGCGAGGCGTACGACGGCAGGTCGGCGTAGCCGACGCTCGCCAGCGCGCCGCTCGACGGATCGCGCGCGATCACGTGGACGGTCGGGATGTCCCCGTGGCCCGTGTCCTCGGAGGCGAAGAGGGTCCGCCCGTCGCGTGTGAACGCGAGGTCGTGGGCCGGCCGCCCCGTCGTCAGGTGCGGGCCGGCCCGCAGCGTGCCGTCTTCGTTGCGCAGGTACGTGAAGACGCTCACGCCGCGCGACAGGCTGCTCGCGTAGATCGCCCGCCCGTCCGGGGCGAGCTCGTACGTCCGCCCGCCCCCCCGCGCGCCGGCCGCGCGTGTCCTGGAAGCGCAGCGCCCCGGTGGCGGGATCGCGGTCCAGGACCAGCATCGTCTCGTAGCTGGCGGCGTAGGCGACGGTCCCCTCCGGGGCGACGATGACGCCGTTGCTCATGTCCCACGGAACCTGGGCCGCCGTCGGAGAGGGGGCGAGGAGGAGCGCGCTGAGCGTGATCGCCGCGGAGCAGAGCCGGCGCACGGTGCGACTCTACTACTGAGCACTCATGCGGGCACGAGGCGGAAGTGACGGCGGGCCGGGACCGCGCTGCGGCGCTGGGTGGCGTGGCGGCGCAGCAGCGCGACGTCGTCGGCGGTGCGGACGAACGGGTCGGCGATCGCGTCGAGGTCGGTCATCGACACGGCGGCGACGAGGCGGCCGTCGCGCTCGGCGACGAGGAGGTCGCCGGCCGGCACGGAGCGGCTGTCGAGGGCGGCGAGGTCGGCGACGGAGTGGGAGTCGGCGGCCGTGGCGGGGCGGAGGGTGATCTGGGCGGTGGAGGTCATGGAAGGCATTCTCGAGGCCACGGCCGATCATGTCCAATGATGACTCCAACTGAATCTGATAACGTCGCGTTATGCTCGATCTCAAGCTCCTGCAGAGCTTTCGCGAGGTCGCCGTGCGTCGCTCCTTCAGCGCCGCGGCCGAGGCGCTGAGCTTCACGCAGCCCGCGGTCTCGCAGCACGTCGCGCGCCTGGAGAAGGCGCTCGGCACCCCGCTCCTCGTCCGCGACTCGCGCGGCGTCACGCTCACGCCCGCGGGCGAGGCGCTGCTCGGCCACGCCGAGGAGATCCTCGGGGGCGTCAAGCGCGCCGAGGCCGAGGTCCGCGAGCTGGCGGGCGCGAAGCGGCGCGTCGTCCGCCTCGGGGCGTTCCAGTCCGCGGCGGCGGCGCTCGTCGCCGACGCCTTCCGCGCCGTCCGCGCCGACCACCCCGGCGTCGAGCTGCAGCTGCAGGCCGTCGAGCCCGACCCGGGCGTCGCGAAGGTCGCGACCGGCACGCTCGACGCCACGATGGTCATCGAGTCCGACCTCCTGCCGGCTCCGCGCCTGCCCGGCGTCGAGCTGCGCCACGTCTTCGACGACGTCATGCTCGTCGTCCTGCCGGAGGGCCACCCGCAGGCGGTCCGCCCGTCGATCCCGCTGGAGGAGCTCGCGGACGAGCCGTGGCTGCTCACCGACGTCGGCGGCAACTGCGCGGACTCGAACGTCGTGCTGTCCGCGTGCCGGCAGGCCGGGTTCACCCCGCGCATCGAGTTCTCCTCCGAGGACTACTCGGCGGTCCAGGGGATGGCGGCGTCCGGGATGGGCGTCGCGCTGATCCCGTCGCTGGTCACGGCGACGATGCGGCCGGACGTCGTCGTGCGGCCGATCCGCGGGCAGGCCCCGATGCGGAGGATCCTCGCGGCCGTCCGCACCGGTGAGGACGACCCAGTGGTCGAGAGCCTCGTCGAGGCGCTCCGCGCCGCGGCCCGCCCGCTCGGGGTCGCCGGGATGAAGGCGGCGACGCAGGCCGCGTAGTGGGCGCCCTGATCGAGGTCCTGCCCGCGCTGATCGCGGGCGTCCTCTACGCGCGCCGCACGCAGACGCTGCGGCGCGACGGCCGGCCGGTGGCGACGTGGCGGCAGCTCTGCTTCGCGGGCGGCCTGCTGCTTGCGACCGCCGGCGTGGTCGCGCTCGGCGGCGTCGCGGGGGAGCGCTTCGCCGCGCACATGGCCGAGCACCTGCTGCTCGGCGACATCGCGGCACTGCTGCTCGTGCTGGGCCTGACCGGGCCCGTCCTCGCCCCCGTGCTCCGGCTGCCGTGGCTTCGCGCGCTCGCGCACCCCGTCCCGGCGCTGCTGCTCTGGGCGCTCAACCTGGCGCTCTGGCACGTCGCGCCGCTGCACGAGGCGGCGGTCGAGCACGACGCGCTCCACGCCCTCCAGCACGCGCTGTTCGTCGCGCTCGGGGTCAACGTGTGGATGCCGCTCTTCGGCCCGCTGCCGATGCCGGCGTGGTTCGGCAACGTCGCGAAGCTCGGCTACATCGTCGGCGTCCGGCTGCTCGGCGCGGTGCTCGGCAACGTCCTGCTGTGGAGCGGCCATCCGCTCTACGACGTCTACGACGCGAGCGATCCGCTGCAGGACCAGACGGTCGCCGCGACGATCATGATGGTCGAGGGCTCCATCCTCACCCTGATCCTCTTCGGGTGGCTGTTCCTGCGCGCCGCGCGCGAGGGGGAGGAGCGCCAGGAGCTGCTCGACCTCGCCCGCGATCGGGGCGTCGAGCTGAGCGAGCGCCGCGCCGCGCGGGCGGTCTCCGCGGGCCGGGGAGCGGACCTGCGCCGAAGGATCGAAGCCGAGGGTTGACGACCCGTCTGACCGGGGATCACTGGTCCTGAACCAGGATCAGGAGAGGGAATGAGCCCGTCGCTGTTGAGCAAGGTCGCGCAGTTCGCGCGCAGTCCGCAGGGCCGCCGTCTGGCCGGTCAGGCCGCCCGCGCGGCCCGTGACCCGAAGACCCGCCGCCAGATCGAGCACGTCCGCAAGCGGCTGATGCAGCGCCGCGCCGGCACGGCCCGCTAGGAGGAGCCGAACGCGGTCTCCTCGGCGCGCTCGGCGAGCTGGATCACGCCGTCGCCGAACTGCTTGAGGTACGGGTCGTCGGTGGTGCCGCTGACGGCCCGTTTGTAGTTGCCCTCCATGAAGACGACCGACTTCCAGAGCGCGAGCGTCTGGTACCAGCGGATGTCGGTCATCGACCGCCCGCTCTGCTCCTCGTAGCGCGCGATCAGCTCGCCGCGTGAGGGGAAGCCCTCCTGCCGCGTGACGGCGGAGAGCTCGAACATCCCGAGCGACGGGTCGTCGCGGTCGACCCACAGCGTGCAGGTGTAGCCGAGGTCCGCGAGCGGGTCGCCGATCGTCGACATCTCCCAGTCGAAGATCGCGTTCAGCCGGGCGGGCGTGCGCGGCTCGAACATCACGTTGCCGAGGCGGTAGTCGCCGTGCACGATCGTCGACGGCCCGCTCTCCGGCAGGTTGTCGCGCAGCCAGCCGCCGACCTTCTCGACCTGTGGGATGTCGCGCGTCCTGTTGTGCTCCCACAGCCCGTTGAAGCGCCGCAGCTGGCGCTCGAGGTAGCCGGTCGGCTTGCCGAAGCCCTCCAATCCGCACGCCTGCCAGTCGACGGAGTGGACCTCGACCAGCGCGTCGATCAGCTCCTCGGCCATGCGACGCTTCTCGCCGGGCGTGTCGAGGGTGTCGGGGACCGATCCGGTGACGACGTGGCCCTCGACCTTCTCCATCACGTAGAACGGCGCGCCGATCACGGCCTCGTCGTCGCACGTCGCCAGCACCTTGGGCACCCGCGCCTGGCCGGTGGTCGCGCGCAGCACGCGCGCCTCGCGCAGCACGTCGTGCGCGCTGGGGGGCAGGGGCCCGCGCGGCGGGCGGCGGATGACGGCCTCCCAGCCGCCGCGGCGGATCACGAACGTCACGTTGGAGTGGCCCTCGCCGACGGGCTCGACCTCGATGTCCCCCTCGCCGAGCCCGCGCTCGTCGAGGAACGCCGCGAGCGGGTCGGTGACGAGCAGCGGCTCGCGGTCGTTCCGCGCGCCCTCCTCGTGGGTGGCGACGACGTCGTCCGGGGCGATCGTGTGCATCAGGCGAGCGGCATCTTCGTCGACTCCCCCTGCAGAGCGGTCTTGAACAGGTCGCGGGCGATCACCATCCGGTGGACCTCGCTCGCGCCGTCGTAGATCCGCGCGGCGCGCGCGTCCTGGTACAGGCGGGCGATCGGCAGGTCCATCGCGATCCCCGCCGCCCCGTGGATCTGCACGGCCCGATCGACGACCCGCCCGAACGCCTCGGAGACGAACGTCTTCGTCATCGCGACCTCCTGGCGGTGCGGCAGGCCGTTCTCGACCTTCCACGCGGTGTGCACCATCAAGCGCGAGGCGTACAGGTCCATCGCGGAGTCGGCCATCATGAACTGCAGGCCCTGGTGGCGCGCGAGCCGGCCGCCGGCCAGTCGCTGCTGCGCGATCTTGAAACCCTCGCCCTCGCCGCCGAGCAGGTTGGAGTACGGGACGCGGCAGTCCTCGAGCGCGACCTCAGGATGGCCGCCGGGGGAATGGGATCCCATCCACTCCGGATGGCGCACGATCCGCCAGCCGGGCGTGTCGGTGGGGACCAGGATGAGCGAGTAGTTGCGGTGCCCCGCCGCCTCGTCGGTGCCGGTCTTGGCGACGACGATCGCGAACGCCGCGCCCTCGGCGCCGGTGATGCACCACTTCGTCCCGTTGATGACCCAGTCGTCGCCGTCGCGGACCGCGCTCGTCTCGAGGTTCGTGGGGTCGGAGGACGCGACGTCCGGCTCGGTCATCGCGAAGCACGACCGGATCGAGCCCTCGGCGAGCGGGCGCAGCCAGCGCTCCTTCTGCTCGTCGCTGCCGGCGATGAGCAGCGTGTGCATGTTGCCCTCGTCCGGAGCCATCGCGTTCAGGCCGAGCGCGGCGAGCGGCGCGGCGCCCAGCTCCTGCGAGATCAGGCTCATGCCCAGCACGCTCACGCTCAGCCCGCCCCACTCCTCGGGCAGGTGCGGGGTGTAGATCCCGCGCTCGCGTGCGCGGTCGCGCAGCCGCTCGACGACGTGCCAGCTCGCAAGGACGTCGGTCGGGTCCTCGATCTCCGCCTCCGCAGGCAGGGCCTCCTCGGCGATGTAGGCGCGGACGCGCGCCAGCAGATCCTCGAGGTCCTTCGGGATCGCGAAGTCCATCGGCGCGGCATCCTGCCACGGAGCGCAACCTTCGCGCCCCTACCCTGTCTGTGTGTGAAGAGGCTCGCCGCTCCCGCGCGCCTCCCTCCTCGCATGACCGTTCGCCTGACAGCCCTCGCTGCGCTGGTCGCCGCGCTCACGATCGGCGCGGCCGCTCCTGCGCGCGCGGCCCGCACGCAGCCGCTCTACTTCGACGCGCCCGAGCTGCGCGACCCCGCGGCGCGCGAGGGCGCGCTCGACGAGCTGCAGTCGCTCGGGGTGCGGGCGGTGCGCATCGTCCTCTACTGGCAGGACGTGGCCCCGGAGGCGGAGCGCAACAACGTCCCCGCCGCGAACTTGAACGACCCCGCCGCGTACGCCTGGGGCTCGTACGAGGAGGCGATCGCGGCGGCGCACGCGCGCGGGTTCCGCGTCCTCGTGACGCTCACCACGCCCGGCCCGCGGTGGGCCACTGCGAAGAAGACCGACCGGCTGACGCGGCCGTTGCCGGCGCAGTTCGCGCGGTTCGCCGAGGCGGCGGGGCGGCAGTTCGGCGATCGCGTCGACGCGTGGTCGGCGCTGAACGAGCCCAACCACCCGGACTTCCTGCTGCCGCAGTACGGTAAGGGCGGGAGGCCGCTGTCGCCGCGGATCTACCGCCGGCTCTTCCAGGCGATGGCGAAGGGGATCGACGCCAGCGGCAACGGCGGCGACACGCTGCTCATGGGCGAGACGGCACCGCGCGGGACGGGGAAGGTCGTGCATCCCGTGACGTTCCTGCGGATGTCGCTGTGCCTGAACGCGAAGTGGCGGCGGTCGAAGACGTGCGGGAAGCTCGACGTCGACGGCTGGGCGCACCATCCGTACACGACGAAGGTCGGGCCGTGGTTCGCGCCGCCGTCGCCGAACGACGTGACGATCGGCGTGCTGTCGCGGCTCACCCGCGCGCTCGACCGCGCCACGCGCGCGGGCGCGTTCCAAAGGCGCTCGCGGATGCCGGTCTGGCTCACCGAGTTCGGCATCCAGTCGACGCCCGACCGGTACTTCGGCGTCTCGCTCGCCAAGCAGGTCGAGTACCGCGCGATCGCCGAGCGGATGGCGTGGTCGAACCCGCGCGTGCGCGCGTTCTCGCAGTACCTGCTGCGCGACGACCGGCCGGTCGAGGGCGCGACCGGGCAGTCGCGGTACGGCGGCTTCGAGTCCGGGCTGCGGTTCGCGACCGGGCGCGAGAAGCCGGCGCTGAGCGGGTTCCGCCTGTCGCTCGCGGCGCTGCGGCGCGGGCGGTCGGTCTCGCTCTGGGGCGTCGTGCGGCCGGCCGCCGGCCGGGTGGAGGCGACGGTGCTGTACGCGGACCGGAAGTCGAAGACGTTCAGGCGGCTGAAGACCGTGCGGACCGACGCCCGGGGCTACTTCACGACGACGACGCGCTACAAGAAGGGGCGCCGCTACCGGCTGAAGTGGGGCGACGCGCAGGGCTACCCGGTGCGGGTCTACCGGCGCCGCTGAACCCGGGTCGGCGTCGCGCCGTAGAGCGGTGCGATGCGTCGCCTCGTCCTTCCCGTCGCCGGACTCTGCGGCCTCGCGCTCGCGGTCGTCCCGGCCCTCGCCTCCGACAAGCAGATCAACGCCAGCGGGACGAGCTGGTCACCCGACGACGTGACCGTCAACCCGGGCGACAAGGTCACGATCTCGAACCCGAACGGCGGCAACCACGACCTCTACTGGAAGGACGGCGCGCCCGGCCATCCGGGGCCGGCGCCGAACATCGGCGACACGAGCACGTGGTCGAGCGTGCGGACGTTCTCGGACGCGGACGTCGGGAAGACGTTCCGCTTCTACTGCTCGGTCCACAGCGACGACCAGGGCGTCGGCATGGACGGGATCGTGCGCGTGGTGGCGGCGGGCAGCAGCGGCACGACCACTACGACGAACCCGCCGCCCGGCGGGACGACCACGACCTCGACCACGCCTCCGCCCCCGCCGCCCCCGGGCGGGACCACGACGACCTCCACGACTCCTCCTCCACCGTCCGGAGGGGACACGACCGCGCCGCGCGCGACCAGGGCCCGGAGCTCGGCGTCGCGGCGCGGCGTGACCGTGCGGCTCACTCTGAGCGAGGCGGCGACCGTCACGTTGCGCGTGTTCCGCGGCCCGCGCCGCATCGCCCGGCGCGTGTTCGACGTCCAGAGCGGCGCGGTCAAGCTCCGGATCCGCCGCGCGCTGCGCCGCGGCCGGTACCGCCTGCGCCTGACGCTCGTCGACGACGCCGGCAACCGATCGTCGAAGTCGCTGCGCGCGCGCGTGAAGTAGGGGCGGCGGCGGCCCGCCGACGCGCGCGCGCTTCGGGCCGCGCGCCCTGCGAGCATCCGCGGCCGTGACCGCGGAGCAGGTCGTCGTGCTCGTCCTCCTCGTGGCCGCCTTCGCGGCGGGCTGGATCGCGCGCGGCGACGGCGGGAAGGAGGCCGCGGCGGAGGAGGACGCGCCGGCGCCGCGGCCCGGCGCCGGGGCCGCCACTCCGGCCACCTCCGCACCGGCCACCTCCGCACCGACCGCCGCCACTCCGGCCACCTCGGCACCGGCCACCTCCGCACCGACCGCCGCCGCGGCGCGCACCGCCGCGCCGGCCGGCGAGACCGACCCTCCCCGACGCCGCCTGCGGCGCGCCGCGCGGCCGGCCCCCTCGCGGCCCGACCCCGCGACGGACGCGGCGCGCGCCCTCTCCCTCGCCTCCGCGGCCTACGAGACGGCGGTCGACCGGTGGCTCGACGAGCGGGAGGAGATCAGCCCGGCGGGGCGGGCCGCGGTCGGGGAGCTGGAGCGGGCGGTGCAGCGGCTCGACCACGCCGCAGCGCGGCTCGACGAGGTCGACGAGACGCTCGGCGACGCGGCGTACGACGCGCTCGACGCGCTGCGCAAGGCCGCGCGCCACCTCGCCGCGTTCCGCGAGGGCCGGGCGCTCGACGCGCCGACGAGCCGCGAGCTGGAGCGGCTCGAGGACGAGGTCGCCCGGGCTCGTGCCGCGTTCGAGCGCGCGCCGACCTAGTCTCCGCGGGGATGGCGCAGCAGCTCTGGTTCCTCCGGCACGGCGAGGCCGAGCCGCACGGCGCGCGGCCGGACGACGAGCGCGAGCTGACCGAGCGCGGCCGGGGCCAGTCGGAGTCGGCCGGCCGGGCGCTGCACGCCCTCGGCGTCGCGTTCCAGCTGGCGTTCACGAGCCCGAAGGTGCGCGCGGCCGAGACCGCGCGCATCGCGTGCGAGCACCTCGACGTCGAGCCGCACACGCACGAGCCGCTGCGCGACGGCTTCGATCGCGACGAGGCGATCGCGCTCCTCCGCGCCGCCGGCGCCGACCAGCGTCTGCTCCTCGTCGGCCACGAGCCCGACTTCTCCCAGACCGTCCACGACCTCACCGGCGCGCGGATCGACCTGAAGAAGGGCGGGATCGCGGCGGTCCGGGTCGACGGGTCCAGCGCAGAGCTGATCGCGCTGCTCAGGCCGCGCGAGCTCGACCGGATCCGCTAGCGCGCGGGCGGGGACGCGCCGGCGCACGCCCCCGCCGTCGCTCGTCTACCAGCCGAGCACGCGTTCGAGCGCCCGGTGGGACTGCTCGGTCGCGCCGTCGTCGCGGTCGCCGTTGAAGTCCGGCCGCCGCCGCTCGTTGCTCGCGGGCGGCGTCGTCGTGTCCTGCTCCTCCTCCGCGAAGCCCTCGCGGGACTCCTCGTAGAGGTCGATGGGCGCGCTGTGGGTGGTCGCCATCGCTCCTCCTTCCGTGCGTGTCGCTTGCGGGGTCTGGTGTGGCGTTCCCGACCCTGACCGAGGTATGCATCGAATTCGTAACCTCTTCGTGAATGCCCGAGCTTCCTGAGGTCGAGATCACGGCTCGGCGCCTCAGCGCTGCCGTGCGCGGGGTGGAGATCGAGTCCACGCTCGCGCCCGGGATCAACGCGCTGAAGACGTTCGACCCGCCGCTGCACGCGCTCGACGGGCGCGCGATCGCCGACGTGCGGCGGATCGGCAAGCACGTCGTGATCGACGTCGCCGGCGACCTGCACGTCCTGTTGCACCTCATGAGCGCGGGCCGGCTGCAGCTGTACGACAAGCGCGCGTCGCTGCGAGACCGCACGTCGCGACTGCTGCTGCGCCTCGCCGACGGCCGCGAGCTGCGGCTGCGCGAGTTCGGGACGAAGCAGGCGGCGTGGGTGAAGGTCCTGCGATCGGCGGACCTCGAGGCGGACGAGGCCGTCGCGACGCTCGGCCCGGAGGCGTGGCCCGACCCGCCCGAGGACCTCCGTGAGCTGCTCGACTCGCCGCGCCCGCTCCACTCGCTGCTGCGCGACCAGCGGGTCATCGCCGGGATCGGCCGCTCGTGGGTCGACGAGATCCTGTGGACGGCCCGGCTCTCGCCGTTCAAGCGCGGGGACGACCTCTCGGACGACGAGGCCGCCGAGCTGCGGACCGCGATCGTCGACGTCCTCGGCGGCGCGCTCGATCACTACGAGCGCGTGGTCGAGCTCCCGATCCCCGACAAGCTCCCGCTCCCGCTCCAGGTCCACCGCCACCAGGGCGAGCCCTGCCCCCGCTGCGGCACCACGATCGAGGCCGTCCACTACGAGGACTACGTCATGTGCTACTGCCCGGAGGAGCAGACGGGCGGCAAGGTCCTCAAGGACCGCCGCCTCTCGCGTCTGCTGAAGTGACCGCCATGATCGAGACCGGCCAGCAGGCGCCCGACTTCACGCTTCCGGACCAGGACGGCAAGCCCGTCTCGCTCAGCGACCTGCGGGGTCGCCGCGTCGTCCTCTACTTCTACCCCAAGGCCGACACCCCCGGCTGCACGACGCAGGCGTGCGGGATCCGCGACCGGGCGGGCGAGTACGAGGCGGCGGGGGTGACCGTGCTCGGCGTGTCGCCGGATCCGGTGAAGGACGTCAAGAGGTTCCACGACAAGCAGTCGCTGAACTTCACGCTGCTCGCCGACGAGGACCACGCGGTCTGCGAGCGGTACGGCGTGTGGGTCGAGAAGTCGATGTACGGCCGCACGTACTGGGGCGCGCAGCGCGCGACGTTCGTCATCGACGAGGAGGGCGTCGTGCGGCATGTGATCCCGAAGGCGTCGCCGAAGACGCACGACGACGAGGTCCTGGCCGCGCTGGCGGCCTAGTCGCTCAGCGCAAGCTCGACGGCGCGCTCGGCGTGCAGGCGCGTCGTGTCGAAGACCGGCACCGGCGAGTCCTCGGCGCCGACGAGGAGGTCGATCTCCGTGCAGCCCAGGAGGATCCCCTCGGCGCCGCGATCGGCGAGCGATCGCATCACCAGACCGTGCCGGTCGCGGAGCCGGCCGACGTAGAAGTCCTGCTCCATCGTGTAGGCGGTCGCGAGGAGGCCGACGCTCGCGAGGCCCGCTCGGCGGACCGCCTCGGCGGTCGTATCGGCGACGTGGACGAAGGGGACGTCGACGGCGTCGGCGATCGTCTCAGCGACCTTGTGCATCGTGTTCGTGCACAGCACGATCAGCTCCGCGCCGGCGCCCACCAGCGATCGCGCCTCGCGAGCGAGCACCGCCCCCGCCTCGTCCCAGCGGCCGAGGACTCCCAGCTCATCCCACCGAGCAGGCCGATGCGCTTCATCGGGCGACACTAGCGGTCACATGTAGGCTGGAACCCGTGCACGGACGCGCTCTCGGCCTCGCGATCGCCCTCCTCGCGCTGCTCGCCCCCGCGACGGCGAGCGCCGAGGAGAAGCTGCTGACGCTGTACTCGCCGGCGATCCAGACGCAGCCGTACGTCCACGACACGCACAACGTCGCGCTGCGGGCGAACGGGCGGGAGGCGCCGGCCGAGCCGGGCTACATCACCGGCGTCAAGGAGCAGGTGCTCGTCGACTCGAAGGACCCCGACGCCGAGCCGCTCAACAACGCGAAGTTCATGATCCACCACTTCCTGTTCTGGGCGCCGGGGCGCGTCGACCAGGCGCCGGGGAGCTGCTGGGGCCCGTCGGGCTTCGTCGCCGGTCGCGGGGAGGAGCATCCCGACGGCCAGTTCGGCGAGTTCACCCCGCCGGAGATCCGCGCGAAATACGGCATCACCAACCGCACGCCGGAGGGCACCGCGCCCGACTGGCGCCTCACCGCAATGGTCATGAACCACGTCAAGCGGCCGAAGAAGGTCTTCGTCCGCCTGCGCATCTGGTACACGACCGAGCCGCGCGAGCCGATCTCGCCGGTCGTGGTCGGCAACTGCACGACGCTCGGCAACGGCATGGCCTACGACGTGCCGGGCGGCGGCGGGCCGGGCGCCGAGTACGTCGACCAGTCGACGTGGACGGTCCCCGACGGGTTGAACGGGCGGATCGTCGGCGCCGCGTCGCACCAGCACGGCGGCGGGAAGTACCACACCCTCGAGAGCGTCACGTGCGACCGGCCGCTCTTCCGCGCGAACGTCTACCACGCGCCGCCGGACCACATCTACAACACGATCCGCCCAATCCTCCACGAGCCCGGGCCGATCGCGAACGGCACCTTCCGCTCCCCGACCGGCATCCCGATCACCGAGGGCGAGGTGCTCCACCGCCGCGCCGTCCACGACAACGCGAACCTGCACGTGGCCGCGATGGGCTTCTGGGTGCTGCTCGTCGCGCGCGACGAGACCGTGCAGCCGTGCGGCCCGATGCCGGACGACGTCCAGGAGATCACGCGCCCGGCGCGCTTCGACGCCACGCCGAACTACGCGCTGCGCGTGCCGCAGCTCGCGCCGCCGCGGCCCGCGGCGTTCCGGCCGTTCACCGGCGGAGCGCTCACGATCGACGACGCGAACTTCCGGCCGGGCCGGATCACCTCGCGCGTGGGCCGGCCGGTCACGTGGCGCATCGGCGGGAGCCTGCCCCACACCGTCACGGTCGCCAACGGCCCGGTGGGCTTCTCGTCCCTCTACTCGGGAATCTCCCGCGGGACGTACACGTTCACCCCGCGCAAGCGCGGCACCTACCGGCTGACCTGCCTCATCCACCCGACGCGGATGGGCCAGACGCTCGTCGTGAAGTGACCGCGGTCCGGCGCGCGGAGCCCGCCGACGCCCGCGCGCTCGCCCGGCGGCTGCACGACTTCAACACCGAGTTCGACGAGCCGACGCCCGGCCCGGAGGTGCTCACGGAGCGCATCGAGCGGCTCCTCGGCCGCGACGACGCGGCGATCCTCGTCGCCGGCGACGACCATCTCGATGGCCTCGCGCTCCTCACGTTCCGCCCCGGCGTCTGGGACCCCGGCCCGGTGACGCTGCTCGAGGAGCTGTACGTCCGCCCGCCGCTGCGCAACCGCGGGATCGGGACCGAGCTGCTGCACGCCGCGTTCGCGCTCGCTCGCGAGCACGGCTCGACGACGTTCGAGATCCACGTCGACGAGGAGGACGTCGACGCGCAGCGCTTCTACGAGCGCCACGGGGTGAAGCCGGTCGAGCCCGGGCGCGAGTACCGCGCCTTCTACTACTCGCGCACGCTCTAGCTCCACCAGCCGGGGAGCATCTCGGCGTCCTTGTTGTCGGTGTTCGGCGCGCCGAACGCCACGATCGCCGCGCCCTCGGGGCCGCCCTCCATCCCGCGCGCGACCTCGCCCGGCACCCTGATCGCGTCGAGCGCCCCGAGCTCGACGATCTCGTCCTCGAGCTTCATCCGCGCGCTGCCCTCGAGCACGAGGTAGACCTCCTCCTGCTCGCCGTGCCGGTGGCCGAACGGCACCCGCGTCTCGGGCGGCAGCCGGAACAGGCTGACGCCCGACTTCTCGAGCCCGAGGGGCCTGCGGGCGAACCGCGCCTCCATTCCCTCCGGCATGCCGAACTTCGGTGCCATGTTCTCGACGTCGGTCGCCAGGTTGAGGTGCGTGAAGTCGGTCATGAAATCCACCTTGACACACCGGCCACGAGTGGTAGAACAAGAGCACGGACATAGGCCAACTGCGCAAGCGAACGGCCCAGGACCGTCACCACGCCCGCGTACTCACGGGCGTCAAGCAAGAACTAAGCGCCCTCCACGATGAGGGCGCTTTCTATTGGCCCGGCGAGGGGCGTCGCGGGCGCGCCGACGCGCCAGGAATCGTCGTCAGCGGCGGCGCACGCGCTCGCAACGGCGGACCCGGTCGATCCTGTCGACCGTCGCGGAGTCCTTCCGCCCCGGGCCGCAGTCCACGACGTCGCGCTTGCGGTCGCGCGCCACGATCGTGTCGTTGCCGCTGCCGCCCTTGTGCGTGTCCGCGCCGGCGCCGCCGACGAGGCGGTCCCGGCCGGGACCGCCGTCGAGCGCATCGCGCCCGGCGCCGCCGGAGAGGCGATCGTTCCCGGCCGCGCCGAAGAGCCTGTCGTTCCCGGTCCCGCCGTTCAGCGTGTCGTTGCCGCCCGCGCCGACCTGCGCCGCGACGGCGTCCGCGACGCTGCGCGCCTTCGCGTTGCAGTTGTCGCCGTAGACGGTGTCGTTGCCGCCCTGCGCGTTGATGACGTCGTTGCCGAGCAGGCCGCAGATCGTCTCGCCCGCGGCGGTCCCGTTCAGCGTGTCGTTGCCGTTGGTCGCGTTGAAGGGAAGCGGTGGCGGCGGGGGCGGCGGCGGGGCCGGCGGTCCCGGCGGGCCGGGCGGGCCCGGCGGTCCGGGCTCAGGAGGAGGCGACGTACCGCCGTGGTCATCCGGTGGCGTGTTGGTCGAGTCGGCGCCGGAGCAGTCCTCGTCGACGCCGTTGTCCGCGACGTCGATCGCCCCCGGGTGGATCGCGGCGTTCAGCGGCGCGCAGTCCTCGGCGTCCGGCGTGCCGTCGGCGTCGCGGTCCAGGTCGCAGGCGTCGCCGACGCCGTCGGCGTCGCCGTCGGCCTGCTCGGCGTTCGGCGTGCCCGGGCAGTTGTCGAGGTTGTCGAGGACGCCGTCGTCGTCGTTGTCCGGGTCGCCGTCGTCGCCCGGCTCGACGAGGTAGGCGGAGCCGGAGTCGGCACGGCTGTTGCGGTCGGCGGACGGCGCACCGAGGATCACGTCGAGCCGGCCGTCGTCGTCGAGGTCGCCCGCCGGGGCGGCGTCCACGCCGAGCTCCTCGCCCGCGATCGGCCCGTCGATGCGGAAACCGCGCGCCCCGAGGGCGTCGACGACGAGGTCGGGCGGGTCGGCGGCCGGCTGGCCGTAGACGACGTACGCCGAGCCCGAGTCGGCGCGGCCGTTGTGGTCGGACCCGATGGCGCCGACGACGACGTCCGGCCGGTCGTCGTCGTTGAGGTCGCCGACGCCGGCCACGCTGCGGCCCAGGAAGGAGGGGTCCGACCCAGCGGTGTGGGCGTTCGTGCTCGTGATCTGCATGCCGCGCGCGCCGAGCGACGCGACGTCGACGTCTGCGGGGTCCGCGGTGCCGCCGTAGACGACGTAGGCCTCGCCCGTGGAGGCCACGTCGCTGACCGGATTGGCGAGGAACGCGCCCACGACGACGTCGCCGCGGCCGTCGCCGTTGAAGTCGCCGGCACCGGACACCGAGACGCCCAGCTGGTCTCCGTTCTCGCCGCCGATGATCCGCAGCCCGCGGGCGCCGAGTGAGGACAGCGCGAGGTCGGCAGGGTCCGCAGCCGTCTCGCCGTAGACGACGTACGCGGCACCCGCGAACGGCCGGCCGACGAATGACGCCTGCGCACCGAGCAGGACGTCGTCGCGGCCGTCGGCGTTGAAGTCGCCGGCGGCGGCGACCGCGCCCCCCGTGTTCCCGTCCTCGCCGTCGATCCGCATGCCGCGGGCGCCGACGGTCGTGAGGACGACGTCGTCCGGGTCCGCCTCCGCCTGGCCGTAGACGACGAACGCGGCGCCGTTGAACCCGTTCGCGAACGGCGCGCCCACGACGAGGTCGTCGCGGCCGTCGCCGTTCACGTCGCCCGCCGCGCTCACGTCCTGGCCCGCCTGCGCGCCACCGTTGTCGGTGCTGGGCGGGACGCCGTCTATGCGCATCCCGAGCGGCTCGCCGACGCCCCCGAGCGTCGCGAGGTCGACGTCCGCGGGGTCGGACGCCGTGACGCCGTACACCACGAAGACCGTGCCGGAGTCCTCGCCGTTGCGGTCCATGAGCGGCGCCCCTACGGCCACGTCGTCGAGCCCGTCGCCGTTGTAGTCGCCGACGCCGGCGACCGACCGCCCCGCCCCGTTCGTCTCGCCGAAGTCGCTCGGCGTCGTCGGCACGGCGCCGTCGATGCGCATGCCGTTCGCCCCCAGCGCGGCGAGGTCGACGCTCGTGGGGCTCGCCTTGCCGTAGACGACGTAGGCCGAGCCGGAGTTCGCGCGCCCGTTGTTGTCCGCGTGGGGCGCGCCGACGATGACGTCGTTGCGCCCGTCGCCGTTGAAGTCGCCGGCCGCGTCGACCGAAAGACCGGCGAGGTCGTCGGGGGCGGCGCCGTCGAGGCGCACGTTCGCGGCGCTGAGCAGGTCGAGGTCGGGCGGGTCCTGCGCGCGCGCGGGCGCCGGGACGCAGGCCAGAGCCGCGACGGCGAGAGAGAGGACGCGGGCGCGCCTCATCGGATTGACCCTACGTCACCGGCGCACCGAGTGGCAAGGCGCCACGTACGCACGACCGCGTACCGTCACGGGATGCACCTCCGCGCGCTTGCCGGCACGTTCGCGCTCTGCCGCCTCGACGGCGCCGAGCACCTGCCCGAGTGGTTCCGGCTCACGCCGCCGCTGTCCGGCGCCATCCGCCGCGGCGAGGAGCTGAGCCTCGTCGCCCCCGTGGACGCCGTGCCCGGCGGCGTCGTCGCCGAGCGCGGTTGGCGGGCGCTGGAGGTCGCCGGGCCGCTCACGTTCGAGATGACGGGCGTGATGGCCGACCTCGCCGGCGCCCTGGCGAGCGCGGGGATCTCCGTCATGACGCTCGCCACCTACGACACCGACCTCGTCCTCGTTCGCGACGAACGGCTGTCCGATGCCGTGGCAGCCCTGCGCGAAGCCGGGCACACTGTCGAGGCATGACCCTCGCGCACGACCGCAGCGGCGGCGGCGAGCCGCTCGTCCTCATCCACGGCTTCGGCAGCTTCCGCGGGGTGTGGGCGCCCGTCCTGCCGATGCTCGAGCGCGAGCGGGAGGTCATCGCGCTCGACCTCCCCGGCTTCGGCGAGTCGGAGCCCGACGTCGACCACCCCACGCCCGAGCGGCTGGCGGAGCGCATCGCCCGGTTCATGGACGAGGACCTGGGCCTCGAGCGCGCCCACGTCGCCGGGTTCAGCATGGGCGGCTGGATCGCGCTCGAGCTGAACAAGATGGGGCGGACGATCACGACGTGCGCGCTGTGCCCCGCCGGGTTCTGGAACCGGTGGGAGCGCGCGTACTGCCGCGGCTCGCTCTACAACACGCGCGCCACCGCGAGGCTGATCGGCTCGCGCGCCGAGCAGCTGTTCAAGAGCCCGCAGGTCCGCCGCGCGGCGAACCGCCAGTACCTCGAGCACGGCGAGCGGCTCTCGCCCGAGGAGGCGGTCGCGACCGTCGAGCGGTTCGCGGACGCGCCCGGCTTCGACGAGACGGCGCACGCGCTGCACGAGGGCCACTTCACCGGCGGCGCGGACGTCACGCCGCCCGCGACGATCGCGTGGGGCGACAAGGACAAGCTCCTGCTGCCGCGCCAGGCCGAGCGCGCCCGGCGGGCGATCCCGCAGGCGCGGCACCTGTGGCTGCCGGGGTGCGGCCACATCCCGATGGTCGACGACCCTGACACGACCGCGCGCGCCATCCTGACGTCGTGAACCCCCTTGCGTCGCTGGGCGACAGCATCGAGTCCTTCGCCGACGCGGTCGGCGAGTTCTTCGACAGCCTCGCGAGCATCCAGTGGGTCGCGCTCTTCCTCGGGCTCGTGGCGTTCATCGTCTACCTGTCGCTGCGGGCGCGCGCGTTCTTCCACGTGCTGCGCGCCGCGTACCCGGCCGAGCGCTTCGAGTTCCGGCGCGTCTGGGGCGCGTACATCGCCGCCTACGGGTTCAACGGCGTGGTCCCCGCCCGCGGCGGGGACGTCATCAAGCTCTTCCTCACGAAGACCTCGGTCCCGAACTCGTCGTATCCCGCGGTCGGGTCGGCGATGCTCGTCGAGAACGTCTTCGACGCGACGATGGCGGTGTTCATCCTCACGTTCGCGTTCACGCAGGGCGTGTTCCCGAAGCCGCCGGACTTCTCGGAGATCCCGGCGTTCGACCTGCAGTTCTTCGCGTCGCACCCGCGGTTCACGCTCTTCTTGTTGACCGCGCTCGCGGTCGGCGCGCTGATCGGCTTCGCGCTGCTCTCCGCGCGGGTCAAGGCGTTCTGGGCGCGGGTCCGCCAGGGGCTGACGATCCTGTGGGACCGGCGGCGCTACTTCCGCGAGGTCTGGCTCGTGCAGTTCGCCGGCTGGCTCTTCCGGTTCACGGCGTTCTGGTTCCTGCTGGAGGCGTTCAACGTGGGCGGGTCGGTGCGCAACGTGCTGCTCGTGCTGGGCGTCAACGCGGTCGCGGCGGTGGTGCCGTTCACGCCGGGCGGGGCGGGCGTGCAGCAGGCTCTGCTCGTGAAGGTCTTCGCGGGAGCGGCGACCGGCGCGACGGTGGCCGCGTACAGCGTCGGCCAGCAGATCGCGATCGCCGCGGCGTGCCTCGGCGTCGGGTTCGCGGCGCTCTTCTTCATCTTCCGCTTCCGGTCGTTCAAGGAGGTCGTCGCGGCCGGCCGGGCGGACCGCGAGGCGGGTCGCGCGGATCGGGAAGGAGTCCGGGGCGTCGCGTAGAAGTCGCGCTTATGTCCACCGCCGCCGGACTCGGCTCCCTCACGCGCGCGGCGCGCGCGATCCCCCGCCATGTCGCCCTGCCGGTCGCGATCGCGACGGCCGGCAGCGCGCTCCTGATCCTCGCCGGAGCGACCTTCGGCGCGGGCGCGCTGTTCTTCTGCATCCCCGCCGCGGTCGCGGCGCTGCTCGTCGTGCTGCGGATCGAGGCGCGGCAGGAGGGGTTGCGCCTGATCGGCCAGCAGGACGCCCTGACCGGGCTGGGCAACCGCCGGCTGCTGCACGAGCGGCTGAACTACGAGATCTCCCGCCATCGGCGCCACTCGCGGCGCTTCAGCGTGCTGGCGCTGGACCTCGACGGCTTCAAGAAGGTCAACGACCGCTACGGGCACGCGGCGGGGGACGAGATCCTGCGCGAGGTCGCCCGCTCGCTCGAGAAGGCGGTGCGCGAGCAGGACACGGTCGTGCGCGTCGGCGGCGACGAGTTCTGCGTGCTCGCACCCGAGATCGGGTGGGAGGACGCCGAGCGCCTGGCCGACCGGCTCGAGCTCGCGGTCGAGACAGCGGTCGGCGGGCTGGACATGCTTGGCGTCAGCGTCGGGTTCGCCGTCTTCCCCGACGAGGGGTGGACGCCCGAGCACCTGCTCTCGCGCGCGGACCAGGCCGGGATGGAGGAGAAGCGCCGCACCCGCGCGCGCCACCTCCGCGTGGCCTGACGCTTACTGCAGGCCCTCGCGGGCTTCGCGCACCAGCGTCACGGCCTCGGGGAACACGGTCGCCATCACCGAGCGGATCTGCTCGGCCTGCTGCTCCGGCGTGCCCTGGACGTTGACGCGGTTGACGGCGGCGACGGTCATCTCGACCGCGAGCCTGATGGCGTTGTCGGCCCACGCGAGCCGCTGCTGGCCCTGCATCTGCTCGGCGAACTCGGCCATCCGGCGCTGAAGCTCGTCCGGGTCGCCGAAGAGGCCTCCGAATCCTTCCATGCTGCGAGGGTACTCCGGCGCCGTGCCCTCGAAACGCGTGCTCCTCACCGGCGCGTCCAGCGGCATCGGGCTGGCCGCCGCGCGTGCGTTCGCCGATGCGGGCTGCGACGTGGCGTTGGTCGCGCGGCATCCCGGCGGGCTGGCGGTGGCCGCGGACGTGGTGCGGGCGCGGGGACGGCGGGCGGTCGTGCTGCCGTGCGACGTCTCCGACCAGGAGGCGGTCGACCGTGCGGTGGCGGAGGCGGAGCGTTCGCTCGGCGGGATCGACGTCGTGGTCGCCAACCAGGCGGCTCCCGTCTTCGGGCCGTTCGCCGACGTCTCGAAGCGGGACTTCGACCGGTGTGTGGAGGTCACGTTCCTCGCGACGGTGAACCTGGCGCGGGCGGCGCTGCCGGCTCTGGAGCGCACGCACGGCGTGTTCGTCGCGACCGGCTCGATCATGACGAAGCTGCCGATGCCGACGTTCTCGTCCTACACGGCGTCGAAGCACGCGCTGCGGGGCTTCTTGAACTCGCTGCGGGTGGAGCTGCGCGCGTCGGGCAGCCCGGTGCGGATCGCGATGCTGAACCCGGGACCGGTCGACACGCCGTTCTGGCGCCACGCCACCAGCGCGACCGGCCTGCAGCCGCGCCTGCCGCCGGAGGGCTACCGGCCGGGCGTCATCGCGCGCGGGCTGGTCGAGCTCGCGTTCGCGCCGCGGGCGGAGGTGACGATCGGCGGCGAGGGGAAGGCGATCGAGCTGCTGTGGCGCTGCTTCCGGCCGGGCGGCGACCTCGTGTTGCGCGCGGTCCACCACTGGTACCTGAGCGGGCGCAAGCGGGCGCCGGAGCCGAACGCGCTGTGGGAGCCGCGCGGCGAGGGCTGGGAGGAGACCGGGCCGATGCTCGGCCGCCCGTCGCTGACCGCGCCGCTGCGGTGGAGGCTGCGCGCGCCGAAGCTGCTGCGCCGCTGAGAGGATCCCGGCCATGCCCACCGTGTTCCTCGGCGCCGTCGACCTCTCGTACGTGGAGGAGGGCGAGGGGCCGGCGGTCGTCCTCGTGCACGGGATGGCGTCGTCGGGCGCGGACTGGGAGGCGTCGGGCGCGGAGGGCCGGTTCGTCGCGTACGACCGTCGCGGCTACGGCGACTCGACCGCGCCCGACCCCTACACGCGCACGACGGTCAACGAGCAGGCCGAGGACCTCGCGGGCCTCGTCTCGGCGCTCGACGCCGCGCCGGCGCTCCTCGTCGGCGCCGACTTCGGGGCGCTCGTCGTGCTCGACGTCCTCCTGCGCCACCGCGCCCTGGCCCGCGCGGCGGTCCTCGTCGATCCCCCGCTCTACCAGTTCGCGCCCGAGACGACCGAGGCGCTGTCGGCGGAGCGCCTCGCGCTCGAGGACGCGCTGCGGGAGGGAGGGCCGGAGGAGGCGGTCGAGCGCTGGCTCCGCGCCCGCGCCCCCACCGCCGCGCCCGACCGCCTCGCCCGCGCCCGCCGAGACGCCCGCGCGTTCTTCGCCGACTACGGAGGCCTCGCGACGCTGCCCCTCACCCGCGGCGACCTCCGAGGCCTCGCCCTCCCGCTCGGAGTCGTCGCCGGCACCGCGGAGCCCGCGGGCGCGGCGGCGTCCGCGCGGCCGCCGTCCCTCGCCGCGGGCCCCGCCGACGCGCTCCTTCGCCTCGCGCCCCACGCGCGCGCGTTCGGCGACTGGCGCGAAGCCGTGTGGGCGCTCTCCCCGACCGGCTGAGCGCCGCCGCTCCGGCGTGCCGCGCGGCCGCGGGCGCTCAGTCGCGGCGCGTGGCGACGACCGCCACCGTCCCGCCGCGCCGCGCGAGGCCCGCCGCCCACTCCACCGCCGCCGCGAGCGGCAGGAGCGGCAGGGCGGCGAGCGCGATCGCGGCGTCGCGCAGCGAGAACCGCGCGGTGCCGCGCAGGGCGTGGAAGGGGTACGCGGGCGTGCGCGTCGGGAGGAGCGAGAGCCAGAGCCCGAGCGGGTTGTGCTCGAGGAGGACGTGCGTCGTGCGGACCGGCGTGAACCCGTGGCGGCGCAGCAGCGCGTCGAGCCCGCGGGCGGTGAAGTGGACGCGGTGGCGGTCGAGGTCGAGGTGGAACCAGCGGTCGTCGGCGATCCTCGCCTGCACCGAGTCGAGGTTCGGCACGCCGACGAGCACGGTGCCGCCCGGCGGCAGCAGCGTCTTCACCTTCTCGAGCGCGGCGCCGGGATCGTCGAGGTGCTCGAGGACGTGCCAGAGCGTGACGACGTCGAACGCCCCGTCGAGCCGTGCGTCGGCGAGCGTCGCGGCGTGCAGCTCGACGCCGTAGGCCTCCCGGGCGGCCGCGACGCCCCGCGGCGACGGCTCGATCCCGTGCGCGTCGAACCCGGCGCGCCGGGCTGCGGCCACGAACCGCCCCCGCCCCGCGCCCGCGTCGAGGAGCCGCGCGGGCGGCGGCGGCAGCATCGCCAGCCGGTGCCGGTCGAACAGCGCGAGCAGAGGCGCGGCGACCCGCGACCCCCGCGGCCGCACCCGCCCCTCATCCCTCCCCCCTGGGGAGGGTGGTGTGACGGTGATCGCCGTCCCGCAGGAGGAGCAGCGGCGAAGAGGCCCGGCTTCGCGGAGCGCCGCGACCCCGCACGCCGGGCACGTCACGCGTTCGCGCGCGCCTTCGCCGGCTCGCCGACTTCGAACCGGACTTCGTGGGGCTCGAGGAAGCGCAGGAACTCCTCGGCGTCGAAGGCCTCCGCGGGCGCGAGCACGCCGGACTTGCCGGACCCGGCGAGCAGCTCCGCCGCGCGGACGGCGATGACCGCGGTGATCCCGTACATGTCGCTGCCCGACACGACGGCGCGGCCGGGCGACCCGTCGCGCCCGTGCGCCTCGGCGACGATCGTCCACCGGCCCGCGCGGCGCTGGTCCTCGGCGGGGCCCTCCGGCAGCACGCGGTCGAGCTGCGACTCGGCGAGGTCGCGCAGCGGCGTGCGCAGCAGCGCGCGCAGCACCGGGAACGTGAACGGCACGACGCCCGCGAGCGCCGGCGACGGCGCGAACGCCGTGGTCGCCCACCGGTACCGGACCGACCGGGTGTCGACATGCCGCGGCACCGTGACGATCTCGCCGCCGGGGTACCGCACGACGGGCCGCACGCCGATCCCCCCGCCGAAGTCGAACCTGTCCCGCAGCGGCGCCGGCGAGGCGGGCCGCCAGTCGCCGCCGGCGTACTCGACGTCCTCGCTCGACAGCATCTCCAGCCCGGAGCGGACGGTCCCGCGCGACATCCCGAAGCCGGTGACGAAGTACGCGAGCACGAGCTCGTCGAGCGGCTCGTGGCCGCGCGCGGCCAGCGACGCGATCAGGTCGCCCGGCAGGTAGTCGAAGCCGACGGCGGGAACGACGGCGCGCCCAGCGCCAAGAGCGGCATCGCCCATGTGCGTGTACACGCGATGGATGTACGGCTGCTCGCCGGTCGTGTCGACGTAGTGGGCCCCCGCGTCCAGCGCCGCCTCGATCACCGGCGCGCCGTAGAAGGTGAACGGCCCGGCGCAGCTGATCACCGCGTCGGCGCCGGCGAACGCCTTGCGCAGCGCGGGCGCGTCGTCGACCGCCGCGCACCGCACCGGCCACTCCACCCGCAGCGACGCCGCGAGCGACCGCAGCTTCCCCGCGTCGCGGCCGCACAGCAGCACGTCCTCGAACCCGCGGGAGCGCAGCTCGCGGGCCACCAGCCGGCCGGTGTAGCCGGTGGCGCCGTACACCGCGATCCGCGCCATCAGCCTCCGCGCTCGAAGAAGTAGAAGTTGGGCATCTGCGCCCGCACCAGCTCCGAGGCCATCGCGTGGATGATCTCGCGGTCGCCGGTCCGCGCGGCGAGGTCGTCCAGCGTCAGGATCCCGACGATGCGGTCCCCGTCGAGGATCGGGAGCCGCCGGACGCCGTGCGAGACCATGAGCGACGCCGCCTCGTTGACGTCCATCTCCGGGCTCGCCGTGATGACGGGGGAGGAAGCGTGCGCCTCGGCCGGATCGCTGTAGTCGCGCCCGTCGGCGACCACGCTGATCGTGACGTCGCGGTCGGTGATGAAGCCGACCGGCGCGCCGCCGCCGTCGACGAGCACGACCGAGCCCACGTTGCGCTCGCGCATCATCTCCGCCACCGTGCCGACCGGGCAGTCCGGCGCGGCGGTGACGACCGACTCGGTCATGACGTCGCGGATCTGCATCGGGTCGCCGAGTCTTACACTTCGGCGCGCATGGCGCAGCCATCACCGACCCAGCTCGCGTGGCGCCGGCGCGTCGAGGCCGCGCTGGCCGTCGTCGCCCCCGCGCTCGACCTGATGCTCGCCGCGGGCGACCGCCTGAGCCGGGCGGTGGAGCGCGAGGACCTCGACTGGGTCCCGCCGCGCCGCGCGCTGACGACGACCGCCCCGGGCGAGACCGGCACGCTCGACGAGACGCGCCGTTCGTGAGCGCCGTCGAGGAGACGCTGGCCTGGGAGGCCGAGTGGCGCCCGCGCGCGGCCGCCGCCGCCGTGATCGCGGCGCTGGCCGGCACGGCCGGAGGCGTCATGCTCGCGATCCTCGGTCGCGGCGGGCCCGACGAGGCCGACGGCTTCGTCAGCCTCCCGGAGGCGCTCGGCGCCGCGACCCGCGGCGAGGCGCCGGCGGAGCCGAGCCTCGCCGTGCGCCTGACCGACTACCGCGGTGACAAGGTCGGGCTCTTCACGGTGAGCACCGTCCTCAGCGTGCTCGGCGCGCTGGCCGCGCTGCTCGCGCTCTCCTACCTCTTCCGCGCCGCACGCGCCCGCAACCCGGCGATCGGCCGCGCGGTCGGGTGGTCGATCGCGGTGGCGCTGGCGCTGTACCCGCTCGGCCGCGGCGTCCGCGAGATCGCGACGTGGGTCGAGTACTCGCAGTTCGCCGACGCCGCCGAGCGCACCGCCGGCGCCCAGCGCGACATCGGCAGCGAGGGGATCCTCCCCGCGGCGGCGCTCTTCGAGATCCTCGGCGCGTTCGCGCTCGCGCTCAGCTTCGTCCTCGTCTCCCTCAACGCGATGCGCGTCGGCCTGCTGACGCGCTTCATGGGCATCCTCGGCGTCATCGTCGGCGCGCTCGCGGTCTTCCAGCTCGACGCGCCCCAGGTCGTGCGCGGGATCTGGCTGCTCTTCCTCGGCCTGCTCATCGCCGGGCGCTACCCGGGCGGCACGCCGCCCGCGTGGGAGACCGGGCGCGCCGAGCCGTGGCCGACCCAGCAGGAGCTGCGCGAGCGCCGCGACGCGCTGCGCGCCGAGCAGGAGGTCGCGGCGTCCGAGGAGTCGCCCGCCCCGAAGCCGCACCCGCAGTCGAAGAAAAAGAGGAAGAAGCGGCGCTAGGCTCCCGCTCCGAAGGGTCCCGGAGCGAGAGGAGCGGACATGGCGGGCACGCAGGAAGATCTCTCGGCACGGCTGGAGGAGCTGTCGCAGGTCGAGCGCTTCGAACCGCCGGAGGACTTCCGTGCCGGCGCGGTGGTCCCGGACCCGGGCGTCTACGAGGAGGCCGCGAAGGACCGCCTCGCCTGGTGGGAGAAGCAGGCCGAGCGCCTGGACTGGTTCGAGCGCTGGGACCAGGTCCTCGACGACTCCGACCCGCCCTTCTACAAGTGGTTCACCGGCGGGAAGATCAACGTCTCCTACAACTGCGTCGACCGCCACGTCGAGGCGGGCCGCGGCGACAAGGTCGCGTTCCACTGGCACGGCGAGGAGGGCGAGACGCGGGACGTCACGTACGCCGACCTGCACCGCGACGTCCAGAGGTTCGCCAACGCGCTGAAGGACCTCGGCGTCGAGCAGGGCGACGTCGTCGGGATCTTCCTGCCGATGATCCCCGAGGTCGTGGTCGCGATGCTCGCGTGCACGCGCATCGGCGCGATCCACAACGTGGTCTTCGGCGGCTTCAGCGCGAACTCGTGCGCAGAGCGGATGCAGGTCGCGCACGCCAAGGTCCTCGTGTGCCCGGACGGCGCGCGGCGCAAGGGCAAGGCGGCGCCGGTCAAGGAGCAGGTCGACGCGGTCGCCGCCGACATGGGCGAGTCGCTGAAGACGATCGTCGTCGTGCGCAACGTCGACAACGACGCCCCGATGACCGAGGGCCGCGACGTCTGGTGGCACGACGTGATGGACGCGGCCGACGACGAGTGCCCGCCCGAGCCGCTGGACGCCGAGACGCCGCTGTACATCCTCTACTCGAGCGGCTCGACCGCGAAGCCGAAGGGGATCCTGCACACGACCGGCGGCTACCTGACGCAGGTCGCGTGGACGCACCAGTGGGTGTTCGACCTCAAGCCCGACGAGGACGTCTACTGGTGCTCGGCCGACGTCGGCTGGGTCACCGGCCACTCGTACATCGTCTACGGGCCGCTCGCGAACGGGGCGACGAGCGTCATGTACGAGGGCGCGCCCGACTACCCGGACAAGGACATCTGGTGGGCGCTGTGCGAGAAGTACGGCGTCACGCTGTTCTACACGGCCCCGACCGCGATCCGGGCGTGCATTAAGTGGGGCGAGGAGTACCCGGCGCGCCACGACCTCTCGAAGCTGCGGCTGCTCGGCAGCGTCGGCGAGCCGATCAACCCGAAGGCGTGGCTGTGGTACCACGAGGTCATCGGCGGCGGGCGCTGCCCGGTCGTCGACACCTGGTGGCAGACCGAGACGGGCGCGATCATGATCTCCCCGCTGCCGGGGATCACCGAGACGAAGCCCGGCTCGTGCACGATCCCGCTGCCCGGGATCGAGGCGAAGATCCTGTCCGAGTCCGACGGCGAGGAGATGGAGCCCGGGTCCGGCCAGGGGCTGCTCGTGCTCACCCAGCCGTGGCCGTCGATGCTGCGCACGCTGTACGGCGACGACGACCGCTTCGTGGAGACGTACTTCAAGCGGTTCGGTCCCGAGACGTACCTCGTCGGCGACGCCGCGCGGCAGGACGACGACGGCTACTTCTGGGTCATCGGGCGGATCGACGACGTCATCAACGTGAGCGGCCACCGGCTGTCGACCGCGGAGGTGGAGTCGGCGATCGTCTCGCACCCCGACGTCGCCGAGGCCGCGGTGATCGGGCAGCACGACGAGGACACCGGCCAGGCCATCGTCGCGTTCGTGACGCTGCGGGGCGACGACGAGGAGGGCAAGGAGCAGGCGATCCGCGACCACGTCGCCGACCGGATCGGCAAGCTCGCGCGGCCGAAGCGGATCATCTGGGCCGGCGACCTGCCCAAGACGCGCTCCGGCAAGATCATGCGCCGGCTGCTGCGGGACATCGCCGAGGGCCGCGAGCTGGGCGATGTCACGACCCTGCGCGACCCCGACGTCATGGAGCAGCTGAAGGGGAAGATCGCCGAGCGCGCCGCGTCCGAGGAGTAGCGGCCGCCGTCAGGCGGACGCGGCCAGCTCGGCGTCGGTCGGGAGCCGCCAGCCCTCGCGCTCGGGCCGGCGCCCGCGGACGATGATCATGTCCTCGTGGCGCTGGCCGGGCTTGAGCATCCCGCGCTCCTCCAGCGTGTGGACGCGGGCGCTCATGAGCGGGCCGAGCGGGCCGCGCTGGCGGGCGACGACGTCGACGTCCTCCAGCCCTGCATCCCGCATCGCCTGCAGCGTCAGGTCGGTGCCGAGCACCGAGGAGGAGACGAGGAGGAGGAAGCCGCCCGGCTTCAGGTGGTCGGGGGCCTCCTCGATGATGCGGTCGAGCAGGGCGCGGCCGTCGGTGCCGGCGTCCCACGCGCGCTCCAGGCCCTTCGCCGGCAGCTCGTCGGTCTCCGCCGGGACGTAGGGCGGGTTCGAGACGATCGCGTCGAACCGCTGCCCGTTGACGGGCTCGAAGAGGTCGCCGCGCAGCCCTCGCACGCGCACGCCGTTGAGCCTTGCGTTCAGCCTCGCGGTCCACACGGCGCGGCGCGAGCAGTCCACGGCGGTGACGCTGCGCGCGCCGCGGCGCGCCGCAGTGATCGCGAGGATCCCGCTGCCCGTGCAGAGGTCGAGCACGGTCGCGCGCGGAGGGAGCGTCTGCTCGCGGAGCACGTCCGCGAGGAAGCGGGAGTCGCTGATGGGGGCGAAGACGCCAGGGGGAGTCAGAAGCCGCACGGCTCCGGATACATATCCTGCGCGCGCGTTGCGCAAACTTCGCGCCCCCTTCGAGCCCTCCTCCCCACTCACGGTTGGTGTGGAGGAGGAGGTGATGCTGCTCGACGCGGCCACGCTCGACCTCGCGCCGCGGGCTCCCGAGATCCTCGCGGCGCTGGGCGGCGACCAGCGATTCAAGCTCGAGATGCCCGCCGCGCACCTGGAGATCGTCCTGCCGCCGCTGCCGGACGCCTCCGCGGTCGCTGCGGCGCTGCTCGACGCGCGGCGCGACCTGGCGCGCGCCTGCTCGTCGCTCGGGCTCGTTGCCTGCGCGGCCGGGGTGCATCCCTTCGCGGACCCGCGCGGCGAGCTGAACGCCGGCGAGCGGTACGAGTCGATGCTCGCCGAGTTCGGGAACGTGGCGCGCGAGCAGCTCGTCTGCGCGCTGCAGGTGCACGTGGCGGTGCGCCCGGCGGACCGGGCGATGCCGGTCTACAACGCGCTGCGCCCGTACCTGCCGTTGCTCGCGGCGCTCGCCGCGAACGCGCCGCTGTTCGGCGGGCGGGACACCGGGCTCGCCTCGATCCGCCCGACGATCTGCGAGCGCCTGCCCCAGCAGGGGCTGCCGCCCGAGCTGACGTGGGAGTCCTACGCCCGGTCGATGACCGACCCCGCCCGCTGGTGGTGGGAGCTGCGCCCTCACCCGAAGCACGGGACGCTCGAGGTCCGCGTGCCCGACGCGCAGACGACGGTCGAAGAGGCAGCCGCGGTCGTGGCCGTCGTCCACGCCCTCGTCGCCACCCTCGCCACCCGGTGCCAGGCACGCAAACATTGCGGTGCCAGGCACGCAAACATTGCGGTGCCAGGCACGTTAACAATCGGTGCCAGGCACACAAACATTGCGGTGCCAGGCACGCGAACGTTGGAGGACGATCGGCGGGCGGCCTTCACGTACGGCTCGAACGGGCCGCTCGGGGCGCGGCTTCGCGCATTGCTCGACGCGATCGAGCCGGTCGCGGCGGAGCAGGGGACGTCGGAGCGCCTCGCGACCGCTCGGGCGATGGCCGAGCGCGGCGGCGGGGCGGCGCGGCAGCGCGCCGTGTTCGAGCGTTCCGGCGCGCGGGGCGCGGTGGCCGACCTCGCGGACCGTTTCCTCGAGGACTGACCCTCAGTACTCTTGGCGCGCGCAATGCCGCCTGTCCCGACCCCACGCGGCGAGCTCAGCGACGCGCTCCTGTCCGCGCTCGCCGGGCCCGTCCGGCCCCTCGGCGTGCTCACGCCGCCCGCCTCGAGCGGCGATGCGCTCGTCGACGAGGACCTGCAGCTCGCGCTCTACGTCATGTACGAGCTGCACTACCGCGGGTTCGACGGCGTCGACGAGGGCTGGGAATGGGAGCCGTCGCTCCTCGCCGTGCGCCGCGAGCTCGAGCACGCGTTCACGCGCTCGCTCTTCGATCTCGCGGGCGCGCCCGCGCGCGAGGACGTGCCCGCCGAGGAGATGGACGTCGCCCTCCGCGCGATCCTCGAGGCGGACGACGGCCCGTCGCTGTCGCTCCACCTCGAGCGCAACGGCACCCTCGACGAGATCCTCGAGTTCGTCGTCCACCGGTCGGCGTACCAGCTGAAGGAGGCCGACCCGCATGCGTGGGCGATCCCGCGGCTGAGCGGCCAGGCGAAGGCGGCGATCGTCGAGATCGAGGCCGACGAGTTCGGCGGCGGCCGCGCCGACCGCATCCACGCCACGCTCTTCGCGCAGTCGATGGAGGAGCTGGGCCTCGACCCCGCGTACGGCGCCTACCTCGACCGCATCCCCGCGCTCACGCTCGCGACGGTCAACCTGATGTCGATGCTGGGCCTGCACCGCCGGTGGCGCGGCGCGATCGTCGGCCACCTCGCGCTCTTCGAGATGAGCTCCGCCGTCCCGAACCGCCGCTACGGCAACGCGCTGCGCCGCCACGGCTTCGGACCGGTCGCCACGGCGTTCTTCGACGTGCACGTCGAGGCCGACGCCGTCCACGAGTCGATCGCCGCGGTCGACCTCGCCGGAGGCCTCGTCCGCGCCGAGCCGGCCCTCGCCGGCGACGTCCTGTGGGGAGCCCGCACGCTCGCGGCGGTCGAGGCGCGATGGTCGGCGTCGCTCCTCGACGCATGGGAGGAACGACGAACCTCCCTCCTCACGCCCCTCGTCGATCCCACGGCGGCGTAGCGGCGCTCACTCCCGCGCGAACCGCGCCCGCTCGGCGCCCGCCTCCCGTCCGTCCTCCAGCCCGCTGGGCGCGCGGAAGCGGACGAGCTGGTGGGTGCCGTCGCAGAAGGGGCGGATCCGGGACTTCCCGCAGCGGCAGAGGGCGACGGTCTTGCGCCCCACGTCGATGACGTTGCCGTCCTGGTCGGTGAGCGTGAACGGGCCGCGGACGAGGAGGGGGCCGTCGCGGTAGGGCGTGATGACGACGTCGTCGTCAGCCAATGGTCTTCGACTCCCGCTCGCCGCTCGGCTGGACCTCGTCCTCGTACGTCGTGACCACCTCGGCGGCCGCGTACACCGCGACGAACCGGAGCGCCTCGTCGCCGACCGACCGTACCTGATGCGGCACGTCCTTCGGCACCAGCGCGACGCCGCCCGCCTCGACCCGGCCGCTCTCGCCGGCGATCGTCACCTCCGCGACGCCCGACACCACGACGACGGTCTCCTCCGCGCTGTCGGCGTGGCGCGGCAGCGCGCAGCCGGGATCGACCTCCAGGAGCGACGTCCCCGACGACCGGGCGCCGCCTTCCGGGTCCGTGCCGACCGTCGAGCGCCAGCGCAGCTCCGGCCGCCCCTCGACCCACTGGTCCTCCAGATCCTCGAACCCCGCGACGAGCATGCGTCACCCCTACCCGGGGTCGGAGGTCTTCTCGCACTTCAGGCCGAGCGGCCAGCAGTCGTCGACGCGGCCGACGATGTTCGCGCGCGGGACCGGGCCCCAGAAGCGGCTGTCGTCGCTGGCGCCGCGGTTGTCGCCCATCACGAAGTAGTGGCCCGGCGGGATCGTGATCTCGCCGCGGAACGTGCAGAGCTCGGCGGCGGGACACTCCTGCGCGTACGGCTCGTCGAGCCGCTTCCCGTCCACGATCGCGTGGCCGTCGACGATCCGCAGCCGGTCGCCGGGGACCGCGACGATGCGATGGACGAAGAACACGTCGGCGGGCCCGCCGGCCGGCTCGGGGCACAGCTCGCGCCCGCCGACCGGACGGCCGCACTGCGCGCCGCCCGCGATCGCGCCCCGCGGCGGGTGGCTCACGACGATGTCCTGGCGCTGCGGGTCGGCGTCGTCGTAGGCGTCCGTGTTCGCGGTGATGTGGTCGCCGACCCGGATCGTCGGGCTCATCGACTCGGACGGGATCCGGAAGCGCTGCGTGTCGGTGCGGAGGAAGAAGACCGTCGTGAACACCGCGAGCCCGAGCAGGCCGGCGAGCGGGATGACGACCTTCGCCGTCCGGCTCATACCTTCCGGAACTCGGGGACCCACGAGCCGTCGTCGGCGCGCGCGAAGTCCTGGAACAGCAGCGGCGCCTCGCGGAGCATCGTCTCGGCCACCATCCCGAACACGAGCCGCAGCTCCTCCTCCGCGCCGGCGGCGGTCCGCATCTCGATCACGTGGCGCAGCGTGCGCGCGTTCGCGGTCCAGACGATGTCGGTGCTCAGCCCGATCGGCGCGAGCCGCCGCAGCGCGGACGTGACCTCCTTCTTGACCGAGAACGGGACGCCGTCGTCGTCGAGGCCGAGCGACGACGCGGCGCTCACCTGCAGTTCCTCCAGCTGCTCGACGAGGCTGATCACCTGCTCGCGCAGCGGCTCCAGGGCCGGCGGGACGCGGAACCCGATGTCGGTCAGCCGCACGTAGCGCAGCGACTCCTGCGAGAAGGCGCTCCCGGCGCGGTGGCGCACGAGCTCGTGCGTGAAGACGCGCGAGACGTCGCGGAACGCGAACGTCCAGCTCGCGTGCTCGAGCACGCTCCCGTGCGCGCTGGAGAGGATGTTGGCGAAGTAGTCGCGCGGGTCGGTGCGCACGCGCGTGACGTTCGGGTTCAGCCCCGGCTCCCAGCTGCGGTAGCACGCGCGCCCCGCGAACTCGACGAGGGTCTCCGCCGCGTTGCCGCCCTCGCGCCCGTCCAACCACGACGCCCCGCCCACCGAGGAGAGATACGCCCGCATCGCGTCGAGGTCGATCGACGGGCGGGCGATGACGTGGACGGAAGGGGAGGTGTCGCGCACCTACACGGTCGCGCGGGCGGGCGCGGGGGAGGGAGGCGCGACGTCGTCTGCGGGCACGCGCACCGAGGGGACCGCGAGCCGCGTCGGCTTGCTGCGGCCGCGCAGCGTGACCTCGCCGTCGACGTCCCACTGCTCGGCCTCCTCCTCGCCGACGCTCCGCACCGTCTCGGCGCTGGCGAGCAGCCGCCCCGGCCTCTGCTTCGCGAGCTCGGTGAGCCGGGACGCCTCGTTGACCGGGTCGCCGATCACCGTGTACTCGAACCGCGACTCCGCCCCGACGTACCCGGCCACCGCCTCGCCGGACGCGACGCCGATCGCCGCCTCGAGCCCCTCGTCGACCGCTTCCAGCCGCGCCCGCATCGCGCGCGCGGCGGCGAGCGCCCGGGCGGCGTGGTCGTCGCACTCGATCGGCGCGCCGAAGACGCACAGCGCGGCGTCGCCCTCGAACTTGTTGACCATCCCGCCGTGCTCGTCGACCACGTGCACCACGATCTCGAAGAAGCGGTTGAGCAGGGTGACGACGCGCTCCGGCGGCTCGCGCTCGGCGAGCCCCGTCGACCCGACGACGTCGACGAACAGCGCGCTCACCGTCTGCGTCTGCCCGCCGAGCGACGGCTGCTGCTCGAGCGCCTTGCGCGCGACGTCCAGCCCGACCTGCCGCCCGAAGAGGTCGTGCAGCTGCTCGCGCTCGCGCAGCCCGGCGACCATCGCGTTGAAGCCGGCCTGCAGCCGCCCGAGCTCGGAGCCGTCGTCGACGGTGACGGTCACGTCGAGGTCGCCGTCGCGCACGCGGTCGACCGCGCGGCGCATCGCCCGGACCGGCCGCGTGACCGCCGAGGTCGCGAGCTTCGTCGCCGTCAGGCCGACACAGAAGGCGATCCCCGCGACGAACAGCGTCGGCACGACGAGCTTCGAGGCGGGATCGTCGCCGTCGCGCCCGATCGGGATGAGCGCGAGCATGATGAGCGGGATCCCCGAGCACAGGAGCCACGTCAGCACGAGCCGCGGGCCGATCCCGAGAGAGCGCGTGTCGGGGGCGGTCTCGGCGTCGAGGGCGCGCGCGACCGCGGGCCGCAGGACGCGCTCGGCGTGGAGGAAGACGGCCGCGGCGGTCGTGAGGCTCGCCAGCGCCGTCGAGACCATCATCTCGACGCCGTAGTCCGGCGCGATGTCGATCATCGCCGGCACGCCGAAGAGCGGGATCGGCGGGATCCACAGCAGGAAGCTCGTGAACGCGAGGCGCTTCGGGAGGCGCAGCAGCTGGCGGCGCTGCTTGTCCGTCGGCGTCTCGCCGGCCGCCAGCCACTTCCGTGTGCGCCGCCACAGCCGCCTGGAGTGCCGCCCGCCGAGCCACGACGCGAGGACGACGTAGACCCCGGTCGCGATCAGCCCGCTCCACCACGTGATCAACGTCCCCTTGGCGTCCGGCGGGTAGATGACGAGCAGGTAGGTCGCGACCGAGAACGCGGCGATCCCGTTGATCACCGCGCCGCCGACGACCAGCCGGCGCTGGATGCGCCGGGCCAGCCGGGCGGGGTCCTTCGGCGTGCACCGCATCGCCTGCATGTTGGCACCCTCGCAGGGGCGCCGCGCGGGCTACTCCTTCTTCGCGCTCTCCGGCGGCGGGGGCGTGCTCTGGTTGGGTGCCTCGACCTGGAGCGTCTCGTCGGTCCCGCTCGCGTCCGCCGGCGGGGAGGGGGTCGGGTCGTCGGGCGCCTCGGTCTCCGCGGGGCCAGACGCCGCGGCGCCGTTCTCGGCGGGCGGGGTCCCCGTCGCGGCCGTGGCGACCGCGGCCGCGGACGTGCCCGCGGTGGCGCCGGTCGACGCGCCCGTGTACGACGGCGTCGAGTCGCCGCCCTTGTCCTTCCCGCCGCCGAGCTTCTTCGCGATCACGGCGCCGAGCGCGGCGAGGCCGGCGAGCGGCACGGCGCGCTTCGTGAACTTGTAGCGGCGGAACGCCTTGCGGGCGACGCGCTGGGCGGCGAGCCCCTTCACGCCGAGCTTGACGTAACCGGTGACGCGCTCGAAGGGGGTGGCCTGCTGTCTCTTGCGACGACGGATCAGCTTCATGCCCCGTGGGTACCCCGGGCCGCCTCGCTCAACCGCCCGCGGCGCCCGGGTTGCCGGTCGCGTCGCTCGGGGAGTCGTCCTGCCCGGCGTCGGTGTCCGGAGCGGCGTCGCCCCCGCTGCCGCTGCGGTCCTCGCCGCCGCCGCCACCCGCCGGGTTCTCCTCCGGGTAGCCGCCGTCGCCCTCGCCCTGCTTGCGGGGGTCGTCGCTGATGTCGGGCTCGCGCTCCATGGGGAGGACGTACCCGTCAGAGGAGGCCGCGGAACGAGTCGCCCGCGTCGCGGACGAGGTCGAACAGGGGGTCGGGGTAGACGCCGGCGGCGAGGGTCGCGAGCGCGGCGACGACCGCGACGAGGGTCACCTCGAAGTGGCCGCGGGTGCGGCGGGGAGGGGCGGTCTCGTCGGACGGCCCGGGGTCCGGGCCCTCCGCGGGGTCGAGCTCCGAGGACCCGCCGGCGAGCGCGGGCACCGGCGACGACGTCTCCACCCCCGGGCGCATCCACATCACGGCGAGCACGCGCAGGTAGTAGGCGAGCGACGCCGCGGAGCCGAGGACGATCGCGATCGCGAGCCACGTCCACCCGCCCTCGACCGCCGCCTCGATCAGCGAGACCTTGCCGATGAACCCGCCGGTGGCGGGGATCCCGGCCAGCGACAGCATCGCGATCGTCAGCGGCCACGCGAGCCACGGCCGCGACCACCCGAGACCCGCGAGAGCGTCGACGTGGTCGCCCAGGGAGGTCTCCCGCTCGCGCGCCAGCACGACCGCGAACGCCGCGAGGTTCATCACGAGGTACACCGCGAGGTAGAAGAGCGTCGCCCGCACGCCGAGCCGCGTCGCCACCACGACGCCCGCGAGCAGGTAGCCGGCCTGCGCGACCGACGACCACGCAAGCAGCCGCTTCATCGACGACTGCCCGAGCGCGCCCACGTTCCCGACGACGATCGAGACGATCGCCAGCGCGCCGAGCACCGCGCCCCAGTCGTCGGCCACCGGCAGCAGCGCGACGTCCATCATCCGCAGCAGCACGCCGAACGCGGCGGCCTTCGTCGCGACGGCCATGAACGTCGTGATCGGCGTCGGCGCCCCCTCGTAGACGTCCGGCGTCCACTGGTGGAACGGCGCGACGGACGCCTTGAACGCCAGCCCCACGAGCACCATCGCGACCCCGCCGAGCAGCAGGGAGTCCGACGGCAGGTCGCCCTCGGCGGACAGCGCGGCCGCCATCCCCGAGAAGTCGGTCGACCCGGTCGCGCCGTACAGCATCGCCAGGCCGTACACGAGCGTCGCCGACCCGACCGACCCGATGACGAGGTACTTCAAGCCGGACTCCAGCGACGTCGCGCGCCGCATCTCGGTCGCGCACAGCACGTACAGCGGGATCGACAGCAGCTCGAACCCGAGGAAGAGCGTGACCGTGTTCTGCGCGCCGACGAGCACCGCCATCCCGCCCACGCTGAACAGCAGCAGCGAGTAGTACTCGCCGTGCGCGGACTCCCGCGGCGCGAGCGCCCGCCACGACAGCAGCACCGCCGCGATGCCCGCCACCGCGAACAGCAGGTTGAGGTACATCGCGAACGCGTCGACGCGCAGCGCGGCGGAGACGAGGTCGACGTTCGCGTCCCACTGCCAGATCGACAGCCCCGCGAACGCCCCGAGCGTGACGATCGTCAGGAACGGGACGAGCGACTCGCGCACGAACCGCGACCGCAGCAGGCCGGCCATGAGCACGACGATCGCGCCGCCCATGACCGCGACGAGGGGCGACAGCGCCTCCCAGTCGATGTGCGGGCCCTTCACGGCTCCCGCCCCTCGCCCTCGCGCGCGCGCTCCGCTTCCTCCTCCGCCTCGGCCGCCTCGGCCGCCGCCTCGCGCGGGTCGACCGCGATCTCCTCGCCGGCGAGCACCTGGCGCGCGGACTGCACGCGGCTCGGGATCGTCTGCTCGCCCTTCTCCAGCGGCAGCTGCGGGTACAGCGCGAGGAACAGGATCGCCGCCACCAGCGGCACCAGCACGAGCCCGTCGCGCACGCGGATGTCGCGCGAGTCGACGCTCGGCCCGACGCGGTCGTGCATCGAGCGGATGAACATCCGCAGCATGTAGACGCTCGCGAGCACGACGCCCGTGAACGCCACGATCGCGATCACGATCTTCACGTCGAAGACGCCGAACAGGATCATGAACTCGCCGACGAAGTTCGCCGAGCCGGGCATCGCGAGCGTGGCCAGCGCGACGATCAAGAACAGCCCGGCGAGCACCGGCGCGCGGAACGCGACGCCACCCATGTCGCGCAGGTCCTCCGACCCGGCGCGCGCCGCGAGCAGCCCGACGATGAAGAACGCGGGCAGCACGACGAGCCCGTGGTTGACCGACTGCAGGATCGCGCCCTGCGCCCCGTCGCCCGCGTCGTCGAGGGCGAACACGCCGAGCGTGATGAACCCGAGCTGCGCGACCGACGAGTAGCCGAGGATCAGCCGCGTCTCCGTCGTCGTGAACGCCATCGCTGACCCGTAGAGGATCGACGCGAGCGCGATCAGCAGCGCGAGCATCTGGAACTCCGCGGCCGCGTCGGGGAACAGCGGCATGACCACACGCAGGAAGCCGTACGCCGCGACCTTCGAGAGGACCGCGCTGAACACCGCGAGCACGGGCAGCGGCATGTTGCGGTAGCCGTCGGGCATCCACCCGTGCACCGGGAACGCCGGCATCTTCACGAGGAACGCCGCCGCGAAGCAGAGGAAGATCCACCGCTGCGAGCCCTCGTCCATGGCGATGCGCTCGAGGTCGGAGAGCACGAACGTCGTGGCCTCGTTCGGCAGCGACAGCACGCCGGTGGCGATCGCGCCCGCGAGCATGAGCAGCGACCCGACGAGCGTGTAGATGAAGAGCTTGAGGATCGCCCGCACGCGGTCCGGCCGGGGGGTGGGGCCCCAAATCAGAGTGAGGAAGAAGAACGGCACCAGCATCAGGTCGAAGAAGAGGACGAAGAGGATCAGGTCCTGCGCGAAGAGCGCGCCGAGCACCGCGCTGTGCGCCAGCCCCATCCAGAAGAAGAACTGCGGCGTGCGTGCGACGTCGCGCTCCAGGGCCGCCCACAACGTGCACGCGGTGAAGCCGAACGTCGTGAGCACGATCAGCGCGAGGTTCAGCCCGTCGACGCCGAGCTTGTAGTGGATCCCGAGCTGCTCGATCCACGCCTCGTCGGTCACGTACTGCAAAGAGCCGCTTGAGGCGTTGAAATCGATGAGCAGCACGACGCTGTACGCGAACGCGAGCAGCGACCCGGCGAGCGTCACCCAGCCGGCGAACCGCCGCGCGGCCAGCGCGAGGACCCCGGCGACGGCGGGCAGCCACAAGACGATGGAGAGGTGGATCGTCATGCGCGGATCAGCAGCCAGAGGACGACACCGGTGAGGCCGACGACCATCAGCGCCGCGTAGGCGCGCAAGAAGCCGCTCTGCCGCGAGCGGACGGCGGCGCTGCCCGCGCGCACGAGGCCGACAGGCCCGCCGACGAACAGCCCGTTGACGACGACGCGCTCGAACGTCTGCTGCGCGAACCGCCCGAACCACGCGGCGGGGCGTACGAAGAGCCGGTCCAGCGCCTCGTCGGCGTACCACTTGTTGACGAAGAGCGTGTGCAGCGGCCGGAAGCGCTCGCGCACCTGCGCCGCGATCTCCGGCCGCCGCATCCAGATCAGGTAGGCGACCGCGATCCCGGCCAGCGAGAACGCAGCGCCGATCGCGAGCCCGCCGAACGTGAGCGCGTCGCTCGGATGCAGCTCCTCGTGGAAGCGCGAGCCCTCGAACGTCGGCTCCATGAACGTGTCGAGCGCGTCGGTGACGTTCGGGATCTGCAGGAAGCCGGCGAAGACGGCGAAGAACGCCAGCACGCCCATGGCGCCCTTCATCGGCCCCTCGCGCTCGGCGATGTGGTGCTCCGGGCCGGGGAAGCCGACGTCGGTGTCCTCCTCCTCGCCGGTCATCGGGTTGCGCGGCACGTCGGCGTGGTGGAGATGTCCCTCCTCCAGCTCCCGCGCCTCCGGCGACGGCTCGCCGAAGAAGACGCGGAAGATCAGGCGGAACGTGTAGAGGGCGGTGATGAACGCCGTGATGTAGCCGACGACGACCAGCGCGACGTGCCAGTCGCCGCGGTCGGCGACGTACGCGAGCACCTCGTCCTTCGAGACGAACCCCGCGAACGGCGGGACGCCCGCGAGCGACAGGCCGCCGATGACGAAGCAGCCGAACGTGAACGGCATCGCGCCGCGGAAGCCGCGCATCCTGTCGATGTCCTGCACACCCGCCATCGCGGCGATCACGGACCCGGCGGCCATGAAGAGCAGGGCCTTGAAGAACGCGTGCGTGTAGAAGTGGAAGATGCCCGCGACGTACGCGCCGGACGAGACGGCCATCACCATGTAGCCGATCTGGGACATCGTCGAGTAGGCGATGATCCGTTTCAGGTCGGTGACGACGAGCCCGATCGTTGCGCTCACGAACAGCGTCAGGCAGCCGATGATCGCCCCGACCGCCGCCGCGCTCTCGGACTCCTCGAACAGCGGCCACATGCGAGCGATCAGGTAGACGCCCGCGGTCACCATCGTCGCCGCGTGGATCAGGGCGCTGACCGGCGTCGGCCCCTCCATCGCGTCCGCGAGCCAGGTGTGCAGCGGGATCTGCGCCGACTTCGCGAACGCGCCGACCAGCAGCAGGATGCACCCCGCGGTCACGTCGCCGCCCGAGATCTCGCCCGCCTTCTCGAACGCGCCCAGGTAGTCGAGCGTCCCCGTGCCGCGGAAGATGAAGAACGTCCCCAGCACGAGCCCGACGTCGCCGAGCACGTTGATGACGAACGCCTTGATGCCGGCGGCGGTGGCCGTCGTGCGCCGGAACCAGAACGAGATCAGCAGGTACGACGCGGCGCCGACGAACGCCCACCCGACGATGAGGAAGATGAAGTTCCCCGCCAGGATGAGCAGCAGCATCGAGAAGACGAAGAAGTTCAGGTAGGAGAAGAAGCGCGCGTAGCCGCGGTCGCCGCCCATGTACGCGACCGAGTAGAGGTGGATGAGCGACGAGACGCCGGTGATCGTCACCGTCATGAACGCGCTGAGCGGGTCGATCAGGAGCGCGAGCTGGCCGTCGAACCCGCCGACCGCCATGTAGTCCCACGCGACGGCGCGGACGTGGCGCTCCTCCGCCGCGAGGTCCTGCAGCGCGAACAGCATCAGCACCGCGCTGACGAACGACGCGAAGAGCACGGCGGTGCCGACGTAGCCGGGCGCCTTGCCCCGCAGGACGCGGTAGCCGAGCGCGTTGACGATGCAGCCCGCGAGCGGGAAGAGCAGCGTCAGCCAGGCGAAGGTCTTGACCGACGTCACCCTTGGAGCTCCCGCATCTCGTCGACGTCCACCGGCAGCCGCCGCCGGTACATCGCGACGATGACGCCGAGGCCGACCGTCACCTCGCAGGCCGCGACGACCATCACGATGAGCGCGAAGACCTGCCCGTCGTGCGTGCCGTGCATCCGGCTGAAGGCGATGAGCGCGAGGTTCGCCGCGTTCAGCATCAGCTCGAGGCAGAGCAGGATCACGAGCGGGTTGCGCTTGACGAGCACGCCGCCGGCGCCGATCGCGAAGATGAACGCGGAGACCGCGAGGTACCAGGCGATGCTCACCAGCCGCCCTCCGGCTCGCCCTTCGCCGGCGCCAGCTCGCGCCGCTCGACGTCCGGGAGGCCGCTCACGCCTTCCCTCATCGTTCCCGTGCCCGGCGGGCGCAGCGCCTCGACGACGCTGACGAGCGTCGGGTCGCTCTCCTCGAGCGCCGCGCCGCGGCGCCGGCGCGCGAGCACGACGGCGCCCACCGCCGCGACGAGCAGCAGCAGCGACGCCAGCTCGAACGGGATGAGGAACTTCGTCAGCAGCGCGTTGCCGAGCGCGCCCGGCGAGCCGAACGGGTCCTCGACGGCCGCGTTGTAGCCGGCGCCCTCGCCGTCGACCGCCTTCAGCCCGGTGCCGAGCAGCGCGATCCACAGCTCGACCAGCAGCGCCGCGGCGAACAGCACCGCGAGCCCGCGCAGCCCGGGCGCCGTCGGCCGGCGCATCAGCGGCGGGTCGCCGCCGACGTACGCGACGACGAACACGTAGAGCACCATCACCGCCCCCGCGTACACGACGACCTGCGCCGCCGCCACGAACTCCGCGCGCAGCAGCAGGAACAGCGCGGCGAGCGAGATCAGGTGCACGACCAGCGCGAGGACGTTGTAGAACGGGTTCCACTCCCGGATCACGCCGAACGCGCCGGCGATGGCGCCGATCGCCGCGACGAAGAAGAAGACCTCGGCCACTACTCCCCTTCCGCCCGCAGCGGCGTGCGGTCGAGCGGCTCGGCGAGCAGCATCTCCTTCGTGAAGATCAGGTCCGACCGGTTGTAGTCGGACATCTCGTAGTCGTGCCCCATCGTGATCGCGTCGAACGGGCACGCCACCTCGCAGTAGCCGCAGAAGATGCACCGCGACAGGTTGATCTCGTACACGGCGGCGTAGCGCTCGCCGGCGGAGATGCGGTGCTCGGGCGTGTTCTCGGCGGCGACGACACGGATGCAGTCGACGGGGCAGGCGGCCGCGCACAGCGAGCACCCGACGCACTTCTCGAGGCCGGTGTCCTCGAAGCGGTGCAGCCGGTGGCGCCCCCGGAAGCGCGGGTAGACCGGGACCTTCTCCTCCGGGTACTGGATCGTGCTCGGCTTCTCGCGCAGGCGCGCGAACGTCGTCTTCAGGCCGCGCAGCGTCTCGCCGAACGCGCGGTACGCGCCGCCGGCGCCGCCCGGCTCGGGCGCGCGGACGACCTCGACGACGTCGGGACCGGGGTCGTAGGGGCTCATGAGTTGTCGACCACCACCAGGACGATCGCGGTGACCAGCGCGTTCACGGTGGCCAGCGGGAGGAGGACCTTCCAGCCCAGGCTCATGAGCTGGTCGTAGCGCAGGCGCGGCAGCGTCGCGCGCACCCAGATGAAGAAGAAGACGAAGAAGTACAGCTTCCCGAGCACGACGAGCGGGTCGACCCACGTCGGCGGGTCGATGCCGAACGGCAGGTGCCAGCCGCCGAGGAAGAACGTCACGGCCAGCAGCGAGACCGTGAGCATGTTCAGGTACTCGGCGAACAGGAAGGCGACCATCTTCGTGCCGCCGTACTCGGTCATGTAGCCCTGGACCAGCTCGGCGTCCGCCTCGGGCAGGTCGAACGGCGCGCGGTTGGTCTCGGCGAAGCCGGCGACGAGGAAGACGATGAAGCCGACCAGCTGCGGGACGATGAACCACATCCCCTGCTGGTGGTCGACGATCTCGGTGAGGCTCAGCGTGCCGGCGGTCATCAGGACGCCGACGAGCGCCAGGCCCTGCGAGACCTCGTAGGAGATCAGCTGGGCGGCGGAGCGCATCGCGCCGAGGAACGAGTACTTCGAGCCGCTCGCCCAGCCGCCGAGCATCAGGCCGTAGAACGCGATCGCGCCGAAGGCGAAGACGTAGAGGACGCCGATCGAGACGTCGATGCCGTACAGGCCGACCTCGCCGCCGAAGATGTCGACCGTGTCGCCGAACGGCACGATCGCGAACGCGCTGACGGCGGTGATGATCGAGATCGCCGGCGCCAGGACGTAGAGCAGCTCGACCGCGGTGCGCGGCCGCATGTCCTGCTTGACCGCGAACTTGATGATCTCGGCCATCGGCTGCAGCGCGCCGAACGGGCCGACGCGGTTCGGCCCGTAGCGCATCTGCATGCGGCCCATGAGCTTGCGCTCCATGATGATCACTGCCGGCAGCAGCTGGAGGGCGATCGCGAAGATGACGATCGCCTTGAGGATCTGGACCCACCAGTCCTCGTAGTGGCCGATCGCGGCGACGGGGATCACGAGCGGCGCACCTCCACGAGCGGCTCGCCGCTCAGCAGGTTCGCCCCGTCCTCGGCGACGTTCTCCTCGAGGAAGACGGTGCCCGGCGGGACGTCGTGGCGCAGCGCCACCGTCGCCCTGACCCGCGTGCCGTTCGCGCCGACCTCGACGCGCTCGCCGTTCCTGATCCCGAGCCGCTGCGCGTCCTCCGGCGACAGCTCGGCGCGCTGGCGCGCGGCGAGGAACTTCAGCGCGGGCGCGTGCTCGACCTCGGGGGCCGCCCAGATGGAGCGGAACGTGCCGAGGCGCAGGCCCTCGCCCTCCGCGCGCGCCTCCTCGCGGCCCACCGCGGACCCTTCCCGCTCCACGTCGGGGAGCGACGTCGCCTGCGCGCGCTCCGGCCACCGGACTCCGCGGCCGCCGACCGTGTCGAGCGTCAGCCCGGCGTAGAACGGCACGGCCTCGACGAGCTGCTGGAAGGCCATGCCGGCGGTGAGGACGCCCGGGTCCACGCCGAGCGCCCTCATGAGATCGGCGAGGACCTGCCACTCCGCGCGGTTCTCGCCCTGGTGCGCGATCGCGGGCCGCACGCGCTGCAGGCGGCCGTCGGGGTGCGTGACCGTCCCCTCCTTCTCCGGGTGGCCCTCCGCGGGGAACACGACGGTCGCGTGCTCCCGCAGCCCCTCGGTCAGGAAGGCGGCGTGCGCGACGACGGTCGTCGCGCGCTCGAGCGCGCCCTCCCACGTGCCACGGCCGGGCAGCTCGCGGATCGGGTCGACGTGGAGCAGGTAGGCCGCGGTGAGGTCGCCCTTCGAGAGGGCCTCCGCGATCCGCGGCGTCGAGAGGCCCTCCGGCGCCTCGGCGTAGCCGGGGCCCGAGCCGGGGACGCAGCCCGCCTCGCGCAGACCCCGCCCGTTCGTGCCGGAAGGGATCTCGAGGATCCCGGCCCCGGACACCTCCGCCAACCCGAGCGCCTCCGCCAATGCGACCGCCTCGACTGCCGAGCGCTCGCCCGCAACCACGACCACCTCGTCGCCCGCCGCGCGGAGCGAGCGAGCGAAGTCGCGCAGGGCGGCGTCGTCGTCGGGCAAGGGGTCGGCGATGTGGCGCGCGAGCGCCCGCGCGAACTCCGCGCCTTCGCCCGGCGCGAAGCGGTGCGTCGCGACGGCGTTCGGGTCCAGCGCGCTGGGGCGCGACGTCGCGACGACGAGCTTCGTCCGCTGGCGGCGCACCCCCTTGCGGATTCGGAGGTCGAGGATCGGCGCGTCGTCGATCGGCTCGCAGTCCAACACCAGGACCGTGTGCGCGAACTCGATGTCGCTGACCGTCGCCTGCAGGCGCGGGTTCGCGAGCGCGACGAGGTCCGCGCGGGAGCGCGACCCGAGCGGCGACGAGTCGACGTGCGGCGACTCGAGCGCCTCGCGGACGAGCCGCTGGAGGAGGAAGCCCTCCTCGTTCGTCGTCTGCCCGCCGACGACCGCGCCGACGCGGCCCCGCGCGCGCGACAGCGCCGACGCCGCCTCGGACAGAGCGCGCTCCCACGACACCGGCCGCAGCTCGCCGCCGTCGCGCACCATCGGCCGGGTGACGCGCTCCTCGACGTGGACCGCCTGGTACGCGAAGCGGCCCTTGTCGCACAGCCAGCCGTCGTCGACCTCCTCGTTGTCGCGCCCGAGCACGCGCAGCACGCGCTCGTCGCGGACGGTGAAGGTGACGTTGCACTGCGAGGGGCACAGCGTGCAGACCGACGCCGAGGACTCGATGTCCCACGGGCGCGCGCGGAAGCGGTACGGCTTCGACGTCAGCGCGCCGACCGGGCACAGCTCGACGATGTTCCCGCTGAACGGCGCGACGTACGGATGGCCGTCGAACGTCGCGACGTACGTGTCGGCGCCGCGCTCCTGCAGGATCAGCTGGTAGTCCTCCGAGACCTCCTGCGAGAACCGGACGCACCGGTAGCAGAGGATGCACCGCTCGCGGTCGATCGCCACCAGCGGCGACAGCTCCAGCGGCTTCTGGAAGTGGCGCTTGGCCTCGATGAACCGCGACCGCCCACCGCCCCAGCCGAACGAGATGTCCTGCAGCGGGCACTCGCCGCCCTTGTCGCACACCGGGCAGTCGAGCGGGTGGTTGACGAGGAGGAACTCGACCACCGCCGCCTGAGCGTCGCGGACGCGCTCGGTCTGCGTGTGGACGACCATGCCGTCCTTCACCGGCGTCGAGCACGCCGTCTGCAGCTTCGGGATGCCCTCGATCTCGACGAGGCACATGCGGCAGGCGCCGACCGGCTGGCCGAGCTTCGGCTCGTAGCAGAACACCGGGATCTCGATGTCGCCGCGCTTCGCGGCGTCGACGAGCATCATGTTCGCCGGCGCGGCGACCTCGCGGCCGTCGATCGAGAACGTGATCTCGGCGGGCTGCGGCCGCGGCACCTAGCGCGCCCCCTGCAGGACCTGGAGCGGCGGCTCCGGCATCTCGTCGGTGACCCGGTCGAGCTCGCGGCGGCGCGCTTCGATGTACGCCTCGAACTCGGGCCGGAACTTCTCGACCATCGACCCGATCGGCATCGCCATCGCGTCGCCGAGCACGCACAGGCAGTTGCCGATGATGTTGGTCTGGACCGAGGCCATGATGTCGAGGTCCATCGGCGTCGCCTCGCCGGCGCGCATCCGCTCGATCATCTTCACCGTCCAGTTCGTGCCCTCGCGGCACGGCGAGCACTTCCCGCACGACTCGTGGCGGTAGAACTTCGCGACCTTCAGCGCGACGTCGACCACCGAGTTCGAGTCGTCGACGACGATGATCGCGCCCGACCCCAGCATGCTCCCCGCCTTCGCCATCGTGTCGAAGTCGTAGGGGAGGTCGAGGTCGTCCTTCGTCAGCACCGGCGACGACGACCCGCCGGGGAACCACAGCAGCACCTCGCGCCCCTCGGGCGGCCCGCCGGCCAGGCCGTAGATGATCTCCCGGGAGGGCGTGCCCAGCTCGATCTCGTAGTTGCCCGGCCGCTGCACGTTGCCGGACACCGACACGAGCTTCGTGCCGGTCGAGGTCTCGACCCCGAGCTTCGCGTACTCCGCGCCGCCCATCGCGATGATGTGGGGGACGGTCGCGAGCGTCTCGACGTTGTTGATCAGCGTCGGGCCCTGGTACAGGCCCTGGTTGGCGGGGAACGGCGGCTTGAGCCGGGGGTTGCCGCGCTTGCCCTCCAGCGAGTCGAGCAGTGCGGTCTCCTCGCCGCAGATGTACGCGCCCGCGCCGCGATGCACGACGAGCGGCAGCCCGTTGAGGTGCCCCGCGCGCTCCGCCTCGGCGACCGCCGCGTCGAGCACGTCGGCCTGCTCGGCGTACTCGCCGCGGATGTAGATGAACGCGCGGTTGATCCCGGCGGCGTACGCGGCGATCACGATGCCCTCGATGAGCATGTGCGGGCTCTTCTGCATCAGCTCGCGGTCCTTGAACGTCCCCGGCTCGGACTCGTCCGCGTTGCAGCACAGGTACTTGTCCATCGACCCCTTGGGCAGGAACGACGCCTTCTTGCCCATCGCGAAGCCGGCGCCGCCGCGCCCGCGGATGCCGGAGGCGTTCAGCTCGGCGAGCACGTCCTCCGGCTCCATCTCGAGCGCCTTGCGGAGGGCCGAGTAGCCGCCGCGCCGCTCGTAGACCTCGAGCGTGCTCAGCCCCGGCTCGTCGATGTCCTTGAAGAGCAGGTGCTGGGCCATCAGTCGTCCGCCGAGTCCTCGGAGTCGGGGTTGTCCGGCGGGTCCGGCGGCTGCTCGACGGCGGCGGGCTGGTCGGTCCGGTCCTCGTCGGCCGGCATCGGCGGCCCGGCCGCGAGCGGCGGCTTCGGCGTTCCGCCCGTGCCCGCGGCGACGATCGGCTCGTTGCCCGGCCCGGGCCGGAACTCCTGCGTGTTGACGGCGGGGTCAGCGCTGAAGCGGCGGCGCAGCTGCTTGTCGGCGAGCGGCGGCCGGCCGGCCTGGAGGTCGTCGAGCAGGCGGGGGACGTCGTCGAGGTCGAGCGGGCCGCAGTAGACGCCGTCGACCGACGCCATCGGCGCGATGTCGCACGCGCCGAGGCACTCGAAGTGCTGCACGTGCAGGTCCTCGTCGCCCTCGGCGGCCTGGCACAGGCGCTCGTAGAGGTCGTCGGCGCCGTTCAGCGAGCACGAGATGTTCGTGCACACGTAGACCTTGTGCATCCCCACCGGCTCGGTGTGGAACATGTCGTAGAACGTCGCGACAGCTGACAGATACGCCGGGGTGAGGCGCATCACGCACGCGGTCTGCGCGATCGCCTCGGGCGAGCACCAGCCGTGCACGCGCTGCGCGGCGGCCAGCGCGGGCAGCGCCGCCGAGCGCGGGTCAGGATAGAGCGACAGGTGGTGCTCGATCTGCGCGCGCAGGTCGTCCGGGACCGGCGTGGTCGCCGGGTCCGGCACCTCCATCGGGTCCTTCTCGAGGTCGACCGCGTCGTCCCAGCCGGGTACGCGCGAGCCGTGGCCGAAGCGGGGGACGGTGCTCACCGGTCGATGCCCCCGAGCACCGGGTCGAGCATCGCGAGCGTGGCGATGAGGTCCGCGATGTACGTGCCCTGGACCATGTCCGGCAGCGCCTGGAGGTTCACGAACGACGGGTCGCGCATGTGCACGCGCGCCGGCTTCGCCGAGCCGTCCGAGCGGACGAAGCAGCCCAGCTCGCCGCGCGGCGACTCGATCGGGAAGTACACCTCGCCCGGCGGGACGCGGTAGCCCTCGGTGACGAGCTTGAAGTGGTGGATCAGCGCCTCCATCGAGGTCGCCAGCTCGTGCCGCGGCGGCAGCACCACCTTGCGGTCGTCGGCGATGTGCCCGTCGTCGAGCCGCTCGAGCCCGTCGAGCGCCTGGTCGATGATCGAGCACGACTCGTAGATCTCCGCCAGCCGCACCGCGTACCGGTCGTAGTTGTCGCCGACGGTGCCGACCGGGATCTTGAAGTCGAACTCGTCGTACGAGCAGTAGGGGTGCGCCTTGCGCAGGTCCCACGGCACGCCGGCGGCGCGCAGCAGCGGCCCGGTGACGCCCAGCTCGAGCAGCCGCTCCTTCGGCACGATGCACACGTTGCGCAGCCGCTGCAGGACGATCTCGTTGCGGTTCAGCAGCGCGCCGTACTCGTCGGCGCGCTTGCGCATCAGCGCGGTGAACGCGCGGCAGCGCTCCATCCACCCGGGCGGGATGTCCTCCGCCACGCCGCCGACCTGGATGTAGCGCGTGTGCATCCGCTGGCCCGACGACATCTCGAACAGGTCGAGGACCTGCTCGCGCTCGCGGAAGCAGTACCAGAACATCGAGACCGCGCCGAGGTCGAGCGCGCTCGTCCCGAGCCACACGAGGTGCGACTTGATCCGGTTCAGCTCGAGGTGCGCGACGCGCAGGTACTGCGCCCGCTTCGGGATCTCGAGGTCGAGCAGCGCCTCGACCGCGCCGCAGAACGCGTACGCGTTGAAGTAGTAGGCGAGGTAGTCCATCCGCTCGACGGCGGGGATGGCCTTCCAGTAGCTCTTGTCCTCGGCCGTCTTCTCGATGCCGGTGTGGACGTAGCCGATGATCGGCTTGCAGTCGCGGACGACCTCGCCCTCGAGCGTGATCATCAGCCGCAGCACGCCGTGCGTCGCGGGGTGGTGCGGGCCGAAGTTGATCGTGAGCAGCTCGTGCTCGGGCTCGTAGCGGTCGAGCTGGTCGGCCGCGCCGGGCGAGACGACGTCGAGCGTCCGCTCCTCGGTCGCGCTCATTGCGTGTAGTCCGTTCCGTGCGCGTCGTCGTAGGTGAAGAGCACGGGCTCGCCGCCGACCGGGAAGTCGCGACGCTGCGGGAAGCCCTCGTAGTCCTCCGGCATGAGGATCCGCCGCAGGTCCGGGTGCCCCTCGAAGACGACGCCGAACATGTCGTAGACCTCGCGCTCCTGGTGGTCGGCGGTCGGCCACTGCGGCGTGACCGACGGCACCTTCGCGACGTCGGTGTGGACGCGCAGCTTCACCGTCAGCCGGTCGACGTTCTCCATGTCGAGCAGCTCGTAGTGCACGCCGAGGCGCGGCTCCTCCGGGTAGTAGTCGACGCCGTGCACGCTGGCGAGGAAGTCGAAGCCCTTGCCGCGCAGCCGCTCGAGGACCCAGCCGATCCTCTCCGGCTCGACGATGAGCGTCGATCGGCCGCGGAAGTGGAGCGTCTCGAGCACCGCCTCGTCGTCGGCGTCGCGCAGCTCCTGCGCGATCAGCTCGAGGCCGGTCGCATCAGGCACCGTCGACGATCTCCTCCGTGCCCGTCGCCTCGTAGCGCGCGCGCCAGCCGAGGTCGGGGTCGGCCTGGATCATCTTGCGCAGCTTGAGGATCCCGTGCATGAGCGCCTCCGGCCGCGGCGGGCACCCCGGCACGTGGACGTCCACGGGCATGAACTTGTCGGCCGGCACGATCGCGTAGTTGTTGAAGATGCCCATCGACGACGAGCACGCGCCCATCGCGATCGCGAACTTCGGCTCGAGCATCTGGTCGTAGATCCGCCGGACGATCGGCGCCATCTTGATCGAGACCCGGCCCGACAGGATGATCATGTCCGCCTGGCGCGGCGACGCCCGGAACGCCTCGAAGCCGAACCGCGCGACGTCGACCCGGCCGCCGACGATCGACATCATCTCGATGGCGCAGCAGGCCAGCCCGAACGTGAGCGGGAACAGCGCGTTGGACTGCGCCCAGCGGACGGCCTTGTCGAGCGTCGTGGTCAGCACGCGCTCCTCGACGTACTGCTCCAGCTCGGGCCCCTCGAGGTCGCCGCGCAGCATGTCCCGCGCGCGGAGCTGCCGGATCCGGAAGTCCTCCGGACGCTCCGGCGCGCCCGGCACCGCCACCTTCTGCCGGATCACTTCCATTCGAGCGCACCTCGCCGCCAGACGTAGACGAACGCGACCGTCAGCAGCACGATGAAGACGACGGTCTCGACCATGGCGAAGGTCCCGAACGCCCGCAGCTGCACGGCCACGGGGTAGAGGAAGATCACCTCGATGTCGAAGAGGATGAAGAGCATCGCGATCAGGTAGAAGCTGATCCCGAACCGGAACCCGCTCTTGACCTCCGACGGCAGCCCGCACTCGTACGGGTCGGCGTTGGCCTTGAAGTTCCGGCCGCGCACCCCGACGAGCGAGTTGAGATACGCGAAGGCCAGTCCGACGGTCGTGCCGAGCCCTACGAAGACGAGAGCGGGGAGGTAGCTGCGGAGCATGGCCGGAGAGGGGATATACCAGAGCTTGTGCGGATGTGTTACTTAGTGCCGAAAGGCGCTTGAACGAGCGCCGATGGAAGCGGTCGCGACGGTCACTGCCCTGCTTGCCGCGACGCTGAACGCGGCGGCCGGAGCGTACGCCGGTTGGCGCTGGTGGCGCGTCGCCCCCGACCACGTGTCGTGGGTGCTCGTCCGGGCCGGGCAGGCGGCGACGATCGCGCTGGCGCTGGTGGCCGGGATCGCGTGGCTGACCGGCGCGCGGCCCGACGAGGGGCTGTTCTGGATCTACGCGCTCGTGCCCGTCGGGACGAGCTTCTTCGCCGAGCAGTTCCGCGTGCTCTCCGCCCAGACCGTCCTGGACGCCCGCGGCCTGCCCGACGCGAAGGCGGTCGGCCGGCTCCCGGAGGCCGATCAGCGGTCGATCGTGCTGCAGATCGCGCGGCGGGAGCTGGGCGTCATGACGCTCGCCGCGACCGTCAACGCGTTCCTCGCGGTGCGTGCCGTCACCGAGGCGGCGGGCCTGTGAAGCGCCCGCGGACGAACATCAGCGCCTCGCCCTCCGGGTCGTGCCACAGCTCCTTCACCGCGCCGATCCCGATGGTGTGGTCGCCGCCGGGCACGAGCTGACGCACCTCGCAGACGAACCAGGCGATCACGCCCTCGAGCACCGGGACGCCGTCGACGATCTCGTGCGTGACCGCCGCGAACTTCTCCTCGGCCACGCGCTTGGACGCGAAGACGCGCGCCAGCTCCTCCTGGTCGGCGCGCAGGACGTTCACGCCGAACCGGCCGGTCTCGCGCACGTGGGGGAGCGTGCGGGAGTCGTTGTCGAAGCAGACGAGCAGCAGGACCGGGTCGAGCGAGAGCGACGTGACGGCGTTGGTGGTCAGCCCCGCGGGCCCGTTCGCGGTCACCACCGCGACGCCGGTCGGGAACGAGCCGATCGCGTCGCGGAAGCGGCGTGAAGACGTCACCCGGCGCCGGCCCTATCCGTTGCCGCCGGTATGGAAGACGACCGCGAGGGACACGCAGTGCGACCGTCTCATGGACCGGCGCCGGGCGCCTGAGGAGTTCGACGCACGTGTCACGACCCCTCCTCCTCCACGATCAGGTCGCCGTACTGCCCGAGGTCGTCGTGGTTGGTGATGGTGCAGACCACGCGGTACTCCCCGGCAGGGAGGTTCTGGAAGGTGAACGTCGCGGTCTCGCCGGGCTGCGCAGTGCCGGTCCCGCCGATCTCGGTGGGCGGCGCCTCGCGGTCCTCCTCGTCCTCGCGGACGACCTTGAGGTTGTGGGGCAGGCGGCCCACGTTGGTCGCGACGATGCGCAGCCGGCCGGCCGACACGACCGAGTTCTGGGGGAGGACGCGGAACTCGTCGAGCTCGACGCGCAGCTCCCGGCCGTCGGCCCGGACGGGGTCCTCGTCGCCGCAGCCGGCGAGGGCGAGGAGGGCGGTCGCGAGGACGGCGGGAGTGAGGGCGCGCACGGGCATCGGCCGGGGCATTCTCGTATGGTTCCGGCCCGCCATGACCCGCCGTCGTCTCCAGCTGCTCGTCCTGCCCGCCCTCGCGGCGTCGCTGCTGGCCGGCTGCGGGAAGGAGTCGATCGAGCTCGACGGCGGCGAGAACGACCGCGTCGCCGACGGCGCGCGGATCTTCGCCGACAAGTGCTCGGGCTGCCACACGCTGGAGTCGGCGGGCACGCAGGGCTCCGCGGTGAACGTCCGCGACCGCGAGCGCACCGACGGCCCGAACTTCAACACCCGGCCCGAGATGGAGGACGCGGTCCTGTACGCGATCCGCAACGGCGGGTTCTCCGGGGCGATCATGCCCGAGAACATCGTGGTCGGCGACGACGCGAAGAAGGTCGCCGAGTACCTCTCGAAGTACGCCGGGCGGGACGCCGAGAAGCCGGTCTCGCCGCAGTCCGGCGGCGCGACGCCCTAACCCCATGCTGGACATCAAGCGCATCCGGCGCGAGCCAGATGCCGTGCGCGAGTCGCTCGCGCGCCGCGGCGCAAACGCCGCTCTCCTCGACGCGATCCTCGCCGCCGACGAGCGCCATCGCGCCGCCCTCGCGGCGTTCGAGGCCCGCCGGGCCGAGCAGAAGCGCGCGGGCGAGGCGATCGCGCAGGCGAAGCAGTCCGGCGAGGACGCTTCCGCGGCGCTGCAGGAGATGCAGCGGGTCGCCGCCGACGTCAAACGGCTCGACGCCGAGCGACTCCAGATCGAGGCGGAGCTTCGGCCGATGCTGCTGTCGCTGCCGAACCTCGCCGACCCGGACGCGCCGCCGCACGACACCGTCCTGCGCGAGGTCGGCGACGCGACGAAGACGGGGCAGGACCACCTCGAGCTGGCGGGTCGCATGATCGACATGGAGGCGGGCGCGCGGGTCGCGGGCTCGCGCTTCTCCTACCTGCGCGGCGATCTCGTGTTCCTCGAGATGGCGCTCATGCGCTGGGCGCTCGACCGCGTCGCGGCGCACGGCCACGAGCCGGTGCTCCCCCCGGTGCTCGTCCGCGGTGAGGCGCTCGTCGGCACCGGCATGCTGCCCGACACCGAGCAGCAGCTCTACCGGCTCGCCGACGACGAGCTCTACCTCGTGGGCACGAGCGAGGTGCCGCTCGCCTCGCTGCACGCCGGGCAGATCCTCGAGGCCGCGGAGCTGCCAAAGCGCTACGCCGCGTTCTCGCCCTGCTTCCGCAGAGAAGCGGGCGCTGCCGGCCGTGACACGCGCGGCATCTTCCGCGTCCACCAGTTCAACAAGGTGGAGATGTTCGTCTTCTGCCGGCCCGAGGACTCCGCGGCCGAGCACGAGCGGCTCCTGCACATCGAGGAAGAGCTGCTCGAGGAGCTCGGGCTGCCGTACCGGGTCGTGAACATCGCCGTCGACGACCTCGGCGCGAGCGCGGCGAAGAAGTACGACTGCGAAGGCTGGTTGCCCGGTCAGGCGGCGTATCGCGAGCTGACGTCGTGCTCGAACACCACCGATTACCAGGCGCGAAGGCTCGAGATCAGGGTCCGCGGCGAGGACGGGGTGGCTGTCGCCCACACGCTCAACGGCACCGCCGTGACGGACCGCTGGGTGATCGCCGTGCTGGAGAACGGCCAGCGCGACGACGGCTCGGTCGCCGTGCCCGATGCGCTCGTGCCCTACGGCGCGCCCGCGGAGCTGGCGCCGTTGCGCTGAACCCGCGCAATCGCCTCGTCGCGCGTCGGCGCGATGTCGAACGTCGAGTCGAGGCGGGTGATCTCGAACAGGCGCAGGACCGTGGGGTTCGAGACCACGAGCGCCAGGCTGCCCTGCTGGCGGGTGACGCGGCGCAGCGCGTTGAGCAGCACGCTCAGGCCGGTGGAGTCGATGAACTCCACGTCGGTCATGTCGATGACCACGCCGGTCTTGCCCGTGGCGATCGCGTCGTTGAGGCGCTCGGAGAACTCGGGCGCCGTCGACACGTGCACCTCGCCGCGAACCGCGATCAGGTGCGTCGCGTCGTCGAGGGACTCGTCGGTCAGCTCGAACTGTGGAGAGGCGAACGACATCGCTCTCTTGACCCTATCTCGACTTGGCTGTCGGAAGTCAACTTGCCGGGGCGTGCGCGCTCTAGCCCGCCGGGCCGTCGACCCAGGAGAAGAGCTGGTCGGTCTTCGTGACCTCGACCAGCCGCGCGACGGACGGGCTCAGGTTGCGGCTGAGCAGCACGTCGCCCTCGCGGGCGGACTCCATGAGCAGGACGAGCCCGGTCGAGTCGAGGAACTCGACCTGCGACAGGTCGAGCACGACGCGCACGCCGCGCGTGCGGTGGCGCGTCAGCTCGTCGCGCAGCAGCGGCGCCGTCACGAGGTCGAGCTCCCCCGCGATCTTCAGGGTCGCCTCCGCGGGTGAGCGGTTGGCCAGCTCGATGCGGAGCCGGTCGGTCGTTCCGCCGCTCACCGTCCGAACCTACCTCCTCGCCCGCGGGGCGCGCTTGCGGATGGTCTTCGACGTGACCTTGACCGGGACGCCCGCCGCGCGCAGCGTCACGACCGCGCGATAGCGCCCCGGGCTCTTCGCCTTGAACGTGCGGCGGAACGAGCCGCGGTTGACGGCGGGCCGCCGCCAGCCGACGGTGCGGAACCGCTTCGCGCCCGGCTTGCGCCGCTGCAGGCGGATCAGCGGCGGGTAGCCCGCCGGCGCCTTGCCCGTCACGAGCCACCGGTTGCGCTTGAGCTTGCGCAGCTTCACGGTCAGCCGCGGGACGAACGCGCCGCGCGCGCCGCTGCCCGCCGCCGCCCCGCCGGCGCCCGACTGCGACACCGTCACCGGCAGGATCGCCTCGTCGGGCCGGCGCATCCGCGGCGGCAGGTCGAACGCCGCGGCGGCGTCCTCGACGTCGGCGACCGAGATCTGGAAGCCGCGGCCGAGCTCCTCCTCGTCCTCGCTCGGCCGGCTGGGCAGGAAGCTCGACCGGGTGAAGCTGAGGAACGGCGCGCTGAGCGTCCCGCCCTTCACCTCCACCTGCTCGTTCGACGGCGGCGGATTGAACCACTCGTCGTCGGCCTGCGCGACGAGGAAGCCGATCCGGTGACCCTCGCGGAACGTCCAGTCCTGCGGGTAGAGGTCGAACGCGATCCGGCCGGACTCGTCGACGCGGAACGCGCCGCGGCTGACGAGCTTCGCGTACCGGAGGTCGTCGACGTCGTAGACGATGCCGTAGAGGTTCACGTTCGACGCGCTCGTCTCGACGTCGAGCGTCACGCGCGGGACGCCCGCCATGTGCACGTCGTACGGCAGCGGCGCGCTGATCGACCAGATGCCGTTGCCCGGGCCCCCGCGGCCGTCGTTGCCCGGGCGGTCGGTGTGCGTGCCCGCGTTCAGCTTCAGCTCGTGCTCGACGCCGTCGACCGGCGGCCAGAACGCCTCGGCCCGGTAGCGCTGCAGCGCGCCGTCCTCGACCTCGACGGCCGGGTCGTCCTCCACGCGCGCCTGCGCCGGCTCGACGCCCTTGACGTAGCGGTCCATCCACCGCATCGCCTCGTCGATGAACCCCTGGCGGCCGGTCTTCGAGATCGTCTCGGTCTCGTCGTCCGAGCGCTTGTCCTGCGGGCGGATGTGCGTGTACTGGCCGAACCAGGCGCGGCGCGGGCCGGTCAGCGGCTCCCACACGTCCATGAAGTTGTTGGGCTTCGTGTTCGCGTCGAGGAAGCCGTGGGACCAGAGGGTGGGGACGTCCGAGCCCGTCGCGCGCGGGACGAGGTCGCGCGCCTGCCAGAACGGCGTCTCCTTGTCCATCGTCGCGTTCTGCTCGGCGATGTTCTGGCCGTAGCAGGCGGGGTCCGTGCCCTTGGCGACGCCCTGGTAGTACTCGGGCGTGTCGAAGATCGTCGGCGGCGACGCGTCGATGTTCTGGTAGAGGCCGGGCGTCGCGTACCAGCCGGCGTCGTAATGGACGCCGTTCATGTACAGCGCGCGGTAGCCGTCGATGATCGGCGACTGGATGACCGCGGCCGCCAGGCCCTTCGGCTTCGTGGCGAGCGCCATCACCTGCGTCCAGCCGTCGTAGGACTTGCCCCACATGCCGACCTTGCCGGTCGACCACTCCTGGGACGCGGCCCACTCGACCGCGGCCTTGACGTCCGCCTGCTCGCCGGGTCCGCCGAAGTCGTTGCAGCCCTCGCTCGCGCCGAAGCCGCGCAGGTCGACCTGCACCATGGCGTAGCCGCGCTCGAAGATGTGACCCTCGGTCCAGAGGTCCTTGAACCGCTCGTTCGGGCCGCTGCGGGACGGGTCGAAGTCCTCGGGCGCGCCGACGGCCCCGGTCGAGCCCACGTGGGCGAAGTACGGGCCGATGGCGAGGATGACCGGGGACTTGGTCGCGCCCTTCGGGCGAATGACGTCGGCATGCAGCTGCGTGCCGTCCTCGCTCGGGAAGTAGTGCTCGGTCCAGTCGGTGCCTTCCGGCACGGCGGCGGTGGCGACGGACGCCGTCGCGGCGAGCAGCGCGAGGGCGACGAAGAGGGTCCGGGCGGTCATGTCTGCTCCAACGCACCGGCTGCCTGCTTCTTGCACATCTCGCCCGCCCCTCGCGACCCCTCCCCGCTTGCCATCGCGCCCGTTATCGCGATAATGTTCGTTATGCGAGAGACGCGGGAGCAGCGGCGGGCGCGGACGCGCGAGGAGCTGCTCGCGGCCGCGACGAGGGTGTTCGCGGCGCGGGGGTTCAACGGGGCGACGGTCGACGACGTCGCGGCCGCCGCGGGTTACACGACCGGCGCGGTCTACTCCAACTTCGCGGGCAAGGAGGACCTCTTCCTGTCCGCGTTCGAGGCGGAGATCGCGCGTCACGCCCGCGAGGTCACCGACGCGGTCGCGGAGCGCGGGACGCCGGGCGCCGCCGAGCAGTGGATGGCGTTCCTCAGCGCCTCGCCCGAGATGTTCCTGCTGTTCGTGGAGTACTGGGCGTGGGCGGTCCGCGACCCGGCCCGGCGCGAGCGATACGCGGCCCGCTTCGCCGCGTTCCGCGAGACGACCGAGCGGCTCATCGGGGAGCGCACGACACACTCGCCGCGCGAGCGCCGCCGGCTGGCGGTGATGGCGAACGCGCTGACGTACGGCATCGCGTTCCAGCGGCTCGCCGAGCCGGACGCCGTCCCCGACGACCTCTTCGCCGACGCGCTGCGAAGGCTCTTCGCGAGGGCGACCGCCGCGCCGTGAGCAAGACCGTCGAGCTCTCCGCCGGGACCCTCAACTACAGAGATGAAGGGGAGGGCCGGCCGATCGTCTTCGTCCACGGGTTCCTGACGAACGCGCTGCTCTGGCGCGACGTGATCCCGCCGCTCGCCGCGGTCGGGCACCGGTGCATCGCGCCCGACTGGCCGCTCGGGTCGCACACGATCCCGATGCGGGCGGACGCGCCGCTCGACCCGTGGTCGCTGGCCGCGCTGATCGCCGAGTTCCTCGAGGCTCTCGACCTCGACGACGTCGTGCTCGTCGGCAACGACACCGGCGGCGCGCTCGCGCAGATGGTCGTCGCGCGCCACGCCGAGCGGCTCGGCGCGCTCGTCCTCACGCCGTGCGACGCGTTCTCGAACTGGCCCGCCTGGTGGTCGAAGCCGCTGCGACCGGTCGGCGGCTCCGACCGGGCGATGTGGCTGCTCGGCCAGCCGCTGCGCTTTCGCGCGGTCCAGCGGCTGCCGCTCGTCTACGGCTGGGTCTGCAAGCGCCACCCGCCGCGCGAGGTGTGGCGGTCGTGGATCGAGCCCGGCCTGCGCGACCCCGGCATCCGCCGCGACTTCGGCAAGGCCTTCGGCGCGACGGACTCGTCCCAGACGCTCGAGGCGGCGGACGCGCTCCCGTCGTTCGGCCGGCCGGCGATGGTCGTGTGGTCCACCGAGCGCGCGTGGATCTACCCGCGCTCGCACGCGCGAAGGCTCGCGGAGCTGCTCGACGCGCGCCTGGAGTGGGTGGAAGACTCGTACGTCTACGTCCCCGAGGACCAGCCGGCGCGGCTCGCGGGGCTGATCGCGGACTTCCTGCGTTGAGAGAACAGGTCACCTACTGCCGGATCTGCGAGGCGAACTGCGGGATGGTCGCCACCGTCGAGGGCGACCGCGTCGTGAAGCTGCGGCCCGATCCCGGCCATCCGCTGTCCGCCGGGTACGCGTGCCCGAAGGGGATCGCGTTCCCGGGCGTGCAGGAGGACGAGGACCGCGTGACGCACCCGCTGCGCCGCACGGCCTCCGGCGACTTCGAGCGCGTGTCGTGGGACGACGCGCTCGACGACATCGCGCAACGGCTCGGGGCGCTGCCGCGGGAGTCGATCGGCTGGTACCTCGGCAACCCCGCCGCGTGGTCGTTCGGCCACGCCGTGTGGGCGAAGGGGTTCGTCGACGCGCTCGGCTCCCCGCACTTCTACTCGTCCGGCTCGCAGGACGTGAACAACCGCTTCGCCGCGAGCGCGCTCATGTACGGGACGCCGCTGCTCGTCCCGATCCCGGACGTCGAGCGGACCGACTTCCTCTTCGTCGTCGGCGCGAACCCGTTCGTGTCGAACGGGTCGGTGTTCAGCGTCCCGCGCGTGCGCGACCGGTTCCGCGCCGTCGTCGCGCGCGGGGGGCGCGTCGTGGTCGTCGACCCCGGCGGACCGAGACCGCGCGCGAGTTCGAGCATGTCCCGATCCTCCCGGACGGCGACGCGTGGCTGCTCCTGTCGATGCTGCACACGCTCCACTCCGAGAACCTCGCCGCCGCCCCCGACCGGACCCTCGCGTCCCTCGCGGCGCCGTTCACCCCGGAGGCCACCTCCGCTCGCACGGGCCTCGATCCGGCCTCCGTCCGTCAGCTCGCCCGCGACCTCGCCAGGGCGCCGTCCGCCGCGATCTACGGCCGCACCGGCTCGTGCCTCGGCTCGCACGGCACGCTCGTCGCGTTCCTGCTCGACGCCCTGGCCGCGGTGACCGGCAACCTCGACCGTCCCGGCGGCTCGCTCTTCGCGGAGCCGGCCGTCGACCTCGACGGGACGATGCAGCGCTGCGGCATGGCGTCCTACGGCGCGCGGCGGTCGCGCGTCGGCGGGTTCCCCGACGTGCTGGGCCAGCTCCCCGCGACATTGATGGCGCCCGAGATCGAGACCCCCGGCCGCGGGCAGCTGCGCGCGCTGATCGTCTCCGCCGGCAATCCGGTCCTGAGCGTGCCCGACGGGCGCGCGCTCGAACGCGCCTTCGATTCGCTGGACCTCCTCGTCTCGATCGACTTCTACGTCAACGAGACCGGGCGGCACGCCGACTACGTCCTGCCGGCGACGACGTTCCTCGAGCGCGAGGACGTCCCCGTCGCGTTCCTGCCGTTCTTCGTCAAGCCGTTCATCCAGTGGACGGATCGCGTCGTGCCGCCGCGAGGGGAGGCGCGCGAGGAGTGGGAGGTCATCGACGACCTCGCGCGGCGGATGGGCGTCGCGCCGTACAGCGTCCCGCCGCTGCGCTGGCTCGCCCGCCTCGGGATCCGCCTGTCGCCGACACGGCTTCTCGACCTCATGCTGCGCGCCGGCCCGCGGCGCTTGTCGCTCGCGCGGCTGCGCTCCGCGCCGCACGGGCTGCTCCTCGACGAGCACCACGCGACAGGCCGGCTGCCGAAGCCGCCCGCGCTGACGCCGCCGGAGATCGTGCGCGAGATCGAGTCGCTCGCGGCGTCGCCTCCGCCCAACCCGGGGCTGCCGCTCCGGCTCATCGGGATGCGCGAGCTGCGCTCCCACAACTCGTGGATGCACAACGTCGAGAAGCTCATGCGCGCGCGCGACGGTCAGGTGGTGCGGATGCACCCCTCCGACGCGGCTTCGCGTTCGTTGAGCGACGGCGATCGCGTGTGCATCCGCTCCGCCTCCGGCGAGGTCGAGGGCGTCCCCGTCCTCGTGACCGACGAGATGACCCCCGGCGTCGTCGCGCTGCCGCACGGCTGGGGCCACCGCGGCGGCTGGCGCCGATCGAACGCCGCGGGCGGGGTCAACGTCAACGACCTCGCGTCCGCCGCACCCGATTCGCTGGAACGCCTCGCCGGGATGTCGAAGCTCAACGGGATCCCGGTCGAGGTGGAGGCGCTCGCCGCGCGTTCCACCGAAACCTTCGCCGCTGTCGCGCCGTCTCACGGTGCGTGAAGCGGTCCGCCCTTCTCGCGCTCGTCCTCCTGCTGCTCGTCCCCGCCGCCGCTCCCGCCGGCCAGCTGCTGGAGGGCGCGGTGCAGGTCCCGGCGCTCACCGTGGCCGCGGACGGCGGCGCCTCGCTGGTCAGCATCGACGCCGACGACGACCTCGACCGTTCGCCGGAGCTGGTGCTGCGGCGGGCCGGGCCGTCCGGGGCCTTCGATCGCGGGACGCTCCTCGCGCAGAGCGCGTGGCTGCCGTACGCCGGGTTCGCCGCGAGCGGTGACGGACTGGTGCTGACCGACGAGGGCGGCATCCGGGTGCGACGCTTCTTCGCGGACGGCACGGTCGGGCCCGCCGTCCCGCTGTCGCGTCCCGGGTGGCGCGCTTCTCCGCTCGCCCTGGACGTGGCGCCGAGCGGCGCGGCGCTCGCGGTTTGGGAGGAGCTGCGGGGCCGCCGCCCGATGCGGCTCATGGCGGCGATGCGGCCGGCGGGCGCCGAGGGCTTCGGCGCCCCGCAGAGGCTGTTCGCCGATGCGCGCTCGCCGGTCGGCCTCGAAGCGGCGGCGGTCGGCGATCGGGGCGACGCGGTCGTGGCCGCGGGTGAGGAGGACTGCGCCGGGCTGCACGTCATGCTGGCGCGGCCGGGAGGCGGCTTCGGCCGCGCGCAGCGGCTCGGCCGCGGGACGTGTCTCGCGGAGGCCGAAATGGGCGCGGACGGGACGGTCGTGCTCGCGCACACGCGCGTCCGCGGGCGGCCGGGCGCGGCGCGTTACGGACTCGCGGTGCGCCGTGCGGCGCCGGGCATGGCGCGGCTGTCGCGCGCGCGTGTGCTCGCCCGCCGGGGCCTCGGTTCGCCGATCGACATCGCGATGTCCCCGTCGGGCCGGATCGTGCTCGCCACAGGACGCGAGGTGACGTACCGGCGAACGGACGTCGAGGTGTGGGACGCGGCACCGGGCGCCCCGCTGCGGCGAACGGGGATCGTGGGGCGCAACCTCGCCTCCGAGGAGGTCGCGGCCGACGTCGACGACGAGGGACGCGCGATCGTCGCGTGGGGGCAGGACGCGCCGCGGCCGGGCACAGTGGTCGCGTACACGCTCGCGATGGCGGCGCGGCGCTCGGCGGCCGGTGCGCCGTTCAGCCAGCCGGAGCCGCTGCACGAGCACTCGTTCCAGTTCATGGACGTGTTCGGCGCCGCGCTCGTGCCCGGCGGCGGCGCGTACGTCGCGTGGAGCGCCTTCTCCGAGAGCGACCTCTACCCGCCGGACGGCATCCGCGGCGCGGGCGTCACGCGGCTGCCTCGATAGCTTGCGGTCCGTGGACTGGAGCGTCCTCGGCGAGACGTTCGTCACGCTCATCGTGATCATGGACCCGGTCGGCGTCGCGCCGATCTTCATCGCGATGACACGCGAGATGTCCGCGGGCGAGCGGCAGCGCGCGGCGGTGCGGGCGACGGTCGCCGCCGGCGTCCTCGTGATCGGGTTCGCGCTGGTCGGGCGGGCGCTGTTCGACTACCTCGACGTGTCGCTCGAATCGCTCTCGATCGCCGGCGGGCTGCTGCTGTTGCTCGTCGCGCTGGAGATGCTGCGCGGGATGGACTCCGAGCCGTCGGGCGAGGACGCCGACGTCGCGCTCGTGCCGCTCGCGACGCCGCTGGTCGCCGGCCCGGGCGCGATCGCGACGGTGATCATCCTGAGCGAGCAGAACTCCTCGGCCGCGGGCCGGGGCGGAGTGATCCTCGGGATCGTGTCCGCGCTGCTGACCGTCTTCGTCGTGCTGCTGCTCGCGGAGCGCCTGGGTCGCGTTCTCCCGGCGTCCCTGATCAGCTTCCTCACGCGCGTCTTCGGGCTGCTGCTGTCCGCGATCGCCGTGCAGCTCGTGGTCGACGGGGTGCGGGGACTCGTGTGAGCATCGTTCCGGAGCTGATCTGCTCGGACATCGAGCGGAGCGTCGCGTTCTACGAACGATTCGGCTTCCGCGTCGTGTACGAGCGGCCGGCCGAACGCTTCGCCTTGCTCCGTCGCGAGGGCGACGCGGAGCTCATGCTCGAGCAGCCGTTGTCACGCGACCGCCTCTTCCCCTCCGCGGCTTTGGAGCACCCGCACGGCCGCGGTGTGAACCTCGAGATCGAGGTCGGCGACGTGGAGTCGCTCTTTGCCGCGGCCGCCGACGCTCAGCTCGTCCTCCCGCTCGAGGAGCGCTGGTACGCGCGGGGCGACGACGAGGTCCAGGTCCGCCAGTTCGCGATCGCCGATCCGGACGGCTACGTCCTGCGCTTCAGCCAGACCCTCGGCACCCGGCCGCCGCAGCCCTGAGCGGAGGGGGCGGGATTCGAACCCGCGGTCCGCGTCAACGGACTCCGGTTTTCAAGACCGGTGCATTCGACCGCTCTGCCACCCCTCCGGGCGCGTCGAGAGGCTAGCTCCCCGACGGTCTACACTCACGCTCTCCGGGAGAGGTGGCCGAGTGGCTGAAGGCACTCGCCTGCTAAGCGAGTAACGGGCGGCAAGCTCGTTCGCGGGTTCGAATCCCGCCCTCTCCGCTCGGAAGACCACCGCTATCCTCCGGTCTTCCCCTGCGCCCGTAGCTCAGCTGGATAGAGCGTCGGTCTACGGAACCGAAGGTCAGAGGTTCGAATCCTCTCGGGCGCGTAGGCGAGGAGGTGCGACGAGCGGTGAGGTTGTGCGGCCGCTCCGCGTCTGGGCCGCGCCGTTGTGATGTTCGGGCCGACGCGACCGAGGATCAAGCGTGCGAGGGCGTGCAGATCCATCCACGGCGTGCGAGCCTTCCAAGCGGTCCTGGTCGCATCGCGGTCGCCTCGGAGGGAGCGCCGACCTGCGCCACACGATGGCGATGGACCATGCGATCGACCGCCCGACGCACCGCCTCTACGACCTCCTGGCGGAGGACGACGCGCTGATCGCCCATGGCCTGCTTCAACGCCCTCGTGTGGAGGCTCTCGAGCTTCGCGCGAGCCGCCGAGCATGCGCGAGTGCGCTGACGAGACACGCATGGCGTCGAGCAACGCGCTCGACCTAGTGCGCGCTCAGCCGTGCCGCGCGCCGCTCGAGATGACGCTGCTCGGGAGCGCTCGTCGTCTGCCTCGCGGCCAGCTTGAAGCTCTCGCGGGCGGCCACGGTCTCGCCTGCGAGCTCGAGCAGATGGGCGCGGACGGATGCCAGGCGGTGATGGCGGGCGACGCGCTCATCCGCATCGAGTGTCGCCAGCAGGTCCAGGCCGGAGCGCGGGCCGTGGACCATCGCGAGCGCGACCGCGCGATTGAGCGTGACCATCGGATTCGGCGCCACCCGCTCGAGGAGCTCGTAGAGCGCGAGCACCTGAGGCCAGTCGGTCTCCTCGGAGGAGCGCGCCTCGGCGTGGACGGCCGCGATCGCCGCCTGGAGCTGGTACGGGCCGAGGTCGGCGCGCGGGAGCGTGGCGGCGATCAGCTCCGTGCCCTCGCGGATCAGGTCATCGCGCCAGAGCGCGCGATCCTGCTCGGCCAGCGGGATCAGCGCGTCGTCGGGTCCCGTGCGCGCGGTGTGGCGGGACTCAGTCAAGAGCATCAGCGCGAGCAGCCCGGCGACCTCCCCGTCGGACGGCAGCAGCCGGTGCACGAGACGCGTCAGCCGGATCGCCTCCGTCGCCAGGTCGCGGCGCTGGAGCGAGGGGCCCGACGTCGCCGTGTAGCCCTCGTTGAAGATGACGTAGAGGACGTGGAGCACGACCCTCAGGCGAGCTTCGCGCTCGTTCTTGGGCGGCATCGAGAAACCGGCGCCGGCGGCCTTGATCGTCGCCTTTGCGCGGCTGATGCGCTGCCCCATCGTCGCCTCCGGCACAAGGAACGCGCGCGCGATCTCGGCCGTCGTCAGTCCGCCGACCGCGCGCAGCGTCAGCGCGAGCTGCGAGGACGGCGACAGCGACGGGTGACAGCACAGGAACAGCAGCGTCAGCGTGTCGTCGGCGCTCGGGGCCCGCTCATCGGGCGCCGGTCCAAGCGGGTCGGACTGCAGTGCCGCGAAGTCCGCGTCTTCGCGATCGCGCCGGGCGTGCTCGGCGCGCCATGCGTCGGTCAGCCGCCGCGACGCGACCGTGACCAGCCACGCACGCGGATGGTCCGGCACGCCTTCCGACGGCCATTGGAGCGCGGCCGCCAGCAGCGCCTCCTGGACTGCATCCTCGCACGCGTCGAACTGGCGATGGCGGCGCAGCAGCACGCCGAGGACCTCCGGCGCGAGCTTGCGCAGCAGGCCCTCGACGCGCTTCGTCGCCACGGCAGCCTCAGTCCTCCGAGCCGCCGCCGCTCATCAGCGGTCGGATCTCCATCGCCCCCCCGCCCGGCAACGGCGGGTGGTCGCGCGCGATCTCCGTCGCCCGCTCGATCCCGTCGCAGTCGACGATCATGAAGCCGCCGAAGTACTCCTTGGCCTCCATGAACGGGCCGTCGGTGACGGCGGGAACGCCATGCTCGAAGCGAACGACGCGGGCGGTAGACGGGTCGGCGAGCCCCTCGCCGTCGACCAACTCGCCGGACGCCCGCAGGCCGTCGACGTAGGCGCTCATCTCGGCCCTCAGCTTCTCGTCGGCGAAGAACGCCTCGCGCGTACCCGGGTTCTCGTAGATCAGCAGCATGTACTTCATCGCGGTGCTCCCTGGCTCGTGGCGCCCGCCGTTCGAGCGCCTTCACAGCGGGGTCGGAGCCGTCGCGTCGAGATCGACACGAACGTCATGTCGAAAACGCGGCTCCTGGTTCGACGTAGGGGTATGACACCCCAGACACACGACGACCGTTCCCGCTGGCTCGCGCTGTACGTGCTGTGCGTGGGCATGCTGATGATCGTTCTCGACGTCACGATCGTGAACGTCGCGCTCCCCTCGATCCAGGACGACCTCGGGTTCTCCAGCTCGAGCCTCGCCTGGGTCGTCAACGCGTACCTGATCGCGTTCGGCGGGCTGCTGCTGCTTGCAGGCCGGCTCGGCGACCTGATCGGCCGCCGCACCGTGTTCCTGGCCGGCCTGGCGCTGTTCACGGGCGCGTCGCTGTTGTGCGGCGGCGCGCAGAGCCAGGAGATGCTCGTCGGCGCGCGCTTCGTGCAGGGCATCGGCGGTGCGATGACATCGGCCGTCATCCTCGGCATGATCGTCACGATGTTCCCCGAGCCGCGGGCGCAGGCCAAGGCGATCGGGGTGTACGCGTTCGTGGCATCGGCCGGCGGCTCGGTCGGCCTGCTCGCCGGCGGCGTGCTGACGGAAGCGATCAACTGGCACTGGATCTTCTTCGTCAACGTGCCGATCGGCCTCGCGACCGCCGCTGCGGCGATGCGCCTGATCGCCCGCGACGAGGGGCTCGGCCTCGGGCAGGGCGCCGACGCCCTGGGCGCCGTGCTCGTCACGAGCTCGCTGATGCTCGGCGTCTACACGATCGTCCAGCCCGCGGCCGAACACGGCTGGGGCTCAACCACCGCGCTGACGTTCGGTGCGATCTCGCTCGCGCTCCTGGTCGCGTTCGTCGCCCGGGAGTCCCGCGCGCGGACGCCGCTGATCCCCCTCTCCATCTTCCGCTCGCGCAGCATCAGCGGCGCCAACGCGATCCAGGCGCTCTCGGTCGCCGGGATGTTCGGGATGTTCTTCCTCGGCTCGCTCTACCTCGAGCGCGTGCTCGGGTACTCGCCGCTCGAGATCGGCCTGGCGTTCCTGCCCGTAACCCTCGTCATGGGCACGCTGTCGGTCCGCTACTCGGAGCCCCTGGTGATGCGGTTCGGTGCGCGCGACACGGTCCTGCCGGGCATGGCGCTGATCGTCGCCGGGCTGGGCCTGTTCGCCCTGTCGCCCGTCGACGGCGTGTTCGTCCGCGACGTCCTGCCGGCGATGACGCTGCTGGGCGCCGGCGCGGGCGTCGCGTTCCCGGCGCTGATGAACCTCGCGATGTCCGGAGCCGAGCCCGAGGACGCCGGCCTGGCCTCCGGCCTGGTCAACTCGTCGGCGCAGGTCGGCGGCGCGCTGGGCCTCGCGGTCCTGGCGACGCTGTCGTCCTCGCGCACCGACGCGCTGCGCGACGGCGGGGCGTCGGTGGCGTCGGCGCTGACCAGCGGCTATCACCTCGCGTACCTGATCGGCGCGGTGCTCGTGCTCGTCGCGATCGCCGTCGGGCTGACCGTGGTCAGGAGCGACCGCCCGGCAGCCGCGGGCTCCGAGCAGTTCGCCGCCGAGCCGGCGGTGTCGGAGGCGGCGTAGGGATGATGGGCGTGAACCCCGTCAGTCCGGCGGGCGTGGGCGGCTGACAGATCGAGTTGCCCGCTTCTCCCGGCCAGCCCGCTCGGCTGCTTTCAGCGGCGAGGTGCGGCAGATTCGGGCTTCTCGCGTCGCGTCTCAGTGATCGTGCGGCGACGTGATCTCCACGACCTCCCCGTCGAACGTGGTGAAGGTGAACGAGAAGTCCTCGTTGTACGTGCCGGCCTGCTCCTCGAGGATCCCGATCGCGACGCGCTCACCGAGCCGGACGGACTCGCTGAAGTCGCTGCGCCAGTGCACCCCCGCCATGTTGCGCCCGGTCGAGATGTTCGCGGCCACCTTGTTCAGCTCGCCGCCGACCGTCAGCTCGCCCGCATCGGGCCCCGTGTAGTCCTCGACCGCGTCGCCGGCGGCGTTGGGGACGACCGGGTCGAACAGGTCCGCGATCCTGGTCGACTCGTCGAACCACGCCTTCAGGATCGTGACGCACGCGCCCGCGACGGTCGCGTGTCCCGAGCCGTAGGAGGGATGCGTCGGCGAGCCCTCTGGGAAGGCGAGCGGCAGCAAGACGCTTCCGGTGGCGGACTGGACGCGGTCGAGCACCGCCGAGGCCAGCAGGTCGGCGTGGATCGGGTCCTTGGCGGCGCCGGTCCTCACGCGTTGGACGCGCCCGCCGAACTCCTCCGGGCGCAGCCGGCGGTGCACGCCCCACTTCGACCACCAGACGGCCTTGAGCGCGCGCGTCGCGACCTCGCACACGAGGCTCAGGACGTGCGGCGGCCCGAACGTCCCGAAGCCCTCCTGCGTCGCCGAGTCGACGTACGGATTGCCGCGGTCGAACGGCGCCGTCATGGCGGTCATGTCTTCGGCCGGGGGCGCGTCGAGCAGGATCAGGCACGCGTTCAGGTACGCCTCGTAGAGCGCGTCGAAGTGGACGTACGTCGCGAGGTCGCGCGCGGTGCGGATGTAGCGACGGTCGCCGCCGGGCTCGAGCTGGTCGGGCCGTTTCACCAGCGGGTCGCAGCCGTTCTGGATCTGCAGCCACTCGTCGGGCTTGGTGACGTAGTCGCGGCCCGGGATCGCCGTCTGCTGGCGCTGGCTGACCCGCAGGGTCCCGTAGTTGAAGTCGCGCAGGAGGAACTGCGAGAGGTACGGCCCGGCGAGATCGCCCGGCGTGAAGCCGCGGAACAGCAGCTCCGGCGCGACGCGGCCGTCGTCGTCCTTCGGCCCGCTGAAGTCCGACAGCGCGCTGAGGTCCGCCGCCGCGTCCGCAGCCGTCGCGTCGCTGCCGTACTCGACGAAGGGGACGTCGCGCAGCAGCGCCATCCAGTACAGCTCGACCATCTCGCCGGCTTCCTCGGCGCTATCGAACCGAGGCGCCGGCGGCAGCGCGACCGCCTGCGCGTCCGGGCCCTCCAGATCGAACGCGAAACCGGCCTGCGGATTCACCAGCCGCCGCCGCCGTTTCTTCGGGCAGTCGGCGCGATCGCCGAGCGGGATCGCCTCGAAGTCGCTGGGCCGCCCACTCGCGACCGCGGCGAGCATCGCGTCGTACGCGGCAGGGTCGACCTCGCCGTCGGCGTTGTGCGGCAGCCCCTTCGAGTACGACCCGATCCGGTTCGGAAACCGCTCCTCGTCCCCGTTGTCGACGTGCTCGGGGTGAGGTCGGTCGAATGCGAGCTGGGCCGCCTCCCTCCGCACGCGTCGTGCCTCGTTGCGTCGCGGACCGCTCATCATCGCCCCCTGTCGTCCGAGAGAAGCTCTGCCTCACAATCATCCTCTTTAAGCAGGGAGTGTCAAGCGAACAGGGAGCGTCGCCCGGGACCTTACGGGTCTCTTTCAACGTCGCGTCGGCCGCCCCGCCGCTGCCACAATCGCCCCATGGCCGCTCGTCGCGGATCGGTGCTCGTCGTCGACGACGAGCCGGTGATCACCGAGGTCGTTGCCCGCTACCTCGACCGGGCGGGCTACCAGACGAGCGTCGCGGCGAGCGGCCCGGAGGCGATCCAGGTCGCCGCCGAGCGGGCGCCGGACCTCGTCGTACTCGACGTCATGCTGCCCGGGTTCGACGGGCTGGAGGTCATGCGCCGGCTGCGCGACCGCGACCCGGATGGGACGCGCGTGATCCTCCTGACCGCCCGCGGGGAGGCCGCGGACCGGATCGCCGGGCTCAAGCAGGGCGCCGACGACTACGTCGTCAAGCCGTTCTCGCCCGGCGAGCTGGTCGCGCGGGTCGAAGCCGTCCTGCGCCGGGTGGGCAGCGCGGGCCCGCACGGGGAGCAGCCGATCGCGGTCGACGGCCTCGTGCTCGACCCCGCCGCCCGCAGGGTGACCCTCGACGGCGAGGAGCTCCAGCTCACCGTGCTCGAGTTCGACCTGCTGCACCACCTCATGCGCCATGTCGGCCAGGTGTTCTCCCGCGAGCAGCTCATCGAGGCGGTCTGGGACTACTCCTTCTACACCGACACGTCGACTGTGACGGTCCACGTCCGCCGCCTCCGGGCCAAGATCGAGGCCGACCCCGCGAACCCGCGGCGGCTCGTGACGGTCTGGGGCGTCGGCTACCGGTTCGAGTCGTGACGCTGCTGCGGGGCATCGCCGTGGTCGCCGCCGCCTCGGCGCTGGCCGGGCTGACGATGGCGCTGGTGTACGCGCCGAAGGATGGGATGCTGACGGCGGCGTTCCTGCTCGCTTGCGGGCTGCCGGTTCTCGTCCTGGCGCATCGGCTCGCCGCCCGGCGCGACCGGCTCGGCTCGCTCACGCGGCAGTTCCGGGCGGCGGTCGTCATCGCGGTCGGATGCGCGCTGGCGGGCGTCGTCGTCGTCGCGCTCCTGATGTTCGTCTCGATGCACGACGCCTTCACCGCCGCGCTGCTGATCGGCTTCGCGGGCGTGGTGGCCGCGTGCGCGGCATCGCTCATCGCGGGCGGCGTCCTCGCCGACATCAGGGCGCTGCGCGACGGCCTCGCGCGCGTCGGCGCGGGGGACCGTGACGTGCGGATCGACACGGCGGCGCGGGACGAGCTGACGGAGCTGGCCGAGGCGGCCAACGCGATGACGCGCCGGCTCGCCGAGACCGAGGCTGCCCGCCGCGACCTCGTGGCCGCGGTCTCGCACGACCTGCGCACGCCGCTGACCTCGCTGCGCCTGCTCGCGCAGGCGGTCGAGGACGAGGTGGTCGACGCGGCCGAGCGCCACCGCTACGTCGAGCGGATGTCCGTCCACATCTCGACGCTCAGCGCGCTCATCGACGACCTCTTCGAGCTGTCGCGGCTCGAGGCGGGGGACATCGAGTGGTCGGTGCAGCGGGTGCAGATCTGCGCGCTCGTCGAGGAGACGGTGGAGGCGATGCGCCCGCACGCGGCCGCGCGGGGGGTCGAGGTCCGCGCCGAGGTCCCGGCGGAGCTGGCGCCGGCCGAGGCGAACCCGGAGAAGGTGCAGCGCGTCCTGTTCAACCTGATCCAGAACGCGATCCGCCACACGCCCGCCGACGGCAGCGTCACCGTCGCGGCCGAGTCGAACGGGTCGGCGGTGGAGATCGGCGTCGCGGACACCGGCACGGGCGTCGCGGCGGGAGATCGCGAGCGCCTGTTCGAGCCGTTCTTCCGCGGCGGGAACGACAGCGCACGCCCGTCCGACGGAAGCGGACTGGGCCTCTCGATCTGCCGCGCGATCGTCGAGGCGCACGGCGGCAGGATCTGGCTGGCCGACTCGGCGCGCGGGGCGCACGTGCGCTTCACGCTGCCGCGCGCCGCGTAGCACGCATCACCAGACCGTGCCGAACAGCAGCTCCACGACGAGCGCCTGCGCGAGCAGCGCTGCCAGGACGGCGACGAGGCGGGCGCGGGGGAGGACGGCGGCAGCCGCCAGGCACGCGAACGGCACGACGAACAGCCAGATGCGCTCGGTCTCGGCCTTCGTGAAGCCGCCCAGCGCGCTGACCGCGATGACGACGGCGGTCGCCTCCGCGACCGGCCCGCGCGCCCGGAGCGCCCACGCGGCGACCGGGAGCCCGAGCATCACGCCGAAGGCGACCGGCGAGCCGAGGACCCAGTACGCGTACGGCCGCAGGCGCGCGACGCTGTTGTCGTAGACCTGCGCGGTCGACGTCAGCGCGCCGAGGTGGTCGTAGCCGGTCGCCGCGGCCAGGGCGGCGCAGAGCGCGACGAGCGCCACCGCGCAGGCGGTCGCCAGCACGGCCGCTGCGCGCAGCCGGTCGCGCCGCCACCGCACGATCGCCGCCCACGCGCCGACGGCGAGCAGCGACCACGCGAAGAGGCCGGCCGCCGCCAGGGCCGCGCCGCCCGCAAGCCTCGTGCGCAGGAGCAGCAGCGCGGCCAGCACGCCGAGCGTCGCGTAGAGCGCGTCGGCCGACGTCGCGCCGAAGACGAGCATCGCCGGGGACGCGGCGACGAGCAGCGCCGCGATGCGCCCGCGCTGCTCCGAGAGCAATCCGCGACCCAGCAGCCACGTCAGGGGCGCCACCGCGGCGCCGCCCAGGAGGCAGAGCGCCGCGAGCCCGGCGGGCGACGTGATCCCGAGGGCGTCGATCGTCAGCAGGAGCCCCGGCGGGTGGCCGGCCGCGTGCACCGGCAGAGCCGGCACGACCTCGGCGAACCGGTCGAGGAAGACGCCGACCCCGTGGCGCAGCGCCGCGAGCGCCGGGAGGTACTCGTTCTTGGCCTCGAAGGACCGGTCGGGGTCGAAGACGCGCGTCCAGGCGCCCGGGCCCTCGCGGGCGGCCGCGCAGGCGAGCCGCAGCACGAGGGCGACGGCGTACGACCCGACCGCGAACGCCGGCGGCGACGCGCGCAACAGGCGCGGCACGCCGGCGAGCACCATCCCGAAGATCGCGACCGCCAGCGCGGTCCATGCGAGCGCCGCGCCGGGATGCCAGCCGAAGAGGAACGGTGGGAGCGGCGTCCCCAGTTCGACGCCGCCGGCCTCGAGCGCCGGGCCCGCCGCGACCACCGCGAGCGCGAGCGCGCCCGCCACCCAGACGATGTCACCGCCTCGTAAGGCGTCGCTGCCAAGGTTGGCCGGGTGCGCGCCCGTCTCGCCGCGCTCCCGGTCCTGCTCGCCGCCGGCTGCGGCTCCGCCGCCCCGGGCGACCTTCCCCCGCCCGCGCAGCCCGCCCGGTCGCCCGCCCTGGAGGAGCGCCCGGCGGGCCGGACGCTCGTGCTCGACCGCGGGGCGCTTGCGGGTCACGCCCACGGCACGACCCGGACGTCGCTGGGCGCGCGGGTGGCGGCGGTCGACGCCCGCGGGCGGGAGCTCGTCGTCCGCGACGCCGCCACGGGGGCGCGCCTCGACCACGCGCCGGCGGGGGTCGGCCCGACGCACGTCGTCTCCGACGGCGGGCGCCGCCTCTTCGTCGTCGACACCGAGGGCGACGGGCTGCTGCTGTTCGAGCTGCGCCCGCGGCTCGAGCTGATCCGGCGCGTCGCGCTTCCGGGCTCGCCGTACGGCATCGCGATCGACCGCCGCCGGCACCGGCTGTGGGTGACGCTCACCGCCATGAACCGGCTCGTCGAGGTCACCGCGAACGGCAGGCCGCGGCCGCTGCGGACGCTCCCCTCGATCCGGCAGCCGAACGCGGTCGGCGTCGACGAGCGGACCGGACGCGTCGTCGTCATCGGCGATCGGGTGCAGATCGTCGAGCCCTGAGAAGCCAGACCGCGGCCGAGCCCGCGAAGAGCGCGGCGGTGAGCCAGAGCCAGTGGACGAACACCCCCTCGCGCGTGAACCCGGCGACGCGGCCGAACGAGGCATCGTTGAGGCCCAGGATGGTCGGCGACCAGACGGCGAGGAGCAGCGCGGAGAACGCGGCCGGGACGCGGACGTGGTTCACGGCCGTGCCCGGCGTCGCCGCGGCCGCGATCCGGTCGATCAGCGAGTAGAACGGGAGCACGACGAGGTCGTGCAGCAGCAGCGCGGCGACGAACCACGCGAGCACGTTGTCCGCCCGCCGGACGTCGGCGAGCTGCAGGATCGCCCAGCCGGCGAGCGCGAACGCGACCGCGTGGGCGGCGAGGTGGAGCGGGGAGCCGCCGTACCGCTGCCTCATGACGCCACGAAGGTCATCCGGGCGACCCACTTCGTGCAGTGCACGCCCGGCAGCGCCGGCACGACGACCCGGGCCGGGAAGCCGTGGTCGAGGGACAGGTCGACACCGTTGACGCGCAGCGCCAGCAGCGACCGCTCGTCGGTGACCTGATCGGCGGTGAGCGTCGCCTCGCGCAGCACCCCGCGGGGTTGGAGCGACTCGACGCGCAGCGGCCGGCCCTCGGCGCCGATCATCCGGGCCAGCTCGGCGAGCTGCACCCCCGTCCACGACTGGGTGGTCGACCAGCCCTCGACGCAGGCGATCGGGAGCGACTCGGTCCGCTGCGGCAGCGCCAGCAGGTCGGCGCGGCTCAGCGCGAGCGGGCTGGCGCCGCCTGCGACCTCCAGACGCCACCCGGCGCCGGTCCGCTCGGGCCGGATGCCCGCGGCGCGCGCGGTCTTGTTGACCTGGAAGCCGTTCGGCCCCCTTCCCGGCTGCGTGCCGCGCGGCGAGAGCAGGGCGAGCTTCCGGAGCGGGCCGCCGATCGCCTGCCCGGCAGTGGTGACGAGCAGCAGCCCCGACCCGCCCGCCGCGAACGCCAGCAGGCCGCGCCGGCTGAGCGTGGGCTCGGCCGGAGCCACCGGGGCGAGGCCGCCGTCGGGGTCGCTCGGCTCCGGGCGCGTGTGCGCCAGGTCCTCGCGCAGGGGGGCGAGCACCCCGCGCTCGCGGTAGGCGCGGCGCACCGTCGGCAGCTTGACCGCGACGTGGGCGAGCAGCGCGGCGGTGAACACGACGGCGCCGTAGTAGTGCGCCACCACGAAGTTGAACCGGAAGGGGTAGTAGACCTGCGCGTTGACGATCCCCGTGACGAACTGAAACGCCACGCCGCCGACGAGCAGCGCGAGCGACGCGCGCTCGACGGCCTGCGCGGGCGAGCGGACGGGGGGCCACGCGAACAGCCGCGGGAACACCGACCAGAGCTTCGCGAGCATCAGCGGGACGAGCGCGATGCCGAGGATCACGTGCAGGCCCTGCGTCGCCGCGTACAGCCAGACCGGCGAGGTCGGCCAGTCGAAGGTGAGCGGGAGGTCGCGGGACGGGTCGACGATCCCGTTCCGCCCGAGCTCAGGTGCGTACGCCGCGTGCGAGGCAAAGCCTGTGGCGACCACCAGGACGAGGCCGGCGAGGAGCAGCGAGCCGAGCACCGACGTCAGCCATGGCCCGCGCAGCGGGCTGCGCCAGAACTCCGGGCGGAACGGCCCCGGCGGCCGCCTCAGCCCAGGCACGCGAACCACCGTCCGCCGGCCTCGAAACGCTCCTGCAGACGCAGCCCGGCCGCGCCGGCGACAGGTGCGATCGCCCCGGCGCCCACGCGACTCCACGCAAACCACTCGCTCACGAGCCCCGCCACCTCGAGCCGGACCTGCGCGGTCCCGCGTGCGGTCCCCGGCCCGCCCGTCTCGACGATCACGCGGCCACCGGCCGCGAGCAGCTCCGCCGACCGCCGCAGCAGGCGCACGGGGTCACCGCCGATCCCGACGTTCCCGTCGAGCAGCAGGACGGTCCGCCACGCCCCCTCACCGGGGAGCGGGGCGAAGACCGAGCGGCAGAGCGCCTCCCCGCCCCGGGCGCGCGTGAGGCCGACCGCGGCGCGGGACACGTCGACGCCCGCCGCCGGCACTCCGGCGCGGGCGAGCGCGGCGACGATCCGTCCGGGCCCGCACCCGACGTCGAGCACCGGACCCTCGGCGCGGGCGAGCACCGCGCGGTCGGCGGCGGTCGCGTCGCCGACGAACCGCTCGAGCCGAAGCCGCCGGCTGCGCCCGTCCGCCGACCGGATGCGGCACGTCGCGGCGACCGGGCTCGCCGCGAGCGCCAGCGCCGCGCCCCAGACCTCGTCGGCGGTCACGCCGGAACGCCCTCGGTCGCCGCCACACTCTCCTGCGCCGCCGCAAAGCGAGCGTGCTGCGCGGTTGCCGCCGCTTCCGCCAGCGCCGCGGCGAAGCGCGTGTGCGGCGCGACCGCCGCCACCGCGCGCGCGTCGGCGATCGTGTCGACGTCGCGCAGCTCGGGGAGCTCGACGACCCGGAGGCCGAGCCGGCGCAGCGCGGCGCGCTGGGCGGCGCCCGTCGCGGCGGTGCTCATCGGCACGCCGGCGAACGCGCGCGCGTCGGGCGCGGGCAGCCCGATGCCCCAGTACCCACCGTCGCCCGCGGGGCCCAGGGCCGCACAGCCGGCGGCGACGGCGGCCTGCCCGGCGGCGAGCAGCTCGGGCGCGAGCTGCGGCGTGTCCATCCCGACGAGGAACGCCGGCGCGGCGAGGTCGGCGAACGCGTTGGCGAGCCGCTCGGCGAGCCCGTCGCCGCGCTGCGGGATCACGTCGATGCCCTCGCGCAGCCACGATCCAGCGGGTCCGTCGAGGACGAGCATCTTCCGCGAGGCCGGCGTCGCCGCCACGGCCGCAAGCGTGTCGGCGAGCGCCGCCTCGGCGAGCCCGCACGCCTGCGCCGGCGTGCAGGGCGGCGTCAGGCGCGTCTTGACGCGACCCGCCACCGGCGCCTTCGCGATGACGGCCAGGGCAGCCGTCACCGCAGCACCGCGGCCATGTCGCGGATCGTGCGAGCGGTTCCGCGGACGGTGCCCGTCACCTTCGACCGGCCGATGCGCGCGTGGTACCGCACGTCGGTCTCGGCGATGCGCCACCCGTCGCGCGCGGCCTTGAGCACCATCTCGAGCGGGAACCCGAAGCGCCGGTCCTCGAGCTCGAGGTCGCGGAGAGCCTCCCGCCGGGCGGCCCGCATCGGGCCGAGGTCGCGCAGGCGCGGCCCCCCGCGCCGCCGCACCTCGAGCACGAGCGCCCGGTTGGCGAGGCGCGCATGCAGCGGCCAGGCGCCACGCTCGGCCCGCCGCGCGCCCATGACGAGGTCGCACTCCCCCGCCGCGACCGGGCCGGTCACGCGCGGCAGGTCGCGGGGGTCGAGCGAGCCGTCCGCGTCCATGAACGCGATGACGTCCGCGCGCGCGGCCTCGAGCCCCGCGATGCAGGCCGCGCCGAACCCGCGCATCGGCTCGTGCACGACCTCGACGCCGAGCGCGGCCGCCAGCTCCCCGGAGCCGTCGGTCGAGCCGTTGTCCACGACGATCGGGCGGTAGGCGGGCGGCATCGCGGCGAGCACGCCGGGGAGCGCCTCCCGCTCGTCGAGCACCGGCAGCACGACGTCGACCATGTGCGCGACGCTAGGCGCGAGGTCTTTCGATTCGGTGACAATCCGGTGCGGCGCGCGTGCCGCGAGGTAGATGTGCCGCCATGCGCGTGCTCGTCACCGGAGGCGCGGGCTTCGTCGGGTCGCACGTCGTCGAGGCGCTCCTCGACGGCGGCCACGACGTCGTCGTGCTCGACTGCTTCCACCCGCTCGCCTGGGGGCCGGAGCCGGAGACGACCGCCGATCCCGGGGCCGAGCTCGTCGTCGGCGACGTCCGCGACGCCGCCATCGTGGAGCGCTCCCTCGCGGGCGTCGACGGCGTCTGCCACCAGGCGGCGATGGTCGGCCTCGGGATGAACGTCGACGACGTGACCGACTACGTCTCGCACAACGACCTCGGCACGGCCGTGCTGCTGCGCGCGCTGGCGCGCCGCAGGTTCAAGGGGCGGCTCGTGCTTGCAAGCTCGATGGTCGTCTACGGCGAGGGGCGCTACGCATGTGACGAGCACGGGGGGGTCCGGCCGGGGCCGCGCTCAGTCGCCGACCTCGTCCAGGGGCGCTTCGAGCCGCCGTGCCCGCGCTGCGGCCGGGCGCTGGAGCCTCGTCCCGTGCCGGAGGACGCCGCGCTCGAGCCCCGCAACGTGTACGCGGCGACGAAGGCGCATCAGGAGCACCTGTGCGCCGCCTTCGCGCGCGAGACGGGCGTGCCTGTCACCGCGCTGCGCTACCACAACGTCTACGGCCCGCGAATGCCGAGCGACACGCCATACGCGGGCGTCGCGTCGATCTTCCGCAGCGCGCTCGCCGCCGGGCGGCCGCCGCGCGTCTTCGAGGACGGCGCGCAGCTGCGCGACTTCGTGCACGTGCGCGACGTCGCCCGCGCGAACGTGCTCGCGCTCACGGCCGAACGCCCGCTTCCGCCCGCGATCAACGTGTCGAGCGGCACGCCGCGGACGGTCGGGCAGCTCGCACGCGCGCTGGCGGAGGCGATGGGCGCCGAGGCGCCGCGGCCCGTCGTCACCGGCGAGTTCCGGCGCGGCGACGTCCGCCACGTCTTCGCCGACGCCTCACTCGCCGCTGACGTCCTGGGCTTCCGCGCGGAGGTCCGCTTCGAGGCGGGCGTCGCCGAGCTCGCGGGCGCGCCGCAGCGGTCCTAGGTGTCCTGGTTCGAATCCCGGTCGGGGCGTTTGGCGAGATGTGAGGAGCGGCAAAATCTCCGTTTTCATCGGATGACGCGGCTCCTCGCGCGGTTCCTCAGGTCGGCGAGCGCATGCGACGTCATGCGAGGCGATGCGACCCTTTTCGCGGTGTCTTGATCACATCCGGGTCTCATCGGCGCCGCGCTCTACGCTGATCGTCATGGCAGGAAATCGCCGCATCGTCTCGCCCCACCCGGAGGGCGGTTGGGATGTGAACAAGCCCGGGGCTTCTCGGGCGAGCTCCCATCACGACACCCAGGCAGACGCACAGTCTGCTGCCCGCCGTTACCTCGGCAACGAGGGCGGCGGCGAGCTGATCACGCAGGGCCGCGACGGCAAGATCCGGGACAAGGACACCGTCCCGCCCGGGCGCGATCCGTATCCGCCGAAGGGTTAGCGAGACGAGCAATACAGCTGCGGCAGGCGGTCGCGCGAGCGGCCGCCTCGCCAAAGACCGCTCGGCCGGGGGTCAGCCGACGAGCGCGGGAACCGTTGTCGGCAGGCGACCGGCCGACCCCGCGAGTATCCGCCAAGCGTCGTGTCGGAGCGTGTCCATCAACGACGCATCGACAGCACGTTCGTATTCCAGGTCCACTGAGCCAAGGATTGCCTGCGGGGCGCAGCGCCGGCCGAGGCCGATCGGTGGAGCGATGAAGCCGACGGCTGAGTGACTGGCCCCGCCGTTCCGGGTCGACGGCAAGCGATCCTGGGGCGGCTTCGTTCCGTCCGGCGAACGTCCTGCTGCGAGAGGGGGAGGCGGATCGTACCCCACCGCGCGGAATGGAGTGACCGGTGACGAGGTCAGCACGGTGCAGTTCCTCGAGGTCGTCCCTCTTGGAGAGTGCCGGGGCGGTGATGCGAGTCTGCCACGCCGTCTTGGTCGCATCCCGGTCGCAGAGGAGAGGATGCCGACATTCGCCGTACGATGGCGATGGACCATGCGATCGCTCGAGCAGTTCGACGGGGCACCTGGCGCTGATCTCGTCGCGTCAGGGTTGGATGATCTCGCCGAGGGCCGCGAGACGGTCGCGGCGCTGCTCGTGTGCATGGCGCGAACCCGCCTGCGATCGGTCGGCGTCGATGTTCCCGCTGTCCCGATCGACCGTCCATCGCACCGCCTCTACGACCTCCTTGCAGAGGACGACGCGCTGACCGCCCATGGCCGCTTCAACGCGATGGTGCGTCGGCTCGCGAGCTTCGCGCGCGCCGCCGAGCATGCGCGAGCGCGCTGACGAAACACGCATCCGCGCACTCCTGCGCGAGCTGGGGCGGCGCAGCAACGCGCCGGCGCGTGTCTACCTGACCGGCGGCGCCACCGCGGTGCTCGAGGGCTGGCGTGCGAGCACGATCGATGTCGACCTGAGCTTCGAGCCCGACGATGACGCGCTGCTGCGCGCCCTGCCGGAGCTCAAGGAGCGCCTCGATGTGAACATCGAGCTCGTCGCTCCCGGCGACTTCATCCCCGCGCTGCCCGGCTGGCGGGACCGGAGCCCGTTCGTCTGTCGCGTCGGCAAGATCGACGTCCACCACCTCGACCCTTACTCGCAGGCACTCTCGAAGGTCGAGCGAGGGTTCGAGCACGACCTCGCAGACGTCAAAGCAATGCTGAATGCGGGCTTGGTCGAGCGTGGCCTCGCGGTGGAACTGTTTCGCCGCATCGAACCCGACCTGTACCGTTATCCGCCGATCGACCCCGCTGCATTCGCGGCGAAGGTCCGGCGCGCCTTCGGCGGACCGTGACCGTTCGCAGTCGCGGAAGGCGACTTCGCACGACGCCAGGCCTGCCGACCGGAACGGAACTCGAACGCGGGGTCGACTTGACGATCGACGCGCGTGGCCAGGTCCGTCGTCTGCGGGCCTTTCACGCTGTCTTGGTCGCATCCCGTTCGCATCGAGGCGGGTGCACGAGGATCGCCCGGCCCGGTCGCGTGCAGCGATCCCTAACCAGTTAGAGTTCGCTCCGTGCGTCGAACGTGGAGGAACCACACCGGCAACCAGACGTGCAGACCGCAGGAGATCCGCGAGCCGGCGAGCCTGGAGGACCTCGTCGACCTCGTCCGGCGCGCCGAGCGAGAGCGCACGACCGCGCGGGTCGTCGGCGCGCATAACTCGTGGTCGGACGTCGCGCTCACCGAGGGCCTGCTGGCCGAGCCGGCGCGGCTGCGGGGCGGCCTCCTCCCGCTCGACGACGGCTGCCTGCGCGAGGACGCGGGCGGCCCGTTCGCGCGCGTCCTCGCCGGGACGCCGCTCCGTCAGCTCAACCCGGCGCTCGACGCCGCCGGGCTCGCGCTGCCGAACATGGGCGGCTACGACGCGCAGACCCTCGCCGGCGTGGCCTCCACCTCGACGCACGGCTCGGGCATGCGCTTCGGTCCGTTCCCCGACCTCGTCGTCTCGATGGACGTCGTGATCGCCGGCGGCGAGGTCGTGCGGGTCGAGCCCGCGGGGGGCATCACCGACGCCGCCGCGTTCTCGCGCGCACGGCGGCGCGCGGCGTCTCATCCAGGACGACCGCTTCCACGCCGCCGTCTGCGGCATTGGGTGCCTGGGGCTCGTGCATTCGCTCGTGATCCAGGTTCGCGACAGCTTCTTCCTCGACGAGGTCCGCGAGCGCGACACGTGGGAGCGGGTGCGGGGCTCGCTGACGGAGGACGGCGTCCTCGGTGACGAGGAGCACTACGAGCTGTTCCTCAACCCGTACGCCTCCGTGCAGGGCTCGCACAGCCTGCTGGTGACGACGCGCACCACGACGGAGGATCCCGCCGGCCGTCCCCGCGGCAAACGCGAGCGTCACCCGCTCACCGAATGGCAGTCGGCGTTCCCCGGCACGTGGCTGCTCATGCGGCTCGGCGCCCGGTTCTTCCCCCGGCTCATCGCCGGCCGCTTCGAATGGCTGCTCGAGCGCATGTGCGACGACGGCTACGCGGATCCGTCGTACAAGGTGTTCAACTAGGCGGGGATCTTTCGCCGCCCCGATGGTCTACGGAACCGAAGGTCAGAGGTTCGAATCCTCTCGGGCGCGTAGGCGAGGAGCGGTCGTTCCCATGGGAAGCGATCCGGGGGGCGACGACGTCGGCGACGGGCCCGCTGCGAGTGAGTGGGCAGTCGGCGGGCGCGGTCTTGCGCCGGTCAAGGCGCGAGTGTAGGCTCGTCCCTGAACCTGTAAGAAATCGTGATCGCACAGGACTTACTGATCGCCGACCCGCCGGCCGGCCCTCCCGCCGAGTGGCGGGCGCCAGGATCCTCCCGGCGGGCGCCGTGATCCTCCCGCACGAACACGTCAGGCGGTGACGATGAACGCGGCAGAAGAGCGAGACATCTTCTTCAGCTTCTTCATGTTCACGGCCGACCTGAGGCCGGACGACACGCACTACACCCGGATCCTTGTCGATCACCTCAAGGCCCTGACGGAGATGGGCTACGACGGCTTCGACGTGCATATCGCGTCCGGCCCGCCGACCGTGGACCACAAGGTCGAGGTCGACAGCTACGTCCGCCTGAAGAAGGCGTTCGACGCGGCCGGCCTGACGGACGCGAAGTTCACCACGAACGTCGGCAGCACCCGCACCTTCGACCCGACGTCGCCCTACAAGGAACAGCGCGACCAGGCCCTGGCGTTTCTCAAGTCTCGCGTCGACATCACATGGGCGCTGGGCGGCGAGTCGATCATGTCGGGGCCGTTCCTCTATCCCTACGGCGCCTTTCCGCTGACGGACCTCGGCGAGCCGATGTGGAGCGACGCTCTCCAGGACTGGCTGCAGCCGCGATACCTCGCGGCGCGCTCCGTCATCGAGGAGCTCGCCGAGTACGCGTCCGAGAAAGGCGTGAAGCTCGCCATCGAGCCCGTCAAGAACTGGGAGACGCCCGGGCCCAATTCGGTCTCGGACGTCCTGGATTTCCTCGACGGCGTCGAGAGCACGCAATGCGGCGTGTTGATCGACACCGCCCAGGTCGTCATGGAGAGTCAGGGCCCGTCGGTCTTCCGCGAGAACGTGGCGCGGGCGGCGCGGCAGAACCGGCTCTACTCGGTGCACATCTCTGCGCCCGACCGCGGCGCCGTGAACGACAGCTGGATCGCGTGGGACGCCGTCGTGGGCGAGCTCGATCCGGTGTACGACGGCCCGTACCTGGTCGAGGTGTTCAACGCGATCCCGCCGCTCGACGTGTCGATGCGCATGACGCGTCGCCGCTTCTGGCGCCCCGGCGAGGACGACCCGGAGCCCGGGCGCCCGAGCGCGTACGAGGTTGCCGAGAGCGGGCTGAAGGCGCTGAAGGACGAGCTCGCTCGCCTCCGCGGAGCCGCGTCGAGATGATCGGCGCACGGTGGAAGAGCCGATGTCGGCTCCGTTGACCCGTCCGATCAGAATGGTCGTGAAGCAAGTCGGCCCGGTACGGCTTCACACCTTCATCTCGTCGTTCGCGGACGACAACATCGCGAACGCCACGCACATCATCGAGAGCGACCGGAGCCTCGTCCTCGTCGACGGACAGTTCCTCGTTCCGTATGCGACGCAGTACAGGTCCTACGCAGACAGTCTCGGGAAGCCCATAGAGAGGGTCTATCTCTCTCACCGGCACCCCGATCACTGGTTCGGCCTGGGTGCCGCGTTCTCGGATACGGACATCTACGCGCTACCGGAGACGATCGCCTTCCTCAAGGAGCACGGGGCCGATTCGAGAGACGATCACTGGAAGATGGGCGAGCTCGCCCCGGACAAGATCGTCGTCCCGCAAGGCGTCGTAGCCCCGGGCGAGGAGACCATCGACGGCGTGACCTACGTCTTCGACAAGGTCACGGACACCGAGATCGACTTCCTGCTCACCATCCGGCTGCCCGAGCTCGGAGTCCACATCGTCCAGGACCTGATCTACAGCGGGACGCATCTCTACCTGACCCAGGACATGGGACATTGGATCGAGGTCCTCGAGGAGATGCTGGTCTCGGAGGACGACCTGTTCCTGCCCGGACACGGTCTGCCGGCGGGCAAGAACGAGGTCGCCCGCAACGTCGAGTACCTCTCCGCCGCCAGGCAGGCCGTCGGCAACGGCTTGACGGGCGACGCCTTCAAGACGCTGATGCTCCAGAGGTACCCCGACCGCAAGTGCCCGGGCATCTTCGACATCTACCTGCCGCGGCTCTTTGGGGGTGCGCGTGAGTTCTAGTCGCGCGGAGTACACGGTCGGCCAGTACCTGGTCGACAGGCTGCATCAGCTGGGCCTGGAGCATCTGTTCTCCATCGCCGGCGATTACACGATCGACTGGGTGAACAACTACGTCGAGCCCAGCCCGGTCCAGGTGATCGAAGAGGTCAACGAGCTGAACGCGGGGTACGCGGCGGACGGGTACGCGCGGCTCAAGGGCATAGGCGCGCTCTGCGTGACGTATTCCGCGGGCGCCCTGTGCGCGGTGAACGCCCTGGCCGGCGCCTACGTGGAGCGGGTGCCGGTCGTGCTGATCAACGGCGCGCCGAGCGTCAAGAGGACGATCGAGTTCGAGCAGACCGGCTTCAGCTCGCATCACTTCATCAGCGGGCGTCAGACCGATCAGCAGGTGTTCGAGTACGTGACCGCCGCGACAGGGCGCATCGACAACCCCGATCTCGCGCCGATGGTGATCGATCGCGTGCTGGCCCAGTGCATCACCCAACGGCAACCGGTCTACTTCGAGCTCCTGGAGGACATCGTCGATCTCGAGTGCGAGCCCCCGACGGGCGCGCTGAGCGCCGGTCAGACCATGTCCGATCCGAGTTCGCTGGAAGCGTCGATCGCGGCGATCGGCGATGAGCTCAGCAAAGCGGCGAACCCGCTCGTCTGGGTCGGCGTGGAGGTCGACCGGTTTGCCCTGCAGGAGCAGACCCTCGCTCTCATCCGCCAGCTGAACGTCCCGTATGTCACGCAGCTTCTGAGCAAAGGGGTCCTGCCTGAAGACGACCCGCTGTTCGCGGGCGTCTTCGACGGGCAAGCGTCGTCGTCGACGGTCAAGGACCTGCTCCGCGAGTCGGATTTCGTCCTTGCTCTGGGCGTCTGGCTGACGGACCTCAACGCGCTCGGATGGGACGTCGATTTCGAGAAGACCGCGATCGTCTCGTGGGACGCGGTCAAGTACGGCTCCTCCTTCAGCCCACAGGTCGCGCTGGGGCACTTCATCGACGGCCTGCTGGCGAAGAAGGTGGCCCGCCCCGCTCCGTCGTTGCCGGGCCCGGCTGCTGACGAGGCGTCGCCGGTCGATCCGGCCGACGAGATCACCTACCAGGGGTTCTTCGACTTCATCCCCGAGTTCATCGGCCCGGACACCATCGTCGGCAGCGACGCCAGCCTGAACTACTTCGGCAGCGTGCTGCTCAGGGTGCCCGCTGCGGGCGGGTTCTTCGCGCAGTCCTCGTACTCCTCGATCGGGTACATCGCCCCGGCGGCGACCGGCGTCTGCCTTGCGAAGGAGGCCCGCGAGAGGGTCATGGTCTTCGCGGGCGACGGCGGGTTCCAGATGAGCGCCCAATGCCTCTCGACGCAGACCCGGTTCGGGCTCGACCCGATCATCTTCGTCCTCAACAACGGCGTCTACGGTGTCGAGCAGTGGCTCGCTGACGCAAGCGTGTTCGCGACGGACGCGCCGTTCTACAAGTCATGTGTCCTGCACCCGTGGAAGTACAGCAAGCTGGCGGACGTGTTCGGCTGCCGCGGGTGGCAGGTCACGACCTACGGCGAGCTGCGCGAGGCCGTCTCCGGTGCCCTGGAGAACACGGGCGGCCCGTCCGTCATCGAGGTCGTCGTGCCCCCCAAGTCGATTCCCAGCAATGCCAAGTGGAAGCGGACGTAGGCGCGAGTGACGGGGCGCGGGCCGGGTGGAGACCTGGCTTCTGACCAACGTCCCGACGGCGGTGCTCGGCGTCGCGATCGTCGGGATCGCGACCGCGGTCTCGGTCGGCGGCCTGGTCCTCGTGCGCCGCAGCGTGAACCTGAGCACGCTCGAGTCCCACCACGACGTCGCGGGCTTCATCCTGGCGGTGGTGGGGGTGGTCTACGCGGTGCTGCTCGCGTTCGTGGTCGTGGTCACGTGGCAGCAGTTCGAAGACGCGCGCGCCGCGACGGATCGCGAGGCGGCGCATGTGGGGGGCCTCTATCGCCTCTCGCTCGCGTTCCCGCGCGGCGGGCCCCAGATCCGGATCGCGCTGCGCGACTATACCGAGAGCGTGGTGGCGCAGGAGTGGCCGGAGATCGCGAAGCACCACCGTGAGAGCCGCGAGACGGACCAGGCGCTCAACCGCGTCTGGGTGGCGGTGCGCGCGGCGCGGGCGGGGGGAGCGCCGCAGACGCCGTTCTACGAAGAGGCGGTCACGCGCCTGGTGGACCTGGCAGAGCTCCGCCGGACGCGCGTCCTGAGCAGTGGCACGCGCCTTCCGGTCCCGGTCTGGGTCGTCCTCATCGCAGGCGCGGCGATCTCCATCGGCTTCACCTACTTCTTCGGCGTGAGGAGCTTCGCGGCGCAGGCGCTGATGGTCGGCGCCCTCGCCGCGATCACCGGGCTCGTGCTGTTCCTGATCCTGTCGCTCGACCTGCCCTTCACGGGCGACGTGGGGGTCGGGCCGACTGCGATGGAGGACGTGCTCGAGGAGTTCGCGCACTACGGGGGATGAAGGGCGGTGCGGCGGCCGAGGCTCAGGCCAGCCCCGCGCCCCAGCGCGCGACGAGCGCCTCGCCCGGCGCGAGCGACACGAGCCCGTCACCCGAGCGGAACGCGTTGGCCGGGCAGGTCATCGGCTCGCAGGCCAGGCCTCGCCGGCGGCGGTCGGGCGCGAGGGTGTCGCCGGTGAACAGCTCGACGAAGGGATACGCCTCGTCCACCCACAGCACCGCGGTGACCCCGTCGGGTCCCGTGAGTCGCGTCCACGCACGCCCGGCTGCGTCGCGCTCGAGGTCGCAGAAGGCGGAGTCGATCCTCGCCCCGCCCACCCGCCGCGGCGAGCGGAAGTCGTACTCCGTGCCCTCGACCGCCTCCCGTCCCGTGGGAAGCTGGCGCTGGTCGTCGGTGACGATCCGCGTGCCGGCGCGCAGCTCGAGCGTGCAGTCGTCGAGGACGGCACCCGCCCCTGGCGACAGGTACGGGTGCTGGCCCGCGCCGACCGGGCACGGGCTCTCGCCGCGGTTCGTCAGCGTCGTCGTCACGGTCAGCCCGTCGGCGCCCAAGGCGTAGGCGACGCGCACGTCGAGCAGGTGCGGGTAGCCGGGCGTGGGGTGGAGCCGGATGCCCATCGTCACGCGCTCCGGCTCGTGCTCGACCGCCTCCCACGCCTGCCAGCGCAGCAGGCCGTGGATCGCGTTGTGCTTCTCGGGCTCACTGAGGTCGAGCTGGAACGACTCACCCCCGAACTCGTAGGAACCGTCCTCCAGCCGGTTCGGCCAAGGAACGAGCGGCGTCCCGCGGGCGCCGTCGCAGATCGCGTCCTCCGGGTACGGGTCGAAGACGTCGCGGTGACCGTGCGTGTAGGCACGCACGCCGCCCCCCACCTCCACGACGACCGCTCGCTGCCCGCCGGCGCTGATCTCGAACTGGCGACCGGACGGCCGGGTCTCGATGGCGCGCTGCCGCCGGCTCACGTCGTCGACCGCTACGAGACGAGCTCGTCGGCGATCACGTGCTGGACCGCGTTGATCAGGGCCAGGTGCGTGAACGCCTGGGGGAAGTTGCCCAGGTGCCGGAGGGTCTCGGCCTCGATCTCCTCGCCGTAGAGGCCGAGCGGCGAAGCGAGCAAGAGCATTCGCTCGCACAGCGCGCGGGCGCGATCCTTCTCCCCGATCTCGCTGAGCGCGACCACGAGCCAGAACGTGCAGATCGCGAACGTCCCCTCCTTGCCGCTGAGCCCGTCGTCGGTCTCGTCGACCTTGTAGCGGAGGACCAGGCCGTGCTCGGTGAGCTCGTCGGCGATGGCGAGGACCGTGTTGCGCAGGCGCTCGTCGTCCGGGGGAAGGAATCGCACGATCGGCATGAGCAGCAGCGAGGCGTCGAGCGCGTCCGTGTCGTAGTGCTGCCGGAACACGCCTCGCTTCGACACCCCCCGCGTGAGGATCTCCTCGCGGATCTCGTCCGCGACCTTCTGCCAGTCCGCCGCCACCTCGGGGTCGCCGTAGACCTCGGCCAGCCGCGCGCCGCGATCCATCGCCACCCAGCACATGAGCTTCGAGCTCGTGTAGTGCTGCGGTTCGCCCCGCGCCTCCCAGATGCCCTGGTCGGGGTTCTTCCAGATCTTCGACGCGCATCCCACCTGGGCCTCCACCAGCGGCCACAGGTCGTGCGGCATGTTGTTGCGACGCTTGGTGTGCAGGTAGACCGAGTCGACGACGGCCCCGTAGACGTCGTTCTGCCGCTGGCTGTAGGCGCCGTTGCCGATCCGCACCGGCTGCGAGTGGTCGTAGCCCTGCAGGTGGTCGAGCGTCTGCTCCGACAGGTCGCGCTCCCCGCCGATGCCGTACATGATCTGCAGCGAGCCGTCCTCGTTGCGGTCGACGTCGACGACGAACTGCATGAAGTCGTCGGCCTCCCAGTCGAGCCCGAGCGCGTGGAGGGCGTAGAGGGTGAACGTGGCGTCACGCATCCACGTGTAGCGGTAGTCCCAGTTGCGCTCGCCCCCGGGCGTCTCGGGAAGCGACGTCGTGAGTGCCGCCACCAGCGCGCCGGTGGGTGCGTAGGTGAGGCCCTTGAGCGCAAGCGCCGAGCGCTGCAGGTAGCCGGTCCACGGATGGTCGGGGAACTGGCCGTCGTCCAGCCAGGTCCGCCAGTAGTGGAAGGTGTTGGACATCCACTCCTCGGCCTGCTCGACCGTGCGGGCGATCACCCCGTCCGCGGCCCACCCGAGGGCGACGAAGCACCGCTCCCCTTCGGCCAGGGTGTGGCGGGCACGGACCCGCGAGGACTCGACGCCGAGGCGCAGGTCGCTGGCGAGGCGAACCTCCTGCTCCTCGCCGGCGTGCTTGCCACGCACGTGCGCCACACCGCCGTGCTCGTCCGTGGCCAGCTCCCACGCGCCGGGCTCCCGTGCGTAGTCGAACATCGGCTCGCACACGACCTCGAGCTCGACAGCCCCCTGCACGCATTCGACGAGCCGGATCAGGGTCTGCTGCGACGCCTGGTCGGTGGGCGGTCGCGTGCGCGGAGCGGCATCCGCCCCGTCGCGCCACGGCCCCATGACGAGCGCATCCTTGACGACGAGCCAGCCGCTTTGGGTCTTCCACGAGGTCTCGACGACGTTCGTCCCCGGCAGGTAGCGCCGGGCCACCGGCACGTAGACGCCGTACGGCCCGACCCGGAACTGCCCGGCGCTGCGGTCCAGCAGCGCCGTGAAGATGCTCGGGGAGTCGAAGCGGGGAACGCACAGCCAGTCGACGGCGCCGTCGGGCCCGACCAGCGCCCCCGTGTGACAGTCCGAGAGGAAGGCGTAATCGGCGATGGGGGGAAAGCCGAGGCTGAGCGACGCGGCTCTCGCGGGCTTGAAGGTCGGGCTGTGGGCGTCGGCGACCAGCGTCACCGGCTTGGAGCGACTCATCGCAGCGGTCCTCGTGGTTGGCGTCGGCGGAACGGAGAGATCCGGATTACCTGCGAACCATAATGCGTAGCATGCTCCTAGACCAGACTTGATCCCTCAAGGAATCGACGGAACTCGATCGCGCAGCTTGCATCGGCGAGGGTACGCTTATACGCTCGGCGTCCGCCTCGTCCCCAACAGATTCGAGGCGAGAAATCCGTGAGCAACACGCAATGATCTTCCCTCGCGGTGCCGCTCGCAGCACGGACCACGCCGCGGTGTCCGGCGTCGTGTACGACGCGGTCGTCGTCGGCTCCGGCGTCAGCGGCGCGATCATCGCCAACGAGCTGAGTCGCGCCGGCAAGCGGGTCCTCATCCTCGAGGCAGCTGCCGCGGACGACATCACCCTCAGCGGCTACGAGGCGTACCTGAAGCATTTCTACGAGGCGGTCTCCAAGGACAACCAGTCCCCGTATCCGGAGAACCCCAACGCTCCGATGCCCAGAAGCACCGACGCCCGCAAGATCCCGCCGGGCGAGACGGACGCCTCCGCCTACCTCGTGCAGAAGGGCCCCTTCTCCACCGACACGACCTACACCAGGGTCTTCGGAGGAACGGCCATGCATTGGGAGGGCAAGACCCCGCGCATGCTGCCCGAGGACTTCGAGATGCGCACGCGGTTCGGCCAGGGCGCGGACTGGCCGCTCAGCTACGACGACCTGGCGCCGTACTACGTGCGGGCGGAGCGTGAGCTCGGGGTCTCGGCCGACGTCGAGGACCAGGCGTACCTGGGGATGACCTACGACCCGGACTACGTCTTCCCGATGAAGGGGCTGCCCCTGTCGTATCTCGACAAGATGGTGGCGAAGGACGTCGACGGCATGACGGTCGAGCTGGACGGCGAGCAGTACCCGATCAAGGTGCGCGCCTTCCCGCAGGCGCGCAACGGCATCCCGAACGCCGCGTACGACGGCGGCAAGGGCTTCGTCCCGGTCGGGGCGGTGAGCACGCACCAGGTCGAGGAGGGCGGCCGTTGTCAGGGCAACATCAACTGCGTTCCCATCTGCCCGGTCCAGGCGAAGTACAACGCGGGCAAGACGTTGGCGCAGGCGTTCAAGACCGGCCGGGTCGACCTCCTGGCACAGACCGTCGCCTCGAAGATCCACGTCGATCCCGACACGGGCAGGGTCACGGAGGTCGAGTACAAGACCTACAGCGACCCGCACTCCCCCGACCACGAAACCGGGACCGTGCGGGGCGACGTGTTCGTCCTGTGCGCCAACGCGATCGAGAACGCGCGCCTGATGCTGGCATCGGGGCTGGACGGGGGCAACGACCTCGTCGGGCGCAACCTGATGGACCATCAGTACCTGCTCTGCTGGGCGCTGATGCCCGAGGTGTGCGGGACGATGCGCGGGAGCGTCTGCACGGGGGGGATCTCCGACCTCCGCGGCGGCGGTTTCCGCCGCCAGCAGGCGGCCTTCAACATCGACATCCACAACGACGGGTGGGGATGGGCGATCGGCTCGCCGTACACCGACCTCATCGGCCTCGTCGAGACCCAGAACAAGTTCGGCGCCGATCTGCGCGGCGAGCTGGTCAGCCGGATCACACGGCAGCTCCAGCTGGCCATCCCCGTCGAGGTGATGCCCACCGAGAGCAACCGCGTGACGGTCGACCCGAGCTACAAGGATCAGCTCGGGAACATGCGGCCGGTGATCTCGTACCACGTCCCTGACTACACCTTGCGCGGGGTCGCCTTCGCGCGCCAGCTGTCCACCCGGCTCTTCCAGCGTCTGGGCGCCGCCGACTACACGGTGTACGACGCGGACGACTACGCGTACGTGACGTACGAGGGCGAGGGGTACGTCGTGCGCGGGGGCAACCACCTCGCGGGGACGCACATGATGGGCGTCGACCGGAGCACCTCCGTGGTCGACGCCGACCAGCGGTCATGGGACCACGAGAACCTCTACCTGGTCGGAGGGGGCAGCATGCCCTCGATCGGCACGTCGAACATCACGCTCACGATCGCCGCGCTCTGCTTCCGGAGCGCGGAGCGCATCGTCGAGCAGCTCCAGGCGGACGCGCGGCCGCCCCAGGTGCCGGTGGGCTGAGACGGGGTCGCGACGTGCCGCTGCACAGGATCACGACGACCGAAGACCTGCACCGCTACCTGCGCGCCGCGCTCCAGCTCGAGCACGCGACGATCCCGCCGTACCTGACGGCGCTGTACTCGATGCATCCGAACACGAACCTGGATGCGTTCCACATCATCCGCGTCGTCGCGGTGGAGGAGATGCTGCACCTGACGCTGGCCGCGAACGTGCTCAACGCGGTCGGCGGAACGCCGGACCTGACCGCACCCGACTTCGTTCCGACGTATCCCGCCTTCCTGCCGGACGGCGAGGACGACTTCCAGGTCGATCGGGAGCGGTTCTCCAAGAAGGCCGTCGACACCTTCCTCAAGATCGAGCGGCCGGGCGTGGCGCCGGACGAGGAGTCCCGCATCAAGCACCGGGAAGGTGCGAGCCGATCCCTGCTGGCAGCTCCTGAGGACGACTCGATGCACTTCTACAGCATCGGTGAGTTCTACGAGGAGATCAGGCGGGGCCTGGTGCACCTCCAGGCCGAGAAGGCCAAAGCCGGCGAAGAGCTCTTCTCGGGAGATCCAGCGCGGCAGGTGACGCCCGAGTACTACTACTCCGGCGGCGGCGAGATCATCCCCGTGACCGACCTCGAGTCCGCGGTCGCGGCGCTCCGGCTGATCGGCGAGCAGGGCGAGGGGCTCGGGGGTGCGATCTTCGACAACGAGGGTGAGCTGGCGCACTACTACCGGTTCAAGCAGCTGCTGCACGGCCGCTACTACCAGGAGGGCGACGGGCCCGACGACCCGACGGGGCCGCCGCTGGTCGTCGACTGGGACGCCGTCTATCCGGTCAAGACGAACGCCTCGCTCGAGGACTACCGGGAAGCACCCGGGCTGTACGCCGCGGCGGTCGAGTTCAACCGGCAGTACGCGAGCTTCTTGAGCCTGCTCACCGACGCCTACACGGGGCGGCCTGAGCTGCTCATCGACGCGGTGGTGGAGATGTTCCGCCTCAGGGACGGGATGACGAGCCTCATCCGCAACCCGCTCCCCGGTGCGGACGGGCTCACCGCCGGGCCGACGTTCGAAGTCGCAGCCGTCTCCGCGATCGGCAGCGCATGACGGTCGACGAGCAGCTTCAGGCGTTCGTCGCGTTCTCCGCCGCGATCACCGGCTTCACGCCGATCGACCTGCACGGCACCGGACAGGCCGATGCCTACCGGTCCACGGTCGCGGAGACCACGGGCGGCGACGTCCTGGCTGAGCTGCTCGAGGCCTGGACGCGTGTCTGCGACGAGGCCCAGGGCGACAGCTCCTCGATCCAGAGGCTCCTGCGCCGCGAGATCTTCAGCGACCCGAAGCTCGGCCCCGTCGCCCGGAACATCGTCAAGCTCTGGTACGTCGGGATCTGGTACGAGCTGCCGCCGGCGTGGATCGACGCGTTCGGCGCGCTGGAGGAGAACTACACGTTCACGGTCTCGGCGTCGGCGTATACGAACGGGATGCTGTGGACGGCCATCGGCGGCAACCCGCCGGGCGCCAGGGGCCCGGGCTATGGCTCATGGGCGGGACCGCCTCGGTTCCCCGGCGTCGCCGAGGGCAACTGAGCCGAGGAGGCGAGCGCAACGATGACCGACGAAGCGCCGAGGTTGGATCCCGAGAAGGTCAGGCTCGGCATCACGCCGACGCTGTGGTGGAACGACGACTTCCCGCTGATCGACATCGGCATCCCGTTCGGGCAGTGCGTGAGTGAGATGGCGCTGGCGGGGTTCCAGGGGTGCAGCATCGGCCACAAGTACCCGACCGACGTCGAGCTGCTCAAGCGCGAGCTCGACCTTCGCGGTCTGCAGGTCTCCGAGCCGTGGGCGAGCACGTTCTTCACGATCAAGGACATGGAGCAGCAGACGCTGAAGACGTTCCACGAGCAGCTCGAGCTCGTCCGCGCCCTGGGCGGCACCGACATGGTGGTGGCCGAGCTCGGAGCGGCGGTGCATCAACAGCCCGTGGCGCTGTTCGCGAATCGACCGGTGCTCGACGATCGGCAATGGGAGGCGCTCTGCAGGGGGCTCGAGCGCCTCGGAAAGATCGCGAACGACGAAGGGATGCGCCTCTGCTATCACCATCACATGGGGACCGGCGTCATGGTGCCCGCGGAGGTCGACCGGCTGATGGCGTCCACCGACCCGGGCCTCGTTCATCTGCTCCTGGACACGGGTCACCTCGCGTTCGCCGGAGGCGACCCGCTCTCGGTGGCCGAGACGCACGGGGACCGGATCAAGCACATCCACCTCAAGGACGTTCGCCAGGACGTCGTCGACCGGGTCCGGGAGGAGAACCTGTCGTTCCAGGATGGGATCGAGGCCGGTGTCTTCACCGTGCCCGGCGACGGCTCCCTCGACCTGGCGCCCACGCTGGCGGCGCTGGCGCGTCACGGCTTCGAGGGGTGGCTCGTCGTGGAAGCCGAGCAGGACCCCGCGAAGGCCAATCCCCTCCAGCACGCTCTCATGGCCCGGAGATACCTCCGAGAGGTTCTCGGGTGGTGACACGAGCCCGCCGAGCACCCCATCAAATACACCACTTGCGCGCCGAGGACGCATCTGTTTAGAGTCGGCTGACTAGCGCATCTGCGCCAGTCCAGCCAGAGGAAGGGGCTCGCTGTGACGAGCTTCACGGAGCAGAGGACCGAGGTGCTCCGTCTCGCGGAGCGCGTCGCCGCGCTGGCGCGCGCTCGAGGGGCGTCAGAGCTGGGCGACGCTGTCGACCAGTCCGCGAGCGGCCTTCGCGACGAGCGCCTGTCGGTGACCGCGGTCGGCGAGTTCAAGCGGGGCAAGTCGAGCCTGCTCAACGCGCTCCTCGAGGAGCCGGGCCTGTTCCCGGTCGACACCTCGATCGCCACGAACGTCGTGACCACCGTCGGCTACGGCGACCCCGAGCGGGTGACCGTCCTGGACGGGGACGGCAGGGAGCGGGAGATCTCCCGCGACCAGATCCGCGACTACGCGACCGAGCTCGAGAACCCGGGCAATGAGCAAGACGTCCGCATCGTGACGATCGAGCTTCCCAACGCGAGGCTCCGCAGCGGCCTGCTGCTCGTCGACACCCCTGGGGTCGGTGGGCTGAACAGGGCCCACACGGCGATCACGTACGGCTTCCTCACCGCGGCCGACGTGGTGCTGTTCGTCCTCGACGCCCTCACCCCGCTGTCGACCGAGGAGCTCGAGTTCCTCCGCAGCGTCCGGGAGCACTGCCACTCCATCCTCGTCGTCGTCACGAAGATCGACAAGGTCAGCGGCTACGAGACGATCGTCGAGAACTCGCGCGCGAAGGTGGCCAGCGCCCTCGAACGCCCGGCCGAGGAGATCGTGATCGTGCCGGTCTCGAGCTGGGCGAAGCTCGAGCACCTGCGAACCGGGGACCCCGAGGATCTCGAGGTGAGCAACTTCGAGGCCCTCGAGCGCGAGCTCTGGGGGCACCTGCGCGAGCGCGGCGGCGCGCTGCTGCTGCTTCGGCCGCTCGGCGTGCTGACGCGCGCCGTCGACATGCTCATCCAGCCGATGAGCGCGGAGATGGCGGCCTACGGAGAGCGGACGGAGGAAGAGCTGAACCGGATGGAGCAGGAGTACGCCGAGGCGACGAAGCGGCACGAGGACCTGCGCCAGGGCCAGGCGGACTGGCGGAAGTCGCTTCAGCGGAGGCTGAGGGCGGTCCGCCTGGACATGACGGACGCCGTCCAAGCGGTGTCGATTCGGACGCGGCGCGCGCTCGACAGCGGCCTGGACGACCCCGAGCTGCTCGACGACCCCGAGCAGCTGGTGGGCCGGCTCGAGCGCGACATGACGCTCGCGGGCGCCGCCCTCGCCGAGCAGCTGCGCACGAAGCTCGACGACGTCGCGCAGGCGACGGCGGCGGAGACGGGACTGGAGCTCAACCCGGCCGCGCCCGACGTCAAGATCGCCGCCGAGGCGGGTGCGCCCGAGATCGAGGGGGTCGCCAGGACCGGCGTCCGCGGGCACGCGGTGCTCAGGTCGGTGCAGTCGGGGATGATGGGCGCGTCGGCCGGCAGCCTGCTCGGCTACATCGCTGCCGGGCTGCTCATCTCGAATCCCGTGACGGCCGGGCTGCTGGTGGTGGGCGCCGGCGCCGCGGGCGGCGTACAGCTCTTCCGGCAGCAATGGCGCGACCAGCGCGAGAGGAGCCAGACCGTCCGCCGGGGTTCGCTGAAGAAGCAGCTCCAGCCGTACGTCGAGGACTCGCTGCACCAGATGGACGCGCGGCTCAAGCGGGCGCTCGCGCGCGCGGAGGAGACCATCGCCGACGAGCTCGACCAGCGTCTGCGCGACGAGCACGAACGCCTGGTGACGTCCGCCGCCGCGATCAGGGAGGCCCGCGGGCGGACGCACGAGGAGGGCACCCGCCGGGCGGCAGAGCTGAAGGAGCCGCTCGAGGAGCTCACCGCCATCCGGGAGCGCGTGCGGGACCAGGCGGACGCGGCAGTGGCCGCCACTCGCCGGCCCACCGCTCCGCAGCCCGCGGCCACCGCCGCGGCGAGCGGCGGCGACCGGGGCGAATGGGCGGAGGACTGAATGGACCTGCGGGCGCGGGCCGGCCGGGCGTTCGAGGACGCGCTGGTGCACACCGTCCCATTCGACGAGCTGGAACCGCTGACCGCCGCGCTGCGCGAAGCGCACGAGCACCTCGACGAGCCGATGCGCGTGGCGATCGTCGGCCACATCAAGGCAGGCAAGTCGACGATGCTGAACGCGCTGCTCGGCGAGGAGGCCGCGCCGATGGGGAAGGAGGAGCTGACCTTCAACGTCAGCTGGCTGCGCTTTGGCAAGGAGCCCGGGCTGCGCGTCGTGTTCAAGAACGGCCGGGCGCCAGAGGAACGGGGCCTCGAGGAGCTCTACGACCTGACCGCCCGCGCCGACGAGCGAGCCGAGCTGCTGCGCTCGGTCAGGTACCTGGAGATCCGCAAGCCGATCCAGATCCTGAAGACCTTCGACCTCGTCGACACGCCGGGCCTGCGGTCGTTCTACGAGCAGGACTCGTTGAACACGATGCGCTCGCTCGGGCTGGCCGACGATCACATCGACGACGAGACCAGGCGCGAGAGCGCGCTGGCCGACGCGCTGCTCTGCCTCTTCAGCCGCAGCATCGCCGCGGCCGACCAAGCGGTCGTGGCCGACTTCCAGGGACCGCTGCTGGGGCAGGCGACGCCGGTGAACGCCATCGGGGTGCTGACCAAGGTCGACACGTACTGGGACCCGGCCGAGCCCGAGCGCGACCCGCTCGACGAGGGGCGCCGTGTCGCGCGCATCATCGAGTCCGAGCCGGGCGCCGACCGCGTGTTCTTCGCCGTCCTCCCGGTCTGCGGGCTGCTCGGGCTCGGCGCTCAGACGCTGACCGCCGAGCACGGCGGCTGGATCGAGTCGCTGGCGCGGCTCGACCCGGCGCTGCTCGCCAAGCGACTCCGATACGCCGACCGCTTCGCGTCGGCCTCCTACGAGGACCTTCCGCTGCCGCCGCCGAGCCGGTCGACGTTGCTCGGGCTCTTGGGGCAGTTCGGGATCTGGAGCGCCGCGCGGATCGTGCGCGAGGGCGCGGGCGATGTCGAGACCCTGCGCGAGCGGCTGCTCGAGCTCAGCGGCATCGAGCGGCTGCGCGAGACGCTCGTCGCGCACTTCGGCCGGCGGGCGCTGCTGATCAAAGCCCAGACCGGCACCCGCAAGGCTCGGACGCAGGCCCAGGACGTCCGCCGTCGCGTCGACGCGGACGCGGCCGGCGCGGCGTTCGACGCGATGGGGTCGCTCGAGGCGCTCGAGACCGGCGAGCCCGCGCTCGAGGAGTTCGCGCTGCTGCGACGCTACTACCAGGATTCGGCGTCGCTCGGCCTCGAGGACGGAGAGGCCGCTCACCTGCTGGAGGTGACCGGGGAGCGCGGTCCGGAGCTGGGCCCCCGGCTCGGGCTCACGGTCGCCGCGACGCCGAGCGAGCTCGTCGCGGCCGCCGAGGCGCGGTGCGCCTACTGGCACGCGCGCGGCGACGAGTTCGGCGTCGACCCGCGGACGAAGGCCACGGCGGCCAAGATCGAGCGGGCGTACCGCAGGCTTCTCTACCACGCGCGCGAAGCTCGGCGTCACCTGGAGCTGGTCGAGTGAGGGCGCTGCGACTTGCGCTGAAGCGTGCCGAGGTGGAGCGGCTCGCGGGCCGCGCCGAGCGGGCCGCTCGCGAGCTCGCGGGGGAGCCGTGGGCCCCCGCCGGGCGCCGGCGCGAGACCGTCGAGCTGCTGCGCTCGGTGTGCGAGTCGCTCGAGCGGCTGCGCGCCGCGCCGCCGCGCGAGCCCGCGCCGCCGCGCGAGCCCGCACCGCCGCGCGAGCCCGCGCCGGAGCCTGCCCCCGAGGCGCCGGACACACGCAACGGCGGCGCTGAGGCGGACGTGATCGCGGACCTCATCGCGATGCGCGACATGATCGGCGTCGCGACCTCGGCGGACGCGGACGCCGAGGCGGCGATCGGCGTGCTCGGCGACCGTCTCGAGCAGGCGCTCAGGCGCAGGGGCGTGCGGCCGCTGGCGGAGACCGGGCCGTTCGACCCGCGTGAGCAGGAGATCATCGAGATACGGGCGACCGCCGACCCGGCGCTCGATCGGCAGGTGTGCGAGACCGTCAGGCTCGGCTACGCGCGCGGCGAGCGGGTGCTGCGCCCGCAGCAGGTCGTCGTCTACCGGGTGGAGTCCTGAGATGGCGGTGGCGGGCCACGACCGGTCGGCGAGCTGGCTCGGCATCGACTTCGGGACGTGCTACTCCAGCGCCGCCAGGGTGGTCGACGGGCGTCCGGTCGCGATCAAGGAGCCGATGCGCCACGGATACTCGGTGCCGTCGAGCGTGCTCGTCCTGACCTCCGGCTCGCGCGCCGAGCACGTGGTCGGCATGGCGGCCGAGAGCCAGAAGCTGTTCTACCCCGACGCCTACGTGTCCGAGTTCAAGCGTGAGCTCGGCCGCAAGGACCCGTTGCTGCTCGGCGACGAACGCGTCCCGGTCGAGGACCTCGTCGCGGACGTGCTCGCGTTCCTGCGCGCGGAGGCCGGACGCGCGGGACGCGGCGACCCCGACTGCGCCGTCGTGACGATCCCCGCCTCGTACACGCCCCACCTTCGCGGCGTCATGACGAGCGCCGCGGAGAAGGCCGGCTTCGGCGAGGTCGAGCTGCTCACCGAGCCCGTCGCCGCGCTGCTCGAGCACGCCCACGCCGGGGCAGAGCGCGATATCGCCGACGGGTTGGTGCTCGTCTACGACCTGGGCGGCGGGACGTTCGACGCCGCGCTCGTTGCGGTTGACGGGAGCGAGCACGAGGTCCTCGCGTACGACGGCGTCGCCGACGTCGGAGGGTCGAACTTCGACCTGGCGATCGAGCGCGACCTCGCCGAGCAGGCGGGCGACGTGCTGAAGCGCTCGTTCGAAGGCGCTTCGGACCGGGATCATCCGAACCACACCCAGGCGTTGAGCGCGAGGCTCTCGGCCCGCGAGGCGTGCCGGATCGTCAAGCACGACCTGAGCGAGATGGCCGAGGCGGCCACCTCGCTCCTGCTGCCCGCCGGGCCGGTCCGGTACGAGCTCACCCGCGACCAGCTCGCGGCGATGATCCGCCCGGAGCTCGACCGCACCATCGAGTGCTGTCGCGCGGTGCTCGAGGAGTCGGGCAAGGACTGGAGCGACGTCGACGGCATCCTGATGGTCGGTGGCAGCTGCCGCCTGCCGTTCATCGGCGAGGTGATCGCGCAGGAGTCCGGCCGGCCGATCTGGCGGGTCGCCGACCCCGAGCTCGCGGTGTGCGAGGGCGCGGCGCTGCGGGCCCGCGAGATCGCGACGCCCGCCTCGCGCGACATCGTCGTCGATCCGAGCGGCGGCGGCCATGCCACGATCGCGGCCGCCGTCGCGGAGGCGCCGCCCGGCGCGCGCATCGTCGTGCTGCCGGGGGAGTACGACGAGCAGCTCGTCCTCGACAAGGACGTGACGCTGTTCGGCGAGGGGCTGAGGAAGAAGATCGCGCTGAGCAGCGGCAGCAGTCCGCTCGTGACGTGCACCGGGGCCGTGGTGAGGATCGAAGGCATCACGCTGCGCGTCAACGAGGGCCCCGGGATCGACGTGACCGCCGGGTCGACCACGATCGAGGACTGCGAGATCACGGTGGCGGCCGGCCCGGCCGTCCGCGTGGACGGCGACGTGGACGTGACGCTCGACGGCAACCGGATCGTCGATCCGGTCCGGCTGGGAGCGATCGGCGCGCCGCCTTTGGAAGGGGCGGAGCCCGACGAGCGTGCGCCGACCTCCGCGCTCGTCGCGGCCGGCGGGGCGCGGGTCACGCTCGAGCACAACACGGTCTCGGCCACGTCGGGTGTCGGGATCCTCGTATCCGGGACGGACACGTCGGTGGTCTGCCGCGACAACAACCGCATCCACGACACCGGGGACAGCGCCGTGAAGGTGACCGACGGGGCGCGCTGCGTGCTCGTCTCGACCGAGATCACCGTGGGCCCGGAGGTGGCGGGGGTGGAGGTGCTCGGCGCGCTGACGCGTGCGGAGCTGAGCGGCAACGTCGTCAGGAAGGCCGGCATCGGCTTCTTCGTCGCGGAGGATGCGGACCTCGTCGCGGAGGACAACGAGCTCTTCGACATCTCGGCCGCGGCGATCTTCGCCGCGAGCCGCCTCGGCGACACGACGATCCGCAGGAACCTGATCGAGCGCAGCAACATCGGCGTCCAGGTCGCGGGCGGCTGCGACGCGAAGGTCGACAAGAACACCATCACCGGCTCGATCGGCCACGCGATCCGCGTGAGCGGAGAGGGGACGAGCGCCGAGCTCCACGAGAACCGCCTGCTCGAGTCGAGGGCCGCGGCGGTGGGCGTCGACGACGGCGCGGCCGTCCAGCTCTTGGAGAACGAGATCGTCAGCAACGCCGGGAGCGGGGTCATCATCGGCGGCGCGTCGACCTCGGCCGCGATGCGCGGCAACGTGCTCGGCGAGAACGCCGGGGCCGGGCTGCTCGTCGCGGACGGGGCCTCGGTCGAGGCGGCCGGGAACACGTTCCGGGCGAACACCGACTGGGGGGCCCAGGCCGTCGGCGCCGGCAGCCGGCTCCACCTGGACCACGACCAGATCCATGCGAACGAAGGGACCGGGCTCTGCGTCACCAGCGGAGCCACGGCGCACGTGAAGAGCTGCGACATCCACGACAACGGCACCACCGGGGTGTTCGCGGACGGTGCCGAGACCAGCGTCTCGCTCACGTCGTGCCGCGTCGCGGGGCACGCTGGTGAAGGCGCCCTCGTCAGCAGCTCCGCCCGTGCCGAGGTGAGCGAGACATGGTTCGAGGACAACGCCCGGTACGGCGTGCGCTTCGTCGCGCCGGTGAGCGGCGACAGCCGGATCGAGGACAGCTACGTCCGCGGGAGCGCCAGCTGCTTCGGCGGGCCGCTGGTCGAGGGCGTCCTCGGCAAGAACGACCTCGGGCTGGTCGCCGGCCGGCGAGCGAGGTTCGGTCAGCTGGCGCGGCACTTCGAGGACGGAAGGATCGAAGCGGCCGACGAGCTCTCGATCGAGATCCTGCGCTCCCGCAGTGGCTGCAAGGTGGTCGACGACATGACGAAGGCGAACGCGCTCCCGACCGACGTCCTCAACGAGCTCCACGAGCTGTGGTTGGGCGCGGTGGGCTCGCGCCTTCGGGACCGGCCATGGGTGACACAGGCGAGCTTCGGCGTGACGACGCACGCGATCCTCAACACCTATCTTCAGAAGCGGCTCAAGCAGCTGGGTCTGTGAGGGAAGGAACGAGCCATGAGCTGGATGCCAGGCGACGGCTTCGACTCGATCGACCAGTCCGACGGGGGGTTCTCGATCGAGCCGCCGATCATCGAGCCTGAGGAGAGCTACACGCCGGAAGTGGAGCCGGAGCCGCTCCCCGACATCGAGCCCCTTCCCGAGCCCGAGCCGCTTCCCGACATGGAGCCGCTGCCCGAGTCCGAGCCGCTGCCGGAGATCGAGCCGCTGCCGGAGATCGAGCCGCTGCCGGAGTCCGAGCCGCTGCCGGAGTCCGAGCCGCTGCCGGAGAGCGAGCCGCTGCCGGAGAGCGAGCCGCTTCCGGCGCCCGACCCGCAGTCGCCGTCGATGTATCCGGACGTCGACAACTACGACCCGGCGACCGACTACGCGGTCCTGGGCGATCCGGAGGCCGACATGGGTCTCTGGCACCAGCAGGAGGCCGACCACTGCGCGATCGTCGCGCAGGAGTTCGTCCTCGAATCGCTGACGGGGGAGACGTTCGACGAGGCCGCGCTCGTGGCCGAAGCAGAGGCGAACGGCTGGTACGCGCCGGGCCGCGGCACGCCGATGGACCACCTGGACAGCGTGCTGGACGCACACGGCATCGAGACCGAGAACCGAAGCGACGGCACGATCGACGACATCGCGCTGGCGCTCGAGGGAGGCGACAAGGTCATCGTCGCCGTCGACAGCCAGGAGATCTGGTACCCCGGCCAGGACCCGCTGCTCGACGACGCGCCGGGCCTGCCGTGGCGCGGCGCCGATCACGCCGTCGAGGTCATCGGCATCGTGGAGGCGCCGGAGGGGGCGATGGTCGTGCTCAACGACTCAGGGTCGCCCGACGGGGCCGGCTCCATGATCCCCTTGGACGAGTTCGAGAACGCGTGGGCGGACTCGGACCACCGCATGGTCATCGCGAAGCCCGACGGGGACGGAGGCATCTGATGGAGGCAGCAGCAGTCGTCCAGGCAAGCCACACCGAGGACCTCATCCAGAAGCTGCGGCGCTCGTCGGTCTACCGCGACCTGATCCCGCTCGAAGCCGCGATCGGCCTGCCGCTGCCCAGGCGCCGTGCGGGCAAGGCTTACATGACGCTCGTGTTCGCCGGCATGCCTCCCGCCGGGCCCGGAAAGCCCATCCCGATCTATCCGCCCTTCGGGGCGATGACGCTGCACTGGCGGACCGGGACGATCGTCTCGTATCTCGACCTCGATTACGAGCGGCTGTGGCCGCCTACGGACGAGCCCGTCGGCACGTTCCCGCACCCAGCCGTCGCGAAGTTGCGCCACAGCGAGCTCATCGCCCTCCGCGCAGAGCTCATGGGCCTCTACGACGAGCTCTTCGAGAGCCTCGAGAGCGCCGGCACGTTCGACGCCGCCTGGGCAAAGCGATTCTCGGCGCTGCTGGACGTCCTCATGGAGCCCGGGCTCGTGCCGTACTACCGCAAGCTCGCGCCGAAGTTCATCGCGCGCTTCCTAGGAGACGACGACGGCAGCGGTTGAGCACCCCGCCGCGGCGGGATCAGGTCACCCGGGCGACGACCGCGGCAGCCAGGTGCACCGTGACGCACAATCCCCCGGCGTCCCGGGCCGTGATGGTGAGGGTTCCGTTGTGTGCCTGGGCGATGCTCTGGACGATCGCCAGGCCGAGGCCGACGCCTGCGTGATCGGTGCGTATGCGTCTGCTGCCGCGCTGAAACGGCTCGGCGAGCGTGCCGACCAGTTGTGGGGTCAGCTTCTCGCCGGTGTTCTCGACGGTGAGCGCCACGCTCTCGGGGTGAGCACTGGTCGTGACCCACACGGTGCCCTGTTCGCGCAGGTTGTGGACGATCGCGTTGTGCACGAGGTTCGTCGTCATCTGCAGCAGAAGGGTGGGTGAGCCGGCGGCGGGGGCCGCGTCGCCGGAGGTCTCGATGGTGACGCCGCGTTCCTCCGCCAACGGCAGGAGCGTCTCGGCGGCTTCTTCGGCGATGAGGGACAGGTCGACGTGCTCCCGGGCGAACGTCCGCTGGTCGGCGCGGCTGAGCAGCAGCAGTGCCTCGGTGAGGTCGATCGCTCGGGTGTTGACGGCGTGGAGGCGGTCGACGAGCTCGCGGTTGTCGCGATTCGGGTCCTTGCGGGCCACGTCGAGAAGGGTCTGCGTGACGGCCAGCGGCGTGCGCAGCTCGTGCGAGGCGTTGGCGGCGAACCGCTGCTGCTCGGCGACGTGTGCCTCGAGCCGCGCGAGCATTGCGTCGAAGGCGTCGGCCAGCTCGCGGAACTCGTCGCTGCGGCCCGGTAGCCGGATCCGGTGGGAGAGCGATCCGGTCGCGGCGGTGCGCGTGGCGTCGGTGATGCGGTCCAGGGGGGCGAGCATCCGGCCGGCGAGGATCCATCCTCCCGCGAGCCCGAACACGAGCAGGAACCCGAGGACGAGGGCCGCGGTCGGAGCGAACTCGCGCAGGAGGTCGTCGTGGCTGCGCACCATGAAGATCACACCGGGGTGCACGCCACGCGAGAGGGAGAGGTAGCCGGCGACGAGCAGCACCGTGCCGGCGAGCACGAGGAAGCCGGCGTAGCTGAGCGTGAGCTTGAGGCGGACGCTCAAGCCCGGCGCTCTATCCACGGCCTCGTCCCCCCGTCCCGGTGTCGATGCGGTACCCGACGCCGGCGACGGTGGCGATGATCCACGGTTCGCCGAGGCGTTTGCGCAGCGCCGAGACGGTGATCCGCACGGCGTTGGTGAACGGGTCCGCGTTCCGATCCCATGCCCGTCTCAGCAGCTCTTCGGCGCTGACGACGCCGCCTTCGGCAGCGACGAGGACCTCGAGCACGGCGAACTGCTTCCGGGTGAGCGCGACGTAGCGGTCGTCGCGGTAGACCTCGCGACGGAACGGGTCCAGTCGCAGGCCTGCGATCTCCCGCACGGGTGGCCTGCTGTGCGCGCGCCTGCGGTCGAGGGCTCTGAGCCGCAGCACGAGCTCCTGCAGCTCGAAGGGCTTGGTGAGGTAGTCGTCGGCGCCGAGCTCGAACCCGGTGGCCTTGTCGTCGAGGCGATCGGCGGCGGTGAGCATGAGGATGGGCATGCCGCTGCCGGAGGCGACGATGCGTCCGGCGATCTCGTCGCCGGAGGGTCCCGGGACGTCGCGGTCGAGGACGGCGATGTCGTAGGCGTTGACGTCCAGCAGCTCCAGTGCGGTGTCGCCGTCGGCCGCGACGTCCACGGCTATCGCCTCCAGGCGCAGGCCATCGCGAATCGCGTCCGCCATGTAGGGCTCGTCCTCGACGAGCAACACGCGCATGGTCCGAGGCTACGAGCTCGCGCATATCGCCGGCGTATCGAAAACCGCATACGCGCCGGCAACACCACGCTGCCTTGAATGGCGGCGTGATTCGGATTCGCTGGATTCGCGCCGTCGGCCTGCTGGTCGCCATCGCGGCGACCGCCGCGATCCTCGGCCACCAGTTGCCGGCGTCCTCGTCCTCGACGGCCGCATCACCCACCCACGTCCCGCGCGGTGACCACCGTGGTGCGCTGGGCGAATCCGGCGGGGCGGTCCCCGACGGCACGACGGCCTTCGACGACGAGGTGCCGGGTGTGGCCAACCTCGATCCCGCTCTCCTCGGTGCCCTGCGCCGGGCGGCGACGGATGCCGCGGACGACGGCGTCGAGCTCTTCGTCGACAGTGGCTGGCGTTCCGCGCAGTACCAGGAGCACCTGCTCGAGGAGGCGGTCGCGAAGTACGGATCGGACGAGGCGGCCGCCCGGTGGGTGGCCACCCCCGACACGTCTGCTCACGTGTCGGGGGACGCGGTCGACGTCGGGCCCCCCGCTGCCGCGGCGTGGTTGTCGGAGCACGGCGCCGCGTACGGGCTGTGCCGGATCTACGGCAACGAGCCGTGGCACTACGAGCTGCGCCCGGATGCCGTCGACCGCGGTTGCCCTCCCGTGTACGCCGACCCCACGCACGATCCAAGGATGCGGGAGTGACCTGCTCCCGGTCAGTCCGGGTACTCGTCCTTGCGCCAGGCGCGCGGCTCGTCGGGCTCGGGCTTCGGCGTGCGCTTGAGCAGGAACGAGTTGTACGGCGCGACGAACGGATCGGGCGCCGTCACCGTGTACGTGTGGTAGACGGTGCCGTTCTCCCGGGCGAAGGCGATGAAGCCAGGGGCCTCGCGCAGGCCGTCTTCGAGCTTGGCGCCGACCTGCCGCCCCCAGTCCTCGAGCCAGTCCGGCGGCTCGTCGATCACGCCCTTGACCTCCGGGATCTCCTGCGCCTGCTCGGGTGTGAGCGCGAGGCCGAAGTCGAACGGGAACTCCGTCCCGTACGTCGAGACGTAGGGGAACTGCCACCCCATCCGCTCCTTGTAGGCGACGAGCCGATCGATCGGCGCACGGGAGAAGCAGATCAGCGTCACGTCGCGGTGGTTCAGGTGGACGCGCGTGGGGTCGAGCTCATCGCCCAGGTTCGAGCACCCGGGGCAGGCGCCGTGCTCGTAATCGGGCCCGAACATGATGTTGTAGGCGAGGAGCTGCGAGCGCCCGTCGAACAGCTCGGCGAGCGTCTTCTCCCCGTCCTCGGTGTCGAACCGATACTCCTTCTCGACCGGGACCCAGGGAAGCCGGCGTCGCTGCTCGGTCACCCTCTGGTCGAGCGCCGCGTGCTCGGCCTCCAGCTTCGCGAGCTCATCGCGAGCCGCCTGCCACTCCTCGCGCGTTCCGATCTTGTGTTCGAGCATCGTGCGCCTCCTTCGGCCTTGGTCACCGCGTAGCCGGCATCGTGGATCGTCGGGGCTCCCGTGTCGAGACCCATGGGTCAGGACCGGCGCGCCGCGCCGAACTCATCGCCGAAAGATTCTGTGTCACGGCGCTTAGCGCTGCTACGTCGAGGAGATCGACGGGTCCGCGCGGCTGTGCGCGCAGATCCGCGTCCAGGCGCTCGGCGACATCGTCATCGGCAGCTGGTACCTCGGGACGCTGCAGTGCAGCGATCCGAACGCGCCCGGCGCGGCGACCGCCGGCGCCTTCCGGTTCAGCGCGTAGGAGCTCAGCCCAGGAACTCCTCGAGGATGCGCTCGGTCTCGTCGGGCGCCTCGATGAAGAACGCCTCGCGCGACTTCTTCTCGATGAAGCGCGCGAGCAGCTCGGGGTCGACGCCCTCGGTGAACGCGAACGGCGCGAGCGTCCGCATCCGCAGAGGCCAGTCGTCGGTCTCGAGCGCGAACGCGCGACCCGCCTCGCGCGGTTGGCGCGCGGCGTGGCGGAGCCCCGCGTGCGTGCACCCGAGCACGAGCTTGCTCACGCGCTCCGGCCAGCCGAGCGCGAGCTCCTGAGCGATCATCCCGCCGAGCGACATCCCGAACACGTCGGCGCGCTCGATGCCCAGCGCGTCGAGCAGCGCGACGGCGTCGGCGGCGAGCTGCCGCGTCGTGTAGGGCCCGGGTGTCACCGTCGACGCGCCGCTGCCACGGTTGTCGTACGCGATCACGCGCCGGCGCGCGGCGAGCCGCTCGGCCAACGGAGACCAGTCGCTCGCCAGCGCCGGGATCCCTGCGATGAGGAGGAGCGCCGGGCCCTCCCCCCGCTCCTCGACGTGGAGGTCGATGTCATGCGCGCGGACGACCGGCATGGGGGAGGACTGTCGCCGATCCCAACGCACCGAAACCGCAAGAGCGGCGCGCGCGCGACGTTAACGGTCCTGACGCCGGCTACGGGGAGGGACCGAAGTGCGAGAGTTCGACAAGCTGGAGCTGAGCACGGAGACGCTGCGGGATCTGAGCTCGGACGAGCTGGGTGTCGTCGCCGGCGGCGTCGGGGACTCGGCGGGGACCTGCTACTGCCCGACGATCAACCCGGTCACGTACTGCTTCGACGTGCGCCCCACGGTGCTCAGCTGCATCACGTGCCCCTGCGGGTAGCTCGGCGACTACGGGAGGGATCGAGATGACGGAGTTCGACAAGCTGGAGCTGAACACCGAGACGCTGCGGGACCTGAGCGCGGACGAGCTGGGCGCCGTCGCCGGCGGCGCCGGGGACTCGGCCGCGACCTGCCACTGCCCGACGATCCCGCCCGCCGAGTGCACCACGCCCTTCATCCAGGACACGCTCATCACCTGCCGCTGCCTGTAGCGTTGACCGGTGCGCGGGCGCTGAGCTAGGCTCGGCCACTCTGCCTTCGAGTGCGACATCGGCCTGGACGCTCAAGCACCTCCATTCGCACCTGCAGGCGGTCGTCGACCTCGAGCTGTGGACCGTGCCGTACTACATGGCGGCGCTGTACTCGATCCGCGACCGCAGGTCCGACGCCTACCAGCTCGTCCAGGACGTCGTGCACGAGGAGATGCTGCACGTCCAGCTCGCCTCGAACGTCGCGAACGCGTTCGGCCTGGCGCCGCGCTTCGCGCCCCCGGTCTACGGCGGGCCGACGGTCCCGCACATCGACTTCGCGCTCGACGTCCCCAACCCGACGGAGCTCTACACGCCGTACAGCACCGCGATCGGGCCGCTCGACCTCGAGCGGGTCAACACGATGTGCCTGATCGAGTACCCGGAGTGGGACACGGACCGCTCGCCGGACCTCCACGAGGATTCCGCGGAGTACGGCTCGATCGCCGAGTTCTACGACGCGGTGCGGGCCGGGATGTTCGAGCTTCGCGCCCACCTGCGCGGGGGCGTCAACCAGGTCGACGAGTTCCGCTTCTACTACAACGATTTCCCCGGCATGACGATCGTGCACGACGGCGACGAGGGGTACCGGGAGGCGATCCGGCTCATCGACCTCATCACCGACCAGGGCGAGGGGCAGTCGCAGGGCGACACCGGGGTCGCCCCGCAGCATCAGAACACCGCGGACGGCTTCGAGGAGAGCTGGTCGCACTTCAAGCGGTTCACCGTCATCCGCGACATGGCGCGGCTGCCCGCGACCTACACCGGCGCGGCCGACCCGCCCCCAGGGTCCCCCGGGAGGCGGGCGCAGGAGATCCTGGTCGCCGACTTCGCGGCGTTCATGCAGACGCTCGAGTCGCTGTTCGGCGGCGACGGCGGAGCCGGCTTCGGCGTCCGGATGGCGAAGATCGGCGGCGACATCGTGACCTGCTGGAGGCGCGGCGCGATCCCGCGGTTCGCATGAGCGTCTTCCGCGTCCATCCGGCCATCGGCATCGCTCGCGTCGGCACGAGCGACGAGTTCTACCTCGCGCCGGAGACGATGGCGGGCGTCGACGGCGCGGGGCCGGGCGAGCCGGCCGGGGGCCTGCCGATCAAGGCGGGCACCGAGCGCGTGCCGATCACCAGCGCCGACCTGCGCGACCGGTACGGCGCGATGAAGCGCCAGGCCGCCCGGTTCCGGATCTTCCGGTACCCCGACGAGGGCCAGGACCGCTATCCGACGGGCGTCGGGGAGGAGGTCACGATCGGCAGCGAGGTCGACGGCAAGCGGGTCGCCGACGTCATCTGGACCGTCCACGTCGCCAACAAGAAGTCGAACAACTACTGGACGAACACGCTGCTCGGCGTCCACGTCTTCGAGCCGGAGAACGCGTCGGTGCTGAAGGTGCGCAACCCGCAGGAGGGCGACGACCCGGACAACCCCGCCCGCATACGGCGCCTCGTCATCGATCCGGGCCCGCGCGCGATCAGGGGCACGGATGAGGGCGTCGTGCGGTTCGACAAGGCGACGCGCGCCTCGTTCGGCGCGCCCGGCGGCGAGATCGAGCCCGTCCCGGCGTACCCGAAGTCGTTCCCGGACCTGAGCTACACCGGCATGTACACGCCCGCGGGGAACATCGAGACGCTCGGCGAGCTGCGCACCGAGCCGGACGGGCGCCTCCTCGTCCTGGCCGCCCACGGCATCGCCTGCGGCCTGCTGCAGGCGGACGGCACCCCGTATCCGTTCCTCGGCGACGTCGAGTCGGATGGGTGGTTCGACGACCTCGGCGACGGGCCGGTGTCGGCGCTGCTCGTGTTCGAGGACGGCACGGTGCAGGACGTCCATGGCGCGTGGGTCGTCTCGACCGACCCGGGGTTCGCGCCGCAGATCCGCAACATCGTCACCCTGTGGGACGAGGTCTACGACACGTGGGTGCGCCACCTGGACCTCGCGCGGGAGGTCTTCGACGGCCGCTTCCAGGACGCCTACCGGCCGTCGTTCCCCGACGAGCTGCAGCCGCTGTTCCGGGCGGTCTCGCTCCAGCGCTGGACGACGAACCTGCCGGAGCGGGCGATCGACGCCCACGAGGCGGTCGCCGCGATCGGGCCGAACGACCCGCCGGACGAGACCATCCTCACCGGGCTGGCGTACATCCGCGACCCGAACGGCGACCGGGAGCAGGGCCTCGGCCCGCCGCTCATGCCGCTCTCGCTGGGCGACACCGGGGACCAGTTCCTGTCCGTGTCGCTCACGCAGTACTTCTTCCTGCAGCAGTGGGATCGCGGGCTGGCGTCGCCGGATCCGGGCCCGCCGCTCGGCCCGGGCGAGTACCTGGACAGGGCGACGATGGCCAACTGCCTCGGCGGCCGCTTCGCCCCGGGCATCGAGCTGACGTTCATCGTCCGCGACCCGTGGATCTACGAGCACGACTGGCGGGCGATCGGGTGCGGGCCGTTCCGGATCCGCGCCCGCCCGCTCGACTACCGCCAGGCCGAGGCGAGCCGGCCGTTCCTCACCGGGGGCTACGTGCCGCTGCACGACGCCCCGCACGCGCTGACGCCGGCGCGGTTCGAGCCGGGCGACATCACGAAGTTCATGGCCATCCCCTGGCACACCGACTACAACTCGTGCGCCGTCCATCCCGTCTGGCCGAACCCCACCAACGCCACGGCGCTGTACTGGTCGTGGCCCGCGCAGCGGCCGGTGACGGTGCACCGCGCCGAGGACGTCCGGGACGGGCAGCTCGGCCCCTGGCGCTACTCGGTCCGCGGCCCGGGAACCGAGTCGACCAACCTCGCGGACACCGGGCGCTACCAGAACATGCTCGACGCGGTGCTCAACTGGCACGCGATCGGGTTCGTCATCCAGGGCAGCGCGATCGAGGGCGACTACAGCGCCGACCAGTTCCTCGAGGTCGCGAGCCGGCTCGACGCGCCGGAGATCCATCCCTGGCCGATGAACGAGACCACCTAGCGGCGTACGACGTCGCGATCGCCGGCGGCGGGCCCGCCGGGTGCGCCACGGCCATCGCGCTCCGGCGGGCGGGGGTGGAGCGCGTGCTCGTGGCCGAGGCGGCGGCGGGCGACCGCGTGCGCGTCGGCGAGAGCATCCCGCCGGACACGCGCCTGCTGCTCGACCGCCTCGGCGTCACGGAGCGCTTCGAGGCCGACGGCCACGAGCCGTGCCTCGGGAGCTGCTCGGCCTGGGGCGACGCCGAGCTCGGCTACAACGACTTCCTCTTCAACCCGCACGGCCACGGCTGGCACCTCGACCGCCGGCGGTTCGACGCGTCGCTCGCCGCCGAGGCCGAGGCCGCGGGGGCCGACGTGGCGGCCGGCTGGGAGTGCAAGCGCGTCGAGCGGGGGGACGGCGGGTTCGCCCTGCGCCTCGAGGGCGAGGGGTCCCGGACCGTACGTGCCGCGTTCGTCGTCGACGCGACCGGCCGGGTGGCGCGGGTGGCCCGCGCGCTCGGCGCTCGCCGCGTCGTCGATGACCGGCTGACGTGCGTCGTGGCGTTCCTGCGCGGCGGATCGGCGTCACGGCTGACGCGGCTGACGATGCTCGAGGGCGTCGAGGACGGCTGGTGGTACGCGGCGCGGCTGCCGGCCGAGGGCGTGGTCGTCGCGGTCGCCGGGGACCCCGACGTGGTCAAGCGCGCGGAGCTGCACACCGAGCAGGGCTGGCTCGCCGCGCTGGACGAGACGGAGCACGTCCGCGGCGAGCTCGAGGGCTGCCGCATCGAGGAGATGGTCGTGCGCACGGCGCCCTCGTTCGCCCTCGATCCGGCGGCGGGCGCGGACTGGCTGGCCGTGGGCGACGCCGCGGCGGCCTGCGACCCGATCGCGGCGCAGGGCATCCACAACGCGCTCTCCGACGGACTGACCGCGGGCCACGCCATCGCCGCGAGGCTGAAGGGCGACCCCGGCGCGCTCGACGGCTACCGCGAGGCGGTCGCGGCGCGCTACGCGGCCTACCGCAGCGTCCGCGACCACCTCTACGCGCGCGAGCAGCGCTGGCCCGACGCGCCGTTCTGGACGCGGCGCCGGGCGCCCGTCACCCTGCGTTCGTGATGGAGCTGACGGCCGGCTGGCTGAGCGAGGCGCTGGGCGCGGAGGTCGAGGACTTCTCGGCCGAGCGGATCGGCACCGGGCAGATGAGCGAGTGCCACCGCGTCCTGTCCGCCTACGCGGACGGCGCGGAGGGGCCGGCGTCGGTCGTCCTGAAGGTCCCGTCGAGCGACGAGCTGAGCCGGCAGACCGGCGTGGCGCTCGGCCTGTACGAGCGCGAGGTGCGCTTCTACGCCGACGTCGCTCCGATGATCGGCGGGCCGCTCGCGCCGTGCTTCCACGCGTCGTTCGACCCGGCGGCGGGGACGTTCGCGCTGCTGCTCGGCGACGCCGGGCCGGCCGACCAGGGCGACGAGATCGCGGGGTGCGATCCGGAGCGCGCGCGTCTCGCCGTGGTCGAGCTCGCGCGGCTGCACGCCCCGGCCCTCGGCAGCGCGTCGCTCGCCGACGCCGAGTGGCTCAACCGCGAGTCGCCGCTCAGCGGGCCGCTCATCGCCCAGTTGCTCGACGGCTTCCTCGAGCGCTACGAGGCGCGCATCGCCCCGGCGCATCGCGAGGTCTGTGAGCGGCTCGTCGCGAGCTTCGACGCCTACGCCGCCGCCAACGAGCAGCAACCGCAGGGGCTCGTGCACGGCGACTACCGCCTGGACAACCTGCTGTTCGGCCGCGAGGGGGCCGACCGGCCGCTGACCGTCGTGGACTGGCAGACCGTCGGCTGGGGGCCGGCGCTGACCGACCTCTCGTACTTCCTCGGGTGCGCGCTGACCGTCGAGGATCGCCGCGCGCACGGCGAGGCGCTCGTCGCGGCCTACCACGAGGCGCTCGGCCCCGACGCTCCGCTGACGCTCGAGCAGTGCCGCGCGGGCGTGCGCCGGCAGAGCTTCTTCGGCGTGATCATGGCCATCGTCTCGCCGATGCTCGTCGAGCGCACCGAGCGCGGGGACGACATGTTCATGACCGTGTTGGCGCGTCACTGCGAGCAGGTGCTCGACACCCGCGCGCTCGACGTGCTGCCCGCGCCCGAGACGACCGGGCCGCTCGCGGTCGACCCCGCCGACGAGGGCCGCCACCCGGCGACCGGCGAGCCCCTGTGGAACGAGAGCTGGTACTTCGATGTCGCCGACCCGCAGCAGGGCGTCGGCGCGTACGTGCGGCTCGGCCTGACGCCGAACGCGGCGGCCGGCTCGTGGTACACCGCGCTGATCTGCGGCCCCGCCCGGCCGACGGTCGCCGTGATCGACTTCGCCGTCGCCGAGCCCGACGGCGACGACCTCGCGGTCGCCACCGACGCCTACGAGGCGGCACAGCGCTGCGAGGCGCCGCTCGAGCGCTACCGCGTGACGCTCCGCGGCCAGGGGGAGGCGCACGACGATCCGGCCGGGCTGCTGCGCGGCGGGCGCGGCCGTCCCGTCGCGGTCGACGTTGACCTCGTGTGGCGCACGGCCGGAGCGCCGTACGCCTACCGGCTCGCGACGCGGTACGAGATCCCGTGCGCCGTCTCGGGCACGCTCACCGTCGACGCCGAGACGTTCGCGCTCGACGGTGCTCCCGGCCAGCGCGACCACTCGTGGGGAACGCGCGACTGGTGGTCGATGGGTTGGGTCTGGTCGGCAGGTCACCTCGACGACGGCACGCACTTCCACGGGCTGGACCTGCGGATCCCGGGCACGCCGCCGATCGGCCTCGGGTACGTGCAGCGTCCGGGGGAGCCGGTGCGCGAGTTGAACGCGGCGCGCGCGAGCGAGCACATCGGCGCCGACGGGCTGCCGACGTCGACGACGCTCACGCTCGGCGACCTCGTCGTCGAGTGCGAGCCGCTCGGCCATGGCCCGCTGCGCCTCGAGGCCGACGACGGCCGCGTCGCGCTGTTCCCTCGCGCCTGGTGCCGGCTGCGCGCCGCCGACGGCCGCGAGGGCGTCGGTTGGGTGGAGTGGAACGAGGGCAGCCCGCCCTAGCGGACGACCAGCTGCCCCTTCATGTTCGGGTGCGGCTCGCAGATGAACGAGTACGTGCCGGGCTCGAGGTTCTCGACCCCGGCCACGGGCACCCTCTCGCCGGTCCCCGCGAGCTCGCTGCGGAACAGGCCCTCCGGCGACGAGACGTTGTGCCGCGCGGCGTCGACGTTGACGTAGGAGGCCTTCCCGCCCTTGCCGATCGTGACGATCGGCGTCAGGTACCCGTAGCTCGCCGCGCCCGGGCCGGTGGCGATGACCGCCTCGGACGAGCCGGAGTCGTCGCCGCCGCCGGACGGCGGCTCCTCGGGCGGCGGCGGCTCGTCGTCGCCGCCGTCCGGGTCGCCCGTCGCGCCCAGCTTCAACGCGAACAGCGTGCTCGTCCCGTCCGACTGCGACGTCGCGAAGACCGTGTTGCGCGCGACCGACACGCCGCTCGAGTTGCCCATGTCGTGCATGGGCGTCTGGGTGTCCTGCATGAACGGATGGGCGAACAGCGGGACGCCCGTGTACGTGTCGAACGCTTCCAGCGTGCCGGTGGCGTCGTTGAGGCTGTAGAGGACCCCGTTCGCGACGGCGACGCCGTTGTAGTGGAAGCTGCCGCTCAGCGGCGTGGCCCACTGCACGGCGCCGGTGTCGCGGTCGAGCGAGTAGAGGTTCCCGCCGGTCACGGCGACGTAGATCCCGTTCTCGTCGACGGCGGTGGAGCTCAGGTTGCAGCCGAAGCACGGGATCCCGAGCGTCGCCTGCCACGCGAGCTCCATGGTGTCCGTGTAGACCGCGGTGTAGACGCCGGACTTCTGCAGGCCGCCGAACATCTGGCGGCCGTCCGAGTTCGTCCACAGGTTCGGCGACGCGAGGAAGTTGAAGTCGAACTGCGCGCACGAGAAGCGGCCGAGCGGCCACTGCAGCTCCGTCTGGCACCACGGCGTCTCGACGTCCTGCGGGACCGGGTAGCTGTCCGACGTCCCGCGGTGGGAGGCGAGGATCGAGCCGAAGCTGGACGAGCCGGGGTTCGCGTCGATCTTCAGCAGCGCGTTCGTCCTCGGGTGCTGCTTCTCGCTGACCGGGTTGCCGGTGCCGGCGAAGACGAGCTTGCGCGCCAGGTCGACGGCGGGCGTGTTGATGATCGAGCCGCCGCGGTAGCCGGCCTCGAAGTCCTCGGCGGGGATCGTGTGGGTCTTGACGAGGATCCTGCCGCCGCCGTCGCGCGACCCGTCGACGATCACGAAGCCGGGGTTGGAGTGGTTGCTCGACTCGTCGCCCTTGAACGCCTGGAAGACCATGCCGTCGAAGGGCACCGGGCTCGAGTCGAGGCCGCCGCCCTCGTCCTCGTCGACCACGCGCTTCCAGACCACCTCGCCGGTGGCCGCGTCGAGCGCCGACAGCACGGAGGCCTTCGGCGTCGTGGCGCCGACGTAGACGAGCCCGTCCGCGATCGCCGGCGAGCCGACGATGCCGGCGCCCTCGAACGTGTTGCTGCCCTCGGTGCCCTCGCCCAGCGACTGCTCCCAGACCACCTTGCCGGTGTCGGCGTTCAGCGCGTAGACGTTGCCGAGGTCGGTCCCCGTGAACACGCAGCCGTCGGCCACGGTGGGCGTCGAGTGGATCGTGCCCCCGTCCGGCGTCGCCGTGCTCCACGCGACGCCGAGCAGATCGACGTTGCCCGTGTGGATCGTCGACTCCGCGAGCTGCTCGCGGTGGCCGTCCAGCGTCCCGCTGTAGAACGGCCAGTCGCCGCCGGTCGTCTCGGGCGCCCCGCAGCGGGCGAGCGCCTTCCCAGGGGGAGTCGCGACGCTGCGACAGCCGCCGGGGCCGGGCCGGAGCGCGCGGCTCCGGCGCGCCCGCGAGCGGGGACGGCGCAGGTCGACCGCCACGACCGTCACCCGCCGGCTGCTGCACCCGGCGAGGAGCCGCCGGCCGCGGGGGGTGAGCCGCAGCGAGACCGTCCGGGCCTTCCGGGCCGTGAGGCGAACCGTCCGCGGACGCGCGATCCGGCCCGCGCTGATCCTCACCCGCGTCGCGCGGCTCGAGACCACGCGCACCCGCAGGGCCTTGGCCCGAACCGCCTGGGCCTGGCTGCCGGTGGCGACGCGTACCGAGAGGGACTTGCTCGGCGCCGCCTCCGCGGCGGCCGCCGGCAGCGCTGCGAGCGCAGCCACGACGGACCCGGCGAGCACTGCCTGGGACAGGCGCATGACATTCCCAAACGTACGGCAACGTTCAAACTGGCGCGTCACATCTCGTCTCCGGCTCCCGGTGTGCCTGGGACCGGTGGTGCCGAGGTCGATCGCGACTGGTCGCCGGGGGGTAGGCTCGCCGCAATGCGAGCCACCGGGGCCGTCTGCGCCTGCGGGACCGTTGCGGTCGACGGCTGCGCCGTCTGCGGCACGCCGGTCTGCCGCGAGCACAGCTACGTCTACGACGACGCGCTCGTCTGCCGGGTCCACCTCGAGGCGCGAACGCACGCCGCGGATCGACGGCGCGCGGACGACTACGCCGATCTGCTTCGTCGGCAGGACGCGGAGTCGTCGCGATTGGTGACCGATTTCCTCGAGCGCGTCGACCCGGGCGCCGCCCGGAGCATCCAGATCGGGCGCCGAGAGGTCGTCCAGCCGCCGCGGCTCAGGACGTTGCGCGAGCGCTGGCATCAGCCGCTGAGCCCGTTCAAGCTCTCGACTGACGAGACCACGGTCCACGAATACGACTACGCACCGGCGCACGTCGTCCACGAGAGCCAAAGCTCGGACGTCAGCGACCCACCGGTCGTCTCCAACGCCCATGTCTACGTGTTCCTGACAGGACGTGTGGCCGTCTCCGAGTACCAGACACGCCAGGGGCGGCCGTTCGGAAGTCGACACAGCGGCGTGAGCAATCGCTCCCATACGGTCGTCTACTGCACGGAGGCATTTGAGCCCGCCGCCGGCTTCGAGCCGTGGCACCCTCACCCCGCCCATCTCCGCGAGGCCGGCGCCCCGATCGGCGCGCTTCCGTTCTACTACGACGGGCTCGCGCCGGTCGCCGGCCGGTGCGCGACCGCGACGGAGATCGAGGCGACGCTCCGGTGGTTCTCGGAATGCCTGAACGCCTACCTCGAGTCGCGCCGTGCTTAGGACGCGAACGCAGAGCGAGTGGATCTCGGTGCCGGAGGCTTCCGGGTGGGGTGTCGAGCTCGCTGCGTCGATCGATCGCGCCGTGCACCGGATCGCCGCCGACCGGGACGTCATCAATGTCGCGGTCACGCCGATCGCAGGCCTCGGCTCGCATGGCTCGAGTCCCACGATCGGCGTCGTGGTGACCGTCGCGTGGCGGCACGAAGATGTCCCGCCTTCCTAGACCTGGCTGAGGAGGTCCGCCTTCTTCTGCTCGAACTCGGCTTGCGTGAGGACGCCTGCGTCGACCAGCTCCTTGAGCCGCCGCAACCGATCGATCGGATCCTCGGCGCGCGAGGAATGCGGGGCCGGGGCCGCGGCCGCGAGCTGTGCCCGGGTCGTCCCGCCGCGACCCGACCGTTCCCTCGACACGGCAACCCGAAGCTCGTTCACCTCGCGGGCGAGCTCGACGAGGATCGGCCGGATTCTGCCCGCGTCGACATCCGTAGGGGCGTCGGCCTGCGACGGCGCTGCCTTCAGGGCGAGTCGCTCGCGAGGCAGGCCGTAGAGCCCAGGGCCGAGCCACTCGATCGCGCCTGAGGCGAGAGCGCGCTCCGCCGCGGCCAGGAAGATCGGCGACGCGAACTCCGGAGCACCCACGCCAAGCGCCAGTTCGTCACGCCCCGCCAGCCCGACTGCTTCGACATGAGCGACGATCGCGCGCTCGAGGAACACGACTTCGTCCGACCCGACGAGCTCCAGGTCCGCGAACCCGGTCAGCCGCCACCGCTTCGGCCCGGCGGCTTGGATGTAGCCGTCTTCGAGCGCGATCTCGAGCGCGCTCTCGAAGCCCGCATGGTGACCTCCGGCGAAGTGTCGGCTCAGCTCCTCCTCGCTCAGCTCGCCTGCCTGGCGAAGCATCTCGACGATGGTCTTGGCCATCGTGAAGGTGGGCCGAGGGTGCAGCGCCAGCGCGCGCGCCTGGTCCCAGGAGATGTGCTCGTCGTCGGACCCGAACAGCCGCGCCCCGAGGGCCTTACGCAGATCGTTCAAGCTGCGAGAGACGTCCGCCGCCTCGCCCTGGACGCGAGCCTTCGAGTCGGGCGGAAGGCGGTTCCACTCCGCCAGCACGGCGCCGGCTGTCTTCGCGAGGGCGCCCGCCTTGGCCGCGAGCAGGACGAGTGGCATGGCCACGCGGGCAGTATCACCCAATTGGTCTACGTCCGCTCTCCCGCGGCGAGCAGCAGCGCGTACTCGCCGCCGGCGGCGATGAGCTCCTCGTGCGTCCCTCGTTCCGCGAAGACGCCGTCGCGCATCACGACGATCACGTCGGCGTGGCCGATCGTCGTGACGCGGTGGGCGATGACGATCTTCGTCACGTCGAGCGACCGCAGGTTCTCGTAGACGCGCGCCTCGGTGGCGGAGTCGAGCGCGCTCGTGGCCTCGTCGAGGATGAGGATCGCCGGGCGATGCACGAGCGCCCGCGCGAGCGCGAGCCGCTGGCGCTGCCCGCCGGACAGCGACGCGCCGCCGTCGGCGAGCACGGTCTCGTAGCCGAGCGGCATGCGCATGATGTCGTCGTGGATGACGGCGATCCGGGCGGCGTCCTCGACCTCGTCCATGCTCGCCCCGGGCGCCGCCAACGTCAGGTTGTCCCGGATCGTGGTGCCGAAGAGGTACGGATGCTGCGGGACGACCCCGATCCGCCGGCGCACGCTGAGCACGTCGAGCTCCGCCAGATCCCGCCCGTCGTAGAGCACGCGGCCGCCGGTCGGCGGGTACAGCCCGGCGATCACGTGCGCGAGCGTCGACTTGCCCGACCCGCTGCGCCCGACGATCGCCACGGTCTCGCGCGGCGAGATCGTCAGCGAGACGTCGCGCAGCACCTCGGGCCCCGAGTCGTCGTAGGCGAACCGGACCCGCTCCACCGCGATGCGCCCGCTCAAGGCGTCGACCGCCTCGCCGGCGCCGGCCTCCTGCTCGGGCGGCGCGTCGAGCACGTCGTTGATGCGCTCCATGTACGAGCCGAGCAGCTGCGCCTGCAGGCCGGTCCCGACGAGCGCGGACAGAGGCGTGAGGAGGCCCGCCGACAGCGCGCTCACGGCGAGCATCGTCCCGAGCGTCAGCCGGCCGTCGAGCACGAGCGCCGCGCCGACGCCGAGCACGAGCAGCGGCGCGCCCGTGCGCAGCGAGCCGAGCACCGAGTCGACGCCCGCGCTCAGCCTCCCGCGCGCGAGCGACGCGTTGACCTCGTCGACGAACAGGTGCGACCAGCGCTCGACGGCGCGGTGCTCGGCGCCGAGCGCCTTCAACGTCTCGATCCCCGCCAGCACCTGCACGAGGTAGGACTGTGCGCGCGACTGCGCCTGCAGCGACTCGCTCATCAGCCGGCGGTTGCGCGCCTGCGTGACGACCAGCGTCGTCACCTGCAGCACGCCCAGCGCCGCGACGACGAGCGCCATCAAAGGGCTCTCCAGGGCGATGACCACGAGGTAGAGCGAGACGAGCGCCCCGTCGAGCACGGTCGACATCGCCGTCGTCGTGAGGATCTCGCGGATCGTCGCGTTGCTGTTGAGCCGCATCATCAGGTCGCCGGCGCTGCGCCGCAGGAAGAACGCGGGCGGCAGGCGCACGAGGTGGCTGATGAAGCCGGTGGAGATCTGGAGGTCGAGGTGTGCGCGCAGGTGCAGCAGCAGGTGCGCGCGCACGAACGACGCGAGGAAGTGGAAGACGATCATCGCCCCCAGCCCGAGGACGAGCACGAGCAGCAGGTCGCGGTCGCCGGCGGGCACGACGCGGTCGACCACGACGCCGGTCATGACCGGGACGGCCAGCGCGAGGACCTGGATGAGCAGCGACACCGCCACGATGCGCGGCAGCAGCCGCGTGCGCATGAGCAGCGGGCCGACGTACCGCCACACGCTGCGCGGCTTCTCGCCCTTGCTCTTCGCGAAGTCCTGCGACGGCTCGAGCACGATCGCGACGCCGGTGAACGCCTTGCTCAGCCGCTCCGGCGAGACGCGGTAGCGGCCGACCGCCGGGTCGAGGACGTCGGCGCTGCCGTCGCGGCGGACTCGGTCCAGGACGACGAAGTGGCTGAGCTCCCAGTGGAGGATCGAGCCGCGCGGCAGGTGCCTCAACGCCTCGAGCTCCGCGCGCACGCCGCGCGCGTGCAGTCCGTAACGCTGCGCCGCCTCGACCAGGCTCGCCGCGTCCACCCCGCCGCGGCCGGTGCCGGTCGCGCTGCGCACCTCGTCCAGGCGCGTCGGCCGGCCGTGGAGCGCGAGCGCCATGGCCAGGCACGCCGCTCCGCAGTCGGACAGCTCGAGCTGCCGGACGACCGGGATGCGCCGCCTCATCGCTCCGACGACGAGCCGGGGATCAGGTCCGCGATCAGCGGGCGCTCGCCCACCTTGATCTCCAGGACGCCCGGGCCCGGCTCGATCTCCTCGCGCGCCCGCGCCGTCACCGCCACCGCGCCTGACTGCGGCGCCCCGACCTGCTCGATCACGACGTCCGCGCGGTCCCCGGTCTCGGTCAGTGCGAACTCGGCAGTCGCGCCGCGCCGCGGGGCATCCTTCGCGGGCACGACCGCGCGCACCGTCGTGCCCTGCCCCACCGCGGGCGCGAGCCGCACCCGGTCCACGTCGATCAGCGCGGCGGCCGCGACAGCCGCGATCGCGAGGGCGAGCAGCGTCCAGAAGGCGACGGCCGTCCACCGGGGCGCGACGCGCACGACGTCGCCGGCCCCGCGCCCGCGGCGGATGTACTCCACCGCCTCCTCGCGGAACAGCGGCTCGGTCATGCGCGGCTGCGGCGGGCGGCGCGCGCCATGTAGAGGCGGTCCAGCACGTCGTACAGGACCATCTCATGCGCGCGGTGCGCGGAGCGCAGCAGGCGGTTCGTCTGCATGTGCGCGAGGTCGGAGGCGAGCTGGGGGAGCGTCACCTCGAGCCGGCCCGCCTCCGCGAGCGCGCGCAGCGCGGCGAGGGGCTCGGCGATGGCCTCGGAGCGGCGGTCGAGGATCGCGAGGCCGGCGGCGAGGGGCCCGCCGGCCGGCTCGGCGTCGCCGCGCAGCAGCGCGCCCAGCGACTCGCGCTCGTCGCGGAACCTTGCGCCCACCGCCTTCTTCAGCGACGCGTCGGCGCGGTGCTCGCGCGCCATCGCGTCCCGCAGGCGCCGGACCGTCGCGTGCTGCGCCTCCGGGTCGTCGAGGAGGTCGGCCATGATCCGGTCGATGCCGGCGAGCGCGAGGCGCCAGCGCGCGTCGGCGCCGGCGTCCCCGGCCACCAGCGCCATCAGCTCGAGGGCGGACTCGCTGTCGGCGTGGAACACCCGCTCGCACAGCTCGACCGCCTCCTCGCCGCCGTAGCGCTCCTGCTCGCGCTCGTACGTGCCCAGTTCCAGCTTCCACAGGCGGCCGCGGCGGGCCTCGACCTCCGCCGCCGCGTGCAGCCGCGGGAGGATCGCTGTCGCGTCCCCGCGGATCCGCAGGCGTAGGTGCCAGTCCGGGTCGCCGTAGCGGATGAAGAACCACTGCTCGGCGTCCGCGACGAGCGGCGCGACGAGGTCGCGCAGCAGCGCGTCGGCAGTCGCGGAGCCCGTGTAGAGCCGCGCGTACAGCCATTCGCCGCCGGGGAGGAAGCGGCGCGGCCTGGTGACCGGCGCGCCCGGCGCCGGTCGCGGCACCGGCTGCACCGGCTCGCGCACGCGCGTGAACGGGACGAGCAGCTCGCTCGTGTAGCGACCGTCCGGGCCGGCGACGCACAGCTCGGAGGGGTCGGGCCAGAGCTCGACGAGCCGGATGCTCGGCCGCGGCGCCGCCAACCGGACGAGCGTGTCCTGCGCGACCACCGAGTCGAGGTCGAGCACGAGCTCGTTGTCGCCGTCGGCCAGCGCGACCCAGCGCGGCAGGCGCCGGCGCTCGCGCAGCGCGGCGACCGCCCGCCACCGCTCCGCGTCGCCGCGCGCGTCGGCGGCCGCCCGGAGCTCGTCGCGGCGCACGATCCACCGCGCGCGGTCGAGCACCGTGCGTCCCTCGACCACGCGCGGCAGGAACGGCGCCGCGTCGAGCGCGCCCCAGTTCCACACGATGCCGTCGGCGACGCCCTGGCCCTGGAGCGTGCCGAGGAAGCGGAAGATCCCCAACGAGGACGCGAGCGCGTAGTTGTACGCGCTCGTCAGGCGGGGCTCGACCTCGCACCCGAGGCGCCGCGAGCGCAGGACGATCCGGTCGCCGCGCACGGAGACGAGCAGGTCATCGACCCGCAGCACGGCGTCGCGCGGCGCGCCGGAGCGGCCGAGGAACTCCAGCTCGTGGCCCCGGAGCAGCGGTCGCGCGATGAGCTTCCCGGTGCGACCCTCCGGCAGGTGGGCCACTTCGGCGAAGACGGCGTGGGGCCGTAGGCCCTCCTCGCGGCGGAGGTGGTCGCGCACGGCGCCGGCGAGCTGCGGGTCGGCGTGGCAGACGCGGCCGAGCAGCCGAGCGCCCGAGGGGCCGGCGGCGCCGTGCAGGCGCACGCGGAAGTCGTCGTCCGAGACGGCGACGCTGAACAGCGGGGCGAACGCGTCCGGCACGGCCGCGTGCTCGTCGTGGCGCAGCGCGGCGAGGTCGGCCTCGTCCAGCACCAGCTCGCGCTCGCCCGACTCCACCGTCTGCATGACGCGACGCAGCAGGTGGAGCCCGCGCGGCCCGAGCCGCGCCGCCTCCGGTTCGGAGGGCGGCCACGGGAGCCCGCGCACGAGCGGCGACGCCTCGACGCCCGGCGAGGCCGACGCCTCGAACCCGATGCCGATCTCCTCGTCGAGCGCCTCGACGAGCGGGACCTCCTGGTCCTCCCAGCGCGCGCGGAACGCGGATCGCCACGCGGCCAGCGCGGGGGAGCCCTGCGCCGGCTGCAGCGTCGCGAGGACGTCGATCGCCCGCGCGACCTCGTTGACGACCGCGCGCCCCAGCTCCGCGCGGGCGGCCGGCTTGACCAGCTCGGCGACGAGCGAGCGGCGCGGGTCCAGGCCGCCGGAGGCGAGCGGCTCGAGCGCGGCCGCGACCTCGTCGTAGGCCTGGGGCGCCGCGCCCAGGCCCGCAGCGTCGACGCGGTGAAGCGCGGCGCGCGCAGCGGCCAGGCCGGCCGCCGCGGTGGCGGCGCCGTCCGCGGTCCCGTCCAGCTCCCCGAGGCGAGCGAGGAACGCGGCGGCGGGCTCCTCGCCCGTGACCGGCGGGACGAGGTCGCCCTCCAGGATCTGCGCGTCGACGAGCTGCTGGACGTACCCCTTCGCCTGCTCCGCGTCGGCGCCGTGCTCGACCAGGACGGCAGCCAGCGCCTCGGCCGTCGCGCCGTCGCGCGCGCGCTCGACGACCACGCGCAGCGGGGCGCCGCCGTCGGCGGCGACCAGCTCGTAGGTCCGCCGGGCGCCCGCGGTGCGCCCTCGGGCGTAGCGCCAGCGTCCGCCGGCCTCGTACAGCGCGCTGCTCGGCCGGAACCGCAGCCGGCTCCGGATCGGCGGGTCCTCCGAGAGCCGCTCGGCGAGGGCGGTGACGAACTGAGGGTCGATGGTGGTGCGCCGCCGTGCCTCCGGACGGGGACCGAGCTCGAGCGCGGTCCGCTGCCCGAGCACGCCGAGCGTCGTCCCCGCCATGAGGCCGAACGGCGTCGGCCGCGCGCACATGCGCGCGACGTAGCGGAGCGCCGCGCGCACGAGCTTGGCGTCCGGCTCGGCGCCGCCCGCGACCCACGGCTCGAGCCGCTCGGCGAGGTCGGGGCTCGCGAGCCGGAGCGCGTCGCCGACCTCAGGCAGGGCCAGGATCTCGTGCAGGCGCGCGGTGAAGGCGGCTCGGTCGCGCGCGAGGGCGGCGTCCAGGGCGTCGTCGCCCTCGCGCGGCGCCTCCGCGCCCGCGCTGCACCCCTCCAACAGATCGAAGGGGAGCAGCGGCGTGCGGAGGACGAGGAAGCCGTCGGGTCGGGCCTCGCGGCTCACGCGGCGCTCGCCTCCGCTACGCGGACCTGCGGCAGGGAGATGAGCAGGCAGCGGTCCCAGTCCGGCGCGACGTCGGTCGCCGCTCCGGCCAGCGCGAGCGCCACGCCCGCGATCCCGGCGAGGAAGCCCGGGCCCTGCACGTCGCCGCCGGTCTCGTTCGGGTCACCGGGGTCCCACACGCTGAAGCCGCCGAGCTCGCCGCGCGGCGACCGCAGCGCGAGCGTGTGCTCGACCCAGCGCGCGGCCATCGCGCCCAGCTCCTCCCGCCCCGTCGCCTCGCGCAGCCGCCCGCACAGCTGGGCCAGCCCGGCGGAGCCGTGGCAGAGGCTCGCACCGGTCACGCCGGAGGCGTCGTGGCCGCGCGCGAGCATCAGGTCGACCGCGCGGTCGACCAGCGCGCGCCAGTCCTCGCGCTCGCGCACTGCGGCGGCGTGCAGCAGCGCGACCGCGACGCCCGGGTCGCCGTAGCACCACGCCAGCCGCGCCGGGAACGCCTCGACGCCGGGACCCACGAAGAACGGCCAGAGCGCGGGCGCGTCCTCCAGGACCTGGCTCTCGAGCCAGGCGACCGAGGCGTCGAGGAGCGGCGCGGCGCTGTCGACGCCTGCCGCCACGGCTCCCGCGAGCACCGCGGTGACGCCCGGGACCCCGTGCGCGAGACCGAGGTTGTAGTAGCCGTCGGGCGCGCGCTCGCGGGTGTCGGGATGCAGCTCCTCCGGCCGCGTGAACCACGTCGCCCTGCCGTCGCTGTGCTCCGCACGGGCCGCCAGCGCACCGACGACCAGCTCGAGCAGCTCCGCGCCGGCGGGCGAGGGTAGCCGCTCGAGCGCGTAGACGCCGACGCCGACGACGCCGCTGACGTGGTCGTACACCCCCGGCCAGCCGCGGCGGCGCAGGAGGTCGACGAGCGCTTCGTCGACCGGGGCGGTCGCGCCCTCGGCGTCCGCCCGCGCGCGGCGCGCCAGGTGCGCGATCGTCCACGCGACGCCGGTGAAGCCCTGGAGGAGGCCCGGCCCGAGCGGCTGGGCGGTGACGCCCGCGGTCGCGCGCCGCAGCGCGATCCCCGCCGCCTCCGCGTACCCGCGGCCCGGGAGGGCGTCGTCGAGGTAGGAGAGCGCGAGGGCGCGCCCCGCGGCGCCTCGCGACAGCGACACGTCGGCGCCCTCGCCAGGAAGCTCCGCGTCCTCCGGAACCGCGAGCAGGTCCCCCAGCTCCGCGGCGGCGGCGAGCGCCCCCTCGCGCGCCGCCGCGGGCAGGTACGGTCGCCAGGCCCCTAGCAGGTGATCGTCGGGGTCCCGGTGCAGTAGTACGTCGGGAGCACGGGCGTGATGCAGCCGTCGAGCGTCGGCGGCTTCGCGCCGCCGGCGACCTGCTCCAGCTCGTCGCCCGTAAGCTCGCGAATCGTCTCGGTGCTCAGCTCGAGCTCGTCGAACTCGTTCACGGCTCTAGCCGCCCGTGCACGGCGCGTTGAGCGACGGGTAGTAGCCCGTGCAGTTGTTCGTCGGGATGAGGTCCGTCCAGGTGCCGGTAAAGCACCCGTCGATCGTCGGCACCTTCTGCGCGCCGCCCGCGACTTGGCCGAGCTCGTCGCCCGTCAGCTCGCGGATCGTCTCGGTGTTCAGCTCCAGCTTGTCGAAGTCGTGCATCTCGTCTCCCGTCCGTTTACTTGCAGAACACCGTGTCCGTGCACGGCATGTTGATCGAGGGGTACATGCCGGTCAGGCAGTTCCCGATGGTGGGCACGCCGGTGGTGCAGCCTTCCGCGAGCGTCGGCCCCTGACCACCGCCGGCGACGAGGTCGAGCTCGTCGCCCGTCAGCTCGCGGAGGGTCTCGGTGCTGAGCTCGAGCCGGTCGAAACCGTCCATCTCGTTCTCCCTCATCAGCAGGTCGCGCTAGTGGCGTCGAGGATCTCGCGGATCTTGAGCGTGAGGGGGCAGCCCGGCGTCCACTGGACGTCGCCGCCGGCGACGGTCCGGAGCTCCTCCTCGGTGAGCTGGCGCAGCGTCTCGGTGCTCAGCTCGAGCTTCTCGAAGTCGGCCATGGCTCAGCTCACGCAGATCTGGAGGCTTTCCCCGTAGCACGGGGCGAACCATGTCGCCCCGGACGGGCACACCGGGGACTGCGTGGTCTGGTTGCAGCCGCCCGCGTTCGTGTACGCCGCCCCGCCGGCGACCTGTCCCAGCTCCTCGCGCGTCACGTCACGCAGCGTCTCGGTACTCAGCTCCAGCCTCTCGAACCCACTCATCAAACCCCCTCCGATGTGCACATCGGAAGCTCTCAACGTGGCGCGGCGCCGGTACTTGCGGATCGCGTCAGGTTTTTGTTGCGGGCGGGCCCGAAGCACGATCGACCGTCACGCCGCGCGACGCCGTCGCGTTGTGTCTCACATGACGAGGATCCTCGCGCTGCTGCTCGCCGTGCTCGCGCTGCCCGCCGCCAGCGCCGGCGCTCAGGCGTGGTCGCCCGGTGTGAGCCCGCCGGGCGCGAACGACTGGTCGTGTGCACCGACTGCGGCGCATCCCGAGCCGGTCGTCCTGGTGCACGGGACGTTCGGCGACATGACGGTCACCTGGAACATGGTCGCGCCGCTGCTCCAGCGCGACGGCTACTGCGTCTTCGCGCTCGACTACGGCCGGCGGGGGACAGGCCCGATCGCCGACTCGGCGCAGCAGCTCTCGGCGTTCGTCGACCAGGTCCTCTCGGCGACGGGCGCGACGAAGGTGGACGTCGTCGGCCACTCGCAGGGCGGCATGATGCCCCGCTACTACGTCAAGAACCTCGGCGGCGACCAGAAGGTCGACGACCTCGTTGGCCTCGCGCCCTCCAACCACGGCACGACGAACCCTGCCGCCGCGTTCGGCGACTGGGGCGGCTGCCGGGCGTGCGTCGAGCAGGTCGCGGGCTCGCCGTTCATCACCGCGCTCAACGCCGGCGACGAGTCGCCGGGGCCAGTCTCGTACACGCAGATCGAGACGCGGTACGACGAGGTCGTCACGCCCTACACGTCGGCGTTCCTTGCGGTGGACGGAACGAGCGTGACGAACGTCCTCCTCCAGGACTCGTGCCCCGCCGACGTCTCCGAGCACGTCGACATCCCCGGCGACCCGATCGCGCTGCTCTGGATCCAGAACGCGCTGGGCAGGGCCGGGCCGGCCGAAGCGTCGTACCAGCCGGGCTGCGGCGTGTGACGCTCCGGCAGCTCCCCGAGCGGCAAGGCGAACTGGCAGGTGCGGGAGGACCAGGCCAGGTTCATCGCGGAGGAGACCGACTGGTTCGTCGACCTCGGACCACCGCCTCGTCCACGGAGCGGCGCTTCGGCGCGCACCGGCTGACCTGAAGGTGCCGCGCAGGGGACGACCGGCTCCGTGAGCCGGCCGCGCCCTGCCGCGGTCAGTCGCTACTCGGCCGCGCCGAGCAGCCCGGACGTCCGCGAGTTGACGGCTTCGCCGCCGCCGCTCGTGTTCGTCAGGTCCGAGGTCCCGCAGTTGATCAGCGTGCTCGAGCCCGGCTGCTGCACGATGTGCGGGCTGACGGTCGTCTCGTCGCCGGTCGTCCCGCGCCCGACCGCGCGGTAGTTGTCGGTCTCGGCGCACGGCGTCGTGGTCCGGGCCCTCGCCTCGTGACCGAAGCCGTTGCCCATGCCGGGGTCGCTCACCTGGACCCACTGGCCGCCCTCGAACCGCTCGATGTGCACGGCGACGCTCACGTCGCGGTGCCACGACCCGCAGTAGAACACGGCCCTGCCGACGATCTGGCCGTTGTTCTTGAACACCCGCAGCTCCGTGAAGCTGCACGAGCCGTGCGCCTCCGCCTTGTCGGCGCCGTACGTGACGACGCCCATGCCTACCGCGGCCAGCACGGCGAGCAGGACGAAACGAAGCCGCCGGCGCGGCCTGCTGTACGAGATCGTCATCGCGATCCCCCCTTGTTTACGTGGGCCCTCCCCGTGGCCCTTCATCAGTCAAGAACGCCAGTTCGAATCGAAACGTGACGACAATTAAGAATCTCTCGCCATCGCGGTCCTTCCACGTCCGAACCTCACGCCGCGGGCGTCAGCTCCCACGACGCGATCGTCGTGCCGCCGCCCGGCGGCTGGACGACGTCGGTCGCCTTGGTCGCGGACAGCGACCAGCCCTCGCCCGCCGGGCGGAACCGGTTGTCGCCCGCCGCGGGGTCGCGCGTGTTGAGCATCGCGGCGATCGTGCCCGCGAAGGGCGGTGCCGCGGAGCCGGACGGGCAGCCCTCGGCGCGGTACGTGACGTCCAGCGCGACGTCGTAGGCGAAGGCGTAGGCGCGGCGGCCGTCGGGAAGGATCCGCAGCTCGAGGTCGCCCGACTGCAGGCGGCCGCCGGAGCCGTGCGCCGCGTAGTGGCAGCCCTCGCCGAGGTGGCTCTCGGCCTGCGACAGCGACGCCTCGGTCAGCTCGTACCACGCCGTCTTCGACCCGTCACCGAAGCTCTCGGCGCGCTTCAGAGTCCACGTCCCGTTCCCGATCCACTCCTGGCGGCCGATCGCGGGGGAGTCCGTCTTTGCGGTCACGCTGCCGACGAACGCCGCGGGGAACTCGGGCTCGTCGTACGTCGCGCGCCACGACAGGTGGGCGCGGCCGGCGCGCGACGTCGCGGTCGCGCCGGCGTAGACCGTGTTCCGGAACGAGTCGGGCCCGCCGCCGGTCGCGACGAACTGCGCCGGCGCGCCGGGGTCGGCGTCCGCGCGCGTCGCCGTGAACGACCCGGGCGAGACGTCCGAGTCCACGACGAACGTGGCGGAAGACTGCCCGCCGCCGTTCTTCGCGGTCACCCATCCGGTGACCGGCACCGAGGCGCCCGGCGCGAGCTTGGCATCCGCCGGGGAGAAGTCGATCTCGGCGCAGTCGTTCGGCAGGTCGTACCAGGTGCCCTCGGCCTTCAGCAGCGAGTCCCGCGCGAGCCGCGCGCTGTCGGCGAGCTGCCCCGCGATCTCGGTCGTCGCGGCGATCTTGCGCACCTGCTCGCGCTCGAACTCGAGCTCCTCGCGCGCCGACGCGCCGACCACGCGGATCCGGTACTCGGCGCCCATCGGCTGCGTGATCCGGGCGCCGCCCTCGCGGCTCGCCGCGAACCCGGTTGTCACGCTCCACCGCTCCTGGAAGCCGCGCCGGTAGAGCTCGGAGGTCAACGTGGTCGTGGTGTCGACGTGCTCCAGCCGCGCGTCGCGCCCGACGCGGCCCCGCCCCGCGATGACGCCGGTGACCCGCTGCGTCGTCGACTCCAGGACGCGCCCGCGCTTCGAGGCGATGTACGTCCCGCCGATGACGACCGTCGTCGTCTTCGCGACCGAGCCGTCCGCGGTCGGGCACGCGACCTTCTGCCCGTCCTCGAACCCCATCAGCGGGCGGAAGCGCAGCGACGTGTCGCGGTCCGTCGCCTTCACCTCGAGCGTCGTCGTCGTCGACCCGTCGCTGTGCGCCTGCAGCTCGCCGGAAGCCTCGAACTTCACGCCGTTGCGCACCTCGGTCCGCACGGGGATCGCCTGCCGCGCGACGACGGGACCCGCGGCCCGGGCGCGGGCGGGCGGCGCCGCGGCGGAGGCCGCGAACCGGGCGAGCGCGGGGATCGAGCGGCGCAGCCGGCGCGGCAGGCGGTCCCGGCCGAGCGGCCGCGCCGCGAGCTTCACCCAGCCCTGGAGCGCGGCGGAGGAGCTCGCGGCGCCGGCCTTGCCGCACACGACGCCGCCGCGCACCTTGAACGCCGGATGGTCCGGAGCGCACCGCGCAGGCGCGGCCGGGGCGGAGGCGGCGAGCGACGCGAAGACCAGGAGCGAGACGGCGGCGAGGCGGAGGCGCGGCATGCGAGCAAGGATCGGGCCGCCCGCGCCCCATCGCCTCGGGGATTCCCCCAAACTTCGGCCCATGACAGACGCAGACGCCCTCCGCCCGCTCGGCGGCACCGGCGTGAAGGTGAGCCCGCTCTGCCTCGGCGCGATGATGTTCGGCGCGTGGGGCAACCCCGACCACGACGAGAGCGTCCGGATCATCCACCGCGCCCTCGACGCGGGGATCAACTTCATCGATACCGCGGACGTCTACGCGCGGGGCGAGTCCGAGGAGATCGTGGGCAAGGCCCTGGCCGACGGCAAGCGCGACGACGTCGTCCTCGCGACGAAGTTCCACGGCACGATGGGCGACGACCCCAACGAGGCGGGCAACTCGCGCCGGTGGGTGTTCCGCGAGGTCGAGGCGTCGCTCAGACGGCTGCAGACCGACTGGATCGACCTGTACCAGGTCCACCGCTGGGACCCGTGGACGGACCACGAGGAGACGCTCGGCGCGCTGACCGACCTCGTCCGCCAGGGCAAGGTCCGCTACATCGGCTCGTCGACGTTCCCGGCGGCGCAGATCGTCGAGGCGCAGTGGATCGCCAGGGAGCGCAACCTCGAGCGCTACGTCTGCGAGCAGCCGCCCTACAACCTCCTCGCCCGCGGGATCGAGAGGGACGTCCTGCCGGCGTGCGCCGAGCACCGCATGGGCGTGATCACGTGGGGACCGCTCGGCGGGGGCTGGCTGTCCGGCAGGTGGCGCAAGGGGGCGGAGAACCTGACGTCCCGACGCGCGGAGCGCATCCCCACCCGCTACGACCTCTCGATCCCGAGCAACCAGCGCAAGCTCGAGGCGGCGGACCAGCTCGCGCAGCTGGCCGACGAGGCGGGCACGACGCTCATCCACCTCGCGATCGCGTTCGTCATCAACCACCCGGCGGTGACCTCCGCGATCATCGGGCCGCGGACGATGGAGCACCTCGAGTCCCAGCTCGGGGCGACCGACCTGCGGCTCGACGACGCCCTGCTCGACCGGATCGACGAGATCGTCCCGCCCGGCCACATGATCAACCCGGCGGACGCCGGCTGGCAGAACCCCGCCCTCACGCCCGCCCAACTGCGGCGCTGACCCCGCCGACCCGAGTACCTTCCGCCGCGGGATGAGGGGGATCCGGCTCGCCGTCGCCGCCGCGCTCCTGCTGCTGTCAGCGGCGGCGCCCGCCAACGCCCAGGAGCCGACGCGCTACTCGCTCGCGGGCGGCTGCTACGCGGTCGAGGGCCTCGCCGGAGCGGAGCAGGTCCGGATGCAGGCGACGGGCCTCGGCAGCTACCTCCTCTACCGTCCGGACCGCACGTTCGTCGCCGCCGGGCCGACCACGGCGCCGGAGCCGAGCCCGGAGGCGGACTGGCAGGTGGAGGAGGCCGGGGGCGGCGCGTTCACGATCGCGCCCCTGTCGAACCTCGACCAGAAGCTCACCGTCCGCTTCACGCCCGCGACCGGCTGCGCCGACTACCCGGAGGCGCCGCTCAACGCGACCGGCCGGCCGCAGCCGTCGCCGACCGAGTACACGCGCGTCGGCGGGCTCGTCGAGGGCCACATGCACTGGATGACGTACGAGTACTTCGGCCGCAAGTTCCACTGCGGGCGGCCGTGGCACCGCTACGGGATCCCGTACGCGCTGCCGGACTGCTCCGACATCGAGGGCCCGCAGGGCACCGGCGCGCCGCTGCAGAACACGCTCAACTACGGCAACCCGGGCCAGCCGCACGACACGAGCGGCTACCCGAAGATGACCTCGTGGTCGAAGGACAACCTGACCTACGAGGGGACGTACTGGCGCTGGATCGAGCGCGCGTACTACGCCGGCCTGCGGTTGATGGTGATGGGCGTCAACGAGAACCGCGTCCTGTGCGAGCTGCAGGCCAACCGCGAGACGAACTGCAACGAGATGGACACGATGCGCCGCGGGTTCAAGGCGATCCGCGAGCTGCAGGACTACGTCGACGCGCAGGCGGGCGGCCCGGGGAAGGGGTTCTTCCAGATCGTCACCGATCCGTTCCAGGCGCGGCGGGTCATCAACTCCGGGCGCATGGCGGTCGTGCTCGAGATCGAGACGTCCGAGCCGTTCGACTGCCGCGGGTGGGACCAGCCGACGTGCGATCAGGAGCAGGTCGACGAGCAGCTCGACGAGATGTACCAGCTCGGCGTCCGCTCGATGCTCCTGCTCAACAAGTTCGACAACCCGCTGACCGGCGTGCGGTTCGACAGCGGCGAGGCGGGGGTCCTCATCAACGCGGGGAACAAGCAGAGCGCCGGCTCGTACTGGAGCGCGCGCACCTGCCAGGGCGAGCTGCACGACAACGAGATCTTCCAGCCCAGCGGGGGGTTCGCGCCGCTGCTCACGGCGATCGGGCTGCCGTCCGGGAGCGCGCCGGCGTACCCGCCGGCGCCGCACTGCAACACGCGCGGGCTGACCGACCTCGGCAAGCACGTCGTCAGGCGGATGATGGACCTGAAGATGATCGTCAACCCCGATCACATGAGCCAGGCCGCCGTCGACGACACGCTCTCGCTGCTCGAGGCGCGCAGGTACTCCGGCGTGATCTCGCCCCACGGCTGGATGGACCCCGGCAACTGGCCGCGGCTGTGGAAGCTCGGCGGGATCGCGTTCCCCGGCCACTCCGCCGCCGAGGAGTACGTCGAGGAGTGGCAGAAGTACCGGCCGGAGCAGACGCCGTTCGCGTTCGGCTGGGGCTACGGGGCGGACCTCGGCGGGCTCTCGCACCAGCCGTCGCCGAGCGAGGGGGACTCGATCGGCTACCCGTTCTCCAGCTACGACGGGAAGGTGACGTTCGAGCGGCAGACGACGGGCGAGCGGACGTTCGACTACGCCAAGGAGGGCGTCGCGCACTACGGCCTGTACGCGGACTGGTTCGAGGACCTGCGGCGGCTCGGCGGCGAGCAGATGGCGAAGGACATGTGGGACGGCGCCGAGGCGTACATCGAGATGTGGGAGCGCGCGTCGGGGATCCGGACGCCGGCGTGCGCGAACCGCGACGGCGCGATCAAGAAGCGCGGGCGCGGCTCGCTCGTCCTCAGGCGGCATTGGCTGACGCTGCTGAAGCGCGCCGGCCAGCCGCAGCAGCGGGGCCGCGCGTGGAGCTGGTGCGTGAAGGGGCGGCGCAACGAGAACCGGATGCAGGCGGCGGTGCTCGACCGCGGCGGCAGGGTGGAGCTGGTCGGCAGCAACGCGCTGCGGCGGCGGGCGCGGGGCGTTCGCGTGGGCGCGCGAGCGGCGCGGCGGTTGCGCGGCGCGCGGCGGGTCGGCGGCGGCGTGCGCCGGCGCGGGCGGTTCGTGTACGCGACGCGGCGCGGGCGGGTCGTGGCGGTCGGCGTCGCGACGCGGTCTCTGGCGCGGCGGCCGAAGGCGCTGCGCGCGGCGGTCCGGTTGCTCGTGCGCGCCCGCGCGACCCAGCGCCGCGCGACGTTCGTGCCGAACCCGCAGGCGGACGCGAACGCGGAGGGCCGCGCCTTGGCCGCGACGGGGGACCGGCGGTTGAACGCCGCGCTCGCGTACCTGTGCAGCCTGCAGCTGCAGGCGCCCGGCCGCTAGGCGCCGCGCCCCGCGGCGACGAGCGGGCGCCTCCGCGTCAGCTCCTCGCGCCGTCTCCCAGCATCTCGCGGACTGCCCCCTGGAAGCGGTCGGTGGTGAAGCAGCTCGGCTCGGCGAACTCCTCCATCGCGAGCGCCGCGTCCCACGGCGTGTCGGCGGCGGCGCGCAGGAGCGGCTTGGCCATCACCAGGGCGTGCGGCGCGAGCTTCGCGACGTCGTCGCACCAGCGGTCCGCGGCGGCGAGGAGGCCGTCGTGCGGGACGACCTCCTGGACGAGCCCGACGTCGTGCGCCTCGGCCGCCGTGAGGTGGCGGCCGCGGGCGAAGAACGCGAACGCGCCCTGGTATCCGAGCCGCCGGGTCAGCGCCCAGCTGGTCCCGACCTCGGGGAGGAGGCCGAGCCGACCGAACGCGGGCACGATCAGCGCCCGTTCGGACGCGACGACCACGTCGCAGTTCAGCGCCCACGCGAGGCCGACGCCGGCCGCCGGCCCGTTGACCGCCGCGACGAACGCCTTGTCGGTGCGCGCGATCAGCCGCAGGATCGCGCCGAACTCGTAGCGGATCCAGCGCCAGATGTCGGTCGAGCCCTCGGCGTCGTCGAGGTGCGTCTCGGCGAGCTGCATCATGCGCAGGTCGCCGCCGGCACAGAACCCCTTGCCGGCGCCGGTCAGGACGATCGACCGGATCTCGCGGTCCTGCGCGAGGCCGGTCAGCGCGGCCTTCAGCTGCTGCACCAGCGGCGCGCTGAGGGCGTTGAGGCGATCCGGATCGTCGAGGGTGACGACGGCGCGGTCGCTCCCCCGCTCCACCCGCACCCGGGGCTCGCGGGTCGCCGTCCCGTCCGCGATCAACTGCTCGTACATGCCCATCGAGGTCATCCCTTCGCGCCGCCGTTCTAGACTCTATAGTCTAATACGTGGCGAGGCCGCGCCTGCACACCACCGACGCGATCCTCGACGCGGCCCGCTCGCTCGTGCTGGAGGAGGGGGCGCGCGGGGCCACGGTGGACGGCATCGTCGCGCGCAGCGGCGCGCCGAAGGGCTCGATCTACCACCGCTTCGGGACGCTCGACGACCTGCTCGCCGCGATGTGGCTGCGGGCGGTGCGCCGGGTGCAGGAGCGGGCGCTCGCGGCTCTGGAGCGCGACGACGCGGTCGAGGCGGCGGTCGGCGCGGCGCTGGCGCTGCACGACTTCGCCCGGTCCGATCCCGCGGACGCGCGCCTGCTCGCGTCGGTGCGGCGCGAGGACCTGCTGCGCAGCGTCCGCGACCCGGAGCTGCGCCGGTCGCTGAGCGAGGTCAACGATCCGCTCGCCCGCGCGACCCGCGACATCGCCCGCCGCCTCTACGGCCGCGCGACGCGCCCGGCGATCGAGCGCGCGCTGACCGCGATCGTCGACCTTCCGCAGGGCGCGATCCGTCGCCACCTCGTCGACGGCACTCCCCTTCCGGCCGGCCTGCGCGCGCAGCTCGAGGCCGCGGTCCGCGCCGCGCTCAGAAGTCCCGCCGGCCCGTGAGGCTCTCGCCGCGCTCGCGGCGCGTCGCCTCGTAGACGGCGATCCGCTGGGGGCCCGGCAGCTCGAGCTCGACGCCGAAGCCGAACGGCATCTCGAACTGGGTCCCTGGTTCGTCCACCGCCGTGAGGCTGTCGACGCGGAAGACGAGGATCGGCGCGTCCCCCTCCAGGTGCTCGGCGAGCAGCAGCCCCGGCCCTCCCTCGGTCAGGCGGACCATCGCGACACGCGTCCCGAACCGCTCGATCGCGAAGACGCACTCCCCGCCGAGCCGTTCGTAGCGGGCGACGTCGGCCGCGGCATCGCGGCTGGGGAGGTAGACGAAGTCGAGCTGGTCGAACACGCGGCTCAGCTGCGGGTGAACGTCACGCGGGCCGCCCCGCGGCGGCAGCGGAAGCGGGCGACGGCAGGGTGGTCGCGCGCTCGCGCCCGACGCAGCGGAAGCGCCGGGCTCGGTAGCGGACGGTCCGGCCCGCCGGGCGTCAAGCGGCGAGCTTCCGTCGCTCGTGGTCCGGCTCCACACGGGTCACATCGCGCGCGAGGCCGACCCGCTCGAGCAGCCCGATCACCACGCCGGACAGGTCCACCTCGTACCACCGCAGGCCGTGCTTCGCCGACCTCGGGAACGCGTGGTGGTTGTGGTGGAACGACTCGCCGAGGGACGGCAGCGCGAGCCAGACGACGTTGGTCGAGCGATCGTCGGTGGCGTAGCGACGGCTGCCGAGGAAGTGGCAGACCGAGTTGATCGACCACGTCACGTGGTGCACGAAGAAGACGCGCACGAACCCGCCCCAGACGAGGCCGGTGACGCCGCCGGCGAGCGTGCCGCTGATCAGCCAGCCGAGCGCGAACGGGATGAGCAGGCCGGCGAGTGCGAGCCACGGGAAGAGGCGGTTGATGCGGCGCATGCCCGGGTCCGCGAGGAGGTCGCGGGCGAACTGGCGCTTCGTCGCCTGGCCCTGCGTGTCGAGCAGCCAGCCCATGTGGGCGTAGAGGAGGCCGCGCCACCACGACTCGTGGCCGTGCGGCGAGTGCGGGTCGCCGTCCTTGTCGGTGAACGCGTGGTGCTTGCGGTGGTCGGCGACCCAGTCGAGCACCGGCCCCTGGATCGCCATCGAGCCGAGGACGGCGAAGCCGTACCTCACCCACGGGCGCGTCGTGAACGACTTGTGCGTCAGCAGCCGGTGGTAGCCGACCGTGATCCCGATCGCGGTGAGCAGGTACATCACGCCCAGCAGCGCCAGGTCGAGCGGCCCGACGGCCCGCTGCCACAGCAGCACGACCGCGACCCCGACCGCGACGAACGGGACGACGACGGCGGCAAGGTTGGCGACGCGCTCTGCTCGTGACATGGTTCTGGAGGATTCCCGCAAAACTCCGCGTCATCATCGCCCCGTGCCAACAAAGAGTCCCCAGAATGTTGTGCGATCGCGCAAACCGGCCGCGCCGTGGGCGACCCTCGACGCTTCCCTCGCCGTGCCGCTTCGCGCGACGCTTCCGGACCTGGTCGAGGAGGTGCTCGACGCGGTGCGGGAGGGCGTGCCCGCCTACGCGATCCCGCTCGAGGGGACGTTCGGGCGCAACGTGCGGATCGGGGTCGAGGGGGCGCTCGGCGGGTTCGTCGAGCTGATCGAGTCCGGGCCGGAGGCGGCGGTCCCCGGCCGGGACGTGTACGTCGGGCTCGGGCGCGGCGAGGTCCGCGCCGGGCGCGAGCTCGACGCCCTGCTCGCCGCGTACCGCGCCGGGGCGCAGGTCGCCTGGCGGCGGTTCGCGCGGGCGGCGTCCGACGCCGGCGCGCCCCGCGAGACTCTCATCCGCCTCGCGGAGGCCGTCTTCGCCTTCATCGACGAGCTGTCCGCGGCGTCGGCCGAGGGCTACGCCGAGGCGTCGGCGCTCGTCGCGGGCGAGCGGCAGGACCGGCGCCGCCGCCTCCTCGATCTCCTGCTCGCCGACCCGCCGCCGCCCGCCGCCGAGCTCGAGGCCGCCGCGCAGGAGGCCGCCTGGCGCCTCCCGAAGAGCGTCGCGGTCGTCGTCTTCGAGCACGACCGCCCGGCCCGCCTCGCCGCGAGGCTGCCGCCGGAGGCGCTCGTGGGGGAGAGGGACGTGCTGCCCGTGGCGGTGGTCCCCGACCCGGATGCTCCGCAGAGGCGGCGGGTGCTGCGGACGGCGTTCGAGGGAACGCGCGCCGCTCTCGGGCCGACGGTTGCGCCGGGCGACGCCGCGCGCTCGGCGGCGCGGGCGGCGGCCGCGATCGGGCTGGCCGGCGGGGAGGAGCTCGTCGTCGCCGAGGAGCGGCTCCTCGATCTCCTTCTCCGAGCGGACCCCGCTCTCACCCGGGAGCTCGTCGAGCGGCGGTTGGAGCCGCTCGAAGGCCTCCCGGCCACCACGCGCGCGCGGCTGACGGAGACCCTCGAGGCGTGGCTCGACCACCTCGGCGAGGCGCGGCCGACCGCGGAGGCGCTCCACGTGCACGTGCAGACCGTGCGCTACCGGCTCCACCAGCTCCGCGACCTGCTCGGCGACGCCCTCGACGATCCCGCGCAGCGCACCGAGCTGCAGCTCGCGCTGCGCGCGGAGCGGTCAGGCGTCGCGGCGTGAGGAGGCCGTCAGACGCAGGGACCGCCGACGCGGATCTTCGCGCGACTTCGTGCCGCGGCCTCGAGCTCGGCGAACCGACGGGAGGAGATCAACAGTCGCCGGTTCTCCTCGGCGACCTGGACGATCCATCCCGCGGACGTTGCCACCACGGCGGTCGCCGCCTGACCGTTCGGCAGCGGCACGAGCGGGCCCGGGGTCATCGTCGCCAGATCGATCCGTTGCATCCAGTAGCCACCGTTGGCCAGTGCCAAGACCGAATCGCCGTGCTGTGCGGCACCGACGATGCGCCCCGGAACGTTCAGGCCGGGCCGGTCGGCTTCAGCACTCGCCGAGGAGACCGTGCGCAGGCACCCGAGGTTCGAGGCGATCGACACCGCTCCGAGAGGCGCGGGAAGGAGGCGCATCGGTTCAGGCAGACCGTCGATGTAGTGGTCCACGACGTCGTGGGCGAGACTGACGTGCGCCACACGCCGATTGGTGACGTCCCCTACCAGCAGCGTCACATCCGAGCGAACCAGCAGCCCGCCGATGGCGCCACCGATCGGGATCCACGACCTCGGCGCGGCCAGGTCGGCGGTGCTCGTACGGAGCACGACCCCCTGATCTCGCAGCCCGAGGAAGGCCGACCCTCCCCCGCACTCGATGGCCAGCGGCTCGCTGCTGAGATCGACGGCGCTGCCGAGCGGCTTCCCGGTGCGCGGGCTGTAGCGGATCGCGCTGCCGGACCCGAACGCCACCAGCATTCCGCCTCCGCACGGCTCGACCGCGTCGATCCTCGCGGGTACGCGGATGGACGGCCGGCCCGCGGGCCCGGTCAGACGCCGTCCTCCCCACTCCCAGACGTCGCCTCCGACGATCACGAGGTCCGTGGTCCCCGGTGCGGAGGGAAGGCTCAGGTCGGGCATCGCGAGCAGCGGTCGCGGGGGATGCGGGGTGGCCGAGACCGCCGTCGAGACGGCTCGGAGATCCTCATGAGCACCGAGGATCGCGAGGAGGCCGCCACCGACGAACATCGCGCCCAGCGCGGCGATGACCACGTTCCTCCGGCGACCGACCCGCGCCTGGCACTTCTCGTTCCGCAGCACGAGGCCACCGGCCAACGAGAGGGAAGCGATGGTGCATCCGAGCGGAAGCCCCGAGATCCAGCCCAGCGCGGCGAAGACCTCGTGGATGAAGCGGATCGCCGCGAAGATCGCGAAGGCGACCCCGAAGCTGAGGAGGGCGGAGCCGTCCGAACCACGGGACGCAACCTCCCCGGGTCCGCCCGCGGGGTGGCGCTCGTCAGCCGACCAGTCGAACGGCTCGCCGCGGGACCGGCCCCCGCGTCGGACGCGGCCGCCGTGCGCGGTGTCGCGAGTGCGCGAGAGGCGCTCCCGCGCCTTGGCGTAGGTGATCGGATCCTGAGGCATCGTCGACCGGTGCGTGCTTCGGCCCACCGTGGCCTTCGCCGCGAAACGCCTCGGCCCTGTGACCGCACGTCAGGTTGCGGCAGCGGCGGACGCCGGAGCGTCGAACGGGCGTCCACGGAAACGCTGGACGGATGTACGGACCGGTGGCGCGTTGACGCTGCATCAGTACGACAAACGTCCACGAAATCGCCCTTTGCACTGATTCGGGCTCAAGACCTCCCTCAAGCCGCCCGAACAGCGGGAGCGAAGCCGCAAAGGGCAAACCTGTCGCGAGGCAGGGACGCAAAGCCAGAGGTCTCGTCCTCGGAGAGCGAGACGGCTCGGCTGCCGGTCACACAGAGCGTGTCGTCGACCCGGGTGCTCGGACGCACCCGTTGACCGGGAGTCCCTCCATGTCGTTTCCCATCTCTCTGGCTGCCTGGCGTTGGGGTCGCATCACCTGGACGGTGCTGCTGGCGACCGCGACGCTGACCGCGGCCCTCGCCTCGCCGGCCGCGGCGTCCGTCAGCCCCGACCTCGCGAAGCTCGCGGACGAAACTCCGCACCAGCGCGTCGAGGTCATCGTGCGCGGCGCGGACGCGCCGCAGGGCGACGTGCTGAGGAAGCTCGAGCTGATCGACGCGGTGGTCCTCGAAACCACCGCGAGCGAGGCGGCGAAGCTGGGCGAGAACCCAGGAGCCGCCGTCTCCCTCAACGCCCCGGTCGTCAAGACCGGCACGCCCGACCCCGCCGCCCTCCTCACCTCCTTCAACCAGTCGATCCGCGCGGAGCGCGCGTGGGCGTCCGGCTGGACCGGCAAGGGCATCGGCGTCGCCGTGATCGACACGGGCATCCGCGGCGACCTCCCGGACTTCCGCGCCTCGGAGACCGACCACACGTCGCGGGTCGTCGCCAGCGCGGTCGTCAACCCGGCCGCCGGCGACGCGAACGACACCTTCGGCCACGGCACGCACATCGCCGGCCTCATCGCGGGCAACGGCACGAACCGCGACGCCGGCGATCCGCTCAAGGGCAGGTACGCGGGCGTCGCGCCGGATGCGCACCTGATCGCGATCAAGGCCGACGATGGCCACGGCGCCGCGACGGTCGCGGACGTCATCGACGGCCTGCAGTTCGCCGTCGACTTCCGCCGCGACTACAACGTCCGCGTCGTCAACCTCTCGCTGCGCTCGACCTCCTCGGAGTCGTACAAGACCGACCCGCTCGCCGCCGCCGCCGAGCAGGCCGTCTTCGCCGGGCTCGTCGTCGTGGCCGCCGCGGGCAACGACGGCCAGCAGACAGGCGCCGTCGACTACGCCCCCGCCAACGACCCGTTCGTCCTCACCGTCGGCGGCGTCGACGACAAGGGCACGAAGGACATCGCGGACGACCAGCTCGCGCCGTGGTCGAGCCGCGGCCGGACGCAGGACGGGCTCAACAAGCCGGACGTCGTCGCGCCCGGGTCGCGCCTCGTCTCGACGCTCTCGCCCGGCTCGGACTACGCGAGCCTCTGCCCGCAGTGCGTCACGAGCGACGGCTACTTCCGCGTCGGCGGCACGTCGATGGCGGCCGCCGTCGTCTCGGGCGAGGTCGCGCAGCTCCTGCAGGCCTTCCCGGCGATGACGCCCGCGCTCGTCAAGGCGACGATCACCAAGCGCACGCGCGCGGTGGAGGAGAGCGCGTCGGCGACCAGCGACCTCGTCGACGGCAGCGGCCAGCCCGTCGCGACGACCGTGACCGTCACGACCACGATCACCGGTGCCGAGGCGGCCACCGACAAGGCGATCCTCAACCCCACGACCGTGCCGACGACGGCGCCGGCGATCAGCACGCTGCTCGACCCGCTCACGAAGGAGATCGACTGGGCGCGCGCGTCGTGGACGCGCGCGAGCTGGACGACCGCCGTCGACGGCATGCGCGCGTCGTGGACCCGTGCCTCGTGGACCCGCGCGTCCTGGACCCGCGCGAGCTGGACCGCCACGAAGCAGAGCTGCACCGACTTCGAGCGCGCGAGCTGGACCCGGGCGAGCTGGACGGACGCCGACATCGCCTGGGCCAAGGAGCAGTGCGTCCTGATGGACCCGACCCGGGCCAGCTGGACGCGAGCGAGTTGGACCCGCGCGTCCTGGACCTCGAGCTTCGAGAAGTAGGGGGATGACGATGTCGCGTCCCGATCCGCAGGCCCCCACCGCCCCGCGCTTCGCGAAGCTCCCGGCCACGGGCAGGGCCCTCGTCATGACGGTCGTCGCGCTCGCCGCGGCCGCCGCCGCCACCGCCCCGCTGTGGGCGACGGCCGACCCGGCGCTCGACTGGGTCCTCCTCGCGGTCACCGCCGCGTTCTGCGCGGTCAGCGCGTTCGAGGTCATGGCCGCCGGCGCGCACTCGCTGCACTCGAACCTCGTGTTCTTCTTCTGCGGCGCAGTGCTGCTGCCCGCGCCGGCGATCCCGGTGCTGGCGCTCGTCTGCTTCCTCCCCGGCGCGCTGAGCCGCCGCGACCGCTGGTACCTGCCGGCGTTCAACGCGGCCAACTACACGCTCGCCGGCCTCGCGGCGCACGCCGTCGCCGGCACCGGGACGACGCTGCGCGCCGACGGCGCCCTCGACGGCGCGACCGTCGCCGCGCTCGGCGCCGCCGCGGTCGTCTGGGTGCTCGTCAACCACCTGCTGATCGGGCTGGCGGTCGCGTTCGCGCAGGGCCGCGGCGTCCGCGCCGGCGTCCGCGAGCTGGCGGGCACGCTGCCGCTCGACCTCGCGCTGGCGGCGACCGGCGCGTGCGTCGCCGCGCTCTGGCACGACGCGCCCGGCGTCGCGATCCTCGCGGCGGGACCGGTGGCGCTGATGTACCGCGCGCTGCTCGTCCCCTCGCTGCGCCACCAGTCGCGCACGGACCCGAAGACCGCGCTCTACAACTCCGAGGAGCTCGAGCGCCGGCTGCGCGCCGCGCTGCACGCCGCCCGCAAGCGCGGCGAGGCCGTGTCGCTGCTGATGGTCGACCTGGACCACCTGCGCGCGGTCAACAACCGCTTCGGCCACCTCGTCGGCGACGAGGCGATCCGCCGCGTCGCGGAGATCCTGCGCGACGAGGCGGGGGCGGACGGCGTCGCCGCCCGGTTCGGCGGCGAGGAGTTCTGCCTCATGGTCCCCGGCGCCGGCGCGGCGGGAATGCGCGACCGCGCCGAGCGCATCCGCGCGCGGGTCGAGGAGACGGTGTGGGAGCACGACGGCGAGACGGTCTCCGTCACGCTCAGCGGCGGGCTCGCGTCGTTCCCCGAGCACGGCGACTCGCTGCGCTCGCTCGTCCAGGCCGCCGACGTCGCCCTCTACGACGCGAAGGTCAGCGGGCGCAACCGCATCCGCATCGGCCTGCCGCGCGAGGCGCGCCGCGTCATCGAGCTGCCGGCCGCCGAGCGCTCCGAGCGCGAGCAGAGCGGCGCGCGCGAGCGCTTCGACGACCTGCCGCCGCTCGACGTGTCGGTCGCCGCCATCACGGGCCTCCCGGCCGATCCGCCCGCGGAGGATCCCACCGGCGAGGAGCGGCCGGCGACGCACCGCGCGATCCCGTGGTTCAGCGGCGTCCTGCTCGCGGCAGCGCTCGCGCTCGGCGCGACCTCCGAGCACGCGCAGATCCTCGATCGCCCCGGGCTGCTGATCGCGCTCGTCGCCACCATGCTCGGCCTCGACCTCGTGCGCATCGACCTGTTCGAGCGCGCGCGGATCTCGCCGGCGTCGGCGCCTACGCTCGTCGTCGCGTACTTCTTCGGGCCGCTCGGCGTGCTCGTCGCGGAGGGCGTCATCGCGCTGAAGCACGTCGCGTGGCGCGAGCCGAAGGTCAAGCTGACGTTCGACCTCGGCGCGCTGACGCTCTCGGGCGCCGCGGCCGCTGTCGTGTTCGACGTGCTGCCGTCGGGCACGACGCTCGAGCTGCTGCTCGCGGGCCCCGCGGCGGGCCTCGCCTACTACGTCGTCAACGTGAGCCTGCTGTCGGTCGTCATGGCGATCACCGAGGGCGCGAGCCCGCTCGGCGTCTGGCGCGAGCGGCTGGCGTGGCTGACGCCGCACTACCTCCTCTACGGCGCGATCGCCGCCGCGCTGATCCTCGTCGAGCGCCGCCTCGGGATGCCGGCGCTGGCCGTGTTCGCGATCCCGGTCATCACGCTGTGGCTCGCGCAGAAGCAGTACGTCGAGCGCTCGCGCGCGAGCGTCGCCGAGCTGCGCCGGCGCCACGACGAGCTGCAGGACGCCAACGGCCGGCTCGAGCGCCTGCTCGACGAGAAGCGCCGGCTGATGCAGCGCATGCAGCGCTCGTACCTGTCGACGATCACCTCGCTGGCGCGCACGATCGAGGCGAAGGACCCGTACACGGGCGGCCACACCGAGCGCGTCTGCCGCGTCAGCGTGCTGCTCGGCGAGGAGCTCGGCCTCACGCCGCGGCAGCTGCAGGCCGTCGAGGTCGGCGCCGTCATCCACGACATCGGCAAGATCGGCGTGCCCGACGACATCCTGCTCAAGCCCGGCCGGCTGGAGCCCGGCGAGGTCGCGCAGATGCGCCGGCATCCCGAGATCTCCAGCTACATCCTCGGCGAGCTGGACCTGCCGCCGATCGTCAAGCAGATGGTCCGCAGCCACCACGAGCGCTACGACGGCAACGGCTACCCCGACGGGCTCGTCGCCGAGGAGATCCCGCTGGCCGCGCGGATCCTCACGGTGGCGGACGCGCTCGACGCCATGACCAGCTCGCGGACGTACCGCGCGTCGCGCCCGCTGGCCGAGGCGATCGCGGAGATCGAGGCGATGAGCGGGCGGCAGTTCTGCCCGAGCGTCGTCGCGGCCCTGCGGGCGTGCCTGGACCGCGACGCGTCGCTGAACGGCCTCTACGGGACGGCGGCGGCGGAGGTGGCGGTCGCCTGATCGCGGCGGCGGTGGACGAGGCGCGCGGCGACGACGCCTCCCACCGCCCCGAACAGGTGGCCCTGCCACGAGACGCCGGGCGTCGGGACCAGGCCGATCAGCAGCGTGGTCCCGTACACAGCGAGCACGACGAGCGCCATCCCCGCGTCGAGCGCGCGGCGCGTCCACCAGAAGCGGCTGACGAGGTAGGCGGCGTAGCCGAAGACGACGCCGCTGGCGCCGATGTGCACGGTGTTCTCCGGCCCGAACAGCCACGTGCCGAGACCGCCGACGAGCACGACGACGGCGGTGACGGCCGCGACGCGCGCGACGCCGCTCAGCGCGATCCCGGCGCCGAGCACGAGGAACGGGAGCGTGTTCCCGACGAGGTGCCCGAAGCCCGCGTGCAGGAACGGCGCCCAGAGGATCCCGTCCAGGCCGTCCGCGTCGCGAGGCGCGATCCCGTACCGGTCGAGGTCGAAGGCGATCGAGTCCGCGATCTCGGAGACCCACATGATCGCCGCGAGGACCCCGAGCAGCACGAGGCCCTGGTCGCGGCTGCTGCGGGTCTGCGGCTCGGCGGCGCTCATGTGGGCATCCTGTCAGCACGTGCCCCAGGACGAGTACGGAAGCCACGGAGGGCAGGAGGCGGACGTCGCCGCCGTACACGCGATCTACGCGGCGTTCGCGCGGCGCGACATCGAGGAGGCGCTCGCCCACGTCAGCGACGACGTGGTCTTCGAGCCGAGCGGCACGGCGAAGCTCACCGGCCGCACGGAGCCCTACCGCGGCCACGCCGGCGTGCGCGAGTACTTCGCCGACGCGGGCCGGGTGTGGGACGAGCTGACGCTGCACGCCGAGGACGTCCGCGCCGCGCGCGGCAGCGTGGTGGTGTTCGGCCGCGCGGAGGGGAGCGTCCGGGGCGAGCCGGTGCGCCGTCGCGTCGTCTGGACGTGGCGGGTGCGCGACGGCAAGGCCGTGTGGATGCGCGCCAACGACGTCGGCCCCCAGCGATAGCGACTACGGTCCCGAGCCGTGCCCGCCCTGGTCCTCGGCCCCGTGCTGCGCTACGTCGACGAGACGCAGGCGACCGTGTGGGTGGAGACCGACGCGCCCTGCACGGTGGAGATCCTCGGCTGGGAGCGGCGGACGTTCCACGTGAGCGGCCACCACTACGCGCTCGTGCACGTCGAGGGGCTCGAGCCCGGCAGCACGAACGCGTACGAGGTCCGGCTCGACGGCGAGCGCCACTGGCCGGACGCCGCGCCGGAGGGCTTCCCGCCGAGCGTCATCCGCACGCCGGCCGAGGACGAGCCCGCGCGGATCGCGTTCGGATCGTGCCGCGTGTCGGTGCCGCACGACCCGCCGTACGCGCTGTCCAAGGACGCCAACGACCGCGGCCGCGAGGTGGACGCCCTGCGCGCGCTCGCGCTGCGGATGCGCGACACGCCGCATGAGGACTGGCCGTCGCGGCTGCTGATGATCGGTGACCAGGTCTACGCCGACGAGGTCTCCCCGCGCGCGCTCGAGTTCATCCGCTCGCGGCGCGACACGAGCGCGTCGCCCGGTGAGGAGGTCGCGGACTTCGAGGAGTACACGCGGCTGTACTGGGAGTCGTGGGGCGAGCCGGTCATGCGCTGGCTGCTGTCGACGGTCGCGACCGCGATGATCTTCGACGACCACGACGTGCACGACGACTGGAACATCTCCGCGTCGTGGCTCGAGGACTGGCGGCGCAAGCCGTGGTGGGACGAGCGCATCCGCGGCGCGTTCGCGTCGTACTGGATCTACCAGCACATCGGGAACCTCGAGCCGTCGCACCTGCACGACGCCGACGAGGTCTACGACAAGGTGTGCGACGCCGACGACGGCGCGCCGATCCTCCGCGAGTTCGCGCTCCGCGCCGACCGCGAGACCGCCGGCACCCGCTGGAGCTTCTGCCGCGACTACGGCGGGGTGCGGGTGATCGTCGTCGACTCGCGCGCGGGGCGCAGCTTCGACGACGGCCGGCGGACGATGGTCGACGACGGTGAATGGGAATGGATCTGCGAGCGGCTCGTCGGCGGGCACGACCACCTCGTGATCGCGACCTCGCTGCCCGTGCTCCTCGGCCAGGGGCTGCACTACCTCGAGGCGTGGAACGAGGCGACCAGCACCGGCGCCTACGGCCGCGCGTTCAACCGCGTCGCGGAGCGGATCCGGCGCGCCGGCGACCTGGAGCACTGGGCCGCGTTCGGCGAGTCGTTCCGGCGGCTCATGGAGCGGATCGAGGAGGTCGGGGCGGGGAGGCACGGCGACCCGCCGGCGTCGATCGTGCTGCTGTCGGGCGACGTCCACCACGCGTACCTCGCGGAGGTCGCGTTCCGCCGGTCGGCGGGCGTCGAGAGCGCCGTGTACCAGGCCGTGTGCTCGCCGTTCCGCAACCCGCTCGACGACCGCGAGCGCTGCATCGTCCGGTTCGGGACGTCGCGCGCCGGGGGACTCGTCGCGCGCGCGCTCGCGCGCACGGCCGGCGTGCGCGCGCCCGAGAACGTCCGCTGGCGGATCACCGACGGCCCGTGGTTCGACAACCAGGTGGCGACGCTCGAGCTGCACGAGCGGCGCGCGTCGCTGCGCGTCGAGCGGACGCTGCCGAAGGAGTGGCGGGACCCGAAGCTGCACGAGTGCCTCAGCCGCCGGCTCGTGTGAGGCGCCGGAGGAAGGGCACGGGGCGCGCCGAAAGGCACGCGCATGAGCGTCCCCGCGTCGTCCCGGCCCGACCCCGTCTCACCGCTCGTCCAGCGGCTGGTCGCGAGCGCCGGCCTCGCGTTCGCGGTGCTGCTCGTCATCACGGTCGCGATTACGAGCGCGGAGACGCCGGACGACGGCGCGCCGCTCGCGGAGTGGACGGAGTTCGCCCGCGACAACGAGGACAACTTCCGCATCGGCGCGCTCGTCTTCGCGCTCGCGACCTACAACTTCCTGCTCTTCCTCGGCTACCTGCGCAGCGTCATCGGCGAGGCCGAGGCTCGCGTGCGCGGCTTCACCCGCGCCGGCCACATCGTCCTCGCCGCGGGAGCGGTGGGGATCGGCGGCATGGCGCTCGCGCTGCTCGTCGCCGCCTACACGATCGCCGATCCCCAGACGCCGCCCGAGATCCTGCGCTCGACCTACGACCTGACGGCGGCCGCGTCGGGCGTGGCGAGCGCCGCGATGGGTGCGTGCCTCGTGACGGTCGGGCTCGTCAACGCGGGCGTGCGCGCGCTGCCGTCGTGGCTGGGCGGCATCGCGATCGCGGGCGGCCTCTCGTTCGTCCTCCAGCTGGGGATCCTGCTCGCCGAGGACGAGGACAACGTCTTCGGCGTGTTCTTCCCGATCGGCGTGGGGCTGCTGGCGATCTTCTGCGCGGGGGCGAGCGTCAGCTTCCTGAGGGCGGCGGGTTCGCGCCCCCTCCCGTGAGCGCCTGAACCATCGCCTCGGCCTGCTCGGCGGCGCGGTCGCGGGCGCTCGGCACGCGCTTCCACTGTACGTCGAGCCGCTCGTGGTCGCGCGCGTCGAAGACCACCGGGAGCGTCATCCCGGGCAGCGGCCACTTGTCGGCGCGGCACTGGCACGCGTGCTCGATCTGGAACGGCTCGTGGCCCTCGGCGACGACGACGAGCCGCATCCGGACGCGCGCCCACGACGAGGTGCCTGCGGTCCAGTCGGTCGAGGACACGACCTGCGCCACGCCCTCGACCGGCTCGCGGATCCGGCGGAACAGCCGCATCGCTGTGCCCCCCGTGGCTAGGCCACGATGAGGGAGGTCGGCTCCGCCGGGTCGACCTTCACCGGGACGGTCGCGCCGGGCTGGAACTGCGGCGCGGCGATCAGCGCGATGACCTGCCGGTGGGTCGCGTTGTACGGGGCCATGCCGTCGACGGTCACCTGGAGGTCCATCTCGACCTCGGGGTTCTCGTTGACGAACGTGCCGGTCTGGCGCAGCGCGGTGATCGTCGCCGTGCCGTCGCGGCCGTTCACGGCGAGATGCTGCGCCTTCTGCGCGTCGGCCTGCATCTGGCCCATCGTCTGACTCATCTGCGCCATGCCGTCCTTCGACATGCGCATCAGGCCACCCATGCCCCGGTACTCCGGCGGGGTCATGTCCTTGGCGTGCTTCTGGACGTTGCGGAGATCCTTGAAGAAACCCATGGCGCGCATGCTCGCGCGGCAGCGCTGCCGGGTCAGTGTCACATGGGTCTCAATCGGGGTCCGGGCGGCGGCGCGCGGCCTTCTTCTCGCCCGCGCGCCGCTTCGCCTCGAGCCGCCGGCGCTTCGACGCCGCGGTCGGCTTCGTCGGGCGGCGCGGGCGGGGGACGTGCAGGCCGTAGGCGATCCGGCGCGCGAGGCGCTCGAGGGCGAGCTCGCGGTTGCGGGCCTGGCTGCGGGCGTCCTGGGCGACGGCGACGACGCGCGGGCCGCACTTGGCGATGACGCGCCGCTTCTGCTCGTCGCTCAGCGCGGTGGAGGCGGCGACGTCGAACGACGCCTCGATCCGCGAGGCGGTGACGTTGGCGTGCTGGCCGCCGGGCCCGCTCGACCGGCTGGCCCGCACGACGATCTCGTCGTCGGGGATCGTCAGGTTGGCGGTCACCCGGAGCACGTTCGGCTTCCTACCACGGCGAGCGGGTATCCAGAGCCCGTGCTGCTGCGCGCGGTCACGGTGCTGAGCGTCCTGGCGGTGCTGGTGCCGGCGTCGCCCGCGGCGGCGCAGGACGTCCCCTCGACGCCGCGCGTCGACGCCGCGAACAGCGGCCTCGTGCCTTCCGAGGAGCTCGTCCCGCCGCTCGTGCGCAAGTGGTCGATCGAGGCGAGCGGGCTGCAGGCGCTGCTCGCCGGCGACGGGCGGTTCTTCGCGAGCGACGGCTTCCTCGTCATCGGGTACGACCTCGCGACCGGCCGGCGGCTCTGGAGCTTCGTCGAGCCCGAGCCGGACGCGCTCGCGTACGGCGACGGGCTGCTCTACGTGCAGCCGGGCAACGGGCTCGCCGCCTACGACGCCGCGACGGGCGCGAAGCGGTGGGACGTGAACACAGGCCTCAGGGGAGGGAACTCGCCCGTGGCGGGCGGCGGCGCCGTCTTCCTGGTGGGCGAGGACCTCCAGGGGCGCGGCGACTTCGTGCAGGCGCGGCGGGCCGATGACGGCGGGGAGCTGTGGCGCACGGCCACGGTCACGGACGCGGCCGGGGTCGCCGCCGACGCCACCCGCGTGTACGTGGCTGGCACGTGCGGTGGCGCGAAGGCTCTCGACCGGGTCTCGGGCGCGGTCGAGAGCCATCGCGCCGCGGCGCGACGCCGGGTGCGTGAGCGGCCGGGGCGTCCCCTCCGTGCACGACGGCCGGCTGTACGTCCCGACGCAGGACGCCGGCGCCGAGGGCTTCCCGATCCTCGACGCGGCGACCGGCGCGCTCGCCGGCCGGTTCCTCGGCGCGCGGCCGATCGGCGTCGACGGGCTCGACGTGATCCCCGCCGACGACGCGCTCCTGGGCGTCGACCCTCGCACCGCGGCCACGCGCTGGCGCGTCGCGGGCGCGCTGACCTCGGTGATCGCCGTGGGGCACGACGTGTACGGGTTCCGCGACGGCCGCGTCAGGGCGTATGCGGCGGAGGACGGTTTGTTCCTCTGGGCCGGGCGGCCCGCCGGGTCGGCGACGACGGCCGGCGAGCCGCTGCTCGCCGCGGGGCCCGACACGCTGCTCACGTTCTGGGGCGGCCGCGTGACCGCGTGGCGGAGCGGCCTGCGCCCGGCGCCGGGCGCGATCGCGGTCTTCGCCCGCCCGACCGAGGTGCCCTCGGGCCGCACGCTGAGGTTCGTCGGCGTCCTCGGGCGGGACCTGCGCGGCAGCGGCGTCCGCGTGCGCGTCGACACGGCGGAGTGGCCGCGCGGGCGCTTCCGCCGGTTCGAGACGATCCGCGTGGCGCGCGACGGCGGCTTCGTGACCGTGGTGACCCTCTACCGCAACGCCCGCCTGCGGGTCGCGTCGCCGGGCCGCGGCAGCAGCGTCGTCACCGTCTACGCCGAGCCACGCGTGAACCTGGGCACGCCGCACGGGCGCCGACTCAGCGCCGGCGTCGTCGCGCCGCGGACGCGGCTCGCGGGGCGGACGCTCGTGATCTACCAGCAGCCGCGCGGCTCCTCCCTGCTCCTCCGTGCGGGCGTGGGGCGCCTGCGGGAGACGCGGCGGGGGCGGGCCCGCACGGTGCTGCGGCTGGAGCGGCGGGTCGGCCGGCGGGAGCTCCTGGGCGTCTGCATCCGCGGCGGGCTGAAGCTCCGCCTCGGGCGCCCGTCTCCGTTCACGCGCCGCTGCGGTGCGCCGCGCATCGCGCTATGACGCCACGCCCTCGATCAGGCCCGGGTTCGCGGTGAGGCGGACCTCGCCGGGCTCGAGGTCCGCGGCGCGCATGAGGTCGTGCAGCTCCTTGACCGACCGCTGGCGGCCGCCGTCGGTCTGGGTGAGCATGTGGACGTCGACGAACGAGGCCACGGGCTCGACGACGTTCGGCTCCTGCAGCGTCTCGACGAGGACGAGCTTGGATCCGCTCGGCATCGCCTCCCGCACGGTCTTCAGGATCTGCAGGCAGCGCTCGTCGTCCCAGTCGTGGAGGACGTCCTTCATCACGTAGACGTCGGCGGTCGCCGTGACGCTCTCGAAGAAGTTGCCCTCGCACAGCTCGACGCGGTCGCGGACCCCCTCGGCGGCCAGGTGCGCCTCGGCCTCCTTCAGGACGCCGGGGCCGTCGACCAGGATGCCCTTCAGCTGCGGGCGCTTCTTCAGCACGCCGGTGAGCAGCGTGCCGATGCCGCCGGCGACGTCGCACACGGTGCCGGTCTCCGGCCACGGGTAGCCGGCGACGATCGCCGGCCGGTCGATCTCGGTGATCCGGCGCATCCCGGCCGCGAACTGCTGCTCCTCGCGCGGGTGCTTCTCGAAGTACGACCACACCGACTCGCCGTGGGTGGCGGGGAACGCGGGCTCGCCCGTGCGGACCGAGTCGGTGACGTTCTGCCACGCCTCCTGGGTCGAGCGCTCCGTCAGGTACAGGATCCACGGGCGCATCGAGTGCGGGTGGTCCTTCTTCAGCACCGCGCCCGTACGCGTGAGCGCGAAGCGGCCGCGCTTGTCGAGCCTGAGCAGGCCGTGGAGCGCGGCGTAGCGCATGACGCGGTGCAGCGCGTCGGCGTCGAGGCCCTTCTCGCGTGCGATGTCCTCTGCCGTGCGCTTCCTCTTGTTGTCGAGGGCCTCCGGGATCTCCAGCTCGGCGAGCGCGCGCATCGTGAACGCGGGCGCGAAGCCGATCGAGCGCTGGAGGGTCGCGAGCTCCGCGGGCAGGAGCCGGTCGCCGATGCGTTCGAGGGAGACCCGGGCGGCGAGGACGGCGCGGGCGGCGAGGCGTGGCGGCGCAGGACGGTCGGACATGGTGCGGAACCCTAAGCGCGGCGCGCCAGCTCGTATGTGAGGATCGCCGCCGCCGCCGCGACGTTCAGCGACTCGAAGCCGGGCGCCGGGATCGTGACCGCGAGCTCGCACGCGGCTCGCTCCTCCGCGGTCAGCCCGCCGCGCTCGCTGCCGAGGACGACGCTCGCGTCCGCCGGCAAGTCGCGCGGTGCGACGCCGCCGCGAGGCACGGCGGCGGCGAGGAGGCCGCCTTCGAGCCGCGCCCCCTCCGCGACGAGCCCGCGCCGGAACGTCGCGCCCTTCGCCGCGCGCAGCGCCTTCCGCGACCACGGGTCCGCGCAGCCTGGCGTCAACGCGACCCGCGGCAACCCGAACGCCGCGGCCGTCCGGATGATCGAGCCGACGTTCCCCGCGTCGCGGACGCGCGCGAGGACGAGGCTGCGCGGCGGCAGCGGGCCGTCCGGCGCGGGCGGCTTCCGGCACACCGCGATCACGTCGGGCGGCTGGCCCGCGAACGCGAGCGCGCGCCGCGCGTCCTGCGCCATCTCCTCGGCGCGCAGCGACCACGCGACCTCGATCCCCTCGTCGACGGCCGCGCGGAGCAGCTCCGCGTCGTCGATCGCGAAGGCGTGCTCGTCGGCGGTGCGCAGGAGACGCACCGCCTCCACCACTCGCGGGTCGCGTGCGGAAGTGATCACGGCGGCATACTCCAGCACCGTGGCCCTCGTGACCGAGCTCGAGCTGCCGGAGCTCGACTACCTCGACCCGGACCTGCGCGGGCCGCGCTACCACGAGGAGGTCGCGCGGCTGCGCGAGCGCGGGTGGCTGGCGCGCAGCCCGCTCGCGTTCGTCGTGCTCGAACGCGAGGCCGCGAGCTTCTTCCTGCGCACGAAGAGCGCGACGTTCCCCGGCAAGCAGATCGCGGAGATGTTCGGGATCGCGCCCGGCCCGCTGCGCGAGGAGATCGACCGCAACATCCTCCACATCGACGGCGCCGACCACCGGCGCCTGCGCAACCTCGTCAACCCCGCGTTCACGCCGCGCGCGGCCGACAAGTGGCGCCCGGTCATGCGCGGGTTCCTGGAGGAGCTGTACGCGGCGCTGCCAGGCGACGGCGCGTGCGACTTCGTCGACGCGTTCGCGAAGCCCTACCCGGCGCTGACGATCGCCACGGTCATGGGCGCGCCGCGCGAGGACGCCCCGCGCCTGGCGGAGTGGTCCAACTGGATCCAGCGCCAATTCGACGGCCCGACGCTGCTCGCCGAGCGGGACCGGGTCGAGCGCGCGTGCGCGGAGTTCTACGAGTGGGCCGGGGCGCTGCTTCAACGGCGGCGCGCGTCGCCGAGCGACGACCTCGTCTCGACCCTGATCGCCGAGGAGCAGGACGGCGACCGCCTCAGCGACGTCGAGCTCGTGAACCTCGTGCTCAACGTGCTCGTCGGCGGCGTCGACACGACGCAGTCCCAGCTCGCCCACGCGGTGCGGCTCTTCGCCGCGCACCCTGAGCAGTGGGACCTCGTCCGCGAGGAGCCCGGCGAGTACGTCCCCCGCGCGGTCGAGGAGGCGCTGCGCTACGAGCCGATCACGCCGTTCACGGCGCGCATCATGGTCGAGGACGTCGAGTACGGCGGGGTCACGTTCCCGGAGGGGACGATCGTCCTCGTCGCGACCGTCACCGCCAACCGCGACGGCGTCGACGACGCGGACGCGTTCGACGTCACCCGCGAGCCGACGAAGCCGCTCACGTTCGGCGCCGGCATCCACTACTGCCTCGGCGCGAACCTCGCGAAGGCCGAGCTGCAGGAGGCGCTGCACTTCCTCGCGCCGCGCGTCGCCCGCTTCGAGCTCGCCGGCGAGCCCGAGTTCGACACGGTCCAGGGCGTCTACGGGCTGGTGTCCGTCCCGATCCGGATGGTCCCCGCCTAGCCGTGCATCGGTACTGGCGCCTGCCGCGCGAGGTCGTCCTCTTCCTCCTGCTCGCCGAGGTGCTCGCGTCGTACGAGGGACGCGGGCGCCCGCCGCGCACCGTCCCGCGGCCGCGAGCGGGCGCCCCGCCGCGTCGTCCGGCCGGCATCGGGCGCTCATCGCTCAGCGGTCACCGCCCGCGCGGCTGAACGCTCGAACCGGCCCCACTCCCAGTCTCCCCGCCTTTCCCTCCACAGGAAGGCGGTCCGCATGCAGCTTCGTCAAGCCCGAGAGCGGTACGCGCGGTGGCTGCGCGTCACCAAGGATCTCTCTCCGCACACGCTGCGCGCCTACGACGGCGACATCGCGGCGTTCGAACGCCACGTCGGACCGCGCGCGCCGGTGCGAGCGATCGACTCGGAGTGCGTCGTCGGGTTCATGGAGGCGCAGCGCGCGGCAGGCCTGTCAGCGACGTCGGTCCGCCGGCGGGCGGCCGCGCTTCGCGGTTTCTGCCGCTGGCTCGTTGAGTGCCGGCTGCTGCCGCGGGATCCGTGGGCGGGCGGGACCGTCTTGGCAGCCCGGTCGCGCGCGCTGCCACGTGTGGTGCCGGGCAGCGACCTCGACCGGCTCGTGACGTACCTGCGCGGCGCCGCGGGCGGCGACACCGTCGACGTCCTCGCCCGTCCGGACGAGGCGACGACGTTCCTCGCCGTCGCGCTCATGCTCGCGACGGGTGTGCGCGTGCACGAGGTCGTCGGCATCCGGTGCCACGACGTCGACCTGGCCGGGGGCGGCGTGCGCATCATCGGAAAGGGCCGCCGAGAGCGGCACGTCTTCCTCACGAACGAGTGGATCAAGGACCTGACGCGCGCGTACCTCGAGGCGCGAACCAAGCTCGGGATGACGCACGCCCAGTTGCTCTTCAACGCACGCCGCTGTCCGCTCACGACAGCTGCAATGCGCGCGCGGCTCGTAAAGGCCGCG
>DASVPR010000051.1:0-4170 GCA_036389485.1 Solirubrobacteraceae bacterium
CGCGCTGGAGGACTGTGAGCACGTCGTGGAGCGTCACGCCCCCCTCGAACTCCAGCGCCGTCAGGCGGGTGGAGACCTGGTCGAGGCGGGTGCGGTACTTGTCCAGCGTCGCGAGCGCCTGGTTGGCCTTCGCGAGCACCGCGGGGATCTCCTCGAGGATGTACTTCCCGCCGTCGACGTAGAGCGAGACGACGTCGCGGCGCTGGCTCACGGCGATGACCAGCGCGTCGGTCTGCTTCGACACGCGCTCGGCGGTGCGATGGCGGGTGCCGGTCTCGGTCGTGAGGATCGTGGGGTCCGGCATCAGCTGGACGTTGCACCACGGGATCTTGGTCGCGTTGGCGTTCAGCGCGATCGCGCCGTCCATCTTCGCGACCTGGTAGAGCAGCGCCGGCGTGTAGTCGATGTCCAGCTTGATGCCGCCGGAGAAGAGGAAGCTGAGGTCGTCGGGCTCGCCGGTGACGATCAATCCGCCCGTCTTCGCGTGCACGATGTTGTCGATCCCCTCGCGCAGCGCGGTGCCCGGAGCGACCATCTCCAGAGCCTTCACCAGCCGGGGCTCCTGACGTGTTTCGAGCTCGATGAGCTCTTCCGTACGTGGAGCCATAGAAAGGCCATTCTAGCGTCTGAGCGGCCGAATTTCCGCCTCGCGGGCGCGCGCCCGCTCGGTCCGAGCGCCGCGCGTGGCGGCATCGCGCGCGCCGCCGCGCTCACCCCGAGCGCCGCGGCGGCGCGCCTCGCGGACCGCTCAGAAGTCGCCGCCGCCGCCGAAGTCGCCGCCCCCGAAGTCGCCGAACCCGCCGCCGCCGAAGTCCCCGCCGCCGAAGCCGCCCCCTCCGAAGTCGCCGGGGCCGCCGCTCCCGAAGTCGGCCGCGGAGGCGTCGTGGGCGCCCCAGCCGCCGAAGGCGCCGCCGAGCATCGACCCGAAGAGCAGGCCGGGGAGGAAGCCGGTGAAGCCTCCGTAGAAGCCGCCGGCGTACGGGCCGTACCAGCCCGGCGCGTCGTAGTACGGGACACGGCGGCCCTGGGTGACGATCTCTCTCGTCATCGGCTCCTGGCCGGATTCGAGGCGCACCGCGTCGGCCTCGCAGACCGGGACGAGCCGCGGCGCGCCGTAGCCGTCCGGCGCCCACTCGACGTCGCGGGTCGACGGGCCGTGGCGCGGGTCGAAGAAGCACGGCGGGTGGCGCTCGGGCGGCGGCTCGCCCTTGAGGCGCGCCTTCGCCGAGGCCATCGCCCACCGGCCCTCCTCGAGCGCCTCGCCGATCGGCGCGAAGTCCGCCGGGTCCCGCGCCCGGTCGAGGGCGCGCTCGGCCTGCTCATAGCGGGTGAGCGCCCGCTCGTAGTCGTCCTTCGCGGCCTGGTCGGCGGCCGGCATCTCGATGTCGAGGTCGAGCGCGCGGATGTCGCCGCCGAGCGCGACGAGATCCTCCTTCGCGGTCTCGCGCAGCTCGGCGACCTGCGCCTCCGTCTCCCGGCGGCGCCGGCGGTTGCGACTGACCGCGATCAGCGCGGCGCCGCCGCCGAGCAGCGCCAGCAGCCCGAGGCCGCCGAACCCGCCGGCGCCCGGGCCCTTCGGCGGCGGCTCGCCGCCGTTGCGCCGCGCCTCGCCGACGAGGCTGACGAACTCCTTCAGGGTCGGGAAGACGCCGTCGTCGCCGTGGATCTCGAAGGCGTCGGTCGCGAGCCGCCCGGCGACGCCGCGGTCGAGGACGCCCGGCGTCGCCCCCGCCCGGAACCGGTCGCCCGCGACGATCGCGTACGTCCCGGGCCGGTCGAGCGCCCGCCCGATCTCGAAGATCGCCTCCTCCGCGCTGCCGCCCGCCTCGTCGACGAGCGCCTGGGGCACGATCGCGATGTACATCGGCCCCGCCTGCTCCCGCGCGATCAGGTCGGCCAGCTCCTGCGCCTCCGCCGACGTGATCCGCTCCTCGGCGTCTTGGTGCACGTAGACCGGCGACGTCTGGAGCCCGTTGACCGTCTCGTCGACGAGGGTCGACTGCGCGTCCGCGCTCGCGGGCGCGATCAGGGCGACGAGGACGGCGAGCGGGGCGAGGCGGCGCACGTCGCGAGCCTTCCCGCGCGACAGCCAGGACAACCGGGCGTGGGCGACATTCCCATCACATACCAATGAAAACGCAGCCCACGTCCGGCGAAGCGGCGCGGGCGCGCTACGCCGCGCGGGCCTCGCGACGCGGCGCGCCGCCCAGCGCGATCCGGAGAGCCTCGCGAAGCGTCCGCGCCTCGACGCCCCCGCACCCCGGCGGCCCGACGACCCGCCGAAGCCCGAACTTCGCCGCCTCCTCGACCCGCCGCTCCGGATGGCCGACGGACCGAAGCTCGCCGGTCAGCCCGACCTCCCCGAAGGCGACGAGAGGGAGGGGGCCGGAGGCGCCGGAGGCGCCGGCGCCGGAGGGGCCGGAGGCGCCGCCACCGGAGGGGCCGGAGGCGCCGGCGCGGGAGGAACCGGCGGTGCCGCCGCGCGACGCGCCGGAGGGCGCGCCGCTCGATGCCTCGCCGCCGTCGAGGGCGACGCCTCGCGCGGCTCCGGCTACGGCGAGGGCCACCGCCAGGTCGACTCCGGGTTCGTCGACTCGCACTCCGCCGACGACGTTGACGAAGACGTCGGCGGATCCCACTCCCACTCCGGCGTGGCGGCCGAGGACCGCGAGGACGAGCGCGAGGCGATTTCGGTCGAGGCCGTTGACGACCCTCCGGGGCGGGACGAGCTCCGAGGGCGAGACGAGCGCCTGGACCTCGACGAGCAGCGGCCTCGAGCCCTCCATCGCCGCGAGCACGACGGAGCCCGGCGCGCGGGTCGCCTCGCCGACGAACCGAGCGCTGGCGTCGAGCACCTCGACGAGGCCGCCGGACTTCATCTCGAACACGCCCGCCTCCGACGTCGAGCCGAAGCGGTTCTTCAACGCACGCAGGGTGCGGTACGTCCTCTCGCGCTCGCCCTCGAACTGCAGCACGCAGTCGACGAGGTGCTCGAGCACGCGCGGGCCGGCGAGCGCGCCCTCCTTCGTCACGTGCCCGACGAGCACGACCGCGATCGCGTGCGCCTTCGCGACCCGCATGATCCGCGACGCGACCTCGCGCACCTGCCCGACCGACCCGGGCGCGCCGGAGAGCTCGCCGGCATGGAGCGTCTGGACCGAGTCGATCACGCAGACCTCCGGCCGCTCGGCCTCGAGCGTCGCGAGCACGACGTCGAGGTCGGTCTCCGCGAGGACCGGCACCGCCAACGCGGCGCCGCCGAGCCGCTCGGCCCGCAGGCGGATCTGCGCCGCCGACTCCTCCCCCGAGACGTAGAGCGTGCGGCGACCCGCGCCCGCGAGGTTCCGGAGCGCCATGTTCGTCAGCGTCGACTTGCCGATCCCCGGCGAGCCGCCGAGCAGCACCAGCGAACCCGGCACGATCCCGCCGCCCAGCACACGGTCGAGCTCGCCGATGCCCGTCGACAGGCGCGGCACCGGCGCCGTGTCCACCTCGGAGAGTGGCCGCGGACGGGCGGCGCGCGCCGGCGACGAGCGGCCGCGGGCGGACGACCCGACGGCTTCCTCGACGAGCGTGTTCCACTCCCCGCAGCCCGGGCACTGGCCGTGCCAGCGCGGCGTCGAGTGGCCGCAGGAGGAGCAGACGTGGATCGTGGTGGGTCGGGGCATCGCAGCGGGTAGGCGAGGCTACGGTGCGCACCCGACGGCTCCACGCCGCCGGCGCGAAGATGGAACGGATCGAGGGGAGAGCCGACACATGGCGACACGCAACGGCAGCGCGGACTGGCGCGGGAACCTGCAGGAGGGCGAGGGCCGGATCACGGTCGGCAACGGCGTCCACGAGGGGCCGTACTCGTTCAAGAGCCGCTTCGAGGACGGCGAGGGCACGAACCCCGAGGAGCTGATCGCCGCCGCCCACGCCGGCTGCTTCTCGATGGCCCTCTCCGGCGGCCTGACCCGCGCCGGCCACGCGCCGACGCGGGTGCACACCACGGCCGGCGTGCACCTCGAGAAGGGTGAGGCCGGCTTCCGGGTGCAGAAGATCGACCTCGTGACCGAGGCCCAGGTGCCCGGGATCGACGACGCCGCCTTCCAGGAGATCGCCAAGGGGGCGAAGGAGAACTGCCCGATCTCCGTGCTGCTGTCGAGCGTCGAGATCACCCTCGACGCC
>DASVPR010000052.1:0-35679 GCA_036389485.1 Solirubrobacteraceae bacterium
GGCAAGAAGATCCTCTGCCTCGGCATCACCGAGCCGGACGCGGGGTCGGACGTCTCCGGCATCAAGACGCGCGCGGTGCGCGACGGGGACGAGTGGGTCATCAACGGCTCGAAGACCTACATCACCAACGGCCACCGGGCCGACGTCATCGTGCTCGTGACGAAGACCGACCCGGACGCCGGCTACGACGGCTTCACCCTCTTCCTCGTCCCGATGGACGCGCCGGGCGTCATCCGCGAGAAGAAGCTCGTCAAGCTCGGCATGCACGCCAGCGACACCGCGCTGCTCGCGTTCCAGGACGTGCGCGTCCCCGACAGCGCCGTCCTCGGCCAGGTCGGCAAGGGCTTCTACCACATCATGTGGGAGCTCCAGGGCGAGCGCCTGATCGGCGCCGCGGGCTGCGTCGCCGGCGCCCAGCGCTGCTTCGACAAGACGCTGGAGTACGCCAAGGAGCGCACCGCCTTCGGGCGCCCGATCGGCAACTTCCAGGTGATCCGCCACAAGTTCGCCGAGATGGCGACGAAGATCGAGGCCGCGCGCCAGATGGTCTACACGACCGCGTGGCGCTTCCAGAACGGCGAGTACCCCGTGCGGGAGATCTCGATGGCGAAGCTGCACGCCTCGCGGATCACGCCCGGCAGGTCCATGTCGACCAGGAAGAGCGTGAAGCCGTCGTAGCCCGCGTCGGCGTCGGTCTTGGTGACCAGCACGATGTAGTCGGCCCGGTGGCCGTTGGTGATGTAGGTCTTGGACCCGTTGATGACGTACTCGTCGCCGTCGCGCACCGCGCGCGTCTTGATGCCGGAGACGTCCGACCCCGCGTCCGGCTCGGTGATGCCGAGGCAGAGGATCTTCTTGCCCGCGATCGCCGGGACCACCCACTCCTGCTTCTGCTCCTCGGTCCCGAACGCGAGGATCGGCGGCATCGCCATGTCGGTGTGCACGGCGATCCCCATCGCGAGGCCGCCGGACTGCGCGTGCACGATCTCCTCGGCGAGGACGAGCGACGAGTAGTAGTCGCCGCCCTGGCCGCCGTACTGCTCCGGCTTGTCGAGGCCGAGGAACCCGAGCTCGCCCATGCGCTCGAACACCCAGTTCGGGAAGGTCGTCTCCTCCCACTCCTCCGAGTGCGGCGCCAGCTCCTTCTTCGCGAACGCCCGGATGGACTCGCGCAGCGCCTCGTGGTCGTCGTTGAAGATGAAGTGCTTGCGCTTCGACGCGAAGTCGGGCTTGAGGACGGTGTCGGTGGCCATGGGCGACAGAGTAAGCAGTGGGACTTCCCACTTACAACGAGGCCGCGTTGCCTTAGGCTGCCGGGCCGATGACCGACTCGCCCGTGCGCTACGACGTCGACGGCGGCGTCGCCACGATCGCCCTCGACGATCCCGACACCCGCAACTCCCTGTCCGACGCGATGCTCGACGGCCTCGTCGAGGCGTTCGAGATGGCGCGCGACGACGACGCCGTCCGCGCCGTGGTCCTGACCTCGACGCACGAGAAGGTCTTCTCCAGCGGCGGGAACCTGCAGGGGTTCGCGGCCGAGGTCCCGCTCGTGCACAAGCACTTCGGCATCGAGCGCTTCCCCGAGCTGTTCAAGCTCATCGGCGGGCTGGGCAAGCCGTCGCTGTGCGCCGCGAACGGGCACGTCCTCGCCGGCGCGCTCGGGCTCGCGCTCGCGTGCGACCTGATCGTGGCGAAGGAGGGCGTCCGGTTCGGGACGCCCGAGATCAACGTCGGGGTCTTCCCCTTCATGATCATGGCGCTCATCTATCGCAACGTCGGGCGCAAGAAGACGAACGAGCTGCTGCTGCTCGGCGAGCAGATCTCCGCCGAGGAGGCCGAGCGGCTCGGGATCGTGAACAGGGTGGTCCCGGCGGACGAGTACGACGCGTTCGTCGCCGACTGGGCCGGCAAGCTGGCGAAGAAGTCGCCGGTGCTCATGAAGATGGGCAAGGACGCGATGTTCCGCCAGCAGGACATGCCGTTCGCCGACGCCCTCGACTTCCTGCGCAGCCAGCTCACGATCGCGTTCGCGACCGAGGACATCCAGGAGGGCGTCAAGGCGTTCTTCGAGAAGCGCGAGCCCGAGTGGAAGGGGCGATGACCGCCGCTTGACACGCCTCCGGCGTTGCGCCGAGGATCGGCAGGTGCGCGCGGCGGCGGTGCTGGTGGTGCTCATGGCGTTCCCGGCGTCGGCTCACGCGGCCGGCGCCGCCTGGGTCCCGGCGGGCGACATGGGGGCGAAGCGGTACGGGCAGACGGCGACGTTGCTGCCGTCGGGCAAGGTGCTCGTGGCCGGAGGGATCGGCGGCGACGCCAACATCACGCCGCCGAACGCGAGCGCGGAGCTGTTCGACCCGGCGACGCGCACGTGGAAGCCGACGGGCAGCATGTCCGTCGGCCGGTACTCCGCCACGGCGACCCCGCTGAAGGACGGCCGCGTGCTCGTGGCGGGCGGAATGGCGAGCGGGCTCCAGCCGACGCGGACGGCCGAGATCTACGACCCCGCGACCGGCGCGTGGCAGCGGACGGGGGACATGGCCGCCGCCCGCGCGGAGCACTCGGCGGCGCTCCTGCCCGGCGGCCGGGTGCTGGTCGTCGGCGCCAACCCGTCCGAGGCGCCGGGGCAGGCCAGGTTCCGCGGCGCCGAGCTGTTCGACCCATCGACCGGGACGTGGTCGGTCGCGGCGCCCTTCCCCGGCGAGACGTACCAGTCGTTCGCGACGACGCTCGCCGACGGGAGCGTCCTGACCGTCGGCGCCCCGCGGTCCCCCGCCGCGCGCTACCTGGCCGCGCCGAACACGTGGGCGCAGACCGGCCCTCTGACCTACCCCGACGGCGGGGGCCGGCTCAACGCGGCGAACGCGCTGCTGCCCGACGGCTCGGTCCTCCTCGCCGGCGGCACCGGCCCGGCCGTGGGCCCGCACCGCAGCGCCGAGGTCTACCGGCTCGCATCGAACACCTGGTCGGCAACGGGCGAGATGAACGTGCCGCGGTGGGTCTTCCCGGCCGTCACGCTGCCGAGCGGCAAAGTGCTCGTCGAGGGCGGCCACGACGGCACCCACGTCACGTCGACCGCGGAGCTGTACGACCCGGCCACGGGAGCCTGGTCGCTCACGGCCTCCATGGCGTCACCGCGCCACGGGCACACGGCGACGCTGCTGCCCGACGGCACGGTCCTCGTGACGGGCGGCTTCGACAACGTCTCCACCTACTACCGCAGCGCGGAGCTGTACGTCCCGGGCGGCGACACGTCGCCGCCGACGATCGCCATCAGCAGGACGACGGTCGATGCGACCTCCCCGGCCGGCGCCCCCGTCTCCGCGTTCGGCGTCACGGCGACCGACGGCCCGGACCGTCCGACCCCGACGCTGTCGTGCCGCCCGGACCCGGTGCCGGTCGGCGACTCCACGCTCACGTGCACCGCCGTCGACCAGGCGGGCAACACCGCCACCGCGTCGTTCCAGGTCCATGTCCGCGGCGCGCTCGAGCAGCTCGACGCGCTGGTGCGTGCGGTGAGGGCGCTGCCGCTCGCCACGGGGTTCAGGACCCCGCTCGTGAACGCGCTGACCCAGGCCCGCGAGCAGTACGTGAAACGTCACGACGAGGACGGCTGCAGGAAGCTCGCCGACTTCGACAGGAAGGTCGAGCAGGGCGCGCGGAAGAAGCAGCCGGAGATCACCGCCGCCCAGGCCGCCCCGCTCCTCAGCGCTTCCGCCAGGATCGCGCGAGTCATCCCCTGCTGACGCGGCCCGGGCCTTTGACCGTCTCTCTCGTCGCGATGCTGTGCCGCACCTCCGACCGCACGCGCGGCGGCGCGCGCGGCGCGCGGGTCCTCGCGGAGCAGGTCGGCGAGCGCCTCGGGGTCGCCCCGCGGATCGTGGGCGCGCCGGGCGAGCCGCGGCCCGCACCGTGGGACGGCGACCTGCGCACGGCGCGCGGGTGCCTGCTCGAGGCGGGCGGGCAGGTCGACGACGCGCTCACGCGCGGCGCGTTCCCGATCCTCACCGCGAGCGACTGCTCGATCTGCATCACGACGCTGCCCGCGGTGGTGCGCCACCGGCCCGAGGCGCACGTGCTGTGGCTCGACGCGCACGGCGACTTCAACGCGCCCGACACGACGCCGAGCGGCTTCTTGGGCGGCATGTGCCTGGCCGCGGCGTGCGGCGTGTGGGACCCGGAGTTGCCCGCGGGCCCGGCGCTCGATCCCACTCGGGTCGCGATGTGCGGCGTGAGGGACCTGGACGAGGGCGAGCGGGCGCTGGTGGAGCAGAGCGGGGTGCGGGTGTGGGGGCCGCGGGACGTCGCGGAGGGCCTGGCCGGCTGCGAGGTCTATGTGCACCTCGACCTCGACGTGCTCGACCCGTCGGTCTTCCCCGCGCAGTTCCCGGCGAGCGGAGGGCTGTCCGACGGCGGCCTGCGTCTGCTGCTCGGCCAGGTCGCCGAGCGCGCGGAGCTGGTCGGACTCGAGGTGACCGCCTTCGAGGCGCCGGCCGACGACACGAGCGCCGCCGGGCTGGCCGAGCTGGTGACGTCGATCATCGAGCCCGTGCTCGCGCGCCTCGCGTAGGGTTCGCCGGCGTGAGCACGGACTCGAAGTCGTCGCTGCTGCGCCCGCTCGTCGACGACCTGCGCGAGCGGCGCGAGCGGATCAAGCTCGGCGGCGGGCCGGAGAAGATCTCCAAGCAGCACGCGGCGGAGAAGCTCACCGCGCGCGAACGGATCGACCTGCTCGTCGACGAGGGCACGTTCACCGAGCTCGGCATGCACGGCCAGCCGCACTTCTCGCAGGCGGCGATGGCGGGCCGCGACGCGCCGGCCGACGGCGTCATCACCGGCTTCGGGAAGGTCGAGGGCCGCCTGGTCGCGATCGCGGCCTACGACTTCACGGTCATGGCCGGCTCGATGGGGATGACGGGCGAGATCAAGGTCGCGCGGATGCGCGAGATGGCGCTCGGCAAGCGGATCCCGATGGTGTGGCTGCTCGACTCGGCGGGCGCGCGGATCCAGGAGGCGGTCGGCTCGCTGTTCGCCGGGAGCGGGCACCTGTTCCGCGAAGAGGTCGTGGCGTCCGGCGTCGTGCCGCAGGTGGCGGCGCTGATGGGGCCGTGCGCGGCCGGGACCGCGTACATCCCGGGCCTCGCGGACTTCGTGCCGATGGTCAAGGGGCGCGGGTCGATGGCGCTCGCCGGGCCGCACCTCGTCCGCGCCGCGATCGGCGAGAACGTCACGCAGGAGGAGCTGGGCGGCTCGCGCGTGCACTGCCGCAAGTCCGGCGTGGGGGACCTCGAGGTCGCCGACGACGTTGAATGCGTAGCCCGCATCAAGCAGTACCTCTCGTTCTTCCCGTCCAACAACGAGCAGGCGCCGCCGCGGCGCGTCCCCAGCGACCCGATCGACCGGATGGACGAGGAGCTGCTCGACGTCCTCCCCGAGTCCAACCGCAAGCCGTACGACATGTACGAGGTGATCCGGCGCATCGTCGACGACGGCGAGTGGCTCGACCTCAAGCCGCAGTGGGCCAAGACCGTCATCACGTGCCTGGCACGCATGGGCGGGCGGCCGGTCGGCATCGTCGCCAACCAGCCCAAGCAGCTCGGCGGCATCCTCGACAACGACTCCGCCGACAAGGCGGCGCGGTTCGTCAACCTGTGCAACGCGTACGGGCTGCCGCTCGTGTTCCTCATGGACGTCCCGGGGTTCATGGTCGGGACGAAGGTCGAGGAGGCCGGGATCATCCGGCACGGCGCGAAGATGCTCTACGCGGTCGCCAACGCGACGGTGCCGAAGGTGACGGTCGTGCTCCGCAAGGCGTACGGCGCCGGCTACTACGTCATGAACGGGCGCGCGTACGAGCCCGACCTGATCGTCGCGTGGCCTTCGGCCGAGATCAGCGTGATGGGCGCCGAGGGCGCGGTCGAGATCGTCATGCGCCGCCAGGTCGAGGAGGCCGACGACCCGGTCGCGAAGAAGGCCGAGCTGATCGGCGAGTACCGCAAGATCATCGACGTCTACCGCGCGGCGGCCAACGCGATGATCGACGACGTCATCGACCCGCGCGAGACGCGCCCCACGATCATCCGGGCGCTCGAGATGGCGGAGACGAAGCGGGTGGACCGGCCGTGGAAGCGCAACGGGGTGGTGCCGGTCTGACGCGCGCGCTGCTCGTCGGGGCGAGCGTGCTCGCGCTCAGCGGGTGCGGCGGCGACGAGGAGGACGCGCCGTCGCGCGACGAGTTCGCCGCGAGCGCGGAGAAGGTGTGCGCGGCCCTCGACCGGCAGAGCAGGGAGCTGTCGCGCTCGCGCCCGAAGTCCAACGCCGAGATCGTCGCGTTCGCCCGGGATGCGCGCCGCGCGGCGCAGGACGCCGTCCGCCGCGTGGCCGCGCTCGCGGTCCCGGAGGGCGAGGACGGCGAGAAGGCGAGGCGCTGGCAGGACGCGGTCGAGCAGGAGGCGGAGGAGCAGCTGATCCCCGCGCTCGACCGGCTCGAGACCGCGGCGGAGGAGGGCGACGAGCAGGAGATCCTCTCCGCCGCGCTGGAGATCCAGGGGCTCGAGGCGCAGCGCTCGGACCAGCTGGCACGTGAAATCGGTGCGGAAGGATGTGCGGCCTGATGAGCCTCGACGATCCCGTCGTCATCACCTGCTCGATCTCGGGCTCGCTCGCGAACCGCGAGCAGTGCCCGGCGATCCCGTACACGCCGGAGGAGTACGCGGCCGAGGCGCGGCGGATCGTCGACGAGGGCGGGGCGATGATCCACATCCACGCCCGGCGGCCGGACGGCACGCCGTCGTACGAGATCGAGGACTTCCGCGCGATCACCGAGGCGATCCTCGACGCCGTCGACGACGTGATCATCAACTACTCCACCGGCGCGATGGGCGTCTCGATCGAGAAGCGGATCGCGTACCTGCGCGAGCTGCGGCCGGACGTCGCCGCGCTGAACATGGGCTCGATGAACTACGCGAAGTACTCGCGGCGGCGCAAGGAGTTCGTGTTCAAGGCGGTCTTCGCGAACCCGTTCGACGAGATCATCGAGTTCCTCGAGGTGATGAACGAGCTCGGCATCAAGCCCGAGCACGAGTGCTTCGACCTCGGGCACGTCGGGTCGCTGCCGCCGCTCGTGGACATGGGCGTCCTCAAGCCGCCGCTGCACGTGTCGTGCGTGATGGGCGTCGTCGGCGGCGTGCCGCCGACCGCGCGCAATCTCGCGGCGATGGCCGACAACGTGCCGGCCGGGTCGCACTGGGGCGTCATCGGCATCTCGCGGGAGCAGTGGATGCTCGTCAACGCGGCGCTCACCCTCGGCGGCTCGATCCGCGTCGGCCTGGAGGACAACTTCTACCTGCCGGACGGCTCGATGGCTCGCTCGAACGGCGATCTGATCGCGAAGGCGCGCGAGATGGCGGAGAACGTCGGGCGCCGGCCCGCTACGGTCGCCGAGGCGCGCGAGCTGCTCGGCGTGCCGAAGCGCGTGGCCACGTGACCCTTCCTCTCGAAGGCCTGCGCGTGCTGGACCTGTCGCGGCTGCTGCCCGGCGGGTTCTGCTCGCTGCTGCTGGCCGACTTCGGGGCGGAGGTGCTGAAGGTCGAGGACACGGGCATGGGCGACTACGTCCGGTGGTCGGCGCCCGCGTACGAGGGGGCGCAGCAGAGCGCGGGCAGCGCGCTGTTCCTCGCGCTGAACCGCAACAAGACGTCGATGCGCCTCAACCTCAAGTCCGAGGAGGGGCGGGAGGTGCTGCTGCGGCTCGTGCGCGAGTACGACGTGCTCTTGGAGTCGTTCCGGCCGGGCGTCCTCGACCGGCTCGGCGTCGGCTACGAGCGGCTGCGCGCCGAGAACCCGCGGCTCGTCTACTGCGCGATCACGGGCTACGGGCAGACCGGGCCGTACACGCAGCGCGCCGGGCACGACATGAACTACCTCGGGCTCGTCGGGCTGCTCGGGCTGACCGGCGCGAAGGACGGCCCGCCGGTGCAGGCCGCAGGGCAGATCGCCGACCTCGGTGGCGGGGCGCTGATGGCCGCGTTCGGGATCATGGCCGCGCTGCACGAGCGCTCGCGGTCGGGAGAGGGGCAGTTCGTCGACGTCTCGATGGCGGACGGCGCGCTGTCGTGGCTGGCGATGGTCGCCGCGCGGTACTTCGCCGAGGGGGTCGTCCCTGGGCGCGGCGACCTCGAGCTCGCCGGCTCGCTCGTCTGCTACCGGCCGTACGAGTGCGCGGACGGATGGGTCTCGCTCGGGGCGCTGGAGCCCAAGTTCTTCCAGTCGTGGTGCCGCGGCGTCGGGCGCGAGGACCTCGTCGAGCACCAGTTCGACCCGCCGGGATCCGACGCGCACCGCGAGATCGCCGCGGTGTTCATGACGCGCACGCGCGACGAGTGGAAGGCGTTCAACGACGAGCACGACTGCTGCCTGGAGCCGGTGCTCGCGCTCGACGAGGCGCTCTCCTCGGACCTCGTGCGTGAGCGCGGGATGGTGGCCGCGATCGAGCAGCCCGGCGTCGAGGAGCCCGTGCGGCTGCTCGGCGTGCCGGTGAAGCTGTCGCGGACGCCGGGCGACGCCGCGCAGCGGCCCGGCCCGGTGCTCGGCGAGCACACCGAGGAGGTCCTGCGGTCGGTCGGCTACGACGACGCGGCGATCGCGGCGCTGAAGGAGTCGGGCGCGGTGGCGGGGCCGGTGACGGAAGCCCAGGGGTCCTTCCTCGGGTGAGCGCCGGCAACGGCAACGGCCTGCTCAAGATGTCGGAGCTCGCGGAGCGCTCCGGGGTGTCGGCGGGGACGATCAAGCACTACCTGCGCGAGGGCCTGCTGCCGGAGCCCGTGCGGACGTCGCGCAACATGGCGTGGTACGCGCCCGAGTACGTCGACCGCGTGCGGCTCATCAAGCGCCTGCAGGAGCAGCGGTTCATGCCGCTGAAGGCGATCCGCCGCGTGCTCGAGGAGGAGGACCCGGAGCGGCTCGCGGCGCTCGTCGAGGTCGAGGACCGGATCCTGGAGCGGGCGGTGAGCGCGTCCGAGACCGACCGCGTCTCGCGCGCGGAGGTGCGGCGCCGCTACGACGTCCCCGACGTCGTCCTGCAGCGCCTCGCCGAGCTCGAGGTCCTGACGCCGAGCAACCGCGGCTACGACGCCTACGACGTCCAGATCATCGAGGCGATCGCCCGCTTCCGCGCGGGCGGCTACGACGAGAAGCTCGGCTTCACGGTCTACGAGACCCTCCGCTACCGCGAGGCGCTCGCGCCGCTCGTCGAGGAGGAGGTGCGGACGCTGCTGGACCGCCTCGCCGGCGAGGTCGACGTCGACCGCGCCGCCGAGATCATCGCCTCCGGCGCCCAACCGCTCCGCGACCTCATCGGGGCCATGCACTCGAAGCTCCTCCTCGCCGAGCTGAAGAGGCAGCGCGGCACTCCCCGCTGACCGGCACGATACGCTCGCGCCGTGGGGATCACCCGCCTTCGGCTGTCCAACTTCAAGAGCTTCGAGTCGCTCGACCTCGAACTCGGCCAGTTCACGGTCGTCGTCGGGGCCAATGGCGCCGGGAAATCGAATCTGATTTCGGTCTTCAAGTTCCTCCGCGACATCAGCGCCTCAGGATTAGATAACGCCATCTCACTTCAAGGTGGCGTTCAGTTTTTACGCAACGTCCGGCTCGGGCCGTCAGTTCCACTATGCATCGAGATCACGGCGGATTCACCTGCGCCGCCGAGCCATCCGCTGTACCGACAGCGTCCGGACAGCGACACGTTTTTCTCTGTAGCGGCGAGTCGTACTACCTACCGCTTCGTGATCGAGTTCGCGAGCCGAGGCGCAAAGTTCTCGATCGCCGAGGAGGATCTCACCCAGCGATGGGAGTTACAGGAATACGAGCAGGTTAGACGACGCGTACCTCTTGAGATGCGCCGCACTGGCCAAGCCGAGTTTCGGCTCTGCCGGGAGAATGGCCGGTACCGCAATACGCTCAACCTGCCAGAGGACCTTGCGGATTTTGAAGAAGCGCTGCTTCCTTATGGGTCGTTCATGCCTGTACCGGGCGGCCGCGCCCTCCTCCTTGAGGAGGGTCCGTTCTTCTTCGTACCGGAATGGACTCACAACTTCGCATCGACGGCCGTCTACGACATCGACCCGAAGCTTCCGAAGAAAGCTGTCCCGATCACCGGCAAGGCGGAACTTGAGGAAGACGGCTCGAACCTCGCGATCGTGGTCAGTAATGTAATCAGGCGGCACGAGTCGCGCCGACAGCTATCCAACTTGATTCAAGATCTGCTCCCGTTCGTAGACCGCGTGGGGGTCGAGCGATTCGCGGATACGTCACTGCTGTTCAAGACCGGCGAAAGCTATTCGCCCGGCGTCTCGTTTCCCGCCTCGCTGCTGTCGGATGGCACTATCCACGTGACGGCGCTGCTAATCGCGCTCTTTTTTGAGCAGAAGAGCTTCGCGATCATCGAAGAACCTGAGCGTAATTTGCATCCTTTCTTGATTTCTCGGTTGATCGGTCTGATGCGTGAGGCTGCTGCAAGTAAGCAAATTCTGGCTACCACCCACAATGCTGAAGTGATCAAGCACGCGGGCGAAGAGAACGTTCTCCTAATGCGCCGGACAGCTGATGGATTCACGATCGCCGAACGTCCGCTCGACATCGAGGCAGTGCAGCGGTTTCTCGACCAAGAGCTTGGACTCGAAGAGCTCTACGTCCAAAACTTCTTCGCCGGCCTGAAGTGACCACATGGCGCTGTTCGTGTTCCTGGAGGGGGATGACGACCATCGATTCCTTCAGACGATCATCGTGCCACGTCTTCAAGACCGGTTCGATGCGGTCAACCTCTGGCGCTACGCGGAACAGAAGAAAGCAGTCGTCGACGCCCTCGTAAAAGGTGTCGAAGCCGGGGGCGACCAGTACCTCTTCCTCGCAGATCTCGACGCCGCCGAGTCGGTCGAGGAACGGAAGAAGGCGTTATGTAACGAAATACCGACGCTCCGGCTAGACCGTATCATCATTGTCGTGAGTGAGATCGAAGGTTGGTATCTAGCGGGTCTCGATGCTCAGAGCCAGCGGGCAATGCGAATCGATGCAGGGCGGATTCCTCATCGCACAGACGAGGTCGTGAAAGAGGATCTCGCAGGGATCATCCCGCCGAACCGGTATCGGTCGACCGTCGACTTTTTCCGCGAGGTCCTGAATAGGTTCGCCATCCCGGAAGCGAGGCGCCGAAACGACTCATTTGACTACTTCTGCGCGCGATGCGGGCTGTGAGGAGCTCACGCCAGCGGGCGGCGATCATCGCGTCGGCTCCCGGCGCCTCGCGGCTGTTCGCGGCGAGGACGAGAGGCTCGGCTTCACCGTCTACGAGACGCTCCGCTACCGCGAGGCGCTCGCGCCGCTCGTCGAGGAGGAGGTGCGGACGCTGCTGGACCGCCTCGCCGGCGAGGTCGACGTCGACCGCGCCGCTGAGATCATCGCCTCCGGCGCCCAACCGCTCCGCGACCTCATCGGCGCCATGCACTCGAAGCTGCTGCTCGCCGAGCTGAAGAGGCAGCGCAAGTGAGCCTCCTCGAGCGCCGGTTCTCGCTCGCGGCGCGCGGCACGACGCCGCGGATCGAGGCGCTTGGCGGGCTGACGACGTTCCTGACGATGGCGTACATCGTCTTCGTGAACCCGGCGATCCTGTCGGCGGCCGGGGTGCCGTTCGACGCCGTCGCGGTCGCGACGGCGCTGGCCGCGGCCATCGCGTCGATCGCGATGGGCGTGATCGCGAACGTGCCGCTGGCGCTGGCCTCCGGGCTGGGGATCAACGCGATCGTCGCGTTCGACATCGTCGTGGCGCAGAAGGTCGCGTGGCCGGTCGCGATGGCGTGCGTCGTGATCGAGGGCCTGATCGCGCTCGTGCTGGTCGTCGCGGGGCTGCGGGACGCGGTCGTGCGGGCGGTCCCGTTCTCGCTGAAGCTCGCGATCGGCGTCGGGATCGGGCTGTTCATCACGCTCGTCGGGCTGCGCGAGGGCGGGATCGTCGAGAACAACCCCGCGACCGGCATCGGGCTCGCGGACCTCACGGCCGGGCCGCCGCTGATCGCGCTGGCCGGGCTGCTCGTCGCGCTCTCGCTCGCCGCGCGGCACGTGCGCGGCGCGATCCTGATCGGGATCGGAGTGAGCCTCGTGCTCGGGCTGATCTTCGGCGTGCTCGACGGGCCGGACGGCGTCGCTGAGCTGCCCGGGTCGAGCGACTTCTCGACGATCGGCGACGCCCTCGACCCGTCGAACCTCGGCGACGCGCTGACGTGGGCGCTGGTCCCGACGATCTTCGCGCTGTTCATGACGGACTTCTTCGACACGGTCGGGACCGCGGTGGCGGTCGGGCACCAGGGCGGGCTGACCGACGAGGAGGGCGAGCTGCCCGAGATGCGGCGGGTGCTGCTCGTCGACAGCGCGGCGGCGGCGGGCGGCGGCGCGTTCGGGGTCTCGTCGGTGACGACGTACGTGGAGAGCGGCGCGGGCGTCGGCGCCGGCGCTCGCACCGGGCTCTCGGCCGTCGTCACCGGCCTGCTGTTCGTCGCGACGATCTTCTTCGTCCCGCTGATCGCGCTCGTCGGGCAGGGCGTCCCGTACGGGGAGGAGTTCGTTGGGCACCCGGCGGTCGCGCCCGCGCTGATCATGGTCGGCGCCCTGATGACCCGCCTCGCGCAGGCCATCGACTGGGCGGAGCCGGAGACCGCGTTCCCCGCGTTCCTGATCATCGCCGGGATCCCGTTGACGTTCTCGATCGCCGCGGGGATCGGGTTCGGCGTGATCGGCTACGTCGCGATCATGGCCGTGCGCGGGCGGGCCGGGGAGGTGCACCCGTTGATGTGGGGGCTCGTGCCGCTGTTCTGCGCCTTCTACGCGGACGACTGGCTCTCGGCCAACGTCTTCTAGCCGAGCAGCCGGTTGACGAGGACGGTCGTGTTGCGCCCGGCGTCCTCGAGCAGGACGCGCAGGCGTCCCGTCTTCGGCCAGCCGGCCGTGTCGAACTGCAGCGTGGCCGAGGCGCTGGACGGGCACGGCTGGCGGACTGCGAACTCGTACGGGTCGCCGTTGCCGGGGTTGACGTCCTGGCAGCGCCCGCCGTTGGCGGTGAGCGTCTTTGCGGCCACGTCGGTCGAGCCGATCCGGACGCGGACGCGGTACAGCCCGCCTCCGCTGTCGGCCGCTGCGAGGGCGATGTCCTCGGTCGGTTGCAGCGTCGGGTGGGTGACGAGCCCGCCGGTGGGGCTCGTCGCGACCGTGGGTGAGGCGGTGTCGCGCAACGTGACCTTCCCGCCGTACAGCCGGACGATCTGCGTCCCGTCGGAGGTGCAGGTCCGGCCCGCGGGGATGTCGCAGAGCAGGACGACGTTGAAGCCGTTCACGTCCCCGCGCGCGACGTCGACGCGGTTGGTGGCGCCGAACGGCGTCGCCGTCGAGCCGCGGGTCGAGCACAGGTCGCCCCAGCTGCACAGCTCGGCGCGCGGGCCGGCGAAGATCCAGTTGATCGTCGCCGACGTGTTGATCGACCAGCTGAACAGGCCGCCCATCGCGCCGAAGCGGTAGACGGTCGCGCCCGCGAAGTCGAGGTCGGCGCTCGCGCGGTACTGCAGCCAGCCGCCCTGGTCGGGGGTCGAGACCGTCCACGGGCTGCCCGTGCTGAGCGGCACGCCGCTGGTGCCGGACGCGCATCGGGTGGCGGCGCTCGGGTCGGGGAACTGCGTGACGTTGCGGCCGAAGGTGACGCCGTCGGGGAGCTGGCCGTCCGCGCCGGCGAGCGTGCCGTCGTCGGGGTTGCGGCAGAGGATCTGCGTGAACGACGCGCGCGCGATCGCGGCGGTCCCGTGGCTCTGCTCGGTCGCGCTGCCGCCGGCGTTCGTCGCGGTGACCTCGACGCGCAGCATCGCGCCCGCGTCCTCGCCCGTGATCAGGTGCTCGGGCTCGTCGCCGCCCGGGATCGGCCCGCACGTCGCTCCCGTGCAGCGGATCCAGCGGTAGGCGTACGAGGTCGGCGAGCCGGTCCACGTGCCCTTGGTCGCCGTGAGGACGTCGCCGACGGCGAGGCTCCCCGCGATCGTCGGCGGCGCGGTGCTCTTCGGCGCGGCCATCTGGACGGTGCTCGTCGGCTGCGAGCTCGCGCTCGTGCTCCCGGCGGCGTTGGTCGCGGTGACCCGGTACACGAGCGTGTGCCCGACGTCCGCGCTCGTGAGCGCGTACGTGGTTCCGGTGCCGACGGGCGTACCGTCGCGCAGCCACGTCCCGGTCGTCGAGTCGACGGTCCGCGCCCACGTCCCGTTCGTGGCCGTGAGGGTCTGTCCCTCCCGAGCCGTGCCGCTGATCGCCGGCGAGGTGAGATTGCGCGGGGGGAAGAGAGCAGCGGCGCGGAAGGTGCTCTGCCCGGGCCGCGCGGTCGTCGTAAAGGCGGACTCGACGCGCGGCGCGGCGGCCGCCAGCGCGGCGCAGGAGAGTGCGGCGAGCGCCAGCGCCGCGCGCGGCATCCGGCCGGCGTCGCTCGCGGCGACGAACCGCCCGGGCCGCTTCCGCCCGCGGCCGGTGCCCGCGGAGGCGGCCCTCACCCGATGCGACATTCCACCTTCTCCCCTCTCGCGGCGGCCGCGATGTTGAGGACGTACCGGGCGCGGACCGGCTTGCCGCGCTTCCGGATCGTCGCCACGCGGACGACGTTGCGGCCCGGCTTGAGGACGCCCGGCGCGATGCGGACTCGGAACGGCCGCGTCCGGGAGGTGACCGGCGCGCCGGCGGCGACGCGGTAGGTGACGCGGCCCCACCGACGGCCCATCAGCACCTGGACGCGGCCGATCCGCAGGCCGGTGACGAGCACGAGCCGCTGCTGGCCGATCGCCCCGTAGATGCGGAGGATGAGCTTCGCCTGGACGCGGCCGCTGATGCGGTGGTACTTGATGAGCACCGGGTGCTTGCGGCGGCCGCCCTTCGTCTTCGCGAAGGAGATCGTGGTGCAGGTCGCCGGCGGCGGCGGCGAGGCGGACGGCGCGCGCTCCTCGACCGCGGGCGGCGCGGTGGTCTCACCGCCGCCCCGGCCTTCCGCGGTCTCCGCCGCGAACGCGAACTCGTGGACGGCGTGCCGGCCGGCGATCTCGTCGTCCTCGCCGGCGACCTCGACGGCGAGGCCGTACCGGCGCGCGGCGCCCTGCGGCCACGGCTCCTCGTCGGCGACCGTGCCGAAGCGGTCGAGGGTGCCGCTCCACAACAGCGTCGGGTCGTCGCAACCGCGCGTGATCGAGGCGCGCAGGAGCGGGGCCAGGTCGCCGTCCTCCTCGCGGCCGCTGATGGTCGCGCGGGCGTCGCCCGGGCCTTCGTTCCTGAGCGTCACGCACCGCTCGGCGCGATCGCCGTGGCGCAGGCCCTCGAGCGCGAAGATGGGCTCGCCGGCGTCGATGGTGAGGCCGGGCGCGGGCGTGTCGGTCGCCCGCAGCGCGCGGTCGGCGGCGAAGGCCGCCGAGGTGAGCGAGGCGCCGGCGGCGACGATCGCGAGCGCCTTCATGACCAGATCCTCCGGAGCGCAAGCGCGGCGAGGAGGAACCCGCTCACCGCCGCGATGACCGCGAGCGCGACCCCCGCGAGCGCCGACACCGCGCGGCCCGCCTCCGGGATCCGCACGCCGACGTACCGGCCGAGGCGCCCGTCGCGCGGCACCGACCACCGCTCGGAGGCGTTGTTCGCGTCGCCGCGCGTCGTGAACGCGAGCCGATCGCGGTCGGCCCGGATGCGCTGCACGCGATGCAGCACGACCGCGTGGCGATCCGGGTCGTCGAACGCGACGACGTCGCCGACCTTCGCGTCCGAAGCCGCGATCCGGTCGAGCCACAGGACGTCGCCGGCCCGCAGCGTCGGCGCCATGGAGTCGGACAGCTCGACGTGCGGCGCGACGCCGAGAGCCGCGCCGCCGGCGACGACGATGACGCCGGCGATCAGCGCCGCGAGCAGCGCGCCCGAGAGCGCGGAGCCGGTGGCCCGCAAGCGAGAGGACCGAGGGAGTGTGAGCGTGTGTGTGGTCATGGTGTGAAGGGGGAGGCCCCGCCGGGCGCGCAGGGGCGGCGCGCCCGGCGGGGTTCGTCGCGGAGTCGGAGAGGGGCCTCCGCTACGAGTTGTTGCGGGCTTCGAAGACGAGCTCGTGGGTCCCGGTGAGGCCCTGGGCGTCGTCGCTGTCGGCGAGCTCGACGTCGATCCGGTATACGGCGGACTCGCCGTCGGTCCAGTTGACGTCCACGTCCTGGAGGCCGGCCGCCCACGACGCGGGGAGGTTGGTCAGCGCGCCGTCGAACATCGGGATCCCGGAGGACGGCGTGAACCCGGTGCACGCGCCGCCGGCCGGCGGGGTGCCGGGGAAGTTGCCGCGGGTGATCTTCATCCGCAGGAACGGCGCGAGGCCGCCGGTCGTGGTGCCGTGGATCTTGAGCGTCGAGGCGAGCCCGCCCTTCGCGGTGTACGTGACCTTGATGCACCGGCTCGCGACCGGCCCGGGCTTGACGCCCTGCAGGTCGAAGAGCGCGGTCGAGCGATCCACGCTGCCGGACAGCGCGATCTGGCCGGCCTCGAACGTGTTGCCGGAGTTGCGGAGCGTGCTCGTGAACGCCGACTGGACGACGGCGGCGACGCCCGCGAGCAGCAGCCCGACCAGGGCGACGGACGCGAGCAGCTTCGAGCGAACGGACGGGGGACGACGGACGCGCATGGCGACGGGCTCCTTGGAGGAGGGGACGGGGAGGAGAGGAGCCGGCGGCGGGGAACGCCTTCGCCGCCGCCGGCGACGAGCACTCAACCAACCGGCGTGCGCGCTGCAAACCGGACGGATGTCCACCGACTTCGGCGGCGCGCCGAAATCGATGCGCCGCGCGGAAGCGGCTGGACGCGTGTCCGAGGCGCTACCAGCGCGCGGTGTGGCGCTCCATGACCCCGCGGCCCTCGGCGAGCTCGAGCCCGCCCTCCAAAGTCCCCGCGAACGTCCCGAACGGCTGGAGGTAGTCGCTCTTGAACACGACGAGGTCGTCGATCCGCGAGCGGGTCGCCTCCGCCGTGAACTGAAGCGCGGAGCCATCCGCGAACGAGACCGTGTCGAGGGACGCCCCGAAGGACACGGGCCGCGCCTCGACGGGCGCGCCGGCGACCCAGATCGTCCGCTCGCTGGCCGCCTCCGCGTCGTGCACACCGGCCACGAGGTTCCACGCGACCGCCCGGCCGTCGACCAGCCGCCCGACGCCCGCCGACCACTCCCACGCGGTCTCGCGCGCGTGGTAGCCCGCGCTCTCGTCGACGCACCCGAGCTCGTCGACCGCGATCTCCTCGCCGTCGAGCACCACCCGGCCGTGCACCCGCACGCCGCCGCGCTTGCGGGTCCAGATCCACGAAGGCCCGTGGGGCGAAGCGGTCTCGACCGGCACCCCGGCCTCGACCACCAGGTCGGCGGACACGGTGCCGTCCCGGATCACCACCGCGCCGCCCGGCATCGAGACGAACCGCCGCGGCCGGGCCAGACGCGTCCGCTCGCGCAGCGCCTGGCGCTGCCGGTCCCACACCGCCCAGAACGTCTGCGGCAGCACGCCGACCCAGACGACGCCCGCGCACAGCATCAACCGCTCCCCGTACACCCCGACGTACCGCCACCGCTTCAGCGGCCGGCCTGCCGAGACGAGCGGCATCCGGGCGGGCGGCACGACGATCTCCGGCGGGCGGTCCGCGCCGCTGCCACGGTATGGGAGCACCGCTGGACGGTACCGTTCGCGCCGTGCGCGCAGCCGCCGTGCAGATGACGTCCACCGGCGACCTCGACCGCAACCTCGAGACGGCCGACCGCCTCACGCGCGCGGCCGCCCGCGACGGGGCGACCCTCGTCGTCCTGCCCGAGAAGTGGCCCGCGCTCGGCGTGCCGGAGGTCGTCGCGAGCGGGGCGCAGGACCTCGACGACGGCCCGGCGATCGTCTGGGCGAAGCGGACCGCCAAGGAGCTGGGGATCGACCTGATCGCCGGCTCCGTCGCGCTCCGGAGCGGCGAGCGGCTGAGGAACACGGCGATCCACGCCGGCCCCGACGGCGAGATCCACGCGACCTACACGAAGATGCACCTCTTCGACGTCGAGGTCGGCGGCCGCACCTACCGCGAGTCGGAGCACGAGGACGCGGGCGACGAGGTGGTCGTGACGACCCTCGCCGACGGGACGCGGGTGGGGCTGAGCATCTGCTACGACCTGCGGTTCCCTGCGCTCTTCGAGGAGTTGGGTCAGCGAGGGGCGACGGTGATGGCGCTGCCGAGCGCGTTCACGCTGAAGACCACGACCGACCACTGGGAGATCCTCGTCAGGGCGCGCGCGATCGAGCAGCAGGCGTTCGTCGTCGCCGCCAACCAGGTCGGCGAGCACCCCGGCGGCATGCGGAGCGGCGGCCGCAGCATGATCGTCGACGCGTGGGGCGTGATCCTGGCCGAGGCCCCGGAGGGCGAAGGGATCGCGATCGCGGAGATCGACTCGCAGCAGCAGCGGCGCGTCCGCGCGGAGGTGCCGGCGCTGCGGCATCGAAGGGTGCGCGCGGAGTGGTGAGAGCCGTCGACAAGCGCCGCCTGATCCTCGACGCCGCGGTCCGCGTGTTCGCGAGGCAGGGCTTCCACACCGCCCGCGTGTCGGACATCGCCGACGAGGCCGGCGTCGCCTACGGCCTCGTGTACCACTACTTCGGCTCCAAGGACGAGGTGCTCGACACGCTCTTCCTCGAGCGCTGGAACCTCCTGCTCGAGGCGATCCGCGAGGTCGACGGCCGCGACGTCCCGCAGCGCGAGAAGCTCCTGGCGATCACGAGCTTCATCGTCGACTCGTACCGCCACGACCCCGACGTGATGAAGGTGATCATCGTCGAGGTCACGCGCGCCGCGAACACGTTCGGCCGCAAGCACCTCGACAAGATCCGCGAGGCGTACGCGCTGATCGCCGACATCGTCGAGAAGGGGCAGTCGGACGGCGCCTTCCGCGACGGGATCACCCCCAACTTCGCGGCCATGGCGTTCTACGGCGCGATCGAGCAGGTCCTCACCGGGTGGATCCTCGGCTTCCTCCCCGAGGGCGAGCCCGAGTTCGAGGAGGCCAAGGCGTTCGTCGTCGAGACGATCTGCAGCGGGCTCGAGGCGCCCGCCGCCACCCCGATCTGATTAAGTCCCGCGCGCCGTGGACAACGATCTCGTCAAGCGCCTCGCCTGGTCCGGCCTGCTCGCCGGCTTCGGCGCGATCGCCAGCATGGTGGTGACCCGCGCGGCGGCGGTGGTTTACCGGCGCATGTTCGGGGAAGACCCGCCCGAGTGAGCGCCGAGACCGACACGCCCACGCCCACGGTCCCGCACGGTGAGCAGACCGCGGCGCACCCCCCCGGGACGCCCATGCCCGAGGGCGGCATCCCGGCGACCGAGAAGCCCGAGGTGCTCGTCGGCGCGGCGTTCGCGGGCGGCCTCGCGTTCGCGCTGCTGTTGAGGAAGATCGCGGGCTGATGGCCTACTCGCCGGACACCGACCAGGACCACTCGGAGGCCCAGAAGATCGGGCACACGGTCACGGAGATCTCCGAGAAGGCGTCGCTCCTCGTGCGCGAGGAGATCGAGCTCGCCAAGGCGGAGGTCAGCCAGAAGGTCAAGACGCTCAGCAGGGGCGCGGCCGTCGCGGCGATCGCCGGCGTCTTCGCCGTCCTCGGCCTGATCTTCCTGCTCCACACGCTGTCCTGGTTCATCTTCTACCTCTTCTTCGACGACGTGTTCTGGGGCTTTTTGGTCACGACCGGGCTGCTGTTCCTCTTCGCCGGGATCGCCGCGATGCTCGGCATCCGCTGGATCAAGAAGGGGAGCCCGCCGACCCCGGAGATGGCGATCGACGAGGCGAAGCGCATCAAGGAGACGGTCAGCTCGTGAGCGGCACCCAGCAGCGCTCGCCGGAGGAGATCCGGCGCGACATCGAGCAGCACCGCCGCGAGCTGGGCGACGCGGTCAGCCGCCTGCGCGGCGACATCCAGCGCGCGACCGACTGGCGCGCGCAGATCGTCAAGAACCAGCAGAAGGTGCTGATCGGGGCCGCCGTCGCCGGCTTCGTCATCGGCGGCGGGATCGCCGTGATCCCGCGCCTGTTCGGCCGCAAGAAGTAGTCAGGTGGTGGTGGTCGCCGCGCGCGCGGCCATGGCCCGCTCGCGCTCCTCGGCGCGCCACGCCCACCACTCGCGGATGAGGATCTGGATCGACGCCGCGACCGGGATCGCGACGAGCGCCCCGAGCACGCCGAGCAGCGCGCTGCCGAACAGCACCGCGACGAGCACGACGAACGGCTGCACGTCGACCGTGCGCTTCTGGATCTGCGGCTGGACGAGGTTGTTCTCGATCTGCTGGTAGACGATCGCCCAGACCGTCCAGACGATCGTGTCGGTCGGAAAGTCGTTGAACAGGGTCACGATCCCGATCAGGATCGCCGCGATCGTCGCGCCGATGAGCGGGATGAGGGACATGAACCCGGCGAGCACGGCGAGCGGGCCCGCGAACGGCACGCCGAGGATCGTGAGCACGATGAACGTCAGCGTCCCCGCGATCAGCGCGATGGTGAACGCGCCCGCGACGTAGCCGGCGACCGCGGACGCGATCCGCGTCATGACCCGATCCAGGCGCTCGGCCCGGTCCGGCGCCATCAACGCCAGCAATCCCCGCCGCCAGCGCGGCCCGCTGCCGAGCATGAACGCGGTCAGGACGAGGATCGTCACCGCCGCGAAGATCGAGTTGACCAGCCCGATCCCGATGTCGCCGAGAATCCCTGCCGCGTCGCCCACGCGGCCGGGCAGCTTCGCGGCCTCCTCCTGGATGCGGCCGGTGATGTCGTAGTCCTCGTCGATCTCCCGCAGCCGCTCGTTCTCCTCGACGAACTCGCGCAGGTCGGCGGCGTAGCCGGGCACGTCGCGCGCGAGGTCGTCGACCTGCGTGACGATCGGCGGCACGATGATCAGCGCCAGCAGGATCGGGATCGCGAGCAGCCCGAGGTAGACGATCGCGATCGCGAAGCCGCGCCGCATCCTCCGCTCGAGCATGTTCACCGGCGTCGCCAGCGCGAGCGCGAGGAAGCCGGCGATCAGGACCCAGCCGATCGGCTGGCGCAGCAGGTAGATCAGGTACAGCGCGAGGACGACCCCGACCACGACCAGGACGGCCTGCAGCACGAGGCGTGGGGTCGAGACGTTGCGCACGCCCCGTGGACTCTGAAGCCCGGGGCGGACGGTTCTTACTGCAGGTACTTGGCGGGCAGCCCGCCGACCCCGACGAGCCCCGGGCCGACGTGCGCGCCGATCACCGGCCCGACCTCGGACACGCACGCGGGCTCGCTGCCGAAGATCTCCCGCCCGCGCTCGACGAGCCGTTCGGCCTGATCGTGGGCCTGGATGTGCTGGACCATCCAGGCGTCGGCGCCGTCGGCGTGGCGCGAGCGCATGTACTCGACCATCCGCTCGAACGCCTTGCCCGACGTCCGCACGCGCTCGACCGGCGTGATCTCGGACTCGATGGAGAGGATCGGCTTGATCTTCAGCGCCCCGCCGATCCACGCCTGCGCGGCGCCGATCCGCCCGCCGCGCCGCAGGTACTCGAGCGTGTCGACGGCGAACCACACCTTCAGCTCCTCGCGCGCGGCGCGCGCGTGCGCGGCGACCTCGCTCAGCCCGCCGCCGGCCTTCGCCCGCGCGGCGGCGGCGAGCGCGACGAACCCCAGCCCGCCGCAGGCGGTCGCCGAGTCGATGACCTCGATCCGGCCCGCGTGGCCGCGCTCCGCGCACTGGCCGGCCGCCTGCCGCGCCGAGTCGTAGGTGCCCGAGATGCCGCCGCTGATGTGCAGGGAGACGATGTCGCGGCCGGCGTCGAGCAGCGGCTCGTAGACCTCGACGAAGTCGCCGATCGACGGCTGCGAGGTCGTCGGCAGCTCCTTGGCCGAGCGCAGGCGGTCGTAGAACGCCTGGAAGTCCGCCATCTCGGATTCCCGCTCGAGGTGGTCACCGAAGCGGACGTACAGCGAGACGAGGTGAAGATCGTGCTGCGCGGCGAGGTCTGCCGGCAGGTAGTGCGTCGTGTCGGTCACGACGGCGACTTGTGCCATTGGCACCTCCCCGGCGGACCCTACACTCTCCGCCTCTTGCCCACGGTCCTCGTCACAGGCGCCACGGGCCTCGTCGGCTCGCACGTCACGCGGCTGCTCACCGAGCGCGGGGACCGGGTGCGCGTGACCGTCCGCGACCGCTCGCGGCTCGACAACCTCGCGGGCCTCGACGTCGAGCAGGCGACGTGCGACGTGCTCGACCGGCGGGCCGTCCGGCGCGCGATGCGGGGCGTCGACCGCGTCTTCCACATCGCCGGGCTGACCTCGCTGCGCGCGCCGCGCGAGACGCTGCTGCGCGTCAACGTGCAGGGCACGCGGATCGTGCTGGAGGAGGCGCAGCGGGCCGGCGTGGAGCGGGTCGTCTACACGTCCTCGGTGGCGGCGATCGGGCCGGCGGAGCGCGGCTCGACCGCCGACGAGCGCCAGCCGTTCCTCGCCGGCGCGCTCGACGTCCCGTACGTGCACGCCAAGCGCGAGGCGGAGTCCGAGGCGCTGCGCTTCGCCGCCGGCGGGCTCCCGGTCGTGATCGTCAATCCGGCGCACGTCTTCGGCGCCGGCGACCTCTACCGCTCGTCGACCACGCTCGTGCTGCGCTTCCTGCGCCGGCGGATCCCGGCCTACGTCGACGGGGCGCTCAACATCGTCGACGCCGAGGACGTGGCGCGTGGCCACCTGCTCGCCGAGGAGCGAGGGCGCCCGGGCGAGCGGTACATCCTCGGCAACCGGAACTTCACGCTCGACCGGCTGTTCGCCGACCTCGGCCGGATCTCGGGCGTCGCGCCGCCGGCGCTGAAGCTGCCGGTGTCCGCCGCGCTCGCGTTCGCGCGCGCCGCCGAAGCGCTCAGCGGCACGCCGGCGATCACGCAGGTCGAGGTCCGTGCGGCCTCGCAGTGGTGGGCGTTCCGCAGCACGAAGGCCAAGCGGGAGCTGGGGTGGAAGCCGTCCCACCACGAGGACACGCTCGAGCGGACGGTCGCCTGGTACCGCGACCGCGGGACGAACGGGCTCGCGCGCCCGGGGACCGCGCAGCCGGTCGCGCTGCGCGTCGCCGGGTTCGCGCTGCGCCAGGCCGGCTCCGCCGTCGACCGGGTGACGCCCTGATGGCCACGCTCTACCGGTGCCGCACGCCGACCGACTGGCTGTGCCCGTGCGGGCGCGTCGCGCGCGAGCTGCGCAAGCACGACGTGGACTTCGACGAGGTCCGCGTGCCTCGGCGCCGGCGCGACCGCGAGGAGGTGCGGGCGCTGTCGGGCCAGGGCCACGTCCCGGTCGCGGTGATCGGCGGCGAGGCGATCTGCGACTCGCACCGGATCGTCGAGCACCTGCGGTGGCTCGCGCACGAGGGCGAGGAGTGAGTACCTTGCGTCGCTTGCGCTCGCTCCTCCTCACCACTGCGCTCACGCTCGCCGTGTGCGGGCCGGCGGCCGCGGCCGAGCGGATCATGCCGCTGGCCGAGGTCCAGAAGGGCATGCACTGCACGGGCCTCTCGGTCGTGCAGGGCACCGACATCGCCTCGTTCGACGTCGAGATCCTCGACGTCATCGCGGGCGACGAGGCCGCCGACTCGCCGCGGATCCTCTTCCGCGTCTCCGGCGAGGCCGTCGACCGGACCGGCATCGGCCCCGGGTTCTCGGGCTCCCCGATCGTCTGCCGGGACAGCTCGGGCAACGACGCGTACGCGGGCGCGATCTCCGAGGGCCTCGGGGAGTACGGCGGGAAGGTCGGGCTGGCCACGCCGATGGAGGACGTCGTCGCGCAGCCGGTGGAGCCGCCGGTCGGCATGCCGCCCGCGCCGCGCGCCGGCACGTACGACCTCTCGGCGCCGCTGTCGGTCGGCGGGGTGACGCCGCGGGTCGGGCGCTTCCTGTCGCGGCTGGCGGCGCGCAAGGGCAAGCTGCTGGTCACGAGCCCGGGGCGGCCGCGCGCCGTGGCGTTCCCCGTGCAGCAGCTGCGCCCGGGATCGGCGATGGCGGCGGGGCTGTCGAGCGGCGCGCTCTCGGTGGGCGCGGTCGGCACGGTCGCGTACGTCGACGGCGACAAGGTGTGGGCGTTCGGGCACCCGTTCGACGCGGCGGGCCGGCGCTCGCTGTTCCTGCAGGACGCCTACGTCTTCACGGTCGTCAACAACCCCGTCGGCGTCGAGGGCGTGAGCACGTACAAGCTCGCGGTGCCCGGGCACGACGTGGGCGTCCTGAGCGCGGACGGCTTCTCGGCGGTCGCGGGACGGCTCGGCGTGATGCCGAAGCGCTTCCCGATGCGGGTGATCGCGACCGACGGCGACACCGGGAACGTTCGGACGCTGCGCGTCGACGTCGCCGACGAGAACTTCCTGGGCCAGCCGACCGGCGTCTCGGCGCTCGCGCTCGTGGGCACCGCGACGACCTCGCAGGCGGCGGCGACGGCGATGGGCGAGATCCCGGCGCGCCAGAGCGGCGAGATGTGCGCGTGGTTCAGCCTCGTCGGCCAGCGCAAGCGGCTGCGCTTCTGCAACCGCTACGTCATGCGCGACGGCGGGCTGAGCGGCGCGGCCGAGCTCGGCGCCGGCGGGCCGATGGTCGCCGACCTCGCCGAGGCGATCAGCCTGATCGACGGCTACGACTTCGCGACGCTCGACATGGAGAGCGTCGAGGTGAACCTGACGCTGCGCCGCGGGCTGCGGCAGGCGTACATGCTCGGCGTCGAGGGCCCGCGGGTCGTGCGGCGCGGGAGGACGGTACGCCTGCGCGTGCCGATCCAGACCGTGCGCGGCGCGCGCTCGTCGCGCACCGTGCGGGTGAAGGTGCCGCGCGCGATGCCGCGCGGCGAGCGGGTGCTGACGCTGAGCGGGCCGGACACCGACGAGGCCGGCGTGCTCGAGATCGACCTCGCCGAGGTGCTCTTCGGCGAGGAGGAGGCCGACATCGGCGGGCCGCGGACGGTCGACAAGCTGCGCAAGGCCGTCGCCAGGATCGGCCGCTACGACGGGATCGAGGCGAGCTTCGAGCCGCCGGACGGCAGCGACGACCTCGGGGACCTCGAGGAGGACCTCGGCGGCGCGGAGGGCATCGCCCGCCGCGCCCGCAAGGTGTACCGCGATCCCGAGCTGCGCCTCAGCGGGACCGTTCGGCTGCGCGTGAACGTGCGCTAGCCGAGCCGGTTCTCGATGCCCAGCGGCGGCGGGCCCGCGGGCTCCGGCGCCGGGGCCGCCTCCGCCTCCGCCGGCTTCTCGGCGCCGAGCGTCTCGTGCAGCTCGCCCGTCTCGTACATCTCGGTGACGATGTCGCAGCCGCCGACCAGCTCGCCCTTCACGAACAGCTGCGGGATCGTCGGCCACTCGGACACCGCCGTCAGCTCGGAGCGGATGCGCGGGTCGGGCAGGACGTCGACGGCCGCGAACGGGTTGCCGACGGCCTGCAGGGCGGCCGCGGTGCGCGCGCTGAACCCACACATGGGCTGGTCGGGCGTCCCCTTCATGAAGAGGATGACCTCGTTGTCGCGGATCGCCTCCTGGATGGCGTCGCGGAGCGGGTTGTCGCTCATGGAACCTCCGTCTTGATCTGAAGCGCGTGGACCGCGCCGCCGAGCTCGCCCTCCGCGAACGCGTCGTACACCATGCGGTGCTGCTGGATGCGGCTCTTGCCGGCGAACGCGTCGGCCCGCACGCGCGCGCTGAAGTGCACGTTGTCCGCGGATTCGACGACGGCCTCGGCGCCGGGGATGGCAGCCTCGATCCGCGCCTTGAGCTCGTCCGGCGTGGCCATTGCCATCAGAGTAGCCCGCTATCCTTTCTGAAGCGATGCAGTACGCCGACATCACCTTCACCGAGCTCGGCGCGCAGAAGGTGCGCGAGTTCCTCACCGCCCAGGGCGTGGACCTCGCGTCCGCGGGCCTGCGGCTCGGCGTCCGCGGCGGCGGGTGCTCCGGCTTCCAGTACCAGCTGGCGTTCGACGAGAAGCGCGACGACGACCAGGTGTACGAGGACCACGGCCTCCAGATCCTCGTCGACAAGCAGTCGCTGCCGTACGTGCACGGCTCGCAGATCGACTACGTCGACGCGCTGACCGGCGCCGGCTTCCAGGTGAACAACCCGAACGTCATCGCGGCCTGCGGCTGCGGCTCCTCGTTCCGCGTGCCGGACGAGGAAGAGGTCTCCGCGGTCTGACCCGCGCTCGCGCGGCCGGCGAGTGACGCGACGCCGCGTCCTCGCCGCCTTCGCCCTGCTCGCCGCGGCGGCGGCCCTCGCCGCTGTGCTCGCGGCAGGCGGCGACGAGGCGCGCGACCGGGCCGCTCCGACGCGGCCGTCGGAGGGGCCGCGGGCGGAGGAGCCGCGTGACTCGGGGCTCGCGGTCGGGCTGAGCGACCGCAACGCGAACCTCCTCTGGGCCGGCCCGCGCGGCGGCGACTTCGAGCCGTGGCGCGAGCGCGTCGAGGCGCTGCGGCCGCGGTGGTACCGGCTGATGGTCGACTGGTCGCAGCTGCAGCCGGTGCGCGACGGGCCGTTCCTGTTCGACCAGCCCGACAACGGGTGCCTGCGCGACCGGCCGCCGTGCCGCCCGTTCGCGGGGATGCGCGACGTCCTCCGCGCCGTGCGCTCGCAGCAGCGCGCGCATGGCGGCTGGGAGATCGTGGTGACGATCTACGGCGTGCCCGAGTGGGCGGCACGCGCGCCGCACGGCTGCGAGCGCTCGACCGAGCTGCCGCGCTCGCGCCCGCTGACGCGTGACGGGTACGACGGCTACCGCGCCCTGGTCCGCGCGCTGCTGCGGCTCGCGGAGGAGGAGGACGTCGACCTGGAGTGGTGGAGCCCGTGGAACGAGCCGAACCAGCCGTACTTCATCAGCCCGCAGCGCCGCCGCTGCGACATCGCGTCGCCGTCGCTGGCGCCGCACGTGTACGCCACGCTCGTCCAGGCGCTGCGCGGCGAGCTGGACGCGCGGCCCGGCGACGAGAAGCTGGTCCTCGGCGAGCTGGCCGGCGCGAGCGGCCCGAAGCCGCTGGTCACCGGCATAGGCGAATTCGTCCGCGCGCTGCCGGAGGCGATCGCCTGCGAGGCCGACGTCTGGGCGCAGCACCAGTACGCGGAGCGCGACGAGGAGCGGGGCCCGCTGGAGTCGGGCGACACGGCCGACGCCGTCGGCGAGCTGAAGCGCACGCTCGACGCCCGCTTCTGCACGCGCGGCAAGCCGATCTGGGTCACGGAGACGGGCGTGGGCGGCGCGCACGTCGGCGCGAAGCGCTCGCGCGATCCCGCCGAGCTGGCCGCGGACTGCCGCACGCTCGAGCGCTCGCTGCGCCGCTGGCAGCGCGACCCGCGGGTCGACGCCGCCTTCCAGTTCTCCCTGCGCGAGGACTTCACGTTCCCCGTCGGCGTCTTCGACACCGAGCTGAAGGTGGCCTATCCCGTCTACGAGCTGTGGCGTTCGGCCGCCGCCGGCCGGGTAGCCTGCCCGCGATGACGGACGACCGCGGCGCGCCGATCGCCTACATGGTCCTCGAGGAGGGCACGGCCGTGCAGGGCCGCGACGGCGCGCGCGTCGGAACGGTGAAGCGCGTCCTCGCCGACGCCGGGACCGACATCTTCGACGGCCTCATCCTCGACACGCCCGACGGCGACCGCTTCGTCGACGCCCCGCAGGTCGCCGAGCTGTACGAGCACCTCGTGATCCTCGACATGACCGCCGCGGACGCGCAGCGCCTCCCCGAGCCGACCGCCAGCCCCGCGGCGGTCGACCTCGACGCCGACGACATCGCCGGCGACACGACCGGGGACAAGGTCCGCGACGCGGCGAAGCGCGCCTGGGACCGGATCAGCGGCAACTACTGACGCTGAGGGTCCGGTCGAGACGCCTCCGCTCCCGTCTGGGCCGTCGAGCCTGACTCGCCCGCTACCAGAGGTCCCCGCCCCCCGACAGCTCCCGTTCGAGCTGGTCGCCATACTGCACGACCACGAAGAGGGGCTCCTCGAACTCGTCGGGGTCGAGGTTGGCGAGCGGGAAGCTATGCCGGAAGATCACGATCCCGGCGTCGATCAGCGCCAGGCCGCCGACCGTCATCCCCGCGTTGCGGCGCAGGGCATCGCGCGGGTCGATCTCGCTCTCGCGGCAGACCGCGGTCGAGATGCCGACCCAGCCGGTGTCGCCGAGTTTCGACACGATCGCGACCTGGGAGCGGCCGTCCTCGACCTCGAACACGAGCTTGAGGGAGTCGAGGTTGTCCTCTGCGATCTTGTACTTGCCCTTGATGTAATTGCGGAGCGAGTTCCAATCGGCCACGAGGCATCCTTTCGCATTCCCCCACCGTTGAACACGGACTGTGCATGCTCGCCGCACGTCTGGTGCATGTCAAGGTGGGGCTCTACGCCACCGGTGCGTTGTCCAGCGAGTCCCAGAGGACGAAGCAGGCGTGGCTGCGGTACGGGCGCCACGGCTCGGCGAGCCTGACGAGGTCCGCCGCGCTGGGGAGGTCGGGCAGGCAGTAGGCGCGCTCGACCGCGCGGCGGATCCCGAGGTCGCCGACGGCGAGGACGTCCGGCCGCTTGAGCTGGAACATCAGGAACATGTGCGCGCTCCACTCGCCGATTCCCTTGACCGCGACGAGCTCGGCGATCACGTCCTCGTCGGGCAGCGCGTCGAGGCGCTCCAGCTCCAGCGACCCGTCGAGCACGTGCTCGGCCAGCGAGCGCAGGAACGACACCTTCGCCCGCGACAGCCCGACCGCGGCGCGCAGCTCCTCGGCGTCGCGCGCGAGGACCTGCTCCGGCGTCGGCGGCGTCCCGTCGAACTGCTCGAGCAGCCGGCCGTAGATCGCCCGCGCCGCGCGCACCGACAGCTGCTGGCCGACGATCGACCGCACCAGCGCGGCGTAGTGGTCGCCGCGCGGGCGGCCGCGGTCGGTGTCCGGCTCGCCGACGCGGTCGATCAGCGCCGCCAGCACCGGGTCCGCGGCGCGCAGGTGCTCCGACGCCGCGCTCAGGGCTGGCCTGCGACCGCGCCCGGAACGCCCGTGTTCGTGGAGTACTTCGGCTGGATCTTCGTGTCCGGCCGGATGTGGTGGACGGCCTGGGAGACCGCGATCGCCGCCTCCGCGTACCCCGTCGCGATGAGCTTGAGCTTGCCGTCGAACGTCGTGATGTCGCCGCACGCCCACACGCGGTCGAGCGACGTGCGGAACAGCGAGTCGACCTTGATCGCGCCCTTCTCGACCTCGAAGCCCCACTCCTTCAGCGGCCCGAGGGCGGTCTTGAACCCGAGCTGGAGCAGGACGGCGTCGGCCTCGACCTCGACCTCCTCCTCGGTCTCGGAGTGGAAGAGCCTCACGCGCTCGATCGCCCCGTTCCCGGTGACCTCGCGGATCTGGAACGGGACGTGGAGGTCGATCTGGCCGGAGTCGGCCGCGTCGGTGACCTGCTTGACCGTCAGCTCGTGGGCGCGGAAGCCATCGCGCCGGTGCACCAGCCCGATGCGGTCCGCCACGTCGAGGAGGTTGACGACCCAGTCGCAGGCGGAGTCGCCGCCGCCGACGATCAGCACCTTCTTGCCGGCGAACTCGTCCTTGGAGCCGACGAGGTAGTAGGCGCCGCGGCCCTCCCACGGGGAGATGTCGTAGCCCGGCAGCTTCTTCGGCTCGAACGCGCCGTGGCCGCCGGCGACGATGACGGTCCGCGACTCCAGGTCGCCCTTGTCGGTGTGCAGGATCACGCGGTCCTCCTCGATCGTGATCCGCTCCGCGGTCGTCTCGAGGTGGACGGGCACGTCGAACTGCTCGAGTGTCTGCCGCCGGTGCAGCTCGACGAGGTCCTTCGCGAGCACCTTCGGGTGGCCGGGGACGTCGAAGATCCACTTCTCCGGATAGAGCGTCGTCAGCTGGCCGCCGATCTCCGGCAGCGAGTCGATGATCTGGGACGAGGCCTCGCGCATGCCGGCCCAGAAGGCCGCCGAGAGCCCCACGGGGCCCGCGCCGATGATCGTGATGTCCTTCATGAGGATGGGGTCAGGGTCAGGGTGATGGGTTCGCCGTCGAGGGCGTTCAGCGCGCGCTCCACCGAGGCGGAGACGCACGTGAACGTCGGGGTGTCGCGCAGGGTGTAGGACGAGCTCTCGGTCGTCCGCAGCCGCTGCACGAGGTCGAGGAAGTCTCGCGGTTCGTCGGTCTCGAAGGCGACGACGAACTCCTGGTCGTCCAGGCCGAAGGAGTACGAGGTGTTCAGGTCGACGCTCGGGTACTCGCGGCCGACCTTGATGTGCTCCTGCATGATCCGCCAGCGCTCCTTCGGGTCGAGCGCGTACCAGGCGCGCGTCTTCACGAAGGGGTAGACGAAGAGGTACTTGCCGTGGGCGGGCCGGACCTCGAGCCGCGACTCGTCGGAGTACTCGCTCTCCTTGGTCATCGCGAGAAACGAGTACGGGATCGAGGACCACTTCATCAGGCCGCTCTGGGCGAGCACGACGTGGAACTCGTGGATCGCGTCGAGGTTGACGGCCTGGCTGAGCAGCATCAGCTCGGCGTCTCCCCGGGTGCCCATCAGCGAGAACGCGCGGAGCAGGTGGTCCGCGGCGAAGTCGGCGCAGGCGGCGGCGAACTCGCGCTTGTCGACGGCCCGCTGATCGGCGTCCAGGCGCCGCCAGGCGGGGTCGACCTGGAGAAAGGTGTATTTCACGAAATGCCTGTCCGGCACTTCAGCGAATATAGTGGCCGCGTGCGGGTCGCCCTCGTCTCTCCGTACTCGTGGACGTACCCGGGGGGTGTGACGCGGCACATCGAGGCCCTGGCCGAGGAGCTCCTGGCCGCCGGTCACGACGTGCGCGTGCTCGCCCCGGTCGATCACGACACCCGCCGGACCTCGCTGCTCCACATGGGGGCGCGCCCGGCGCGGGTGCCCCTGCCCGACTACGTCGTGCCGCTCGGCGCCACGGTCGGCATCCCGATGAACGGGGCGGTCTCGAACGTGGCGATCACGCCCTCCAGCATCGCGACGATGCGCCGCGAGCTGAGGACCGGCGGCTACGACGTGGTCCACCTCCATTCGCCGGAGGGCGTGATGACGGTGTGGGACGCCCTGTGCTCGACCGCCGCGCCGCTGGTCGGGACGTTCCATTCGTACTCGACCAGCATCGCCAACCACGTGGCGAACGGCGCGGGCGCGTTCCGGCGGTTCAACCGGCTGCACGTGCGGATCGCGGTCTCCGAGGCGGCGGCGTGGACCGGGCGGCGCTTCTACGGCGGGCGCTACCGGATCATCCCGAACGGCGTGCACCTCCCCGAGAGCACGCAGCTCGGCGGCAAGAGCCTCCCCGGCGAGCCGCTGGAGATCCTCTTCGTCGGCCAGGCCGTGGAGCGCAAGGGCCTGCCCGTCCTGCTGCGCGCCTTCGAGGCCCTGCGCGACCACGTGCCCGCGCGGCTGACCCTCGTGGGCCCGACGCTCAGCGATGTCGAGCCGATGCTGCTCGACACGCGCGGCGTCACCGCGCTGGGCAAGGTCGACGACGCCGAGAAGTCGCGCCGGCTGGCCCGCGCCGACGTCCTCTGCGCGCCATCGCTGGGCGGCGAGAGCTTCGGCATGGTCCTGACCGAGGCGTTCGCCCACGGCACGCCGGTCGTCGCCTCCCACATCGCCGGCTACGCCGACGTCGTCCGCGACCGCGTCGACGGCCTGCTCGTCCCCCCCGGCGACGGCACCGCGGTCGCCGGCGCGCTGCGCGACCTCGCGGTCGACCCGGAGCACCGCCGCGCGATGGGCGCCGCCGCCCGCGAACGCGCCGAGCGCTACGCCTGGCCGCGCGTCGCGGCGGAGGTCGTCGACGCCTACGAGGACGCGCTGGCCGTCCCCGCGCCGGCGACCGCCCCGGCCCGCGCCGCGACGCGCCTCGGCCTCAAGCCCGCCGACGGGGGCCCGTGGGTGCGGCCGCGGCGCCTCGAGTCGCTCGACCCGGCGCCGTCGCGCAAGCCCCGTCCGGCGCTCACCTTCCTCAAGCGCGGCGCGCTGCTCCTGGCGGCGCTGCTCGCCCTCGGCGGGGCGTGGCTCGCGCTCGAGCGCATCGGCGTCGAGGCGATCGTGGAGTCGCTCGTCAACTCCTCCCCGTCGTGGACGCTGATCGGCCTCGGGATCATGTGCGCCTCGATGGTCCTGCGCGCGCAGGCGTGGCACGCGATCCTGCGCGCGGCGCTCCCGCGCGTGCGCGTGAGGCGGACCGACGCGCTGCAGGGGACGACGATAGGCGTGCTGATGTCGGCCACGCTGCCCGCGCGGCTCGGGGAGCCGGCGCGCGCGCTGATCGTCGCCCGCCGGCTCGGGCGCCCGCGCGAGCGGCTCCCGGTCGTGCTCGGCACGCTCGTGTCGCAGACGCTGCTGAACATCGTCGCGCTCGTCGTGCTCGGCGTGACGATGCTCTCCACCGTCGACCTCTTCACCAACAACCGCGCGCTGGTCGGCGTCACGATCGCGCCGATCGTCGTGCTGCTGTGCGTGCTCGTGGCGCCGGCGCTGCTGCGGGCGGGCGGGCCGGCGGCGGCGCGCCAGGCGCTGACGAAGGTCCGGCAGGGGCTGTCGGTGTTCCGCCGCCCGAAGCTCGGCGCGACCGCCGCCGCCGCGCAGCTCGGCGCCTGGGGCCTGCAGTGGCTGGCGTGCTACGTGCTGCTCGTGGCCTTCGGCCTCGACGACCGGGCCGGGATCGGCGCCGCCGCGGCGGTGCTCTTCGCGGTCAACGTCACCGCCGTCCTGCCGGCGGTCCCCTCCAACCTCGGCGTCTTCCAGGCCGCGTGCGTCGCGGTCCTCGGCGCGTACGGCGTCGGGAACGCCGACGCGCTCGCCTACGGGATCGTCCTGCAGGCGGTCGAGATCGCGACGGCGGTGCTGATGGGCGCCCCCGCCCTCGTCCGCGAGGGCCTTTCCTGGCGCGACGTCCGGCTGCGCGCGATGCACGCCGCGCCGGTCACGCTCGACCCCGTGCCGGAGTCCGTGCAGGCTCGCTGAGAGATTTCGCACAGACGTGTCTACCGGGCGCGTCTGCGGGTATCGCCTGTTTGCGATGGACGACATGCTGGACGAGCTGCAGATCACCGCTGAGCGGGTGGAGCGCTTCCGGGCGATCCACGAGGACGCGGTGCGCGACCTGAGACAGAAGATCGCCGACGCGAGAGCGGCCGGCCACGAGCACGACGAGATCGACGGCCGGATCCGGGACGCCCGGGACTCCGTCCGCCGCTTCGCCCGTATGACGACCCCGGAGGACTTCGCGGCCTAGTAGGAGCCGCCGGACCCCGGCACCTCGGCCTTCGCCTCGGCGATCCGGCCCTCGCGGTCGAGCTTCACGAGGACCGGGCCGTCCGCGGCCTGAAGGACGACGCTTCCCCCGCGCACCTCGGCGGGGACCGCGGCCAGGGGCGCCGCGAGGTAGTGCGCGAACGCCCGCCGGTGGCTGAACGGCGGCGGCGTCCCCATGAGCATGTCGGTGAAGGCCGACACGATGCTCATCGCGTGCGGCGCACCGGCGAGCAGCCGCGCGTCGCGGATGCCGAGGGCGAGCACGCCGGAGCCCTCCTCCTCGTACGGCGCCAGGAGGTACGCGTCGAGTCCGGCGATGCCGACGGTCAGCACCGAGGCGACGAACGCGTCGAGGCGGTCGAGCGGGATCTCGAAGTCGTCGAGCAACTCCTCGATCCGTCGCTCCTCGCCGACGGCGCGCACGGCCAGCGCGGCCGGCGTCGCGATCCCCTCCATCCCGGGGTTGCCCCACGCCCACACGAACGTGTCGTTGCTGTACGCCTCGGTGCCGATGGGCTCGGCGGCGAGCTCCCGCTGCCCGAGCCGCAACCGGCCGCGCCGCAGGTCGACGGTCCAGCCCTGCGGGTCGTCGCCGGCCGCCTCGCGCAGCCGCGCCTGCCGGATCAGCGCGGCCACGACGTGCTCGGTGAAGAGCTCGGTGACCGCGGCGCCCGGCAGCGCGTCCTCAGTCCGCGGCGGCCAGCGCCGCGGCGCGCTTGGTCGGGTCGCGGTCCGAGCCCTTGATGAGGTCGTCGGGCGGCGCGGTGTCGCGGAGGCGGCCGGACTTCATCCCGAAGTACTCCGCCTGCGGGTGGTGGGCGACGATCGCGACCGTCGACTGCTCGGGCTCGACGGCGTAGCCGCCGCTCAGCCGCAGCCCGATCGACTGCGCGTCGAGGAGGCGGAAGAGCTTCTCGTGCTCGGACTGCTCGGGCACGGCGGGGTAGCCCCAGGAGTAGCGGCGGCCCTGGCCCGGCGCGATGCCGAGCTGCTCGCGGATGACGGAGTGCAGCCATTCCGCCATGCCCTCGGCCGCCTGGACGCCGAGGCCGTGCGTGAAGAGCTGCTCGGCGAACTCCCCTTCCGCCTCCAGCTTCGCCATCAGCTCGGTGACCTCGTCGCCCGCCGTCACCGCCTGGAACGCGACGACGTCGAGCTCGCCGCTCTCCTTCGGGCGGTAGAAGTCGGCGAGGCAGATGCGGTCGTGGCTCGGCTGGCGCGGGCAGACGAACCGCTCCAGCTCCGTCGAGCGATCCGCGGGGTCGAGGACGACGATCGCGTTGCCCTCGCTGTAACAGGGGAAGTAGCCGACCTTCGCGCGCGGGTGCAGGTAGGTCTGCTCGCGCCACATCCGCTCCAGCCGCGGCTGGAAGTCCTCGAGCACGAGCTTCTTCCACTCCTCGCCCTTCACGCCGCGCCCGCCCCAGTGGAGCTTGAAGAGGACGTGGGTGTCGAGGTGCGGGTACACCTCGTCGAGGTCGACCTCGATCTCCTGCGCGCCCCAGAACGGCGGCTCCGGGATCGGGTTGTCGGTGCGGACGGCGCTGCGGACCGACGAGTCGTCCGTCGGCGGGCCCTCGGGCTCCGGCCCCTTCGCGCGCAGCCGCTCGGCCGCCTCGCGCGTCTTCGACACCAGCGCGGCGCGCGCCTCGTCGTCGACGATCTGGTCCATCTTGTTGAGCCCGTCGAAGGCGTCCTTGCAGTAGAAGACGCCGGGCTCGTAGGGCTCGTCGTCGACGTACAGCGCGCGCAGGCCGAAGTTGTTGTTGATGGCGGCGCCGCCGATCAGGACGGGGTAGTCCGCGCCGCGGGCATGCAGCTCCTGCACGCAGGCCGGCATCTGCTTCGAGGTCGAGACGAGCAGGGCGCTCAGGCCGATCGCGGTCGCGCTGTTCTCCTCCGCCGCCTCGATGATGTTCGAGATCGGGACCTGCTTGCCGAGGTCGACGACCGTGTAGCCGTTGTTGGTGAGGATCGTGTTGACGAGCGACTTGCCGATGTCGTGGACGTCCCCGAACACGGTCGCGAGCACGACGGTGCCCTTCGTGTAGCCCTCGACGCGATCGAGATAGCCCTCGAGCCGGGCGACCGCGCGCTTCATCACCTCGGCCGACTGGAGCACGAACGGCAGGATCAGCTCGCCGGCGCCGAACTTGTCGCCGACCTCCTTCATCGCCGGCAGCAGCACGTCGTTCAGCGTCGGGACCGCCCCGATCTTCTCGACCGATGCGTCGATCTGGTCCTCCACGCCGTCCTTCTTGCGCCGCAGGATGTGCCAGTGGAGCGCCTCCTCGGGCTCCATGTCGGCGGTGGGG
>DASVPR010000053.1:0-7062 GCA_036389485.1 Solirubrobacteraceae bacterium
CTTCCGCGAGACCGTCTCCGGCTCGATGTGGAAGATCGTCCTCTTCGTCCTCGGCCTGTCGTTCGTGCTGCTGACGGTGCTGCTGCGCAGCGTCATCCTGCCGCTCAAGGCCGTGCTGATGAACCTGCTGTCGGTCGGCGCGGCGTACGGCGTGCTGACGCTCGTCTTCGGCGAGGTCGAGGCGGTCACCCCGCCGCTGATCCTCGCGATCGTCTTCGGCCTGTCGATGGACTACGAGGTGTTCCTCCTCAGCCGCATCCGGGAGCGCTACAACGCGACCGGTGACACGCAGCGGGCGGTCGCGGAGGGCCTGGCCACGAGCGCCCGGACGATCTCCAGCGCCGCGCTGATCATGGTCGCCGTGTTCATGGTGTTCGTGCTCACCGGGCTGCCGTCGATCCAGCAGATCGGCCTGGGCAACGCGGTGGCGATCCTCGTGGACGCGACGATCGTCAGGCTCGCGCTGGTGCCGGCGGCGATGAAGCTGCTCGGCAAGTGGAACTGGTGGATGCCGCGGTCGCTCGGCCGGGTCCTGCCGCACGCGAACTTCGAGGGTGAGCTGGAGGTCGACCACGACCCGAAGCTCGTCATCAAGCCGCGTCCGGTGCACCCGTCCCCGGCGCGCGTGTTCGCCCGCCACTACGGCGAGATGGTCGTGGCGATGTTCGCCGGGATGATCGTCCTCGGCCCGCCCATCGGCGCGATCGCCGGCCACTCCGATGCGGTGATGCTCGCCAACATGGGTGTCTCGATGACGGTTCCGATGGTCGCGTGGATGCGCTTCCGCGGCCACGACTGGCGGCCGACGCTCGAGATGGCGGCGTCGATGATCGTGCCGACGCTCGGCGCGCTGGCGATCCTCGGTGCGGGGCTGGTCGAGGACTCGGGCGCGGTCATGGTCGGGGAGCACCTGGTGATGTTCCTCGCGATGGCGGCAGTGATGCTGCTCCGCCCGTCGGAGTACATGCACCACGACCACGGGTCCGAACACGGTCGGTCCCTCGCAACCGCCCACGCCTAGGTTGACGCGCGGTCAGCCGGTCCGAGAGGATCGGCTGACCGCGTCCCTGGGGAGGGCAAAGATGGACGAGCAGAAGCTCAAGTCGATCCCGTTGTTCTCGTCGCTCGAGAAGGGCGATCTTCGTCGTCTCGCACAGGCGACGGACGAGATCGACGTGCCGGAAGGCAAGGAGCTCTTGCACCAAGGCGAGTTCGCGTACGAGTTCATGGTGATCCAGGACGGCCGGGCGGAGGTCACGCGCGACGGCGATCACGTCGCGGACCTGGGTGCCGGCGACGTCCTCGGCGAGATGGCTTCGCTCGAGCGCGGCAAGCGCAACGCCACCGTCGTCGCTCGGTCTCCGATGTGCCTGGCCGTGATGACGGCGCACGAGATGCGGCAGCTCGCGAACTCGATCCCGCAGTTCGGGGACAGCCTCCGCCAGACCGCGAGCGAGCGCCACCCCGTGGCGCAGTGCGCCTAGGTCCTGCGCGCGAACCGCTCGGGATCCCGCGCGAACTCCCCCGCGCAGGCGAGGGTGCAGAAGAAGTACGTCGTGTCCTCGTAGACGAGCCGGCCGGCCGCGCGCTCGGGATCGACCGCCATGCGGCAGACGGGATCGCATGGCAGTGCGTCCTCGGTTGACTCGCCCGCACGTACTGCAGCGAAGAGCTCGACCGGCTCGCGGACGTTGCGTAGCTCGCGCCGACCCCGCGGCTCATAGAACACGCCGTCGAGTTGCGGCGCGAGGGCGGCGGTGGTGCCCGTGAGCAGCACCTCGCTGGCGCTGGCCTCCGCGGACACTCGCGCCGCGAGATTGACAGCGGCGCCGAAGTAGTCCCCATCCTGCTCGACCGCACTGCCGTGATGAAGACCGACCCGGACCGCCGGCGCCCCGTGGCCGCGCATCAGCTCGTGCGTGATCTGGAGGCCGAGCAGGACCGCGTCGCCCGGCTCGGGGATGCTGAGCATCAGTGCGTCGCCGATCGTCTTGACCTGGCTGCCGCCGACGGCCGGAAGCTCGGCGGCGACGGCGCGGCAGAACTCCTTCACGAGCGCCGCCGCCTCCTCGTCGCCGTGCGCCTCCGTCAGCGCGGTGAAGCCCGCGACGTCGGCGAACACGAAGGTGGCATCGATGCTCGGAGTCATGGCTGCGGGATCACGGAGTACCAGGCCAGAGGTGGCGGGCGCCTCTCATCGCGGAACCGACGCGGTCGCGACGCCCCGGCTCTGACGCGAGCGATCGGCCGGGGTCAGCCCTCAACCATTGGCTGGATAGTTTGGATCGCCCGGCGGAGGACAGCTCCATCGAAGTCCCGGGGGGCGGAAGCTTGTGCGCCTCGTGAACCTCGCGGAGCTTGAACGGCAGCCGCGCCGCCGCCTGCTCCCTCTTGAAGTCGAAATAGCGCTGTTTGGCCTCCTCAGCCTCACGGCGACTGTCCCAGTACTCCTTTCGAGCCTTGTGGAACCGAGCGACCGCCTTGTAAGCGATCCGGTCGCGCGCCCGCGCACCGCCGGCAGCTCGAGCCCGGTCGTGGGGTTGACCGCGACCTCGCCGCGCGCGACCGCGCGCCGGAAGATCGCACGGACCGGCAGCAGCGTGTTGCGGATCGTGGACGGGTCGTACTCGTCCTCGAGCAGCCGGTCGACGAACGCCTGGAGATCCGCGCGCTGCATCTCGGCGAGCGTCAGCTCTCCGAGCTCCGGCAGCACACGCAGGCGCAGCGCCTGCTCGTAGCCGCGGATCACGCTCGGCTTGTAGACGTCGCCCGAGCGGCTGCGGATGGAGCCGTCCGCCGCGCCGGCGAGCCACGCCGCCGCGACCACGAACAGCGTCGACGACTTCGCGCGGCTCCGCGTCCCGCTGCGCAGGGCCACCTGGGCGTCGGCACGCCACGCCTTCCTCCGCCTTCGTGCGGAACGTCTTCGTCAGCCGCCGCTTCTCCCGCCGGCTGTAGACGACCGCGCGGTACTTCGGCGTGCACTTGCACCGCGCGCCGCGGGCGCTCGGGCAACTCGGGCTGTGGCGGGTCTCGATCCCGTTGTTGCGGTTCCTGCTGGTCGTGCCGGCCATGAGGCCTCCTCGAGCCAGCGCTCCAGCTCACGGACGGGATGAGCCTCCGGCGACCGCGGCGGACGATGCGCAGCTCGGGCATCACGTGCTCCTCGAGGAAGTCGACGCTGACGCCGAGGGCGTCCGCCGCCTCGCACTTCGAGAGCGCGAGGCGACCGAACGCGGCGCCGACAGGCTGCTCGCTCCGGTCCTCGATCGCGCGGCGCGTGGCGGCCATGCCACTACGTCGCGCGGAACGTCCGACTCCCCACCCCGCGGCCGGACCGTGATCCGAGCCTTGGGGAAGTCCTGGGGAAGTCCGCACCCCGACCACGCGGTCTTGAGCGGCTTCGAGCGGCTCAGCGACCACCCCGGAGCACAGGTCAGCAGCTAGAGGAAAATCCCGATGGCTGCTGAGAATCACTGTGCTGAGCGGAGGGGGAGGGATTCGAACCCTCGGTAGCGGGGTTACCGCTACAACGGTTTTCGAGACCGCCCCGTTCAACCACTCCGGCACCCCTCCGAGGGCCCTGCGAAGGCGGGACGGCGAAGGGTAGCGCCGCTCGGGGTCGTCGGAGGGGCGTCGAGCAGCGGTGCGGCGGGCTCAACGCCGCGGCGGCGGGGGTCGATGCAGGCGGCCATGGCCCTCCGGTCCTCATTCGCATGCCTGCTCGCGCTCGCGGCGGTAATCGCGCCGACAACCGCGCCCGCCTCCGCGCACGCGGCGGCGCCCGCGTTCCTCGCCGATCAGGTCGCGCTGGAGAACGCGCGCGGGGCGGAGCAGCGGGCCATGGCGCAGCGCGCGGTCGACGGCGCGCAGGCCGTGGACGGGCCGCTGGCCGGGCTCCGCACCGACGGCGCCGCGGCGATTCCGCTCCGGGCGCCCCAGCGGGTCCGCCTGCTGATCGCCGCGCTGAACGAGATCGCCGGCAGGCCGTACAAGTGGGGCGGCGGCCACCGCACGCTCTTCGACCGCGGCTACGACTGCTCGGGCGCGATCAGCTACGGGCTCGTGCGCGCGGGCCTGCTCGCCTACCCGCTCGACAGCCGCCTGTTCATGCGGTACGCCGCGCCCGGGCCCGGCCGGTACCTGACGATCTACACGAGCCGCGGGCACGCGTACATGGAGGTCGCCGGGCTGCGGCTGGACACGAGCCCGGTCGGGGACACGATCGACGGGCGCAAGGGCGTCCGCTGGCGGCCGATGATCGGCCGGCGGCCAGGGTTCAAGGTCCGGCACGTGCCGGGGCTCTAGCGGCGGCGCGACCTGAAGAACGCACGCAGCAGCTCCGCGCTCTCCTCGGCCAGCAGCCCGGCCGCGACCTCGGGGCGGTGGTTCAGCCGAGGCTCGTCGAGCACGTTGAACACGCTGCCCACGGCACCCGCCTTCGGGTCCACCGTCCCGAACACGACGCGCGGCACCCGCGCGAGGACGATCGCCCCCGCGCACATCGCGCAGGGCTCCAGCGTCACGTACAGGACGCTGTCGAGCACGCGCCAGGATCCGAGGTGCGCCGCGGCCTCCCGCAGCGCCAGGATCTCGGCGTGCGCGGTCGGGTCCCCGCGCAGCTCGCGCTCGTTGCGACCGGCGCCGACCACCTCCCCCTCGTGGACGACCACAGCGCCGATCGGGACGTCGTCGTGCTCGAGCGCACGCTCCGCCTCGCGGAGCGCGAGCCTCATGAACCACTCGTCGCGCGGGAAGAACCTGGAAACCGCGGTCATGGTGGTGGAAACTTTGGCCGACAAGGGTCGTTAGAGGATCTGCGCCCGATGACCCGTCGCCGCCCCATTGTCCTGCTCGCCGTGCTCGCGGCCGCGCTCCTGCCCGCGGCGCCGGCCGTCGCTGCGCCGGGCACACATTACGACGGGGTCGGCAAGCCGTGGGACGGCCCGGTCGCTCACGCCGCCGCGTTCATCCCGAACGACCCGGGCCGCGGCCGCGGCTGGCAGGCCCTGCAGTGGAACTTCCTCGCCGCGCACGGCGTCAACGCGCCCCTCGCGTGGCAGCACGCGATCGACGCGGGCGCCCCCGGCGGGCGCGGCGTCACGATCGCGGTGCTCGACTCCGGCGCCGCCTACGCCGACCGCGGTCGCTTCCGCCAGTCCCCCGACCTCGCGCAGACCCGCTTCCTCCAGGGCTACGACTTCGTCGACGACGACCCGCACGCCAACGACGAGAACGGGCACGGCACCCACGTCACGAGCACGATCGCCGAGTCGACCAACAACGGCGTCGGGCTGACCGGCCTGGCGTACGGGGCGTCGATCATGCCCGTGCGCGTGCTCGACTCGCGCGGCGAGGGCGACGCCGCGACGATCGCCGAGGCGGTCCGCTACGCCGTCCGGCGCGGGGTCGACATCATCAACCTGTCGCTGGAGTTCGGGACCGACGTCGGCGCCAAGGAGATCCCGTCCCTGCTCGACGCGCTCGCGTTCGCGCGCAAGCGCGGCGTGCTCGTCGTCGGCGCCGCGGGCAACGAGGGCGACCGGATCATCGCGTTCCCCGCCCGCTCGACCAACGTCCTCAGCGTCGGCGCGACTACCGAGCACGGCTGCCTGTCGGACTACTCGAACCTCGGGCGCGGGCTGGACATCGTCGCCCCGGGCGGCGGCACGGACGCCCTCGACGAGGACCCCAACTGCCGCCCCGACGACGACCCCGGCCGGCCGATCTACCAGCTCACCTTCGACGGCGGATCGCTGCGGCGCTTCGGCCTGCCGAGCATCTACGAGGGGACGTCGATGGCCGCGCCGCACGTGACGGCGACCGCGGCGCTCGTGCTCGCCACCCGCGTGCTCGGTCCCGACCCCTCGCCTGAGGCGATCATCGCGCACCTCAAGGCGACCGCGCGCGACCTCGGCCCGAAGGGCGTCGACAAGAGCTACGGCGCCGGGCTGGTCGACGCCGCCGCGGCGACCGCCCGCTGACGCCCGCCTACGTCGTCCGGATGATGAGCACGCTGCAGGGCGCGTGGTGCGACACCTTGTTCGGCACCGAGCCGAGCAGGAACCGCCGGGCGCCCGTCATGCCCTTGTTGCCGACGATGATCAGATCGGCCTTCGTCTCCTCGGCGACGTCGAGGATCGCGTCGGCCGGGTCGCCCTGACGAGCGAACCGCTCGACGTCGACGCCGGCGTTCTCCGCGACCTCGGCCGCGGACGCCAGCGTCGCGTCGACGTCCTCGCGCGGGTTGATGCTCCACGCGACGTCCTCCGGCGCCTGCTGCTTCTCCTCACGGATCCGCTGGTTCGGCACTGGCTCGTACGCGCTCACGAGCTGCACCTTCGCCCCGACCGCCTTCGCGAGGTCGACCGCCTGCCGCACGGCCTCGTTCGCCGTCTCCGACCCATCCGTCCCCACCACGATGGAACCGAACATCGCCCTCCTCTCGTGTACGAGCGCCGCCGGGCGGGGACTCTAACCGCCGCCAGCCTGGCGCGCGTGAAGCCGTCCGTCCGGGATGCGATCTTCAGGCGAGCCGGACGATGGCGATGACGATGCCGACGAGGACGAAGAACACGATCGCCGCCTGCACCCAGATCCAGAGCGGGTTCACGGGGGCGCGAGTCTAGTGGCGTCGAACGGCGGCCTCTCCCCCCGGGCGCGCGCGATGCTCGCCGCGGTCGAGCGCGAGGTGTCGGCGCGGCTGATCGAGCTGGAGCAGGACGCCGGCTCGGTGGCGCCGCGGCGGGTCGTGCCGTTCGCGCGGCCGGCGCCCGAGCTGCTCGCAGCGCTCGAGCTGGGCGTCGCCGGGCACTCGCGCGAGGAGGTCGCGTTCGAGTTGCGGCTCGCGGACCCCGACCCGGTGCTCGACGCCGTCTTCGGCCCCGGCAGCTCTCCCGACGCGCGACTGCCGCGCGCGGCCTAGCTGTAGTTCCTGAGCACGTTGTTTCGTCCGGGCCTCCTCGGAGGCTGAGGGGTGCGAACCACTCCCAGCTCTCCGAAGGAGGCACCGGATGCGGCTGCACGCTAACGCGGCGCTCAGTCTGATTCAGCGAAAGAAGA
>DASVPR010000054.1:0-23491 GCA_036389485.1 Solirubrobacteraceae bacterium
AGCTCTACGCCAACAGCGCCGAGCGCACCGCAGCGCTCGACGCCTGGCTCAACCACTACAACTTCATCCGACCCCACGGCAGCCTCAGCCACAAGCCGCCCGGCTCACGACTGACGAAGGCGCCTGGGAACGACAGCTAGCTTCCCCAGCCGCGCTCGTGTCCGGGTTGGAAAGCCATCCACCAAGGCGCGTCGCAAAGCCGCCCGCCGAGGTGCGCCCCGCGCGCTGCCTCTTGAGTCCCCGCTTCCCACGATGGGAACCGACGATGCAGTCGAGGGAGTACGAGGTCCCACGTGAACCTCAGCGCCGCCTCGATCCGATCGCAGGCCCGCGAGGCGTGCCTGTGGGGTCGGTCGCATTCGCGGAGGAGCAGGTCACGCGCGGCAAGCTCGTTCCACGCGGCGCGAGGACGAAGGTGGCCAGCAGCAGAGTTCGCAAGGCTCGCACCGACATCTCCACCAGAAGGGCCCGGGTTCACCGGTGTCCCTACCGCGCACCGCCCCGTCAGTATCGCAGTCCGGTGCGCCCCCGATATTGTCAGGGGAGATAGTCCCTGAAGATCTCGGGGTTGGGAGTCGCGCGATGGCCGCTTGGTCGCGCGACTCCACGTCTCGCACACCCGGGTCCCGGGTTGATCAGGACCGGCTAACGCTCGCAGTCTCGCGGGCGAGGCGCCCCCCGCTAGCGCTCATGTCGTTCGCCGTGCTCGATCTTCGCGCCGGGACCGTTAATGGCGAGCGGGGCCTTCAGAAGCCCTCGCAGTCCGCTGCTGGAGCGGGATCTAGGAGCAGGTCAATCTGCAGAGCGTCGAACCCCTTACCGCACGAGACTCCGGCGTCCGTCGTGCCATCAACGATGCTGAGCTCGTCCCGGCCATCGCCTCCAGAGACGAAGTCCGTGTCATCCGGCGACGGGTTCACAAGGAAGAACTCGGTCCGGCAGACGGAGCGGGCGGACAGAGGAAAGCAGGTTCGGGTAGGGAAGGCCGCCAGCGGACCAATGGCGTCGTTACCGGGGCCACCAGCCAGCCGATCGCGCCCCAACTCCCCGTCGATCTGATCGTGTCCGGTGCCGCCGATGAGCACGTCCGCCAGGTCGCCGCCGAACAGGCGATCCGGGCCACCGTCTCCGAAGACAGTGTCGCGTGACTGAAGCGGGTGCGTGCCAGAGCTGAACGCGTCGCGGCCGTCACCCAGGTGCGCCACGAGTTCAGGCACCGCGAGATCTCCGTGGAACATCAAGTTCTCAATCTTGTCGTCCCCGTCGCCGAGGTTTGCTGTCACGCGCGGCCCGACGTCGAAGCAGCGCACCCCGTTTCGTGCCTGGTTCACGCTGCACTGCGGGCCGGCGGCGAGCCGGACCTGCCCCAGCTCCGCGACGCTGAAGAAAAGACCGACCTCACCGATCGCGCCCCCTTCGATGCGGAGGTTGTTGATTTCGCCGGGAAGCGCCTTAATGAGGACGCGTCCGTCAACGACGCCGACCGTCGTGGCGTGCGCCAGGGCTGGGCCGAGGCCGACGGCAGCGACTGTGATCGCGACGAAAACCCGGCCCAGAGTGAGCCGCCTCGTTCGTTGTGCGGCACCGATCAAGCAAGTGATCCCGCGGATGTCTTGCATGGAAGGCCCTCCTTTGGAGTGTCCTGCCGCTTGTAGTCGGCGCTCCGGAATATGGCTCCGTGCCTTCGACATAAACGGGACGCAGTTGACATTCCGAGGTACCACTAAGCGTTGAACAACGCTACACCCAGTCGAGGCCGTCGGTGCGTTTCGTCGGCCTGGTGACGCGGCGCGACTGCGGCGAGTCGCGCGCCCGGCGTCGCGCGCACTGTTACCGGACGCGGGGGTCCGGCCTGAAGACGCCTCCAGCTCCACTCGGCACTGTCGCCGCCAGCCGACCCCGCCGGAATCGTCTCGGGCGCTGCCAAAGGACGGGTCGTGACTGCGGGCGACGCGCTTCACGACCCACCGCAGGCGCTCGCCTTCAAGGACAGCGTCCAGCCGCCGACCAGCCCTCGCTTCCCCGAGGATGGCACGGCTTCGCCGTGCGAATGGGTCGCGAAGGGCCCGCCGGCGGGGCGGGCCCCGTGACGAGGAGGCCTCATGGTCGACCAGGTCAAGAGCGAAGAGCCCAACGGTGCAGGCGACGCGCCGGCGATCGGCGAGCTGCGCACGCTGCCGCTGTCGCGGATCAAGGTCGTCGACGGGTTCAACCCGCGGGGCGGCGTCGAGCGCGCGCAGATTGACCAGCTCGCATGCTCCATCGCGGAGCGGGGGATGCTGCAGCCGGTGCTGGTCCAGCCGGCGGACGAGGACGGCGAGTATCCGCTGACCGACGGCAATCGCCGCGTCCTCGCGGCGGCGCAGGCCGGGCTCATGGAGATCCCGGCGCTCATCCGCGAGACGGACGAGCGGACGGGCGGGCTCGACGACGCGCTGATCGCGAACCTCGGCGCGATCCGGCTGAACCCGCTGGAGGAAGCGCTCGGCTTCCGGCGGCTCGGCGACGCGCGCCTGACGCCGCGGGAGATCGCGCACCGCGTCCCCGGGATGAGCGAGCGGCTCGTGCGCGAGCGGCTGCGCATCCTCGACCTGCCCGCGGAGCTGTGGCCGAAGGTCGCCGACAAGACGATCCCGCTCGGAGCCGTCGAGGCTCTCGCCTCCCTCGCCGCGATCCACCCGGGCCTGCCGAGCGTCGCCGTCGGTCGCGTGGTCGACGGCCCGGTCGAGCAGTGGGACGCGCCCACGACGTGGGACGACATCATGACCGACCCGATCAGCGTCGTCGTCGGCCGCTACGAGCGCCAGATCGACGATCTGCCGAGCGACGTCTACGTCGGTGGGCACAGCTACCCGGTCGATCGGTTCGAGCTCGACGAGAAGGGGGCGAGGGACCTCGAGAAGCTGTGCGGGTTCCTTCCGGGCGTGGAGCCCGAGGACTTCACGGTCCGCTTCGACCGGGTCGACGAGGCGCGGGCGCTCGGCGCCGCACACACGTCGGCCTCCGGCTACGAGACGCTCATCGTCGGCCAGGACGTCGCGAACCAGCTCGCCGGCGACTACATCGCCGCGTGCCTGAAGGTCCAGCGGGCGAACGCGCGGCGCACGGCGACGCCGGACGTTCCGGAGGACGCGTCGACCCCCGACGAGCCGGCCGACCCCGCCGAGGCCGAGGCGACGCGCAAGGAGGCCGCGCGTCGCGAGCGCGCCGAGGCCAAGGCCGCGCAGGAGGCCGCGGCCGCGCGGAACGAGGAGCTGGGGCTGGCGCTCGTCAAGCACCTCTCGAAGGTGAAGGTCGACGCGCGCGTGCTGAAGATCCTCACGTGCGCCGACGTGTCGGCGCAGATCGGGAAGATCGCGATGCGCGGCGCCCGTTACGGGTTCCCCGGGTGGGTCGAGCAGACCGAGCGCAAGAGCGGCGGTGTGAAGCGCAGCTACCTGCCTGCGGGCGCGGCCGAGGCCAAGGCGCTCGAGTACCTCGCAGGCGCGCGCACGGCCACGGAGATCGCCGGCCGGACACTCGCGCTGATGGCGATGGCTCGGCACGCGGACGAGAAGGCGGTCGCGCAGTCGCAGCGCAGCTTCTTCGACATGCGGTTCGCCGGCTACGTGCGCGGCCTGCGTGGGCCGAGGAGGTGGCCGACGTCCTCGACGAGATCCTCATCGAGAAGCTGCCCGAGCCGATCGCCGCGCCGATCCGCACCGCGCGCGATGAGCGCGCGGCGCAGCGGGCGGAGGAGGAGCGCCGCGAGCGCGAGCGCGACGGCGTGGTCGCGGAGTTCGTCGAGCGCGCGCCGTCGATGACGTGCGACGAGCGGCAGACCGAGATTCAGCGGCTCCGACGCGAGTACGGCTTCAGCGCCCTGCCGCACGAGGTCGGCCCGCAGCTCATGGAGCTCCCGGAGCCGGGCGCGTCCGACGCGGAGCCGGCGGCCGAGGCTGACGACTCGACCACCTGAGGCTGGTCGCCCCTCGCCCGGGGCATGGGCGAGGGGCGAACCGCTGTCGTCCCCTACTAGGGGAACAGACCCTGAAAATCGCCCCCGCGCCGCGCGAACGGCCGGGGGCACGGCACCGAAGTAGAGGCCTTCGATGCATGATGAGCGTAGCTCTGGCGCGGCCGATCAGCCGCACGATCAGGACGTCCTCGAGCATGGCGTCCTGCACCACATCCTTGCCCTCCATCCGGCGCATGTCCGCTTCGACGAGCTGGTCCGCGAGATGGGCGAGGAGCAGTTCCTCGTCGAGGACGCCGTGACGCAGCTGGTCGCCGACGGTCTGCTCTACCGCCATGACGAGTTCGTCCTGGCGACGCGGGCAGCCGTGCGGTTCGACGAGCTCGAAACCTGACCCGCAGCGGGGCCGCCCGCCTCCGGATGGTCGCACGCGTTCGCGTGCCGGAGGTCGGGCGACGGCCCCGCAGCGCGCGGGGCCCAGACCGGAGGTTCCGACATGGGACGGAAGCGACTGTCCGAGGACGAGCGCGCCGCGCGGCGCGAAGCCGACCGGCAGAAGGCGCGCGAGGCGGTTGAGGCGCTCAAGACGAGCGAGGGCTGGCAGCGGTGGCTGAGCCTGCGGCGTCACTTCCACCGCTACTCGCTCGCGAACCAGCTGCTGATCGCTCTACAGAAGCCCGACGCGACGCGCGTCGCCGGCTTCCGGGCGTGGCTGAAGCTCGGCTACGTCGTGCGGCGCGGCGAGCGCGCCATCAAGATCTGGGTGCCCGTCACGCCGTCGAAGAAGAAGCTCGACGAGTGGCGAGCCGGCGGCGCGGATCCAGCGGAGCGGCCGCGCACGTGGTTCCGGCTCGGCCCGGTCTTCGACCGCTCGCAGGTCGAGCCGCTTCCGCCGCCGGCGGAGCCCGTGCCGCTCGATCCGCCGATCGCCACGCTCGAGGGCGACGAACTCGCGTGGGCTTGGCCACAGCTCGTGGAGCTCCCCCGCGAGCTGGGGTCCGACGTCGTCCTGCGGCCGCTTCCTGCCGCCTGCGGCGGTTCCTACGACCCGGCGACGCTGGCGATCACGATCAACGACGCCGCGAGCATCAACGCGCGCGTCAAGACGCTGGTCCACGAGATCGCGCACGCGCTCGTGCGCGCCGAGCCGCGCGACGACGAGGCGCCGATGACGTACGACGAGGAGGAGCTCGTCGTCGAGTCCGTCGCGTTCACGGTCTGCGGGTCGCTTGGCTTCGACACGAGCGGCTACTCGATCCCCTACCTCGCGTCGTGGTCCGAAAGCGCGGAGCTGGAGACGATCGAGCGCGCCGCCGCCCTCATCGACCGGATCGCGCGGCGGGTCGAGGAGGCGCTCGGCGAGCCCGGCGGAGTCAGAAGAGCTTCAGCGAGCGGCGTGATCCTGCGAGCTCACGACGCCTGCCCTGACGCCAGCGGCGCGAGGGCGGCCGCCGCCCTCGGCAGTCGGTAGCGCTCGCAGAGTCCAGCGAGCGTCTGCGCAGCGGTGGCGCGATCGCCGTGCTCCATCGCGTGCAGTGCTGCCAACGCGAGCTGAGCGTCGGGTGCGGACGCCCGGCGCTCAAGCACGAACCGCGCGTGCCATCGGGTAGCTGCGGCCGCGTAGGCCGCGCGCTCGGAGGCGAGGAAGACGAGGCAGACGGCGAGAGCGTCCTCGAGCTGCACCTTGCCGAGTTCCGCTGCGGCGGAGCGCACGAGGAGCGGATTGTTCGTTTGGAGCGCGCGCTGGAAGCGGGCGTAGGGGGAACCCTGCGATGTCACGAACGCATGTTCGCATCAGGACCGGCTCCGTGAGCTGTCAACGAGGGCACCGGGCCAGGTGGCCGGACCCGAGCACGCCTCCAGGCTGCCCGCCGGCCAGCAATCCGCCGCACCACGTCTCGCGCTTCGCGTCGGCTGGCGCCGAGCCCTGACGGGCCGAACGTGGCGCGTGCGTTCGCAGGCCAGTGGGCTCATCACCAGGGCGAGCTCGATCCCGACCACCTGGAGGAGCCGCCTTGAAGCCCACGTCCAAGCAGCTGAACTACCTGCGCAGCCTCGCGCAGCGCACCGGCCAGACCTTCGCGTGGCCGCACACCATCGAGGACGCCTCGAGCGAGATCGAGCGACTGCAGGGCGTCAAGAAGACGCCGGTCGCCGACCGCCGCCGCGAGCGCCGCGAGGTCCGAGACGACATGGCCGCCGGCCGCGGCGACAGCGCGCGGGTACGCGAGACCGAAGTTGAGGGCTACGGCAGCACCGCCCGCTGGACCGGCCGCGCGGAGACCAGGCGATGACCGCCGCGACGACGAAGCCGCGCGTAGGCGAGCGAGTCGAGCTCGCGCGCTACACGATCACCGCGGGCGAGCGGGTGCTCTACGGCCAGCGCGTCAACGGCGTCGTTCGGGTGAGCGACAAGCCGGCGAGCGGCGGCGGTCGCTCGTTCCTCGTCGAGCGCGGTCTAACCAGCAACGCGGAGCTCGAGGCGCTCGTCGCCGACTACGTCAGCGAGAGTGCGCGTCGCGACGAGCCGGCCGCGATCGTGAGGGTCGGAGAGCAGCTGCGGAGCGGCGTAGCTAGCTGACTGCCGCCCGTCGCGGGCTGGGCGGTCCCGCCGAGGCGAGACACGCCCTCCCGCTTAGCCGATCCGAAGGATCAGCATGGCCACTACGACAAGTAGCGCCAGTGTCGTGGACATTGGTTCCACTTGAAATCACCTCGCCTTCTGGACCTCGAGGGCCCCGGGTCGGCGGGGAGGTGGCCAGTCCCGAGTGTAGGACGCGTGGGCGGGATACCCAGTGCTCTGCGAGCCGGGCTGAACGACGCCGCAAGAGGCCGAAGCCCGCCGGTTGACGCCCTAGATTCGCGGTGTGCTTCGCCGTGTGATCAGCCATGTCATTCGGGCTCCGAAACTGCTCTGGGCGCGATCGCTCGGCGATGTTGAGCGCGTGCGAGCCATCGAGCCGTTGGCGCGGTCGCGGTGGCAACACGCGCGGATACAACTCGCCGACTGGCCGAGCGCAAGCCCATGGCCGTTCTTCGTCCTATCGGGGCTCTCGGCGGCGGTCGGCGGAGTCCTCGGATCCGTTCTCACCGATGGCGAGGATCTCGCCGTGAAGATCGTCGGCGCGGCTGCCGGATTTCTTGTAGGAGCGGCGGTGCTCTGGGCCGCGGCGATCGCGGTCTTCACTGCACGTGCTCGGTCCAGCCAGTTCGAGTTAGCGAGATCGGACCTTGAGGCGGCACGGCTTGACGTGGCGAGGTTGCAAGAACGAGCGCCGCGACTCTCGTTCGGCAGAGCCCAGATACCAAGCCACTCACAAGCGATCCATTTGCCCGATGACGAAGGGCGACCCATCCGGTGGCCGCGCAACGGACGAGTGGTTCGGGTGCCGGTCACGAATGCCCACGGCGCTGGCCTCGCACGTCAAGTTCATGCTCGACTCAACTTCGTCCCGGACGATCGAGACGGTTCGTTCTCGCCTCGGGAAATCGCGCAGGGCGAGTGGCTGGACGGGGCTGACGCCGAATTCGATCTTCCCGGGAACGGCCGGCCGCGACTTCTCGACGTCGTCCTTGTACTTGATGGGGCGTATCCGCAGGCGCACGAGTGGACACAGCACAGCCGAGCGGCGCGGCTCGCCGGCTACGCCATCAGCGCCGTGCCGTTCGACGTCGCGATCGAAGTTCTGGCGACGGACGAAGAAGGGGCCCCGATACAGCTCAGCGACACGCTGAGGATCGAGATCAGCCAAGGCATGATTCGCGCCGATTGGCTGAGCGCGGGCACGGATGAGCCGACGAACTGGGTGGCGCGATAGCCGGATCAGGCGCGCTATGACACTCGTCTACGCGCGCGCCGAATCTCCGCCTCGATGTCCGGCCGCTTCCGGCCGCGCCACTCGTTGATCACGTGCGTGTAGGTGTCGAGCACCGTCGACGTCTTGTCGCCGAGCTGTTCCGCGATCTCCGCGATCGACAAGCGACCCTCGGCGATCCGCAGCGACGCCCAGGTGTGCCGCAGGTCGTACGGACGGCAGCTCTGGAGACTCACGTTCTCCGCCGAGGGCACGTACATCCGCCGGCGCCACGTGCGGTAGTGCTCGTCGAGCCAGAGCCCGCCGTAGACGGCGTGCGGGAAGACGAGCTCACCGTCGGCCGGCTCGCCTGACGCCGCACGCCACTCCGCGAGGTCCTCCTGAACCGGCGCCATTCAGGTCGACCGTGCGGCTCCGCTTCCGCGAGCGCTTCCGGTTCTTCAGTCGCTCGAGCTCGCCGTCGGCGTTCGCCACCTCGACGAGCAGCGTTCGGTCGCGCACCGCGTACCAGTGCAGCCCGAGTACCTCCTGCGGCCGGAGCCCCGTGTACGCCGTCACCCGCACGAGCACCGCGCTCATCTCGTAGCCGCGCATGTCCAGATCGAGCGCCAGCCGTTCGACCTCGAGCGGCGTGAATGGGTGCGCCTCGCGCGTCGGACCCGGCGACGGCTTCTGCACCGCCTTGAACGGGTTGAACGCGACCTCGCCGTACTCCACCGCGTCGCGGAAGACGCGCTGGAGCATCGACATCGTCTTGACGATCGACGTCGGGCCGACGCCCGCGGCGAGCAGCTCGCCGCGGAACGTGACGACCCGACGGGCGTCGATGTCACGCAGCGGGAACGCCGCCAGCCGCGGCTCCGCGTGCGCCTCCCAGAGACAGCGGTAGACCGCGAGGGTCGCGCGCTTGAGCTCGACCATCGCGTGATCGCGCCACCACTGGTCGAAGAACTCGCCGAGCGTCAGCCGGCCGGCCTGCTCCTGGCGGAGCTCCTCCGGCCGCCAACGCCTCGCGCTGCGTCGCTTCGCGTGGAAGTCGAGCGCGTCGTCGAGTGTGTCGAAGCTGCGCCGGCGCTTTGTCCCGTCGGGTTCGTGCCAGCGCACGGTGAAGCTCTCGGTGATCGTGCCGTCGCGACGTTCCCACCGGCGTACGCCGACGCCCGGAGGCAGAGCTGTGGCCGCCATCACGACCTCGCGGTTCGCGGCGGCAGCGGCAGTCGCTCAGGCGACTTCTCGAACCGGCGCGACGACCGCCGCCGCGGGGAGGACGCGGCTTCGGCGGTCGCCGCCACCAGCTTTCCGCGCCACCACTCGGCGGCGTCGCCGGCGAGCACCCGCAGGCCGCACGTGCGGCTCGCGACCAACTCGCCGCGCGAGATCGCGCGCCTGATCGAGCGCGCGTCGACGCGCAGCCGGTCGGCGATGTCCTGAGGCGTCAGGACAGCCGACTCGTCGAGGTCGTCGAAGGGCGTGCGCGGCATGCGGAGCAGGGGGTCTGTCTGCACGTCGCGCGAGTGCTCTGAGCACCCCCCGCGAACTCTGGGAAGGGGACATTGCTGGGTCCGGTCGTGGACCCACTTGGACCCAGTACGGACCCAGTAGCCGCTCAGAGAGCGGTGGCGAGCACTGCGCGGGAACGAAAAATCCTCGCCGTAGCGGGGAGTTCCGATGAAGCCCTCTGCCGGACTCGAACCGGCGACCCCTTCCTTACCATGGAGAACCGGGCGAGCCGGTGCGGGGATGCCGAGGGCTGTGATGTCTGCCAAGTCCCCGCCCGATGGGGAAGTTCGGGCGGTTTGCATGGAAGGGATTCTACCTTTCGAACCGGCGGAACCGGGGCCATTGGCCCCCGTTTGGCCCCGAGTTGATTCGTCCGCGAGAGCGGTCTGATCGGCACCGTGCCACGGGCTGATTCGGCGAGACGCGTCGGCGACCACCGGGGGCGAACGCATCCCGCGGATCGCCTACCGCGAGCGTGGCGGATGTCGAGCGTCGGAGACTGCAGCCTGGGCCCGCGGACCGCTCGGCGAAGCGCAGCGGCGGGCTGCGCTCAGCAGCGATGGTCCGCTTCCCGCTGGTGCCCGCGTCGCCGCAGCAGCGGAACAAGGTCGTCCGGCTGTCCTGCGTCGTCTGCGAGCGGTCGCCGGTCGATCCCGCGCACCTCGTGCCGAGGAGGCTCGGCGGATGCAACGACCCGGATTGCGTCATCCCACTCTGCCGGACCCACCACCGCTTGTACGACCACGCTCAGCTCGGGCTCGGCGTGCACCTCGGCGGCGAGTGGCGTCGGGAGCGTGCGCACGCGCTGACGCACGTCTCGGCGGTGCGCCTCAGCCGCGCGCTGAGCGGCCTCGGCTGGTAGCGGCGGGCTTGGATCAGCAGGTGGCGACCATCTGACGAAGCTCCGTGCGCTCGGCGCGGACGACCGTCAGGCGCCAGTGCCGCTTGACCTGGACCCACCACCGCGAGTAGAGGCACCAGGCTCCGCGTCTCGGAGGCTTCCACTCCTCCGGGCCCTTGTCTCCCTTCGACCGGTTCGACGTCGCGCTTACCGCGATGAGCTGCGAGTTCTCCAGATCGTTCGCGAAATCGCGGCGGCGATCCTGGTCCCAGCGCTTCGCGCCGGAGCGCCACGCGTTCGCGAGAGGGACGACGTGATCGATGTCCAGCTGTGTCCCGCGCGTCAACGTGAGCCCGTCGTAGAAGCTCGTCCACGTGCCCGCCACGATGTTGCACTCGTCGTCGGTCTCGACGCCCTCGCCGTCGCGGACGAGCACGACCTCGCGCGTCGTGCATCCGTTGCCCTGGCTTCGCCAATGCGGAAACCGAGCGCGGCTGTAGCCGCTCATCGAGAGCGCCGGCGCGACCCTGAGAAGGCCGATCGCGGCGCGGGTCTTCGCGGCGCTCGGCGGGCGCGGCGGCAACGCAGCGGCAGCAGCCGGGACCACGAGCGCGAGCAGCGTCGCGGCGAGAGCACCCCGGAACGTCCTCCAGCGGCGGGGAGTCCCGGTACCAACCGTCGCCGGGCGGCGCAGCGCGTCGCCCTGCAACTGAGCCATAACCGCACCGTACGGCGGTCGGCAGTGCTTGGTCAAGCCGCGTTGACCAGGCTCTGACCGGGTTCTGCCCCCTCGCCTCCTCGGGGCGCCGCCGTGTGTGGCAGCCCCTACCTCGCGAGATGAAGTCGCTGCGGCATGGCCGAGCTGCGCGCCACAGGGGCGCTCCTCTTCAAAGTTCCCAAGAGCGCCCGGGGTGTTCCCACCTCGCCCGCTATAGGGACCGCTCGCGCGTGAAGTGCACGCCCGGGAATTCCCACGGCATCGCGTCGAGCTCGCGCGCGAAGTGCAACGGTTGTACGCGGGTGGCACCGCAGATCTCGCATCGAACGCGGTCGTACAGCGCGTCGCCAAATTGCAATGCGCTCACAGCGAATCGCTTTTCATCGCCGTTATGGCACGAGTTGCAGAAGAGCTGCGAACGAGTGCTCGGAGGACGGTCGTTACTCACAGCCGCGAGGAGTCTGGTCCCTGCCTCGACGACGAGCCCGAAGACTCGCGACCAGCGCGCGAGCTTCTGCGCCGAGACGCCCGGGATAGGCCGCTCCCCGCGGAACACCCCCGCGTGTTCAAGTTCAGCCTCGGCCCCGTGGACCGCGGCGCTCAGCGTCCCGTAGGCCGCTGCGGCCTGATCGGCAAGCGCGTCGTCGATTAGCCCTTCGTTTGTCAGCTCACGCAGAATGCCTTGGCGGCCTCGCAGGGCCGGAGTGCGGTAGCGACCGCGCTGCCACCTTGAGAACGCGCCAGGGTCGCGAGAGAAATGAAGCGGCATCACAGCCGCTTCAAGAAAGCCTCGCAACACCTGCAAACTCTGCTTGTAGAAGCCGCGAGCCGCCAGCAACAGCGAGCAGTCGAGATCGCGCGTTGCCTCGAGCAAGTGCGGGAGCGAGAAGTACCTGGCCTCCTGAAGGACGAGGCTCTCGAGCGCGCGCCATCCGACATCGTGTTTCAGGGCGCCACCGAGCCTGGCGTCCTCGTACGGATCGAAATCCTCGGCGGAGGCCCGGAACTCCTCCAAACAACGCTCGATCCGTTGCCTTTGCGCTGGAATGAAGGACTCCCCGACATACGGAGCGTCTACCTCCGCTTGGCGACCGTCGAAGCCCACGACGAGGTGTCGAAAGCTGAACAGCGCCTCGGCAAAGGAGAAAACATCGGTGGTATCGGTCCACGCGCTGTAAGTCTGGTCTTCGAACGGCAGACGAGCGAGCGGCGGCGCTGGAAGATCCCGCGGCGTCAGGACGAGCGTCCAGACGAATCCGTCAACTTCGTGACCTGTGCGAGGGTCCGTGAGACGCGCCGGCGAGCTGACGAGCCAACCGTGCGTTACTCCGATGGTTCGTGAAGACGTCATCACGCACACCCTGATCCGGCGGTCGAATCATCCATCAGAGCCAGCGCGCTGCGCGGCGAACGGTGTCCGAGTAGGGTCGCACACCCGTCGCTGATCATTCAGATGAGTCGATCTTGTGGCTCTTCGTCCCGTTGGCGTAGGTGCCCGGGCGCTACCGAAGCGCGGGTGGTTGCTGATGTCGCGGAGGTCCGTGCCGCCGATGAGCGAGAGCTGAGCGGGTCGCTGCTGGTCGTGTCGTTCAGGTCTCCGAGCGCGACGCCGTTCTCCTCGCCGGCCGTGCGCCGCTCGCGGTAGAGCTCGGCGACGCGCTTCGCCTGGGCGCTTGCGCTTGGCGTTCGGCACGCCGTGGCGGCGTCGTCGCTGTGGCTCCCACCGCGACAGCCCCACCCTCCGCGACGGCGCTCGGCGGTTGCGAGCGTGACGCCCCACCGCTGATCGCGCAGGGCGTCAGCCCTGATCGTCTCGCGTGTCACGACGGCTACCTCGCAGCGTCCGTCGCCGGCGGGGGCGTCGCGATCGCCTCGACGGTGCGGGTGCTCCGTGCGTCAGCCGCCGCGAGCTGCGCGCTGTTTTTGCTGTGTCGATCGCGACGAGGTCGGGCCGTTCAACGAGGCCGTAGCCCGCCCAGATCTAGCGTGCCGCGTAGTGCGACGCGACCTCCGACGCGGTGAGGGCGCGGTTGTAGACCGCGACGTCGTCGAGTTGGCCGGCGAAGAAGAACGTGTTCGTCGCAGTCGCGCACATGCGGAGCGGGTCGGCTGTGCTGGACATCGTGAGGTTGGCCAGCGAGCCGGTCACGTCCGTGCCGTCCATGTAGAGCTTGATCGTCGCGCCGTTCTTCGTGGCCACGAGGTGATGCCAGGCGGTGGTGTCGGCGAGCGCGCGCGTCGACGCCGCTACCTCGCTCGCGCCCGACTTCTTCAGGGCCCAGAAGTTGTGGCTGGTCGATCCGAAGTGGACGGTCGGGGCGTTGACGCCCTTGTGGACCATCACCGCGTCGTCGAGGAGCGTCGATCGCTTCGCCCAGAGCTCGTATGTGAAGACGTCGCCGACGTCTAGCGACGCCGCGTCGGGGACATTGACGTAGTCGTTGGCCCCGTCGCAGCGGATCGCGGTGCTGCCCGTGAACGCTCCCGCCTGCCCGAGCGTGACGCCGTTGACGTAGCTGCCGGTGTTCGTCCCCTTGCTGTCGGCCGCGACGGTGCCGCTCGTCTCATCGAGCCGCCAATATGAGACGAGGCCGCTCGTGCCGAGCACCGCGTTGACGTAGGCCGGCGCCGGCGGTGGGGGTGGCGGCTCGGAGCCGATCGTCGAAACCGTGAAGTTGTCCATGTTGAAGTTCGCGTTGTCGCCGCGGAAGCCGACGTTCCCCGCGGCCGTGATCGGCGCGCCGAGCTGGGCTCCGGTGTCCGTCCACGTCGCGAGCTGCGTCGAGCCGCGCCACACGGTCAGCGTCACCGAGCCGTTGGTGTTGTTCTGGACGACGATCTTGATGTGCGTCCAGGTGCCGAACGGGATCGGGTTGCTGCCGTTCAGCGTGTCGACGGCGTCGTAGTACGTGCCGCCGCGCTTCTTCTGGATGTGGACGTCGCCCTCGCGCCGGAACGGCTCCACGATGTAGAAGTCGTCGTCGTCGGTCTGCGGCGTGCCCAGGAGCTGGCGCCGGAGATAGAACTTGACCCCGTCCCACGGCACGGCCCCGCCGACGAAGCTCGTCATGCCGTTGACGCGCACGTCGACGTCGAGCTGCACGCTGCCGAAGTCGGCGCGATGGGTCCACATGCGCAGCATCGCCGAGCCGGTCGACCCCGAGGAGGAGCAGTCCGTCGGCTGGGTGCCGTCGGGCGCGCCGGTCCATCCCGTCCCGTCGGCTGGGACGTGGAACCAGGAGCCGCCGTCGTTGCGCCAGTTCGCCGAGTCGGTGCAGCTGTCGTTCCATCCCTCGTACGAGTTCGTGATGACGTTGTTCGGGCCGACGGGCGCGGAGAACGAATCGCTGAAGAGGACCGCCCCCTCCGCCTGCGCAGTGGCGAGGCCGAGCACGAGCATGGCGATGGTCATGGGCCTGAACACGAGATCTCCCCTCCCTGGGTGGTGTGCCGCAGCCTACTCAAGTTATGATGAGCAATCAAGCGGTCGTAATCTGTACGAGGGGCGGGGGGCGTCTCGGCTGGTGGCTCGATCGTCGGCCGCCCGAGACCGGTTAGATCTGCGGATGGATCGTGTCGATTTCGCGGGTGCGCTCGCGAACCTTGTATGCCGGCTCGGCGACGAGGTCGTCGTCGCCCTGGGAGGAGTTGGCGAGGACTCGCCGCCGTTCGTCGCCGAGATGAGCGGGACGCTGCGTGCGGTTGAGGACAACTTCGCCGACGACCTCCCGGAGCTGGACCCGACGCAAGCGCCGGTCGTCTTCGGCTTCGAGGAGCACGACGCGACCTTCGCCCTCGACCCATTGACGTTTCGTGCCGCGTTCGTCCGCGGCGATCACCTGGAGCTCACCCTCGGCTCGATCGCCATCGAGGTGCGCGTGCCGACGGACGACTGAGGGCCGGCCGCCGTTCGACCGGGTTCTGCTCCGCAGAACCTAATCGAGCATCAGCGGAGCCGGACGACCGTGTCAACTCCCGCCGCGGAGCGGCCGCCGAAGGCGGGTCCGAAGGACCGGGGCTTGACACGGGCGGGAGGCGGAGCTACCCAGATGCAGCGCACGCCGCAGCACGGTTCGAGCCGCGCGGCAGGGGCTAGCTCATCGCGGCCTGCTCGAGTGCTGGGTCGGACACGTCGACCTTGTAGTCGATGCCGTCGAGCTCGCGAAGGGCGATCACGAGCTGGTGCGCGTGGTCGAGGAGGCATCGGTCGCGCGCGTGAGTGACCGGGACCTCGTCGCGCTCGACTTGACGCGCACGGTTCGAAGCCTCGGGGCGCGGCGCGAGGACGAGGTCCACGGCGACGGTCCCGACGTCGTCGGCGCCGACGTAGGTGGTCGAGATCGTGACGCCTCGCTCCGGCAGCGCCGTCGCGAGCACGACGGTGTTGGGACCTGCCGTGCGGATCGTCGTCTCGCTGCCGATCACCTCTTGGCCGCGGCGGAGCGTCACCGGATGAAGGCGCGTAGCCACCCGCCGACGGTAGCGCCGGCGGGTGACGCGACTCACGCCTCGGCGGCTTCTGGCGTCGTGCGCGCGATGAATTCGAACTCGCCGTTGACGAGCGGCACCTCGTGCGGCCGGCGCGCTGCCCAGTCGCAACATTGCTGCAGCGAGAGGCGCCCAGCTCGCATGGCGCTCACGCGCTCAGCTCGGGTCATCGCCCAGAGCTGTCGCCGCTGCTCGTCGCGGGTCGGATCGCGCCGGAGGCACGACGCGCCCGTGGCGGTCGCGTGGTCGAGGAGGTCGGAGCTCTCGCGACCCGAGAGCTTCGGGTGGTGGTGGTCGGTCATGGCGGGAACGGCGCCGCGGACCGGAGGCGGAGGACAAGGGCAGTCCGTCAGGACCGGCGCACCGCGGCGACCGGCCGCGCGCGCGAAGCGCCAGCGCCGGGCGCCCGCGTGCGCCGCCCGCTCGGGCAGCATCGGGCGAAGCCCATGCGGGCCGGGCGGGTGCCCTTGCCGGAGCCGGAGGGCTGCGGCACAGTGACGCCATGACCGAGCGCCGCCACCCGGCAGATGGCGACGCACGGTGCACCTGTCTCGTCGCGGCGGGACAACGAGGCTCAGCGCAGACGCGCGTTGGCGGCGGGCGCAAACAGCTCCGCGATTGGCACATCGAGGGCGTCGGCGAGCCGCGCGATGTTCGCGAGGCTTGGGTTGCGCTCACCCCGTTCGATGCCACCGACATACGAGCGGTGCAGCCCGCTCGCGGCAGCGAGACCGGCCTGCGAGAGCCCGCGTTCGGTCCGGACACGACGCACCTGGGCCCCGAACGCGGCGTTGGCCGACAAACGCTGCTCCGTCACCACCGCACGTTCCCGAGCGACGGTACCTAAGGTCTACACACTATGAATGGCATTACTAGTGCGAGCTCTCCGCACCCGCAGGCGGCGTTTTCGCGCGCCGGCCGCGGGACGTGCGGCGCGCATCGTGCGGGCCTATCTCGTTCCGGATCTGGCGGACGCGCTGTCCCGCAACAGCCGGGCGGGACCACGCGCCTCGGGCAGCCGCGCAGCCAGGACGCACCGATGCGCGCGCTCCCTCGTCAGACGAACCGCGGCTCGTCTCCGCACCGCTGTCGTTGGTCAAGAAGACCGTTCAGTTCGCGCACGATCGTCGCAATCCGGTCCCAGTCGACTGCGCCGCGCGGCAGCTGGTCATCCAGCGCCTCGAGCAACTCGTACATCCGATCCCGATCCGCCGTCGAATCCTCGAGGGGCGGTTTCTCATCTTGCAGCCCCGGCGCCCGCACGAAATGCAGCATGACGACCTCGGTCCTCAACTCGTCCGGCCGCTCAACTCCGTCCGGCCTTCGGGCATCCGACTCCGCTTGGAGGAGCGTCGTCTGGTCGAGCGCCTCGTTCAGCAGCGTCGCGACCTTCTCGTACGCGACCTCGTCGAGCGAGGTCGCGACCCACGAGAGGTGCGAATCGACCCGGTCGAAGCCTCCGCTCTGCACGGCCGAGCGCACATGGCCGGCTATTCGCGCGAGGTTGGCGGACGTGAGCGTCCTCCGCAGCCGAACCGGCAGCTGCGCCCACTCCTCGTCGCGGAAGAAGTACCTCGAGGTCGTCCGGAACGTCGTTGCGCCTCGCTCTCCCCGGAGCCGCTCCACCGCGTCCGCATCTTCCAAGACGCGCAGATGACGCCGCACGGTCGCCGCAGACCGCTCCACGGCTTGCGCGAGATACTGGACCGACGACTCGCCGTCGACGGTGAGGATCTCGATGATGTGGCCTCGCAGCGGATGCGCGACCGCGTGCAGTAGGCGCTTCGACCATGCCTCGACGACGACGGCCGCGGGGATCACGTCTTCGCTGGCCGGCGAGTACGTCCGGGGCATCGCCGCCGAGCGTAAACGCTTCGTCCGCGTTCGTCCACAACTCGAAGAGCACGCAGTGCGCGGGTGAAACGGTCCGCGCTGATGCGCGGTCATGGAGGTGGCGATCCGAGAGGAGGTGAGACATGAAGATCAAGCCGAGCAGCTGCCGGCTCGCTCCCGCCGCGTCCACGCACAAGGGAGCCTGAGCGACGCACCGGTGCGACCGCCCGCGCGGGGCTCCGCGCGGGCGGGCACCACCGGGGCGTGGCGCCCTAGCCGACCGCGCAGCGAGTCCGCGACACCCCGGTTCGGCGCAGCAGCGCATCGGTCTATCGACGCCGTCCGGAGCCCGGCACTCCTCGCCCCTCCATCCGCTGGAGCCGTGGGCGGTATACCGGCGCGCCGTCAGCCTCCGGCACCGGTTGCGGATCGCGTCGCACGAGCGGAAGGCGCCGGCGCGTCGGCCGCGCGGCGCGGCCGGCCCCGGCTGCGCTAGCGGCGAAGTTCCGCGGCGCGCTCTGCTGATCGTGCGGCGAAGACGAAGTCGCCGAGGCGGTGCACGAGCCCGGCGGCGTACAACCGGGATCCTGGCTCGGACGCGGCGGCCGAGCGCCAGCACCACCTGCCGCAGCCCCTTCAGCGCGGCGCGGTCCACGGCCACGTGGCCGCGCGGCGCGCCTCGCGCGCGTTCCCTCTCTAAGTAAGAACAGCGGGAGCGTCGGCGTTCCAGGGAGGGTAGGTCGCGTGATATGCCGTCCCTCCGGGCGTCCGACGATGACCGCCGGCGAACGATCGAGGCGCTGCGCGAACACCATCTGGCGGGCCGGCTCGACATCGACGAGTTCGAGGAGCGCGTCGCCCACGCCGAGCAGGCCGAGACGCAGACGGGCCTCGCCGTCCTGCTCGAGGACCTGGAGCCAGGCGAGGTGGTCCCAGCCGGCACTGAGGTCTCGCTCGGCGTCCCGCGGATGCCGGGAAACCGCGAGTTCACCGAGCGCAAGGTGCTCGACGAGCGCGTGCTCGATGTCAACGAGCGGATCCTCGACGTCGTCGCGCCCCAGCTCGAGAAGGCTGGCTACACGATCGCCGAGCAACACCCGGGCGCCTATGTCTTCGTCAACCGCTACCGGCCGGCCTGGGCCTGGTGGGTGGCCGTGCTGACGTTCCCGATCGGCCTCCTCGCGCTGCTGCAGTGGTACGAGGACCGGATCACGATCCGCACCCGCCCACTGCCCGACGGCCGGACTTTCCTCCTCGCCCACGGCCGCGCGCCGCGCGCGATCCGGCGCGCGTTCGCGGAGATCGACCGGTAGTCCGGAGACGTGTCGCCGCCTGGCGATCAGGCGCGGCTCGGTTCGGCAGGCAGCTGCCGACCCACCCGCCGGGCCACTCCTAGCGCTGGAGCTGCACGGCGTGGGCTGCGGCTCGCGTGGCGAAGACGAAGTCGCTGAGGCGGTGCGCGAGGCCGGCGGCGTGGAGCCGTGCGATCGCGTCGACGGCGGTGATGCGATCGCCGAGCTCGCGTGCGATCTCGTCGATCGACCACAGCGCGGGCTCGGTGGTGAGCAGCTCGAGGACGCTGGCGTCGGCGGCCGCCTCGGCCTCGGCAGGGCTAGGCTCGTCGTGCATGGGAGCTAGTACCTCCTGTGCCAGGCCCCCGGCTGTTACCGCAGCGCGGGGGCCGATTAATGTTCGGACGGCGACGCAGGGAGGCATGTGGCGCGGCGTTCCTGGCGCCACTCTGGGGCGGACTGCGGTCGCTTTGGTCAGTATGCATGGAGCATCGGACGGCGTGCGCCGGTTCGCCGCCGCCGAACTCGTCGCCGTGGGGGATCCGTTTGCTAAGCGGTCGCGGTCAGGTGCTGCCTTCTCAGCCTTGACGCCCGCTACTGAACAGCCAGCCAATGGCGATCCCCGCGAGACCGCTCACGGGGGCCGCAATCTCGGCTACACCCTGAATCCCCTCTTCGCTGATGATGCCGATTACGATCACCGCGAAGAGAATGGCTAGGAGCGCCATGGCGAGGAGCGCGCGGTAGCGATCCATCTGCTGTTCGTGCTCTACCTCGTACGGCGGGGCCGCTGACCGCTCATAGTCCGCGAGGAGAAAGCGTGCCTCACTCAGGACAGACGCTCGCTCATCGGCGCCTTGAGCGTCGGCCTCGCGCGCCATCTCGAGCAGCTGTGCGCGGAGTTCCTTTGCGCGACGCTCGCTGCGCACCCGATCGGTCCTGCCACTCTCCGGCTCAGGGGCTTGCATTCGCCGATCCTAGGGCGCAGAAAGAGCGTCCGTCCGAGAGGCAGCTGACCCGCGACGGGGATGTCTGCCGTGTCGAGTGGCTCACTAGGCTCGCGGCGTGACCACGGCCGAGATCTCGTTGAGCGTCGACCCAGTGGCAGCAGCGATCGGTGCTGCCGCGATCGTGGTGGCGCTGATCATCTGGTGGCGGTCGACGAACTACCCGAAGCTGCTCGCCGCCTCGTCGTCACGGGCCCTCTTCAGCGTGGACGCGGCCGCTGCCGATCGCATCACGGTCCTGCTTGACGGTGAACCGGTCGACGACGTTGACCTAGTCGAGATCGACATCGCGAATAACGGCAGAGCGCCGATCCGTGCGGCAGATTTCGAGGCACCACTCCGACTGTCGTTCGATTCGAGGGGCGAGGTCTTGAGCGTTGAGACCGTCCGCGCGTACCCTCCCGGCTTGAAGCCAGAGGTCCAGATATCGCAAGCCGCAGTCGAGATCGCGCCCCTGCTCCTCAATCCGGGGGAGGGACTCTCTCTGCTCCTGGTCACGCGCGGCGCTGCTTCACCGCCGATCCTGGAACCGCCGCGAGTGGCGGGTCTCACGGAGAAGCGCGTCGTGCGTGAGGAGCTGGGTCCCGCCCGTTCCTCTGGCACGCGCCCGCGTGATGCCGTCCTTTGGGCTAGCGCGATGCTCGTGATCGTCGCCGGTACTGTCGTGCCCTACTTATGGACGCTCGGTGCCATGTGGCTCGCGACCACGCTGTTTCTCATCCGTCGGCCGAGCTGACGGTTTGCACCGCGCTCACGAGCGGGGGCGTAGACGCGGCCGCGTCTGTCAAGCCGCCGGAGTGGCGGCGGTCGGTGAGTCTGGTTCGTCGGCGCGGTGCGGCCCCCCGGGGCTTGCTCCTTGAGGCCAATGTCAGCGGCATCACGGCATCTCTGCGGGGGTGCTCCGCTGTCGCTTCGACCCTAAGAAACAGCAGCGCCAAACGTTCGAGGTCGCGATGCGGGCGGACACTGCGAGGCAGCTAACTGTTCAAGCGCTCGCTGCGAGCCACCTCTAGTCGGGAGACCGAGCTAGACGAACTCGCTTCGAAGACAACGCCTCGCGTTGCTACCGCGGCGCAAATGCCTCCAGCACCGCGGCGCACGCGAGCAGACAGCCAGCCACGAGTCCTGGGTAGAGCACGGGCCGCAACTCATGCCGTCGATCTCGACCGGCGTAGGCCGCCAAGCTCACTGCGAGCGCCATCCACTCCAGCGGCAGGTGCACCAGCCGGCGGACCGCAGCGCCACCGTAAGCACCGAGCGCTGCACCCACGACGACGGCGTTGATCGCGACCGTGGTCACCGCGATGGCTCGAAGCACGGGCTGCATCCGGCCACTTCGCGAGTGAGCCCATGCTCCGAGGAGGAGCGCGACGACGATGCGCGAGTTCGTGACGAAGTACGTCGCGGCTTCGTTCCAGCCGGCCGGGGATGAGGTGTGCAACTGGAACCGAAAGGCATCGCGGGTCGCTGCTGCCGCACCAGGCACAGCCGCGACAGCGCCGGCTGCGCTCAGCGTGATCGCCCAGATGAGCATCGAGGCTCGGACGACGTCGCGAACGGTCATCCCAGCGCTGCGGCGAGCAGCGCGGCGTCGAGAGCCTTCGAGGACGCCGCTCGGTCGGTCGCCGGATCGCCGACCGCTATGAGGGGCACCGCCGGCGGAAGTGCTGCCGCGAGCAGGCGCACGTGATGGACCTCGTCGGGCGCCGTCGTCACGGCGGCGAGCCACCGCGCGCTGCGGCGCGTGGTGTGCCGCGTCACTGCTTCGGCCACCTCGTTTCGGTCGACGTCCCCGCGAAGCGTGCAGACGACGACCGCGGCGATCGCGAGAACGGCGTCGAGGTCTTCGTCCAGCGGGCCGAGGTCCGCCACGACGACCCGGCGTCGCTGGAGCGCTGGATCCAACGCCGCGTGTGCCTCTGCGCCGCGGGCGCGCGTGAGCAAGACTGCGCCCGGGGAGCGACGTCGTGTCAGCTCCCCCGCGATCAGGCGCGACACGTACGCGGTATCCGCCGCGGCGCCGACGCCGCAGACAGCGATGAGCGCGCCGCGCGTCGTCACGGCTGCGGCTCCCACCGAGAGAGCGCCCAGCCACCATCGCGGCGCCGGGCGGTTGCGAGCGTGACGCGCCAGCGGTGCTCCTGCAGGCCATCCGCGGTGAGGCTCTCTCGCGTCACGACGATGAGCTCGCGGCGTTCGCGGTCGACGGCGGGGCGGGCGGTGATCGCCTCGACCGTGCCGGTGCTGCGTGTTCCGTCGGCTGACAGCTGAGGATCGGTCGGGAGCCGGGCTGCGGTGTCGAGCGCTTCCCGCCGCGCCGCGCCGACGCTGATGCGAGCGAGCTGCGCGTACGTGCGAGCGGCGTTCTCCCCGGTCCAGTTCGTCGTCAGCTCGGCCGCACGGCGAGCTGCGTCCTCCGGCGTCGGGGCGAGGTCCTCTGGCCGTACGCGGTCGCGTGGCTTCGGAAGCGGGTGCGCGGGCTCCTCACCGGGCGGCGGCTGTCGGTCGGGCTGCTGCTGCTGTGCGTACGGGTCGCCGCAACCTGCCGCAAGCGCTGCGACGAGGAGGAGAGCGATGGTTCTGCTCATAGGCCGGGCGGGTGTCGGACGGCGAAGTTCGCGGTCGGGCGAGAACCGAGGCGCCAGCGCGGGCCGGACTCGCCCGCGTTCGGGCCGGTGTCGTAGCGGGCGGTGTCGAAGCGGAGGCCGGCGACGACGAGAAACATGTGGCCGTCGTTGGCGTAGACGGTGATCCAGCGGCCAGGGCCGGGCTTGCCGTAGCGCAGGAATGCGCCCGACACCCACGGCGCCTTGCCGAAGACGCCGGCTCCCCACAGCACGTGGCTGCTCGAGGACGAGCAGTCGTACGTCGGGTTGCCGATGTGCGTCGGGTAGTGGACGAGGCGGTACGGGCGGTCCGAGATCGCGTTGGCCGCGACGATCGCGCGCTTGACGGCTCGCGGCGCGTTCTCGGGCGCGCGGGCGAGGCCGTCAGCGCCGAGACGCGCGCGGGCGCCCGGCACCGTGATCGGGTCAGTGAGCGTGAGGTCGTCGGCGAGCTGTGCCTCCCACGCGCGTGCGCGCGCGAGGACCGCGTCGGCGTATGCTGCGGCGCCGTTATAGCGCTGCGCGGCGCGCCAGGCGAGGTCGTCGAGCTCCGGGCCGGCGCCGAGGTCGTGGAGGTACGCGGCCGCGGCGGCGATCGCGTCGACGTCGTCGTAGATGCAGCCGTGGTTCTTCGGGACGTTCGCGCAGGACTCGAGGCGGTCGCGCATCTGGGGGTAGCGCTTCGGCCGGGCGTGCTTCGGGAGGCGGCGGAAGGCGTCGCGGTAGCGGAGCCACGTGTTGCCGGCCCCGGTGCCGGTGAGCGCGCCGCAGGTCGGGGCGGTCGCGTTGTACGGCGAAACGCCGACGATGCCGAACTGCATCGGACCAGCGGCGCCGCAGCCGTTCCAACCGCTGGAGACGGCGTTGCCGTTTATGCCGTGCACTCGGAGACGGGAGTAGTTGGTCTCTTGCGCGTGGATCGCGGCGAGCAGAAGCCACGGAACACCCCAAGTCTCAGCGGCAGCCGTATAGAGGACCGCGGCCGGCGGGGTTTCAGCGCCTAGCAGGTGCGCTGGGGCACGATGCAGACCGAGCAGCACCGGGAGGCCGAGCGCGAGGACGATGGCGACGCCGCTCGCCAATCCGAACCACACGTGGCGTGGCGCCCGGTCGTGGGCCGAGGTCAACACGCCCCCATGGGCGCGACGGACCCCTCCGCCCGGCGATCATCTGCTGGCCTGCCGCCACCACCGCCGAGGGACCGACCTCGTTAGTCGTCGAGCTCGCCGCAGCCAGCGACTCGTCCCGGGCACACGGGATGCCCAAGTGCTACGAGGATCGAGCCTCCGGGAGAGCTAGCTGTAGTTCCTGAGCACGTTGTTTCGTCCGGGCCTCCTCGGAGGCTGAGGGGTGCGAACCACTCCCAGCTCTCCGAAGGAGGCACCGGATGCGGCTGCACGCTAACGCGGCGCTCAGTCTGATTCAGCGAAAGAAGA
>DASVPR010000055.1:0-161370 GCA_036389485.1 Solirubrobacteraceae bacterium
GGTACTCGGGCTGCGCGGCCGCGGTGAGCGTCGAGGCGATCAGCCGGCGCGTGTCGGCCGGGTCGATCACGTCGTCGAGCTCGAACAGCGTCGCGGCGTTCACCGCCTTGGCGTTCTGCTCGGCCAGCTCGGTGAGCTCGCGCACCTTGCGGTTGCGCTCGGCCTCGTCGGCGATCGTCTCGAGCTCGCGCCGGAAGCCGAGCCGCACGGCGCCCTCGAGCCCCATCGGTCCGAGCTCGGCGGTCGGCCATGCGACCGTGAGCAGCGGCTCGTGCAGGCTGCCCGCGACCATCGCCTGCGCGCCGAGGCCGTAGCCGCGCCGCAGGATCACCGCCACGAACGGCACCCGCAGCGCCGCGCCGGTGACGAGCAGGCGCGACGTGTGGCGCACGAGCCCGGTCGCCTCGGCCTTCGGCCCGACCATCATCCCCGGCGTGTCGACGAGCGACACGATCGGCAGGCCGAACGCGTCGCACAGCTGCATGAACCGCGACGCCTTGTCCGCGGCCTCGCTCGTGATCGCGCCCGCCATGTGCATCGTGTTGTTGGCGATGAAGCCGACGGGCCGGCCCTCGATCCGCGCGAGCGCGGTCACCATCTCGGGGGCGAACCGCGGGCGCAGGAACGTCACCGAGCCGCTGTCGGCGAGCGTGTCGACGATCGGCTCGACCCTGTACGCGCGGCGCTGGCGCTCCGGGACCATCTCGCGCAGCAGCGCCTGGTCCGGGGGCTGGCTCGGCGGCACGCGACCCTGGAAGTAGCCGAGCAGCTGCTTGGTGATCGCGGTCGCCTCGCGCTCGTCCCTCGCCACCACGTCGATCACGCCGTTCGCGGTCTGCGTGTCGAGCGGGCCGACCGCGTCCGGATCGACCTTCCCGAGGCCGCCGCCCTCGATCATCGCCGGGCCGCCCATCCCGATCGAGACGTTCTCGGTGGCGACGATGAGGTCCGAGCAGCCGGCGATGACGGCGTTGCCGGCGAAGCAGCGCCCGGCGACGACCGCGATGCGCGGGACGAGGCCCGACAGCCCCGCCCACAGCGCGAACGCGCGGGTGTCGAGCGCCGAGACGACCGGGTAGTCGGTGTCGCCGGGCCGACCGCCGCCGCCCTCCGCGTAGAAGACGGTCGGCAGGCGCATCCGCTCGATCAGCTCGAACAGCCGGTCCTTCTTGCGATGGCCGAGGACGCCCTGCGTGCCGGCGAGGACCGTGTAGTCGTAGGAGAGGACGGCGCACGGGCTGCCGTTGACCTTCGCGGTGCCCGCGATCATCCCGTCCGCCGGCGTGCGGGCGATCAGGTCGTCGAGGTCGCGCCGGGCGCGCTGCGCGGCGATCGCGAAGCGGCCGTACTCGACGAAGCTGCCGGGGTCGACGAGGTCGTAGACGTTCTCGCGCGCGGTCCGCCCGCCGGCGGCGTGGCGGCGCTCGACCGCCTCGGGCCGCGCGGCGTCCTGCGTCAGCGCGCGGCGCCGCAGCACCTCGTCGAGGTCACTCACGCCGCGAAGGCTCGCACAGGGGAGGAGGCGGCACCCGTTTGGCCGGATCTGCGCGGACGATGTCCTTCCGGCCCCTTCTCGCCGGGGGACGGAGGGGGGACAGTCCCCGCCATGAGCACCCCTGAAGCCGCCTTTGCCCACTTCTCGGCCCGCCTGGAGTTCGAGACCGACTGCGCGGACGTCGCGGCGGACCTCGCGAGCGGCGCGCTCCCGTACACGGTGGTCGACGTGCGCAGCCCGAAGGCCTACGCGTTTGGGCACGTCCCCGGCGCGGTCAACGCGCCGTCGCCGGCGATCGACGCGGGCGTCGCGGCGGCGCTGCCCGCCGGGCCGCTCGTCGTCTACTGCTGGGGGCCGGGGTGCAACGGCGCGCACAAGGCGGCCGCGAAGCTCGCCTCCCACGGCCGGCAGGTCAAGGAGATGATCGGCGGCTTCGAGTACTGGGCGCGCGAGGGGCAGCCGATCGAGGGGCGGCGCGCGGACAGTCTCGCGGAGCGCGCCGACCCCGCGCTGGTCGGCTGAGGGGGAGGCGGGCGGGTCCGGTACCGTCGCGCGCATGCATCGAGTCGCCGCCGTGGCGTTCGACGGCATGGCGCCGTTCGAGCTGGGGATCGTGGTCGAGGTGTTCGGGCTGCCGCGCCCCGAGCTGGACGGCGTGCCCTGGTACGAGCTGAGCGTCTGCTCGCCGGACCCGAGCCCGCTGCGGACGATCGGGGGACTGTCCCTCACCGCGGAGCACGGCGTCGAGGCCGTCGCGCGGGCGGCCACGGTGATCGTGCCGGCGTGGCCGCGGATCGGCGAACCGGTGCCGGAGGAGCTGCTCGAAGCGCTGCGCGCGGCCCACGCGCGCGGCGCCCGCGTCGTCTCGATCTGCAGCGGCGCGTTCGTCCTCGCCGCGGCCGGCCTGCTGGACGGCCGCCGCGCCGCGACCCACTGGCGCTACGCATCGGCGCTGCGCGCGCGCCATCCCGAGGTCGTCGTCGACGAGACCGTCCTCTACGTCGACGACGGCGACGTCCTCACCAGCGCCGGCAGCGCCGCCGGCATCGACCTGTGCCTCCACATCGTGCGCGCCGACCACGGCAGCGCGGTCGCCAACCACGTCGCCCGGCGGCTCGTCGTCGCGCCCCACCGCGACGGCGGCCAGGCCCAGTTCATCGATCGCCCGGTCCCGGACGCCGACGACGACCGGCTGCAGGCCGCGATGGCGTGGGCGCTCGAGCACCTCGACCAGCGGATCACGCTCGAGCAGCTCGCCGGCCGCGCGTTCATGTCCACGCGCACGTTCACCCGCCAGTTCCGGCGCACGGTCGGCCAGACGCCGATCGCGTGGCTCGTCGAGCAGCGGGTGCGCGCGAGCATGACCCTGCTCGAGACCACCGAGCAGCCCGTCGAGTGGGTCGGCGCGCGCAGCGGCTTCCCGGCGCCCGCGTCCTACCGGCGCCACTTCCGCCGCGTCGTCGGCGTCTCGCCGTCGCAGTACCGCCAGAGGTTCGCGGCCTAGAGGATCAGCTTGCGTTCCATGAACCGGATCGCGAGCCGCCACGCGACGAGGGCGAACCCGATCAGGAACGCGACGTGGCCGAGGTCCGCCCACGGGTCGAACCCGAACGACGCGTCGCGGACGAGCTCGACGCAGTGGAACAGCGGGTTGAGGTTGCCGGCGACCTGCGCCCACGTCGGCAGCTCGCTGAGCGGGAAGAACGTGCCGGCGACGAGGAACATCGGCGTCAGCAAGCCGCTCTGCCAGTAGGAGAAGCTCTCGATCGCCTTCGACTTGCCGGCGATGAAGATCCCGAAGCACGCCCAGCCGAACCCGGCGAGCGCCGCGATCGCGGGGACGAGCAGCATCCCCCAGCTCGGGTCCAGGCCGAAGACCATCGCGACGAGCATCGGGACGCACCCGTAGACGCCGGTGCGCGCCGCGATCCACAGCGCCTCGCCCGTGACGAGCTCCTCGGTGTCGACGGGCGCGGCGAGGATCGCGTCGTACGTGTGCTGGAACGAGTACTTGACGAAGGTGCTGTACATCGCGGGGAAGGCGCCGCTGAACAGGACGGTGGTGGCGACGATCCCCGTGCCGACGAACTCGATGTAGTCCTTGCCCGCGACCTCGCTGACCAGCGAGCCGAATCCGAAGCCGAACGCGAGCAGGTAGATCGTCGGGTCGACGGTCGACGAGAACGTCGAGGAGCGCCAGAACGAGGAGTAGTTGACGATCTCGCGGACCATCACGCCCTGCAGCGCGGCGCGCTCCAGGCGGCCGAGGCGACGGCGGGGCGGGCGGGCCGCGGGCGCCGTGGCGGCGGGCGCGGCCATCAGGTGATCTCCTCGCCGGTCAGCAGGACGAAGACGTCCTCGAGGTTCGTGACGCGGCGCTCGCCGTCGAGCGCCTCCGCGTCGCCGTTCGCGCCGAGGATCGAGATCGACGTGCCCGTGCGGCGGGTCCTCCAGCCGTTGCCGCGCGCCTCGCGCTCGACCTCCGTCAGCCGCGCGGGCGGCCCGTAGACCTCGATCGCCTCGGGCCCCGCGTGCTCGTCGATGAGCGCCCGCGGCGCGCCGACCGCGACCGCCTTGCCGTGGGACATGATCGTCACCTGGTCGCAGAGGCGCTCGGCCTCCTCGATGTAGTGCGTGCTCATGAGGATGCTGACGCCCTCGGTGCGCATGCGGTCGATCAGCGCCCACAGCTCCTGGCGGACCTGCGGGTCGAGGCCCACCGTCGGCTCGTCGAGCAGGATCAGCCGCGGCTGGTGCAGCAGCGCGCGGGCGATCAGCAGCCGCCGGCGCATGCCGCCGCTCAGCTCGCCGACCTTGGCGGTGCGGCGCGGGCCGAGGTTCGCGAGGCCGAGCGCGCGCTCGATCGCCTTCTGCCGGCCCGCGCGCGGGACGCGGTACAGGTGGGTGAACACGAGGAGGTTCTGCTCGACGGTCAGCGACTCGTCCAGGTTGTCGAGCTGGGGGACGACGCCCATCTCCGCGCGCGCCTGCTTGGAGTCGCCCGGCAGCCGGTAGCCGAGCACCTCCAGCTCGCCCTGGTCGGCGATGACCTGGGCGGTGAGCGCCTTCATCGTCGTCGACTTCCCGGCGCCGTTGGGGCCGAGCAGGCCCACGCACGTGCCGTACGGGACGTCGAGGTCGAGCCCGTCCACGGCGGTGATCGGGCCGAACCGCTTGACGACGCCGCGTAGCCTGATGGCGGATTCGCTCACGAGCGATGAGTCTGCCGGATCGCTCCGGTCAGTACCGACATGAGCACCTCAACGACCAACCGCTGGCACGCCCTGATCGTCCTGTGCGTCGGGTTCTTCATGATCGTCCTCGACGCCACCGTCGTGAACGTGGCGCTGCCGTCCATCCAGGACGACCTCGGGTTCTCGCAGTCGAGCCTCGCGTGGGTCGTCAACGCCTACCTGATCGCCTTCGGCGGCCTGCTGCTGCTGGCCGGCCGGCTCGGCGACCTCGTCGGGCGCCGCCGGATCTTCCTCGCGGGCGTCGTCGTGTTCACCGGCGCTTCGATGCTCTGCGGCGTCGCGCAGACGCAGGAGATGCTCGTCGCCGCGCGCTTCCTCCAGGGCGTCGGCGGCGCGATGGCCTCCGCGGTCGTCCTCGGGATGATCGTGACCCTGTTCCCCGAGCCGGGCGAGCAGGCGCGGGCGATCGGCGTGTACGGGTTCGTCGCCTCCGGCGGCGGGTCGGTCGGGCTGCTCGCGGGCGGCGTGCTGACCGACGCGATCAGCTGGCACTGGATCTTCTTCGTCAACGTGCCGATCGGCGTCGCGACGTGGGTCTTCGCGCGGCGGCTGATCGCCGACGACCTCGGCATCGGGCTGCGCGCGGGCGCGGACGCCCCGGGCGCCGTCCTCGTCACCGGCTCGCTGATGCTGAGCGTCTACACGATCGTCGGGGCGGCCGACCACGGCTGGACCTCGGCGCGGACGCTCGTGCTCGGTGCGGTCGCCGTGGCGCTGCTCGTCGCCTTCCTCGTCCGCCAGTCGCGGGTCGCCACGCCGCTCGTGCCGCTGCGGATCTTCCGCTCGCGGACGCTGTCGGGCGCGAACGCGGCGCAGATCCTCGCCGTCGCCGGGATGTTCGGCATGTTCTTCCTCGGCGCGCTGTACCTGCAGCGCGTGCTCGGCTACGAGGCGGTCGAGGTCGGCCTGGCCTTCCTGCCCTCGACGCTGGCGATGGGGCTCATGTCGGTGCGCTACTCGGCGCGGCTCGTGACCCGCTTCGGCGCGTGGTCGGTGCTGCTACCCGGGCTGGTGCTCGTCGGCGCGGGGCTGGCGCTGTTCGCCCGCGCGCCGGTGGACGGCCAGTACTTCACCGACGTCATGCCCGCCGCGATCCTGATCGGCCTCGGCGCGGGGACGGCGTTCCCGGCGGTCATGGGCCTGGCGATGTCGGGCGTGGCGCCGGCGGACTCCGGGCTGGCGTCCGGGCTCGTCAACACCGCGCAGCAGGTCGGCGGGGCGCTCGGCCTGGCCGTCCTCGCGACCCTGTCGACGAGCCGGACGGACTCGCTGGTGTCCGACGGCGAGCCGATGGCGGCGGCGCTGGTGAGCGGGTACCGGCTCGCGTTCGTGCTAGGCGCGGTGCTCGTTGCGGGCGCGGTCGCGGTTGCGCTGGTGGTGCTCCGTCCGGCTCGGCAAGATGCCGCGGCGTGCGCGAAGCCGTCGTCGACCTGCTCTCCCGCCTTGTCGCAGTCGACTCCGTGAACCCCTCCCTCGTCCCGGGTGGGGCGGGGGAGACGGAGATCGCCTCGGTCGTGGCGGAGTGGGCGCGTGCGGAGGGGCTGGCCGTCGAGGTGCTCTCGCAGCCGGCCGGGCGGCCGAGCGTGATCGTGCGCTCGGCCGCCGCCCCTTCCGGCCGCACGCTGTTGCTGTGCGGCCACATCGACACCGTCGGGGTCGAGGGGATGGCGGACCCGTTCGTGCCGCGCGTCGAGGGCGACCGACTGTACGGGCGGGGCGCGTACGACATGAAGGCGGGCGTGGCGGCGGCCCTGGTCGCGTCTGCGTCGGCGCCGGGCGTGGTGGTCGCGGCGGTCGCCGACGAGGAGCACGCGTCGCTCGGCGTGCAGGAGGTGCTGCGGTCCGTGCGCGCGGACTTCGCCGTCGTGACGGAGCCGACTGAGCTGGAGGTCGTGGTCGCGCACAAGGGGTTCGTGTGGTCGGAGGTGACCGTTCGCGGGCGGGCCGCCCACGGGTCACGGCCGTGGCTGGGCGAGGACGCGATCGTCAAGGCCGGGCCGTTCTTGACCGGCGTCGGTGAGCTGGATGCCGCGCTGGGGGCGCGCTCGCACCCGCTCCTCGGGCGAGGGTCGGTCCACGCGTCGACGATCTCTGGTGGGGTGGAGATGTCGAGCTACCCGGCGCGGTGCGTCGTCGGGCTCGAGCGGCGGACGCTGCCGGGGGAGACGTCCTCCTCCATCGAATCCGAACTGACCGACCTCGTCGCCCGCACCGTTCCTGACGCGACCGCGCGGACGGTTCTCGTTCGGGAGCCGTTCGAGGTCGACCCCTCCGAGGAAGTCGTGAAGATCGTGCGCGGGTGCGCTTCCGAAGTGCTCGGCCGCGAGCCCGCTCTCGGTGGGGCGAGCTACTGGGCGGACGCCGCGTTCATCGCCGCGGCCGGGATCCCGACCGTCATGTTCGGGCCCGGCGGCGAGGGCGCGCACGCCGAGGTCGAGTGGGTCAGCATCGACGACACGGTCACCGTCGCGCGGACGCTCGCCGACGCGGCGGCGAAGCTGTGCGGGTGACCCGCTTCCTCGTCAACGGCGCCGCCGGACCGGAGCGCGTCCCTCCGCCCTCTTCGGAGGCGCTGGCGTTCCACCGCGCCCTTCCGTTCTACGCGCCGACGGCGCTGCGTCGCCTGTCGGAGTCGGTGTGGTTGAAGGACGAGTCGGCGCGGTTCGGGCTGCCCGCGTTCAAGGTGCTCGGCGCGTCGTGGGCGATCGAGCAGGCGCTGCGGGAGCGGCCGGACGTGGAGGTGCTCGTCGCGGCGAGCGCCGGCAACCACGGGCGGGCGGTGGCGTTCGAGGCGCGCCGCCGCGGGCTGCGCTGCCGCGTGTTCCTGCCGGCGCGGTCGGTCGCCGCCCGCCGCGAGGCCATCGCCGGCGAGGGCGCGGAGGTCGTGGTCGTCGACGGCGCCTACGAGGAGGCCGTCGCGGCGGCGGCGGAGGAGGGCGCACGGCCGGGCGCGCTCGAGATCGCCGACGTCGGCGACTCCGGCCCCGCGCGCTGGGTCATCGACGGTTACGCGACGCTGTTCGCCGAGCTCGCGGAGCCCTTCGACATCCTCCTCGTCCCCGTCGGGGTCGGCTCGCTCGCGGCCGCGGCGGCGCGGTTCGGTGCGAGCGCGGGCGTGAAGGTGGTCGGGGTCGAGCCGGTCGCCGCCGCCTGCCTCACCGCTTCGCTTCATGCCGGCGCACCGGTGGTGGTCGAGACGCCGGGGACGACGATGGCCGGGCTCGACTGTGCGGAGGTCTCGGCCGGCGCGTGGCCCGAGCTGCGCGACGGGATCCACGGGACGGTGACGGTCACCGACGACGAGGCGCACGCGGCGATGCGCGAACTCGCGGCGATGGGCCTCGCGATCGGCGAGTCCGGCGCGGCGCCGCTCGCGGCGTGGCACGCCCTCCGCGATGATCCCGAAGCGGCGCCGCTAGGGGACGCGGTCGGGTTGCGCGAGGGCGCGCGCGTGCTGCTGGTCGCGACGGAGGGCCCGACGGACCCGGTCGCCTACGAGCGCGTGGTCGGTCGCCCGCCGCGTCCCTCGTCGCCGCGATGATTCACACAACGCGCCCCCGGACTCGGCGATGATTCGCGCCACGTGGCCGAGCTCGCGCTGATCCTCTACCTCGCCTACCTCGCGCTCGCGTTCGGGCTGCGGACGGCGATGCAGGTCCGGCGCACCGGGTCGACGGGGTTCAAGGGGATCGGCGGGCGGCCGGGGTCGGCGGAGTGGGTCGCGGGGGTCGGCTTCACGGTCGCGCTGCTGCTCGGGTTCTCCGCGCCGGTCCTCGCGCTGCTCGACGTCGTGGAGCCGATCGACGTGCTCGACGGCGCCGGCGCGCACGCGGCCGGGGTCGTCCTCGCGGTGGCCGGCATTGGCGCGACGTTGTACGCGCAGATCGCGATGGGGACGAGCTGGCGGATAGGCGTCGACCCCGCCGAGCGCACGGACCTCGTCACCAGCGGCCCGTTCGCGCTCGTCCGCAACCCGATCTTCTCGGCGATGCTCCCGACCGCGCTCGGCCTCGTCCTGCTCGTGCCGAGCTGGGTCGCGATCGCGGGTCTCGTCGGGCTGCTCCTCGCACTCGAGCTGCAGGTCCGCGTCGTGGAGGAGCCGTACCTGCTGCGCGTCCACGGCGCGACGTACGCGGACTACGCGCGGAGGGTCGGCCGCTTCGTGCCCGGAGTAGGGCGGCTCGGGGCGGCGCCGCAATGACCGACCAGGGCCAGTCCGCGTGGTCGGGCGCCGCCGCGGGCTGGGCGGCGGAGGCGGAGCGGCGCGAGGCCGGGCCCGCCGGGCGCGCCGCGGACGCGATGCTCCGCGCGGTCGCGCTGCAGCCGGGTGAGCGCGTGCTCGAGGTCGCGTGCGGCGCGGGCGACGTCGGCCTGCGCGCGGCGGAGCTCGTGGGGGCGGACGGCCGCGTCCTCTGCACGGACTTCGCCGACGCGATGGTCGACCTCGTCCGCGAGCGCGCCGCGCACCTCCCGCAGGTCGAGGCGCGGGTGCTCGACGCGCAGGACCCGCAGCTCGGCGGCCAGCGCTTCGACGTCGTCCTCTGCCGGTTCGGCTACATGCTCATGCCGGAGCCGGACCGCGCGCTGCGCGCGTCGCACGACGCCCTCGTCCCCGGCGGCCGGCTCGCGCTCGCGGTGTGGGGCCCGGCCGAGCGCAACCCGTGGCTGTCCCTGAAGACCGACGCCGTGATGGCCGAGCTCGGCGCTCCGCCGCCGGCGCCCGGCACGCCCGGCCCGTTCGCGCTCGCCGACACGGCCCGCCTCCGCGAGCTGCTGACCCGTGCCGGCTTCACGGACGTCCAGATCGAGGACGTCGACGGCGTCCGCGAGCACGATTCGATCGACGAGTGGGTGGCCGACGGCGACGGCCCGATGCTGGCCCTCCTCTCCCACATGACCGACGAGCAGCGCGAGCGCGTCCGGGAGGCCGCGGCGGAGGGCGGGCGGAGGTTCGCCGCGGAGGACGGGCGCCTCCGGCTGCCGGCGAGCATCGTCGTCGCGAGCGCTACTGCCGGAAGTACGACGCGCCGTTGACGTCGAGCACGGCGCCGCTGGCCATCTCGGCCTCGGGCGACGCCATGTAGAGCACCGCCGCGGCGATCTCCTCGGCGGTCGCGGCGCGGCCGAGGGGGCTCTGCGCGCGGATCGCGTCGCCCTCGGGGCTCGAGAGGTACGGCGCCGCCATCTCGGTCTCCACGAACCCGGGCGCGACGGTCATGACCGCGATGCCGGCGGGGCCGAGCTCGCGCGCGAGCGATTGGCCGAACGAGGTGAGGCCCGCCTTCGCGGCGCCGTAGGCGGAGTGCTCGGGCTCGCCGCGGATCGCACCGCGCGAGCCCACGTTGACGATCCGCCCGCGGCCGGCCGCGAGCATGTGCCGCACCGCGCACCACGTCGTGTTCGCGACGCCGACGAGGTTCACGTCGAGCGTCCGGCGCCACGATGCCTGCCACTCCTCGTACGTCGCCTCCCCGATGGGATGGCGCTCGTAGATCCCGGCGTTGTTGACCAGCACCTCGATCCCGCCGAGCGTCTCGGCCGCCTCGTCCACCATGGAGCGCACGGCATCCGGGTCGGCGAGGTCGGCGCCGACGGCGACGTGGCCGGCGCCGTCGAGCGACGCGAGGACGTCCTCCGCCCGCGCGCGGTTCGCGCCGTGGTGCACCGCCACGCGATCGCCCGCCGCCGCGAACGCCCGCGCGACCGCGGCGCCGATCCCGCGCGACGCGCCCGTCACCAGCACCGCCCGATCCATGCGGCGGGACCTTAGGGGGCCGGCGCCCGCGTGGCCACCATCGCGCCCAGCACGGTCGCGAGCTGGCCGAAGGTGCTCTCGAGGTCGACGCCCTCGTCGATCTGCCGCGCGACGAACGCGCCGTCGGCCAGCGCGAGCGCGAAGTGGGCGAGCTCCGCCGAGACCGCGCCGCGCTCGTCGTCCGGCAGATCCTCGAGCGCCGCCGCGATCGCCTCCTCCAGCCGCTCGCGCGCCCGCTGCCGCGTCTCGCGGACGAGCGCGAGCACCTTCGTGTCGTCGGTGTGCTGGAGGCCGAGGGTGATGAGGAGCTGCAGGAACTGCGGGTGCTCCTCGAGCAGCAGCGCGGCGGTCGCGAGGCCCGCGCGGATCCGCTCCACCGGCGTGCCGCTGAAGTCGGCGGCGTGGGGGAGGGACGCGAAGAACCGGTCGGCGCCGCGCTGCATCACCGCGAGCAGCACGCCGTCCTTGCTGCCGAAGTGCCAGTAGATCGAGCTGGCCGGCAGCCCGCTCGCGCGCTCGATCCGCGAGATCGACGCGCCCGTGAACCCGTGCGCCGCCATCAGTCGCTCGGCGGCGTCGAGGATCGCCTCGCGCGACGCGGCGCCCATCCGCTGACGCTGGCTCACCGGCACGTGCGCACTCTAAGCGGCCCGCGCTACCTTGGCGCGCTGATGCCGAAGCGGGCCACCCTGATCGCCCTCGCCGTCTGGAGCGTCCTCGTCCTCGCGTTCTACGTGTGGACCGTCGTGTCGAACTGCTCGGAGAGCGGGCAGGCGGACGGCAACGACTGCGGCGCGGCGATCGGCCTCGGGGTCGTGATGGCGGTGATGATCTGGCTCGCGGGAGCGATCGTCGTCGCGCTCGTCGCCGGCGCGACCGCGCTGATCCGCCGGCTCGCGCGCTAGGTCGGCTTCGTCGTCATCGCGAAGATCGCGACGAGGTACAGCAGCAGGCAGAGCCCGACGAGGATCGCGGCGGCCCGCACCCGCGTGCCGCCCTGTGCGCGCCGCACCGAGATGCCGGTGAGCACCGTCGCGGCGATCAGGAGGAGCAGCGACAGCTCCGACGTCCCGAACCCGAGGCCGACCCAGGTCTCGTCGTCGGAGTAGCCGCTCTCGTCGAGCAGCCACTGGGCGGCGATGCGCATGACGAGCCACGCCGGGAGCGCCGCGAGCAGCAGCGCGCGGTAGCCCAGGCGCAGCGCCGCGCCGTCGTCCGCTCGCCACGCGCCGACGAGCGCGGTGGCGGACAGCAGCAGCGAGCCCACCAGCACCATCGCGGCGAGGACGTGGAGGAAGAACGGGACGTCCACGCTCACGCCCCCGGCTTGAAGATCATGTCGGCGAGGAGGAGCACGACGACCGCGGCGCGGAGCCAGTGCCACTGCGCGAAGCGCTCCGGCGCGCCGTCGATCGCCGCGCGCGCCCGCCGGCCGAGCTCCGTCGCGATCGCCCACAGCACGAGCGCCGCGATGATCCAGAAGTCGAGCAGCTCGTACCCGTCGATGTCGAGCGCGAGCCAGACGCCGAAGACGAGCGTCCCGAGGCCGCCGACGTCCCACAGGACATTGGCCACCGAGATCGTCCGCGCCGGGGCCGCGGACCCAAGTGCGACACCGCTGAGCATCACGACCGTTCCCATCAGCAGGAATGCCGCAAGGACGTGGAGGAACAGCAATGTGTCCGTCACGACCGCGCACCCTAACGGGACGCCTGGTCGTGTGCCGATTGTGACGAGATGGAGAAGGCCGTCACCTTCGTCGAGATCTGCGGCATGACGCTGCTGACCCTGGGCGGGGCCGCGCTGTTGGTCGCGCCCGCCGTCGAGGCGAGCGCCGCCGTCGCGCGCCGCCTGAAGCGCTAGCGACGCAGCCCGAACGCGGGGCGAACGCTCGCCGAACGCGCGGGCGCGAACGTGCGCCGCGTGATCCACACCGAGCACGACCACCACATCGGCGAGGCGATGCAGGACCTCGCGAGCTTCCCGCTCCTGGCCGCGATCTACGGCCGCCGCTCGCGCCGGTTCGCGCTCGGCGGCGCGATCCCCGACGGGCCGCTGGCGTACGCGTCCGCCCACGAGCCGGTCCCGCTGTCCGAGCTCGAGCGCCTCGTCGTGCTGACGTCGATGGCCGGCTCGACCGGCTGGCACTACGCGATCACCCGCAACGCGCGGTACGCCCCGCACTTCGCGAACTACGCCGGCGGCGCGGCCGGACGCACGTTCCCGAGCGCCGCCGGGTTCCACACGACGGAGTTCTTCTTCACCGACGACTCCGGGACGTACTTCCTCCCGACGCGGGACGCCGGCGCGCTCGTCGACCCGGCCGACGAGGAGGTCACGCCGGAGCTGATGGTCGAGCGCCACCGCGGGCTGATCCGCAAGCTGTCGGACGACCGGATCCACCTCCCGCGCGAGGAGCCCTACCTCGAGGGCCACAACACGTGGTGCGTGAACGTGCCGGGCTCGCTCCTCGTCATCCCCGTCGCGGACCTGGCGATGCACAGCGTCGCCGGCCTGTGCTTCCTCGCGCAGAACGGCTACGTCCTGCACGACGACGTCAACGGCCGCCCGATCCCGGGGCTCGAGCGCTTCTCCTCGTTCGTCGACGTGTCCGAGGGCTTCCCCCTGTCGTTCTTCGACCAGTACATGCTGGCGGAGGCGACGGCCGAGCTGGCGACCGCGTGCTACGCGGGCGTCCTGACGCTGCAGGCGATGGGCCTCGGCGGATGGATGTTCGACGGCATCGACCGGTTCTCGATGCTCGGGGCGTCGGGCGATCCGGCCGTGCCCGGCCTCGGCTTCCGCTACGACACCGACGACCGCTGGGCGGTCCCGAACCCGACCGGGCTGGACGGCGTGTTCGAGGCGCTCTGCCCGCCGCACGTCGACGACATGCACGCCGCGGTCGACGCCTTCTGCGAGCGCAAGTACGGGTCCGGCGGGCCGTACAACGCGGCGACGCCGGGCGCGTGGAGCGAGAGCGCCGCGGTACGGTCGAGCGCGGAGGTCCACAGCCCCGAGTTCCGCGAGTGCGTCGCGATCCAGGCGCAGTACCTCTACGAGACGTTCGGGAAGTTCCCGGCGACGGTGCCGAGCGTCCAGATCCTCAACTACGTCCAGGCGCACCACCTCGACCTGGACTTCTACGACGACAAGTTCCGGCCCGGCTCCTACCTGCGGACGCACGCGGAGCACATGCGCCGGTGGCATGGGAAGGACACCTGATGCACGACGAGATCCTCATCACCATCGCGCCCGCGGCGGACCCGGCCGTGGCGCACCTCGCGGCGCTCGACTCGGCGCCGCCGATCGAGGGGCCGGCGCTCGTGGCCTCGCGCGGCGGCGTGCCCGTCGCCGCGGTCTCGTACGCGGGCGACGCGGTCGTCGCCGACCCGTTCGTCCCGACGGCGGGCGTCGTCGCGATGCTCGTCGAGCGGGCGGCACAGCTGCGCGGCGTGCGCGTGCGCGGCTCGCTGCGCGCGCGGCGCCGTGGCGAGCGGAGCGTGCGGCGGCAGCGCGCCGCCCGGCCGGTCCGCCTCGGGGGCGCGCCGCTCCCCGTCCCCGTCTCGTCCTCGGCGCGGTGAGGCATGGCCGCCGAGGCCTACGCATCCGCGAACGCCCTCGCCCGGCGCTCGCTCGAGCAGGCGGAGGCGGCCGCGTACCACGACGTGTTCGCCGCGGCGCCGCTGGGCGCCGCGGCGCGCGCGCAGCTGCGCATGCGGCTCACGGCGTACCGGCGGCGGGCGGCGGCGAAGCTCCTCCGCGGCGTGCCGCGGCTGCCGCGGTTCGTGACCGGCTTCGACGTCGGCGTCGCGAGCGCGGAGCACGCCGAGGAGGTCGGCTTCCTGATCGCGGCGGCGTTCGAGCTGCCCGCGGCGGCGGAGCCCGCGTTCTCGTGCCTCGTCGGCCGGCCGGGGTGGACGTGCCACGTCGCGCTGCGCGAGGGCGAGCCCGTCGCGGCGGCGATGCTGCACGCCGCGAGCCGGATCGGCTGGCTCGGCTTCGCCGCGACGCGCCCGGACCGCCGCGGCCACGGCGCCCACTCCGCGCTCGTCGCGACGCGCCTCTCCGCCGCGACGGCCGCCGGCTGCTGGTCGGTGGTCGCCGAGTGCGCGGTGGAAGGCGCCGCCCGCCGGAACCTCGAGCGGGCGGGGTTCGAGGTCGCGTACGTGCGCGCCTCCTGAGCCCCGCGCCGCGCGGGCCTTGACCGCGCCCCTCGCCGCTCGGCGAGAATCGAGACGAGACGAATGCTCCGGATCCGTGTCCTTGGTGGCCTCGCGCTGGAGGTCGACGGGCAGCCGCGCCCGCTGCCGGAGACCGCGCGCGGCCGCGCGCTGCTCGCGTTCTGCGCGCTGAACCTCGGGTCGCACCCGCGGGCGCGGCTCGCGGCGGCGCTGCGGCCCGACGTGCTGGACCGCAGCGCCCGCGCCACGCTGCGGCAGGCGATCTGGGCGCTGCGGCAGGCCGTCGGCGAGGACGGCGACGGCGGCGCGATCGTCGCCGATCGCGACCGCTTCGGCCTGCGCGAGGACGCCGTACGGGTCGACGTCCTCGAGCTGCGGGCGCTCGCCGAGGCGGGCGAGACCGCGGCCGCGCTGGAGCTGGCCGGCGGCGAGCTGCTGCCCGAGCTCGACGACGAGTGGGCCGTCGCCGCCCGCGGCGCGCACCACGACGAGGTCGGCGAGCTGCTGGTCCGCCGCGCCGAGGAGGCCGCGGCCGCGGGTGACGTCGCCTCCGCCGTCGCCTGTGCGCGGCGCGCGCTGGAGCACGACCCGCGCTCGGAGCGCGCGGCCCGCACGCTGATGACGCGCCTCGCCGAGGCCGGCGACCGCCCCGCCGCGCTCGCGACGTACCGGACGCTCGGGGATCGCCTCCGCCGCGAACTGGGAGTGGCGCCGTCGCCGGCGACCCGCGAGCTGGCGGAAAGGATCCGCGCGGGGGAGGTGTTCGAGCCGCCGGCGGCGGAGGCGCGCGAGGGAGGCGGCGGAGCGGTCCGCTCGGGAGGCGCCGGAGCGGTCCGCTCGGGGGGCGGCGGGGCGGTCCGCTCCCGAGGCGTCGGGGCGCTCCGCTCCGGAGGCGCCGGAGCGACTCCTCCCGGCGGCGCCGGCGAGGCGCGCTCGGGGGGCGCGGATGAGGCGCCGCTGCGGATCGCTCTTCCCGCGCGGCTTCGCGAGGCTCCGCGGGCGCCGTTCGTCGGGCGCGAGGCGGCCATGGCGCGGCTTCGGGCGGCGTGGGACGGAGCGGCGGCGGGGGCACGGCGGCTGGTGGAGGTGTGGGGGGACCCGGGGATCGGGAAGACGCGGCTGGCGCGCGAGCTGGCCGTCGAGGCGCACGAGCGGGGCGCGATCGTGCTGCTCGGTGCAGCGGAGGAGGATCCGCTGTCGCCGTTCCAGCCGTTCGTCGAGGCGCTGACGCACGTCTGCCGCGAGCTGTCCGACGAGGAGCTCGCGGCGATCGCCGGACCGTCGGCGCGCGACCTCGCCCGGCTCGTCCCGGCGCTCGGCGACCGCCTGCCCGACCGCGATGGCGCCGCCGACGGCGACGACCGCCTGCGCCTCTTCGAGGCCGTCGCGCAGGTGCTCGGCGCGCTCTCGCGGCACGCGCCGGTCCTGTTTCTGATCGACGACGCGCACTGGGCCGACGACCCGACGCTCAAGCTCCTGCGCCACCTGCTGCGCTCCGCGCGCGGGCCGGAGCGGATCCTGCTGCTCCTCACGTGCCGCACGGGGACCGCGGCCCCGGTCCGCGTCGAGCGCGAGATCAACGTCGAGCGCATCCGCCTCCAGGGCCTCGGCCCCGAGGAGGCGCACGAGCTGCTGACCGCCACCGGCTGCCTGGTCGACGACCAGGAGCGCGCGCAGATCGTGGAGCGCACGGAGGGCAACCCGTTCTTCCTCGAGCTGTTCGGCGACGCGGACGGCGGAGCGATCCCAGTTGGGGTCAAGGAGGCCATCGAGCAGCGGGTCGCGGGGCTGAGCGACGAGGCCAGGGAGGTCCTCGTGCTCGCCGCGGTCGCGGGCCAGGCGTTCGACGTCACCGTGCTCGAGGGCGCCGCGCGGTGGGACGTCCTCGCCGCGGTCGACGAGGCGGTGGAGGCGGGCGTCGTCGAGGAGGACGCCGAGGTGTTCGGCCGCTACCGCTTCCGCCACGCGCTCGTGCGCGACGTCCTCTACCAGGAGCCGAGCCGCGTGCGCCGCTCGCGCATGCACGTCCACATCGCCCGCGCGCTCGAGCAGCGCGGCGGGCGCGAGGCGGAGGTCGCGCACCACCTGCTCGCCGCGCTCCCGTCCGGCGACGCGCTGCGGGCCGTCACCGCCGCGGCGCGCGCCGCCCGCCGCGCCGGCTCGATGCTCGCCCACGAGGAGGCCGCGACCCTCTACCGCCGCGCCCTCGCCGCCCAGCCCGAGGGCGGCCTGCCGGACGCCGACCGTGCCGAGATCCTCATCGGCCTCGGCGAGGCGGAGCAGCGCGCCGGGGCGCGAGACAGCGCCCGGCCCGCGCTCGAGGAGGCGGCCGCGCTCGCCGCGAAGCTCGACGACGGGACGCTGCTCGCCCGCGCCGCGCTCGCCCACGGTGGCGTCGGCGTGGTCATCGCCGCGCCCGACCCGGTCACCGTCCGCCTCCTGCGCGACGCGCTCGCGCTGCTCGACCAGGACGACCCGCTCCGCGCGCGGGTGCTCGCGCGCCTCTCGATCGAGCTCTACTACGCCGACCGCGACGAGGCCGAGGCGCTCAGCGCCAACGCGGTCGCGCTCGCCAGGCGCCAGCGCGAGCCCGCTGCCCTCGCGGCCGCGCTCAGCGCCCGGCGCGTCGCGCTCTGGACGCCGCACCACAGCGAGGAGCGCCTCGCGGTCGCGGCGGAGATGGAGGAGAACGCGCTGCGCGCCGGCGACCGCGAGCAGGCGCTCCAGGCCCACAACTGGCTCATCGTCGACCTGCTCGAGCTCGGCGAGGTCGCGGGCGTCGACGCCGCGATCGACGACTACGAGCGCGCCGCCGCCGAGGTCGGCCTGCCCAACTACGCCTGGTACGTCCCGCTGTGGCGCTCGATGCGCGCCGCGATGGACGGCCGCTGGGACGCCGCTCAGGCGCTCGCGATCGAGGCCCGCGACGTCGGCCGTCGCGCCCAGGACGCCAACGCGGACCTGTTCTGGACGATCCAGGAGGCGCACATCCTCATCGAGCGGGGGCGTTTCGAGGAGATCGACATCGCGCGCGTGCAGCGCGACGTCGCCGCGCGCGACGACCTCGCCTGGGTCCCGTGGCTCGCGATGCTGCTCGCCGAGCGCGGCGAGGCCGGCGAGGCCACCGCCCTCCTCGAGCGGCTCGCTCCCGACCGCTTCGCCGTCGTCGAGGAGGACGTCAACTGGCACACCCTCACCGAGCTCGCCGAGGCGGTCGTCGGCGTCGGCCACGTGGAGTGGGCGGCGCAGGTCTACGAGCGGCTCCTCCCGCACGCGCGCCTCCAGGCGGTGGTCGCCCGCGCCGTCGCGACGTACGGCCCGGCGAGCTACTTCCTCGGCCGGCTCGCCGCGACGTGCGGACGGTGGGAGGAGGCCGACGCGCACTTCGCCGCCGCGATCGCCGCCAACGAGAGGATCGGCGCGGCGCCGCGGCTGGCCCTCGCCCAGGAGCAGCGCGCGCTCGTCCTGCGCCGCCGCGGCGCGGCCGACCGGGCCGACGCGCTCCTCGCCGAGGCCCGCGCGGCGTACGGCCGGCTCGGGATTTCCCGCAACGACCGTGGAATTGGCGGGTCGCCGCTGACGGCCGATCAAATTGGGCGTTTGCCCTCCTGATGTGGCGGGGATTGCCCTCACTACAGCGAGAGGGTCCGGTTTCGGCGCACACATATCCCCCCAGCCCCGGCCCTCTTGAGCGAGCTCTCAGGGCGGAATCCAAAGGCTCGCAGACGCGCCCGGCCTCGTGCCGGGCGCGTCGCGCTTAAGCCCGTTGGAGGACTGCCGCCGAGGGGCGTCGAAGACACCCCTCGCCGATGAAGCGATCCGCGACGACGACCGCACCTCCGCCCGCCGACGCGGGCCCGCAGAGCCTCTCGACGTACATCCAGGCCCGCTTCGACGAGTTCTCGCGCTCGCAGAAGGACGTGGCGCAGTACATCGTCGACCACCTGGACGAGGTGGCCTTCCAGACCGCCGAGGAGCTCGCCCGGCGCGCCAACACCTCCAGCTCGACCGTCGTGCGCTTCTCGCAGGCGCTCGGGTTCGAGGGCTATCCGGAGCTGCAGGCCTCCGCGCGCGAGGAGTACCGCCGCCGGCACGCGACGCCCGCCGCGACCGGCGGCGAGGTGGCGCCGCTGTTCTCGCTCGACCAGAGCCCGTTCGAGACCGCGCTCGCCGCCGACCACGTCAACGTGGAGGAGACCGCGCGCAAGGCGTCGCGCTCCGACGTCGAGGGCGCGATCAAGATGGTCGTCGGGGCCGAGAAGATCCTCATCGTCGGCACGGACCAGATGGCGTTCTTCGCGTCCTACCTGCGGCACCTCCTGATGCTGCTCGACCTGCGCGCCGAGGTCGCGGCGAGCCCGTCGCAGGAGGCGCTAGGGCGGCTCGGGCGCATCGACGACACGACGCTCGTGATCGGGTTGTCGGCCGGCCGCCCGCACCCGCTCGTCACTCGCGCGATGAAGCTCGCCCGCCACCGCCGCGCGGCGACGATCGCGATCACCGACGCGACGCTGTCCGAGGTCGCCAAGCTCGCGCAGATCCGTCTCTACTACTCGTCGAACTCGCCGGCGTACGTGCGGTCCCACGCCGCGCTCCTCTCGCTCATCCAGGCGCTGGCCTACGGGGTCTACGCCCGCGACGAGACGCAGTACGAGGAGCGGATCAAGGCCTTCCGGCTGAAGTAACCGCGAAACGTCGCGTGCTGCGCGGGGTTCAAGCGGTCGTGAGGGTCGCTCCGGCAGCCCTGCTCGTCGCGCTCCTGGTCGCGGCTCCGGCCGACGCCGCCGTCGTCACGCGGGAGGACGCCCGCGCGGTCTTCCACGGCGGCGACGAGGCAAACGACGTGACGGTGCGCGGCTCGAACGAGGTCGTACGCGTCCGCGACGAGGCCGCGCCGCTCGACATCGCTTCGTCGGCCGAGGGGTTCTGCGTGCGGGTCGACGAGCACGAGGTCGAGTGCAGGCAGACGGCGCCCGTGGCGGTTCACACCGGTGGCGGCGACGACCGGCTGCACGTCACCGGCGCGCCCCTTCGGGCCTACGCCGAGCTCGGCGAAGGCAACGACACCGCCGAGGCCGAGAGCGGCTACATCGTCGGCGGTCCGGGCGACGACGAGCTGCGCGGCGCCCTCGTTCGGGGCGGCGCCGGCGACGACCTCGTCACCGTGGTCGACGAGCTCGGCCACTCCGGCGCCGGAGAGGAAGGCGACGACGTCGTCGTCGGCTCGGGAGCGTCGGACGAGCTGTCCGGCGGGCCCGGCCGCGATCGCATCGAGGCCGGCGCGGGCGACGACGAGTTGCTGGACGAGGACGGCGCTTCGCCGGCGCCGGACGTGTACGACGGTGGGCCCGGTACCGACCGGATGCTGTACGGGGACCAGGAGTTCAGGTCGAGCCCGACGCCGCGCACCGCGGCCGTCACCGTCGACCTCGCGGCCGGCACCGCCGGCGCGCCCGGCGAGCACGACGCCCTCGCGGGGCTCGAGGGCGCGGTCGGGACCGACTACGACGATCTGCTGAGCGGGACCGACGGCGCGGACCGCCTCGACGGCGGGGACGGGAACGACGTCGTGGACGGGCGCGGCGGCGCCGACCTGCTCGAGGACGGCCCGGGCTCCGACCGCGTCTCGGGCGGCGACGGCGACGACGAGCTGCGCTCCCGCGCCGGCGACGACGTGCTCGACGGCGGTCCCGGAGCGGACGTCCTCCACGGGTTGTTCGGGCGGGACACGCTGCTCGGCGGCGACGGCCCCGACCGCCTCTCCGGCGGCGAGGGCCCCGACGTCCTCGACGCCGGCGCGGGCAGCGACGTCGTGCACGCCGAGGGCGACTTCGTCCGCGACGCGGTCCGGTGCGGCGACGACGCGGACGTCACGGTCGCTGACCGCGGCGACGTCGTCGACCCCGCCTGCGAGTCGGCCCGGCTCGTGCCGGTGCCGTTCCCGCGCTTCCTCACCGCACCAGGGCAGCGCGGCCCGGCCGTCTCCCTCGTCCTCCGTCGCTCGGCGCTGCTCGAGGTCGGCTGCCTGGCGAGCCTCATGGGCCGGGACCCGCGGCTCGTGCTGTACGTGGGCGGCCGCGAGGTCGGCCGGGCGGGATGGGAGTGCGGGTGGAACGACCTCGACCCGTTCCGGGGGCGGTACACCACGCACGTCTACGTGACCCTGACGGCGGCCGCGGCCCGGCGGCTGCGGCGCGAGCGGCGATTGCGCGCGGTCGCCGTGATCGACCTCGGGCTCGAGGCGCAGCTCCTGCTGAAGGAGCGCCTGGTGCTGCGGTCAAGCATTCGCTGATTGCGCCATCTGGCGCTTGCGGCCTGCGGCTCTACACTCGTTCGCGATGCGCGACGAAGCGACGTTCCGGGTCAAGACGGGCCACGCCGAGATGCTCAAGGGCGGCGTCATCATGGACGTCGTCACGCCCGCCGAGGCGGAGGTCGCCGAGGCGGCCGGCGCGGTCGCGGTGATGGCGCTGGAGCGCGTGCCCGCCGACATCCGCCGCGACGGCGGCGTCGCCCGGATGTCCGACCCGTCGATGATCAAGGGGATCAAGGCCGCGGTCTCGATTCCCGTCATGGCGAAGGCGCGCATCGGGCACTTCGTCGAGGCGCAGGTGCTGGAGGCGCTGGAGGTCGACTACATCGACGAGTCCGAAGTGCTGACGCCCGCCGACGAGGCGCACCACATCGACAAGTGGGCGTTCAAGGTCCCCTTCGTCTGCGGCGCGACGAGCCTCGGCGAGGCGCTGCGGCGCATCGGCGAGGGCGCCGCGATGATCCGCTCGAAGGGCGAGGCGGGGACCGGCGACATCGTCGAGGCCGTTCGCCACATGCGCTCGATCACCGGCGACATCCGGCGGCTGACGACGCTGGACGACGCGGAGCTGGCGACCGCGGCGAAGGAGCACCAGGCGCCGCTCGACGTCGTGCGGTCGGTGGCGCGCGCCGGGAAGCTGCCGGTGCCGCTGTTCAGCGCCGGCGGCATCGCGACGCCCGCCGACGCCGCGCTGATGATGCAGCTCGGCGCCGAGGCGGTGTTCGTCGGCTCCGGCATCTTCAAGTCCGAGGATCCCGAGCGCCGGGCGCGCGCGATCGTCGAGGCGACCACGCACTTCCGCGATCCGGAGCGGATCGCCGCGGCCTCCGAGGGCCTGGGGACGCCGATGTCCTCGCTCGAGGCGCGCAAGCTCGGCGACGAGCAGCTGCTCGCCGTCCGCGGCTGGTGAGCGCGGGCGCCAACGGGGCCGGGCCCAGCCGGCCGCCGCGCGTCGGGGTGCTCGCATTGCAGGGCGGGTTCGCGGCGCACGCCTCGGTGCTGCGCCGGCTCGGGGCCGAGGTGGTCGAGGTAAGGGTGCCGGCGGAGCTCGAGGGGCTCGACGGGCTGGTCATGCCCGGTGGCGAGTCCACCACGATGACGCTGGGCGTCGAGCGCGAGGGGCTCGCCGCGCCGCTGCGGGCGTTCGGCAAGCCGATCCTCGGGACGTGCGCCGGGATGATCATGCTCGACCGCGAGCACCTCGGGATCCTTGACGTGCGCACCGAGCGCAACGCGTTCGGTCCCCAGATCCGCTCCTTCGAGGCCGACCTGGAGGTCTTCGGCGGCACGATGCGGGCGGTCTTCATCCGTGCGCCGTGGGTCGCGGAGGCGGGCGACGAGGTGGAGGTGCTCGCTTCGGTCGACGGCCACCCGGTCGCGGTGCGCCAGGGGAACGTCCTCGCCGTCGCGTTCCACCCCGAGCTGACGGACGACACGCGCGTCCACGAGGCGTTCCTCGCGCTACTCGACGACGAGCCCGTGCCGGACCGTGTTCTCCGTGACGACGCGGGGCTCGACGAAGTGCAGTAGGTAGTCGGGGCCGCCCGCCTTCGTGCCTGTGCCGCTCAGGCGGTTGCCGCCGAACGGCTGGCGGCCGACCATCGCGCCGGTGATGCGGCGGTTGACGTAGAGGTTGCCGACGGGATTGCGGCGCGCGACGTGCTCGACCGTCCGCGGGTTGCGGCAGAAGAGGCCGCTCGTCAGGGCGTAGCTGAGGCCGTCGATGACGTCGAGGGCGGCGTCGACGTCCTTCACCGCCTCGATCGTGAGGAGCGGGCCGAAGATCTCGTTGCGCAGCACGTCGCTGCTCGGGTCGAGGTGCGCCGCGACGCTGGGCCGGACGAACCAGCCGTTCTCCGGGACGTCGTCCTGGCGCGCGACGACCTTGTCCCCGCATTCCGCGATGTACCGCTCGATGCGCTCCTGCGCCTCGGGCTCGATGACCGGCGGGACGTCGGTGCCGAACGTGTCCGCCTGGCCGACCTGCAGCGTCGGGACCGCGCCCGCCACGCGCTCGATCAGCTGGTCGGCGATCGCCTCGTGGACGAGGACGCGGTCCGCCGCGCTGCACTTCTGGCCCGCGTAGATGAAGGCCGAGTCGACGAGGGCGGGGACGGCGTCGTCGAGGTCGGCGTCCGCGTCCACGATCACGCAGTTCTTGCCGCCCATCTCGGCGACGACGCGCTTGAGCTGCTTCTGACCGCGCTGCGTGCGCGCGGCCTGCTCGATGATCCTCAGGCCGACCTCGCCGCTGCCGGTGAACGCGATCGTCGCGACCTTCGGGTGCTCGACGAGCGCCGCGCCCACGTCGCCCTCCCCCGGGAGCAGGTGGAGCACGTCGTCCGGGAGGCCCGCCTCCTTCAGCGCGCGCGTCAGCTCGTACCCGCAGCCCGGCGACTGCTCGGCCGGCTTGAGGACGACGGTGTTGCCGGTCGCCAGCGCGGCCGCGGCCATCCCGAGCGGGATCGCGATCGGGAAGTTCCACGGCGCGATGACGGCGCAGACGCCGCGCGGGTGGTAGGTGAGCTCGTTGCGCTCGCCGGGCGGCTGGAGCAGCGGCGGGCCCTGGTCCTGCAGGTCGATGGCCTGTCGGGCGTAGTACTCGAGGAAGTCGATGGCCTCGCAGACGTCGGCGTCCGCCTCGTCCCAGGGCTTCGCGCACTCGCGCACGGCCAGCGCGGCGAGGACGTGCCTGCGCCCCCGCATGATCGCCGCGGCCTCGACGAGGATCCGCGCGCGCTCGCGCACCGGCGTCTCCTCCCACGCGCGGAACGCTGTCGCCGCGCGCTCGACGGCTTCCGTCGCCTCGTTCGTCGTGGCCTTCGCGGCGGTCGCGACGACGCGTTGCGGGTTGCCGGGGTCGGTGCTGACCAGCTCCTCGCCGTGGCGCTGGCCGTTCCCGATCCAGACCGGTGCTCTGATCGGCAGCTGCGGGTCGAGCTCGGCGAGGCCGTCGAGGAGCTTCTGCCGGTCGGCCGCGCGTCGGAGTTCGAGGATCGGCTCGTTGGTGAAGCCGTTCACGGGGCGGCCAGCAGCTCCTCGAGCGGGCGGCCCGACTGGATCTCGTGGAGGAACGAGTCGTTGCTCGTGTTCTCGAGGAGGCGGCGGACGAGGTACGCCATGCCGGCGACGAGGTCCCCGACGGGGCAGTAGGTGCGGACCCTGAGGCCGTTCTTCGCGAGGGCGTCCTGGAGGTCGTCGCCGAGCCCTCTGAGGACCTGGAACTCGACGTCCCTCGGGTCGCCGTCCAGCCGGCGGTTCTGGGCGATCGCGTGGGCGACGCTGCGGAGGTTGTGCGAGGCGATCGCGACGCGGACGTGGGGGCGGGCTTCGAGGAGTCGCGTGGTGAGCAGCTCGAAGGTGCGGTCGGAGTCCGCCTTCTCCTCGAAGACGGGCGAGTCCCAGCCGTGCTGGCGGGCCTCGACGACCTCGTGGTCCCAGTAGGCCCCCTTCACGAGGCGGATGACGAGCGGGTGGTCGCGGTTCGCGTGCGCTGCCCATGCCGTGAGCCGTTCGGCCAGCTCCGGCGCGTCGCGAAGGTACGCCTGGAGGACGAGTCCCGCGCTGGGCCCGTCCTTGAACTCGTCCTCCCCGAGCAGCTCGAGCACGACGTCCGTGACGGCCTCGCGGGTGTCGAGCGACTCCATGTCGATGTGGAGGTGGGCTCGGAGGTCCTTCGCCTGCCGCAGGAGGGCGCGGAGGCGGGGCGCGGCGTCCTGCTTGCCTCTCTCGGGCGCGTCCGGCCTGAGGAGCGGGGTGAGCGCGGAGACCTTGACGGACAGGTTCGCCCTTGGGAGCGGGCCGGCGGTGTCGCTCTCCAGCTCCGGCTTCGGCTCGAACTTGGCGTAGGTGGCGGCGAGCTGGTCGAGCGCCTTGGCGCACCGCTGCGCGTAGCGGTCGGCTTCGGCTTCGGTGACCGTCGCCTCGCCGAGGAGGTCGACGGTCGCCGCGACGTTGCGCTTCCACAGCTGGCGGAGGACCGGCAGCGCGTCCTCGGGGTCCTCGCCGACGATGAACCGGTGCGCCATGCGCTTGATGCCCGTCGCGGCGGCGGCGCCGAGCGCGGCGCGGCCGGGCCTGCTGTTGCCCATCCGCATCGCGACGCCGATGCTCGGAGGCTTCTCGTCGACCTCGCCGAGGAAGCCGGTGAGGTGGCGGGCGAGGTCGTCGAACGAGCGGCACGCCGGGACGACGTCGACGAACCGGAACAGCGCCGCCTTCAGCTCGGCGTCCTGGGACGCGAAGTCCATCGCCTTGTCGTCGATGACCTTCAGGGGGTTGCGGCTCGGTGGCGGGAACGCCTTCGCGAGATCGCGCCCGATGGCGAGGATCTCGGCGTCGAGGGCGTCCGCGGCCACACCGGCAACGTACCCGGGGCGGGTGCGTTCTACGGCGTCGTGCCTTCGGCGGCGGTCCCGCCGGCGTCCTGCTCCTCCTCGCCCTGCGGCTCCTGCGCGGCGTCGTCGGCGGGGGCTTCCTGCGGGGTCTCCTCGTCGCCTCCGCCCTCCGGCGCGGGCGGGGCGGGCGTGTCCTCCTGGCCCGTGTCCTCGGGCGGCGGCGTCGCGGCCGGCTCCTCGGCGGGCTCCTCCGCGGGAGGCGGCGGAGCGCTGCCGCGCTTGTCCGCGAGGCGCTGGCGCCGGGCGTCCGTCGCGGCGCGCCGGAGGTCCTCGATCACGGCCGCGGCCTCGCCCTCCGGGACCTCGACCTGGGTCGCCTTCGGCGCGACGCCGGTGTCGACCGCCGGCTGAGACTCGTTCCCGCCGAACACGCCGGAGGTCGCGAGGATGCTCACCGCAGCGACCGCCACGACGGCCGCCGCCGGCGCGAGCGCGCCCTTCCCCGGAAGGCCCGGCCGCGCCGCGCCGCCCTTCGGGGGCGGAGGCGTCGCGCCGCGAGCGCGGCGGTCCTGCGGCCGGACGAGGGGCCGCGGAGCCTCCTCGACCAGCGGCTCCTCGTCCAGCGGCTCGTCGACTTCGTCCGGCACGTCATCGGCGAGCGGCTCCTCGACGCCGCCTGGCACACCGCCCGGCGGCTCCTCGCTCAGCCCTTCGTCGACGTCGCCGGGCGGCTCCTCGGCCAGCCCATCGTCGACGCCGCCGGGCGGCTCCTCGATCAGCGGCTCGTCGACGACACCGCGCGCCGTGTCGTCGACGGCATCGGTTGCCGGCTCGGCAGCGTCGCTCGCCTCCTCCACGAGCGGCTCGTCGACCGCGCCGGAGGCCGTCTGCAGGTGCGCGGCGGCGCGGTCCTCGTCGTCCGCCGGATCGCGCAGGCGGGCCGCTGCGATCTCGACGTCCATCGCCGCGCGGTCGCCGATGTCCTCGGGAGGGACGTCCCATTCCCGTGTCGGCTCGCCGACGTCCGGTTCCTCGTTCACCGCGGGCTCCTCCTCTCCCGCGACGTGCGCGGCCTCCGGTCGGTCCGGCACTCCGGGCTCCTCCTGCCGCGCCACCCGCGGCATCTCCTGGGACGAAGGCTGCGCGACCGCGGCGCCCGGAGCGTCGCGCGCCGGCGGAGTCTCCGCGATCGGCGCCGGCGGCCGCTCCGCCGGAACCCCTCCGGCGGTCGCGAGGGCGGGCGTCTCCGCGGGGACGGCGCGCATCGCCTCGACGATCTGGACCACCAGGTCCTCGGGCAGCGGGCGCGGCGGGGCGGAGCGGTACGCGTGCTCTGCGGCGCGGAAGCGCTCCTCGGCGGCCCGCGCGGAGGCGGACGCGTCGAGAAGGCGGTTGAGCTGCTCCTCGCCCTCGGCGTCGAGGGTGCCGTCGGCGCGGGCGATGAGGAGGTCGGGGACGAGCGTGATCTGGTCCGCCGTCGGCCGGCCGCTGAGGAGGCGGCCGAGACCCGCGCCGCCCGGCGGCGCCTGGCCGCGCGGCGCGCGCGCCGCGGCGGCGTGTCGGGTGGAGGAGAGGAGGGCGGCTTCGGGGTCGAGGTCCGCGGGACGGGGCGCGGCGACGACGAGCGCCCTGAACCGCGCGAACGCGTCCGCCGCCGCGATCGGGACCTGCGCGGGAGCGCACGCGCGCTCGCAGTACGCGAGGACGGCGGAGCCGCGGCGCGCGATCAGCGCCCGCAGCACGGCGGGGTCGCCGTCGCGGATGCCGAGCGCAGTGACGGGGCCGGTCACGACGCTCGCAGGCTAGCGACGCGCGCGGCGGCAGCTCTGCGACCCTCGCGCCCGTGACCTTCGGCCGCTGGCTCCTCGGCGTCGCCGTGCTGGCGACGATCGCGATCGCGCTCGCCGTCGGCGCGCGTGCGATCCGGCGCCGGTTCGCGCCCGAGCTCGACGGCCCGACGGCCCTCCTCGCGGACACGATCGTCGCCGTCTCGGGCCTCGTCGTGCTCGCGGAGGCGCTGGGGGTGGTCGGGCTGCTCGACGTCGTGCCCCTTCTCGTGGGGGCCGTGGCGGTCGGCGCGGCTGGGGTCGCGGTGGGGCGGCGCGCGGACCTGGCGCGCGGCGGCGAGCAGCGGGGCGGCCACGAGGAGGCGCGCGGCGTCGCCCTGACCTGGGTCTCGTTCGCGGGCGCGGGGCTGGTCTTCGCGGCCTGGGTCCGGCGGACCCTCGTCTCGCTCGACTTCGGCGTCGGCGGCGTCGATTCGCTCTGGTACCACCTGCCCTTCGCCGCGAAGTTCGCGCAGGACGGGTCGGTGACGGCGGTCCCGTACGTCGACCTCGAGTTCCTGACCGCGTTCTATCCCGCGAACGTCGAGCTTCTCCATGCCGTCGGGATGGTGGCGTTCGGCACGGCCGCGCTCTCGCCGCTCCTCAGCCTCGCGGCGCTCGCGCTCGCGCTGCTGGCGGGGTGGTGCGTCGGCCGGCCGTTCGGTGTCGCGCCCGCGACGCTGCTGGCGACCGCCGTCGTGGTCGGCGTCCCCGCGCTGTACGAGACCCAGGCCGGCGAGGCGAAGAACGACATCGCCGCGCTCGCGTTCCTCCTCGCGGCGGCGGCGCTGCTCGTCGCGAGCAGGCCGCGGCCGGCGACCCTCGCCCTCGCCGGCGCCGCCGCGGGGCTCGCGCTCGGGACGAAGCTGAGCTTCCTCGCGCCGGTCGCCGCGCTCGGCGTCGCCGCTGTGTGGCTCGCGCGGAGGGACGCTCGCGCGAAGGGGAGCGGGGCGCCGGCCGCAGCGGCCGGCTTCGCGGCGGCCGCCGCAGCGACGGGTGGCTACTGGTATCTCCGCAACCTGTTCGCGACCGGCAATCCCCTGCCGTGGCTCGGGCCGCTCCCGCAGCCGGCGGAGGCGCGCAGCGCGGACACGACGACGTCGCTGGCGGAGTACCTGACCGACTTCGACGCCTGGGACAGGTACTTCCTGCCCGGCCTCCATGACGTCGTCGGACCCGCTTGGCCGCTGCTGATCGCGGGAGCCGCGGTCGGGATCGCACTGGCGATCGCCAGGGGGAACGCGGCCGTGCGGTGGGTCGGGATCGTCGCGCTCGTCGCCGCGGTGGCGTACGTCGTCACGCCGAGCAGCGCCGCGGGGCCGCCCGGCGAGCCCGAGGGGTTCGCGCTGAACGTCCGGTACGCGCTTCCGGCAGTGCTGCTCGGCCTGACGCTGCTGCCGATCGTCCTGCGGCGACGGAGCCAGGCGATCCTGGTGGCGGGGCTCGCGGTCGTCCTGCTGATCACGCAGCTCGCGCCCGACGCGATCTGGGACGACCTGCACCGCAAGAAGGCGCTGGCGGTCGGCGTCGCCGGGCTGGGAGCGGCGGCCGTGCTCGCGCGCCTCGGCGGGCGGCGCCGCGCGGGCGTGCTGGCCGCGGCGACGCTCGCGGCCCTCGCGATCCTCTGGCCGCTCGAGCGCGACTTCCTGAAGCAGCAGTACACGGCGACGCACCCGCCGTACACGTCGTGGAACGCGTTCGACATGCAGCCCGCCTACGACTGGGCCCGCGGCCGGCACGGCGCCAGGATCGCCGTCACCGGCACCACCGGCTCGTTCTTCCAGTTCCCCCTCCACGGCCCGACGCTCGACAACGAGGTCGACCTGATCGGCGAGCACGGCCCGCACGGCAGCTTCACCCCGGCGACCCGCTGCGGCGACCTCGTCCGCGAGCTCGCGAGCCACACCCACGTGGTCGTCACGCCGTACCTCGACGTCTGGGACCCGTTCCACCCGGGCGACGCCCCGGAGCTAGCCTGCCTGCGCATGACCGGCGCGCGGGAGGTGCTGGCGAGCGGGCCGGTGCACGTGTTCGCCCTGGAGCCATGACCACGGTCTCGATCGTCGTCCCGGCCTACCAGGAGGCCCGCCGGATCCCCCGCCTCATCCGCGCGATCCAGCAGACGGCGCGCGAGGACCTCGCAAACGCCGGACTGGCCCTCCACGAGGTCATCGTCGTGGACGACGGCAGCAGCGACGGGACCGGCGCCGTCCTCGCCGAGGCCGCGATCCGCGAGCCGCTCCTCAACAGCCTCACCGCGCCGCCCGGCCGCCGCGGCAAGGGCCACGCGCTCGCGTTCGGGATCCGGCAGGCCACGGGCGAGTACGTCCTGCTCGCGGACGTCGACCTCTCCGCGCCGCTCTCCGAGGTCAGGAAGCTCACGGAGGCTCGCGCGGACGTCGCGGTGGGAAGCCGGGCGCTCCGGGGCGCCCACGTCGAGGGCACGCCGCTCCCCCGCGAGCTGATGGGCCGCACCTTCAACGCGCTCGTCCGCGCGGCGACGCGGCTCGACCTCCACGACACCCAGTGCCCGCTCAAGCTCCTGCGGACCGACCTCGCGCGCGAGCTGACCGAGCACCAGATCGCCACCGGCTTCGCCTTCGACGTCGAGCTGCTGCTCCGCGCCCGCCGCCGCGGCGCGACCGTCGTCGAGGTCCCGATCGTCTTCCACCACGACCGCGACTCGCGCGTCCGCCCGTTCGTCAGCGCGGCGTCGATGGCGTACGACCTCCTACGCCTGAGCGTCCGCCTTCGCGGCGACGGCGAGCGACACCCCGAACGGCAGCGCGACGCCCCGGCCGACCAGCCGCGCCTCGACGGCCAGCGGTAGCTCCAGCACGCCGTTCGCCCACGCCGGCGTCCGGTCGTGGTCGGTCCCCGTGCGCGACCGCCGCCGCGCGAGCCAGATGAGCGGGAACAGGAACGCGTTCCACCACGTCACGACGACCGGCTCCCAGCCCGCCGCCCGCAGCCGCCCGAGCAGCTCCGCGCGCCGGTACCGGCGCCGGTGGTGCAGCGCGACGTCGTGGGCGCTCCACAGTCCCGGATGCGCCGGGACCGTCACGAGCAGCACCGCGCCGGGCGCCGCGACCCGCCGCAGCTCGCGCAGTGCGGCGACGTCATCGTCCACGTGCTCCAGCACGTCGGTCGCCAACAGGAGGTCGAACGAGGCGTCGCCGAAGGGGAGCGCGTCGAGCGAGGCCTGCACCACGTCGAGCCCCCGCTCGCGGCAGGCGGCGACCGACTCGGGCGCCGGATCGACGCCACGTCCCGGCCCGAACTCGACGAGGTTGCGGCCCGTGCCACACCCGGCGTCGAGCAGGAGCGGACCGGGTCGGGGGACACGGCGCAGGAGGGCGTGGAGGACCGCCCTCCGCCCGCGGAACCACCAGTGGCGCTCCTCGAGCGCCCGCATCTCCGCGTACGCCTCAGGCCGCATCGCAGACGTACAGCTGCGTCCACAGCAGATGCCCGCGCCGCGCGAGCCGCTCGAGCAGCCGCTGCCCGCGCTCCCCGCCCGCCTCGGCGATCAGCGGCAGGTACAGGCCCGTCTTCCCCGCCCGCCGCACGCGCAGCCCGGCCGCCGCCAGCTCGCGCCGCAGCGCCCGCTCGCTCAGCAGCCCGACGTGCCCGGTGGGAAGCACCGGCTCCCGGTAGACGAGCCGCAGCGCGTGCACGACCCCGGGCAGGAACGCGACCCGGCCGAGCACCTCGAGCGGCGACCACCGCAGGGGCGTCGACAGGACCAGCGCTCCGCCCGGTGCGAGCAGCCGCCGCAGCCCGCGCAGGGCCGGCCGCGGGTCGCGCACGTGCTCGATGACCTCGCTGCACAGCACGACGTCGAACGCGCCGGCGGGAAGCGAGGACCGCGTCACGTCGTCGCGCACCACGCGCACGCCGTCGACCGACCGTGCGCGCTCGAGGAACGCGTCCTCGACGTCGATCGCGGTCACCTCGCCGAACCGCTCGACGAGCAGCGGCAGGTACAGGCCTGAGCCGGGCCCGACCTCGACCGCCGTCCGCCCGTCGAGCGACCGCAACGCGTCCTCGATCCACTCGCGCCGGGCGGCGTGCAGCCACCGGCGCGTCGGGTTGCGCGACGCGTAGAGGGTGTCCTGGAGGGCGAGCAGCTCGGCCGCCGGTGTCGCGCGCGCGGCGGCGGGCACGCTCCGTAGTATGCCCCGCGATGAGGGGGCGCCTGCTCGTCGCTGCGATCCTCGCGGTGGCGCTCGCGGTGCGCTTGGGCCTCGCCGTGCTCTACGAGCCGCCCCCGGCGTTCGGCGACCCGGTCGACTACGCGCGGCACGCGGCGTCGCTCGCCGACCACGGCGAGTATCCGCCGAGCCTCGCCGTGCCCGGTAGCCCCAGCGCGTTCCGCCCGCCCGCGTATCCGTTCGCGCTCGCGGCCGTCTACGAGGTGGCGGGGCGGGACGACGCGCCGCGCGTCTTCGGCGCGCTGCTCGGGACGTTGGCGGTCGCCCTGCTCGGCTTCGTCGCGCTGCGGCTCCTCGGGCGCCGCGCCGCGCTCGTCGCGATGGCGGTCGCCGCGCTGTTCCCGCCGCTCGTCATGATCAGCGTCGCGCAGCTGTCGGAGGCGCTGTTCGTCGTGCTCGTGCTCGGCGCGCTCGCGTGCGTGCTGCACGACCGACGCCGCCTGCGCTGGGTGCTCGCGGCGGGAGCGCTGGCGGGGCTCGCCGCGCTGACCCGGACGAACGGGCTCGTCCTCCTCCTGCCGCTGCTGCTCGCCGTGCGCGGCACGCGGCCGCGGATCGCGCTGCTCGCGGCGGCCGTCGTCGTGATCGCGCCGTGGACGATCAGGAGCAGCACCGCGCTCGACACCGTCGTCCCGACGACGACCCAGGCCGGCTTCGCGCTCGCGGGCGCGTACAACGACGTCGCCCGCGACGACCGCGACCATCCCGCGGCGTGGCGGGCGTCCGCGTTGGAGGCTCTCGACCTGGTGAGGCCGGGAATGAACGAGGCGGACCTCGAGCGCGCGTTCCGCGAGGAGGCGATCGACTACGCGGGCGAGCACCCGACCTATCCGTTCGTCGTCGCGTTCTGGAACAGCGCCCGGATGCTCAACCTGGCGGACGCGGACCTCGACGAGGTGGGCGCCCGCGAGGCCGGCGTGGGGAAGCGGTTCTCGCAGGCCAACCGGTACGCGTTCTGGATCCTGGCGCTCTTCGCGCTCGCCGCGGTCGCGACCCGAGCGGTCCGCGGAACGCCACTCTGGTTCTGGCTCGTCCCGGTGCTGCTCTGGTTCAGCGTCGCGATCACGATCGGGTCGACGCGCTACCGGACGCCGGTCGACCCGTTCGTCATCCTGCTGGCGGCGGCGGGAGTGGCGCGCCGCACGGAGGCGACGTGACGCCGGCCATCGCCGTGATCGTCCCCGCGCGCGCCGCCGAAGCGACCCTGCCGCGGACGCTCGCCGCCCTCGACGCGCAGCGAGGCGCGCCGGCGTTTGAGCTCCGCGTCGTGGAGGACGACCGCGGCGACGGGCCGGCGCACGCGCGCAACGCGGGGGTCGCCGCGACGACCGCGCCGCTGCTCGCGTTCACAGACGCGGACTGCTTCCCCGACCCGGACTGGCTCGCCCGCGGCGCGGCGGCTCTCCGCGACGCCGACCTCGTCCAGGGCGCGGTGCTGCCGGAGCGCCCGCCGGGCCCGTTCGACCGCACGGTGACCGTCCGCTCAGGCCACGGGCTCTTCGAGACCGCCAACCTGCTCTGCCGCCGGTCGCTCTTCGAGGCGCTGGGCGGGTTCGAGGAGCGCTGGCTCGTCCCGCCCGACGGCAAGGAGCTGGGGGAGGACGTCTGGCTCGGCTGGCGCGCGCGCCGCGCCGGCGCGCGGGTCGTCTTCGCGCAGGACGTCGTCGTGCGCCACGCCGTCTTCCCGCGCGGGCCGCACGCCTTCGTCCGCGAGCGCGAGCGGCTCGCGGCGTTCCCCGCGCTCGCGAAGCGGATCCCCGAGCTGCGCAGCGCCGCGTTCCACCGCCGCCTCTTCCTCACGCAGCGCAGCCTCGCGTTCGACGCGGCGCTGGCCGGGCTGGCCGCGGGCGTCCCGCTCCTCGCCGCGCCGTACGCGGCGCGCGTCGCCGAAGACGCGCGCCGCGAGGGCGGCCGGGTCGCCGCGGCGCGCGCTGTCGCGGACGCAGCGGCCCTCGGCGCGCTCGTTCGTGGCAGCCTTCGCCACCGCAGCCCCCTGCTGTGACCGATGAGTCCCGCCCGCGAGGCCGGTCTGAGAGAACATGAGCAAGGTCAAATGTCAGATCTCGATGTCGCTCGACGGCTACGTCGCCGGGCCGAACCAGACGATGGACGAGCCGCTCGGCGCGGGCGGCGAGCGGCTGCACGACTGGGTGATCGCGACCGCCTCGTGGCGGGAGCAGCACGGGCACGCCGGCGGCGAGCGGAACGTCGACTCCGAGGTTGTCGAGCGCGCGACGGCCGGGGTCGGCGCGTACGTCATGGGGCGGAAGATGTTCGGCGGCGGCGACGGGCCGTGGGACCCGGAGTGGAAGGGCTGGTGGGGCGACGAGCCGCCGTTCCACGTGCCGGTGTTCGTGCTCACGCACCACGAGCGCGAGCCGCTCGAGATGGAGGGCGGCACGACGTTCCACTTCGTCACCGACGGCGTCCACGCGGCGCTCGACCGCGCCCGCGAAGCCGCCGGCGGTCAGGACGTCGCCGTCGCCGGCGGCGCCCAGGCCGTCCAGCAGTTCATCGCCGCGGGCCTGCTCGACGAGCTCTTCCTCCACGTCGTCCCGATCGTCCTCGGCGGCGGCGAGCGCCTGCTCGACGACATCGGCCATCCCACGCTCCGGCCGGTCGAGGTCGTCGCGTCACCCGGTGTGACCCACATCCGCTACGAGCTCACGGCCGGCGCAGGCGGCGGAGCGCGGCCCGACCGATCGTGAGCGGGTGGGAGAGGAGCGTCGTCGCGCGGCCGGCGAGAGAGCGCGGGTCGTGCATCACGCCGAGCTGGCGCATGATCGTCGCCTGGTCGAAGTAGACGCGCTCGCAGACGATCCGGTCGCCCTCGAAGAGGAAGAACGCGGTCATGCGGCACTTGAACGCCCGGCCCGTCGGCTGCAGGGCGCGCAGCGGGCCGAGGTGCGTCCCGAGGAGGAAGAACTCGGCGATCACGGCGTCGTCGGCGTGGTGCAGCGCGATCAGCTCGTTGCGCTGGTCCGGGAAGGCGGTTCGCGTCTTGGCGAAGTAGGCGCCCACCTCGCCCTCGCCGTCGTAGACGTCACCGGTCGCGACGATCTCGTAGCGCGGGTGCGCGAACGTCCCGATCGTGGTGTCGAAGTCGTGGACGTTCTCGGACTCCATGTGCTCGCGCACGACCGCCTCGCGGCGGCTGCGCAGGTTCGCGGCCATGCACCGAGCCTAGAGCGCCTTGCGCAGCGAGACCGACCGGCGCCGGTAGCCGAGGCGGGCCTCGTAGAAGCGAGGGACGATCCCGCTGTCCCAGTTCCCGTCGGCCACCGCGACCGTCGCGCCGCGCTCGCGGCCCCAGCGCTCCGCGGCCAGGACGAGGTCGATCCCGACGCCGGCGCCGCGGTGCTCCTCGGCCACGGCGACCGCGTCGATGATCAGCCGCGTCGTCCCGAGCTCGCGCTGCAGCTGCCACTTCGCGTCGGAGACGGGCGTCACGAGCCGCGCGCTGACCCAGCCGATCACCTCGTCGCCCTGCTCGCTGACCAGCAGCGCGAGGTCCTGGTCGGACTCCATCGCCTCCACGCCGCACTCGAGCCAATCCACCAGCCCGTCCTCGTCGGGCACCTGGAAGTCCGAGGGGCTGACGCCGACGTAGAACCGCCCCACGTCGGTCCAGGCGCGGGCCATGGCCTGTGCGTCTTCCCGCCGCGCTTCGCGCACGCTCATCCCCGGGATGCTTAGCGCACTTGACGCGGCGCGTGCCTTCCGGCGACGCCCCGCCCGCCGTGCGGCACCCTATGCCGTGATGCGCCGCGCGCTCGCCCTGACGCTGCTCGCCCTCGCCGCGGTCGCCGCGCCGCCCGCGCTCGCGCAGGACGACGAGGAGAAGGATCCCCTGCTCCCGCCCGCCCGGGCGTGCCGGGGCGCGACGAACGTCGACGCCCACTTCCGCACGCAGCGCCTGGCGATGCACTGCCTGATCAACCTGGTGAGGCAGCGCGCGGGGCTCCGGAAGGTGAAGTCGAGCGCGGCGCTCCGCCACTCCGCCACCTACAAGGCCCGCCGGATCGCGGCGTGCAAGCGCTTCACCCACAGCCCGTGCGGCGACGACCTCGCGGCGCCGTTCCACGAGGCGGAGGTGACGAGGCACGGCGCGTGGTTCGTCGGGGAGAACCTCGGCTGGCGCAAGGTCGAGGAGGCGACGGCGTACGAGATCCTGCGCGGGTGGCTCGCGTCCGGGCCGCACCGCCGCGTGCTGCTCGACCGGCGCTTCACCCACCTCGGCGTCCGCCGCCGGCGGCTGCGGCTGAACGACCTGCCGCACGGGATCGTGATCTGGGTCGCCCACCTGGGGACGCCGAAGAAGCGCAGACGCGGCTAGCCGTAGAGCAGCAGGCGCGAGCGGCCGCCGTGGAAGCGGCGGTCCGCCCGCAGGCCGCGCTCGCGGGCGCGGGCCACGATGGCGTCGACCGGCAGCTCGTGGTGCAGCGCATCGTCGTCGGGGCCGAGGAGGTTGACGCAGACCAATGCGGCGCTGCGCTCCATGGTCTCGAGGAGCGCGAGCGGCGCCTCGACGTGCTCGAGGACGTCGAAGGCGTACGCGAGGTCGAACCCGTCCGGGAGGGGAGCGGCGTCGAGGTCGTGGACGCGCGCGGCCAGGCCGCGGCGCTCCAGCCGCCAGCGCAGGTAGCGCGTGCTCGGGTTGTCGAAGTCGGCGAACGCGACGTCGTAGCCGGCTTCGAGCAGCATCAGGCCGTCTGAGCCGATGCCGCAGCCGACGTCGAGCAGGCGCGCGGGCGGCGGGGCCGCGCGCAGCAGCTCGCGCAGGTACGGGAGCTTCGTGCCCGTCATCGCGAACGCGGTGAGGTTGTACAGGTAGGCCTCGGACTCGCGGTAGAGCCGCTGCTCGTCTGCGATCGCCGCGGCCTCCTCCTCGAGCTGCTCGCGCCAGCGGACGAGCCGGTCGTGGTCGTAGGCGTCGCCGAGGTACGCGCGAAGCTCGGCCTCCTCGCGCGCCGGGTCGTGGCGGAGGGAGGTCATGGGGGCGGGACGGGGTCGTGGCGGAGGGAGGTCATGGGGGCGCTACGGGGTCGTGGCGGAGGGAGGTCATGGGGGCGGTACGGGGTCGTGGCGGAGGGAGGTCATCGCGGCTTCGCGGCCAGCGCCGCGTGCGGGTCGCCGCGCAGCGCGTGGAGCGCCTCCTCGCGGCCCGCGCGGGTGTGGAGGCGCCGCGGGCGGACGCGCGCCTGCGGGCCGCCGGCACCGAACGGCATGAAGAACGTGCGCGGGCCGTCGACGACCGCGAACCCGGCGGCCTCGGCCATCCGCGCCAGCCCGGCCGCATTGACCTTCCACCACCACGGCCAGTCGCGACCGTGGAGCGTCGCGGCGGGGCTCCTCCGGAGCAGCGCGGTGAGGCGAGCGTCGATCGCGTCCTCCAGGACCAGCAGCTCGCGGCAGACCGACCGGATCGCCATGAGCGCGCCGACGGGGTCGCGCAGGTGCGCGGTCAGCGAGCCGCAGTAGACGACGTCGAACCCGCCGTCGCGCACCGGCGAGAGCTCGTGGACGGACCGCTCGCGCCGCCGCGCCCGCGATCCGAGCGCCTCACGCGCCTGCTCGAACGCCTCGCCGCGCTTCTGCGCGGCCACCGCCACGATCCCCGCCGGGGTCGCGTCGGCGGGCCAGTCCCAGCCGTACGGGTCGAGGACGTCGATGGCGATCACCTCCGCCGCGCCGCGCCGCTCCATCTCGAACGCCCAGTAGCCGTCGTAGGTCCCGACGTCGAGGCACCGCTTGCCGTCGAGCCGCGCGGGGAGCGGGACCGGCGCGCCGCGCGTGTCGAACCAGCCGGGCGTCGGCCCGCGGCCGGGGAGGTCGATCGTGTGGTACCAGTCCACGGTGGGCGAGTCTGACAAGCCGGCGGTCACGGTCGTCATCCCGGCGCGCGACGCCGCCGCGGTCCTTCCCGTGACGCTCGCGGCCCTCGCGGGCGACGACGTCGTCGTCGTCGACAACGGCTCGCGCGACGCGACGGCGGAGGTCGCGCGGGCGCACGGCGCGCGCGTGGTCGCCGAGCCGCGACGCTCCCGGGCGCGGGCGCGCAACGCCGGCGCGCGGGCCGCCACCGCGGACGTGCTGCTGTTCCTCGACGCCGACTGCGTCCCGCGGCCCGGCTGGAGCGAGGCGATGCGACGGGCGATCGCCGAGGGCGCGGACCTCGCCGGCGGCCCGATCGAGTGGCGCACGAGCGAGCAGCCGAACGCCGTCGAGCGCTTCGACGCCCGGTGGCGGCTGCGACCGGCCCGCGCGATCGCCGAGGGCTGGGCCGGCACGGGGAACCTGGCGATCCGCCGCGACCTGTTCGAGCGCCTCGGCGGCTTCGACCCGAGCTTCGTGCACGCGGGCGAGGACGTCGATTTGAGCAGGCGGGCGGTCGCGGCGGGGGCGCGGCTCGTCCTGGCCGAGGACGCGGTCGTCAGCCACGCCGCGGAGCGGACGCGGCGCGGCCTGCTGCGCCGCGCGTTCCGCCACGGCCATGCGAACGCGCAGCTGCGCCGCCGGTTCGGCCCGCAGGCCGGGCGCGTCTACTGGCGCCACCCCAAGCCGCTCGTCGCGGGCGACTGGGCGCTGCGGCGCTTCGAGATCGAGGACCGGACGCTCCTGGGCGTCGCGCGGCTCGACTACGCGGGGCGGATGGCCGGCTCGCTGTGGGCGACCGTGGTCCGCTGATCGAGCCGCCCGTCCGCGATGATCCAGCCGATGGACGCCACGCCGGAAGCGGTCCGCCCCACGCGGGCGGAGCGGCTGCGCGACGAGCGGCCGGAGGGGCTGCGCCGGGTCGCGGCGCGCGGCGTGATCGTCAACGCCGCGTTCCTCACCGGGCTGGGCGTCCTCGGCTTCGTCAAGGGCTTCGCGCTGGCGGCGATCATCGCGCCGACGCAGTACGGCGTCTGGGGGATCCTCGCCGCCGCGCTCGGCACGCTCGCGCGGCTCAAGCAGATCGGCGTCAGCGACAAGTACATCCAGCAGGACGAGGCCGACCAGGAGCTGGCGTTCCAGCGCGCGTTCACGATCGAGGCGCTGCTGAACGCGGCGCTGCTCGCGGTGCTCGTCGCCGCCGTCCCGGTCATCACCGTCGTCTACGGGCACGACGAGCTGCTGCTGCCCGGGTTCGCGCTGTGCCTGACGATCCCCGCGGTCACGCTGCAGGCGCCGATCTGGGTCCTCTACCGGCGGATGGAGTTCGTCCGCCAGCGCGCGATGCAGGCGATCGACCCGCTCGTGTCGCTCGTCGTCACGCTCGGCCTCGCGCTCGCCGGCGCCGGCTACTGGTCCTTCGTCGGCGGCGTCATCGCGGGCGCCTGGGCGACGGCGGCGGTGGCGGTCGCGCTGGCGCCGTTCCCGCTGCGCCCCGCGCTCGACCGCCCGACGATCCGCAGCTACGTGCGGTTCTCGGGCCCGCTGGCGGTCGCGTCGCTGGCGAGCCTCGTGGTCGCGCAGGGCGGGATCCTGCTCGGCGAGGCGGCGGTCGGGCTCGCCGGCGTCGGGGCGCTGGCGCTGGCGACGACGATCTACCAGCTGACGCTTCGCGTGGACGCCCTCATCACCGACACGCTCTACCCGGCGATCTGCGCGGTGAAGGACCGCACGGACGTGCTCCACGAGAGCTTCGTCAAGTCCAACCGCCTCGCGCTGATGTGGGCGATGCCGTTCGGCCTCGGCATGGCGCTGTTCGGCGACGACCTCGTCCACCACGTCATCGGGCGCAAGTGGGAGGACGCGGTGGTGCTGCTGCAGATCTTCGGCGTCGTGGCGGCGGTCGGGCACCTCGGCTTCAACTGGGCCGCGTACTTCCGGGCGGTGGGGGACACGCGGCCGATCGCGATCGTCGCGGTGGTCGAGGCGGCCGCCTTCCTCGCGATCAACGTCCCGCTGCTGTTCGCGTTCGGGCTGGAGGGCTACGCGGCCGGCTACCTGGCCACGATGTTCGTCAGCCTGGCGCTGCGGGGCGTCTTCCTGCGGCGGCTGTTCCGGGGATTCGGGCTCGCCCGGCATGCGCTGCGCGCGCTCGCGCCGTCCGTGCCGGCGCTCGCGCTGATCCTCCTGATCCGGATCGCCGAGGACGGTGGGCGCAGCGGCGCCGCCGCGGCGGCGGAGCTCGGCGCGTACGTGGCGGTCACGCTGGCGGCGACGTACGCGTTCGAGCGCGACCTGATCCGCGAGGCGGTCGACTACCTGCGGCGCTAGAGGTAGCCGAGCGTCCGCATCTGGCGCTCGAGCGCCTCGACGTCCCCGGGGTCGGCGGGCGCGGGCGGGGTCGCGCCGGGCTCCTCCCACACGGACGGGTGCGCCAGCGCGGTGCGCAGCCTCGCGACGCGCTCCTCCTCGCCCGGCGGCACCGTGGCCAGCGGGGCGGCCTCGAGCGGGTCGGTCGTCAGGTCGTAGAGCGACTCGACGTCCCCCTGCCGGACGAGCTTGAGCCGCCCGTCGCTCGTCGACGTGATCTGGGTCGTGATCCGCCATGCCGCGTCCTCGTCGAGGCCCCAGGCGGCGATCGCCTCGTCCACGCGCGGGTCGTCGCGGGGCGCCGCCGGGTCGGCCTGCGCGATGGGAAGGGCGGGCGGCGGGGCGTACGGGTGGTGGTCGAGCTCAAGCGCGGTCGCCAGCGCGTGGGGGAGGGCGGCGAGGGTCGCCAGCTCCGGGAGGTCGACCGGCCCCGTGGCCACGAACGGCACTCTGAGGAGCCGGTCGTCGAGCGAGAACGCGTGGCCGACGAGCCCGCCCTCGCCGAAGTTCTCGCCGTGGTCGGAGGTGACGATCACGAGCGTGTCGTCGAGCAGGCGCTGCTGGTCGAGCGCCTCGAGGACGCCCGCGAGCCAGTCGTCCATGTACCGGACGGCGGCGGCGTAGAGGCGGCGCATCCGTGCGAGCGCCTCGTCCTCGAACCCGAGCCTGCCCGCGCACGCCCGCCAGATGGCGCCCATGGTCAAAAGGCGGCGGGCGTCCTCGGCGGCGCGCAGGCGCTGGAGCGGCTTGAGGTCGTTGTACGGGCGCGGCGGCAGGTAGGGCGAGTGGCACTCGACGAGGTTCACGAACCAGAAGAAGGGCTCGTCGTGCGGCTGCTCGGCGATCCAGGCGCGGAGCGCCCTTCCGGCGTCCGCGGCGCCGTCGTCGACCTTCCCCCGCAGCCCCTCCAGCGCCCACCGCGCGCGGCTGCGGGCGCCGGGGTCCGCCATCCCGGTCTGGCGGTCCGGACTGATCGTGACGAAGCGGTCGAAGCCGAGGTGGAAGCCGCTCTGCTCGGTCAGCCACAGGTTCGTGCTGATGGCGCCGGTGCGGTAGCCGTTGTGCGTCAGGACCTCGGGCAGCAGGCGGTCGCGGTGGTGCTCCAGGACGGCGCGGGCGCCCTGCGGCCGCCCGCCGGGGACCTGCGTGAGCCCGAGGCGGCGGGGCAGCAGGCCGGTGAACATCGACGCGTGCGACGGGACCGTCCAGTTCGCGGTGGCGTGGGTGCCTATGTGCGCCCTCCCGCGGCTTGCGAGCTGCGCGACGGCCGGCGTGGCGCCCGCCTCGGCGACCGGTGCGACGGCGTCGGCGCGGGCCGTGTCCAGCACGACGAGGAGCACGTTCGGCCGGTCCATCGCGAAGTAGCCTACGGCCGCGGATGAGCCCCCGGAACCTCGTCGTGGTGACGCTCGACAGCTGTCGCTACGACAGCTGGACCGCCGCCGCGCCGGAGAACCTGGCTCGGCTCGGGCCGGTCGAGCGCCGCTACAGCTACGTGAGCTGGACGGCGCCGTCGCACTTCAACCTGCTGATGGGGCTGCTGCCGCACACGAACCCGCGGCACGTCTATGCGTCCGAGTACTACAAGCGCGACTTCGCGCGGTACGGGGAGCGGCTCGGGGTGGCGGACATGGAGTTCCGCCGGCTGCTGCCGTCGCTCTGGCTCCCGCGCTTCCTGCGCGACTCGCTCGGCTACTCGACGCACGCGCTGGTGTCGCTGCCGGTGCTGAACCCGCACACGATCCTGAACCAGGCGTTCGACAGCTACGAGATGATGCCGCGGCACAACGACATGGCGGCGATGCTGGATCGGCTCCGATTCGACGCCGAGCGCCCGTCGTTCCACCTCCTCAACGTCGGGGAGACGCACTACCCGTACGCGCTGCCGTCCGAGGCCCCGGATGAGTGGCCGCGGCTGCACGGCGTCCACGGCGTCTTCAAGCACATGGGGGACTCGGTCGGCGAGGCGCCCGCGTCCTTCGACCAGGACGCCCTCGACCGGCTGCGGGCGCGGCAGGTCGAGGCGGTGCGGTATCTCGACGGCGTCTTCGCCTCGCTGTTCGAGGCGCTGCCCCGGGACACGTGGGTGATCGTCACCGCCGACCACGGGGAGCTGTTCGGCGAGGACGGCTTCTTCGGCCACGGCCCTGTGATGCACGAGAAGGTCTTCGAGGTGCCGTTCGTCGAGGGGCTGGTGCCATGATGGCCGCGATGCGGATCGCGGTGTCGAGCGACGAGCGGACGGGGGTCGCCTCGAAGGTGGTGGAGGAGCTGCGGCGGCGCGGCCATGAGCCCGTGGTCCACGGTGCACTGGCCTCCGACGAGCGGCCCGACTGGGCGTGGGCGAGCGAGGCCGCGGCCCGCGACGTGGCCGAGGGCCGAGCCGGCCAGGCCATCGTGTGCTGCTGGACGGGGACGGGCGCGTCGATCGCGGCGAACAAGGTTCTCGGGATCCGCGCGGCGTTGTGTGGTGACGCCGCGACGGCCGCGGGCGCGCGCAAGTGGAACGACGCGAACGTGCTCGCCTTGTCGCTGCGAACGACCTCGGAGGCGGAGCTCGAGGAGATCCTCGACGCGTGGTTCGCGGCCGGGCCGTCGGACGAGGAGGACGACCGCGCGAACGTCGCGCACCTGGGCGACATCGAGCGCGCCGCCCGGTGAACCCGCCCGAGCACTGGTACCACACGATCGAGCTGCCGGACGGGACGGTCACGCCGGGCGCGTTCGACCTCCGGCCGTCGGTGCGCGTCGTGCCGCTGCCCGCGCGGCTCGACGGCCTGCGGTGCCTCGACGTCGGGACGTGGGACGGGTTCTGGGCGTTCGAGATGGAGCGGCGGGGCGCCGCCGAGGTCGTCGCCATCGACATCGACGACCCGGACCGCTGGGACTGGCCGCCCGCCGAGCGGCTCCGTCCGGCGCGCGGCGGCCTCGCGGTGCTGACGGAGGTGAAGCGGCCCGGCGCGGGGTTCGCGTACGCCGCCGCGGCGCTCGGCTCCTCCGCCCGCCGGGTGGAGCGCTCCGTCTACGACCTCGACCCCGCCGTCGACGGCTCGTTCGACGTCGTCTTCCTCGGCTCGCTGCTGCTCCACCTCCGCGACCCTGTGCTCGCGCTGGACCGCGTCCGCTCCGTCTGCGCCGGCCAGGCCGTGATCGCGGACACCGTCGAGGCGATCCCGTCCTGGCTCCGTCCGCGCACCCCGATCGCCCGCCTCGACACGACCGAACGCCCCTGGTGGTGGCAGCCGAACCGAGCCGCCCTCCACGCGATGGTCCGCAGCGCCGGCTTCGAGATCGCCGAGACGACCGGGATCTACTTCGTCCCGACCGGCGCCGGCCACGCGCGACCCTCGTTGCGCAACCTCGTCCGAGGCATCACGTCCCCCGAGGGCCGCGAGGCCCTCCTCGTCGCCACGCGCGGAATCCCCCACACCGCCCTCCGCGCCACGCCCCTCGGCTGAGGGGGCGAGCACACGCCCGAGCCGCCCTCGTTCGAAGAGGTGAAGACGCTCGAGGAGATCACGTACGACGCGGGCCGCGCCGCGCTCGACGACCAGGAGAAGCTCGTCGCCGGGATCAGGCAGCGAACGGGAACGCTGCTCGCCGCCCACGCGCTCGTCGCGTCGTTCCTCGGCGCGACGACCATTCGGGCCACCGGGCTGTCGCCGTGGACCTGGATCGCGCTCGTCGCGCTCGTCCTCGGCCTCGTCGCGGCGGCTGTTCTCCTCGCGCCCCGAAACCTGACCTTCGCGGTCGGAGCGGCGGAGCTCTACAGCGCCCTGCGCGGTCCGGCTGCTGAGGAAGCCGAGGCTGGCACGCTCGCCTGGCTCGTGGCAGCGGCCTACAGCTACGAAACGCTGGCAAAGGCGAACGCGCCGCGGGTCGACTCCATGTCCCGGCTCTTGACCGCCCTGGCGATGCTGATGGTCGCGCAGACGCTGTCGTGGCTTACCGGGCTGGCGGTAGACTGACGACATGGCGCCGGTCCCGAAGCCGCCCTCCGAGATCCCGCCCACCCCCACGGGCATCGGCATCGTTCAGGGCCGCGGAAGCCCGTCGTATACGCCGCGTCCGCTGCTTCCGTGGCGGCGCGTGCTGTCCTGGCTGTCGCCGCGCCGCCGGAAGCGCTAGCCCGCTCGATCGTCAGGCCGGCCGGAACCGCACCACTCCGTCGTCGCCCTCCTCCTCGACCACCTCGCCGCGCTCGAGGAGCAGGTCCACGTGCCCGAGGACCTCGGACAGCGTGAGGAACGCCTGGGTGAGCGCGACGCGGCCCCACAGCGACTGCGCGATCTCGTGCGCCGTGATCGGGCCGTCGGTGGTGATTCGCGTCGCGATCTTCGCGGCGCGCTTCTCGTGCATCCGGAAGCGATCGTCGATCAGAGCGGCGTGGTCGGTGACCGGGTCGCCGTGGCCGGTCAGCACGAGGTCGACGTCCATCGCCTGCGTCGCCCGCAGCGACGCGAGGTAGGTGATGAGCGCGCGTGAGTGGCCGCGCGTGATCAGCGGGTTCGACGAGATGTGCTTGATGAGGTGGTCGGCGCCGATGAGCAGGCGGCGCTCGGCGTCGTGGAAGACGGTGTCCGTCGGCGAGTGACCGGGCCGGTGGTGGACGGTGAGCGTCCGGTCGCGCAGGCGGATCTCTTCACCCTCGGCCAGCCGCCGCGTGATCTCGGCGCGTGCGCCCCAGCCCCGGAACGCGGCGCTGACGGCGCGCAGCGCGTGCGCGACGTCCGCCGCGATCCCGTTGCGCAGCATCAGCTCCTCGGCGAACTCGTCGTCGAGATGCATGTTCTCGCGGTAGTCGGCGAGGAAGCCGGCGAGCGAGTCGAGTCCGGCGACCTCGGCGCCCGAGCGCCGCGCGAGGATCTCGACCAGCCCCTCGTGGTCGATGTGCTGGTGGGAGACGACGATCAGGCCGAGGTCCTCGATCGCGTGCCCCCGTTCCCTCAGGGCCCGCTCCAGCTCGTCGAGCGCCTTGCCGCTGTTCGGCCCGGTGTCGATCAGCGTGAGCGGGTCGTCCTCGATCAAGTAGGTGTTGACGCGCCCGACGGCGAAGGGCGTGGGGATCGGGATGCAGTGGATGCCGTCGGCGATCACTTGAACGCATGGTGGACGACGTGCGGGACCTTCACGCCGTCGGTCGACCGCAGGGTGAACCGCGAGACCCGCTCGACCCGGAAGAAGCCCGCGCTCCACAGCATCCGCCGCCAGGCGCGCAGGTTGGGCCGCCAGAAGACGACGGCGCTCGGGTCGTCGCCGCGCCAGCGGTTCACAGCGACGGGCAGCAGCGACGTCAGGCGGTCGTACTCCTCCGCCGACACGAACCGCCCGGAGCACACCGAAGCGATCCGCTCCAGCGCCAGGAACTGGTCGCGCAGGTGGATCAGGACCGAGCCGCAGAAGACGAGGTCGAACGTGCCGAGGCGCTCGGGCGTCGCGTCGTACACGCTCAGCTCGACCCGCTCGACGGAGGAGCCCAGCCGGGAGCGAAGCTCGTCGAAGCCTGCGGAGCGCCCCGAGGTCGGGGAGGTCGGGCGGCGCCGCGGCGGCCAGTCCAGGTCCGCCTCGTCGTCGAGGTCCAGCGCGACGACCGAAGCCGCGCCGCGCTTCTCCATCTCGAACGCCCAGAAGCCGTCCCACGTCCCGACGTCCAGGCACCGCATCCCGCGCAGATCCGAGGGGAGCCGGTAGTGCCGCACCTGGTCGCGAAGGTCGAACCATCCGGGTGTGGCCGTCCCGTCCGGCAGCTCGACCGTGTGGTACCAGCGGGTCAGGACCGGATCAGCGCCAGGACTTCGTCGCGCCGGCGCTCCATGTCCTCGCGCGAGACGAGGGACTCGAGGTTGAGCCGGAGCAGCGGCTCGGTGTTCGACGGGCGGACGTTGAAGTGCCAGTCGTCGTAGTCGATCGAGATGCCGTCGAGGTGGCCGATGCGCCCGTCGCCGAAGCGCTCCTCCAGCTCGCGCATCTTCGCCGGGCCGTCCGCGACCGTCGAGTTGATCTCGCCGGAGATGAAGTACCGCGACCGGTAGCGCCCGACCAGCTCGGACAGCCGCTTCCCCTCGACCGACAGCTTCTCGAGCACCAGCAGCGCGGGGACTGTCCCCGAGTCCGCGTTGTAGAAGTCCCGGAAGTAGTAGTGACCGGACACCTCGCCACCGAAGATCGCGCCCTCGTCGCGCATGCGCGTCTTGAAGAACGCATGGCCCACGCGGTTGACGTGCGCGTGGCCGCCGGCGGCCGCGATCGTGTCCGGCACCGCGCGCGACGCGCGGACGTCGTAGAGGACGGCGGCGTCCGGCTGCTTGGCCAGCAGGTGCTCGGCGAGGATCGCGGTGAGGAAGTCGCCGTCGACGAACGCTCCCTCGTCGTCGATGAAGAAGCAGCGGTCGGCGTCGCCGTCCCACGCGATGCCGAGGTCCGCGCCCGTCTCCCGGACGGTGTCGACGATCAGCCGGCGGTTGTGCTCCAGCAGCGGGTTGGGCTCGCCGTCCGGCATGTTCCCGTCCGGCTCCCAGCGGAGCTTGACGAGGTCCAAGGGGAGCCGGTCGAGCAGCGGCCCGACCATCCGGCCCGCCATCCCGTTCCCGGCGTCGACGACGACCTTCAGCCGCGTGACGTTCGCCGGGTCGATGAACTTCAGCGCCGCCTCGTGGAACTCGTCGTAGATCTCCACCTCCTCCGAGGCGCCGCCGCCGGGGGCGTCTCCCAGCTCCTGCTCGACGAGCCGCCGGATGTCCTGGATCCCCTGGTCCCCGGAGAGCGCGATCGCTCCCTCGCGGACGAGCTTGGCGCCGGTGTACTCCTTCGGGTTGTGCGAGGCGGTGCACATCAGGCCGCCGTCGAGCCCCCGCGAGCCGACGAGGTAGTAGACCATCTCGGTCCCGACCATCCCGGCGTCCAGGACCGTCGCGCCCTCGTCGACCATCCCGCTCCGGTAGCGCTCGGTGAGCGCCGGCGCCTCGAGGCGCATGTCGTGGCCGAGCCCGAGCCGCAGCTGGTCGGTCGGCTTCCCGCCGAGGTCGCTCAGCACGCGGGCGAACACGCGGCCGACGGCGTACGCGACGTCCTCGTCGATCTGCTCGCCGTAGAGGCCGCGGACGTCGTAGGCCTTGAAGATCCCGGGGTCGACCTGCACGGCGGAGGATCGTAGGGAAGTGCGGGTCCTGACCGTCGGGAACATGTACCCGCCCCAGCACCTCGGCGGCTACGAGCTGATGTGGCGCGCGGCGGTCGAGGGCCTGCGATCGCGCGGGCACGAGGTCCGGGTGCTCACGACGGACACCCGCGTGCGCGACGCGCCCGACGAGGACCCGTTCGTCGACCGCTCCCTGCGCTGGTACTGGCGCGACCACCGCTTCCCGTACATGGGCCCGCTCGCCGTGCGCGGCCTGGAACGTCACAACCGCGCGGCGATGGCGCGCGCGGCCGAGGACGTCGACCTCGTCTCCTGGTGGTCGATGGGCGGGATGTCGCTGCGGCTGATCGGCATGCCGCGCGCGCCGGCGCTGAGCGTCGTGCACGACGACTGGCTGCTGTACGGGCCGCAGGTCGACCGCAGCGTGCAGCGCCGCCGGTCGCGCCTGCCGCCGGCCGAGGCGCTCGGCCACGGGCTGTTCGTCTCGCGCCGCACGCTGGAGCGGGCGCGCGGCGGCGGCTGGGCGCCGGTGACGGCGGAGGTGGTGCACTCGGGCTACGACGAGCGCTGCTTCGAGCCCGCCGAGCCGCGGCCGTGGAGCTGGCGGCTGCTGCTGGCGGGGCGGATCGACGCCCGCAAGGGCCACCGCACCGCCGTCCGCGCGCTCGACCACCTGCCGGAGGAGACCACGCTCACGGTCGCCGGGGCCGGCGACGACCGTCTCGCCTCCGAGCTCGCCCAGGACTTCCGGGTGAGGCTCGTGGGCGCGCTGTCCCCGGACGCCCTTGCCGCGGCGTACGCCGCCGCGGACGTCGTGCTGTTCCCCACCGAGTGGGACGAGCCGTGGGGGCTCGTGCCGCTGGAGGCGATGGCGGTCGGGCGGCCGGTCGTCGCGACCGGGACCGGCGGCAGCGGCGAGTACCTGCGCGACGGCCGCAACTGCCTGCTCCATCCGGTGGGGGAGCCGCGTGAGCTGGCCGACCGCGTGCGCCGGCTCGCCGAGGACCCCGCGCTGCGCGACGCCCTGCGGGCCGAGGGCTTCGGGACCGCGGCGCAGCACACGCTGTCCGGCTTCGTCGAGCGCGTCTGCGACGCCCACGAGGCCGCGCTCTAGTCTCCGCGCGTGCTCTCCGAGCTCCTCCGGCGCGCGTCGTACCTCTGGGGCCCGCGGATCGCCTCGGCCGCGCGCAAGCGCTGGCTGCTGTGGCGCCACCCGCACTGCGATATCCGCTTCGAGGGCCCGGTCTACCTCGGCCCCGGGTTCTCGTTCTTCGCGCCCGAGGGCGGCACGTTCGTCGTCGGGCCGAACGTCGAGTTCCGGCGCGGCTTCCGGATCGAGCTGCACAACGGGACGGTCCGGATCGGGGCCGGAACGGTCTTCACGTACTACGTGCTCATCCAGTGCACCTCGTCGATCGAGATCGGCGAGCGGTGCATGTTCGGCCAGTCGAGCATCGTGGTCGACGGCAACCACCGCTTCCGCGACCTCGACCGCCCGATGCTCGAGCAGGGCTACGACCTCACCCCGATCGCGATCGCCGACGACGCGGTCGTGACCTCGAAGTGCACGATCATCGCCGACCTCGGGCGGCGGGCCTGGATCGGCGCGAACTCGGTCGTCACCAAGCCGGTGCCCGATTACTGCATCGCGGCCGGCGTCCCGGCGCGGGTGCTCGAGTACTTCGGCCCGCCGGGCGGCGAGCCGCCGGGGCTCTAGCCGGCGGCGTCCCACCCCTTCTTGAACGCCGGCCAGAGCTGCTGGCCGAAATACGCCTCCGCGCTGGCCCACACTCGGCGGCCGACGACCGGCGTGTCCGGCGCGACCATCGCGGCGAACCGGGCGCCGCGGCCGCGGGCAGGGCGCCCCGACGCGGCGCGGCCCAGCCGCCGCAGGAAGTATGGCTCGAAGTCGGGGTGCTTCTGCGCGAACGCCCGCTCGGCGCGGCCGACCGCCTCCATCCGCTGCCGCCACTCCGCCAGGGACGGCGGGTGCAGGTGCTCGGCGTCGGCGTTGCAGTTGTACCGGAGGTCCAGCCCGCGGTCGTGGAGGCGGCGCGCGAGGTCGAGGTCCTCGTAGAGGAACGGGAGGTCCTCGTCGAAGCCCCCGACGCTGAGGGCGAAGCCCTTCTTCAGGGACACGTTGGTCGTGTAGAAGTGGCCCCAGCCGGCGCGATCGCGCGGGATCGTGTCGTAGTCGCTCTGGATCCCGCGCTCGAGCCACGCCATGAGCCCCGTCCGCCGCAGGCGCTGCGCCCAGCGGACGTGCCCGAGCACCGCCACCTCGTCGCGCGGCATGCGCTGGTGCCACGCGTGGTGCTCCCGCACGAGCTGCGGCGAGGCGAGGATGTCGTCGCCGATGAAGAGCACGATCGGCGCGGCGGCGGCCCGCAGCCCGACGTTCCGCGCCGCCGACGCCCCCGGCCGCGCCGCGCGGAGCAGCTCCGTGCCGGCGCGCTCCGGCGGCGGCGCGCCCTCCGGGTCCGCGACGAGGAGGACCTCGAACGGCGGCGCGCCCTCCTGCGCGCGCAGCCGCGCGAGCGTCTCGGGCAGCGCGGTGGAGCGCCCGAGGGTCGGGATGACGACGGAGATGGCGGGCGTCACGTCCGGCGCAACCAGAGCGCGCCCGGGGTGGAGCTGCCGCGCCAGCTCGGCACCGCCTGCCGCACGATCTCCGGATGCTCGCGCGTGAGCGCGTAGTGGGCGAGCAGCACCTCGAAGTGCCGGTTGCCGCAGAGGAAGGCATGGAGGAGGTCCTGATCCGGGCCGCCGGGCCACGGCAGCCGGATCGGGTGGAGGTGCACGACGACGCCGGGCGACAGCTCGGGCAGCAGGTCGAGCACGAGGTCGGCGTCGGGCGCACCGGCGATCAGGACGTCGCGCGCGGAGAGCGCGATCGGGTCCTCGGTGCGGACGGCGTTCGCCGGCAGGGCGGCCTTCAGCACCTTGCGCGCCTCCGGGTTCGCGCCGGCCACCATCGCCCGCTGCGGCTTGAGGCCCGTGACGATCGCCCACAGGACCTCGGCGTCGACGCTCTCGTACTGGCCGTTCCACAGCTGGAAGCCCTCGGGCGCGCGGAAGCGGCGAACGAAGGGGGACAGCTGGCGCAGCCGCCCGGCCTGCTCGCCCAGATCGAACCGGACGCCGCGCAGCTTGCGCGGGGCCGGCTCGACGACCTGGATCGCCGCGGCCTTCGAGCCTCTCGTGAAACGACGCACGACCGCAGGTTAGACCCGCCTCAGGCGGATCGATCGCCATACTCCCCGCCGTGCCACAGGACCCAGAGCGCGTCGTCATCCTGTGCGGCGGCCGCGGGACCCGCCTGCAGGAGCACACCCCCGGGATCCCCAAGCCGCTGGTCGAGATCGGCGGGCGGCCGATCGTCTGGCACGTCATCCAGATCTACGCGGCGCAGGGGCTGCGGGACTTCGTCCTCTGCACGGGCTACCGCGGCGAGCTGATCGAGGAGTTCGCGGACGCCACCGACTGGCCGGAGGGGGTCGAGGTCCGCTGCGTCGACACCGGTCTCGACACGCCGACGGGCGGGCGCGTCCACGCCGCGCGCGACCACGTCGGCGACGGGACCTTCCTCGTCACCTACGCGGACGGCCTGGCCGACGTCGACCTCCGCCGCCTGCGCGCGTTCCATCGCGCCCACGGCGCCGCGGCGACGATGACCGTCGTCCGGCCAGAGCTGCAGTTCGGCGTCGCCCAGCTCGACGGCGACGACCGCGTCCTCGGCTTCCACGAGAAGCCGCGCTCGGACCACTGGATCAACGGCGGCTTCTTCTGCTTCGAGCCCGTGGTGTTCGACTACCTCGGGCCGTCGAGCGTGCTGGAGCGCGAGCCGCTGGAGGGCCTCGCCGACGACGGGCAGCTGCGCGCCTACCGGCACACGGGCTTCTGGGACTGCATGGACACCTACAAGGACGCGGTCCTGCTCAACGACCTGTGGGCCGAGGGCGACGCTCCGTGGAAGGTGTGGGCGTGACGCCCGTGCGGCGGATCCAGAACGCGCTCGGGTGGTTCTCGCCGCGGTAGCTCGGGACGACCTGGCGCACGAGCGCCTCCCGCTCCCGCGTCAGCGCGTGCACCGCGAGCAGCACCTCCCAGTCGGGGTTGCCGGAGAGGAACGCCTGGAGCAGGTACTGCTCGAACCACCACCAGCCGCGCTCGAGCCACGTGCGGTGCGGCTCGTACGGCAGCAGGACGTCGTGGAAGTGCACGACGACGCCGTCGGCGAGCATGGGGAGGAGGTCCAGGACGATCCGGTTGACGTCGCCGCCCGGCTTCACGGTGTGCGAGGTGTCGACGAAGAGGACGTCGCCGGCCTGGAGCGACGTGAACACGTCCTCGGGGACGTCCTGGGCCCGGACCCGCTCGACGGCGACCCCGGCGGCGCGCTCGTTCGGGAACGGGTCGTAGACGGTGTGGGTCGCGCCGGGGTCGAGCGCGGCCGCGATCAGGAGGGAGCTCGCGCCGGAGCCGAGCTCCACGACGCGTCGCGGTCGCAGGCGGCGCAGGAGCGCGTCGAGGACCTCCGCGTCGACGCTCTCGTACCAGCCGTTGTCGAGGCGGAAGCCGGGCGGGGGCGCGAACTGCGCGACGAGCGGGGCGAGGTCGCGGAACAGGGTCGCCTGCGTGTCGAGGTCGAAGCGGACGCCGCGCAGCGGCGACGGCCGGTCGAAGTGCTCGGGCGGCAGCTCGTCGAGGTCCGGGAGCGGGCTCTGCCAGCCCCGCGGCACGACGTCGACGGGAGGTTCGCTCGGGCGCCACCGCATCGCGCGAGGGTAGGGGATGGCGCGGCCGCCGCCGCTCCGGCGGGCGGCCCCGCGGCAGGGCCGCCCGGCGCCGCCTTCCGCGATACTTCGCCGCGTGAAGGCAGCGATCACCGGCGCGTCCGGGCTCATCGGCCGCCGCCTCGGAGCGCTGCTCGACGGGGTCGTCGCCGTGCCGCGCGGCCGTCCCGAGGACGTGGCGGGGGCGGACGTCGTCTTCCACCTCGCGGCGCAGACCGTCGTCGCCGAGGCGTGGCGCGATCCCCGCGCGACGTTCGAGGCCAACGTCGGCCTGACGTGGCGGGTGCTCGACGCCGCGGGCGGCGCTCGGGTGGTCGTCGCCTCGACGGACCAGGTCTACGGCCCGCGCCCGCCGCTCCCGTGCCCGGAGTCCGCGCCGCTCGAGCCCGAGGGGCCGTACCCCGCGAGCAAGGCCGCCGCGGACCTGCTGGCACGGAACGCCGGCGGGGACGTCGTCGTCGCCCGCCTCGCCAACGTCTACGGCCCGGGGGACCGGCACACCACCCGGCTCGTGCCCGGGGTCGTGACCGCGGTGCTCGAGGGCCGCCGCCCGGTGATCCGCGGTGACGGATCCGCCCGGCGCGACCTCCTGCACGTCGACGACGCCGCGGCGGGGTTGCTCGCGCTCGCGGAGCGGGGCGAGGCCGGCCAGGCCTACAACGTCGGCAGCGGCGAGGCGCGGAGCGTCCGCGACGTCGTCGACGCCGTGCTCGCCGCCGCCGGCAGCGACCTGCAGCCGGAGGTCGAGGGCGGAGCGCCGCCGGGCGAGGGAGGCCGCCGCGCCCTCGACGTCGCGAAGATCGCCGAGGCGACCGGGTGGCGGCCGAGCATCACGCTCGAGGACGGCCTGCGGCGGACGTGGGAGGAGTGGCCGCGATGAGCGGCGGCGTCGAGAGGCGGAGCGGCGCGGCGGGGCGGAGCGGCGCGGCGATCGCGGTCGCGGTCGCTTCGCACGCGCGGCCGGTCAGGCTCCTCTGGCTGCTGAACGCGCTCGAGGAGCAGGACCTCGCGCGGGAGCGGTTCGAGGTCGTCGTGGCGCACGACTCCGGGCGGGAGTCGCCGACGGAGCGGATCCTCGCGACGCACCCGCTCGCGCGCGACGGGACGCTGCGCCACGTGACCGTCTCGCACCCGGCGGGGCCGGCGGAGCTGCGCGATCTCGCGTGGCGCGCGACGACGGCACCGCTGGTCGCGTTCACCGACGACGACTGCCGGCCGCCGGCGACGTGGCTCTCCCGCGCCCTGGACGCCGCGACCCGGGCGGACGGCGCGGTCGTGCAGGGCGCCACTCGGCCGGACCCCGACGAGGCCGGCCTGCTCCGCGCCGCCCGTGCCCGGTCCGTCTGGATCGACCCGCCGACGTGGCAGGCCCAGACGTGCAACATCGTCTACCCGCGCACGGTCCTCGAACGGGCCGGCGGCTTCGACGCCCGGGACATGCCGCTGTGCGCCGGCGAGGACACCGACCTCTACCACCGCTCCGGCGCGCCGCTGATCGCTGCACCGGAGGCCCTCACGTACCACACGGTCGAGCCGATGTCGGTCGCCGGGCGCGTCCGCTACGCGTGGCGCTGGCGCCAGCTCCCGCGGCTCGTCGCGCGCCACCCGCACCTGCGCGCGCACGCCGAGCTCGGCGTGTTCTGGAAGAAGCGCCACGCGCGGTTCCTGCTCGCGGTCGCCGGCGTGGCCGCGAGGAAGCCGGCGCTCGCGATCCCGTGGGCGGTCGCCGCGCTGCCGTCGTACGGCGCGGGCCCGCGCGGCCGCGCCCGCGCGCTCACGGAGCTCCCCGGCCAGGCGCTGGTCGACGCGGTCGAGGTCGCGGGACTCGCGGCGGGAAGTGTGCGGGCGCGAACGCTGTTCCTGTGAGGCTCGCCCTCCTCACCCCCACCTACTGGCCGGAGGTCCGGCGCGGCACCGAGCGGTTCGCGCACGACGTCGGCGCCGGCCTCGCCGCGCGCGGCCATGACGTCAAGCTGGTCACGAGCCACCGCGGCCGGAGGGGCGTCGCGGAGGAGGACGGGATGGAGGTCGTCCGGGTCCCGCGCCTGCCGGACGCCCGCCTGCGGCGGCGCCTCTACGAGGACCACCTGACGCACGTCCCGTTCGCCGCGCGCGAGCTTCGCGACGTGCCTCTCGCGCACGCGCTGTTCCACACCGACGCGCAGGCGGCGCGGCTCGCGCACGTGCCCTACGTCTACTCGTTCATGGGCGTCCCGCACCGCAAGGGGCTCGCGAACCGCCGCGGCCGGCTGAGCCTCGTGACGAAGGCGATCGACGGAGCGGCCGCGACCGTCGTCCTCAGCGAGGCGGCGAAGCGCGCGACCGAGCGGTGGCTCGGCGTCACGCCGCGCGTCATCCACCCCGGCGTCGACCTCGGCGCCTTCACCCCCGGCGGCGAGCGGGCGGACGCGTTCACCGTCATCTGCCCCGCCGCGCTCGACGCGCCCCACAAGCGCGCCGGGCTGCTGCTCGAGGCGTTCGGCGAGCTCCGGCGCCAGAGGACCGGCGCGCGGCTGATCGTCGACGGGCGCAACGACATCGAGGCGCCCGGCGTCGAGCGGCGCGACCTCGACGACCACGCCGCCCTCGTCGCCGCGTACCGCGAGGCGCACGTCTGCGCGCTCGCCTCCGAGGGCGAGGCGTTCGGGCTCGTCCTCGTCGAGGCGCTGGCGTGCGGCACCCCCGCGGTCGCCTCCGACGACGGCGGCGGCGCGGAGGTCACCGACACGACGTTCAGCGGCGACGACCCCGCCGCGCTCGCGACGACGATCCTCGAAGCCGCGGGCCGCGAGCCCGCGGAGTGCCGCGCACGGGCGGAGTACTTCGGCCTCGACCGCTGCCTCGACGCCCACGAAGCCCTGTATCGCGAAGTCCTCCGCTGATACGTTCCGGCCCGATGGAGCCGATCGAGCACGTCGAGATCCATCCGCTCCCGTTCGAGCGCTTCGAGTCGGTGCTCGACGAGCAGGGCCGCAAGGACCTCGACGAGCTCGTCCAGCACGCCCACCAGGTCTTCGAGGACCGCACGGTCTGGTGCGTCAACTCGACCGCGCAGGGCGGCGGCGTCGCCGAGATGCTCGCGTCGCTGCTCGCCTACACCAGCAGCGTCGGCGTCGACAGCCGGTGGGTGGTCATCAACGGCAACCCCGCGTTCTTCCGCCTCACGAAGCGCATCCACAACCGGCTGCACGGCAACGCCGGCGACGGCGGCCCGCTCGGCCCCGAGGAGCGCGAGATCTACGACAGCACGATCGCCGCGCCGGCCGAGGCGTTCGCGCGGATCGTGCGGCCCAACGACGTCGTCCTCGTGCACGACCCGCAGCCCGCGGGGCTCACCCAGGCGCTGAAGGACGCCGGCGCGAAGGTCATCTGGCGCCTGCACGTCGGCGCCGACGAGCCGAACGACCTGGCCAAGGAGGCGTGGGACTTCATCACGCCGTACGTCCGGCCCGCGGACGCCTGGGTCTTCTCCCGCGAGGCGTTCTTCTGGCACGACCGCCTGCCCGAGGAGCGCTCGTACGTCATCCCGCCGTCGATCGACATCTTCTCGCCGAAGAACCAGGACATCTCGGACGAGGCGGTCCACGCGATCCTCGTCGCGGCCGGGATCGTCACCGAGTCCAACGGCGCGCAGCCGTGCTTCGAGCGCGAGAACGGGACGATGGGCACGGTCGGCCGCCGCGCGCGGATCGTCGAGGAGCGGCCGCTGCCGATCGGCGCGCCGCTCGTGCTGCAGGTCTCGCGGTGGGACCGGCTGAAGGACCCGGCCGGCGTCATCCAGGGCTTCGCCGACCACGTCGCCGAGTCGATCGAGGAGGCCGAGCTGATGCTCGCCGGCCCGTCCGTCGAGGGCGTCGCCGACGACCCCGAGGGCGCCGAGGTCGTCGAGGAGGTCACGCGGATGTTCCACGGGCTGCCCGACGGCGTCCGCGAGCGCGTGCACCTCGCGATGCTGCCGATGGAGGACCGCCAGGAGAACGCGGCGATCGTCAACGCCCTGCAGCGCCACGCGACGATCGTGGTGCAGAAGTCGCTGGCCGAGGGCTTCGGGCTCACCGTCTCGGAGGGCATGTGGAAGGCGCGGCCGCTCGTGGCCAGCGCCGTCGGCGGGATCTCCGACCAGGTCGTCGACGGCGAGACCGGCGTGCTCGTCCGCGACGCGAGCGACCTGCGCGAGTACGGCGAGGGGCTCGTGCGGCTCCTCTCCGACCCCGAGGAGGCCGACCGCATGGGGGAGAAGGGCCGCGAGCGCGTGCTCGAGCACTTCATCGGCGTGCGCCACCTGCGCCAGTGGGTCGAGCTGGTCGATCGCGTCGATGCTGGCGGCGGCTGAGGCGCGGCTCCCCGCCGGCGGGCGGCTGCTCGACGTCGGCGGCGCCACGAACCGGATCGCCCGCGCCGACGTCGTCCTCGACGTGCTCCCCGGCGCCGACGTGGTCCGCGACATCTGCGACCGCGAGCCGTGGCCCTTCGAGGACGAGGAGTTCGACTTCGCGGTCTGCTCGCACACGCTCGAGGACGTCCGCGACCCGGTCTGGGTGTGCTCCGAGCTGCAGCGCGTCGCGCGGGCCGGGTACGTCGAGGTCCCGTCCCGCCTGGAGGAGCAGTGCTGGGGCGTGCACGGCGACTGGGTCGGCTGGTCGCACCACCGCTGGCTCGTCGACGTGGGCGACGACGGCATCGTCTTCGGCCACAAGTCCCACGCGGTGCATCGCGCGGGGAACCACTTCCCGCCGGGCTTCCACGCGACGCTGTCGCCCGAGCGGCGGATCCAGTGGCTGTGGTGGGAGGGCGCGCTCACCGCGCGCGAGCGGATCTTCACCGGCATCGAGGAGCACGACGAGTGGCTCGCCGCCCCGGTCCGCGCCCACGAGCACGAGGTCAGGCGCTGGCGGCTCCACCGCGGTCGCTCCTAGACTCTGGCTTATGTCGGGTCATTCCAAGTGGGCGGGGATCAAGCACAAGAAGGCGATCGTCGACGCGCGGCGCGGCAAGCTCTTCACGAAGCTCGCGCGGGCGATCACAGTGGCCGCCAAGGAGGGCGGCGGCGACCCGAACACGAACGCGGCGCTCGGCCTGGCGGTGCAGAAGGCCAAGGACGCCTCGATGCCCAAGGACAACATCGAGCGCGCGATCGCGAAGGGGACGGGCGCGAGCGGCGAGGCCGAGAGCTACGAGGCCGTCCTGTACGAGGGCTACGGCCCGGGGGGCGTCGCACTCCTGATCGAGGCGCTGACCGACAACCGCAACCGGACGGGCTCCGAGGTCCGCCACCTCCTCTCCAAGCACGGCGGCAACCTCGGCGAGCCGGGCTCGGTCGCCTACCTGTTCGACAAGAAGGGGATCGTCGTCGTCGACGCGACCCGCTACTCCGAGGACGACCTCATGACCGCGATCGAGGCCGGCGCGGAGGACATCGCCCAGGACGAGGACGTCTTCGAGATCGTCACCGAGCCGGCGGACTTCAAGGCCGTCCACGACGCGCTCGAGGCCGAGGGCGTCGAGATGGAGTCCGCCGAGGTGCGCTGGCAGCCGAAGACCTCCGTCCCGCTCGACGAGGACGGCGCCTCGAAGCTCATGCGGCTGATCGAGGCGCTCGAGGACAACGACGACGTGGGCCAGGTCAACGCGAACTTCGACGTCGCCAGCGACGTCCTCGAGAAGGTCGCCGCCGCGGGCTGATGCCTGCCGTGCCCGGCACCCGGCGCCGCGCGAGCCACCAGCTGCCGCCCGGCCGGCACGGGCTGTCGCCGAGCTTCGTCGCGAGCAACCAGCGGCAGCGGATCATGGCCGCCCTCGCCGACGCGGTGAAGGCGCGCGGCTACCCGGACGTCACCGTCGAGGACGTGATCGCGCGCGCCGGCGTCTCGCGGCGCACCTTCTACGACCAGTTCGGCAACAAGCAGGAGGCCTTCCTCGCCGCCTACGACGAGGTCACGAGCCAGCTGATGGACAACATCATGGTCGCGCTGCGGTCGGGCACGACGTTCGAGGAGAGCGTCGAGCGCTCGCTGGAGGCCTTCCTCTACTACCTCGCCGTCGAGCCGGCGTTCGCGCACATGTGCATCGTCGACGCGCTCGCCGCCGGCCCCGCGGCGATCGAGCGGCGCAACGGGATCATCCGGACGTTCCACGACCTCTTCGAGCGCGCCGCGGAGACGCTCGGCGAGCGCCCGCCGCCGCTGACCAGCGAGACCGTCGTCAACGCGATCCACGGCGTCGTGTACTCGCGGATCGCCGAGGATCGCTGCGACGAGCTGCCGGGCCTCCTGCCCGACCTCCTGTACTCGTCGCTGCTCCCGTACCTGGGGCAGCGGACCGCCAAGCGCGCCCGCGCGGCCGCCGAGCGCCGGCTGGCCGACGCCTAGTTCTCCTCGTCGTCGCCGCCGCGCGCGCGGAACAGCTTCACCTCGCCGACGCCCTTGACGCGGCGCTCGCCGGCGAACGACCAGCGGAAGCCGTTCTCGGCGGCGTCCTTGACCTCCTCGGTCGTCAAGACCGAGCCCGGCCGGGCGATGCCGGTCACGCGACTGGCGAGGTTGACCGCGTGGCCGTAGAGGTCGCCGTCGCGCTCGACCGCGGGCCCGAGCGCGATCCCGCAGCGCACCTGCGGGAAGTCCTCGCCCTCCGCGTCCACCGACTCCGCCAGCTCGATGAGCGTGCCGAGCAGCAGCTCGGTCTCGTTCGCGGCCAGCATCACCGCGTCGCCGATCGTCTTCACGAGCCGCACGCCCGGCACGACCGTGTCGAGCGCGATCGCCTCGAGGCGCCGGGCCACCGCGCCGAGGTCCTCGGCCGGCACGCGGCCGCCGAGCCGGGTGAAGCCGACGAGGTCCGCGAACGCGACGGCGGTCTCCCGCGCGCCGCCGATGTTCCCGGTCGCCAGCTGCTCGGCGTCGAGGACGTCGGCCCGGATGATCTCGAGCAGGTGGCGCGCGAAGAAGTGCTCCATCGTCGGGCCGATGCCGGGCATGAGCATCTCGGTGACCGCGACGAGCCGGCGCGCCGCCTCGTCCTCGTCGCGCGCCTCGCGCAGGACGGCCTCGCCGACGAGCTGCCGCATGGCCGCGGCGACCTGCGCGAGCGCGCGGCCCATGACGCGGTTCGCGTCGACGACGCCCTCGAGCGGCATCCCAGCGTCGAGGACGTGCCTGAGCCGCTTCCCGGCCTCGACGTCGGCGTCGGAGAACTCGCGGGCGTCGGGGTCCGCCACCGGCAGGCCCGCGGCGCGGCGGACCGCGTCGAGCGCCTCCGGGTCGACGCCGCATTCATCCGCCACCTCCGCGGCGGTGTACTTCGGCTTGCCGCGCAGCGCCCGCTCGACCGGCAGCAGCACGAGCCGGTTCTCGGTCGCGGCCCGCTCCAGCTCCTCCATCGGCACGCCGTCGTCGTGCAGGTGGCGCAGCAGCCGCTCGCGCGCCGCGCGGGCGTCGCCCTCCAGGCCGTCGAGCAGCCGGTCGAAGTCGGTCGTGCCAGGCATCCGCCTCGCCGCGCAGAATCCCACAGCGTGATCGTCCTCGGCATCGACCCCGGCGTCGCGAACACGGGCTACGGCGTCGTCGGGCGCGCGCCGGGGGGTCGGCTGCTCGCGCTCGACGGCGGCGTGATCGAGACGCCGCCGGGGGTGCCCGCCGAGCGGCGCCTCGCCGCGATCTTCGACCGGGTCGAGGGGCTGCTCGCGGAGCACGGGCCGGCCGCGGTCGCGCTCGAGGACCTCTACTTCGGCGTCAACGCGCGTAGCGCGTTCGCCGTCGGCCAGGCCCGCGGCGTCGTGATGCTCGCGGCCGGGCGCCGCGGGATCGAGTGCGCCTCCTACACCCCGCAGCAGGTCAAGGGCGCTGTGTGCGGCAGCGGCCGCGCGGCCAAGGACCAGGTGACGCGGATGGTCCAGGCGCTGCTCTGCCTGCCCGAGCCACCGCGGCCCGACCATGCCGCCGACGCGCTCGCGGTGGCGATCTGCCACGTCAACCGCGCCCCGCTCGCCGCCGCGAAGGCGTCCGGCCTCGCGCGTTGAATGCGGTCCCATGATCGCCCTCGTCCGCGGCCAGGTCGCCGTCCGCCGCCCCGACCACGTCGTCGTCGACGTCAGCGGGGTCGGCTACCGGCTGGCCGTGTCGGCGGAGACGCTCCAGCGCGTGCCCGCGGCGGGCGAGGAGGTGACGCTCCACACCCACCTGATCGTCCGCGACGACGCGCTCCAGCTCTACGGCTTCGCCACCGAGGAGGAGCGCGAGCTGTTCCTGCTGCTGCTCGGCGTGCAGTCGGTCGGGCCGAAGATGGCGCTCGGCGTGCTCTCCGGCGGGCCGCCGCGCGAGCTGACCCGGGCGCTCGCGGCAGGGGACACCGCGCGCTTTCAGGCCGTCCCCGGCATCGGCAAGCGCACCGCGGAGCGGATCGTCGTCGAGCTGCGGACGAAGGTCGACGACGATCCCATCGTCATCACCCGCGCCGACGACCCGCGCTCGCTCGCGCGCGACGGCCTCGTCGAGCTCGGCTTCCCGCTCGCCGAGGCCGAGAGGCTGCTCGCCGAGGCGGCCGCCGACGGCGACAGCGTCGAGGAGCTGATCGGCGCGGCGCTGCGAGGGGCCCGCCGGTGACCGCCCGCATCCAGACGCCCACGCTCGCCGAGGAGGACGAGCTCGAGGTCACGCTCCGCCCGCGCAGGCTGGAGGAGTTCGTCGGCCAGGAGGCGCTGAAGGAGCAGCTGGGCGTGAGCATCGCGGCCGCGCGGGGCCGCGGCGAGGCGCTCGACCACGTCCTGCTCGCCGGCCCGCCGGGCCTGGGGAAGACGAGCCTCGCGCAGATCCTCGCCCACGAGCTCGATGTCCCGTTCGTCATGACGGCCGGCCCGGCGCTCGAGCGCAAGGGCGACATCGCCGCCTTCCTCACCGCGCTCGATCCGGGCAGCGTGTTCTTCGTCGACGAGCTGCACCGTCTCAGCCGAGCGCTGGAGGAGACGTTCTATCCCGCGATGGAGGACCACAAGCTCCCCATCACGGTCGGTCAGGGCGCGGGGGCGCGCGTGGTCACGCTCGACCTCCCGCCGTTCACGCTCGTCGGCGCGACCACCCGCGCCGGGCTGCTCTCGACGCCGCTGCGCGACCGCTTCGGCCTCCAGCACCGGCTGGAGCCCTACGCGGTCGAGGAGCTCGTGATGATCGTGCAGCGCAGCGCACGGATCCTGCAGGTCGACCTCGATCCCGACGGCGCCCGCGCGATCGCGTCGCGCAGCCGCGGCACGCCGCGCGTCGCCAACCGCCTGCTCAAGCGGGTGCGCGACTACGCGGAGGTCCGCATGGGCGGCACGGTCACCGCCGAGGCCGCCGACCGGGCGCTCGCGCTGCTCGAGGTCGACGAGCGCGGCCTCGACCGTCTGGACCGGGACATCCTGTCGGCGATCTGCGAGCGGTTCGACGGCGGCCCGGTCGGCCTCTCGACGCTCGCCGTCGCGGTGGGGGAGGAGCAGGACACGATCGAGGACGTCTACGAGCCCTACCTGCTCCAGCAGGGCTTCCTCAAGCGCACGCCGCGGGGCCGGGTCGCGACCGCGGCCGCCTTCCGCCACTTGCGCCTGGAGCCGACGACGCTGCTCTAACCTGCGCCGTCGAGATGGCCCACCTGTTCATCTGCCCGCAGTGCGGGCGCCGCAGCACCGAGTCCGACCGCAACGCAGGCTTCCGCCGCCAGGCGCGGGGCTGCTCGAACTGCGGCTTCGGGTTCCTCTTCGAACTGCTCGACGACTACTACCCGGCCCCGAACGCCGCGTTCTTCACGACCGACCAGGAGGGCCGGATCATCGCGTGCGGGCGCGGCTCGTTCGAGCTGACCGGCCTCGCCGAGGAGCAGGTGATCGGCCGCCCGGCGAACGAGGTGCTGGGGCTCAAGTTCGACTCCGGCGACGACTACGTCTCGACCGTGCTCGAGTGGGGCGTCCGGCAGCTCGGCAAGCCCGTCGAGGTCAACGCCGAGGGCGACCTCCCGGCGAAGGCGAAGGCCGACCTCTTCCCGGCCTACGACGACGACGGCGGAATGCTGCTCGTCCTGACCCCGACCTCGTAAGCTCAGGCCTCACGTGACCGATCGCCGGCGCAACCTGTTCATCCTGCTGCTCGTCGCCGGCATTCTCGCCGCGTCGCTGTACGTCGTCTCGAGCAAGGAGACCAAGCTCGGCCTCGACCTCCGCGGCGGCGTCGAGCTCATCTACGAGGCCAAGCCCACGCCGCAGCAGCCCGTCGTCGACGCGGACGCGCTGGACCGCTCGATCGACGTCATGCGCGAGCGCGTCGACACCCTGGGCGTCTCCGAGCCGGAGATCCAGCGCTCGGGCAACGAGCAGATCAGCGTCGGCCTGCCGGACGTCGAGAACGCCGACGAGGCGATCGACCAGGTCGGCCAGGTTGCCCAGCTGCACTTCTACGACTGGGAGCCGAACGTCATCGGCCCCGAGGGCAAGCCCGACCCGACGAACCCGGAGGTGACCGGCGGGCCGAGCGCCGGCCGGAACGGCGGGATCACCGAGTACGAGGCGGTCCAGCGCGCGTCCAAGCGGCCCGAGGTCAAGGACGGCAACAACTCCCACCGCGGCGTCTTCTACGCGGTCGACGACGAGGAGAAGAAGGTCCTCGCCGGGCCGCAGGAGACGCGTCAGGACCTCATCGACCAGCTCGACGACAAGGTCGATCCGCCCGGCAACGCGAAGCCGGAGCTGACCTCGGAGCAGCGCGAGCGCGCGAAGATCGTCGAGGTCAAGGAGGGCACCGTCCTCGTCCGTTGCGAGCAGCCCGACGAGGCGTCCGACAAGGAGAAGTCCGACTGCTGGTTCGTCCTCGCCGACAACGTCGCGCTGCGCGGCACCGAGGTCAAGGAGCCCGAGCAGAACTTCGACCAGGGCCCCGGTGGCTCCGGCCAGCCGATCGTCACGTTCAAGTTCACCGACGAGGGCCGCAAGAAGTGGGAGCAGGTCACGAAGGAGATCGCCGAGCGCGGGCAGCGCAACTTCCTGCCCGGCAGCGACGCCGCGAGCGCCGCGCAGCACTTCGCGATCGTCCTCGACGACGAGCTGATCTCGACCCCGTTCATCGACTTCCAGCAGAACCCGAACGGCATCGACGCCGCCAACGGCTCGCAGATCGAGGGCGGCTTCACGATCGAGTCCGCGCAGGAGCTCGCGAACCTCCTGAAGACCGGCGCGCTGCCGGTGCGGCTCGAGCTGATCTCGCAGTCCCAGGTCTCCGCGACGCTGGGCGAGCAGGCGCTGGACGAGGGCCTGCTGGCGGGCGCGGTCGGCTTCGGGATCGTCGCGCTCTTCCTGCTGATCTTCTACCGGATCCTCGGCGTGATCGCGGTGCTGGCGCTGACGGTGTACTCCGTCTACTTCTTCGCGCTGATCAAGCTCATCCCGATCACGATGACCCTGCCGGGCATCGCCGGCACGATCCTCACGATCGGCGTCGCGGCCGATGCGAACATCGTCATCTTCGAACGCGTCAAGGAGGAGATCCGCGGCGGGGCATCCGTGATGCGAGGCCTTGCCACGGGCTACAAGAAGGGCCTCACGGCGATCATCGACGCGAACGTCGTCACGATCATGGTCGCGTTCATCCTGTTCGTGCTCGCGACCGCCGGCGTCCAGGGCTTCGCGTTCACGCTGGGCGTCGGCACGATCGTGTCGCTGTTCACGGCGGTCCTCTTCACGCAGGCGATCGTCGGGACGCTCGGGCGCTCGAAGGTGCTCGCCAGCCCGAGCGCGCTCGGCGCGGGCAAGGCCCGCAAGCCGATCACGTTCGACTTCATGGGCTGGTCGAAGTGGTTCTTCTCGATGTCGGGCGTGATCCTGCTCGTCTGCTCGCTCGCGCTGGCCGGCAAGGGGATCGACTTCGGCATCGACTTCGAGTCCGGCACGCGGGTGCGCGTCGCGCTCGAGAAGAAGACCGACGAGGAGGGCGTGCGCAACGCGCTGCCCGGGGCCCTGCGCGACGCGGAGATCCAGAAGGTCGAGGATCCCGCGCTCGGCGAGAGCGGCTTCCAGATCTCCACCGAGAAGCTGCAGCCCAAGCAGGTCTCGGCGGTCAACGAGGCGCTGGAGAAGGAGTTCGGGTTCCGCTCGCCGCCGAACACGCAGTCGATCGGCCCGACGTTCGGCGAGACCGTCGCGAGCAACGCGTGGAAGGCGATCGTCGCGGCGCTGATCGTGATCAGCGTCTACGTCGCGCTGCGGTTCGAGTGGAAGTACGCGGTGCCGGTGCTCATCGCGCTGGCGCACGACCTGCTCATCACCACGGGCGTCTACGCCCTCATCGGCCGGGAGGTGACGACGTCGACGGTCGCGGCGCTTCTCACCATCCTGGGCTTCTCGCTGTACGACACGATCATCGTGTTCGACCGCATCCGCGAGAACGTGCCCCGCATGCCGCGCGCGACGTACTCGCAGATCGTCAACCGGTCGATGTCCGAGGTCATCGTGCGCTCGCTGGCGACGACGTTCACCGCCGGCCTGCCCGTGCTCTCGCTGATGCTGTTCGGCGGCGAGACGCTGCGCGACTTCGCGTTCGCGCTGCTCGTCGGCACGATCTCGGGCACGTACTCGTCGGTGTTCATCGCGTCCCAGGTGCTCACGCACTGGAAGGAGCGCGAGCCCGCGTGGCGCCGCCGCCGCGCGCTGATCGCGGGCGAGCACGGCGGGGTCGTCCCGGCGTACGCGACGGGCCCGGCGGGGTCGGTCGTCGAGCCCGAGGCGCCGCGCCGGGAGCGCCGCTCGATCATCGCGCCGGACGACCCGCAGCGGGGCGTCTCGCGGGAGGAGTTCGATGAGATGGTGCGCGACCTGCACGCGGATCCGCCGCCGGCTCAGACCGCGGTCAAGGAGCCGCCGGCGCCTGCCCCCGCGCCGAAGCCCGCGCCCGAGGCGGATCCCGCCCGCGACGCCGACCCCTCCGAGCTCTACATGAAGGACGACGCGCCGAAGCGGTCGAAGTCGCAGCGCAAGAGCCGGCGCAAGCACGGGAGGCCGCGGTAGATGGCTGCGCTGGCCTGGGTGATGATGGGGATCGCCATCTGGCACTTCACGGTGTTCCTGCCCGACCGGTTCTGGGGCGGGATCGTCGGCGCGTTCCTGTGGTCGATCATCGGCGCGCTCGTGTTCGGGTTCGTGATCCACGGCCTGAACTTGCCGAGCGAGGACGACACGACTCTGATCAACGCCCTGGAGGCGATCCCGGGCACCGCGCTCGGGCTCGGTGTCTGCTGGCTCATCGGGGTGCGGTCGGAGGACGACCACGCACGCTCCGACGCGTTCGGCCGCGCCTCGTAGCGCGATGATCCGGCCCGCGCGGTCGGAGGACGCGGCCGCTGTGGCCGCGATCTACAACGAGGGGATCGCGGATCGGGTCGCGACGTTCGAGACCACGTCGCGAAGCGCGTCCGACGTCGCGGCATGGCTCGGCGGCTCGCTTCCCGTCGTCGTCGCGGAGCGCGACGGCGAGGTCGTCGGGTTCGCGCGCGTCTCGCCGTACTCGGACCGCTGCGTGTACGACGGGGTGGGTGAGCACGGCGTGTACGTGGCGCGAGCGGCCCGGGGGACCGGGCTGGGCCGCGCGCTGCTCGAGGCGCTGTGCGCGGCCGCTTCCGAGGCCGGGCTCTACAAGCTCACGGCGCGGATCTTCGACACGAACGCCGCCTCGCTCGCGGCGCACCGAGCGGCCGGCTTCCGCGAGGTGGGCGTGCAGCGCCGGCACGGGCGGCTGGACGGCGAGTGGCGCGACGTCGTGCTCGTCGAGCGGCTGCTCGGCGACGCGGCCCGTGACTAGCTCGCGCCGCCCGCGCGGATGCGCTCGATGATCCAGCCGATGCGCTGCTCGGTGTCGGCGCGGTTCGTGTGGGCGAGGTACGGCTGGCCTCTCGTCGCCGCCCACGGGACGAGGACGTCGAAGTCGAGGCTCTTGATCAGCTCGAGGCTGTCGAGGTACGCGGCGCGGTCGCTGCTCTTCAGCACCGCCGCGACCCATTGCCCGTCGTCGAGGTAGATGGTGTCGCCGGTGAAGAGGACGCGGTGCTCGCCGGTGTCCCAGAGGTACGCGGTCGCGCCGGGCGTGTGGCCGGGCGTCGGGATGACCTCGAAGTCCTCGTCGAGGACGTGGCGGCGGGAGAACGCCGCGCGGACGCCTTCGACCGTGTGCGCGTCGCCCTCGTGGACGAAGAGGGGCGCCTTCGGCCGGTCGGCCTCGGCGGGCGGGAACATCGCCTCGTGGCCGTGGTTGAGGTACCAACGCGTGGCAGATTCGGTTGGGGGCAGCTGCGGCGCGCTGTAGATGAGGATGTCGCCGCGGGCGCGCTTGAGGGTGAACGCGCGGATCGTCAGGTCGTGGCCGAAGGGGAGAGGGTGCGGCTCCGAGGCGACGAGTCCGGTGACCGCGCGCGTCGTCGCGCGCTCGTAGTTGAGGCGCAGCAGCGCGATGACGTCCTCGACGTCGGCCTGCGTCGCGATCGCGCGCGCCGCCGGCCCTTCGCGGCCGGGGAACACCGGATGCTCGGTGATCCGGTCCTCCGCGCGCAGCTGCTTCCAGACGTCCTTCGGGAAGCTGAAGTGGGCCGCGCGATCGCCGTGGAGGTGCCCGATCTCGCGGCGCCCGACCTTGAACGCCAGCTCCCCGCGCCGCCCCGGTCCCGCCTCGACGCCCGGCCACGAGGTGACGGCCTCGGTGATCTGCCTCGCCGCCCCGGCCGCGCCCGCTTCGCCCGCCGCGGTGCGCCGCCCGATCGCTGCCGCTCCGGCCGCCGACAAGTCCACTTTCGATGCCATGCCGCCCACCGTACAAGTTCAAGTAAGCTTGAAGTCAAGTGCGCGAGACGGACCTCCTCACGATCGGCGAAGTCGCGCGCCGCAGCGGCGTCGCGGCGTCCGCGCTGCGGTACTACGAGTCGCGCGGGCTGATCACGTCGGAGCGCGTCGGGGCCGGGAAGGGCCACCGGCGGTACCCGCGGCGCGTCCTGCGCCGGATCGCGTTCATCGTCTTCGCGCAGCGGGTCGGTCTGACGCTGGACGAGATCGCGGAGGAGCTCGCGAAGCTCCCGCCGGATCGCGCGCCGACGCGCCGCGACTGGTCGCGCCTGTCCCGCGGCTGGAGCGACCGCATCGACGCGCGGATCGCCGAGCTCGAGCGCCTGAAGGCCGGGTTGACGGAGTGCATCGGCTGCGGCTGCCTCTCCCTCGACCGCTGCCGCCTGACCAACCCCGGCGACCGCGCCGCCGCCGCCGGCCCCGGGCCGCGGTTCTGGCTCGGCGACCGCCCCCGCCCGGCCTGATCCTCGGGGACCGGTCCACCCGGTTCCGTCCGGTCCCGGCTGCACCATCCCGCCGTGACCGTCGGCACTCCGACCCTCTTCCCGACCCCACCCGAAGCCCCCGTCCCCGCGGCGCCGCCCGCCGACGCTGCTCCCGGCGCGGCCCCTCCGCCCGCCGACGCTGCTCCCGGCGCAGCCCCTCCGCCCGCCGACGCTGCTCCCGGCGCGGCCTCTCCGCCCGCCGACGCTCCTCCCGGCGCGGCCCCTCCGCCCGCCGACGCCCGTCCGCCCGCCGACCCTCCGCCCCCGGAGCCCCCTCCGCGGCCGGTCGCTCGGATCGAGGTCGCTCCTCTGCGGGTCGCCGACGTCCTCCGGCTCGAGCGGGAGCTCGGGGTGAGTCATGTCGTGGCGCAGGCGCTCGTGCGCCGTGGCCTCTCCGACCCGGACGCGGCCCGGCGGTGGCTGGCGGCGGACGAGGCTCACCCCGCTTCGGCGTTCGACGGGATTGGAGAAGCGGTCGAGGTCGTCCGGCGGCACGTCGCGCGCGGGTCGCGGATCACCGTCCACGGCGACTACGACGTGGACGGCGTCTGCTCGACGGCGATCCTCGTCCGCGCGCTGCGCCGGCTCGGGGCCGACGTCGACTGGTTCCTCCCGAGCCGGACCGAGGACGGCTACGGCCTCAACGCGCGGACGGTCGAGCGGCTCGCGCAGCGCGGCACGCACCTGCTCCTCACCGCCGACTGCGCGATCACCGCGGTCGACGAGGTCGCGCACGCGCGCGCGCTCGGCCTCGACGTCGTGGTCACCGACCACCACTCGCCGCGCGCGGACGGCTCCCTGCCGGAGGCGCCGATCGTCCATCCGGCGCTGTGCGGCTACCCGTGCCCCGACCTCTGCGCCGCGGGCGTCGCGCACAAGCTGGCGGAGGCGCTGGAAGCGGCGGCAGACGAGGACCTCGACCTCGTCGCGCTCGCGACCGTGGCGGACGTCGTGAGGCTCCAGGGCGAGAACCGCCGGCTCGTCCGCGCCGGGCTGAAGGCGCTCGCGGCGACGTCGAAGCCGGGGCTCCGGGCGCTGATGCGCGTCGCGAAGGTCGATCCGACGCGCGTCGACGCGACGGCCGTCGGGTTCCGCCTCGCGCCGCGGATCAACGCGGCCGGCCGGCTCTACCGCGCCGACGCCGGGCTCGAGCTCGTCCTCACCGAGGATCCGGAACGCGCGCGGCAGGTCGCCGAGGAGCTCGACCGCGTCAACGCCGAGCGGCGGCACACCGAGCAGCGGATCCTCTTCGCGGCCGAGGCTCAGGTCGCCGAGCTCGGCGCGCGCCCGGCGTACGTCCTCGCCGGCGAGGACTGGCATCCCGGCGTGGTGGGGATCGTCGCGAGCCGCATCGCCGAGCGCTACCACCGGCCGGCGGTGCTCATCGCGCTCGACGGCGACTCCGGCACCGGGTCGGGCCGCTCCGTCCCGGGCTTCGACCTCCTCGCGGGGCTGAACGCCTCCGCCGCCCACCTCCTCCGCCACGGAGGCCACCGCGCCGCGGCCGGGCTCGAGATCGCGCGGGAGGAGATCGACGCCTTCCGCGCGGCGTTCGAGGCCTACGCGGACGAGCACCTGACCGAGGATCTGCGTCACCCGACGGAGCGCGTCGACGCCGTCGTCGCCGGCGACGAGCTCGGCCTGTCGCTCGCCGAGGAGCTCGAATGCCTCGCGCCGGTCGGCCAGGGCAACCCGTCCGTGAAGCTGCTCGTCCCGGCGGCGACACTGACCGACCCCCGCCCGATGGGGGAGGACCGGCACGTGCGGTTCACGGTCGAGACCGGGGGCGTCCGCGCGCGGGCGGTCGCGTTCGGCACCGCAGGGAAGATCCCGTGCGACGCCACCGGCCCGGTCGACGCGACGTTCTGCCTCGAGGTCGACGAGTGGAACGGCACGGTCGAGCCGCGGCTCGTCCTCCGCCACGCGAGGCCCGCGCAGCCCGCGGACGTGCGAGTGGTGGGGGAGCGAGCCGGCGAGGCCGCGGCTCCCGGCGCCGCCGCCTCCGCGCCTCCCGGCACCGCGGCCTTCGCGGCTCGCGGCGCCGCCGCTCCGTCGCGGCCCTTCGCGATCCTCCCCCTCGGCGGCGCGCGCGACCGCCGCGGCGGCGGCATCGCCGGCGTGGTGACGTCGCTCGTCGCCAGCGGCGAGCGCGTGCTGGTCGTCGCCGCCGACGCGAGGCGCCGAGCGAAGCACCTCGCCGGCCGCTTCGGCGGCTTCGACCTCACCGACCACGAGGCGCTCGAGGCCGACCCGCAGCTCGCCGCGGGCTACGACCATCTCGTCGTGCTCGACCCGCCGCCGTACGACGGGCTCGCGGCCGAGCCCGGCCCGCAGGTCCACCTCGCGTACGGCGAGTCCGAGATCGCGTACGCCCTCGCCGCGCACGAGCACCGCTACGACCTGCGCGCCCCGATCGCCGCGATCTACCGCGCGCTGCGCGCCGGAGACTCCCTCGCGCGCTGGGACATCGACGTCGCCGAGCGCGCACTGCGCGTCCTCAACGAGCTCGGCCTCGTCGACGGGCTTTCCGTCCATCCAACCCCCGAACGCACCGAGTTGGAGCGATCGGCCGCCTTCCGGGCATATACCCTGAAGCTGGAGGACGGAAGGCGATTCCTGACGAGCCTGACACCAACGGGAGCGGCAACGGCGCCGGAGGCAGCGGCGGCGGCGTGACGACCCGGCGCAAGCCGGTCGACCGCGTCGAGCATCCCGAGCAGCACGCGCCCCAGGCCGGCAGCGCCACATTCACCGAGCTGGAGCGCCGTCTCCTCGGCGACATCTTCGCCATCGTCGAGGAGCACGCCGACGACAGCGTCGTCCAGATCGACCGCGAGCGCGTCGAGCGCGCGTTCCTCTTCGCCTGCGAGCACCACGCCGACCAGCGGCGCAAGTCGGGCGAGGAGTTCATCGTCCACCCGGTCGGGGTCGCGAAGATCTGCGCCGGGCTGCGGCTCGACACCGAGACCCTCTGCGCCGCGCTGCTGCACGACACCGTCGAGGACACCTCCGCGACCCTCGACGAGGTGCGCGAGACGTTCGGCGACGAGGTCGCCGCGCTGGTCGACGGCGTCACCAAGCTCACCGGGATCACCTTCCAGTCCCGCGACGAGGCCCAGGCGGAGAACTACCGGAAGATGATGGTCGCGATGGCCTCGGACATCCGGGTCATCCTCATCAAGCTCGCCGACCGGCTGCACAACATGCGCACGCTCGGCGCGATGCCGAAGAACAAGCAGATCGACAAGGCGAAGGAGACGCTGGAGATCTTCGCCCCGATCGCGCATCGCCTCGGCATCCACGCCATCAAGTGGGAGCTCGAGGACCTCGCGTTCCAGACCCTCCACCCGCGCAAGTACACCGAGATCAAGAACCTGGTCAGCCAGCAGCGCGACGACCGCGAGCGTTACGTCGACAAGGCCGGCGCGTACCTGCGCCGGGAGCTGGAGGCGCTGGGCATCGAGGCCGAGATCTCAGGCCGCGCGAAGCACTTCTACTCCATCTACTCGAAGATGACCAAGAAGGGCCGCGAGTTCAACGAGATCTACGACCTCACGGCCATGCGGGTCATCGTCGGGTCGGTGAAGGACTGCTACGGCGCCGTCGGCGTCATCCACTCGCTGTGGAAGCCGCTGCCGGGCCGGTTCAAGGACTTCATCGCGATGCCCAAGTTCAACATGTACCAGTCGCTGCACACGACGGTCATCGGACCGGAGGGGCTGCCGCTGGAGATCCAGATCCGCACGCGCGAGATGCACGACATGGCGGAGTTCGGCGTCGCCGCGCACTGGATCTACAAGCAGGGCAAGGGCCCGTCCCCGGCGGCGGCGGACGGCGACGAGAAGCTGCGCTGGCTGCGCCAGATGATGGACTGGCAGCAGGAGCTCCGGGACCCGACCGAGTTCATGGAGAACCTGAAGGTCGACCTCTTCGAGGACGAGGTCTTCGTCTTCACGCCGAAGGGGGAGGTCAAGAGCCTGGCCGCCGGCGCGACACCGCTCGACTTCGCCTACGAGGTCCACACCGAGATCGGCCACCGGTGCGTCGGCGCGCGCGTGAACGGCAAGACCGTGCCGCTGCGCTACGAGCTCCAGTCCGGCGACATCGTCGAGATCATGACCTCGAACAAGGAGCGCGGCCCGTCGCGCGACTGGATCTCGATGGTCAAGACGACGCGGGCCCGCAACAAGATCCGCCAGTGGTTCAAGGCGGAGTCGCGGGAGGACACCGAGCACACCGGCCGCGTCCTGCTGCAGGAGCACCTCGGCAAGCGCGGGCTGCCGGCGCAGAAGATCTCCGGGTCGCCGCTGCTGGCGGACGTGATCCGCGAGATGGGCTTCCGCAAGGCGGACGACTTCTACATCGCGCTGGGCGGGGCGAAGATCTCGCCGAAGGTCGTCGTCAACAAGGTGCTGCAGCGGCTGAAGGAGGGCGAGGCGGCCGAGGGCGCGACGACGACCGTCGAGGACCTCGTCTCGACGCGGCGCGACCGCCGCCAGCCGACCCGCTCGGCGAACCAGTACGGGATCAAGGTGGAGGGCGTCGAGGACGTGATGCTGCGGATGGCGAAGTGCTGCCACCCGGTGCCGGGCGATCCGATCGCCGGCTACATCTCGCTGGGCCGCGGGATCACGATCCACCGCGAGGACTGCCCGAACGTCCTGGTCCTGCGCAAGGACCCCGAGCGGTTCGTGCCCGTGTCCTGGGAGGGCGAGCACGAGACCTCGTTCAAGGTCGAGGTCGAGGTCGACGCGTACGACCGCACGCGCCTGCTCGAGGAGCTCTCACGCACGTTCGCGGAGGCGGGCATCAACATCGTCGAGGCCCGCTGCGTCGTCTCCCCGCCGATGGTCAAGAACCGGTTCGTCGTCGAGGTCGCGGACACGCAGACGCTCAAGAACACCATCACGCGCCTGCGGAACATCGACTCGGTCTTCGACGCCTACCGCGTCACGCCCACGGGCTGAGGGGCGTCCCGGCCTTCTTCAGTCGCTCGCGGTCTGCCGTCGGTCCGTGTTTGGAGCGGCCGCCCGCCCGCCCAGCCACCCGCCGGCAGACCCGGCCGTGTTGGCAAGGCGGCGGGCCGACCATCCCACGCCTCCAGACGGCGAGCGGGCTCCGCCCTGTCGCCAGGGAGCGTCTGGCGGGTGGGAGGTCGGCCCGCCGCCCGTCGGCCGCGATGGTGCCCGGGCCCGCCGGCGGTCGCGCCAGGGCGCACCGGCTCGCGTGCGCTCTGCTAACACGCGTCGGCGAGCCGCCCGCGCGCCCTCGGGAGGCCCCCGCCACGCGTCGTCGTTCGGCGGTGCTCGGGCGTCCCGCCGGGCGTGCCTCGGCCGTCTCCGCGGCGCCGCCGGCGGGCTAGATTCGTCGTGTGCACCGCCGGTTGACCGCTGCGTTCGCGGCCGTGCTCGCAGTCGCGTGCGGCGGGCAGGAGCGCAGCGAGCCGCGCTCGGGCGTGACGACGCCGCCGGGCGCCTCCACTGCGCCCGCGGATCCGGCCGAGGTCGCGGCGGTGGGGATCGGGGCGGAGGAGCTCGGTTCGCCGGCCGGGCGGCGGCTTCGCGGGCTGCGCGTCGGCCTGATCGCCAACGCCGCCTCGGTGACCCGCGACGGCCGGCCGTCGGTGCGGGCGCTGCGCGCGCACGGGGTCCGTGTGGTGCGGCTGTTCTCACCCGAGCACGGGTTTCGCGCTCGCGGGGCCGCGGGCGCGACGCAGCGCGACAGTCGCGCGTTCGGCGTTCCGGTGGTCAGCCTGTACGGCGCGCACGAGGCGCCGACCGCGCATGACCTCCGCGGCCTCGACGCTCTGGTCTACGACCTCCAGGACGTGGGCGTGCGGTTCTACACCTACGTCTCGACCGAGATCCTCGCGCTGCGCGCCGCCGCGCGGGCGGGCGTGCCGTTCGTGGTCCTCGACCGCCCCAACCCGCTCGGTGGCGAGTTGGTCGCCGGGCCGGTCCGGCGCCGTCCGGAGACGTTCCTCGCCACCGCTCCCGGGCCGCTGGTCTACGGCCTGACCAGCGGAGAGATGGCCCGCTTCGTCAACGCGCACATCCGGCCGCGCGCGCGGTTGACCGTGATCTGCATGCGCGGGTGGCGGCGGGACATGACGTGGCCGCAGACCGGCCGCCCGTGGACGCCGCCCTCGCCTGGCCTGCGCACGCCCCAGGCGGCGCTGATCTATCCGGGCACCGCGCTCTTCGAGGGGACGAACGTCTCCGTCGGCGGGGGAACGGGCCGCTCGTACCAGATGCTCTGCGCGCCGTGGCTCGACCCGCGCGATCTCGCCGCTCGCGCGTCGGAGCTCGGAATCCCGGCCACGCCCACGACGGTCGTTCCCCACCCGGTGCCGAGCGCCGCCCGACCGAAGTTCCGGGGCCGCCGCTGCCGCGGCGCGCTGCTCCACCCGCGCGCCGACGAGCCGGTGAACGGCTACGAGGCCGGTCTCGGGCTGCTGCGGGAGCTTCGTCGCGCGCCGCGGTTTCGCTGGCTCCAGGACGGCGCGATCGCCGACGGCGTGGTCGGCACTCCGCTGTTGCGCCGCCGCCTGGACGCGGGATGGTCGCTCGAGCGGATCCTCGCCTCCGAGGCGCCGGCGGTCCGGGCGTGGCGAGCTCGCCGCGCGCCCTACCTGCTGTATTGAGAGCCGGCGCTCAGCGCGCGCCGTCGAGCGCTGCTCGGAGAGCCTCGATGTCGGGCGCGCCGAAGACGACGCGGTTCTGCGTGGCGACGTAGACGAGGTCGAGGTCGACGCCCGCTCGGGCGATCCTGCGGGTCAGGTCGGCCAGGACGCCCGGCCGGTCGTGGACGTCGACCACGACGACCTCGCGCTCGCGCGTGGGGAGGACGCCGGCGGTCGCGAGCGCGTGCTTCGCGGCTTCGGCGTGGGGGACGAGGATGTGCAGCTCGGCGCGCTCGGCGGAGCCGATGCACGTGGCCGCCGCGATGTTCACGCCCGCGTCGCTGATCGCCGCGGCGATCTGGGCGAGGGCGCCGGGAGCGTTCTCGATGTCGATGACGAGGTCGACGGCCATGGCTCGAAGTGCGGCGAGCCTACAGATGCGGCCCGTAACGGTCGGGCGAGTAGGGGCACCCCCACCGAAAGAAGGGGGACTTCCCCCATGCGCCCGCGCGCGGCGGAGGGGAGGCTTGACGCATGCTCCGCAGCACCGACATCCCCCTCCTCTACGTCGACTGCGACATCCCCGACGGCGTGACGCTCACCCAGTGGCGGCGCGAGAAGGTCGCCTCCGACCTCCGCGACCGCGCCGAGGCTCGCGTCGAGGTCCGCGAGGCCCGCGCCCGGGCGTTCCGCCGCCGCCTCCCGCGGCTGCGCCCGGCGCCGGCGCTCCGCCCGCGCTTCGCCTAGCCGGCGAGGCGCAGGGGCCTACTCCGGGGCCGCTGCAGCGCGTAACCCCCGCGCGACTGCAGCGGCCCGCGGCCGGGCGCCGTGCGAGGCGTGGCGCGCCGGCCCGCTGCGGACGGGCCCGCGGTCGCGGCGAGCGAGCGGCCGGTCGTGCTCGCCGCTCGCGGGCAGCGCGTCGTCGAGCCGCGCGACGGCGCGGTCGAAGCGCCGCTCCAGCCACCATCGCCCTCCGAGCGCGAGCAGGACCCGATCGAGCGGACTCGCGCGGTCGATCGTCGCCTCGAGAGCGACGAGGGACTCGGCCGAGCCGCGCGGCTCGATGGCCCACCACACGTGCGCGAGGGTGCGCCGGCCGATCGAAGCGGTCCCTCCGAAGCGGCGCGGCGACAGCGCGATGGCGACCGCGGTGCGGGCGGTGCGCCGCACGCCCCACGGCGTCCGGATCCCCACGCGCGCGCCGCGGCGGTCGTCGTCGACGGACTCGAGGCGCAGGTACCGGTCCCCGAGCTGCCAGTGGTTGTCGAGCTCGGCGAGGAAGGCGAAGACGCGCTCCGGCGGATGCCCGACACGGCGCCGCGCGCGGATCGTCATGCCGAGGCGCCCTCCAGCTCGCGGCGCATCGCCTCGGCCATCGCCATCGCGCCGGACAGCGGGCGCACCGTGACGAACAGCTCCTCGACCAGCCCGTCGTCGCCGGTCCGAATGAAGTCGCAGCCCTCGAGCGTGCGGTCGCCGACGCGCGCCTCGAAGACCAGCGCATGGTCGCGGCCGGAGGGATCGCCGAGCTCGCGGGTGTACCGGAAGTCCTCGAACACGCGGGCGACGGCGCGCAGGAGCACACCGACCTCGTCCCGACCGCGGTAGGGCTTGAAGACGATCGGGCTGCGGAAGTCGACGTCCTCGGCGAGGAGGCTCACGAGGCGGTCGATGTCCTGGGCTTCGACGGCGGCGCGGAAGGGGTGCATGGCTTGCGCTCCGGTTAGACAACTAGTTGAATAGGTGCGGATGATACTACGAAGCACGGGATCGCTCTAGATGGCCCTCCGCCACGCCGTCCTCGTCGCCCTGCTCGAGGGCGAGGCCTCCGGCTACGAGCTGTCGAAGCGGTTCGACGTCTCCGTCGCGAACTTCTGGTCCGCCACGCCGCAGCAGCTCTACCGCGAGCTCGAGCGCCTGGAGACCGAGAACCTCATCGAGGCGCGCGTCGTCGAGCAGCAGCGCCGCCCGAACAAGCGGGTCTTCACGCTCACCGCCGCGGGCCGCGCCGAGCTTCACGCCTTCACCCAGGAGCCGGCGCGGCCGATGGCCCTGCGCGACGACCTCGTCGTCAAGGTCCAGGCGCTCGACGCCGGCGACCCCGACGCGATCCGCGCCTCGGTCGAGGAGCGCCTCCAGCACGCCCGCGCGAAGCTCGCCCTCTACGACACGCTGCGCGAGCGCATGCTCGACGGCGCCGGCGAGGAGGAGCACCTCCGGACAGCCGACCGCGTCGGCCCGTACCTCACGCTGATGGGCGGGCGGATGTACGAGCACGACGTCGTCCGCTGGTGCGAGCGGGTCCTAGTGGTGCTCGACGAGCGGCAACGGTGACGCTCACCACCACTTGCTCTCGCGCGCGCGGTCCGTCCCGGCGGTCGTGTCGAGCGCGTCGAGAGCGGCCATGTCCTCGTCGGAGAGGGCGAAGTCGAAGACCTGCGCGTTCTCCTCGATCCGCTCCTGGTGGGTCGACTTGGGGAGCACGACGAGGTCGCGCTCCAGGCACCAGCGCACGAGCACCTGCGCCGGCGTCCGGCCGACCCGCTCCGCGATCGCCGTGACGGCGGCGTCGTCGAGGTGCCGCCCGGTGCCCAGCGGGCTGTACGCCTCCACCACCACGTCCCGCTCCTCGCACCCCGCCAGCAGCGCGCGCCGGAACTCGAACGGGCTGAACTGGACCTGGTTGACGACGGGCGGGACGTCCGCGGCGCCGAGCAGCTCGTCGAGCTCCGCGACGCTGAAGTTCGAGACGCCGATCGAGCGTGCGTACCCGCGCTCTCGCGCGCGCTGCATCCCGTCCCACGCCCAGGTGGGGCCATCCGCCGGCCAGTGGACGATGTAGAGGTCGACGTACTCCACGCCCAGTCGGTCGAGGCTGCGCTCCGCCTCCGCCTCCGGGTCCTTCCGGCGCGGATAGAACTTCGTCGTGATGAAGACGTCGTCGCGCGGGACGCCGCTGTCGCGCAGCGCACGGCCGACGCTCCCCTCGTTGCCGTACGCCTGCGCGGTGTCGACGTGCCGGTAGCCCGCCTCGAGCGCCCAGCGCACCGCGTCCTCGCACTCGCGCCCGTCGCGCACCTGCCAGACGCCGAACCCGAGCAGCGGGATCTCGCCGCCGTCGGCGAGCGCGCGTACGCGCTTCTCCGCCGTCACTCGCTGTCGCCGCCGATGATCTCGTCGACGGACGGATGCTCGTCGCTCTCGAGCAGCTCCTCCGGGGACGGGACGTCCTGGAGCACCTCCTCGGGCGACGGGCTCTCGACTTCGGGAAGCTTCGGGGGCGGCGGGACGGCCTTCTCGGCGTCGCCGCCGGTGGGATCGCTCATGCCCGGGTCCTACCCGGTGCGAGCCCGCCAGATCGTGGTCGTCCTCCCGCGGCGCGCCGCCCACGTGGCGTAGGCGCCGTTCCACGCGGGATCGCCGACGATCGGGCGCGCCGCGGTGAAGCGGGCCAGCGGAGAGGGGATGCCCGTGCGGCGGGCGAGCACGAGGCCGAACTCGTCCTCGCCCGTCTCGCCGACGAACGCGATCCGGCCGCGCCGGTACGCGACGGCGAACGTCGTGGGCTCGTACCCGAAGTCGCCGCGCGGGGGACGCACCTCGACCGGCCCCGCGCGGCCGTCGCGCGGGACGAGCGCGAGCCCGTGACCCGTCTCGTCCTTCTGGTAGCTGACCACGAGCGACCCGTCGCGGCCGACCGCGAACCACTCGAGGATGTCGCCGAGCGAGCCGCCCGGCGCGCGACGGACCGTGCGCACGACGCGGCCGCTGCGCAGGTCGAGCACCTTCGCGCTGCTCCGCTCCAGATGCGCCGGATAGGTCTCCTGCCAGGCGACGTAGCGCCCCGCGAGCCGGACGGCGCCGACATCGACGCGCGGCTCCGCACCCAGCCAGGCGGAGGTCCCATGAGCGACCACGCGCGGGCCGGCCCGCGGTCGCGCGAGGTCGTACAAGACGATCTGCTCGTGCTGGCGTGCTCCGCGGCGCGTACACCGCGTCACGGTCTCGAGGTAGGCCAGCTGCGTCCCCGAGATGACGGGCTCGGAGGGCGAGGTCGACGGCTCGCACCCGTCGGGCCGGGTCGCGCCGCGCGTGCCGGCCAGGTGCAGGAACGGGCCCCCGAGCGGCCCGACGATGAGCGTCGTCGACCCCGCGCCCCCCGCGAGGACCTCCACGCCGCTCCTCAGCTCGCCCACGGGAGCGGGCTCGCCGGCGGGCCGGCGGGCGTGACGGACGAGCGCGAGGTGCGTCGACGACGCGGCGACGGCACCCAGGGCCTGCGTGGTCGGGCGTCGCGTCGGCGGGAACGCGAAGAGCGTGACGGGCGGGCCGCTGCCGTCGCCGGCGCGCACCCGCAGCGAGCCGTCCGCGGCCGTCGATCCCCAGACGACGCGGGACCCGGCGAGCGCCAGGCCGGCGTCGACGTCGTCGCGCGCGATCGGGACCGCCGCCGCGGCGACATCGGCCACGGCGAGGGCCGAGACGGCCGCGAGGGCGGCCACGCCGCGCCGCATCGCGGACTAGCCCGGCCCGCGCTCGAGCTGAGCGGCGTCGTCGAAGTGCGGCGCCCACGGCTGCGCCGAGCTCGTCCACACCTCGAACGCCGGCTGGAACCACGACGCGTCGTCGAGCGAGCCGACCTTGACGAAGACCAGGTCCGGCGCGACCGCGGCGATGCTGAAGATCGGCGAGCCGCACGCCGAGCAGAAGTGGCGCTCGGTGTCGCCGCCGTGGTCCGTGCCGACCGTCGTGAACGACGCCAGCGTGCTCCCCTCGACGCTGAAGGCCGCGCGCGGGTACCCCGCGATCGCCGAGAACGGGTTGCCCGTCTGGCGCTGGCAGTCGGTGCAGTGGCAGACCGCCTGCGCGACGGGCTCCCCCTCGACGCGATACGTCACGCCTCCGCACAGGCACCGGCCGGTCATGACCCGCGACGGTACTTGACGCGGCCGCCGCGCGCGCGATTGAGTCCGCGGATGGAGTTCACGGCCGCCGCGGAGAAGTACGACCGGTTCATGGGGCGCTACACGGCGAGCCTGGCGCCGCTGCTCGCGGACGCGGCGGGCGTGGGCGCCGGGATGAAGGTGCTCGACGTCGGCTGCGGGCCCGGCGGGCTGACCTCCGAGCTGGCGCGGCGCGTCGGCGCCGAGAACGTCGCCGCGATCGACCCCGCGCCGCAGTTCGCCCAGGCCTGCGCGCAGCGGCATCCGGGCGCCGACGTCCAGGTCGGCGTCGCCGAGGAGCTGCCGTGGCCCGGCGACTCCTTCGACGTGACGCTGGCCTCGCTCGTCGTCGCCTTCATGCGGGACGCCGACGCGGGCATCCGGGAGATGGCGAGGGTCACCCGCCCCGGCGGCACCGTCGCCGCCTGCATGTGGGACGTCGTGGAGGGCGGGATGACCATGCTCACGACCTTCTGGCGCGCGGTTCGCTCGTTCGACCGCGAGGCCGCGGGGGAGCGCCAACGGCCCGGCACCTCGCGGGGCGATCTCGGCGAGCGCTTCCGGCGGGCGGGGCTCGAGGACGTCGTCGAAGGGGAGCTCGAGGCCCGCGCGCACTACGCGGACTTCGACGACTTCTGGGAGCCGTTCACGTTCGCCGTCGGGCCGGCGGGCACGTTCCTCGCGTCGCAGCCCCCCGAGCAGCAGGACCGGATTCGCGACGCGTGCCGTGAGGCGCTGCCGAGCGACGGACCCTTCGAGCTGACGGCCCGCGCGTGGTACGCGGCCGGCCGGCCCGGCTAGGGTCCTCGGCGGATGGAGCTCGAAGGCCGGACGGTCGTGGTCACGGGAGCGGCCGACGGGATCGGCGGCGCGCTCGTCGATGCGCTGCTGGCGCAGGGAGCGAAGACGGTGGTCGCGACGGACCTCGACGCGCCGCCGGAGCGGGAGGGCGTCGTCGCGCGGGTCCTCGACGTCACCGACGAGGACGCGACCCGCGCCCTCGTGGAGGAGCTCGGCCCGATCGACGCGTGGTTCGCCAACGCGGGCGTCTCGACCGGCGGCGGCCCGGAGGCCGGCGACGCGACGTGGGACCTCCAGTGGCGGGTCAACCTGATGGCCCACGTCTACGCGGCCCGCGCGCTCCTTCCCGGCTGGATCGGGCGGGGCGAGGGCCACCTCGTCACGACCGCGTCGATGGCCGGCCTGCTCACCGCGATCGGCGACGCGCCCTACTCGGCGACCAAGCACGCCGCGGTCGGCTTCGCCGAGTGGCTCGCGTTCACGCACGGCGCGCAGGGCGTCCGCGTGTCGTGCGTCTGCCCCGGGGCTGTCGACACCGCGATGCTCCGCGCCGGCGCGGGCGGCGACGCCGCGAAGGCGGCCGCGATGATCGGCGGCGGCGAGCCGCAGCGACCGGAGGAGGCGGCCGCGCGCATCCTCGAGGGCGTCCGCGAGGATCGCTTCCTCATCTACACCCATCCGGAGATGCACGAGTTCGTCGTCGGCAAGGCGGAGAACCCGGAGCGCTGGATCCGCGGGATGACGAAGCTCTGGGCCCGCGCCCAGACGCTCCTGCGCTAGCCCTTCTTTGCGCGGCTGGGCGCGACGCGCGGGGGCTCGTCCGGCATCTTCGGATACACCGGCGGCCACGGCGCGTCGCGCAGGCCGTTCGCGCGGTCGCGCTCGTGCATCGCGAGGAACGGCTCGAGCGACTGCGGCGCCTCGTCGATGCCGGCCCACGGGTCGCCGAGGCGGTCGAGGCGGTCTGGGACGGTCGCGACCGTCGGCTCGTCGTGGTGCAGCTCGTCGACCTCCGACTAGCCCGGAGCGGAGGCGGGGACGGGCTCTCGGGCCTCGGCGCGCTCCGTCGCCTCGCCGGGGAGCAGCCCCGCGGCCCGGACGAGCGCGACGCTGAACACGCCGACCTCCCAGCCGATGAGCCCGCCGACGACGACGTCGATCGGGAAGTGCGCGCCGAACGTGACCCGGGTGATCGCGATCGCGAAGAGGTAGACGAGCAGCGGCCAGGTCAGCCGCGGGACCATCTTGATGAGCGCGGCGACCATGGCCGCCGTGACCATGAGGTGCCCGCTCGGGAAGCTCGCGATGTGCGCCCACGTGCGGCCGTGGATGAGGCCGGCCTCGGCGCCCAGGGCCTCCTCGGGCCGCGGCCGGTCGAAGAGGATCTGGAAGGGCTCGAGGATGGCGTCCGAGCCGAAGGCGGCGAGCAGCATCGCGACGGCCGCGCCGGCGACGTACCGCCCGCGGCGCAGGAACGCGGCGGCGACGAGCGCGATGCCGACGAGGATCGCGTAGTTGCGGCTGTGCGGGTCGAGCGCCTGGTACAGCCAGTCCGGGCCCTGGCCGAGGCCGTTGACCGCGCGGAACACGGCCTCGTCGGTGCCCTGCAGCGCGGGCAGCGCGACGCCTACGGCGGCGACCCCGAGCACGCCGAGGCCGAGCCGCGGGGCCCACGCGCGGACGACTTCCCGGAGGGCCGAGCGGTGGGGGAGGGGCGCGAGCCGCGGCCTCGCCTTCGCCCGCTCCGCCCGTGAGAGCGGGATCGCGGCGACGAGCGCGGTGCCGCCCATGCCCAGCAGGGCGCGGTACGAGCCGCTGGCGGCGACGAGCCCGCCGGCGCTCGGCAGCGCGGCGGCGCTCGCGATCGCGCGGCCGCTGAAGAAGACGCCCGAGTACGCGCCCGCCTCGCCGTCGGGGATGAAGCGCGCGTAGTACGGGAAGCCGAGCGCGGTCACGACGCCGGCGCCGACCGCGGCCAGCGCGAACGGCGCGGCCGCGACCGCGACGCTCGAGGCCGGGACCGCGAGCACGAGCCCGGCGCCGAGGGCGAGCGTGCCGGCGATGAGCGCCGTCCGGACGCGCTCGGGCTTCAGCGCGCCGGCCGCCAGCATCCCCGCGCCGGTGAGGAGGCCGAACGCGGCGAGGATCAGCCCGGCGGCGGCCGCGCCGAGATCGAGGACGTCCTCGGCGTACAGGACCATGAACGGCGCCAGCGCGACGTACGCGAAGACCCAGAGGACCTGTGCCGCCAGCACCTCGCGCGCGCCGGGCGTCCGGGCCGCGCGGACGAGGTCGCGACCGAGGGCCCGTGCCGTGGCGCGGCGCGAAGTCGCTTCGGGCGCCGGGCTCGCCACGGCCGGCTTCCTCCTCTCCCGCACGATCCTGAGCGTCAACGTCGGGAGGGCGAGGAGCGGGACGACGACCGCGGCGACGACGAAGAGGAGCTCCGGCGCGCTCTCGACGAGCACGCCGCCGCCGACCGTGCCGAGCAGCGCGCCGAGGAGCAGCGCGATCTCCTGTGCGCCGGTGGCGCGGGGACGGTGCTCGTCCTCGAAGCGCTCGGCCACGACCGCCCGGTGCGCGGTGGTCGCCGCGTTGAGGCCGATGTACACGGCGGCGGCGGCGAGCGTCAGCGCGAAGTAGGTGCTGGCGGTGCCGAGCGCGATCGCGGCAAGGCCGCCGCCCGCCACGAGCGCGCCGCCGAGGATGAACGGGAAGCGGGTCCCGCGGCGGTCGCTCCACCAGCCGGCCCCGAGCGGTACCGCGAAGCCGGCGACGGCGTTGACGAGCATGACCGCGCCGATGAGGCCCGGGTTGTGCTCGATCTCGTCGAGCAGGACCGGGACGTACGCCGTGGTCAGGGCGCGCGCGGCGCCGAGGCCGACGGCGACGGCGGAGAACGCGGCGAGGAACCGGATCACGGCCGCACCACCTTCAGGAAGCCGGGCAGCGCCGAGACAGTCGCGGTCGTGACGCCGAGCGGCTCGGCGTCGGCGACCATCGGCACCTCGAGGTCGAGGCGCGCCTCGGCGCCGCGGTACCAGTCGACGCCCGGGCGGTCCAGGTGCCGCCCGCCGTGCGCCGCGCGCATCAGCGACAGCGTCTCGCGGCGCGTCGACGCGTGCAGGACGATCGACTCGAGCAGTCCGTCGTCGACGCGCGCGATCGGGTCGACGCGGAACCCGTAGGCGAAGAGCGGCGCGTTCGAGAGGAACGCCTGCGCGACGAGGCCCTCCTCGACGACGTGCCCGTCGACGGTGAGCCGCATCGGGACGGGCGCGAAGCGGCGGATCGCCCGGGCGAACGCGCTGATCCCGGCCGCGGTGTCGCCGGAGTTCTCGCCGTGGTAGAGCGTCCGGGCCGAAGCGTGGAAGCCCGCGCTGACGCCCTCGACCGCGACCACCGACCGCTCGGGCGTCCGGACGGCGAGCGCGTCGAAGGGCTTGGCCTCACCGCGGACCGCGAGGTTGATGGCGGCGCGCCAGTGGGTCGGGATGCCGAGCGCGCGAGCCAGGTTGTTCGCGCGGCCGGCGGGGAGGAGCGCGATCTCGGGGAGCGGCGCGCCCTTCCCGAGGTTCGCCACCGCGTGCAGCGAGCCGTCGCCACCGGCGAGCAGCACCCGCCGGCCCTGGGCGCGGGCGAGCGCGCCCGCGAGCTCCTCGGGCGACCCTGTGATCGTGCCGCGCGCGCGTGCGCCGGCCGCCTCGAGCAGCGCGACGATCTTCGACAGGGCGCGGACCGGGTCGCCGAGCCCGCTGGCGTGCGCGTTGACGATCGCGTCGACGTGCCGCGGGGGGAGCGCCGCGCGCGTGCGGACCGTCTCCCTCCGGCCCAGCCTCAGTCTCGCGCGCTGACTCATCCCTGACCCGTTCCTTCAGCCTTTCGACCGACCGTACTCCTGTGCGTCATCCGATGACAAGGAGTGGTTGTGCATGCAACAAGTTTACGCTCGCGAGGCGGAAATGGCAAGTCGGGTGTTGCGCGCAAGTTCTGGCGGGTAGTGCCGTTTACAAGGTGGCGATGGGCCGCGGGAGAGGACCTCCGCCGCCTCCTCATCAGTCGCACTACGCATCCGCGCGCTGCGCGGACGCCCTCTTACGCCTGAAATGGACTTCCTGCACCAGCTGCTCCAGCTCGACCATTCCGCCGTCGAGCACGTCGCACAGTTCCGCACGCCGGCGGCGACCGCCGTCTTCGCCCTCGCGAGCGTCTGGTGGATCAAGGGCCCGCTGTTCGTCGTCACCGCGTTCCTCCGCGACGTCAAGAACCGCGCCCTGCTGCTGCCCACCGCCTTCGCGGTCGCCGTCAGCCTCGTCCTCGCGGACCTCGCCTCGAGTGGCCTGAAGGAGGTCGTCGACCGGCCGCGCCCGCCGCGAGCGGACCCCGGCTTCGACGCCGCCGTCTCGGTCCCGCCGTCGCCCAGCTTCCCGTCAGGCCACGCCTCGACCACGTTCGCGTGCGCCGTCGCGGTCGCGATCCTCGTCCCGAAGCTCCGCTGGCCGGCACTCGGCCTCGCGGCGACCGTCGGCCTCGCCCGCGTCTACCTCGGCGTGCACTACGGGCTGGACGTCCTCGCCGGCGCCGCGCTCGGCAGCGTCATCGGGGTCGCCGTCGCGCTGGTCGTGCGCCGCTTCGCCTTCGCCAGGCCCTAGGCTCCGGCGCGCCGGATGCGCGCCCCTCTCGCTTTCGCCGCCCTCCTCCTCGCGCTGCTCGCCGCGCCCGCCGGCGCCGCGCCGCCGCGGCTCACCGTCGAGCCCGGCGACGACGCCGCCATCGTCGACGACGACGGCCGCCAGGTCCTGCTGCGCGGGCTGAACGTCAACCAGCTCGGCGACTACTACCAGGCGGACCCGGCGCTGCCGACGACGATGCCGCTCACCGAGCGCGACTTCGAGCAGATCGCGGCGCTCGGGTTCAACGTGATCCGCCTCGTCATGAGCTGGTCGGCGTTCCAGCCGGAGCGCGCCGCGTTCGACGAGACGTACGTCGCACGCGTGCGCGAGGCCGTGCGGTGGGCGGCGCGGCACGACCTCTACGTCGTGCTCGACATGCACCAGGACGCATGGGGGAAGCACATCGCCACGCCGCCCGGCTACCAGTGCGAGCCGGGCCTCGGCCCCGCCGTCGGGTGGGACGGCGCGCCGCAGTGGGCGACGCTCACCGACGGCCTCACGACCTGCCGCGCGAACGACACGCGCGAGCTGTCCGCCGCGGTCGCGCAGGCGTTCGAGTCGTTCTACGCCGACCGCGAGGGCATCCAGACCGAACTCGTGACGACGTGGGGGCGGATCGCGAAGGCGTTCGCGGACGAGCCGAACGTCATCGGCTACGACCTCCTCAACGAGCCGCACCCCGGCTTCAAGGTCGGCTTCAACCAGGCCGCCCCGCTCGGCCGGTACTACGCGCGGGCCATCGAGGCGATCCGCGCGGCGGAGCCGAATGAGAAGCGCATCATCTTCTTCGAGCCGAGCGTCCTCTGGTCCGGCTTCGGCAACGACACGACGCCCCCGCCGGGCTTCACCGAGGACCCGCTGATCGTCTTCGCGCCGCACCTGTACTCGGAGTCGATCAGCGTCGACCAGGGCGCGACGTCGATCGAGCAGGGCTTCGAGAACGCGGCTCGGGCGGCGGCGGCGTACGGCGCGCCGCTGTGGTCGGGTGAGTGGGGCTGGTTCGGCGAGCCGGAGGACGCCCGCCCGCGGCTGGAGCGCTACCTCGCGCAGGAGGACTCCCGCCGGCTCGGCGGCGCCTGGTGGGTGTGGAAGCAGGCGTGCGGGGACCCGCACGTCGTCGGCTACCCGGGCGCGTCCGGCTCGCTCAACCCGAACGAGTGCCCCAGCGGCCGCCCGCTCGGCGTCGTGACCGGCTACACCGACCTCCTCCGCCGCGCGTACCCGCGCTTCGCGCCCGGCCGCCTGAGCCAGCTGCAGTCGGACTGGAAGAGCGGGAAGTGGTCGCTGCGCGGCAGCGCGGGCGACGCGAAGTCGTGCCGCGTCGAGGTCTGGGTGCCGGATCGCGAGCCGAGCCTCGCGGCCGAGAACGTCGGCGACCTGCGGGTGGAGCGCCGACCCGGCGGCTGGCTGGCGAGCGGCTGCGCCCGCGGCGACTACGCGCTCAGCGGCGAGCCCGGCGAGGCGCCGGTGCCTGGCACCGCCGCGGGACCGTGCCGCTCCAAGCGCCGCATCGTGATCCACGCGCGCGGGCGGGTCGTGAAGGTGCGCACGCGCGGGGTCAGGCCGCGCCGCGTCACGAAGCGCGGCCGCCGCGTGGTCCTCGACCTGCGCGGCTCCGCGAAGGGCCGGATCGTCGTCACGCTGAAGCTCCGCCGCGGACGCAGCGAGCGCCGCGTCTACCGGACCTGCCGCCCTAACCCACGACGGTCAGCGCGCCCGGCCGGACGCTGAACTCCACCTCGGCGAAGTCGCCGACCCAGTCGCCGTCGAGCTGGAGCGGCATCTCCTCGCCGTCGACCGACCAGGCCCGCACGCCGCCGACGTCGCTGAACCCGGTGATCTGCCGGTGGTCGACGAGCTTCAGCCGCCGCGAGAACAGGCGGTAGGCGATGGTCGGGACGTCGATCGGCGTGCCGCGGTGGAGCATCGCGCCCGCGAGGCGGCCGCTGTCCAGCGACGAGTTCTCCGCGACCCGCAGCGGCCGGACGTTGAAGTACGTGTACGGGTCGCCGTTCTGCAGGATCGCGTCGATCCCGGCGAGCTTCAGGCCCTGGTCGGTCTCGATCTCCACGCGCGGGGGGTGGACGAGGTAGTGGCGGAAGAAGGTCCGCAGCGCGGCCCAGGTGAAGTACCACTCGCCGTAGCGGTGCTTCAGCGCGGGCTTCAGGTCGACCGCGCGCGTGACCGCCGCGTCGAGGCCGAAGCCGGCGGAGGCGACGAAGTGGCGCCCGGCCGCGCAGCCGAGGTCGATCTTCCGCGGCCGCCACTCGTCCGCCATTCGCAGCAGGTGCTCGGTCGCGTCGACGATCTCGCCGGGGACGCCCAGCATCTTGCAGACGACGTTGGTCGAGCCGCCGGGGAGGTGGGTCAGCGGGACGTCCGTCCCCGCGAGCCCGTTCGCCGCCTCGTTGAGCGTGCCGTCGCCGCCGAAGGCGACCACGACGTCGTAGCCCTCCGCCGCCGCCTCGCGCACCAGCTCGGTCGCGTGGCCCTGCCGCTGGGTGTCGAAGGCGGTGACCTCGTAGCGGCTCTGCAGCGCGTGGACGACGAGGTTCTTCAGCCGGTCGGAGACCGTCGTCGCGTACGGGTTGACGATGATCAGCATGCGCCGCTTCTCGATCGGCTGCTCGAGCGCCCACGTCTCGACGAGGCGCTCGAAGGAGTCCAGAGGCGGTGCCGGCACGTCCGGGTTCTACACGCGCCCGCGGACGCGGTTACGGCACGGCGCTCGGTAGCCTCGCGCCGCGATGGACGCCTCCCGCATGCGCCGCTTCTGGGATGCCCGCGCGCGCGAGGACGCCTTCCACTTCGTCGACAACCGCGAGCCGTACAAGGACGCCGACGCCGCCCGCTTCTGGCGCAACGGCGACCGCGACCTGCAGACGCTCCTCGACACCGCCGGCGTCACCGTCCGCCTGAACGACGTCGTGCTGGACCTCGGCTGCGGCGTCGGCCGGCTCACGCGCGGGCTCTCGCGGCGCGCCGCCCACGTCATCGCCCTCGACGTCTCGCCGGAGATGCTCCGCCGCGCGCAGGAGCTGAACGAGCACCTCAACAACGTCACCTGGCTGCTCGGCGACGGCGAGTCGCTGACGGGCGTCGAGGACGCCTCGCTCGACGGCGCGGTCTCCCACGTCGTCTTCCAGCACATCCCCGATCCAGAGACGACGCTCGGCTACGTCGAGGAGCTCGGCCGCGTCCTCAAGCCGGGCGCCTGGGCGGCCTTCGGCCTGTCGACCGACCCCAAGGTCCACGAACCGCGCGCCGAGCAGCGGGGCACCAGCCGCCGCGAGCTGCTCCGCGGCCTCGCCGGCCGCCACCCCCGCGGCCAGAACGCCCCCGAATGGCTCGGCGCCGCCGTCCCCCTCGAAGCCCTGGGCGCCGTCGCGACCGCCGCCGGCCTCACCCTCGAGAACATCGAGGGCGCCGGGACGCAGTTCACGATCGTCCGAGCTACAAGAAGCCGCGCTTCCTGAAGTACGCCACCATCGCGACGAGCGACACGAGCATGATCCCGAGGATCACCCAGAAGGCGGCCTCGGAGTCCTCGCCCGGGAACGCGACGTTCATCCCGAAGGTCGACGCGATCAGCGTGAGCGGCAGGATCACGACGCTGAACGCCGTCAGGACGCGCAGGACGTCGTTGACGCGGTGGGAGAGGACCGACTCGTTGGTCGACTCGAGCCCCTCGACGACCTCCTTGAAGTTCTCGAGCATGTCCCAGACGCGCTCGGACGCGTCGTTGACGTCGTCGAAGTAGATGTCGAGGTCCTCGGGGATGTAGCGCTTGGTGCGCTCGAGGTCGGCCAGCGCGGCGCGCTGCGGCCGGACGACCTTGCGGAAGTTGATGATCTCCTGCTTGGCGTTCGAGATGTCGCGGACGATCTCGGCGGAGCGGCCCTCGAAGATGTCCTCCTCGATGCGCTCGAGCTTGTGCCCGATCTTGCGCAGCATCGGGAACGACGCGTCCACGCACTCGTCGACGATCTTGTAGAGCAGGTAGCCGGCGCCCTTGGAGAACAGCTGCTCGCGCAGGTCGGCGTTCGCGCGCGCCCGCTCGAACAGGTACTCCAGCGGCTGCAGCGGCTCGTTCGGCAGCGTGATGACGAAGTCGGGGCCGACGAAGATGTCGACCTCCGCCGCGTTCAGCCGCTCGACGGTCTTGTCGAACCGCGGGAAGTGCAGGACGACGAAGAGGTAGTCGTCGTACTCGTCGACCTTCGGGCGCTGGTTGCGCGAGAAGACGTCCTCGTAGTCCAGCGCGTGGAAGTCGTAGTGCTCCTCGAGCCAGGCGCGGTCGATCGGGCGCGGGCGCTCGATGTTGATCCAGCGCAGCCCGGCCGCGTCGAGGGTCTCGACGTTGGGGGTCTCGGGCTCAGGAGGCCGGGCGACGACGTCCGTGCGCGCGCGGGCTCCCCGGCGAAGGGGGCGAAAGACGCTGGGCATCGGGACTGAAGGGGTCGTCGCTCGTCATGGACCGTTCTCCTGGCTCAAGATTCTACCTCTCGCGGCCGACCCCTACGCACGCCGGGACGATTGGTACTCTCCGGCGCGCATCACATCCAGAGGGGTGGAGGGACTGGCCCTATGAAGCCCCGGCAACCGAACGCCAGCCATGGCGGAGACGGTGCCAATTCCTGTCAGATGTGGCGAGGGCTTCCAGAGGTACTCGCCAGGAGTGAACAGCGAGGACCAGCGATGGCGGCCACGAGCCTGCAGTGCAAGGAATGTCGGACTCCGTACCCGCTCGAGGCGCGGTACGTCTGCGAGCGGTGCTTCGGCCCGCTGGAGGTCGCGTACGACCACGCCCGGATCGAGGATGTCCCGGAGGCGCGCCGGCGCATCCAGGGCGGCCCGCAGAACATCTGGCGCTACGCGGACTTCCTGCCCCTCGAGCAGCCGCCCGCGAGCGCGCGCCGGGCCAGCTCGCTCTCCGGCCTGCCGGCCGGCTGCACGCCGCTCATCAAGGCCGACCGGCTCGCGGAGCGGCTCGGCCTCGGGGAGGTGTGGATCAAGAACGACGCCGCGAACCCGACGCACTCGTTCAAGGACCGCGTCGTCTCGGTCGCCGTCGCCCGCGCCCGCGAGCTCGGCTACGACGTGATCGCCTGCGCCTCGACCGGCAACCTGGCCAACAGCGTCGCCGCCCACGGCGCCGCGCTCGGGCTGGAGTCCTACGTCTTCATCCCCGCCGACCTGGAGGAGCAGAAGATCCTCGCGACGGGCGTGTACGGGACGCACGTGGTCGCCGTGAAGGGCAACTACGACGCGGTCAACCGCCTCTGCACCGAGCTGAGCGGCGAGCGCGAGTGGGCCTTCGTCAACGTGAACATGAGGCCGTACTACGCCGAGGGCTCGAAGACGCTCGCGTACGAGGTCGCCGAGCAGCTCGGATGGGAGACGCCGGACCGCTGCGTCGTCCCGGTCGCCTCCGGCTCCCTCTTCACGAAGATCGCGCGCGGCTTCGCCGAGTGGCGCGAGCTCGGCCTGATCACCGGCGAGGCGCCCAAGATGAACGGCGCGCAGGCCACCGGCTGCTCGCCCGTCGCGACCGCGTTCGCGGAGGGCCACGACGTCTGCAGGCCGGTCAAGCCGGCCACGATCGCGAAGTCGCTCGCCATCGGGAACCCCGCCGACGGCGCCTACGCGGTCGAGCTGGCGCGCAACAGCGGCGGCGGGGTCGACGCGGTGACCGACGACGAGATCCGCGCGGGCATCCGCCTGCTGGCCGAGACGACGGGCATCTTCACCGAGACCGCCGGCGGGGTGACCACCGCGACGCTGGCCAAGCTCGCCGCGCGGGGCGACATCGGCCCGGACGAGCGCGTCGTCGCGTTCATCACGGGCGAGGGCCTCAAGACGCTCGACGCCGTCCGCGACACGTTCACCACCCACACGATCGAGCCGTCGTACGACGCGTTCGAGCAGGAGTTCGCGGGGGTGGCGTCCTGATGGCGGTCACCGTCAAGATCCCGCCGCAGCTGCGGGCGGTCACGGGAGGGCAGGGCAGCGAGTCGGTCGAGGGCGCGACGGTCGCCGAGGTCATGGACGCGCTCTACGCCAAGCACGGCGAGCTGCGCGACCGCGTCGCCGGCGACGACGGCCAGCTGCGCCGCTTCGTCAACGTCTACCTCGACGGCGAGGACGTCCGCTTCCTGGACGGCCTCGCCACGCAGGTGCCGGACGGCGCGGAGCTGCAGATCCTCCCCGCCGTCGCCGGCGGCTAGACGGAAAGATGAGTAACCACTTCCGGGCGCCCCACTACCATTTCTGGGGATGCCCGTCCGCGTCTTCCACGGAGACGACTCCGAGTCGTACCGCCACCTGATCCGGGAGGTCCTCGCGACCGGCGACATCGAGCTCGTCGGCGGCGCGGGGACCCCCGAGGGCGTCCTCGACGGGATCGCCGACTGCGACCCGGACGTGATCCTGCTCGACCAGTTCGGCGGCGCGCCGCTCATGAACGCGATCCGCGAGAAGTGCCCGGGCGCGAAGGTGATCGTCCTCTCCGGCTACAACCCCGAGGACGGCGACAAGGACCTCGCCGCGATGGCCGACGCCTACGTCGTGAAGAGCGACGCGCTGACCGAGCTGGAGGGCGTCGTCCTCCGCCTCGCGGGGCACTAGGCCCCTCGTGGCCGACAAGCTGGAGACGTACCGCCGCAAGCGGCGCGCGGACGCGACCCCGGAGCCGATGGGCTCCCCCGAGCCCGCCGCCACCGAGACCGCGCGGTTCGTCATCCAGGAGCACCACGCGACGCGCCTGCACTGGGACCTGCGGCTCGAGCGCGACGGCGTGCTCGTCTCCTTCGCGATCCCGAACGGCCTGCCGCACAGCCCGGGCGAGAACCGCCTCGCGGTCAACACCGAGGACCACCCGCTGGAGTACCTCGAGTTCCACGGGCAGATACCGAAGGGCCAGTACGGCGCCGGCTCGATGACGATCTGGGACCACGGCACGTACGAGTGCCTGAAGTGGGAGCCCGAGAAGATCGAGGTCGCGCTGCATGGCGAGGAGGGCCTCGCGCAGGGTCGCTACGCCCTGTTCCAGACTCGCGGCAAGGACTGGATGATCCACCGGATGGACCCTCCCGCCGACCCGTCGCGGGAGGCGATGCCGGAGCGCGTCGTCCCGATGCTCGCGACGCTGGCGACCGACGTCCCCGAGGGCGACGAGTGGGCGTTCGAGATCAAGTGGGACGGCGTGCGCGCGATCGCGTACTCCGAGCCGGGCCGGCTGCGGTTCGAGTCGCGCAACCTGCGCGACATCACGCCCTCGTATCCCGAGCTGTCGAAGCTCAACCGCGCGCTGTCGCACCACAGCGCGGTGCTCGACGGCGAGATCGTGGCGTTCGACGAGCAGGGCCGGCCGTCGTTCGCGCGGCTGCAGCACCGGATGCACGTGGGGTCGGAGAGCGCGGCCAAGCGCCTGGCGAAGTCGAACCCGGTCGTCTACGTCCTCTTCGACCTGCTCTGGCTCGACGGGCACTCGCTGATGGACCTGCCGTACGAGGAGCGGCGCTCGCGGCTGGAGGCGCTCGAGCTCACGGGCCCGAACTGGCAGACGCCGCAGAACGTGGTCGCCGACGGTGCGGCCCTGCTCGAGGCCTCGGCGGCGCAGGGCCTCGAGGGGATCGTCGCCAAGCGCCTCGACTGCCCGTACGAGCCGGGGCGCCGCGCCCGCGGCTGGCTGAAGATCAAGAACAAGCAGCGCGACGAGTTCACGATCGTCGGCTGGCTGCCGGGGGAGGGGAAGCGCAAGTCGCGCATCGGAGCGCTGCTCGTGTCCGCGGAGGGGCGGTACGTCGGCCGCGTCGGGACCGGGTTCTCGGACGCGGAGCTGGTGCGGCTCGGCAAGCTGCTCGAGCCGTGCGAGCGCGACACGCCGCCGGTCACCAACCCGAGCGCGGCCCCGAAGGGGGCGATCTGGGTCCAGCCGCACTACGTCGCCGACGTCGAGTTCGGCGAGTGGACCAACGACAAGATCCTGCGCCATCCCGCGTATAAAGGCCTCGTGGCGTCCAAGGAGCCGGAGTGGGAGCCGAAGAAGCTCGCGAGCGGCGAGGGGTGGGAGGTCGTTGTCAACGGCCCACCCGTCCGCCGGATCAAGCTCACCAACCTCGACAAGGTGATGTACCCCAAGGTCGGGTTCACGAAGGGCGACGTCATCGACTACTACCGGCGGATCGCGCCCGTGCTCCTGCCCCACCTGCAGGACCGCGCGCTGACGCTCAAGCGCTATCCGAACGGCGTCGAGGGCGGCCACTTCTTCGAGAAGCAATGCCCGAAGCACCGGCCCGACTGGGTCCGCACGCTGCACTGGGAGCTGTCGTCGAAGACGATCGACTTCTGCTCGTGCGACGACCTGCCGACGCTCGTCTGGCTCGCGCAGCTCGGCGACCTGGAGCTGCACACGTCCCTGGCGCGCGGCGAGGACATCCTCACCCCGCAGATCCTCGCGTTCGACCTCGACCCGGGGCCGCCGGCGACGATCGTCGAGTGCTCGCAGGTGGCGCTGTGGCTGCACGGGATGTTCGAGCGGCTCGGGATCGAGTCATTCGCGAAGACGTCGGGCTCGAAGGGGATGCAGATCTACGTGCCGCTCAACACCCCGGACACGACGTACGACGGCGGGACGAAGGACTTCGCGCGCGCGGTCGCCGAGCTGCTCGAGCGCGAGGAGCCCGACCTCGTCGTCGCGCGGATGACCAAGAAGCTGCGCCCGGGCAAGGTGTTCGTCGACTGGTCCCAGAACGACGAGCACAAGACGACGGTGAACGTCTACTCGCTGCGCGCGAAGGACCGCCCGACGGTCTCGACCCCGATCACGTGGGACGAGGTGCGTGAGTGCCACGAGGCGGGCGACCCCGAGCTGCTGGTGTTCGACTCCGAGCAGGTGCTCGCGCGCGTGGAGGAGCACGGCGACCTCTTCGCCCCGGTGGCGTCGCTCAAGCAGGATCTGCCTAAGCTCTGAGGGGTCATGCGGGGGAGGCGCGCGGCGCGCGCGGCGTCACTGGGGATCCTGTTCGTCGAGCTGCTCGGCACGTTCGTCATGTGGGTGCCGATCCCGCTCGCGTGGTTCTGGGTCGGCGCGCAGGTCTACCGGCAGACCGGGTCCGTCATGGCGGACGGGGTCGTCGTGCTCGGGGGCTTCCTGGTCAGCGTCATCTTTGTCTTGAAGGTGCTCACGCGGCTCGACTCTGTGTGGATCCGGCTACGCCGACGGGCCGGCCATCAGCAGCGCGACGGCGCGCTCAACCAGGTCGTCATCGTCTCGGCGACGCTCGGCGTGGTCGGGTTCTGGGTCTGGTTCCACATCATCGAGAACGCCTACATCATCCCGTTCATGCCGCAGGAGTGACCGCGGGTGCTGGAGGCGCTCGCGGCGGTCGTGGCGGTGGGCGCGATGGGCGGGCAGCCGTGCGTCGACCCGCCGCCGTGCGTCCATGTGGTGCCGGACCCGCGGAAGGTGTACGACGTCGGGACGGTGTATGTGTTCCGCGGCTACGGGTGGCGGCCGCGGGCGCGGGTGGAGGCGAGCTACGGCCCGGTTCTGCCCGCCGGGCGAGGCGTGCACCCAGGAGGGCTACGGCATCCTCTTCCGGGCGGACCGGCGCGGGCGCTTCACGTTCCGCTTCGTCTACGGGCCGCGCGTGCCGCGCGGGTTGCCGCGGCCCGCGGCCGCCGGGGGCGGCCAGCGGGACATGCTGTTCCAGAGCGGGCGCGTCTCGCGCGACGCGATCCCGCCGCCTCCGCCGAGCACGCCCGCGCAGCGGCTGGAGGCGCGGCGGCTGGCGACGGTGGTGCGTCTGGCGAAGCGCGACGTGCTGCGGCGCCGGCGCGCGATGCAGCGGCGCCACGCGGCGCACGAGCGCGAGCTCGGTCGCTGCCGCGAGCACCTCAGCCGCTTCCCCGACGACTCGCCCGAGGACCGCGTCGTGTGGGCGGTCCTCGACCTCGCGCGCGACGAGGCGTTCCTGCGCGGCTACGGGCCCGCCCTGCCGCGCTTCGCCGCCCGGCTCGAGCGCCTGCGCCTGCGCGACCGGGTGCTGCGCGCCGGCGCCGATGCGTGGATCGCGGCGATCCGGCGGCGCGACCGGCCCTATCCGCGGCCGTCGCTGTGCGCGGTGCTCGACGCGTGGGCGGCCACCGGGTACGACATGGCGCGCCGCCCGGTCGATCCCGAGGCCGCGCGCGCACAGCAGCTGCTCGAGGAGGTCGGGGACAGCGACGCGATCGCCGAGGCGGCGGCGCGGCTGCGCGCGCTCGGCGCCGGGCGGAACGCCGAGGAGGACTTCGCGTTCGACCTCCTCTCGATCGGGGAGCTGATCAGCTAGCGGTCGAGCTCCGCGAACGCGCGGGCAAGGTAGGGGCCGAGCGTGCGGCTGAAGACCGTCGTGATGTGGCTCGTGTCCTTGTAGACGAGGACGCCGCCGATGACCGGGAAGCACGTCGCGTCGTCGCAGAAGAAGTCGGTCAGGTCGATGGCGCGGCCGCGGTCGTTCGCCAGGAGCGGCGCGGCTTCGGCGGCGGGGTCGGCGGTGAGGACGGCGGCGCGGTCCAGTGCGCAGCGGCGGTCGGGGCGGGCGCGCTTCCGGAGCGCGCGGGCGACGCACGGGAGCGTGTTCTCGGCGGCCTTCGGGTTGTCGCGGATGACGACGATCCGCTCGATCGTCGGCGGCAGCGCGTCGAGCGCCTGGCGATAGCCGTCGACCGGGTCGCTCGTGAAGTCGTAGCCGGCGGAGTTGACGAAGAAGACCGTCCGGATCTCGGGGTGGCGCGCGAACCAGTCGTACACGCCGTCCTTCCACTCGGCGCACGACTTCGGCTGCGCGCGATGCTCGGCCGTGCTGAACGGGCAGCTCGAACGCGCGAGGGTCAGGGCCCGCCAGCGCCTGCGCTTGGCGAGCACGTCGACCGCCGCGCGCCACGCCGGGGCGTGGCTGTCGCCGAGCAGCGCGATCGTCTGCGCGGCCTTCCGCTTCGGCGTCGCGAACGCGCAGACGTGCGGCGTCTTGTAGCGGACGAACTTGCACGCGAGCGCGGGGAGCAGCGGCGCGTCGCTCGGAGAGGGGACGGCGATGAAGCGCAGCTTCGGGTTCTCGCACGGCTTCGTCGCGTCGCGCGCGGCCGCGCCGAAGCAGCGCGGCTGGCCGGGTGCGGCGCCGGAGAGCACCGCCGCCGCCGCGAACGTGACGAAGATGAGCCGCCTCACGAGGTGCTTCAACGCCCCGCTCGGGCGTTCGGAGCGGCGGCGCAACTCCCGACCACCCTCCAGTGCGCGTTCGCGGCGATCGTCGGGCCGCGCGCCTCCGGCGCGGGCCGAGCGCCGCGGGTGAGGCGGGAGCGGAAGGTGATGTCGCCCCGCTCGCCGTCCGCCAGCACGACGCGCTTCGGGACCCGCAGGCGCCAGGCGAGCAGGGTGCCTCGGTAGCGGCCCACGGCCGGCCGGCCGCAGGCGAGGATCGCGTCTCGCCCGCCCGCGGCGGCGATGGCGCGGTCGAGGTCGGCGGCGAGGGCGTCCTGGTAGGCGAGGCGCGGGCCGAGGTCGGCGATGTCGCCGACGCGCGCGACGCCGACCGCGGCGATCGCGAGCGCGAACGCGACGCGCGGCAGCGGCGCGGACGCAAGTCGCGCCAACCCGACGGCGCCGCTCACCGCGATCAGCGCCGCGCCCGGCAGCAGATACCGCGGCTCGCCGCTGAACCCTCCCTCGCTCATCAACGCGACCAGCACGATCCACGCGGCACCGCCGATTGCCGGAAGCGCGGAGCGACCGCGGGCGCCGACCGCTCCGAGCGCCGCGGGGAGGAAGAGCGCGCCGCCCGCCGCGCCGAGCGTGGCCAGGAACGGGAAGTCCGCCGTCGCGGGCTGCCCCGGGTTCGGGATCCGCGCCCGCTCGGCCGAGCGGAACAGCTCCCCGGAGGACAGCAGCTCCGGCAGCACCCACGCCGCCGGGATGAGCACCGTCAGAGCCACCACGACGCGCCGCTCCTCCGCGGCGCGCCACCTCGCGACGCCGTACGCCGCGAGGAACGGCCACACCTCCGGGCGGACGAGCGCGGCGAGCCCTCCGAGGAGGAGCGCCTGGCGGTGGCGGCCGGCGAGCGCTCGCTCGAACGCTCCCAGGGCGAGGGCGATCAGCACGGGCTCGGTGTCGCCGACCGCGGCGTGGCGGACGAAGCCGGCGGTCAGGGCCACGCCGGCGACGGCGACCGCTCCGGCCGCCGTCCCGCCGAGCCTCCGCGCGACGACGAACGCCATCGCGAGGGCCGCGATCGCCCCCGAGCGCGCCACGATCAGCCACAGCTCCGGCGCCCACGACCCGAACGGCGCGAGCAGCGTCGTCACCGCCACGGGGAGGGGCTTCCAGGCCGGCCCACCCGCGGTTTCCAGGGAGAACGTCCCCAGCTCGCGGCCCCAGGTCAGCCACGCCCAGGCGTCGTAGCCGGGCGCGGCCGGAACGAGAAGGCTGAGCACTGCGAGCGCGAGGATCCAACTGACGTGGCGCACCCGCGGACACGGTACGTTGATGACCTTCCGCCCCGCGCTCAAGTCCGGCCCCCATAACGGCCGAAAACACGTCATATGCGTCTGCTCCGCCTGTTCCCCCTAGCGCTGATCGCGCTCGCACTCGCCCTCCCGGCGCCCGTGCCCGCGCAGGCGCCGACGATCCCGCTGCCCGGCGGCGGGTCCGTGAAGGTGAAGCTGCCGGCCCCGAAGGCCAAGGGGAAGAAGGGCAAGAGCAAGCCGAAGCCGAAGTCGCGGACGAGCAAGGTCCAGGTCGGCATCGCCGACGAGAAGCCGCAGATGTTCACCGATCCGCGGTTCCACCAGCTCGGCCTGAAGACCGCGCGCCGCTCGGTGGCGTGGGACGTCTTCCAGTACGACTGGGCGCTGGCGGAGGTCGACGAGTGGCTGCGCGAGGCGCGCACCGCAGGGGTCCGCCCGCTGATCACGTTCGGCCGCTCGCGCGTCAACGAGCGCATCCACGACATCCCGACGCGCGCGCAGTACCAGGACGCCTTCCTGAAGTTCCGCGCCCGGTACCCGTGGGTCACCGACTTCGTCGCAACCAACGAGTCCAACTACTCCGACCCCGGCTTCAAGCGCCCCGAGCTCGCCGCGCAGTTCTACAACGACATGCGCAAGGCGTGCCGCCACTGCAAGGTCGCGGCGGCGACGCTCCTCGAGGTCCCGGGCCGCGAGAAGTACATGAAGACCTGGGTGAAGCGCTTCCTGAAGGTGGCCAGGCCCAAGCCGAAGTACTGGGCCATCCACAACTACGTCAGCGCGAACAAGTTCAGCGTCGCCGGCACCAAGCAGATGCTGAAGCTGACCAAGAGCGGCGAGATCTGGATCACCGAGGTCGGCGGGCTCGTGAAGCGCCGGTCGAGCTTCAACGGCAAGGTGAAGATGAAGGAGGGCCTCGCGCACGCCGCGCAGGTGACCCGGTTCATCTTCGACAGGATCCTCACGGTCAGCCCGCGGATCAAGCGCGTCTACCTCTTCCACTGGAACGCCGCGGGTCCCGAGGACTCGTGGGACTCCGGCCTCGTCGGCGCGGACGGGATCGCCCGCGGCGCGCTGGGCATCGTCCAGCAGAAGCTGAAGAACCGGCGCTAGTAGCATCGGCCGCGTGGCCGAGGCCCTCGTCGTCGTCGACTTCCAGAACGACTTCACGCCGGGCGGGGCGCTCGCCGTGCCCGCCGGCGACGAGATCGCCGACCGCGTCAACGAGCTCATCGACTCCGGCCGGTTCGACCTCGTCGTCGCGACGCGCGACTGGCACCCGCCGGACCACGGCTCCTTCAATTCGGCCCACCCACCCGGCCCTTGGCCCCCGCACTGCGTGCAGGGGACGCCGGGGGCCGAGCTGCACCCGTCGCTCGCGCGCGAGAAGGTCGATGTCGTGCTCGACAAGGGCCAGGACCCGGGGACCGACGGCTACTCGGCCTTCGACGGCACCGACTTCGCCGCGCTGCTGCGCGAGCGGGGGATCGACCGGATCACGCTGGCCGGCCTGGCGACGGACTACTGCGTGAAGAACACCGCGCTCGACGCGCTGCGCGAGGGGTTCGAGGTGGAAGTCGACCGCAAGGGCGTCCGCGGGATCGACGTCACCCCCGGCGACGTCGAGAAGGCGATCGCCGAGGTCACCGCGGCGGGCGGCCGCGTAGCGTAGATGGTCGCGTTCGGGGTCTCGCTCGTCCCCGCCGCGGCCGACCTCGACCGCGTCTTCGCGCTCACCCGGATCGCCGACGAGGCCGGGCTCGAGCTCGTCGGGGTGCAGGACCATCCGTACCAGCGCCGCTTCGTCGACACGTTCGCGCTGCTCGGCCACCTGCTCGCGCGGACTTCGCGCATCAGCGTCTTCCCCGACGTCGCGAACCTGCCGCTGCGCCCGCCCGCCGTGCTCGCGAAGCACGCCGCGACGCTCGACGTCCTCAGCGGCGGGCGGTTCGAGCTCGGCCTGGGCGCGGGCGGGTTCTGGGAGGCGATCCACGCGATGGGCGGCCCGTCGCGCACGCCGGGGGAATGGTGGACGCCCTGAGCGAGGCGATCGACGTCATCCGCCTCGTGTGGAGCGAGGAGCGCTCGGCGCGGTATGCGGGCGAGCACTACCGGCTCGACGGCTACCACCCCGGCCCGCCGGCCGCGCATCCGATCGGCATCTGGCTCGGCGCGTACAAGCCGCGGATGCTCCGGCTGACCGGCGAGAAGGCGGACGGCTGGGTCCCGTCGCTGCGCGGCGAGTACACGCCGGAGGTGCTCGGCCGCCTCGACGAGCAGGTGACGCAGGCGGCGGTCGACGCCGGCCGCGACCCGAAGGACGTCCGCCGGATCTGGAACGTCATGGGCGCCGCCGACGACCCCGCCCGCCTCACCGCCGACCTCGTCACGTGGGCCACCGAGCACGGAGCGGACACGTTCGTCCTGTGGCCGGACGGCGAAGGCCAGGAGGCCCAGGTCGAGCGCTTCGCGGCCGAGGTCGCGCCCGCCGTGCGCGCGGCGTTGCGCGCCGCCTGACCCCGCTGCGAAAGTGCCGGGCGTGAGCGCGCTTCCGGACGACGTCGACGCCCGCGTCGACGAGCTCTACTGCGTCCCGCTCGATCAGTTCGTGCCCGCTCGATCAGCGCTCGTCAAGGAGCTCCGCGCGGAGAAGCGCCGGGCGGAGGCGGAGGCCGTGCATCGGCTGCAGAAGCCGGCGCTCGCCGCATGGGCGGTCAACCAGGTCGTGCGCAGCCAGCCGAAGGCCGCGGCGACGCTGTGGGCCGCGGGCGACGCCGTGCTTGCGGTGCAGGAACGCGCGGTGGCCGGCACGGCGAGCGGCGCCGAGCTGCGGGAGGCCATCGCGGCGCAGCGCGACGCCCTCGCGCCCTTGGCCGATGCCGCTCGGGGCATGCTGTCGCCGCGCGGAGCGTTCCTCAACGAGCAGGCGGTCCAGGCGGTCATCGAGACGCTGCACGCGGCCGCCGTCGACCGCGAGGCGCGGCCGGACGTCGAGCGCGGGCGCCTCGCCCGCCCGCTCCGGCTCGCGGGTCTGGGGGCGCTGCCGGCGCTCGCCGCCACGCCGCGCGCCGCCGTCCCGGAGGAGACCGGCTCGGCCGCGTCCGCCGCGGAGCGCGAGGCGGCGGTCCGGGAAGCCGAGGCGCGGGCGGCGCAGGAGCGCGCCCGCGTCGCCGCGGAGCGCGAGCTCGAGCGCGCGGTCAGGGCTCGCGATGCCGCGCGGGAGCGCCTCGAGCGGCGCCGCGAGGAGCTGCGTGCGGCAGAGGACGAGCTCGAACGCCTCGACGCCGAGGTGCGCGCGGCGCAGGAGCGACTGGGTGGCTGACGCAGAGCGCCGGCGCGGCGGGCGCTCACCCGACGGCGCCGCTGCGGACGACCTGCCACTCGCCGTCGACGCGCGTCAGCTTCGTCGTCCCCGGCAGGCGGTCGGCGCGGACGTCCGCGCTGTCGCCGGCGATTTTCACCTCCACGATCCGCGCCTCCTTCAGCGCGCGGCGGCGCTCCGGTGGGAGGTCGGCCGACAGGGCGCGGACGGCCTCCTCGCACGGCAGCTCGGCGGCATTCGGGAACGCGGCGGTCACGGTCTCGACCACCGCGCGCCGCGCCTCCGTCGTCATCCGCCCGCAGGCGTCGCCGGGGTCGCCGCCCTCCCCGAAGCTGACGAGGTACTCGCGCGCCGCCGTTCGCACCTGCTCCTCGTCCGACGGCCCGTCGTCGCCGCCGCAGGCCGCGACGGCGCTTCCGACCGCGAGGAGGGCCAGCGCGCGCCTCATCGAGCCGGGAGCGTAGGGGAAACCCGCGGCGTAGACTCGCCGCCGCTTGCCTGACGGACCCATCTTCATCATGGGGGCGATGGGGTCGGGGACGACCCTGCTGCGCCTCGTCCTGGATTCCCACGAGAACATCGCGATCCCGCCCGAGACCGGGTTCATGCGCGCGTACGACGCGCAGCTCTACACGCCGTTCAAGGCGAGCGGCAAGGGGTGGTCGAGGCGGCTCGGGTGGAAGCAGGCCGAGCTCGACGAGATGCTCCGGGAGCTCTACGACCGCCTCTTCATGCGCTACGCCGAGAAGCACGGCAAGCGGCGCTGGGGCGAGAAGACCCCGCTGCACACGTGGCACATCGACGACATGGCGCGGCTGTTCCCGGACGCGCAGTTCGTCGGCGTGATTCGCCACCCGTCGGCGAGCGTCGCCTCGAACATGCGGCGCTTCCACCTCGCGCTGGGCCGGACGGGGACGCACTGGGCGCGCTACACCGGTGAGATCGTGCGCCAGGCCGCGCGGCTCGGGGACCGGTTCGTCCTCCTGCGCTACGAGGACCTCGTGCTCGACCCCGAGCCGGTGCTGCGCGAGCTGCTCGAGTGGCTCGGCGAGCCGTGGTCGGACGCGGTGCTGCAGCACCACGCGGTGCAGGGCGAGCGCAAGGGGCGCAAGCGCGTCGAGGGCAAGAGCCGGCGCGACGAGCCGATCGACGTCTCGCGCGTCGCGAAGTGGAAGTCCGAGCTGCCGCGCCCGCAGCAGAAGTGGCTGACCGAACGGCTCGCGCGGCGGGCCGAGTTCTTCGGCTACGCGATGGACGAGCCGGCGCCGGTCGCGCCGATGTCCTCGGGCGGCGGCGCGATCGTCCGCGGCACGGAGCTCGACGCCCGCATCGCGGAGTTCGCCGATCTGGAGGAGGCGCTGTGGACGCAGCAGCAGGTCCCGATCTACGACCGCGAGTACGACCCGCGCGACGTCATGGTCATCACCCGCGAGCAGTTCGCGTACCTGACGAGGCCGCGCGGCCTGCGCGCGGTCGGGGTGTGGCTCGCGCGCAAGCTGCCGATGGGCGCGCGGTACGGGCTGGTCAAGTTCGTCCGCAACGCGCGGGGAGCGCTCGGCCTGCGGCGCATCCCGAGGAAGGTCTCGAAGGAGCTCTAGTCGGGGTCACCCTCAGGGTGTGGAACCAGGGACCCGCCCCGATGTGCGGGTGGCCGCTCGGACCGGATGCTCCTCGCCATGTCCGAGAACCGCAGTTTCGTCAGCCGCGCCGCTCAGTGGAGCGCGTCGCATCGCAAGGCCGCCATCTTCGGATGGCTCGCCTTCCTGCTCGTGTCGTTCGCCATCGGCAGCGGCATCGGGCGGTCCGAGATGACCGCCGCCGACCAGTACCCGGGCGAGTCGGGCCGTGCTCAGCACGCGCTGGAGGACTCCGGGCTGGTGCCCAACACCGAGATGCTGATCGTCGAGGCGCCCGAGGGCCAGACGATCCGCAGCGAGGAGTTCAGATCCACCCTCACCGACCTCGAGCAGCGGCTCGAGGGCGAGGAGTACGTGAAGGACGTCCGCTCGCCGCTGCACGGCGAGGGCGCGGTGACGCAGGACGGGACCGCGGCGCTCGTGGAGTACGAGCTCGAGGGCTCGCTGGAGGAGGCGCAGGATCGCGTCCCCGCCACCGAGGAGGCGGTCGAGGAGGTCGCCGCCGAGCACCCCGGCTACAGCATCGGCCAGTACGGGACCGCGAGCGCGAACGTCCAGCTCGAGGAGACGATCACGGAGGACCTGCACAAGGCCGAGAAGCGGTCGATGCCGGTCACCCTGCTGATCCTCGTGGCGGCGTTCGGCTCGCTGGTCGCGGCCGGCCTGCCGCTGATCCTGGCGTTCTCGGGCGTGCTGGGGACGATGGCGCTGGTCTCGCTGCCGAGCCAGCTGTTCCCAGTCAACGACAACGTGGACTCGATCGTGCTGCTCGTCGGGCTCGCGGTCGGCGTCGACTACGCGCTGTTCTACCTCCGCCGCGAGCGCGAGGAGCGGCGCAGGGGCAGGTCGCCCGAGGAGTCGCTGGCGATCGCCGCGGAGACCTCCGGGCACGCGGTCCTCGTCTCCGGCCTGACGGTGATCGCCGCGATGGCGGGGATGTACCTGACGGGCGACAAGACGTTCACGTCGCTCGCGTCGGGCTCCGTGCTCGTCGTGGCCGTGTCGATGGTCGCGTCGATCTCGGTGCTGCCGGCGCTGATGGCGTCCCTCGGCGACAAGGTCGACCGGGGCCGCGTGCGGCTGCCGCGCCTGCGGGGGCGGCGGCGTGAGCCCAGGCCTGCCGGTCGCGGGTTCTGGCCCGTCGTCGTCGACAAGGTGATGAAGCGACCGGCCGTGTGCGCCGCTGTGGCCGCGGGTGCGCTGATCGCGCTGTCGCTTCCTGTGATGGGGATGAACACGAAGGTCACGTCGGTGACCGACCTGCCCCAGGACGTCGCCGCGATGCAGGCGTACGACAAGATCGCGGACGCCTTCCCGGCGAGCGCGGCGAAGGCGGGCGTCGTCGTCGAGGGCGAGGACGTCAAGTCGGGCGAGGTCGCCCGCCAGATCGAGGCGCTGCGCGCGTCGGCGGAGCGGTCCGAGCTGGTCCTGGACGGCACGCGGACCACCTACAGCGAGGACGGCACGACCGCGTACCTCGACATCCCGGTCGCCGGCACCGGCAGCGACGACCAGTCGACCGCCGCGGTCGAGTACCTGCGCGACACGGTGATCCCGTCGACGACGGGGACGCTCAACGGCGTCGAGACCAACGTCACCGGCGAGGCGGCCCAGTCGATCGACCAGGACGCGCAGCTGGCGACGAGCCTGCCGATCGTGTTCGGGTTCGTCATCACGCTCACGTTCCTGATCATGCTGTTCACGTTCCGCTCGGTCGTGATCCCGCTCGGGACGATCGTGCTGAACATGCTGTCGGTCGGGGCCGCGTACGGCGTGCTGGTGCTCGTGTTCCAGCACGGGCTCGGCGAGTCGCTGCTCGGCTTCGAGTCCAACGGCGGCGTGGTCTCCTGGCTGCCGCTGTTCCTGTTCGTGATCCTCTTCGGCCTCTCGATGGACTACCAGGTGTTCATCCTGAGCCGGGTCCGCGAGGCGTTCGATCGCGGGATGAGCACGGACGAGGCGATCAGGGAGGGCATCTCCTCGACCGCCGGGACGGTGACGAGCGCGGCGCTCGTGATGGTGGCGGTGTTCGCCTCCTTCGCGACGCTGTCGTTCCTCGACATGAAGCAGATGGGGATCGGGCTCGCCGCCGCGGTGCTCATCGACGCGACGGTCATCCGCGGGGTGCTCCTGCCCGCCGGGATGAAGCTCCTCGGCGACCGCACCTGGTGGATGCCTCGCGGGTTGGGCCGGTTCCTCCGGCCCGGCCCCGCCGAGGCGGGAGCCACGCCGGCGCCGGAGGCCGCGCGCTGATGTCGCGGACCGTCGTCATCCGCACGGCCGCCGCCTCCGAGGCGGCGGCCGTCCGGCGGCTCGCGTTCCTCGAGTGCACGCGGCCGCTGCGCGGCGAGGTCCTCGTGGCCTTCGTGTCCGACCGGCCGGTGGCGGCGATCGCCCTCGCCACCGGCCGCGTCGTCGCCGATCCGTTCGAGCGGACGGAGGAGGCGATCGAGCTGCTGCGCGAGCACGCCCGGGGCGTCCGCACCGGCCGCGCCGAGGCCCACCGCGCCGCGGCGCGAGCCCGCCGCCCGCGCCGCCCTCGCCCCACCGCCCCGGCGCTAAGCTCCGTCGGCGCCCTGCGCCCGTAGCTCAGTGGATAGAGCGCTCGCCTCCGGAGCGAGAGGTCGCAGGTTCAAATCCTGCCGGGCGCGCTCTCCCTTCCCGTGCCACGCACGTTCGCGCCCCAGTCATATGAATCTCGATGTCGTCTTCGCAGGAACCGCCGGCTCCGTCCCGACCGCTCGCCGGGGGCTGCCCGCGCTGCTGGTCCGCCGCGGTGGAGACCGGATCCTGTTCGACTGCGGGGAGGGGACACAGCGGCAGTTGATCCGCTCCGTCGGGCTGGCGGACATGGACGACGTGTTCCTCACGCACCTGCACGTCGACCACTGGCTCGGGCTGCCGGGGATGATCAAGTCGTTCGAGCTGCGCGACCGCGACCGGCCGCTGAACGTCTACGGCCCGCCGGGAACGCGCGCCGCGATCGAGGGGCTTCGGTTCGTGCTGGGGCGCGTCCGGTTCGGGCTGCGCGTCGTCGAGCTGGACCGGTTCGAGGAGGTGGCCCGCGACGGCTACACGGTCGCCGCGATCCCGGTCCGCCACCGGACGCCGAACGCGTTCGGCTACGCGCTCGTCGAGCCGCCGCGGCCCGGCCGGTTCGACGCGGAGGTGGCCGCGGCGCGCGGCGTCACGCCGGGGCCCGACTTCGGCCGGCTGCAGCGCGGCGAGACCGTGAACGGGGTGACGCCCGTGGAGGTCATCGGGCCGCCGCGGCCCGGGCGGAAGATCGTGATCTCGGGCGACACCGCGCCGTGCGACGGGATCCGGATGGCCGCGCACGAGGCCGACCTGCTGATCCACGAGGCGACGTTCACCGACGAGGAGCTCGATCGCGCGCGCGACACGATGCACTCGACCGCGCGGCAGGCGGCGGAGATCGCGGCCGAGGCGGCGGTCCGGATGCTCGCGCTGACGCACCTCTCGACCCGCTACGGCGGCCGCGAGATCAAGGACGAGGCCCGGGCGGTCTTCCCGGCCACGGTCGTGCCGCGCGACTTCGACGTCATCGAGATCCCGTTCGCCGAGAAGGGCGACCCCGAGGTCGTGCGACCCGCGCGCGGAGACGATCCGAGCGCCGCGCCGCCGGACGCGGTGCTACCTTCCTGATCGACCCTGCACGCCCTTTAACCCGGTCCAGCGAGGCCAGGAAGGACGGAGAGTGGACGTTGAGAAGGTCGTCCTCGACGAGGACGACATCCGCCGCACGCTCGTGCGCATCGCGCACGAGATCGTGGAGAAGAACGGCGAGCCCGAGACGCTCGCGCTCGTCGGGATCCATCGCCGGGGCGCGCTGCTCGCCCAGCGGCTCCACCGCATCGTCGAGGACCTCCTCGACCGTCACGTCCCCCTCGGGGACCTCGACATCAGCTTCTACCGCGACGACGTCGCGCACCGCTCCGAGCAGCCGGTGGTGCACGCCAGCCACGTCGACTTCCCGCTCGACGGCATGACGGTCGTGCTCGTCGACGACGTCCTCTACACCGGCCGCACGGTCCGCGCGGCGATCGACGCGCTCTTCGACTACGGCCGGCCGGCGCGGATCCAGCTGGCGGTGCTGGCGGACCGCGGCCACCGCGAGTTGCCCTTCCGCGCCGACTACGTGGGCAAGAACCTGCCGACCTCCAAGCGCGAGCGGGTGCACGTCCGCGTCGAGGAGCTGGACGGCTCCGACGAGGTCGCCATCGTCGAGATGGAGGAGGTGGTCGCCTGATGCGCAGGCATCTGATCAGCGTCGAGCGCGACCTCGACCGCGAGCGGATCGAGCGCATCGTCTCGCTCGCCGCCTCGTTCGAGGAGGTCGCCCACCGGGAGATCAAGAAGGTCCCGGCCCTGCGCGGGCGGACGGTCCTGAACCTCTTCTACGAGGCCTCGACCCGGACCCGCTCGTCGTTCGAGCTCGCCGCCAAGCGGCTGAGCGCCGACGTCGTGAACTTCGCCGCCAGCGGCTCGAGCGTGGAGAAGGGCGAGTCGCTGAAGGACACCGTCCTGACGCTCTCGGCCCACAAGCCGGACGTCGTCTGCGTCCGGACGCCCTGGGCCGGCGCCGCCGACCTCGTCGCGCAGTGGAGCGGGGCGTCGGTCGTCAACGCGGGCGACGGCAAGCACGAGCACCCGACGCAGGCGCTCCTCGACGTCTACACGCTCGTCCGCAAGCTCGGCTCGCTGGAGGGCGCGAGCATCTGGATCGTCGGGGACGTCCTGCACTCCCGCGTCGCCCGCTCGAACATCCTCGCCTTCCAGCGGATGGGCGCCTCGGTCACCGTGGCCGGCCCGCCGACGCTCATCCCGCGCGGGATCGAGCACCTCGGCTGCGCGGTCCGGTACGACCTCGACGACCTGCGGGAGGCGGACGTCGTCTACGCGCTGCGGATGCAGAACGAGCGCATCGACCAGCCCTACCTGCCCTCGCTGCGCGAGTACGCCGCGCGCTTCCAGGTCAACGGCCGGCGGCTGCACCCGCGCCAGGTGCTGATGCACCCAGGGCCGGTGAACCGCGGCATCGAGCTGAGCGGCGAGGTCGTCGACTCTCCCCAGGCGGTCATCACCGCGCAGGTCGAGGGCGGCGTCGTCGTCCGGATGGCGGTTCTCTACGAGCTGCTCGAGGGGGCGCGCGGGCCGGGCGGCGCGGCCTCGGAGTCGGCCGCGAAGAAGGAGCCGCAGCCGGCATGAGCGCTCCGCCTCTCATCCACCGGGCATCGCCCGCCGCGAACGTCCTCGTCCGCCGCGCGCACGTCCTCGACCCGCGCGCCGGCATCGACGCGCCGCACGACGTCCTCATCCGCGACGGTGCGATCGCGGAGATCGCGCCGCCCGGCTCGCTCGGCGAGGCCGCGGCGGGCGCCGGCGACGGACCCTCCGGCGGCTCGCTCCGCGACGCGCGCGGCATCGAGGTCGTCGACGGCGAGGGCCGCCACCTGCTGCCCGCGTTCGTCGACCCGCACGTCCACCTCCGGACCCCCGGCCAGGAGCACAAGGAGGACCTCGACACCGGCACGCGAGCGGCCGCCGCGGGCGGCTTCTGCGCCGTCATCGCCATGCCGAACACCGACCCGGTCGTCGACAGCGGCCCGATCCTGCGCGCGCTCCGCGACGCCGCGGCCCGCGAGGCCCGCGTCCCGGTCGGCTTCACGCCGTGCATCACGGTCGGGATGGCCGGCGAACGGCTGACCGAGATGGCCGAGCTGCGGGACCTCGGCGCGGTCGGGTTCACCGACGACGGCAAGCCGGTCCGCTCCGCGGGGATGCTGCGCCTCGCGCTCCAGTACCAGCGGATGGTCGGCGGCGTGCTCGCGCTGCACGAGGAGGACCCGGCGCTGAGCGGCAACGGCGCGATGCACGAGGGCGCCGTCAGCGCGATGCTCGGCATCAGCGGGATCCCCGCGATCTCCGAGTCGACGATGATCGCCCGCGACGCGGCGATCGCCGGATACGAGGGCGCCCGGATCCACGTGCAGCACGTCTCGGCGCTCGAGTCGGTGAACGCGATCGCCGACGCGAAGGGCCGCGGCGTGCGGATCACCGGCGAGGCGTCGCCGCACCACCTCACGCTGACCGACGAGTCCGTGCGGGAGTCCGGCCTCGACACGCGGATGAAGATGAACCCGCCGCTGCGCGCCGAGCGCGACCGCAAGGCGATCGTCGAGGCGCTGCGCGACGGCACGCTGGACTGCATCGCCACCGACCACGCGCCGCACGCGCGCGACGAGAAGGAGGTCCCGTTCGAGCAGGCGCCGATGGGGACGACCGGGCTCGAGACCGCGTTCGCCGCGGTCCACACCGAGCTCGTCGTCCCCGGCATCCTCTCGCTCGGGCTCGTCGTCGAGCGGATGACCGCCGGCGGGGCGCTCTTCGGGCTCGACACGCCGACGATCGAGGTGGGGCGGCAGGCCGACGTCACGCTCGTCGACCTCGACGCGGAGTGGACGGTCGGCGAGGACGGCTACGAGAGCCGCTCGGACAACTGCTGCTTCGCCGGCCGGCGGCTGCGGGGGCGCGTGCTCCTGACCGTCGCCGCCGGCTCGGTGGCCTACCGCCAGCGCGCGTTCGCGCTGACCGCGGCGTGACCGCGGCAGCGACCAGCGCCGCCCCGCGGACCACGATGCTCGACCGCTCGCGCGCGGCGCTCGTGGTCGTGGACGTGCAGGAGGCGTTCCGCAAAGCGGTCCCTGACTTCGAGGAGATCGCGCGCCGCGCCGCGATCCTCGTCGAGGGCGCGCGCATCCTCGGGATCCCGGCGATCGTGACCGAGCAGTACCCGCAGGGCCTCGGGCACACGGTCGACGAGGTCGGGCTGGACGGCGAGACCGTGATCGAGAAGACCGTGTTCGCGGCGTCGTGCGCCGACGGGTTCGACCTCGGCGAGCGCTCGCAGGCGATCGTGTGCGGGATAGAGGCCCATGTGTGCGTGCACCAGACGGTCGAGGACCTGACGGCGAAGGGCGTCGAGGTCCACCTCTGCGCGGACGCGATCGCGTCGCGCGACCCCGGCAACAAGGCGGTCGCGCTCGAGCGCGCCGAGCGGGCGGGCGCGGTCCCGACCACGGTCGAGATGGCCCTGCTGGAGCTCTGCGGCCGGGCCGGCACCGGCGAGTTCAAGGCGATCCAGAGGTTGATCAAGTGAGCCACGAGGACGCTCGCGGCGCCTCGGCGGAGGCTCCTTCGGGGGGCGGCTTCGTCCTCTTCGAGGACGGGACCCGCTTCGACGGCGACTACGTCGGCCACGACTCCCACGTCACGGGCGAGGTCGTCTTCACGACCGGGATGTCGGGCTACCAGGAGTCGATGACCGACCCGAGCTTCGCCCGCCAGCTCATCACGTTCACCTATCCGCACATCGGCAACTACGGGGTGTCCGCGGAGGCGATGGAGTCCGACCGCGTCCACGCGCGGGCGGCGATCATGCGGGCCGCCGTCAACCGCGAGGACGCCCCCGGCGCGGAGGGCGGCTGGCTGGACTGGCTGCGCGACTGCGGCGTGCCCGCGATCACCGGCGTCGACACCCGCGAGCTGGTGCGCCACATCCGCGACGCGGGGGCGATGCGCGGCGGCGTGTTCCCCGCCCGGATCCCCGAGAGCGAGGCGATGGAACTGGTCCGCGCCGAGGAGCCGATGGCCGGCCTCGACCTCGCGCGGGAGGTCACCCCGAAGGAGGTCCACGTGGTCGGGCCTCACGACGGGCCCCTCATCGCTGCGATCGACACCGGCATCAAGGCGTCGATCATCCGGCACCTCGTGTCACGTGGGGCGCGCGTCGCGTTGCATCCCTGCGACGTCTCTGCAACAGAACTGCTCCAAACCGACCCGGAGGCCGTGTTCCTGGCCAATGGACCCGGCGATCCGGCCGCCCTGGAGTACATCGTTGAGAACGTGAGACGGGTCGTTGGGAGAAAACCGGTCTGGGGCATCTGCCTCGGCCATCAGCTGCTCAGCCGAGCGGTGGGGCTGGAGACGTTCAAGCTGCCGTTCGGGCACCGCGGCGCGAACCACCCGGTCAAGGACGTCGAGACGGGCCGCATCGAGATCACGTCCCAGAACCACGGGTTCGCGGTCGTCGGACCGAACGGGGCGCACACGATCGACGTCGACGACCCCGTGCGGTGGGAGACCGACTTCGGCACCGCCCAGCTCAGCCGAGTGAACCTCTACGACCGCACGGTCGAGGGGCTGACCCTGCTCGACGTTCCCGCCGGCACGATCCAGTATCACCCCGAGGCGGGGCCGGGCCCGAACGACGCGCTGCACCTGTTCGACGAGTTCCTCGCCTCCCTCCGCGGCGAGGCGGAGGTGCCCGCCTGATGCCGCGCCGCGACGACCTCCAGCGGATCCTCATCCTCGGCTCCGGCCCGATCGTCATCGGGCAGGCCGCCGAGTTCGACTACTCCGGCGTGCAGGCGTGCAAGGTCCTCAAGGCCGAGGGCTACGAGGTGATCCTCGTCAACTCGAACCCGGCGACGATCATGACCGACCCGGAGTTCGCCGACGCGACGTACGTCGAGCCCCTGCTGCCCGGCCCGGTCGCGCAGATCATCGAGAAGGAGCGGCCGGACGCGCTGCTGCCGACGCTCGGCGGCCAGACCGCGCTCAACCTCGCGCGCAGCCTGCACGAGGACGGGACCCTCGATCGCTTCGGCGTCGAGCTGATCGGCGCGAACTACGAGGCGATCGGCCGCGCCGAGGACCGCGACCTCTTCCGCCAGACGATGGAGCGGGCGGGCCTGGAGATGCCGCGCAGCGCGATCGCGCACACGCTCGAGGAGGCCGAGGCGGCGGCGGAGGAGATCGGGCTGCCGACGATCATCCGCCCGGCGTTCACGCTCGGCGGCCGCGGCGGCGGGATCGCGCACACGCCCGAGGAGTTCCGCACGATCGTCAAGCGCGGCCTCGACGCCTCCCCGATCTCGCAGGTCCTGCTCGACCAGTCCGTGCTCGGCTGGGGCGAGTTCGAGCTCGAGGTCATGCGCGACCGCAACGACAACTGCGTCGTCATCTGCTCGATCGAGAACGTCGACCCGATGGGCGTCCACACCGGCGACTCGGTGACCGTGGCCCCGCAGCAGACGCTCACGGACCGGCTCTACCAGCAGCTGCGCGACCAGGCGTTCCAGGTGATCCGGGCGGTCGGGGTCGAGACCGGCGGGTCGAACGTGCAGTTCGCGGTCGACCCCGCGAGCGAGCGGATCCTCGTGATCGAGATGAACCCGCGCGTGTCGCGCTCGTCCGCCCTGGCGTCGAAGGCGACGGGCTTCCCGATCGCGAAGATCGCGGCGCGCCTGGCGGTCGGCTACGCGCTGGAGGAGATCGACAACGACATCACGGCCGCCACGCCCGCGGCCTTCGAGCCGACGATCGACTACGTGGTCGTCAAGTGGCCGCGGTTCGCCTTCGAGAAGTTCCAGGGCGTCGAGGCCGAGCTGTCGACGCACATGAAGTCGGTAGGCGAGGCGATGGCGATCGGGCGGACCTTCCAGCAGGCGTTCGCCAAGGCGATGCGCTCGCGCGAGCTCGACGCGAAGCCGTCGCTGGACGGGCCGCTCGAGGACCTGCTCGACCGTCTCGGCCGCCCGTCCGCGGACCGCTACGACGTCCTGCTCGAGGCGCTGCGCCGCGGCGCGACGACCGCGCAGATCCACGAGCGGACGAAGATCGACCCGTGGTTCCTCGCCGAGCTGGCCGAGCTGGCGGAGGACCCGGAGGCGCCGTTCGCCGGCGAGCGCTCGTTCAAGGCCGTCGACACCTGCGCCGCGGAGTTCGCCGCGCGCACGCCCTACTACTACTCGGGCTGGGAGCGCCGGCGGGCGGACGAGATCGAGCGCGGCGACCGGCAGAGCGTCGTGATCCTGGGGAGCGGCCCGAACCGGATCGGGCAGGGCATCGAGTTCGACTACTGCTGCGTGCATGCGGCGATGACCGTGCGCGAGGCGGGCCGCGACGCGGTCATGGTGAACTGCAACCCGGAGACGGTCTCGACGGACTACGACACCTCGGACCGCCTGTACTTCGAGCCGCTGACGCTCGAGGACGTGATCGCGGTGTGCGAGCGGGAGCGGCCCGAGGGCGTGGTCGTGCAGTTCGGCGGCCAGACGCCGCTCAAGCTCGCGCACGGGCTCGAGCAGGCGGGCTTCCCGATCCTCGGCACGAGCGTCGACGCGATCGACCTGGCGGAGGAGCGCGGGCGGTTCGGCGACCTGCTGCAGCGATTGGGCTACGAGGCGCCGCCGTACGCGACCGCGCACTCGGTTCAGGAGGCGCTCGAGCGGGCCGAGGACGTCGGTTACCCGCTGCTCGTCCGGCCCTCGTACGTCCTCGGCGGGCGCGCGATGGAGATCGTCTACTCGCGCGACGGGCTCGCGGACTACCTGAAGCGCGAGGCGGGGGCGAACGGCGACGGACGCGCGATCTTCCTGGACCGCTTCCTGGAGAACGCGATCGAGGTCGACGTCGACGCCCTGTGCGACGGCGAGGAGGTCTGGGTCGGCGGGATCATGCAGCACGTCGAGGAGGCGGGCGTCCACTCCGGCGACAGCGCCTCGGTGCTGCCGCCGCACTCGCTCGGGCCGGAGATGCTCCACGCGCTGCGCGACCAGACGGCGGGCATCGCGCTGGGCCTGGGCGTCGTCGGGCTCATCAACGTCCAGTACGCGATCTCCGGAGGGCGGCTGTTCGTGATCGAGGCCAACCCGCGCGCGTCGCGGACGGTACCGTTCGTCTCGAAGGCGGTCGGTGTCCCGCTCGCGAAGATGGCGTGCCGGCTGATGCTGGGGGAGAGGATCGCCGACCTCGACCTCCCGGCGGAGGTCGGCTTGGGCCGCACGCTCGACCACGTCTCGGTCAAGGAGGCGGTGCTGCCGTTCGACCGCTTCACGAACGTCGACGCCGTCCTCGGCCCGGAGATGCGCTCGACCGGCGAGGTCATGGGCATCGCCCGCGACTTCCCCACCGCATTCGCGAAGGCGCAGGCCGCCGCGGGGGCGGCCCTCCCGCTCCACGGGACGGTCTTCCTCACGGTGACCGACTCCGACAAGGCCGCGGTCCACGCGATCGCCGGCCCGCTCCACGACCGCGGCTTCCGCATCGTCGCGACCGAGGGCACCGCGCTCACGATCAGGTCGATGGGCGTCCCGTGCGAGACGCTCAAGAAGATCCCGGAGGGCCACCCGCACGTCGTCGACTGGATCGAGCGCGGCAACGTCGACCTCGTGATCAACACGCCGACGGGCTCGGGCGCCCGCTCCGACGGCTGGGAGATCCGCCGCGCGGCGACCGTCCACGGCGTGCCGTGCATCACGACGATGTCGGGAGGCGTCGCCGCCGCGAGAGCCATCGCCCGAGCGATCGACGCCGGAGCCGCCGAGGTGCTCTCGCTCCAGGAGCTGCACGGCGAGCGCGCGTCGTCGCCGCCTGCCGGCGAGCCGGACCCCGAGGACCCCGAGCCGGACCGCCCGCTCCGCTTCCCCGCCGGCGGTCACGCGCCCGCGGGCGCGCGCTGAGGCGTGGCCTACCGGCTCGTCCGCGCCCTCCTCTTCCTGCTGCCGGCCGAGACGGCGCACCGCGTGACGTTCGCGCTGCTGCGCGCGGTGCTCGCCCCGCCGCCGGTGCGGGCGCTCGCGCGACGGCTCCTCGCGCCGCGCGACCCCGCGCTCCGCACCGAGGCGCTCGGCCTGACGTTCCCTTCGCCGGTCGGCCTCGCCGCGGGCTTCGACAAGGACGCGACGGGCTTCCGGCAGCTCGGCGCGCTCGGGTTCGGGTTCGTCGAGGTCGGGACGCTCACCCCGCGGCCGCAGCCGGGCAATCCGCAGCCGCGCCTCTTCCGCCTGAAGCGCGACCGCGCGCTGATCAACCGCCTCGGGTTCAACAACCAGGGGGTGGAGAGGGCGACGAAGCGGCTGCGGCGGGGCCAGGACGAAAACGTCGTCGTGGGCGTCAACGTCGGCCGCAACAAGGACACGCCGGAGGACCGCGCCGCCGACGACTACGTCACCGCGGCGAAGACGCTCGCGGCGCACGCGGACTACCTCGTCGTCAACGTCAGCTCGCCGAACACGCCCGGCCTTCGGGACCTGCAGGCGGTCGAGCGCCTGCGCCCGCTGCTCGAGGCGGTCCGTGCGGCCGCCGCCGACAAGCCCCTCCTCCTCAAGATCGCCCCCGACCTCGCGGACGAGGACGTCGACGCCGTGGCGGACCTCGCGGTCGAGCTCGGCCTCGACGGGATCATCGCCACGAACACGACGATCGAACGCGCAGGACTCGCCACTCCGATGCCCGAGATCGACGCAATCGGGCCCGGCGGGCTGTCCGGAAAGCCGCTTGCCGCGAGGTCTCTGCACATCCTCCGGCGACTTCGCGCTAGAGTCGGCCATCGGCTGCTCCTCGTGGCTGCCGGAGGGATCGAGGACGCCGACGACGCGTGGGCTCGGATAGAGGCCGGGGCGACGCTCGTACAGCTCTACACAGGCTTCGTCTACGGGGGGCCGACGACCCCCGCGAGGATCGCACGCGGGCTCGCGGAGATCGCTCGTGCTCGGGGATACGCCCACGTTCAGGACGCCGTGGGAGGGTCTCGCACGCCCTCGTAAAAGGGCTGCAAATCGGCCATTGACCGTCAACCATGCTGCACGCGTCTCGACCTCAAGTGAAGGTCGAGGCGAATTCGCCCGCGACGCCTTGCAGGCGGCTTCGCGAGAGGTATAGTCGCCGCCCATGCCCTCGGCCACGAACTCGCCCTCGAAGCACTCGGCGGCCCCCGAGCGATCCCTCGTCCAGCGCATGGACGCACTGCAGCGCGCGAACCAGATCCGTACGCGCCGGGCGCAGCTGAAAAGGGACCTGAAGGCGGGCCGCACCTCCATCCATGACCTCCTCCGCAATCCCCCGGACTACCTCGAGACGGCCAAGGTCTTCGACATGCTCTTGGCCGTGCCGAAGTACGGCCGGGTGAAGGTCAACAAGATCCTCGTCACCTGCCGGATCTCGCCGAGCAAGACGATCGGCGGGCTGTCGGAGCGCCAGCGCAACGAGCTGGTCTCGATGCTCCGCCGCTGATTGCCGCAGGTCTTCGTCATCACCGGCCCGAGCGGGGTGGGGAAGGGGACGCTGATCCGCCTCCTGCGCGAACGCATGCCCGAGTTGGAGCTGGCCGTGTCGGCGACGACGCGCCGGCCGCGAGCGGGGGAGACACAGGGCGAGGACTACTGGTTCCTCACCGACGAGGAGTTCCAGCGGCGCGCCGACGAGGGCGACTTCGTCGAGCACGCGGAGTACGCCGGGCGCCGCTACGGCACGCTGCGATCGGAGCTCGAGCGGCGCATCGGCGCAGGGCACCCGGTCGTCCTCGAGATCGAGGTCCAGGGGGCGAGGCAGATCCGGCGGACGATGCCCGAGGCCGTCCAGATCTTCATCGCTCCGCCGAACGCCGAGGTGCTCCGGGCGAGGTTGGTGGGAAGGGGGACGGACGAACCCGACGAGGTCGAGGCGCGCCTGCGGACCGCACGCGCCGAGCTGGCGGCGCAGGACGAGTTCGGCGTCGTCGTCGTCAACGACCGCCTGGACGAGGCCGTGGACAGGCTGGAGGCCATCGTCCGGCGCGCTCTACACTCACCCGCATGATCTCCCCGCGCCTCGACAAGCTCCTCGAGCACGTCGACTCCAACTACGCGTCCGTGCTCGTCGCCGCCAAGCGCGCGCGTCAGATCAACAGCTACTACCACAACCTCGGCGAGGGGACGTTCGACGAGTTCCCGCCGCCGATGGTCGAGACCGCCTCGAAGAACTACCTGACGATCGCGCTCGAGGAAGTCGCGGCGGGCAAGATCAAGTACCACTACCGGTAGGGCGGGCGGGGACCCCATCAATGGCGCGGATCCTGCTCGGCGTCAGCGGGGGGATCGCCGCCTACAAGGCGTTGGAGCTCGTCCGCCTGCTCACGAAGGCGGGCCATGCGGTGCGCGTCGTCCAGACGCCGACGAGCGAGCGGTTCGTCGGCCGCGCGTCGTTCGCCGCCCTGACCGGCGCGCCGGTCCTCGTCGACCAGTTCGAGCCTGACCCCGCGCGCGGCGCGTTCCCGGGCGATCCGCCGCCGTCGCACGACCCGCTCAGCCACCTCGAGCTGGTCGCCAACGCGGACGTCTTCGCGATCGCGCCCGCCTCCGCGAACACGATCGCCAAGCTCGCGAACGGTCTCGCCGACAACCTCCTGACCAACGCCGCGCTCGCCGCGACGTGCCCGGTCCTCGTCGCGCCCGCGATGAACAACCACATGTGGGAGCACGCCGCGACGCGCGCGAACCTCCAGACGCTGCGGGAACGGGGCGTCGCTATCGCCGAGCCCGGCACCGGCGACCTGGCGAGCAAGGGCGAGTTCGGAGCCGGCCGCCTGGTCGAGCCGTCCGAGCTGTTCGAGGCCATCGAGAAGCTGCTGCCGAGCGACGGAGGACCGCGTCCGCTCGACGGCCTCACGGTGCTCGTCTCCGCCGGCGGGACGCGCGAGCCGATCGACAGCGTGCGCTTCATCGGCAACCGCTCGTCCGGGCGGATGGGGTTCGCGCTGGCCGAGGTGGCGGCGTCGCTCGGCGCCGAGGTGACGGTCGTCGCGGCGAACGTCGCGGCCCTCCCGCGCGACCCGCGCGTCAGCTACGTCGACGTCGAGACCGCCGACCAGTTGCTCGACGCCCTGCGAACCCGCTTCGCCTCGAGCGACGTACTCCTCATGGCCGCCGCGGTCGTGGACTTCCGCCCGGCGGCGGCGCACGACGGCAAGCTGAAGAAGGAGGAGGCCCAGGAGGAGATGAGCGTCGCGCTCGCGCGCACCCCCGACATCGTCAGCACCCTGGCGCAGGAGCGGCGCGAGGGCCAGACGATCGTGGGCTTCGCCGCCGAGCACGGCGCGGGCGCGCTCGACCACGGCCGCGACAAGCTGCGCCGCAAGGGGTTGGACGCGGTGGTGGTCAACGACATCTCCCGCAGCGACATCGGCTTCGACGCCGCCGCCAACGAGGTCACGATCGTGACCGCGGAGGGGGAGACGGCGGTGCCGCGCGCCCCCAAGCCCGAGGTCGCGCGGGCGATCCTCGACGCGGTCGTCCGCCTCCGGGCCGGGGCGGTGATCCGCCCGTGAGCATCGACGCGTCCGAAGGGCGGCGGGTCACCGAGGACGAGGTCGAGGCGTCCGCCGCCGTCGCGCGGCGGATCGCGGCGAACGTCAAGCGCGGCGTCGAGGTCGGCGACGACCTGCTCGAGCACGCGCTCATCGCGGTGGTCGCCGAGGGGCACATCCTGATCGAGGACCTGCCGGGCGTCGGCAAGACGACGCTGGCCCGCGCGCTCGCCCGCTCGATGGACCTGGCGTTCGCCCGCATCCAGTGCACGGCCGACCTGCTGCCGGCCGACGTCGTCGGCACCAACGTGTTCAACCAGCGCGAGGACCGCTTCGAGTTCCGCCCGGGCCCGATCTTCGCCAACGTGGTGATCGTCGACGAGGTCAACCGGGCGTCGCCGAAGACGCAGTCCGGCCTGCTCGAGTGCATGCAGGAGCGGCGGGTGACGGTCGACGTGCACACGCACGAGCTGGCGCGCCCGTTCATCGTGCTCGCGACGCAGAACCCGGTCGAGTACGAGGGGACCTACCCGCTGCCGGAGGCCCAGGTCGACCGCTTCATGATGCGGCTCTCGCTCGGCTACCCGAGCCCGCGCGGCGAGGCGGACATGCTCGCGACCCACGCCAGCGGCGACCGCGTCGCCGGCCTGGAGCCGGTCGCGACCGCGGCGGAGATCCTCGTGGCCCAGGACGCCGCCGAGCGCGTGCGCGCCTCCGAGCCCCTGCGGTCCTATGTCGTGGCGCTGCTGCAGCAGACCCGGTCGGACCCGCGGCTGGAGCTGGGCGCATCGCCACGGGCCGGGCTGATGCTGCTGCGCGCGGCGAAGGCCCGCGCGCTGCTGCAGGGCCGCGACCACGCGCTGCCCGACGACGTTCAGGCGCTCGCCCAGCCCGTGCTCGCGCACCGGCTCGTGCTCGCGCCGGAGGCCGTCGAGGCCACCCCCGCCGACGTGGTGCGGGACGCGATCGCGACGACGCCCGCGCTGTGAGACCGGGGCGCGCGACCGCCGCGCTCGGCCTCCTCCTCGTCCTGGTCGCCGGCACGTTCGATGCCGAGCCGCTGTACGTCCCGGGCGTCGCCTTCCTCTTCCTGCCCGCCGCGACCTTCGTCTGGATCGCCCTCGCGGCGCGCGGGATGCGGGTGGAGCGGCGGCTCGACGCGCGGCGGGTCGTGGAGGAGGAGCCGCTCAGGGTCGTGCTCGAGGTCTCGGCGGGGCGGCTGCCGCTGAGCACCGGGTTGGTCGACGACCCGTTCCTCGGCGCGCCGGTCCCGCTCGCCGGGGGGCGCCGGGCGCAGCGGGTGCGGATCACCGCGCGCTTCGGCCGCCGCGGGCGGCGCCCGCTCGACGCCGCGCGGGTCGTGCTGCGCGACCCCCTCGGGCTGGCGACCCGCATCGTGACCGGCGCGGAGACCGACGAGGTGCTCGTCCTGCCGCGCGTCGAGCCGGTGCGCGCGGCCGGCGGCGGCAGCCAGGACGGCCGGAGGCCGCGCGGCCGGCCGGCGATCGCGGCCGAGGTCGAGCTGGACGGCGTGCGCGAGCACCGCCCGGGGACGCCGGCGTCGCGGATCTACTGGCCGGCCCTGGCGCGGGGCGCCGGGCTGATGGAGCGGCGGCTGCGCGCCGAGAGCGACTCGACGCCGCTCGTCGTGCTCGACGCGCGCGGCTCGTCGGAGGAGGCGCTCGACGCGGCGGTGCGGGCCTGCGCGTCGCTCGCGCTCGAGCTCGCGCGCTCCGGCGGGTGCTCGGTCCTGGTGCCCGGCGACCGCCGCGCGACCCCGCTCGACCCGACCCTCGCCGGCTGGCCGCACCTCCACGCCCGGCTCGCGCTCGTCGCGCTCGGCGGGCGGCCGGCGCTGAGCGGCGTCGCGTCGCGGTCCGGCCTCGTCGTGTACGTCGCCGCGCGCATCCCCGGCCGCGCGCCGCAGGCCCTCGAGCACGCGCCCGCCGCCGGCCGGGTCCTCGTCGTCCCGGGCGAGATGGCCGGCCGGCGCCCGTCGTTCGTCGTCGCCGGCTGCACCGGGTACGCCGTCGAGCCGCGCGGGGCGAGGAGGGCCGCGTGAGCGCGACCCTCGCGCCTCCGCGCCGCCCGCCCGCCCGGCCCGCTCCGCGGCCGGCGAGCCCGCCCCCTGCGGCTCCTCCGAGCCCGCCGGCGCCCGCGGCCACGACCCCTCGGCTCCTCGTCCGCATCGCGGCCGTCGGCGCGCTCGCGCTCTTCGGCGCCGAGGCGTGGGGCGGGATGGTGCGGCCGGAGGCCGGAGGGCGCGTCGTCGGCGCGGCGTTCGCCGGGATCGCGCTGGCGGCGGTCGCGGCGGCCGCCTCGCGGCTCCCCGTGTGGTGGTGGCGCGCGACGCTCGCCGCCCTGCCCTTCGCCGCGGGCGGTGCGGCACTGCTGCTCGCGGGCGTCCCCCTCCACCTGCTCGACCTCGAGAGCTGGGGCGACCTCGGCGGCGGCCTCGGGCAGGGGCTGCAGGCGCTGCCCGGCCTGAACGTCCCGTACCGGGGCGTCGACGAGTGGAACCGGATCGCGATGCTCCTGCCCGGCACGTCGATCGCGATCCTGGGCGTCCTCGTCGCGATCGGGCGGCCGATGCTCGGGATCGTCGCCCTGTCGATCCTCTACGCCGTGCCGGCCGTGCAGCTCGACATGGCCCACCCGTGGCTCGACGGGCTGCTCTTCGCCCTGCTGCTCGCCGGCGCGCTGTGGGCGGAGCGGATCGCGCCGCGCGAGGCCCCGCTCGGCGCAGCGGTCGTGCTGGTCGCGGCGCTGGCCGCGCTCGCGCTGGCGCCGCGGCTGGACTCGCGAGAGCCGTGGGTCGACTACGAGTCGCTCGCGCAGTCGCTGAGCGACCGGGGGACGAGCTCGTTCTCGTGGGAGCACTCCTACGGCCCGCTCGACTGGCCGCGGGACGGCCGCGAGGTCCTGCGGATCAGCGCGCCGACCAGTGCGTACTGGAAGGCCACGACGCTCACGCGGTTCGACGGCCGGCGGTGGATCGAGGTGCGGCCGCAGGGCGTCGAGGACGACCCCGAGGCGGACCGGCCGAAGCGCCGCTGGATCCAGGAGCTGCGCGTGTCCGTCCGCAACCTGCGCACGCGGCAGTTCATCTCGGCGGGCACCACCCTGAAGATCGAGAGCTCGCCCCGCGACGTGGAGGCGGGCGCGCCCGGTTCGTTCGTCGCGCACGGGCAGCCGCTGCGTCGCGGGCATTCCTACCTGGCGCGCGCGTACGTCCCGCGGCCGCGGACGGTGGAGATCGAGGCCGCCGGCACCGACTACCCGTCCTCGCTGTGGCCGTTCCTCAGCATGGACCTGCCGGAGGACGTCGGCGGTCCGCCCCCGATCGACCCCCTGACCCACCAGTACGACCCGTCCGCCACGCCGGGGTTCGTCGTGTTCCGGCCGTTCGGCGAGACGCGGAAGGCGCTCGGGTTCCTCGCCGGCCGTGGCGTCGGCGAGCCGATCGGGACGTCGTGGATCGAGGACTCCTCGTACGCGCGGATGTACGCGCTCGCGCGGCGGCTCGCGGCGCCGACGAAGACGCCGTACGCGTTCGTGCGCGCCGTCCAGGCCTACCTGTCCCGCGGGTTCACCTACACGGAGACCCCGCCGCGCCGCTCCCTGCCGCTCGACGCGTTCCTCTTCGTCGACAAGCGCGGCTACTGTCAGCAGTTCTCGGGCGCGATGGCGCTGCTGCTGCGGATGGGCGGCGTGCCCGCCCGCGTCGCGAGCGGCTTCTCGCCCGGGATCTACGACGAGGACCGCCAGGAGTACGTCGTGCGCGACCTCGACGCGCACTCGTGGGTCGAGGCGTACTTCCCGGGCTACGGATGGATCTCGTTCGACCCGACGCCCGCCATCGCGCCCGCGCGTGCGCAGCTGCCGGCCCTCGACGAGGAGGGGGAGGAGGCCGCCGAGGAGGAGTCGGGATCCTCGTCCGCGACCCGCGGCAGCGAGCGCGCGCAGGACCCGAACGCGCTCGGCCAGGACGCCGCGCAGTCGGACTCCGGCGGCTCGCTGTTCGTGACGTTGTCGCTGGGGGCGCTGGCGGTCCTGGTGGTACTGGCGATCGCGTACGCGGTGGCCGCCGCGCGCTGGCGGCGGCGGTACGGGCCGGAGGTCGCGGCGGCGGAGCTGGCGCGCGCGCTGCGGCGGACCGGCCGGGCGATGCGGCCGGGCGCGACGCTGCGCCAGCTCGAGGACTCCCTGCGCTGGGCGCCGGAGGCCGCCGGGTACGTGCGGGCGGTGCGGTCCGCGCGGTTCGGGTACGAGGCGCGCGCGCCGACGCGCGAGCAGCGGCGGGCCCTGCGGCGCGAGCTCGCCAGCGGCCTCGGGCTGCGCGGGCGGCTGCGGGCGCTGTGGGCGCTGCCGCCGTTCTAGGCGTGCGGCGAGCCCTTCAGACGCGCCCGATCCGGCCGTACACTCGGGGTGATGGAGAGCGTGTACGACCTCTTCACGCGCGGCACGCGACTACTCGAGGACGGCGACTTCCACGCGGCCACCGTCCCCCTGGCGCGCGCCCGCGACCTCGCGCCCGACAAGGCCTCGATCCGCGAGGCCCTGGGCCGCGCGCTCTTCCGCTCGCAGCGCTACGAGCAGGCCGCCGCGGAGTTCGAGGCGGTCGTCGAGCAGGCGCCGACGAACGACTACGCGCTCTTCTGCCTCGGCCGCTCGCTCCAGCTCCTCGGCCGCCACTCGGAGGCGCGCCATCCGCTCGCCCTCGCGTCGAACCTGCGCCCCGAGCGTGGGGACTACCGGCACTACCGCGACCAAGCCCGCCGCCGCGCCGCCTGACGGATTCTCGTCGCGCGTCTACGTGCCGCGCGCCCCCGCACGACCACCCCTCAATTCAGACTGCGCGCGCGGGTCGGGTTGCTTGTGTCGGGTTCACTGTGCGAAGACGTCGCCACTCATAAGTATCATCTGCGCATGGCTTCACAAGAACCGACTCCCGTCCAGGGCCAGCGCGCGATGGCGCATCCGATGCGGGCTCGGATCCTCGCGGCGCTGGACGGCCGCGAGCTGAGCCCGGTCGAGCTCGCCCGCGAGCTCGATGCCTCCCTCGGCGTCGTCAGCTACCACGTGCGCGTGCTCGCGGACGCAGACGTCGTCGAGCTGGCCCGGACGACCGCGCGCCGCGGCGCGATTCAGCATCACTACAAGCTGCGCGACAACGCGGCGGTCTCGGGCAGCGTCTCGCTGAGCGCCGAGCGTGCCGAGAAGCTCGCCGGAGAGCTGCGCAAGGTGGTCGACCGCGCTCGGCGCGAGGCCGCGAAGGCGGCCGAGGGGGGCGGTGACGTCGAGGTGACCGTTCTGGTGCACCGCGTCGCACTCACGTAGCACCTTCCCGCATACCGTCGGCGCATGACCCCCGCCGACTGGCTCGTTCTCCTCGTCGCGCTCGACGCGCCGGCGGCCGGGCTGGAGCCGGTTCGGGTGCAGAAGGCGCTGTTCCTGCTCGCGCGCGAGGGTGGCCTCCCGCGCTCCGAGCGCTACTGGTTCCTTCCCTACAACTACGGGCCGATGAGCCCGCGGATCTACCGCGACGTCGACGTGCTCGTGCGGCGCGGGCTCCTGGAGCGATTGCCCGTGCCCGGCTACACATGGGGCCGCGTGCGCGCGACGGAGGAGGGCCGGCGCCGGGCCGAGCGGCTGGTCTCGGTGGCGACCGCGCGAGAGCGCCGCGGCCTCGAGGCGCTGCGCGGCATCCGCGCGCTCGTCACCTCGCTGAGCTTCGCCGAGCTGCTGGAGACGATCTACGAGCGGCACCCGCAGTACGCGGTGAAGTCGGTGTTCCGGCGGAGCCCGACGGCGTCCGGCGGCGACGCGCCGCGCGGGGGTGTGCGGCGAGGCGGCCGGCGATGACGCTCGTCCTCGCGATCCGGTGCCGGGAGGGCGTCGTGCTCGCCTCCGACGGCCAGGCCACCAGCGACGCGGCGGGTCAGCCGACGCGCCAGGCGGTGCAGAAGCTGTTCGACCTCGGCGGGCGGATCGCGTGGGGTGCGGCCGGGAGCGTCGGGCTGCAGCAGGCGCTCGTCGAGTGCCTCGACCGCGAGCGCGACCGGGTGCTGGCGGCGGAGGACCCGCGGGCCGCGCTGGTCGAGACCGTCATCCCGATCCAGCAGCGCGCGCTGCGCGACTTCGTGCCGCATCCCGGGGCGCAGGCGCCCGACCTCGCGTGCGTGTTCTGCTGGGTCGACGCGGGCGGGGAGCCGCGCATCTTCTCGGTGCCGCGGACGGGCAGCGACCACCAGCTGCACGAGCGCCACGCCGCGGTCGGCACCGGCGACATCTTCGCCGACTTCGCGATGGTCTCGGTGGAGCACCTGGGCACGCCGGACCTCTCGCTCGAGCAGGCGAAGATGGTCGCGCTGAAGGCGATCGCCGACGCCATCGACGTCGCCGCGATCTACCTCGGGCCGCCGATCCAGATGGCGGTCGTCACCGCGCGCGGCGTGGCGGAGGTGCCGAAGGCCGAGATCGAGGGCGGCCTCAGCGACTCGGTCGACGCGTGGAAGATCCGCCAGCGCGAGACGCTCGGCCCGCTCGCGCCCCCGGCGCCGGTCGTGAGGAGGGCGCCGGGTGAGGAGGGCCGGGCGGCCAGCAGGGCGGCCGGGTGAGGAGGGCCGGGCGGCGAGCAGGGCGGCCGGGTGACGATGGCTGAGCGGCGAGCGGGGCGGCGGGGTGAGCGCGGTGCGCCAACCCTCGTCCGCGCGTCTTGACGCGGGGCGACCTATGAGTACCATCGCGCCCCAATGGTGGGGTGGCGTTCAGCGCGGGAGCGGACTGATGCGATGGACGCGACCGGTCCGCACGTCGCGAGCGCATACGAGGAGGCGCTCTCCACCGGCGAGCGCCGCGGGCTGCGCCGCTGCCGGAACGCGCTGGAGAAGGGCCGGCGCGTCCGTGGGCGGATCGTCGCGTCCGGCGACCAGGGGCTGCTGGTCGACCTCCGCGGCGTCCCGGGGCACGTGCCGGCGGCGGAGGTCTCGGCGCGTCGCGCGTCGCGCCTGCCGTGGCCCGGCGCCGACGAGCGGTGGGACGGCTGGGTCGTGGCGGTCGGCGACGACCTCGTCCACCTGTCGCCGCGCCGGCCGGAGGAGCGGTTCGCCGAGGCGCGCGTCCGCAGCGGCGAGGTCGTCACGACCGGCCGCGCCGGCGCCCGCATCCGCATCGAGGGGGCCGGGTCGCTGGCGATCATGCCGTGGGAGGAGCTGTCGTGGCAGCCGATGCTCGAGCCGCCGCGGCTCGAGCCGGACACGGTCCTCACCGGGAGGATCGACGACATCACGCTCGAGGGGCCGATCCTCTCGCCGCGGTCGCTGGTCCCGAGCCCGTGGCCCGCGATCGCCCTGGCCCTCCCGCCCGGCACCCGCGTCGGAGCGACCGTCGAGCACCGCGCCGGCGGCCAGGCGCTCCTGCGCACCGACCGCGCGCCGCGCGCCGCGACGATCGTCCCGGTCGACCGGCTCCCGCGCTACGCCGCGGCCGGCGCCACGGTGGAGGCGACGGTCGAGGAGGTCAACGCCCTCGCGGGCCTCCTCGTCCTGGGGCAGCTCAGCCTCGGGAGCCCGAGTTCTCGTGCGCTTCGGCCCGTTGCAGCAGATGAGACGCCGGGACGTCCAGAGCCCGGGCGAGCCGCTTCAGATTCGTGTAGCTGACGTTCCGCTCGCCGCGCTCGATGCCGCCGAGGTACGTGCGGTGCATCCCGCTGCGGTGAGCGAGATCCTCCTGCGAGATCCCCCGCACACCGCGGAGGTCTCGCACCGCGCGGCCGAGCGCCGCGTGCGCCTGGGATCGGGACGACATCGTTCTCTAACGCTGTTCGGCTGCCACTTAACGGTCTACACTCTATGAGTAGCAACCGTTCCGGCGAATACCGGGCGTGCGCTTCTCAGGAGGCCGCGCGGGCGCGGTGGCGGACGACGATCGCCGCCTCCACGAGCAGGCCGAGCAGCCGGTCCAGCCACTCGGCCGTGACGAGCTCGCGCGGCAGCTCGCCGTGCACCCACACCGCGCCGGCGCCCGACTGCGCGTAGCGCACGAGCACGAGCCCGCGATTGCGGAAGAGCAGCTCGTGCTCGCCGACGGCGTCCGGCCCGACGGCCTCGCACTGCGCGCGCAGCAGGCCGTCGCGGAACGCGAGCCCCACGTGCAGCGGCCAGCCCGCCGCGTCGACGGTCAGGCCCCACTCGCCGGGCGCGACCTCGCGGGAGGGCGCGTCGAGCGACGCGAGAAATGCCGAAACGGCGCTGTTTGCGGGGTCCGTCACGGTGCTATCGTCCCACGCACAGCTTCTGTCGCACGGCCCGGGGGACCGGGCCGCGTGGCGCCGGACCGGAAGCGGGCGCGAGCCCGCTTCTTCTGTGTCAGGGGAGAGGTGATGACGGAATGAGCAGCGCAATCCAAGAGCACATCGAGGCCCGCCTCGCGGAGACCGACCCGGATGTCGAGGTCCTCACCGCGGAGTTGGTCGGCGGCTCCACCGTGCGGCTCTTCATCGACCATCCGGACGGTGTCACCCTCGATCTCTGCGCGCGGGTCACCGAGCACCTGGCCGAGGTCCGCGACGAGTACGCGCTCGAGGTCTCCAGCCCCGGGCCGAAGCGCCCGCTGACCAAGCCGCAGCACTTCCGGCGCTTCATCGGCCGTCGCGCGCGCGTGCGCACCCGCGGCGAGCACGAGGGGCACCACAGCTTCACGGGGGAGCTCGTCGGCGCCTCCGACGACACGGTGACGATCGCCGCCGACAACGGCGTGATCGCCATCCCGTACGCCGACATCACGCGATCGAACCTGGTGGAGGAGTAGCCACATGTCCCGCGAGATCCTGGAGGCGATGACCGCGCTGGCGCGCGAGAAGGGCATCGCTCCCGACAAGCTCCGTCACGCGCTCGAGGACGCGCTGCTCTCTGCCTACAAGAAGCAGCCCGGCAGCGCGAAGTACGCGCGCGTCGAGCTCGATCCGGACACGGCGGACTACCGCGTCATCGAGCTGATCGTGCCCGAGCGGCTCGAGGCGCACCTCATCGTCGAGACGATCGACGAGAACACCACGATCGACCCCGAGACGGGGGAGATGGTCGAGCCGCAGGACCCCGAGATCGACCCGGTCAAGTTCGAGCAGTACAAGGACCAGATCGACGAGCGCGACGTGACGCCGGAGGACTTCGGCCGCATCGCCGCCCAGACCGCCAAGCAGGTGATTCTCCAGCGGATCCGCGAGGCGGAGCGGGACATGATGTACGAGGAGTACCGCGACCGCGTGGGCGAGCTGATCACCGGCATCGTCCAGCAGTCCGACAACCGGTACACGCTCGTGCAGCTGCGCGAGCGCGTCGAGGCGCTGCTGCCGCGCTCCGAGCAGGTCGACGGCGAGCGCTACGACCACGGGTCGCGCATCAAGGCGGTCATCAAGGAGGTCTCGCCCTCCACGAAGGGGCCGTCGATCATCGTGTCGCGCCGCGACCCGGAGCTGATCAAGAAGCTGTTCGAGCTCGAGGTGCCCGAGATCGCCGACCGCCTGGTCGAGATCGAGAACGTCGCGCGCGAGCCCGGCTACCGCTCGAAGATCGCGGTCGTCTCGCACCAGCAGGGCGTCGATCCGGTCGGCGCATGCGTCGGCCCCCGCGGCTCGCGCGTGCGCATGGTCGTCTCCGAGCTGCGCGGCGAGAAGATCGACATCATCCCCTACAACGACGAGCCGGCCCGGTTCGTCGCGAAGGCCCTGTCGCCGGCGCGCGTGCGCGAGGTGCTCGTCGACGACGACGCCCGCCAGGCCACCGTGATCGTCCCCGACGACCAGCTGTCCCTGGCGATCGGCCGCGAGGGCCAGAACGCGCGCCTCGCCGCCCGGCTGACCGGCTGGCGGATCGACATCCGCTCGGAGACCGAGTTCGCAACCGAGGAGCAGGACGACGGCTACGGCGGCGAGGAGGAGCACGACGGGCGCTGCCACGCGATCCTCACCAACGGGCGCCGGTGCCCGAACGCGTCGCTGCCCGGGTCGCGCTACTGCGGCCTCGACGCCCACCAGGCGCTCGCGAGCATCGACTCCGACAGCGTCGCGGACCTGAGCGGCAACGGCGCGGGGGCGGACGCGCCGCCGGAGCCCGGCGAGGCCGCGGTCGCCGACGAGCCCGTCGTCGAGGAGCCCGTCGCCACCGACGAGCAGCCGGCGCCGGATGACGTCGCGGCGGACGACTCCGCCGCGATCGAGGAGGAGGCCGCGCCCGACGACTCAGCCGCCGCCGGCCACGACGTCGCGGCCGACGACTCCGCGGTCGGCGCCGACGGCACGGACGGCAGCGGCGAGCCTCCGGTGGAGACGGAGGCGGTGGGAGCGGAGGACGGCGGCTCCGCAGAGGCCGCGCCCGTGGAGGAGCCCGTACCGGCGGGTGAGACGCCGGCGGTCGCGTCGGAGGAGCCGGTCGCCGGCTCGCCGGCCGACGAGCTCGAGCCGCAGGCCGACGCGTCGGAGCCCACGGGCGAGCCGTCGTAGCGCTCGGGGCCGCTCCGCAACGGCGCTGCATCGGCTGCGGGCGGATCCGCCCGCAGGCCGAGCTGCGCCGGTTCGCGGCCGACGCCGAGGGGCGCGTCGTGCCCGACGACGAGCGGCGGCTGGCGTCCCGCGGCGCGTACGTCTGCGACGAGGACTGCCTCGCCGAGGCGACCCGCCGCCGCGCGTGGGGGCGCGCCTTCCGGCGTGCCGTGACACCCCCGGGCACCGGATAGACTCGCAACTTCGCATGGCGAAGATCCGTGTTCACGAGCTTGCCAAGGAACGGGAGATGTCCCCGCGGGACATGCTCGCGAAGCTCCAGGCCGCAGGGCTGCCCGTCAAGGCGGTCGCGTCGGCCGTGGACAAGCAGATGGCCGAGGATGCGCTCGCCGGCAAGAAGGTCACGCCCAAGACGAACGGATCGGGCGGCGCGCAGCAGCAGCCGGGTCGCGCGCAGCGCCCCGGCGGCACCGCGGACTCCCCGAGGCCGCTCGGCACCGGCGACGGCCCGCGCCCCGTCAGGCAGACGCGACAGGCCCAGCAGGCGCGCGAGCAGCAACAGCAGCAGCGTCCCGGGCCCGCCGGCGGCGGAGGCGGCCAGCGCCAGGGCGGCGGCCCGGGCGGCCAGCGCGGGCCGGGCGGGCCCGGCGGCCAGCGCCAGGGCGGCCAAGGTGGCCCGGGCGGTCCGGGTGCTCCAGGTGCCGGCGGCGCCCCCGGCGGAGGCGGCCAGCGCCAGGGCGGCGGCGGGCCCAACCGGCCGACGCGCGACAACCGGATGGGTGAGCGCGCCCCCGGCGGCCTCGGCGGCCGGCGGCGCGTCGTCATCGACTCGCAGGCCGCGCGGCGTGGGCCGGGTGGGCCTGGCGGTCCCGGGGGCCCCGGCGGCGGTCCTCCCCAGCAGCGTCAGCGAAGGGGCGGAGGCGGCGGCCGCAGAAGGCGCCGCGACTTCGAGGAGCAGGAGGCGCCCGCCCTCGACAAGGACGCGCTGACCCACACGGACCTCGTCAAGATCAACTCCGGCTCCACGGTCAAGGACGTCGCCGAGTACCTGGGCGTCCCGGTCCCGGACATCATCAAGAAGCTCATGAGCCTCGGCGAGATGGCGACCCTCACGCAGACGCTCTCCGACGACGCGATCCAGGTCCTCGCCGACGAGTTCGACAAGGAGATCGAGATCGTCTCGGCCGCCGACGACGTCGAGGACGTCGTCGACGTCCCGGAGGACGACGAGGCCGACCTCGCCGAGCGCCCGCCGGTCGTGACCATCATGGGCCACGTCGACCACGGCAAGACCTCGCTGCTCGACGCGATCCGCGACACGCAGGTGACCGCGGGCGAGGCCGGCGGCATCACCCAGCACATCGGCGCCTACCAGGTCGAGCGCGACGGCAAGACCATCACCTTCCTCGACACGCCGGGCCACCAGGCGTTCACCGCCATGCGCGCGCGCGGCGCCAACGTCACCGACATCGCCGTGATCGTCGTCGCCGCCGACGACGGCGTGAAGCCGCAGACCCAGGAGGCGGTCGACCACGCCAAGGCCGCGGACGTCCCGATGCTCGTCGCGGTCAACAAGATCGACAAGGAGGGCGCGGACCCGACCCGCACCCGCACCGAGATGACGAACCTCGGCCTCCAGCCCGTCGAGTGGGGCGGCGAGACCGAGTACGTCGACGTCTCGGCCAAGACGAAGCAGGGGCTCGACGACCTGCTCGAGACGATCAACGTCATGGCCGAGGTCGAGGAGCTGAGGGCCAACCCGAACGCGGAGGCCTCCGGCGTCGTCATCGAGTCCAAGCTCGACCCCGGCCGCGGCCCCGTGGTGACGCTGCTCGTCCAGCGCGGCACGCTGAACGTCGGCGACGCGGTCGTCTCCGGCTCGCACTGGGGCAAGGTCCGCGCGCTGCACGACCACACGGGCCGCAAGCAGAAGCGGGCAGTCCCCGCGCAGCCGGTCGAGGTCCTCGGGTTCGACGGCGTGCCCGAGGCGGGCGAGCCGTTCCGCGTCGTCGAGAACGACCGCCGCGCCCGCCAGCTCGCCACCGAGCGCGCCCAGCGGCTCAAGACGGAGGCGCTCGCGCGCCGCAGCGGCCGCAAGGTCTCGCTGGAGGACGTCTTCCGCCGCGCGCAGGAGGAGGACGTCAAGGAGCTCAACCTCGTGCTCAAGGGCGACGTCGCCGGCTCGGTCGAGGCGGTCGAGGACCAGATCGCCAAGCTCCCGCAGACCGAGGTCCACGCGAACGTGCTGCACCGCGGCGTCGGCGGCATCAACGAGTCCGACGTCATGCTCGCCGCGGCCTCCGACGCGATCATCATCGGCTTCAACGTCCGCCCGGTCGGCGACGCGCGCCTGGTCGCCGAGCGCGAGGGCGTGGAGATCCGGACCTACTCGGTCATCTACCAGGCGCTCGACGAGCTGCGCGCCGCCATGCAGGGCCTGCTCGCACCCGAGGAGGTCGAGGATCAGGTCGGCGAGGTCGAGGTCCGCCAGATCTTCCGCGCGTCGCGCGTCGGCACCATCGCCGGCTCGTACGTCCGCGACGGCCGCGTGCGCCGCGGCGACCGGATCCGCCTCGTCCGCGACGGCACCGTCGTGCACGAGGGCCGCATCGGCACGCTGCGCCGCATGAGCGACGACGTCCGCGAGGTCACCTCCGGCTACGAGTGCGGCATCACGCTCGAGAACTACCAGGACATCAAGGAGGGCGACGTCCTGGAGGTCTTCGAGACGCGGCAGGTCGAGCGCGAGCTCTCCTAGCCCGCGTTGCCCGGCTTCGTCGCGCTGCTCACGATCCACCTCCACTTCCCGGACGCCGGCAGCCTGAAGGGCAAGCGCAAGGACCTCGCTTCGATCAAGGCGCAGCTGCAGACGCGCCTCGGCGCGGCGGTGAGCGAGGTCGACCACCAGGACCTCTGGCAGCGCGCCACCCTCGCGGCGGCCGTGGTCGGCGGCTCGCAGGGAGCGGTGGAGCAGGCGGCCGACCGGGTAGAGCGATTCCTCGATGCCCGTCTACCCCAGGGTGTCCGGGTGGAGAGAACGGTCGCCGCGTTCGAGGAGATAGTGTGAGCGGCGACCGCATGCGCCGGGTCGACGAAGCGATCCGCGAGGTCCTCAGCGACGCTGTGGGCCAGGGTCTGAAGGATCCGCGCATCGGCTTCGTGACCGTGACCGACGTCAAGACCAGCCCCGACCTTCGCCATGCGCGTGTCTTCGTGACCGTGCTCGGCGGCGACGCCGAGCGCGCGGCGACGCTCGAGGGGCTGCAGTCCGCGCACGGCCTGCTGCAGCGGCGCATCGCCACCGAGCTGCGGATGAAGCGCACCCCGACGCTGCGCTTCGTCTACGACGACACGACCGACCGCGCGATGCACATCGAGGAGCTGCTGTCGGCGGAGGACGAGGCTTGAGCGCGGACCTCACGACCGCGGGCACGCGCGAGCGGGTGCTCGACGCGATCCGCGCCAACGACCGCTTCCTGCTCGTCACGCACGAGAACCCGGACGGCGACGCGCTCGGCTCGCTGGTCGCGATGCACGGGGTGCTCCGGCAGCTCGGCAAGGACGCGCTGATGTTCATCAACGCCGACGAGTTCCCGATGCCGTACGAGTACCGCTTCTTCGACCTGGGGCCCGCGGTGAGCCTCGTGCCCGACGATCTCCCCGCGCGCGTGGTGGTCTTCCTCGACTGCGGGAACATCGACCGGGCGCCCGAGGAGCTCCGCGACGGCGACCTGCGCATCCTCAACGTCGACCACCACCACGACAACACGCGGTTCGGCACGATCGACCACGTCGTGCCCGAGGCGTCGTGCACGGCCGAGATCGTGTGGGACCTGATGCGCTCGCTCGGCGTCGACGCGTCGCTGGAGATCGCCGAGGCGCTGTACGTCGGGCTGGTCACCGACACCGGGCGGTTCATGTACGAGAACACCGGCACGCGCGCACACGTGATGGCGGCCGAGCTGATCGACGCGGGCGTCGACGTCCACGAGATCTACCGCCGGCTGTACGAGGGAGTGCCGTACGGGAAGCTGCGGCTGCTCGCGCACGCGCTGAACGCGGTGCGGCGGTTCGACGGCGGCCGGCTCACGCTGTCGCGGCTGACCCGCGAGATGTTCGCCGACGCGCAGGCGGAGGACAGCTACTCGGAGGGGATCGTCGACCACCTCCGCGGCGTGGAGGGGACGAAGGTCGCGGCGCTGGTCCGCGAGCTGAACGGCAACGCCTCGCCGCGCGCGAAGGTGTCGCTGCGCGCCGCCGATCCGGCGGTCGACGTCTCCGCGATCGCGCGCGCCGGGGGCGGGGGTGGGCACCGGCAGGCCGCGGGCTTCACGACCCAGCTCGACGACGAGCACCTCGTCGCGTTCCTGCGCGACTCGCTCGCGGCGCAGCTCGCCGCGCTGCCGGACGACCACTCGTCGCGGTAGGAGCGCGCCACGACCCCTCCGGTCGCTCGCCAGGCGCTGCTCGCGATCGGCTCGCGGGGCGCGGGCGTCGTGCTGTTCGTCGTCCTCACGCCGTACCTGGTCTCGGAGCTGGGGCCGGCGGGCTACGGCGTGTGGGTGCTGGTCGCGGCGGCGACGGGGATCCTCGCCGGGCTCGACCTCGGCATCGCGGCGGGGATGTCGCGCGTCGTGTCGCGTCAGGTCGCGCGGGGCGAGCGCGCGGCGGTGCGCGAGGTCGTGAGCGACGGGCTGGCGCTCGGGCTCGCGGTCGCTCTCGCCGTGGCCGCGGTCGCCGTCGCGCTCGTGCCGTCGCTCGTCGACGCGATCGCCGCGGTGCCCGATCGCGGCGAGGCGATCGCGGCGCTGCGGCTCGGCGTCGCCGTGTTCGTCGTCGGGGTCGCGACGGGCGTGTTCGAGGGCGCCGTGCTCGGCGTCGGGCGGGCGGAGCGGCTCGCGGCGCTGCGGCTCGGCAACGCGGCGCTGTTCGCGGTGTCGGCGGTGGTCGTGCTCGAGGCCGGCGGGGGGCTCGCGGCGCTGGCGGCGGCGCAGCTCGGCGCGATGTGCTGCTCGCTCGTGGCGGCGGCCGTGTCGGCGCGCGGCGCGGTGGGCGAGCCGCTCCTGCGCCTGCCCGGGCGCGCCGGCGCGTGGCGAGGCCGCGAGGTCCTCGCCGCCTCGCTCCCCCGGCAGGCGTCGCGCGCGTGGCTGATCGGCGCGCTGCAGTACGAGCGCTACGTCGCGGGGCTCGCGCTGGGCGCGGCGGCCGCCGGCGGCTACGGCGTGGCCAGCGTCCTCGCCGGAGGCGTCGCGATGCTGCTCGCCCACGGCACGCTGCCGCTGATCCCGGCGCTGACGCACCTCGCGGTGACGGAGGGCGAGGGGAGGGCGGAGGCCGCGTCGCGGCGCGCGATGGCCGGCTTCGCGGTGCTCGTCGCGGGAGCGTTCGGCCTCGTGGCCGCGGTCGCCGCGCCGCTGCTCGCCGCGTGGGTCGGCCCGCGCGTCCCGGTCGAGCCGCGCTACCTCCAGCTCCTGTGTGTCGGCTTCGCGGCGTGGACGCTGACCGCCGTCGCCTTCACCGCCGCGCAGGCGCTCGGACGCGGCGCGCTCGAGGCCCGCGCCGCGCTCGCCGGGCTGGCGGCGATCGCGCTCGCCGCGCCGGTGCTCGTCGAGGCGGGTGGAGCGGACGCGCTGGCGGTCGGGACGACGATCGGGCTCCTCGCGGGCGCGGCCACGTTCGCCGTGCGCCGCGGCGCGCCGCTCGACGAGGCTCGCGCGCCGGTCGTCGCGGCCGTCGCGGCCGCGGTGCCGATCGCGCTCCTCAACGCCGCGCTGCTCGACCCGTTCGACAGCCCGCGCGCCGCGATGGCCGCCGTCGCGATGGGCGAGGCGCTCGTCTTCGCCGGCGCGTACGCGGCGCTCCTGCGCGCGGGCGGGTTCGCGGTGAAGGCGCGGCTACGCGCGGTGCGCGCATGACGGTGGTGCCGCAGAGGTGCGGCAAGGCGGCGCGGCTGCGCGCGTGACGATCGTCCCTCACAAGATTCGGCTCGCCGCCGACCTCGCGCGCAGCGCGTACCTCCGGCCGCCGCCGCACGCCCACGACGGCCCGCTCGTGACCGTCGTCATCGCCGCGTACAACCGCGCCGAGGTGCTGCGCCATGCCCTGGCGTCCGTCCTCGCGCAGCGCTACCGGCGGCTCGAGGTGCTCGTCGTCGGGGACGCCTGCACGGACGACTCGGAGCGCGTCGTGGCCGAGGCCGCGGACGGGCGCGTCCGCTGGCACAACCTCGACCGCAACACCGGCAGCCAGGCCGGGCCGAACGAGCACGCGCGGCGGATGGCGCGCGGCGAGGTCGTCGCCTACCTCGGCCAGGACGACCTCTGGCGGCCCGATCACGTCGGCGTGCTGGTCGCCGACCTCGACCGCACCGGCGCGGACGTCAGCTCGACGGTCGCGATGACCGTCTGGCCGCCGCCGCGGGCCGCCCGGCGCTTCAACAGCCCGCCGCCGGGCGCGTTCGTCGCGCCGTCGTGCCTGATGCACACCCGCGAAGGCGGCGAAGCGGCGGGCGGGTGGCGCGACCACCGCCTGAGCGTCCTGCCGCCCGACGCCGACTTCCTCCACCGCCTGGGGGAGAGCGGGGCGCGGTTCTCCCATGTCCGGGCGCTGACGGTCGTGAAGTTCGCCTCCACGCACCGGCCGAACAGCTACCGCGACCACCGCAGCGACGAGCAGGCGGCGTTCAGCCGGCGGCTGGCGAGGCGCAGCTTCGTCGCGCGGGAGCTCGCCGCGGCCGCGCTCCGGGCGCCCGTTCCGGCGCCGGCGCCGGCGGTCGCGCGCGGTGCCGCGGACGTCCCCGGAGGGCTCGTCGCCGAGTACCGCCGGATCCGGGGGCTCGAGACGGACGCTGACTATGATCCCCGCTCATCGTGAGCACCGATGTGGACCTCCAGACGCGCGTCGTCCTCGACCTCGCCGACGAGCCGACGCCCGACCCGGCGACGGTCACGCCCGACGGACGGCGGCTCGAGCGGCTCATCGAAGGCGTTCGCGTGCGCCCCGCGATCGTGCAGAGCGACGAGCGCGGCAGCGTCACCGAGATGTTCAACCCGGCCTGGGACTTCTCGGACGAGCCGCTCGTCTACGCGTATACGACGACGATCCGGCCCGGCCAGAAGAAGGGCTGGGTCGTCCACCACGAGCAATCCGACCGCCTCTTCTACGACAACGGCGCGGCCAAGATCGTCCTCTACGACGCGCGCGAGGGCTCGCCGACGAAGGGGCTGGTCAACGAGATCTTCCTGGGCGCCGCCAACCGCGCGCTGCTGCTCATCCCGCCCGGCGTCGTGCACGCGGTCGTCAACATCGGCGAGACCGAGCTGCGCTTCGTGAACATGCCGACGCGCCCCTACGACCACGCGCGGCCCGACAAGTCGCGGCTGCCGGCGGACACGCCGGCGATCCCCTACCAGCTCTAGGCGGCCACGCGGCTCGACCACAGGACCGCGCTGCGCTCCCGGCGCAGCTGCGGCGCGGCGCCCCACGGCAGCGCGCCGCGGCGGCTGCGGACTGGGTGCGCGAGCTTCTGGCTGACGACCGTCTCGTGGACGAAGCGGCCGCCGGGCACGAGGACGCGCGCGATCTCGCGCAGCGCGCGGTCCGGATCGGCGATGTGCCAGCAGGTCCCGAAGTCGACGACGACGTCGAACGTGTCGTCGAGGAAGGGGAGGTCGCGGACGTCGCCCTGGAAGAGGTCGGCCGCGACCCCGCGACGGTCCAGCCGCTCGCGCGCCTCGGCGAGCAGGGCGGCGTCGACGTCCAGGCCGACGAGCTCCGACGGCCGCGCGATCTCCGCCAGCGGCGGCAGCGCGACGCCGCGCCCGCACCCGACCTCGAGGATCCGTGCGCCGCGCGGGAGCTTCAGCGCGCGCAGCAGCGCGGGCACCTCCAGGCGCTCCTGCAGCACGTTGCGGCGCTCGACGTTCGGGAACGGCTCGTAGCCGGGCATGTCAGTCGTCCTCTCTTGTCGACTTGCGGTCAAGAAACAGCGTAGCCACGTATCGACCGGCGGTCAAGAGTGATGCGTGAAGCCGGCGACGGGTCGCGTGGCGAGGCGCGCGGCGGGTCGCGCGAAGATGCCCGGGCGATGGACGCGATCCTGCTCGTCGACAAGCCCGCGGGGAAGACGTCGCACGACGTCGTGGCCGCCGTGCGGCGCGAGCACGGGGGGAGGAAGGGCCCGAGGGTCGGGCACGCCGGCACGCTGGACCCGTTCGCGACGGGCCTGCTGCTCGTGCTGCTCGGCCGCGCGACCCGCGTCCAGCGCTTCCTCATGGCGCTGCCGAAGACGTACGAGGTCGTCGCGCGCTTCGGGGCGGTGTCGACGACCGGCGATCCGGAGGGGGAGATCACCGCGACCGGCGCGCCGATCCCCGACCCGCTCACGCTCCCGACCGGCACGCTCCGGCAGCGTCCGCCGGCCTACAGCGCGGTGAAGGTCGGCGGGGAGCGCGCGTACAGGCTGGCGCGGCGGGGGGAGGACGTCGAGGTCCCCGAGCGCGAGGTGACGGTGTACGGCGCGGCGGTGAAGTGGCGTGAGGAGGAGCGGGTCGCGATCGAGCTGCGCTGCTCCGCGGGGACGTACGTGCGCTCCTACGTCGCCGACCTCGGCGACGCGTACTGCGAGGAGCTGCGGCGCACCGCGATCGGCCCGTTCCGCGTCGAGGACGCCGGCCGGACGATCCCGCTCGGCGACGCCCTGGCGGCGGTGATGGAGGTGCGGCGGCTCGACCCCGACGCCGCCCGCCGGGCCGGGCACGGGGTCGCGGTCCAGGGCGAGGCCGGCGGGCCGGTGCTCCTCGCCGACGACGACGGCCCGATCGCGATCGCCGAGCCGCGCGAAGGCGGCCTCCTCAAGCCGACCGTAGGCTTCCGCGCCTGATGAAGGTCGCGCCGCGATGAGGATCACCCCGCTCCCCGAAGCCGCGCCCCGGCCGCGGCGCGTCGCGGTCGGCACGTTCGACGGCGTCCACCGCGGGCACCGCGAGGTGATCGCCGGCAACGACACCGTGCTGACGTTCGATCCGCACCCCGTGTCGGTCGTCCGCCCGGACGCCGCGCCGAAGCTGCTGACCCGCCTCGACCGCAAGGCCGAGCTGATCGCGAGCCTCGGGGTGGAGGAGATGGTCGTCATCCCGTTCGACCGCGAGTTCGCGTCGCGCTCGGCGCGGGAGTTCGTCGACGACGTGTTGGTCGCGACGCTGCGCGCCGAGAGCGTCAGCGTGGGGGAGAACTTCCGCTTCGGCCACAGGGCGCAGGGCGACGCGGAGATGCTGCGGGCCGACGACCGCTTCGCGACCCGCGTGCAGCCGCTGATCGAGGTGGGGGACGAGATCGTGTCCTCCAGCCACATCCGCGGGCTCGTGCTCGGCGGCCACGTCGAGGAGGCCAACCCGCTGCTCGTCGACACCTTCCAGGTCCGCGGCGAGGTGGTCCACGGCGACAAGCGCGGGCGCGAGCTCGGGTACCCGACCGCGAACCTCGTGCCGGACCCGCACTACGTCACGCCCGGCCACGGCGTCTACGCCTGCCGCGTGCGGGCCGACGACGGCTGGCACATCGCCGCGACGAACGTCGGGATCCGCCCGCAGTTCAACACCGGGCGCGGGGAGCTGATCGAGGCCTACCTGCTCGACTTCGACGGCGATCTGTACGGGCAGGAGCTCGCGATCGAGTTCGTCCAGCGGCTGCGCGGGGAGCGCCGATTCCCGGGCGTCGAGGCCCTTCTCGAGCAGATGGCCAAGGACGTCGACGCCACCAGGCGCCTGCTACGGTTCCCGGCCGCATGACGCTGACCCAGGATCGCAAGGCCGAGATCGTCGCCCGCTGGGGCGCGTCGCCGACCGACACCGGCGACACCCGCGTGCAGATCGCGCTGCTCACCGCGCGCATCAACGAGCTCACCGAGCACCTGCGGACCCATCGCAAGGACCACCACTCGCGGCGCGGGCTGCTCATGCTCGTCGGCAAGCGGCGGCGGCTGCTCAACTACCTGCAGCGCCACGACCTCGAGGGCTACCGCGAGCTGATCCGCGAGCTCGGCCTCCGCAGGTAGTCCATGGCCGTCATCGCGCCGGGCACGCCCGCACCGGAGTTCCGGCTGCGCGACGAGCTCGGAGAGTGGTTCACCCGCGAGCACCTGCTCGGGCAGACGACCGTCCTCGTCTTCTACCCCGCGGCCTTCAGCCCGGTCTGCACCGACCAGTTCCAGATCTACGAGGAGGTCCTCGACGAGTTCGAGGCCCAGGGCGCGAGGCTCTACGGCGTCTCGTGCGACTCCGTCTGGGCCCAGAAGGCGTTCAAGGAGAAGCTCGGGATCACGATCCCGCAGCTGTCGGACTTCGAGCCGAAGGGCGAGGCGTCGCGCGCGTTCGGCGCCTACTTCGAGAAGTCGGGCTCCTCCAACCGCGCGCTCGTGATCGTCGACCCCGAGGGCGTCGTGCAGTGGAGCTGGGAGGGCGAGCACCCCGGCGTGCTCCCCGGGGCGAACCTCATCTTCGACGGGCTCGCGGCCGGCGCGTCCGCCTAGCTCTCGAGCGCCGCGCGCAGGCGGCGCTGCAGCTCCGGCGCGCACTCCGGGAAGCCCTCGCCGCCGCCGACCTCCATCAGGTGGAGCTGGTACTGAGCGAGCTCCTCGACCGTGATCTCCTCGGTCTCCGGCCCCGTCTCCTCGTAGTAGTACGTGTAGTCGACGAGCCAGTCGCGCCGGCGCCGCAGCTCGACGATGAGGCGCTCGGCCTGCGCCCGCAGACGTTGCACGTCCTCGCGCGGCGTCGACGCCTCGGGGCACAGGTTGCCGAGGTTCAGCTCGATCGGGAGGCGCCGCTGGTCGGCGGGCGGGAGCTTCGGCGCGTCCGCGCGGTCGATCGTCGCCACGACCGCCCACCCGAGGAGCGCGCTCCCGGCCCCGAAGACGACCAGCGCCGACGGAGCGGCGCGGCGGCGCAGCAGCCGGCCGAGGACCCAGCCCGCCGCCGTCGCGATCAGCGCCACCGGCAGCGCGACGACCAGGATCAGCCACGAGAGCGCGTCGGCGCCGTCGGCGAAGAACGCCGGGACGCAGACCGCCACCGGCAGCAGGATCACCCAGGGCGTCCCGGCGGCGAGCCCCACGCCGAGGTGCGCCGCGACCAGGACGGCGGCGACGACCCACGACTCGTCGTCGCCGTGCTCGAACGGGTCGTAGACGCCCGTGAACGCCGAGCCGACGAGGACGGCGTAGGCGACGAGGGCGAGCGCGAGTGCCCGCCCCGACGTCACGGCGCCGCGCAGATGACGTAGGCGACCGGCGTCCGCGGCCGCTCTGCGCCGTTGAACAGCGTGATCCGCCAGGACGACGGCGGCGCGGCGCCGACGGGGATCGACTCGACGAGCTTGTCGTTCGTCGTCGGCGGCCCGGCGAAGCCCCCGCCGCCGCCCGTCGCGCGCTCGTTGCCCTCGCAGCGCACGGTCACGGAGCGGATCTCCCCGGCGGGGACCTCCTCGCCGCTGACGTGGCGCTCGACGACGTTCGTCGCGCCCGGCCTGCCCCTGCGCCCTCGCGGGCCGCGCGGGATCTGGCCCTTCGCGAAGTCCACCCGCCGCAGCGAGCGGTTGACGACGTGCTTGGTGGAGACCGAAGGCTCCTTCAGCTCGACCGCGCCGACGCTGTCGGGCGGGACGACCGACTGCGCGTACGCGATGCCGCTCAGCGCGACGGCGAGGGCGAGGAAGGCGATGACGGTGGCCGGCGAAGGTCGACGCATGCGTACCGTTTACCCATCGGCGACCTCACCAGTGCACCGGTTCCCGGTCTGCGAGACGACGACCACGTGCGCGGCGACCCCGGCGCACCGCTGCTCGTCATGTACGCGGACTTCACGTGCCCGCGGTGCGCGGTCGCGCACGAACGGCTGAAGGACGAGCCGGTCCGAGTGGTCTTCCGCCACCTCGCGCTGAAGGCGAAGCACCCCCGCGCGGTCGCGCTCGCGCACGCCGCGGAGGCGTTCGCGCGGCAGGGCGCGTTCTGGGCGTTCCACGACGCGATCTACGCCGACCAGGGCCGCATCGACGACCCGCACCTGTGGGCGCTCGCGCGCGACCTCGGGCTCGACCTCGACCGGTTCGAGCACGACCGGCGCGCCGAAGCGGCGGCCGAGCGCGTCACCCGCGACACACGCGAAGCACTGCGCGCCGGTGCGACGACCACCCCGACGATCTTGCGGCTATCCTCGGAACGCAACTTTCGGAACGAAGAGACAAGCAGCAAGAAGAGGGGCGCCGAGTCCGACGCCGCCCCAAGAGGAGACAACCGCATATGACTTCTGACGCCGTGAAGACCGTCTCGGTCGACATCGCTGGTACAGAGATCAGCTTCGAGACGGGCAAGATGGCCAAGCAGGCCTCCGGCGCCGTCGTCGTCCGTCAGGGCGACACCGTGGTCCTGAGCACCGCGACCATGGGCAACCTCCGCGACGCGGACTTCCTTCCGCTCACCGTGGACATCGAGGAGCGCATGTACGCCGCGGGCAAGATCCCCGGCTCGTTCTTCAAGCGCGAGGGCCGCGCGGGCACCGAGGCGACGCTCAACGCGCGCCTGATCGACCGCCCGCTGCGCCCGCTGTTCCCGAAGGGCTGGCGGTACGAGACCCAGCTCGTCGGCATCCCCCTCAGCGTGGACCACGTCCACCCCTACGACATCCTCGCGATGAACGGCGCGTCGGCGGCGCTGATGATCTCGCCGATCCCGTTCCCGTTCCCGGTCGGGGCGGTGCGCATCGGGCAGATCGAGGGGAACTTCGTGATCAACCCGAGCGAGGCCGACATGGCCGCGGGCCTCAGCGACCTCGACCTCGTGGTCGCCGGCACCGAGGACGCGATCCTGATGGTCGAGGCCGGCGCCAACGAGGTGCCCGAGGCCGAGATCCTCGACGCGCTCGACATCGCGCACTCCGAGATCAAGAAGCTCTGCCAGGCCCAGCACCAGCTGCGCGAGCAGGCCGGCAAGGAGAAGGTCGAGGTCGTGGCGCCGCAGGTCGACGAGGACCTCTACCGCGAGATCACCGACGCGTTCGGCCAGAAGGTCGACGAGGCCACGTCGGTCGAGGACAAGCTCGCGCGCCAGGACGCGACGAAGGCCGTCGAGACCGAGGTGTTCGAGCGCTTCGCGGGCGACCCCGAGTCGGAGGGCTACGCCGAGCGCCGGCAGGCGGTCCAGCTCGCGTTCGACAAGCTCGAGAAGAGCACGGTGCGGGAGCGGATCGCCGTGCGCAAGATCCGCCCGGACGGCCGCAACACGACCGAGATCCGCGACATCTACATCGAGGCGGGGCTGCTGCCGCGCGGCCACGGCTCGGCGCTCTTCCAGCGCGGCCAGACCCAGGCGCTCAGCGTCGCCGCGCTCGGCACGCTGAAGGAGGAGATGCGGCTGGACACCCTCGGGCTCCAGACGCAGAAGTTCTACTTCCACCACTACAACTTCCCGCCCTTCAGCGTCGGGGAGGCGGGCTTCATGCGCGGCCCGAAGCGGCGTGACATCGGCCACGGGGCGCTGGCCGAGCGGGCGCTCGTGCCGGTCGTGCCGTCCACCGAGGAGTTCCCGTACACGATCCGCGTGGTGTCGGACATCCTCGAGTCCAACGGGTCGTCGTCGATGGCGTCGGTGTGCGGCTCGGCGCTCGCGCTGATGGACGCCGGCGTGCCGATCAAGGCGCCGGTGGCCGGCATCGCCATGGGGCTGATCAAGGAGGGCGACGACTACGTCGTGCTCACCGACATCGCCGGCGTCGAGGACCACCTCGGCGACATGGACTTCAAGGTCGCCGGCACGGAGGACGGGATCACCGCGCTGCAGATGGACATCAAGATCACGGGCGTCACGTTCGAGATCATGCGCGACGCGCTGACGCAGGCCAAGGAGGCGCGGACGTTCATCCTCGGCAAGATGGCCGAGGTCATCTCCGGCCCGCGCACCGAGCTCAAGCCGCACGCCCCGCGGATCATCCAGCTCAAGATCGACCCGTCGCAGATCGGCATGCTGATCGGCAAGGGCGGCGAGACGATCCGCGGCCTGCAGGAGGAGTTCGAGTCGCAGATCGACGTCAACGACGAGGGCCAGGTGCTCGTGTACTCGTCGAACGGCGAGCTCGGCGACGCCCTCGCGGAGCGGATCACGACCATGATGAAGGAGGTCGAGGTCGGCGACGAGTTCCCGAACGCGAAGGTCGTCAAGACCACGACGTTCGGCGCGTTCGTCGAGCTGACGAAGGGCACCGACGGCCTGCTGCACATCTCCAACATCGCGCCCGGCCAGCGGCCGGACACGGTCGAGGAGGTCCTCAACAAGGGCGACGAGATCCACGTCCGCGTGGTCGAGGTCGACCGCGAGCGCGGCCGCATCGGCCTGCGCCTCGCGAACGACCCGGCCGTCGAGGGCAAGTCGGCCGAGGAGCTGGCGGCAGTCGGCTCCGGCGGCGGCAACGGCGGCGCCCGCCGCGAGCGCGGGCCGCGCCGCGACGGCGGCGGCCGGGGCGGCGACCGGGGGGACCGCGGCGGCGACCGCGGCGACCGCGGCGATCGCGGCTCGGGCCGGCCGCGGCGCCACGGCGATCGCGACCGCGGCTAGCTCATAGAAGCTCCGCGCCTCACCGTCCTCGACTCGGGCGTCCGGGTCGTCACCGAGCGAATGGACTCGGTGCGATCCGCGGCGCTCGGGTTCTGGATCGGCACGGGCTCGGCGGGCGAGGACGACTCGCGCGCCGGGCTCTCCCATCTCATCGAGCACATGCTCTTCCGGGGGACCGAGAAGTACGGCTCCCTGGAGATCGACCAGCTCTTCGACGCCATGGGCGCCGAGCTCAACGCGGGCACGGGGAAGGAGACGACCTCGGTCTACGCGCGGGTGCTCGACGTCCACGTGCCCGAGGCGCTGGACGTCATCGCGGACATGGTCTGGCGCCCCCGGTTCGCCGAGGACGACCTGGCCAACGAGCGCCAGATCGTCCTCGAGGAGATCGCGATGTACGAGGACGACCCGCAGGACAAGGTCTTCGACGTCCTCGGCGAGGCCGTCTTCCACGGCCATCCGCTGGGGCGGGCGATCATCGGCCGCGCGGAGGTCGTCGCGGGCACGCCGCGGGACGACCTGGCCGCGTTCCACGCGGGGCGCTACGTGCCGCAGAACGTCGTCGTCGCGGCGGCCGGGTCGGTCGACCACGACGCGCTGGTGGAGCTGGTCGAGCGCTCCCGGGCCGAGCGGGCGGGGACGTCGCCGCCGCCCCCGTACGAGCCGCCGGTCCCGACGCCCGCCACCGTGCGGTTCGAGACGAAGGACACCGAGCAGGTGCACGTCTGCCTGGGCGGATGGGGCATCTCGCGCGACGACGAGCGCCGGTACGCGCTGCGCGTGCTCGACACGGTCCTCGGCGGGACGTCCTCGTCGCGCCTGTTCCAGGAGGTGCGCGAGAAGCGCGGGCTCGCCTACTCGGTCTACTCGTTCCAGTCGCTGTTCGCGGCGACCGGCCAGGTCGGCCTGTACGTCGGCACGCGGCCGGACAACGTCGCGCCCGCGCTGCGCGTGGTCGGCGACGAGCTCGCGCGGCTGCGCGAGGATCCCGCGTCGGACGAGGAGCTCGCGCGGGCCAAGGAGAACGTGAAGGGCCGTGTCGTGCTCGGGCTGGAGTCGACGCTCGCCCGGATGAACCGCCTCGGCTCGTCGGTGCTCGCCGACCAGCCGCTGCTCTCGGTCGAGGACGTGATGGAGCGGCTGGACGCGGTGACGCACGACGACGTCGCGGAGCTGGCGCGCGAGCTGTTCGCGCCCGACCGCCTGAGCGCGGCGGGCGTGGGCGCCGACGAGGCCGCGTTCCGCGCCGCGCTGGAGCCGGTGTCGCCGGCGCTGGCGGCGGCATGATCCGGGTCGCGGTCGCCGGCGCCGCGGGGCGCATGGGGGAGGCCGTCTGCCGCGCGGTCGAGGGCGCGGACGATCTCTCGCTCACCGGTCGCGCCGATCCCGCGCTCGACACGCCCTTGGCCGACGTCCTCGGCGACGCCGACGTCATCGTCGACTTCACCCGGCCCGACACGGCGCTGGAGAACGTGCTCGCCTGCCTCGACGCCGGGGTGCACGCGGTGGTGGGGACGAGCGGGTGGGACGTCGAGGCGGTGCGCGGTCGCGGCGGCGCCAACGTCTTCTTCGCGCCCAACTTCGCGATCGGCGCGGTCCTGATGATGCGGTTCGCGGCCGAGGCCTCCAAGCACATGGCGAAGGCGGAGATCGTCGAGCTGCACCACGACCGCAAGCTCGACAAGCCGTCGGGCACCGCCGCGCGGACCGCCGAGATGATGGACGGCGACGTGCCGATCCACTCCGTCCGGCTGCCCGGGCTCGTCGCGCACCAGGAGGTGATCCTCGGCGACCTGGGGCAGACGCTCACGATCAGGCACGACTCGCTCGACCGCGAGTCGTTCATGCCGGGTGTCCTGCTCGCGGTGCGGAAGGTCGCGTCGCTCGAGACGTCGCCGGTCGTCGGGCTCGAGCACCTGCTGTGGCCGGCGTCCTGATCGCGGTCACCGACCACGCCGCCGAGCGGTACGCCCAGCGCGTCCGCGGGACCCTCGACCCCAAGGCGGAGATCGTGACGCGCGCGTCCCGGGCCTGGCAGGCCGGCAGCGTCGAGGAGGTCGACCGCGGCCGGACGCTCGTGCGCGACCTGCGCGACCGCTCGCTGGTGTTCGTCTGCCGCCACGACCGGCCGCGCGGGGAGCTCGTCGTCGTCACGCTGTGGGAGGAGGGCGACGACGCCCGCGTTCCCCGGCGGTTCACCGACGCGCTCGGCCGGTAGCGTTCGTCCCCGTGCGCCGCTCCGCCGCAACGCTGCTGCTCGCGCTCGCGTTCGCCGGATGCGGCGGCGACGACCAGCTCTCGCCGGAGGAGTACCGCTCGCAGCTGCGCAAGATCTGCGCGGAGTCCGACCGGAAGACCAACCAGGTCACCGAGCCGACGCGCGCGACGCCCGAGGCGATCGCCGACTACCTGCGGCGCCTGCGCGACATCAACGCGCAGACGATCAAGAAGGTGGAGGAGCTCGACCCGCCGGACGAGCTGAAGGACGCGCACGAGCGCGCGCTGAAGGCCAACCGCGAGGGCCGCGAGAAGGTCGACGACGTCATCGAGGAGCTCCAGAAGGGCGGCGAGCCGACGGAGGTCCTCAGCGAGGCGCGCAAGGACCTCGAGGCGGCGAGCCGCGCCGCGAAGCAGGCCGCCCGGGACGTTGGCGTCCCCGAGTGCGGGAACTAGCCCCCGCGGGCATACTGCGCCCATGGGTTTCATGGACAAGGCCAAGAAGATGGCCGAGCAGGCGCAGAGCAAGCTGGACGAGGTCCAGAAGAACTTCAACGAGAAGCAGGGCTCGGGTGGGGAGCAGCAGGGCGGCGGCGTCGAGTACGACGAGCACGGCCGTCCGGTGAACTCCGCCGCGGACGCCCCGCCGGCGCCCGCGCCCGCGGCGACCCCCACTTCACCCTCCTCGGAGTCGACTCCCACTTCACCCTCCCCGGAGTCGAACAAGGTGGAAGGGGACCCGCTCCTCGAGGAGAGCGAGCGCGAGGCGCCGTCGCCGCCGCCGTCGGGCTCGAAGCCGGGCATGACCAGCGGCGACCCGCTCGGGTAGCACGCTGCGCGGTACTGTCCACGGTCGGATGCCGGCCCTGGGCACCATCCTGACCGCGATCGTCACGCCCTTCGACGACGACGGCGCCTTCGACGAGGACGCGTTCGTCGCGCTGCACCGGCACGTCGTCCGCCTCGGCTCGGACGGCGTGGTGGCGTGCGGCACGACCGGCGAGGCCTCGACCCTCAGCGACGAGGAGCACCTGCGCGTCATCGAGCTCGCGGTGGCCGAGAAGCCCGAGGGGACCACGGTCATCGCGGGCACCGGCTCGAACGACACGCGCCACGCGGTCGAGATGACCGAGCGCGCGACGGCCCTCGGCGTCGACGGGATCCTCTCGGTGACGCCGTACTACAACAAGCCGCCGCGGCGCGGCCTGATCGCGCACTACACGGAGATCGCGAAGGCGACGGACAAGCCGATCGTGCTCTACAACATCCCGCAGCGCACCGGCCTCGACATGCCGAACGACCTCCTCGCCGAGCTGGCGCAGATCGACGGGATCGAGGCGGTCAAGCAGGCCAACCACGCGAACCTCGCGCCGGTCGACGGCCTGCGCATCTACGCCGGCAACGACGACATGCTCGCCGACGTGCTGGACCTCGGCGAGGCCGGGGGCATCCTGACCGGCAGCCATCTGGTCGGCGACCGGATGCGCAGCATGGTCGACGCGTCGCCGGAGGAGCGCCGGCGGATCGAGGACGGCCTGCGCCCGCTCTACGAGGCGCTCGGCCGCCACCCGGCCGCCATGGTCCTGAAGGCCGCGCTCGAGCTGATCGGCATCCGCGCCGGCCGGCCGCGCCTGCCGTACGTCGAGCTCGACGAGGCCGAGAGGGCGGAGCTGCGGGGCGCGCTCGAGCGCGAGGGGCTGCTGGAAGCCGCCCGCAGTTGAGCGGCCCGCTTCGGATCCTCCCTCTCGGCGGCCTCGGCGAGATCGGGAAGAACATGACCGTCCTCGAGTACGAGGACCGGATCGTCGTCGTTGACACCGGGCTGCGGTTCCCGACGGCGGAGATGCCGGGCGTCGACCTCGTCCTGCCCGACTTCACCTACCTGCGCGACCGCTCCGAGGACATCGAGGCGATCGTCATCACGCACGCGCACGAGGACCACGTCGGCGCGCTGCCGTGGGTGCTGCGCGAGATGGACGACCCGCCGCCGGTCTACGGCGGCAAGCTCACGATGGCGATGGCCCGCTCGCGGCTGGACGAGCACCGGCTGCGCGAGGTCGAGCTGGAGGACGTCGATCCCGGCGAGATCATCGACGCCGGCCCGTTCCGGATCGAGACGATCCACATGACGCACTCGATCCCCGACGCGCGCGCCGTCGCCGTGACGACCGACGTCGGCACGGTCCTCGTCACCGGCGACTACAAGTTCGACCAGACGCCGGTCGACCAGCCGGGCCCCGACCTGTCGCGCTTGGCGCGGCTCGGCGACGAGGGCCTGCTCCTGCTCTGCGGCGACTCGACGAACGCCGACAGGCCCGGGTGGTCGGTGAGCGAGCGCGGCGTCGGGCCGCGGCTGCAGGAGGTCATCGAACGGGCCCGCGGCCGCGTGATCGTCACGAGCTTCGCGTCGAACATCCACCGCGTGCAGCAGGTCATCCACGCCGCGGCGGCGCTCGACCGCCGCGTCGCGCTCGTCGGCCGGTCGATGCGCAAGTACCTGAACATCGCGAAGTCGCTCGGCCACATGGAGGTGCCCGACGGGATCCTCGTCGCGCCCCGCGAGATCGACGACTTCCCCGACCACAAGCTGATCGTGATGTCGACGGGGTCGCAGGGCGAGCCGGGCAGCGCGCTGCGCCGGATGGCCCACAACGACCACCCGGCGGTCGAGCTGAAGCAGGGCGACACGGTCGTCTTCAGCGCGACGCCGATCCCCGGCAACGAGCGCGCGATCAACGACACGATCGACCGCCTGTTCCGCATCGGGTGCACGGTCGTCACCGCGCGCGACGCGCCGATCCACGCCTCCGGCCACGGGCACGCGGAGGAGATCAAGCTGATGGCCGGCCTGACGCGGCCGCGGTACCTGCTGCCGTGCCACGGCGACCACAAGCGGATCCGCCTGCACGGCGAGCTGGCCGAGGCGGTGGGGATGGACCCCGACGACATCTTCCGCGGCGAGAACGGCACGCCGCTCGAGATCGACGGCACCGGCGCGCGGTTCGGCGAGCGCGAGCAGTCCGGCGTGATCTTCGTCGACGGGATCGAGATCGGGGACGTCAACGACGTCGCGCTGCGCGACCGGCGGATGCTGTCGGCCGACGGGATCTTCGTGATCGTCGCGACGATCTCCGAGCAGACCGGCCAGTCGGTCGCCGACCCCGAGGTGATCTTCCGGGGCGTCCCGTTCACCGACGAGGCCGAGCAGCTGCTCGGGGACCTGCGCGACTGCGTCGACTCGTCGCTGCAGCGCGCGGCCGAGGAGGAGATCCGCGAGGTCGACCTCCTCGAGAAGGTCCTGCACGACGACCTCGGCCAGTTCGTCTACGACAGGCTCAGGCGGCGCCCGATGGTGCTGCCGGTCGTGGTCGAGGTCTAGCGGGGGCGCTCGCGCGCGTCCCGGCGGCGAGCGCCGCGGCGCACAGCGCGAGGCCCGCGCAGACGCCCCAGGCGAGGGCAAGCCCCGCCGCGCCGGCGAGCGGCGTGAGCACGAGGTTGCCGCCGATCCCCCCGGTCTGCATCGCGAGGCCCTCCGCGGACGCGATCGTCGCGCGGTTGCGCCCTTCGATCGCGTCGTGCAGCGTCTCGTAGTGGATCGGGTCCACCACGCCGACGGCCCAGAAGTAGGCGAGGTAGACGACGCAGAAGAGCGCGACCGTGTCGACGACCGCGAGCAGCGCGAGCGACAGCCCCAGCGCGACGTACGCGCCCGGGAACGCGCGGGCCCGGCCGGCGGCGCGCGAGAGGCGCGGGCTGAGCGCCGATCCGAGCGCGGCGGCGAGCATCGACGCGGCGGCGAGGGCGCCGAACAGCGGCGCGTTGCCGGCGGAGCCGCCGCCGAGGAGGTCGGCGAGCCGCGGCTGCCACAGCAGCTCGGTCGTCGACATGATGGTCCCGACCGCGAGCGCCGACAGGAGGAGGAGCCGGACGGTGCGCGAGGCGCGGGCCGCCTTGAGGCCCGCGATCGTCGTCGCGCCGGCGGCGCGCCAGCCGCCGGTGCGCACGTGCGTCGGCTCCTCGACGTAGCGCAGGACGGCGGCGACGAAGACCAGCGCGCCGGCGACACCCGCGAGCGAGGGGACCGAGAACTTGACGAGCGTCGCGCCGCCGGACTCGTCGAGCCCGCCGCCGAGCAGCGCCGGCAGCAGCCCGCCGGCGGTCGCGGCCGCCGCCATGGTCACGCCCTCGACCGTCGCGGCGGTGGCCAGCGGCCGGTGCAGCGCGAGCTCGGGGTCGATCGCGCGGGCCTCGTCGACGAACCACGCCTCCAGCGAGCCCGAGATGAGCGCGCGCCCCGCGGCGATGACCCCGAGCGCGAGCATGAACGCCGGCACGCCGGTGGCCACAGCGAAGACCGCGAGGCCGGCGGCGGTCAGGACACCGCCGATGACGAGCGTGATCCGCCGGCCGATCGCGTCGGCCAGGCCGCCGCTCGGGACCTCGAGCAGGATCGCGACGATGCTGTGCATCGCGAAGATGACGCCGACCTCGGCGAGGCTCAGGCCGCGGTCCTGGGGGAGGAGGACGAGGAACGGCAGCGTGATCCCGAGCGGGAGCCAGCGCAGCGCGCGCAGCATGGCGAAGCGGCGGGCGAGCGTCCGCGTCGTCACAGGATCGTCCCGTCGTCGGGGAACGCGGCGTAGAGGATCCCTACGCGCTCCCCGTCCTCGCTCTCCTCGGCCGCGTAGCGCTCGACGAGGGCCTGCAGGTCGGCGGAGAGCCGGCGCAGCTGGTCCGGCGTGAGCTTCATCCAGCGGTCGCCGCCGGCGGACGCCCCGCGCCAGCGCTCGTCGAGGTCGGGCTCGCGGACCGCGACCTTCTCGAGCCAGCGGCCGTACATCCGCGCCGCCTCGACGTTCAGCGCGCGGCTCGCCTCGACCCTGCCGGCGTGCTCGACGGGGTCGTCCTCCGGCGGCGGGACGTGCCACTCGGTGGCGTCGTGGCTGGCCCGCCACCAGCGCTCGCGGCCCCCTTCGCCGCTGCGCTCCGGGTCGTCCTCCACGAACCCGCGCTCGGCGAGCGCGCGGAGGTGGTAGCTCGTCAGCCCGCTGCTGACCCCGAACCGCCGCGCGAGGTCGGAAGCGGTGGCCGGTCCATCGAGCCGCAGCGCCCCGAGCAGCCGCAGCCGAAGCGGATGCGCGAGCGCGCGAAGGTCCTGGGGCTCGGTGACGCGGCGGACGTTGAGGGCCATTGCAAAGACATCTTTGCAAAGAACCCTTTGCGACGCCACCCTCCGGGGGGACAGTCCCCTTAACCAACCGGGGACAGTCCCCTTAACAATCGGGGGACAGTCCCCTTCACATTGCGGTGCCAGGCACGTGAACATTGCGGTGCCAGGCACGTGAACATTGCGGTGCCAGGCACGTGAACATTGCGGTGCCAGGCACCGCGGGGGTCAGTGGGGGGCCGCGAGGAGCGACTTCTCGGCGGTTCGGACCGCCGGGAGGGAGACGACGAACCGGGCGCCGGGGCGGCCGTTCGAGTCGATGAGCTCGACCGTCCCGCCGTGGGATTCGGCGACCGCCTGGACGATCGAGAGGCCGAGGCCGAACGACCCTCCGCGGTCGCCGCTTCCCCGGACGAAGCGCTCGAAGACACGGTCGCGGAGGCCCGGCGGGATCCCCGGCCCGTCGTCCTCGACCGTGATGAGCACGCGGCCGTCGTGCTGCCTGACCGAGGCGTGGACGCTCGTCCCGCGCGGCGTGTGCTTCACCGCGTTCTCGAGCAGGTTCAGCACGAGCCGGTGCAGCTCGTCCTTCGCGCCGTCGACCATCGCCCGCGGCGCGTCCACGCTGATCTCGTGGCCGTCGGCGACCGGCTCGAGCTCGCCGGCGGCCTCGACGATCACCCGGCCGACGTCGAGCGGCGAATGCTGCGCGACGCGCTGGGCGTCGGCGCGCGCCAGCAGCAGCAGGTCCTGGACCAGGCGGCGCATCCGCCTCGACGACCGCAGCGCAGAGGCCGCCGCGTCCCCGCGCTCGCCGTCGAGCGTCTCCGCGAGGAACTCGAGGTTCGCCAGGACGCTCGTCAGCGGCGTCCGCAGCTCGTGCGACGCGTCGGCGACGAACTCGCGCTGGCGGCGCAGCATCGCGTCCTGCTCGTCGCGCGCGGCGTCGAGCGCGCGAAGCATGCCCTCGAGCGTCCGCGCCAGCTCGGCGACCTCGTCCTTCGCCTGGGGCTCCGGGATCCGCTGGCCGGGGTCGCGCGTGCGCTCGATCGTGCGGGCGGTGTCGGTCAGCTCCGCGATCGGCGCCATCGCGCGCCGCGCCACCATCAGCCCCGCGAGCAGCGCGAGCGCGGCGCCGCCGAGCACGCCGAGGACGAGGAAGAGCCGCACGCGGCCCACCGTCGCCTCGACGCTGTCGATCCGCTTGCCGTACTGGATGAACAGCGTCCCGACGCCCGGGAACCGCTTCTGCCGGTTCTCGACGAACCAGCCGTCGATCTCGACGGACGGCGCGATCGGCGGCCCGAGCTGCGCCGCGTACTCGGTCTCGCGCAGCACCTGGCTGGTCTCGCGGTGGATGATCCGCGCGGCGGCGTCGTCGTTGCCCGACACGAACGTCCGCAGGTTGAGCGAGAAGCGGTAGCGCCCGGCGTCCTGCGAGGGAAGGAGGTCGACGTCGTCGCGCAGCTTGTCGGCGGCGTCGCGCACGTCCTGCTCGAAGTCGTCGTGGATGCGCTGCGAGGTCAGCGCGCCGACCGCGATCGCGAACCCGCACAGGATCACGAGCGTCAGCAGCGCCGAGCCGCCGGCGAGCCGCCAGCGGATCGGGATGCGCCTATGCGCGGAGGACGTAGCCCGCGCCGCGGATCGTATGAAGGAGCCGGGGTTCACCACCCGCCTCGAGCTTCCGCCGAAGGTTGGATACGAAGACCTCGATCGTGTTGGTCGTCGCGAACGGATCGTAACCCCAGACCTCCTCCAGGAGACGCTGCCGGGGGACGACGATCCGCTCGTTGCGCATCAGGTACTCGAGCAGCTCGAACTCGCGCTGGGTGAGCTCGATCTCGCGGTTGCCGCGCTTGACCTCGTGGGTGTCCGGGTTCAGCGACAAGTCGGCGACCCCCATCGACGCCGATCCGCGCGGGGGCCGCCGGCGCAGCAGCGCCCGCAGGCGCGCCAGCAGCTCCTGGCGCTCGAACGGCTTGACGAGGTAGTCGTCGGCGCCGGAGTCCAGCCCCTCGACCCGGCTCTCCAGCGCGTCGCGCGCGGTCAGCATGAGGATCGGGACGTCGCCGTCCGCGCGCAGCCGCCGCGCGACCTCGATCCCGTCCAGCTTCGGCAGCCCGAGGTCGAGCACGACGAGGTCGGGATGGAACGCCGCCGCGGAGTCCAGCGCCAGCTCGCCGTCGGGCGCGATCCGCACCTCGTAGCCCTCCATGCGCAGCGAGCGCTGCAGCGCGAGCGCGATGTCCTCGTCGTCCTCGACGACCAGCACGCGGGGCTCTCGTGTGAAACCGCTCATATGACGGCCGGACAGCGTACGCGCAGCACCTTTTCGCAGGATGAAGGGTCCGCGCGTCGAAGGGGAGCGGGCCGCCATGCCCGCGAAGAAGAAGCCCCCTGCGAGAACGCCGCGCAAGCGCGCGAAGCGCTCCGCCAAGCCGCGTCTCGAGCAGCGCCACTGGGACCTGATCGGACTCGGCCTCGTCACGTTCGCCGTCTTCCTGGGCTTCGTGCTCTACCGCGGCCGCGACGGCGGCAACCTGGGCGAGTCGGCGGTCGAGGGCCTCACCTGGCTCATGGGCGACATCGCCTACGCCGTGCCGGTCGCGCTCGCGGCCATCGGCGCGATCCTCGTCCTCCGGCCGGTCCTGCCGTCGGTGAAGCCGTTCCGCAGCGGCGGCCTCTGCCTGCTGGCCGCCGGCCTGCTCTGGCTGGGCGCCGAGAACGGCGGCGAGGTGGGCGAGCTGGTCGAGGACAACGTGTCCCGGTTCGTCGGCAGCTTCGGGGTCGACGTCCTCGCCGTGTTCTTCTTCCTCGCCGCGGTACTCCTGCTCACGGGCGCGTCGATCGCCGGCGTCCTGAAGGCAACGAGCACCACGGTCGTCGACACGACGCGTTCGATGAAGCGGCCCGTTCGCGTCCCTCCCGAACCGGTCTTCGAGGAGCCGCGCGTGACCCGCATCGTCGACGATCCCCAGGAGAAGTTCCCCGACCTGTTCGAGCCGACCGAGGAGGAGGAGGAGGAGCCGGACGACGAGCCCTCCGCCGCGGAGGTCGAGGCCGCGACGCGCGCGATCGAGGTCGACCCCGAGGAGGACCTGACGCCGCAGGGCCGCTACCGGCCGCACGTCACCGACTCGCCCGACTTCGAGTGGGTCGTCCCGACGCCCGACACCCTGACGCGCTCCTCGGCCGAGCAGGCCAAGCCGGACACCGCGGGGCAGTCGGAGACCGCGCGCAACCTCGTCGAGGCGCTCGGCCACTTCGGCGTCGAGGCGAAGGTCATCGGGACCGTCAGCGGCCCGCACATCACCCGCTACGAGCTGCGCCTGGCGCCCGGCATCAAGATGAGCAAGGTCGCCCAGCTGAAGGACGACCTCGCGTACGCGCTCGCCGCCACGGACATCCGCATCCTCGCGCCGATCCCGGGCAAGACCGCGGTCGGCGTCGAGGTCCCGAACCTCCGGCGCAGGCTGGTCCACCTCGGCGACGTGTTCACCCAGCGCCCGCGCGACTGGAGCCCGCTCACGGTGTGGCTCGGCAAGGACGTCGCGGGCAAGGCGGTCGGCGCGGACCTGACGAAGATGCCGCACCTGCTCGTCGCGGGCACGACCGGCGCCGGCAAGTCCGCGTGCGTCAACGCGATGCTCTCGAGCCTCCTGCTCAACGCGAGCCCGCACGAGCTGCGGCTGGTCCTCGTCGACCCCAAGCAGGTCGAGCTGAACCACTACGAGGGCGTCCCGCACCTGCTCACGCCGGTCATCACCAGCCCGCGGATGGCCGCCAACGCGCTGCAGAACCTCGTCAAGGAGATGGAGGACCGCTACAGCCGCATGTCGCTGGCCCGCACGCGCAACCTGCCGGAGCTGAACCGCTACCGCGAGAAGCAGGGCGACCAGCCGCTGCCGTACGTCCTCTGCATCATCGACGAGCTGGCCGACCTCATGATGGTCGCGCCCGCCGACGTCGAGGACTCGATCATCCGCTTGGCGCAGAAGGCGCGCGCGGTCGGCATCCACCTCGTGCTCGCCACGCAGTCCCCGCGTGTCGACGTCATCACGGGGATGATCAAGGCGAACGTGCCGTCGCGGATCGCGTTCGCGGTCTCCTCACAGACCGACTCCCGAGTGATCCTGGACCAGAACGGCGCCGAGACGCTGCTCGGGAAGGGCGACATGCTGTTCTCGCCCGTCGGGTCGTCGCGCCTGCAGCGCATCCAGGGCGCGTACATCGACGAAACGCAGATCGCGGCCATCACCGAGTTCTGGCGCCAGCAGGGCGAGCCGGAGCTGCACGAGGAGCTGCTCGAGGCGGTCGAGGAGGAGGACGCGGGCGTCAGCGACGACCCCGACGACTTCGACCCCGACGAGGACCCGCTGCTCGAGGAGGCCATCCACCTCGTCGCCGAGATGGGCACGGCCTCGACCTCCATGCTCCAGCGCCGCCTGCGGCTCGGCTACACCCGGGCCGGCCGGCTGATCGACATGCTCGAGCGCCGGGGCGTCATCTCCGGCTACGAGGGCTCCAAGCCGCGGCAGGTCCTCGTGACGCCGGCGGACGTCGGTCGCTTCGTGGAGCAGCTCCGCTCTCGCGAAGGTGCTGCAAACGCCGAGTAACCTGCTCCTCGCATGCCCGAGATCGGCGCCACGCTGCGCGAGACGCGGATGCGGCAGCGGATCGACATCACGGACATGGAGGTCCGGACGAAGATCCGCGCCAAGTACCTGCGCGCGCTCGAGAACGAGGAGTGGGACCTGCTGCCCGGGCCCACGTACGTCAAGAGCTTCCTGCGCACGTACGCGGAGGCGCTCGGCCTCGACCCGAAGCTGCTGGTCGAGGAGTACAAGCTCCGCCACGAACGCCTCGACACCGGCGACCTGCACCCGATCCGGCCGCCCACGGCGCGCGACCGGCAGCGCCGCTCGCAGCCGCCCCGCGGGATGCCCCGCGGCGCCGCGGTGGGGATCGTGCTCGTCCTCATCCTGGGCGCGCTGTTCCTCATCGGCCAGATCGGCGGCGACGACGACACGGACGACACGGCGGGGTCCCCGCCCACGCAGGCGACGCAGGAGCGGCCGCCGGCGCCGGAGCGCGAGAAGAAGCCGCCCGCGGCGCCGCGAACGGTCCGCCTGACGGTGGCGCCGACCGCCGTCGTGTGGGTGTGCCTCGTCAACGCGAAGGGCGACCGCCTGATCCCGGGCACCGTGATCGCGCCGGGCACGACGCGGACGTACCGCTCGAAGCGCTTCCGGGTCACGCTCGGCAACGGCAACGTGCGCTTCCGGGTCGACGGCAAGCCCTTCCAGCCGCCGCTCCTGCCCGACGCGCAGGGCTTCGAGTTCAGCCGCAACGGGCGAAGGACGCTCGACGAGGACGAGCGCCCTACCTGCTCGGGGACCACGTGAGCGCGCGCGCCGGGGTCGTCGTCACCGGGACCGAGGTCCTCACCGGCATCATCGGCGACAAGAACGGCCCGTGGCTGTCCGAGCGGCTGCGTGACCTCGGGGTCGATCACGCACACACGATGATCGTCGGCGACCGGCCGGAGGACCTCCGCGCGGCGCTCGACTTCTTCGAGCGGTCGGGGATGGACCTGATCGTCACGAGCGGCGGGCTCGGCCCGACCGAGGACGACCTGACCGCGCGCATCGTCGCCGAGTTCACCGGCCGCGAGTTCGCGCTCGACGAGGCGCTCGAGGGCCGGATCGCGGCGATCCTCGAGCGGCTGACGAAGCGCTGGCCGAACATCGACCAGGAGGCGATCCGCGCCGGCAACCGCAAGCAGGCGATGGTCCCCGCCGGTGCGGAGATCCTCGAGCCGGTCGGGACCGCGCCGGGGTTCGTGGTCGGAGCTTCGGACGGCCCGACGGTCGTCGTGCTGCCCGGGCCGCCGCGCGAGCTGCAGCCGATGTGGGAGGAGGCGGTCAAGACGAAGGCGTTCCGCGAGGCGGTGGCGGGCGCCACCGAGTACCGCTCGCGGATGATGCGTCTGTTCGGGATCCCCGAGTCGGAGATCGCCGAGACGCTGCGGGTGGCCCGCGGCGCGGGGATCGAGGTCGACGAGCTGGAGATCACAACCTGCCTGCGGCGCGGCGAGATCGAGATCGCGACCCGGTACGAGCCCGAGCGCGAGCCGGTCTACGACGCGTTCGCGGCGGTGGTGCGCGAGCGGCACGGCGACACGCTGTTCTCCGAGGACGGCACGACGATCGACCAGCAGGTGGCCGAGCTGCTGCGCTCGCGCTCGCTCACGATCGCCGTGGCGGAGTCGTGCACCGGCGGCCTGCTTGCCGGGCGGCTGACCGACCTCGCCGGGTCGTCGGAGTACGTGCTGGGCGGCCTCGTCGTCTACTCGAACGAGGCGAAGGTCGCGCTCGCGGGCGTCGACGCGGCGCTGATCGAGCGCGCGGGCGCGGTCTCGACCGAGGTCGCCGAGGCGCTCGCGGACGGCGCGCGGGAGCGGCTCGCGGCGGACGTCGGCGTCGGCGTGACCGGGATCGCCGGGCCGGGCGGCGGGACGGCCGAGAAGCCGGTCGGCACCGTCTGCTTCAGCGTCAGCGGCGAAGGGCGCCGGATGACCCGGCGCGTCCAGCTCCCCGGCTCGCGCGCGGACGTCCGCGACCGCTCCACCGCCGTCGCGCTCCACATGGTGCGGCGGCTCCTGCTGGGGGAGACCGACTGAGGCTCTTCGTCGCCCTCGAGCTCCCACCGCCCGTCGTCGCGACGCTGGAGCAGTGGGCGCGCGGCGCCGCACGCGACGGCCTGCGCCTGCTTCCGCCCGAGTCCCTCCACGTGACGCTGGCGTTCCTCGGCGAGCGGCCCGACGAGGAGGCGGAGGCGATCGAGGAGGCGACCCGGGGCGCCGCGGCGTCGGCGGGGACTGTCCCCGCCCTGTCCCTCGCCGCGCCCGCATGGCTCCCTCCTCGGCGCCCCGGGGTGCTCGCGGTCGACCTCACCGACGACGGCGCCTGCGCGCGGCTGCAGGGCACCGTCGCCGAGGCGCTCGTCGCCCTCGGCGTCTACACCCCGGAAAAGCGGGCGTTCAGGCCACATGTGACCGTCGCGCGGGTCCGCAAGGGCGCGCGGGTGGACAAGGAGGTGCCGCCGATTCCCGACGCCGGGACCTTCGCCGCGACCGCCCTGACCCTCTACCGTTCGCGGCTCAGCCCCAAGGGCGCCCGCTACGACGCGCTCGCGCGCACCCCACTCACATGACCCGGATCCCGCTTCTCGCCGTCCTGTTCCTCCTCGCCCTCGCCCCGGCCGCGAGCGCCTCGTCGCTCGTCGAGGTCCAGCTGTCCGGCCCGCAGTCGGTCGACGTCCTGCACCGGCTCGGGCTCGACGTGACCGAGGACGTCACCGCGGAGCACGCTCGGGTCGTCCTGCACGACGCGGCCGACGCGGACACGCTCGCCGCCCACTTCCCGTACACGACGCTGGTTGCGGACGTCGAGGCGACGCTCCGCCGCTCCGCCGCCCGCCAGCAGCGCACGCGCCGGCGCTCCGGGCTCCCCAGCGAGCGCGACTACTACCGGGTGCTGCAGAACTACTACGACGAGCTGGACGAGCTGGCCGAGGGCCATCCGGGGCTCGTCCGCAAGATCGTGCTGCCGAAGAAGTCGCTCGAGGGGCGCGACATCGCGGGCGTCGAGATCGCCAAGGACGTCGAGCGCACCGACGACGGACGCCCTGTCGCCGCGTTCTTCGGCCTCCACCACGCGCGCGAGTGGCCCTCCGGCGAGGTCAACATGGAGTTCGCGCTCGACCTCGTCAACAACTACGGCACGGACCCGCGGATCACCGCGCTGCTCGACCGCGTGCGGGTCATCATCGTGCCGGTCGTCAACCCCGACGGCTTCCTCGTCTCGCGCGGGCCGGTCGAGGGCGCCGGCGGCGGCCCGGACCCCCTGCACCGGCGCAACTGCCGGCCGAACACCGAGGAGCAGGCCGCGGTCCCCTGCGCGGCGCGCGGCGACTCCGACGGCGTCGACCTCAACCGCAACTACGGCGCGGGCTGGGGCGGCTACGGCGCCAGCACCGACCCGAGCGCCGACGACTACCGCGGCACCGGCCCGTTCTCCGAGCCGGAGTCGCAGGCGGTCCACGAGCTGTCCCAGCGCCACCAGATCATGCACGTCCAGTCCACGCACAACATCGTGGGCTGGGTGCTGCGCCAGCCGGGCTTCGCCGACTACGGCGCGCTCTCGCCGGACGAGAGCATCATGAAGCCGCTCGGCGACCAGATGGGCGCGGCGACGAACTACGAGTCGCTGCTGGGCACGGACCTCTACCCGGTCCACGGCGCGACGGAGGACTGGAACTACATCACCCAGGGCGCGATGGGCTACACGATCGAGCTCGGGCCCGCGAAGACCGAGAACGGGGGCGGCGACGCGCCGCTCTTCTTCGGGCCGTACCAGACGCATGTCGTCGACCAGTACCTGGGCGGCGGGACCGGCACCGGCGGCCCGGCCGGGAAGGGCATCCGCGAGGCGTTCCTCCTGGCGGCCGAGCAGGCGGGCAACCCGCTCGACCACGGCGTGCTCGACGGCAGCGCCCCGGCCGGCAACACGCTGCGGCTGCGCAAGGACTTCCTGACCATGACGGCCAAGCTGTGCCCGGAGACGGGGAGCTGCGACGAGGACACGCCGCGGCTGCCCGAGGTCGGGATCCCGGACTTCATCGACACGACGCTGACCGTGCCGTCCTCCGGGCACTTCGAGTGGCACGTCGGGCCGTCGACGCGACCGTGGCTGGGCGCGGGCGGCCAGCGCGAGCTGTGGGTGATGACGTGCGAGGCGCCGGACGGCTCGGTCCTCGCTCGGCGCGAGATCTTCGTCGCCCGCGGCGACCGCCTGACGTTCGCCGACGCGTGCGACCCGAGCTCGTCGATCGACCAGTCGCGCAACGAGGCGCCCGCGCCGCTGCCGGAATCGCCGGGCGTGCCGGGCTCGCAGGGCCGCGACGTCCAGCCCGTGCTGCTCCCGCGGCGCGGCATGCGGCTGTTCGTGGGCCCGCGAAGCGTCCCGCGCTTCGCGCTGCGGCGCCGTGGCTACCTGCGGGTGGCGATGAAGGTGCGCGGCGGGACCGTGCGGGACCTGACGGTGCGGCTGACCGGCCCGGACCGGACGCTCGTCGCGGCGCGCTCGTTCCGGCGGCTGACGCGGCCGAAGGCGATCCGGCTGCGGCTCCGGAGGACGCCGCGACGCGGGGTCTACCGGCTCTCGCTGCGGGGGACGGCCGACAACGGCGCGCCCATCGGGTCCGCGGTGCGGTTGACGATCCGCTGACCGTCGAGGTTCCGGACGAGGTCCTCCTCGCTCATCGGCCGGGCGAAGAGGAAGCCCTGCCCGAGCTGGCAGCCCAGCTCCCGCAGCTCGGCCTCCTGCTCCGGACGCTCGATCCCCTCGGCGACCGTCGCCAGCTCGAGGCTGTGGCCGAGGCCGACGATCGCCTTCATCAGCTTCGCGTCCGGTCCTGAGCCGGGCGCGATGAGCTCGCGGTCGAGCTTGAGGATGTCGATCGGGAAGCGCCGCAGGTAGCTGAGCGTCGAGTAGCCGGTGCCGAAGTCGTCGATCGCGAGGCGGACGCCGAGGGCCTTCAGCTGCGCGAGCGTCTCCGCGGTGGCGTCGAGGTCGGCGGTGAGCATCGACTCGGTGATCTCGAGCACGAGCGTCGTCGGGTCGATCCCGGCGTCCTCGATGCTCTGCCGGACGTCGTCCACGAGGTTCGGGTCGTGGAACTGGCGGGGGGAGAGGTTGACGCTCATGATCAGCTCCGGGCTGACGCCGGGGCGGCCCTGGAGCGTCTTGGCGAAGCGGCAGGCGTTCTGCAGCACCCAGCGGCCGAGGGGGACGATGAGCCCGGTCTCCTCCGCCGTCGGGATGAAGTCGTTGGGGCCGACGATGCCGCGCTCGGGGTGGCGCCAGCGCACGAGCGCCTCCACCGCGACGACCCGATGCGTGGCCAGCTCGAGCACCGGCTGGTAGTCGAGGGTCAGCTCCTCGGACTCGATCGCGTGGCGCAGCTCGCCCTCCAGCGCGAAGCGCTCCAGCGCGCGCTCGTGCATGTCGGGCTGGAAGACGCGGTGGCGGTTGCGCCCGCCGTTCTTCGCGGCGTACATGGCGGCGTCGGCGTCGCGGAGGAGGGCCTCGGCCGTGTCGTCCGGGCCGTGGCTGAGCGCGACGCCGATGCTCGCCCGCGCGACGACCTCGCGGTCGCCGGGGTGCAGGCGGATCGGGTCGGTGAGCGCGGCGAGGAGGCGTGTGGCCGTGGTCTCGGCGCCGCGCGCGTCCGGGACGTCCTCGAGCAGGATCGCGAACTCGTCGCCGCCGAGGCGGGCGATCGTGTCCTCGAGGCGGAGCGTCGTGGTGAGGCGGGCTGCGACCTCGCGGAGCAGCTCGTCGCCGGCGCCGTGGCCGAGGCTGTCGTTGACGGCCTTGAAGTCGTCGAGGTCGAGGAAGAGGACGGCGACGCGGCCCACGTCCCGGCGGCGGCGGTTGTGGGCGCGGGCGAGGGCCTGCTGGGTGCGGTCGCGGAAGAGCGCGCGGTTCGGGAGGCCGGTGAGCGCGTCGTGGAACGCCTGGTGGACCAGCTCGTCCCTCGAGTTGACGAGGCGGTCCATCATCCCGTTGAACGCCTCCGCGACGTCGTGCAGCTCGTCGTCGCCGCCGACGTGGACGCGGCGGCTGAAGTCCTCGTTGCCGACGCGGCGGGCGGCGTCGCGCAGCTCGCTCAGCGGGCGGGCGATGTGCTTGCGCAGGCGCTGGGCGAGGAACGTCGCGGCGGCCGCGCTGGCGATGAGCATGACGAGCAGGGCGGCGAGCTGCCGGCGCTCGTGGGTGCGGACGTCGGCGGACTGCTCGGTCAGCTCGTGCAGGGAGCGGTTGCGGACTGCCGTGAGCGCGTTCTCGACGCCCTCGGTGTCGCCTCTGGCCGCCGCTTTCTGCGCTTCTTGGCCGTGGGTGCGCTCGATGGGGTCGTCGACGGCGGTCGTCAGGTCGCTGAGCGCCTCGTCGAGGGCCGCGCGGGCCTCGGCCGCGCGGCCGATCGTGTGGGCGCGCGGGGCCTCGCTGGCGGCGCCCGCCTCGGTGCGGACGCGCTCGGCGGCGGTGCGGGCGCGGGCGATGACGGCGAACTCCTCGACGGTCTCGCGCTCGATGCCCTCCTGCTCGGCGGCGGTCCCCCACTGCGTGTACAGCGCGAGGCCCGACAGGAGCGCGAGCGGAACGAGCATGACGACGAGGGACAGGAACAGGCGCCTGCCCAGCGAGGTACGTCGCGGCGCCGGAGGCAAAGCCGCCATACATCCGTCTGTCGGCCTTCACGCACGCGGCTTTAGGCCGCCGCACTTCCGACACACCGCGTCGCTCTCGCGGCACGCCTCGCCGCGTACGTTCCGTCCGGTCCACCCCCCAAACTCATCGGTCCACTTCACAGGAAAGGTTGCCCGTCCCATGCCCCCCGTCAGCGAGCAGGAGAAGGCCGCGAAGGCCCGCGATGCCGCCCTCCAGGGCGCGCTGTCCCAGATCGAGCGCGAGTTCGGGAAGGGCACGGTCATGCGGATGGGCGACGAGGGCGCCCAGGTCAAGGTGCAGGCGATCCCTACGGGGGCGCTGTCCCTGGACCTCGCGCTGGGGATCGGCGGGGTCCCGCGCGGCCGGATCGTCGAGGTCTTCGGGCCGGAGTCGTCCGGCAAGACGACGCTGATGTACCACATCATCGCCGAGGCCCAGAAGCTCGGCGGCGTGTGCGCCTTCATCGACGCCGAGCACGCGATGGACCCGCTGTACGCCCAGCGGATCGGCGTCGACATCGACGAGCTGCTCGTGTCGCAGCCCGACTACGGCGAGCAGGCGCTCGAGGTGGCGGACATGCTCGTGCGCTCGAGCGCCGTCGACCTGATCTGCGTGGACTCGGTGGCGGCGCTGACGCCGCGCTCCGAGCTCGAGGGCCAGATGGGCGACACGACGGTCGGCCTGCAGGCGCGGATGATGTCCCAGGCGATGCGCAAGCTCGCCGGCAACCTGAACCGGTCGGGCACGCTCTGCGTCTTCACCAACCAGATCCGCGAGAAGGTCGGCGTGATGTTCGGCTCGCCGGAGACGCAGCCCGGTGGGCGCGCGCTGAAGTTCTACGCCTCCCAGCGGCTGGACATCCGCCGCATCGAGACGCTGAAGGACGGCACGGAGGCGGTCGGCAACCGCGTGCGCGTCAAGGTCGTCAAGAACAAGGTGGCGGCGCCGTTCCGCCAGGCCGAGTTCGACATCGAGTACGGCATGGGCATCTCGTCCGAGGGCTGCATCCTCGACCTCGGGCTGGAGCACAACATCGTCTCCAAGTCC
>DASVPR010000056.1:0-29066 GCA_036389485.1 Solirubrobacteraceae bacterium
CTGAAGCTGGGCCGGCTCGACCCCGAGACCACCGCGAACGTCGGCACGATCGAGGGCGGCTCCGGCGGCACGAACGTCGTGGCCGAGCGCTGCCGGTTCCTCGCCGAGGCGCGCTCGCTCGACGACCGCCGCGCCGAGGCGGTCGTCGCCGAGATGGTCGACCGCATCCACGACGCCGCCAACGACCCCGCGTGCGACGTCGACGCCGACGTGGACGTCGAGCGGCTCTTCCAGGGCTACCGGCACCAGCCCGACGCGCCGCAGGTCCTCGCCGCCGAGCGCGCGCTGCGCCGCTGCGGGTACGAGCCGGTCCGGATCGTCACCGGCGGCGGCAGCGACGTCAACGCGCTCGAGGCCCAGGGCTTCCCCTGCGCGAACCTCGCCAACGCGACCGAGCGCAACCACGAGCCGACCGAGCGCGTGTCGGTGGCCGCACTCGAGGGCATGCTCGACGTCACGCTGGCGCTGCTCGAGGAGACCGCATGACGCTCGACCCGCAGGACGAGGAGACCATCTACGACGGCCCGCGCTTCACGGTCCACCGCGCGACGTTCCCCGGCGACCGCACGCGCGAGTACGTCAGCGCGCCGACGAGCGTCGCGGTGGTCGCGTACGATGACGACAGCGTCTATCTCGTCAGGCAGCCCCGCGAGGCGGTCCGCCGCACCGACGTGCTCGAGGTTCCCGCCGGCATCATGGACGTCGACGGCGAGAGCCCGCTCGAGACCGCGAAGCGCGAGCTCGCGGAGGAGATCGGGATGGAGGCCGAGCACTGGCACGAGGCCACGAGCTTCTTCTCGAGCATCGGCTTCGTCGACGAGGTCGTGAGGGTGTTCCTCGCGACCGGCCTGAAGCAGGTCGGGGAGGCGGACGCGTCGGGCGAGGAGCAGATCGAGCTGGTCAAGTGGCCGCTCGCGGACCTCGACGCCCTGATCGACCGGAACGAGGACGCGAAGACGCTGATCGGCCTCCTCTGGCTGCGAAGGGCCAGAGCGCGCTGACCCGCGGCCGCAGCGCCGGGTCCGATCCGTAGACCAGCAGCACGAGCATCGCGCCGTAGATCGGCAGGTGCCCGAGCAGCTCGTTCGTGCCGAAGAACCACAACGTCGCGTTGAAGGGGACGCCAGCGATCAGCACGATCGCCTGCGGGAGCGCGCCGCTGATCACCAGCAGCCCGAAGAGGACCTCGATCGCGCCGGCCATGCGCGCGAACTCGAGGTCGCTCATGTCGATGCCGATCTGCTGCGCGACGTTCAGCTCGGGATGGTCCGCGAGGAAGGCGACGGCGAGGTCCGGGTTCGCGAGCTTCTCCGCGAACGCGACGACGATCAGCGCGAGGCCGGCGCCCACCCGCAGCGCCCACACCGCCCGCGCCACCTCCTCGACCGACGCCTCGCGCACCCGGCCCAGCTCGAAGTCCGCGCTCCACCGCCCCGGCCCCGCGAGCAGGACGAAGAACGCGAGGCCGAGCACGTCGACCCGCTGCAGGACCGGCCAGACCCCGAACTCGAGCATCCCCAGCGGGCCGGCCGCGACGAGCAGCCACGCCGCCGCGCGCGCGTGCCACCCCGTCGCCATCCCGATCGCGACGACGACCATCACGGCGCCGAGGAGGATCCCCGCGACGTCGGCCTGCAGGTCCATCGACGGGGCGAGATAGTCCCCCGCTGAGAGCAGCCCGATCAGGGACACCGCGAGGTGGATCCGTACGACGAACGGCATCCACGGCGCCATGCGGCCGAGGAACGGGACGTCGACGCCCGGATACGCGCGCCCCAGCACGCGCACGATCAACGTCGCGACGACCGCCGCGGCGAGCAGCGCGAGCGTCAGCGTCTCGCCCGCGAAGGACCAGTCGGCCGGGTGGTCGGCGTGGTCGAACCAGAGCTCGTGGGCGAGGGGCATGCGGGGCGGGCTACCCGTTGCAACGAGCAGGTCAGCGGACCTAGGCGGCGAAGGCACGGCGCATGGCGACCGTCGCAGTCCGTCCGTTCGAGCATCACGTGCTCGACTTCCTCGGCTACCTGGAGTTCGAGCGCGGGCTGTCGCGCAACACGCTCGAGGCCTACCGGTCCGACCTCCTGCAGCTCGGGACGTACCTCGAGCGCGAGGGAGTCGACGCGCTCGACGCCGAGCACGCGCACCTCGCCGGCTTCCTCACCGAGCTGGCGACCGGCAGCGACGACCGCCCGCCCGTCGCGCCCGCCACCCTGCAGCGCAAGGCCGCCTGCCTGCGCTCCTTCTACCGCCACCTGCGCCGCGAGGGCCTCCTCGACCGCGACCCCACCGCCGACCTGCGCGCGCCGCGCAAGAGCCAGCGCCTACCGCAGGTGCTCAACCGCGCGGAGGTGCAGAAGCTTCTCGCCGCGCCCCGCGGGACCGACCCCGCCGCGCTGCGCGACCGCGCGCTGCTGGAGACGATGTACGCGTGCGGCCTGCGCGCGTCCGAGGCGATCGACCTCACGATGGGGGACATCGACCTGCACGCGGGCGTCCTGCGCGCGCGGGGGAAGGGCTCGAAGGAGCGGCTCGTCCCGATCGGCCGCGAGGCGGTCCAGGCGGTGCGCGCCTACGTCCAGAAGGGCCGCCCCGCGCTGGTGGGCCTGCGCGACGAGCCGCACCTGTTCGTCAACCACCGCGGAGCCGGCCTCACCCGGCAGGGCCTCTACAAGATCGTCCAGCGCCACGCGCGCGCCGTCGGCCTCGACGACCGCATGAGCCCCCACACGCTGCGCCACACGTTCGCGACCCACCTGCTCGCCGGCGGGTGCGACCTCAGGTCCGTCCAGGAGATGCTCGGCCACGCCGACGTGGCGACCACCCAGATCTACACGCACGTCTCCGCCGAGAAGCTCAAGGACGTGTACTTCGCGGCGCACCCGCGCGCGGTCCTCCCGGACTGATAGACCTCGCGGCCGTGCGCCGCCCTATCGCTGCGATCGCCTTCACCGTGTTCCTCCTGACGAACCTGGCGTGCGGCCGCGAGCGGATCTCCCCGCCGGACGTCGTGCGGCCCGCGACGCCGACGGGCAGCGCGCCGCAGGCGTTCCCGCGCGCGGGCATGTCCTTCGACGGGCCGGGCAACTGGCCGTTCCTCCCCGGCCGGCCGCCGCTCGTCGCCAGCGCCAGCTCGGGGACCGCCACCGTCGCGCTGTGGCGCTACCTGCGCAGCGAGCCGCTGCCGCGCGAGGACGCCGAGCTCGAGGCGGCGCAGACCGCGCTCGAGGACGCCGCGCGGACGCGCGACAAGACGTTCGTCGTGGAGGAGGGCAGGCGGCTGGAGATCGACGGCGCGCCCGCGGTCCAGCTGCTCGGCACGGAGACCGTCGCCGGCCAGAAGCGGCGCGTCCGGTCCACGCACGTCTACGCGAAGGGTGCGGAGTTCGTCGTCGACGCGTACGCGCCCGAGAACGAGTTCGCCCGCGTAGACCGCGAGGTGTTCACGCCGATCGTGGAGTCCCTGATCATCGACCCGCCGACCGGATGAGCAGGCGCGCCTTCGTGGTCGTGCTGGACGCGTGCGGGATCGGCGCGCTGCCGGACGCCGCCGACTACGGCGACGCGGGCGTCAACACGCTCGCCCACCTCGCCGAGGCGCTCGGCGGCCTCGAGCTGCCGGCGCTCGGCGCGCTCGGGCTCGGATCCGTGCTGCCGCTGCGGGGCGTCCCGCCCGCGGCGGACCCCGCGATCCACGGCCGCCTGCATCCGCTCGGCCCCGGGAAGGACTCGACGACCGGCCATTGGGAGCTGATGGGCGTCGTGGCCGACCAGCCGCCGCCGACCTACCCCGACGGCTTCCCGCCGGAGGTCGTCGCGATGGTGGGCCGCGTCGCGGGGAACGGCATCCTGTGCAACAAGCCGTACAACGGGGTCGCGGCGATCGAGGACTACGGCGCGCAGCACCTGCGGACGGGGCGGCTGATCCTCTACACCTCGCAGGACTCGGTCCTGCAGGTCGCGGCCCACGACTCGATCGTGCCGGTCGGTGAGCTGCAGGCGATCTGCTCGCGCGTGCGCGACGCGCTGCCGCGCGAGCACGCGGTCGGGCGCGTCATCGCGCGGCCGTTCACCGGCGAGCCGGGCGCGTTCGTCAGGCTGCCGGACCGCAAGGACTTCAGCCTCCTGCCCCCGCGGCGCTCGTACCTGGAGGAGCTGCAGGAGGACGGGTTCCCCGTGCACAGCGTCGGCAAGGTCGCCGACCTCTTCGCGGCGGCCGGGATCGACTGGGAGCACCCGGGCGCGACGAACGCCGAGGCGCTCGCGCACGTGACCGCGCTGATCGAGGAGCTCGACTCGGGGCTCGTGTTCGCGAACCTGATCGAGACCGACCAGCTCTACGGCCACCGCAAGGACATGGAGGGCTTCGCGCGCGCTCTCGCGGACATCGACGCGTGCGTCGCGTCGTGGCTCGACCGCCTCGCGCCGGAGGACCTGCTCGTGCTGACCTCCGACCACGGCGTCGACATGACCGCCGAGCACACCGACCACACCCGCGAGTACGCGCTGCTGCTCGCGACGGGGATCGGCGTCCACGGCGGCCGGCACGACGGGCCGCTGGCCGACGTCGGCGCGACCGCGCTGCGGTGGCTCGCGGGCCGCGACGCGCCGGGGCTGCCGGGCTCGGCGTTCGTGGACGCCGTGCCGGCGTCGTAGCGTTAGCCGGGTGCCTGAGCTTCCCGAGGTCGAGACCATCCGCCGCGGGCTCGCGCCGCTGGTCGAGGGGCGGACGCTCGAGCGGGTGCTGATCGACGACGCGCGGTGGTGCGCGCCGCTGCTGCCGGCGGAGCTGGCGCTCGCGGTCGACGGCCGTCGGGTGGAACGGCTCGGGCGGCGGGGCAAGTACCTCGTGTTCGAGTTGAGCGACGACGTCTTCCTGCTGCTGCACCTGCGGATGACCGGGACGCTGCTCTACGACCCGGCGCCGGGCCAGCGGTACGCGCGCGTGCGGTTCGACCTGGACGACGGGCACCACCTGCTCTTCTGCGACCCGCGCCGGTTCGGGACCGGTGAGCTGGCGGTCGGCGCGGAGGCGCTGGAGCGGTTCTTCGCCGCGCGGCTGGGGGTCGAGCCGCTGGGCGAGGAGTTCACGGCGCAGCGGCTGCGCGAGCTCGCGCGCGGGCGGCGCGCGCCGATCAAGGCGTTCCTGCTCGACCAGACGAAGATCGCGGGCGTCGGGAACATCTACGCGGACGAGGCGCTCTTCCGCGCGCGGATCCACCCGCTGCGCCCGGCCGGGTCGCTGAAGCGCGCGCAGCTCGAGGCGCTGAGGGAGGCGGTCGTGGCGTCGCTGCGCGCGGGCATCGGCGCGGGCGGCGCGACGATCGACGACTACCGCCAGCCCGACGGCGTCCGCGGCTCCTTCCAGGACGAGTTCCTCGTGCACCGCCGGCGCGGCGAGGGGTGCCCGTCGTGCGGCGGGGAGATCGTCAAGTTCGTCGCCGCGGGGCGCGGGACGTACGCGTGCGAGACCTGCCAGCCCCCGCCACGCCGCCGCCGCCGATGAAGCGCGCCCTCCTTCTCTCCACACTTCTCATGTGTGGTTGCGGGGGCGGCGAGCGTGTCACCGAGGTGGTGGTGAGGCGCGGCGGGGATCCGGTCGCTCACCTCCGCGCCCTGCAGCGGATCGCGGATCGCAGCGACGGCACGCGGGCGGCGGGGACGATCGGTGACGAGCGGACGATCGACTACATCGAGCGGACGCTGCGGGCGGCGGGGTGGAGGGTCGAGCGCCGGCCGGTCCCGTACCCCTACTTCGAGCGGCGGGGCACCCCGGTGCTCGGCCCGCTGAAGCCCGGCCGGGAGGTGCGGCTGGCGGAGTACTCCGGCTCGGGCCGGCTGCGCGGCCGGGTCGTGCGGGTGCGCGGCAACGGCTGCCGGGTGAGCGACTTCGCGGCGCTGCCGCGCGGGGCGATCGTGCTGGTCGACCGCGGCGTCTGCTTCTTCCGGGTCAAGGCGCGCAACGCGGCGCGCGCGGGCGTCGGCGCGCTCGTCATCCGGGACGTCTACGGGACGACGCCGGTCTCCGCGACGCTGATCCGACCCGGCGTGGGGATCCCCGTCCTGATCGTCACGGCGCCGGCGGCGCGCAGGATCGCGGGGCGGGCGGTCAGGCTGAAGGTGGATGCGGTCTCCGAGCAGCGCACGACGGAGAACGTGATCGCCGAGTCGCCCGGCAGGCCGAAGGGGCGCTGGGTCATCGCCGGCGCGCACCACGACTCGGTCAGCGCGGGGCCCGGCATCAACGACGACGGCAGCGGCGTCGCCGCGCTGCTCGCGATCGCCGAGCGCCGACGCGACGTGCCCGGCCTGCGGTTCGGGTTCTGGGCCGCCGAGGAGCTGGCGCTGTACGGCTCGCGCGCGTACGTGCGCTCGCTCTCGGGCGCGGGGCGCGGCGACGTCGCGGCGTACGTGAACCTCGACATGCTCGCGTCGCCGAACGCGCGCCTCGAGGTCTACGACCGTGACGACCGCGTCGAGAGCGTGCTGCGCGAGGCGATCCCCGGCCCGGAGGGCGAGATCGGACTGAAGGGCGCCTCGGACCACGCGCCGTTCGAGAAGGCCGGCATCCCGATCGGCGGCATCTTCACCGGCGCCGCGGACCGCGGCCGGCGCCCCGGCCCCGCCGACCGCTGCTACCACCGCGCATGCGACACCTTCCGCCACATCGACACCGACCTGGCCCGCCGCATGACGGACGCGGCGCAACGCGCCCTGCTCGAACTGGCGCGGTAGCGCGCCACCCTCAGCGAAGCTGCTCCGCCATGCGTCTCGCCGCCGCCGCCGCCGCGCTGCTCCTCGTCACGCTCGCGGCGCCCGCCGCGGCGCAGGAGCGCATCCCGGAGGACGCGCTCCGGGGCCACCTCGCGGCGCTGGCGCAGATCGCGACCGACAACGGCGGGAACCGCGCCTCCGGCACGCCGGGCGAGACGAACAGCGGCAACTACGCCGCCGACCGGCTCGCGGAGGCGGGGTGGGCGATCGCGCGCACCGACGTCGAGTTCGACTACTGGGCGGAGGGGGAGCCCTCGGTCGTCGGGCGGTTCCGTCACGGCCGCGACCACCTGACCCTCTACTACAGCGGCGCCGGCGACGTGACCGCACGCGTCACGCCGATCCGCGGCGGAGGCTGCTCGCGCCGCGACTTCCGGCGCCTCCGCAAGGGCCGGATCGCCCTCGTCGCCGCGGACACGTGCACCTTCCGCCGCGCCGCGGTCCTCGCGCAGCGCGCCGGGGCGAGCGCGGTCGTCGTCGCCGACTACACGGACGGGCCGCCGACGGCCGGCACCCTGATCCGGCCGGGCGTCCGCGTCCCGGTGGTCTCGGTCCGCCTCCCGATCGCCCGCCGGCTCGCCCGCTCGCGGCCGCGGCTGCACGTACGCGTCAACCCGATCGCGGAGCGGCGCACCACGCAGAACGTGATCGCCGAGCTGCCGGGGACGCAAGCCGGCCGCGTCGTCATGGCCGGCGGGCACATGGACTCGATCCCGCGCGGCATGGGGATCAACGACAACGGCAGCGGCGTGGCGGCGCTGATCGAGGCCGGCAAGCGGCTCGCCGCCGGCCCGCGCGGCCGCGCCACGATCAGGCTCGCGTTCTGGGCCGCGCACGAGAACGGGATCTTCGGATCGAAGGCGTACGTGACCGCGCTTCCCGAGGAGGAGAGGGCGCGCATCCGGGCCTACCTCAACCTGGACATGCTGGGCTCGCCCAACGGCGTTCCTGAGATCTACGCGACGTCGCGCCGCATCCGCCGCGCGATCGCGCGGCACCTCCGCGGGGCGGGCCGTACATCGGAAGACGCCGGCTCCGACCACACGGCGTTCATGGAGGCCGACATCCCGATCGGCGGCATCTACACGGGCTCGCTCGAGCCGAAGACCCCGAAGCAGCGCCGCCGCTGGGGAGGCCGTGCCGACGTCGAGCGCGACCGCTGCTACCACCAGCCGTGCGACGACCTCGGCAACGTCAACCTACGGCTGCTGTCGTTGACCGCGACGGCGGGCGCGAACGCGCTCGCCGACCTGGCCCGCTAGCGCGCCCTACGCCGCGGCGAGCAGCTCGCGCAGGCGACCGTTCTGGTCCGCCTGCAGCGTCTCCTGGAACCCGCCGAGGACCTCGCCGCGGATCACCACCTGCGGGAAGCTCATCATCCCGGTCTGCTCGACGAGCTGGGCCCGTCCGGCCGGGTCACGTGCGAGATTGACCTCCGTGTACTCGATGCCCCGCGCCTGCAGGAGCTGCTTGACCCGGTTGCAGAAGGAGCACGGATCCGTCGTGTACACGGTGATGTCGCTCATACCTTTTTCAGCGTAGCGTGGCCGGTTCCGTCAAGACCGAGGCGATCGTCCTCCGCTCCCTGCGGTACGGGGAGGCGGATCGCATCCTCCATCTCTATACCCCGCATCGGGGTCGGGTCGGCGCGATCGCGAAGGGCGTCCGCCGGGCGAAGAGCCGGTTCGGCGGCCGGCTGGAGCCGTTCTTCCGCGTCAGGCTCGTCCTCTACGAGGGCCGCAGCGACCTGCTGACCGTCACGAGCGCGGAGACGGTCGCGCCGTACGCGCGGCTGCGCGGCGCGGCCGCGTCGCTCGATGCCGCCGCCCGCGCCTGCGACGCCGTCGGCCGGCTGTTCGAGACCGCCGAGCCGCACCCCGCCGTCTTTCATCTCCTCGCGAACGAGCTCGCGCTGCTCGACGCCGATCCGGGGCAGGCCGACGAGTCCGGCCGCCTCGCGTTCCGCCTCAAGCTCCTGCTCGCGGCCGGCCTCGCCCCGCACCTCGCGGGCTGCGCCGTGTGCGGGGAGCGCGAGCATCTGAGTGGCTTCTCCGGCGCGGCGGGCGGGGTCGTGTGCGGGGCGTGCGAGGGCGCCGCGTTCCCGCTGGACGAGGCCGCCCATTCGTTCATGGTCGAGGCGCTCGGCCGCCCGCTCGCCGAGGCCCCGCGGGGCACGCCGCCGCGCGCGCTGCGCCAGGCCGAGCGGGCGATCCTCGAGACGGTGGAGCACCACGCTCACCTGAGGCTCCGGCCGGCCCTCACCGGATAGCTTTCGGCCCCCATGAAGTGGGTCCTCGACTTCAGCGAAGGCTCGATGGAGATGCGCGATCTCCTCGGCGGCAAGGGAGCGAACGTCGCCGAGATGACCCGCGTCCTGGGCGAGGAGCGAGTACCGGCGGGGTTCACGATCACGACCGAGGCGTGCGTCGCGTACCTGCGCGAGGGCTCAGAGCCGAGGGGCATGGACGAGCAGGTGGCCGAGGCGCTCGCGCGGCTGGAGGAGCGGGCGGGGAAGCGGCTGGGCGACGACGCCGACCCGCTGCTCGTGTCCGTCCGCAGCGGCGCCCGCGAGTCGATGCCGGGCATGCTCGACACCGTCCTCAACCTCGGGCTCAACGACCGCAGCGTCGAGGGCCTCTCGGAGCGGACGGGCAACGAGCGCTTCGCATGGGACTCCTACCGCCGCTTCGTGCAGATGTTCGGCAACGTGGTGCGGGGCGTCCCGGGCGAGCGCTTCGAGGGCGAGATCCGGCGGGTCAAGGAGGCGCGCGGCGTCACCGAGGACACCGAGCTCGACTCCGGCGCGCTGCGCGAGCTGACCGAGGCGTTCAAGGGCTTCTACGACTTCCCGGACGACCCGCGCGAGCAGCTGCGCCAGGCGATCCGTGCGGTGTTCGACTCGTGGAACGGCGAGCGCGCCGTCACGTACCGGCGGATCAACCGCATCCCCGACGACTGGGGGACGGCGGTCAACGTCCAGCAGATGGTGTTCGGGAACAAGGGGGAGACGTCGGGGTCGGGCGTCGCGTTCAGCCGCGACGAGGTGACGGGCGAGCCCGAGCCGAGCGGCGACTTCCTGCCGAACGCGCAGGGCGAAGACGTGGTGTCGGGCGTCCGCACGCCGCGCGACATCCGCGAGCTGCGCGACTGGCTGCCCGAGGCGCACGAGCAGCTGATGGACATCCTGCGCACGCTCGAGAAGCACTACAAGGACATGCAGGACACCGAGTTCACGATCGAGGAGGGGCGCCTGTACATGCTGCAGACGCGCGCGGCCAAGCGCCCCGCCCAGGCGGCGGTCCGGTTCGCGTGCGACGCGGTGGACGAGGGCCTGCTGACGAAGGCCGAGGCGATCGCGACGATCGACGCCGAGAACCTCGACGCGCTGCTGCACCCGACCTTCGACCCCCACGCCGAGTACGCGATCCTCGCGACCGGCGTGGCGGCCTCGCCGGGCGCGGCCAAGGGCGAGATCGTCTTCACCGCCGACGACGCGGTGCGCGCGGCCGCCGAGGGCCGCGACGTCATCCTCGTGCGTCCGTTCACCGAGGCCGACGACGTCGCCGGGTTCGACGCCGCGCGCGGCATCCTGACGAGCGAGGGCGGGAAGGCGTCGCACGCGGCGCTCGTCGCGCGGGGGATGGGGCGCCCGGCGGTGACCGGCGCGGCCGAGCTGCAGATCGACCTGGGCTCCCGCGAGGTGCACGTGGACGGGACCGTGCTGCGCGAAGGCGAGCGGATCGCCATCGACGGGACGACCGGCTGCCTGACGACCGACGACGTGCAGCTCATCGAGCCCGAGGTCTCCGAGTACTTCCAGCGCGTGCTCGGCTGGTCGGACGAGCTGCGGACGCTCGGGATCCGCACGAACGCCGACACCCCCGAGGACGCCGCCCGCGCCCGCGAGTTCGGCGCCGAGGGCATCGGGCTGTGCCGCACCGAGCACATGTTCTTCGGCGAGGACCGGCACGACGCGATGGTCGAGGCGATCCTCGCCCAGTCGCGGGACCACCGCCGCGCGGCGCTCGACCGGCTCCGGCCCCTCCAGCAGGGCGACTTCGAGGGGCTGTTCCGCGCGATGGACGGGCGGCCGGTCACGATCCGCCTGCTCGACCCGCCGCTGCACGAGTTCCTCCCGCATCGCGCCGACGTCCAGCAGCAGGTCGAGCGCGCGCGGATCGAGCGCGCCGACGACCTCGACGGGCTCGAGGCGCTGCTCGACCGCGTCCGCGAGCTGGAGGAGACGAACCCGATGCTCGGGACGCGGGGCATCCGCCTCGGGCTCTTGCAGCCGGACCTCTACGAGATGCAGGTCGAGGCGATCTTCGGCGCGATGAAGGCGGTGCCGGGCGCGACGGTCGAGATCATGATCCCGCTGGTCGCCTACGAGCGGGAGCTCGAGCTGATGCGCGGCCTGGTCGAGCGCGTCGGGCGCCGGTTCGGCTTCGAGCCGGGCGGCGACTACCTCGTCGGGACGATGATCGAGCTGCCGCGCGCCTGCCTGCAGGCCGACCGGATCGCGACCGAGGCCGACTTCTTCTCGTTCGGGACCAACGACCTGACCCAGACGGCGCTCGGGTTCTCGCGCGACGACATCGAGGGCCGGATCCTCGCGCGGTACATCGAGCTGAAGGTCGTCGACCGCTCGCCGTTCGAGACGCTCGATTCGCCCGGCGTCGGTCAGCTCGTGCGCATGGCGGCGTGGCTCGGGCGGTCGGCGAAGCCTTCGTTGAAGCTCGGCATCTGCGGCGAGCACGGCGGCGACCCCGACTCGATCGACTTCTTCCACAACTCGGGGCTCGACTACGTCTCGTGCTCGCCCTACCGCGTGCCGGTGGCCCGGGTCGCTGCGGCGCAGGCCGCGGTGCGCAGCGGGGGCTCGGACTAGCCTCGCCGGCGGCGGGCCGCGCGGCGTCTCGCCTTGGCGCGGCACTTCGCGCTCGCGCGGCAGCGCGCCTTCGCCTTCGCCCTCGCGCGCGCCTTCGCCTTCGCCCTTGCGCGCGACTTCGCCTTCGCCTGCGCGCGCCGTGATGCCGTCGGGCGCTCCTGCGCCGCCCGCTCCGCCGCCGCGCGCGCGGCGCGCTTGGCGCACAGCCCCTCGCGGGCGTGGCGGTCGAACGGGCCTCCGTACCGGAACTCCTGGCGCAGCCACCGGGCCCATTCGGCCGCGTTGCGCTCGATCGACTCCGCGACGAGCCGGCGCTCCTCGTCGGACTGCGCGCGGACCAGGCGCTCCGCGTTGCGCCAGACGCCCTCGCGCCACGTCGCGATGATCTGGAAGAGGCCGAAGTTGTCGGCCTGGGTGCCGGGGACGTCGTACATGGCGAGGTCGGGGTCGTCCCACTCGATCGCCTCGCGGATCACGTCGTCGTACGCGGTGTTGAGCAGCTCGTTGAACTTGTCGTGGTCGGGCTTGCGCGAGCTGCCGTCGGGAGCGACGAGGCCCAGGCCGGCGATCATGTAGGGCTGGTCGCGCTGGACGTGCGCGTTGATCCCGAGCATGAGGTTCCCGGCGCCCTGGACCTCCTTCTTGTCCGCGGCGTCGAACGCGATCCGCCACGCCTCCGGCACCTTGTCCTTCTTACCTCGCGCCCACGCGTCCTCGGCGGCGAAGTAGAGGCTCGCGAAGATCGCGTCCTCGCGGGCGACCCAGACGTCGTCCTGGAAGAACCCGGTCCCGCGCAGGCGCTCGTAGAACTCCGTCACGACGCGGTAGTTCCTCGCGAAGAGGGCGTTGTCGCTGCAGCGCAGGTCGTGCTCGGCGATGCGCCGGCGCAGCTCCTTCAGCGTGGCGTCGAGGCAGCCCGGCGCGCCGTCCGGGCAGATGTCGAAGGTGCTCTCGGTGAACGGCGGGGCGAGCGCGGGGAGGAGGGCGGGCCAGTTGACGAGCGGCGGATCCTCGGCGGGGGCGAGCTGCGGCGTCGCGAGGGCTATGAGCGCCGTGAGCAGGAGGAGCCTCGCGGTCCGGCCGGGTTGACAGAATCCCCGTCGTGGACATCGCCGCCCAACGATCCGTCGCGTCCGAGTTCGCCCCCCGGCGCCAAGCATGGGAGGAGTCTTCCCTATCTCCGCTGGCGGCACGCTCGTATCCGGCGGATCGCGAGGTCTTCGAGGAGGAGTGCGGGCTGCGCACGCCCTTCCAGCGCGACCGCGACCGGATCGTCCACTGCAAGGCGTTCCGGCGGCTGAAGCACAAGACCCAGGTGTTCGTGGCGCCGGAGGGGGACCACTTCCGCACGCGGCTGACCCACACGCTCGAGGTCACGCAGATCTCGCGGACGGTGGCGCGCGCGCTGGACCTCAACGAGGACCTCGCGGAGGCGATCGGGCTCGGCCACGACCTCGGGCATCCGCCGTTCGGGCACATCGGTGAGGCGGCTTTGGATGCCTGCGTGCGCGAGCGCTTCGGGCAGGAGTTCCGGCACTACGAGCACTCGCTGCGGGTGGTCACGGCGCTGGAGCCGCTGAACCTGTGTGCGGCCGTCCGCGACGGCATCTTCTGCCACTCGGGTCGCGCGCCGGCGCCGCGGACGCTGGAGGGGAAGATCGTGCGAGTGGTCGACCGCGTGGCGTACATCAACCACGACATCGACGACGCCCTGCGCGCCGGCGTGCTCGTCGAGGCGGACCTGCCGCGCGACGCGATCGCGCTGCTCGGCGACGACGGCTCGTCGCGGATCGACACGCTCGTCCACGACCTCGTGGAGCACTCGGCGGCCGCGGGGGACATCGTGCAGGGCTCCGAGGTCGGCGCCGCGATGTCCGCGTTGCGCGACTTCATGTTCGAGCGCGTGTACCTCGGGCCGGTCGCGCGGCGCGAGGCGGCCAAGGTCGAGCGGGTGATCCGGGCGCTGTTCGACGAGTACGTCGCGCGGCCGTCGTCGCTGCCTCCCGGCGACGGCGAGCTGTGGCAGCGCGTCACGGACTACATCGCCGGGATGACCGACCGCTACGCGACGCGGCTCTTCAGCTCGCTGGCCGTCCCTACCGGGTTCGCGGTCGCCTGATGGCGCGGTACACGGAGGACTCCATCGACCGCGTCCGGGACGCGATCGACATGGTCGACCTCGTCGGGACGAAGACCGATCTGCGACGGGCGGGCGTCGCGCGGTTCGAGGGACTGTGCCCGTTCCACGACGAGCGGACGCCGTCGTTCGGCATCGACCCGCTGAAGAAGCTCTACCACTGCTTCGGGTGCGGGGCGGGCGGCGACGGGATCAAGTTCGTGCGCGAGACCGAGGGGCTCGACTTCGTCGGCGCGATCGAGTGGCTGGCCGACCGGTACGGGGTGAACCTGGAGGTCGCCGAGGAGGACCCGGAGGAGGCGCGGCGCCGGGCGCGGCGCGAGCGGCTGCTGGCGTTGCTCGACCGGACGGCGTCGTACTACGAGCGGGTCCTGTGGGAGTCGCCCGAGGCGGCCGCGGCCCGCGACTACCTCTCCTCCCGCGGCCTCACTCCTGATTCCCTCCGCGCGTTCCGCGTCGGGTACTCGCCGTCGGCGTGGGATCGCGTGCTGCTGGCCTCGCGGCGGGCGGGGTTCTCGAACGAGGAGCTGTACGAGACGGGGCTCGCGACACGCGGGCGCGAGGGGCGGCTCTACGACCGGTTCCGCGGGCGGATCATGTTCCCGCTGGCGAATGCGCGCGGGCAGGTCGTCGGCTTCGGCGCGCGCGCGATGGGGGACGAGCGCGGCGCGAAGTACATCAACACGCCCGAGTCGCCCCTGTTCCACAAGCGGGACATGGTCTACGCGGGGCACCTCGCGCGGGCGGCGGCGGCGAAGGCGCGCGAGGTGATCGTCTGCGAGGGCTACACCGACGTGATCGCGATGCACCAGGCGGGGTTCGCGAACTGCGTCGCGACGATGGGGACCGCGCTGACCGAGGCGCAGGTCCGGCAGCTCAAGGTGCTCGCGCCGGTCGCCCGGCTGGCGATGGACGCGGACACCGCCGGCCAGGAGGCGATGCTGCGCGCCGCGGAGGTCGCGGGCGACGAGCTGCAGCTGCTCGTCCCGTCGCTGCCGCCGGGGCTCGACCCGGCCGACCTCGTACACGACGACCCCTCGCGCCTGGGCCCGCTGCTGGCGGACGCCGAGCCGATCCGGCTCTTCATGACGGACCGCCTCCTCGCGAAGGCCGACCTCGACAGCGCTCCCGGCCGCGACGCGGCTCTGCGCGAGCTCGCGCCGGTGTACGCGAAGATGACGACGATCGAGCGCAGCGATGCGCTGGGCCGGATCTCCTCGCGCGTCGACCTCCCCGCCGACGTCGCCGAGCGGCTCCTGCGGCAGTACCGCAACGCCGCCCCGCCGCCGGTGCCCCGGCGCCGCGCGGAGCCCGACGCCTCCGCCGCGGCGCCGACCGAAGCCTCCACCGGCGCCCCGCGCGCCGTCAGCCGTGAGCTGAGCGCGGCCGAGGAGGTCGAGCGCACCTTCCTCGCGCAGTGCCTCGCCCTGCCCGGCCCGGGCCGCGAGGCCCTCGACCGCATAGACCTCGACGAGCACCTCACCGACCCGCTCCACCGCCGGCTCGCGGAGCACATCCGGACCCATGGCGCCACCGCCGTCGACGCCGCGCCCTCCGGCGACGAGGAGCTGCGCGCCGCCCTCATCGAGCTCAACGCCCGCGCGACGCAGTCACGGACGACGGCGGCAAGCCTCGCCGCCCAGCGCCTCTATCTCGAGCTGCGGCGCGTCGAGCGCCGGATGCGGGCCGCGCGAGCCGCCGGCGAGCCCGTGAGCCACTGGGCTCAAGAGAAGCAGCGGGTCAAAGCAGAGCTCGAAGACGCCGACACGCGATCGGTGGAGTCCGCCTGACCATCCGTCCGCCACACGAACTAGTGTTCGTGTCACCATGGACCGGGAGGCACTCGCAGGATGGATCGAAGAGGGCCTCTCGCTCGACGAGATCGGCCGCCGAACCGGCCGCCACCCCTCGACCGTCAGCTACTGGCTGCGCAAGCACGGCCTCGAACCCGCGAACCGCGACCGCCACGCCGCCCGGGGTGGCATCGCCCGCGAAACCCTCGAGCGGCTCGTCGAGCGGCACCTGACGGTACGAGAGATCGCGAGCGAGGTGCAGCGCAGCGCGGCGACCGTCCGTCACTGGCTTCGCCGGTACGACCTGCGCACGACCCGCGAGGCACGGCTCCGCGCGAAACGTGCGACGCCGATCGGCGGCCGCTTCGTCGCCGTGTGCTCAAAGCACGGCGAGCGGGAGTTCGTTGTGCGACGCGACAACACCTCGCAGTGTGTGCGGTGTCGGGCGGAGGCCGTCGCCCGGCGTCGGCGTCGCGTCAAGGCGCTCCTCGTCGCGGAGGCCGGTGGCGCGTGCGCGTTGTGCGGCTATGACCGCTGCATCGCTGCGCTCCAGTTCCACCACCGCGACCCCGCGACTAAGCGGCTCGAAATCGCTGGTCGTGGCACGGCGCTCTCGCTCAGAACGTTGCGAGAGGAGGCGCGAAAGTGCGTCCTGTTGTGCGGGAACTGCCACGCGGAGGTCGAGGCGGGGGTCGCCAGGCTGCCGAGCTAAGCTACGTCGTCGCGCTGCCGATATCCGAGGTAGCTCGAACAGACGGTCCGGGGTAGCTCAATGGCAGAGCATTCGGCTGTTAACCGAAGGGTTGTGGGTTCGAGTCCCACCCCCGGAGCTCGATGAAGCCGCCCTCAGGGCGGCTTCGATCGTTCTGGACGCGGTTTCCTCACCAATCGTGGCGCGTAGCAACGTGGCTTTCCGCGCCCGGTCGGACTACCGGCCGCACGGCGTGGGTAGCGCAAGAAGTGACGTCGAGTCACAGCCGCCCTACGGAGGTCCCACGCACATGGCAACAAGCTCAGGCGCCCGCACCGGCGGGCACGTCGGATACGAGGACGCGCGGCATCGCGACCGTGGTCGCACGCCGGCGCAGCTGTACTGCCTCCTCGGTGGCCTCGCCCTGCTGCTGGCGGGAATCGTCGGGTTCTTCGTCGACTCCGGCTTCGACACCGGCGGCGGCATCGACGGCGACAAGCTCATCGCCTTCGAGGTCAACGGCTGGCACAACATCGTCCACATCCTGTCTGGGCTGCTGCTGCTCGGCGCCTCGGCGAAGCGCGCCTCCGCGAAGACCGTCGCGCTGCTGTTCGGCATCGTCTACGGCGCCGTGGCGCTGATCGGCCTCATCGACGGCGAGACCGTCTTCGGCCTGATCCCGGTCAACCCGGCGGACAACGTCCTGCACATCGCCCTCGCGCTCGCCGGCATCCTCGCCGCGGTCGCGAGCGACGCCGACGACCGCGACCGGGTCGGCACGAGCGGCCGCGAGACGACGGGTCGCGCCGCCGAGACGTCGCAGCCCATCGCCGGCGGCGAGGAGCGCTTCGACCGCGACGTCGACCCGCTGACCGGCCGCCCGCGCCCCGCGCAGCGGCGCTAGCGCAGCACCCCACCCCCAGAGCACCGAAAAAACCGAGAGGAGAGGCATGGCTTCGATCCCGACGCAGGGCCACGGGCCCGGCGGGACCACGAGTGCGCCGAGCGAGGACTCGAGCGCGACCGAGCAGGCCCGCGAGAAGGCCGGCGAAGTCGCCGGGCAGGCCCAGGAGAAGGCACAGGAGCTCGCCGGCCAGGCGAGCGAGCAGGCCAAGCAGGCGGCGGGCCAGGCGAAGGACCGCGTCCGCGAGCAGCTCGACCAGCGTTCCACCCAGGCGGGCGAGCAGGTGGCCGGCCAGGCGGGCGACATCCGCTCCGTGGCCGAGCAGCTGCGCGAGCAGGGCAAGGACAAGCCGGCCGAGCTGGCCGAGCAGGCGGCCGATCGCGTCGAGCGCGTGGGGTCCTACCTGCGCGACAACGACGCCGACCGGATCCTCGGCGACGTCGAGGACTTCGCGCGCCAGAAGCCATGGCTCGTGATCGCCGGCGGCATCGCGCTCGGGTTCGCCGCGAGCCGGTTCGTCAAGGCCAGCTCGCAGGACCGGTACTACAGCCGCACGCCTGACCAGCTGCCGAACACGGCGACGCGGCCGGCGCACACCACCCAGCCGCCCGCCGGCCCGCGCACCGGCGCGCCGCTGCGCCCGACCGGCAACGGCGGGCCCGCGGAGACCACCGACGGCCCGCCGACCTCGACGGGCGCGCTCTGATGGCGGGCCCATCCACCGACCGGTTCGGGCGCGACGACGGGGTCCCGACCCCGGCGCCGGCGCATCCCGACCACGACCTGCGCGAGGAGTCGCTCCCCGAGCTGCTCAAGCGCCTATCGAACGAGACCACGACCCTCGTCAAGCAGGAGCTCGACCTCGCGAAGGCCGAGATGGCGGAGAAGGGGAAGCAGGCGGGCAAGGGCGCGGGGATGTTCGGCGCCGCCGGCCTCCTCGGGCTCGGCGCGTTCGGCGCGCTGACCGCCTTCCTCATCGCCCTCCTGCAGACCGCGGTGGACCACACGTGGCTGGCGGCGCTGATCGTCGCGGCCGTGTACGGCGCCATCGCCGCGGTTCTCGCCCTCCAGGGCAAGAGCAGGATCCAGGAGGCGACCCCTCCTGCCCCCGAGCAGACCGTCGAGACCCTGAAGGAGGACGCCGAATGGGCCAAGACCCAGATGCGATCCGACGCGAGATAGAGGACACCCGCGAGCGCATGGGCGAGACCGTCGGTGCGATCGGCTACAAGGCCGACGTCCCGAGCCGCGCCAAGGAGAAGGTCTCCGGGGCGGTGCAGTCGGTGAGGGAGAGCGTCGGCGGCGCGACCCCGAGCACGGGCGACGTGAAGGACGTCGCCAGGCGCGGCGCCGGCGTCGCGCAGGAGAACCCGCTCGGCCTCGCGATCGGCTCGATCGCGATCGGCTTCCTCGCCGGGATGCTCCTCCCGGCGACGAACGTCGAGAACGAGAAGCTCGGCCCGGTCGCCGACCAGATGAAGGACCAGGTCAAGGAGACCGGGCAGGAGGCGCTCGAGCGCGGCAAGCAGGTGGCCGAGGAGGTCGCCAGCACTGCGCAGGAGCACGTCCAGCAGGCGACCGAGGACGTCAAGGAGACGGCGCAGCAGGCCGCCCAGACGCCCACCACCTGAGCCTGAGGCGGGCCGCCCTCCGGTACGGTGCCGATCGATGCACCTGAGGGCGGCCCGCACGCTCATCGCCGCGCTCGTCGCGGCGCTCCTCCTCACGGCCGCCCCCGCCGGCGCCTACACGTTCGACACGCCCACGACCAGCGAGGGCGACGTCCTCCGCTTCACGTTCGGCGTGGAGCTCGGCGACGTCCCCGGGATGTTCGACCCCCAGGAAGGCCCCGCGCCGAAGGCGACCGAGGAGGTCGACTTCGAGGGCGAGCCCGTCCCTCCGACACCGCCGAACTTCGCGGACGTCCCGACGATCGATGACAACGTCGACGAGCCGGACGAGAAGGTCAAGATCGTCGCGCCGGGGGGCGACGAGGGCATCGGCACGATCCTCGACGACGACGACCCGCCGGCCCTGTCGGTGTCGGACGTGTCGGTCCCCGAGAACGAGGCCGCGGACGCGAAGCTGACGATCACCGCGCCGAACCCGAGCTCGACCGACATCGTCATCCCGCTCTCCGTCATCGGCGGCGCCGACATCTCGGTCCCCCCGAGCGTCACCTTGCCGGCACTGGCGACGAGCGTCGACGTTCCGCTCACGATCGCGAACGACGCCGCCGACGAGATCGACGAGCAGTTCCCGGTGCGGATCGACGGCGTCCCGGCCGGCGCGACCGTCGCGGACGGCGAGGGCATCGTGACGATCGTCAACGACGACCTGAAGATCGTCGACATCCTCGACGCGAGCACGCCCGAGGGCGACGGCGGCACGTCGAACCTGCAGTTCGTCGTCCGCCTCAACGGGCCGACGTTCCGCACCGTCACCGTCAAGTTCGGGACCGTCGACGGCAACGCGAAGGCCCCCGCCGACTACCTCGGCCGCGCGGGGACGATCACGTTCGCGCCCGGCCAGACGACGGCGACGCTCGACGTGCAGGTCGTCGGCGACGAGCGCCAGGAGGACTCCGAGGTGCTGGGCGTCTGGCTGGTCGAGATCACGGGCGCGAAGCTCGGCGACTCCATCGCGGTCGGGGTCATCTCCGACGACGACGGCGAGGTCCCCGGCGGCGGCGGGACCGGGAGCGGCACGGGGACCGGGACGGGCACGGGTGGCGGGGGCACCGGCACCGGCACGGGCACCGGCGGCGGCACGACCGAGGACGCGAGCGACGTCACGCCACCGCAGATCAGGCTCGGCGCGCCGAAGGCGAGCGGGCGGCGCGTGACGATGAAGGTGTCCTGTCCGAGCGGCGAGCGCTCGTGCAACGGGCGGATCACGGTCTTCACGGTGCCGGACCGGCGCGCGAAGGCGCGGACGCTGCGAAAGGAGCGCCGTGTGGGGGCGAAGTCGTTCCGGCTGCGCGGCGGGCGTTCGGCGACGGTCGCGATCACGATCCCGGCGTCGATCCTGAGGGCGGCGCGACGGTCCGGCCGGCTGAAGCTGCAGGCGTTCGCGCTGACCGAGGACGCCGCCGACAACCTCGACACCCGCACCAAGCGGGTGACCCTGCGCTATCGCAGGCGCAGCGGCTGACGCGCGCTCGCGGCCAGCTCCTCGACGAGGTCGGCGGCCGCGGCGGCGCCGTCGTGCTCGCGGCACCAGCGCTCCACCTCGCGGACCCGCGCGCGGATCCGCCGCGACCGCAGCGCCTTGCGGACGGCGAGCCGCACGCCCTGCGGTGTCACGAGGCGCCGCGGCAGGCGCGTCCCGAGCCCGGCCCAGTCGACGCGCGACGCGTTCTCGTTCATGTCCCCCGCCGCCGGGCAGCAGACCACCGCGCAGCCGCTGGCCAGGGCGCGCACGACGGTGCCGTGCCCCGCGTGGCAGAGGACCGCGTCGCAGGCGGGCATCGTCTTCGCGTACGACAGCCAGTCGACGACGACGGCGTTCGCGGGGACGTCGAGCGGCGCATGTCCCGGCTCCCGCCGGTTGGTCGCGGCGATGACGCGCACCGGCTCGTCCGCGAGGCCGGCGAGCGCCGCACGGAGCATCCGGTGCTCGGGGTCCTGCGACGTGGAGGGCGCGACGAGCACGACCGGGCCGTCACCCGGCGGCGGCTCGACCCGCTCCTCGCCCGGGATCTCCCACAGCAGCGGCCCGACGACGTGCGTGTTCGGGTACGGGCGCGCGCGCGGGTACTCGAGCTGGGGGAGCGTCGCGACGATGCACAGCTCGCGGGAGATCCCGTTGTGGACGTAGTCGCGCGGGGGCAGCCCGCAGCGCCGGCGCGTCTCGTTGAAGTCGTCGCGGCCCTGGCGCAGCCCGCCCTGCACCATCGACCGGTCCACCAGCCGCCACATCGCGCGGCCCGCGCCCGTCCGCGGCAGGCGCGCGCCGATCGAGTAGGCGGGGAAGCCGTCGGCGGGGCGCGGGTCCACGTGGGGGACGAGCGTCGCCACCGGCAGCCCCGCCATCTCGCCGGCGACTGCGGGGGCGAGCGTGATGATGTCCGCCACCACGCACTCGGGCTTGAGCTCCTCGATCTGCGGCAGCGAGTCGCGCGCCGCCCGCACCACGGCCTCGTACGGCTTCAGCGGGCGGTCCCGGGTCGGGAACACCTGGTACTCGATCGCCGGCACGAACTGGATGCCCTCGGCCTCGACGTGCTCGCGCCACTTCACCCACGTCTGCAGCGCGACCTCGTGGCCGCGCCGCGCCAGCTCCGCCCCGAGCGCGATGACCGGGAACGCGTGCCCCGGGTCGCCGAACGCGCCGAGGAGGATCCGCCTCACGCCGCGTTCAGCTCGGCCAGCATCCGCAGCTGGTCGATGCGGCCCTGGTAGTCGAACGCCAGCGGCGTCGCACCCAGCGTGTGCACGCCGGCGTCGCGGTACACGGCCAGCTTGTCGCGGACCTTCTCCTTGCGCCCGACGAGGCTGACCGTGTCGATCAGCTCGGGCGACAGCCGCGCGGCGGCCTCGTCCTTCTTGCCCTCGAGGTAGAGGTCCTGGACCTCCTTGGCCTCCTCCTCGAACCCGTAGCGCGTGACGAGCGCGTTGTAGAAGTTCTTCTCGCGCGAGCCCATGCCGCCGACGTACAGCGCGATGAACGGGCGGACCGCGTCGCGCGCGGCGTCCTCGTCGTCGGTGATGAGGACGTTCACGCTCGGCGTGATGCGGAAGTCGTCGAGGCTGCGGCCCGACTTCTGCGCGCCCTCCTCCAGCAGCGGCTTGAACTCCTGCACGTGCTCGGGGGAGAAGAACATCGGGATCCAGCCGTCGGCGATCTCGCCGGCGAGCCTGACGTTGTTCGGGCCGATGGCGGCGAGGTAGATCGGGATGGCGTCCTGCACCGGCTTGATCGTCAGCTTCAGCGGCTTGCCGGGGCCGTCGGGGAGGGGGAGGACGATCGTCTCGCCGTCGTACGACAGCCGCTCGCGGCTCAGCGCCTTGCGGACGACCTCGACGTACTCGCGCGTGCGCTGGATCTGCTTGCCGAACCGCTGCCCGTGCCAGCCCTCGGCGACCTGCGGGCCACTCGATCCGATCCCGAGCAGCATCCGGCCGTCCGACAGGTTGTCGATCGTCGCGGCGGTCATCGCGGTCATCGCCGCGCTGCGCGCCGGCATCTGGAAGATCGCGCTGCCGAGCTTGATCTTCTCCGTCATCGCGGCGAGCCACCCGAGGATCGTCGCCGCGTCGCTGCCGTACGCCTCGGCCGTCCAGACGCTGTCGTAGCCGAGCCGCTCGGCCTCCCGCACGATCTCCTTCTGGTCGTTCGCCGTGAGCCCGAGGCCCCAGTAGCCGATGTGGATCCCGAGCTCCATGGTCGTTGCAAGTTCCCTTTCGTCAAGAAGGAGTTCTGTGGGTAATGTCCAGGACACTAATGCGGTCGAGGCGCCAGCGACGTATCGAGGACCTTCGGCTCGCCGTCGAGTGCCTGCCGGAGAAGACGAAGACCGCGATGCTCGAGGGCATCGCCGCGAACACGATCATCGTCGGCGCGTACACCGACCGGCGCGGGGGCGTCTGCCCGATGCTCGCCGCGCACCGCCACGGCGGCCGCACCAACCTGCTGGCGTTCGCCAAGGCCTGGGACCGCTTCTGCGGCGCCAAGCGCCCGCGCGTCGCGACCGAGCGCGAGCTCGCGATCCTGCGCTCGCACCTCGAGGCGTCGACGATCGGCGTCACCCGCGCGGACTTCGACGAGGCCATCACCCACCACCAGGCCATCGGTCGCGCGCGCCGCGAGGTCGAGGCGGCCGCGGTGGGCACCGACTGGCTGCACGAAGAGACGCCGCCCGCGGAGCCCGCTCGCGAGCCGGGCGAGGCCGAGCTCGTCTAGTCCTTCGCCTGCGGGATCAGCTCGCCGCCGGGGCGCTGGAAGACGATCTCCGGGACGACGCAGCCGGGCGACAGGGTGAGCAGGAAGCGCACGGACTCGGCGATGTCCTCGGGGCGGATCATGTCCTCGGCGGGGATCATGCCCTTGACGAAGTCGGTCATCGGCGTGTCGACGAAGCCGGGGCACAGCGCGCACGACTTGATGCCGTCGTTCGCGAGCTCCTTGTTCATCGCCTGCGTGAAGCCGATGACGCCCCACTTGGTCGCGGAGTAGACGCTCAGCCACGCCTCGCCCTGCTTGCCGCTCAGCGACGAGGTGTTGACGACGAGCGCGTTGCGGTGCTCGGCGCCGGCCGCCTTCAGCATGTCCAGCGCCTCGCGATAGAAGAGGGGGATCGAGCGCAGGTTGGTGGCGATCTGGATGTCGACCTTCTTGGTCGTCAGCTCCGCTACGGGCTCGCCGATGCCGACGCCCGCGTTGTTCATCAGGAGGTCGCAGCGGCCGTACTTGTCGCGGTGGGCGTCGACGACGCGCTTGATGTCCTCCTCGAGGCCGAGGTTCCCCGCGACCTGCTGGACGTCGTGACCGGCGCCCTGCAGCTCGTTGAACGCGGCCTCGAGCTTCTCGGGGCGCCGGGCCGCCATGGTGACGCTCCAGCCCTCCTCCGCCAGGAGCTTCGCGACGGCGAAGCCGATGCCGCTCGAGGCTCCGGTGACGATGGCTGCGCGGTCGGGCATGGCGGAAGGCGGGGCACACTACAGTGATCCGCCGTGTCCCGGCCCGTCGCCCTGATCGCGCTGCTCGCGGCGCTCGTGCTCGCCTCGTGCGGCGGCGACGACAAGGAATCGGGCGACTCGGTCAAGAGCACTTCGACCGAGCCGCCCGCCGCCGCGGTGTCCTTCCCGAGCGGGGGCAACAAGACGATCCGTGCGCTGCGTGCGAGCGCTCCCGAGAAGGCGGTCTTCGCCCCGAGCGTCTTCCTGCTGCGGCCCGGCGAGAACCGCGTCGGCTTCGCTCTGTTCGACGTCTCGCGCAAGCAGATCTTGCCCGACGCTGTCGCGGTCTACGTCGCGCAGCCGGACGGGCGGCGGCTGCGCGGCCCGTTCGAGGCGCGGCGCGAGTCGCTGCGGGTCAAGCCGCAGTTCATGTCCCGTCAGACGCAGGCGGACCTCGACGACGTCGACTCGTTCTGGGTCGCCGACGTGAAGTTCCCCAAGCCCGGGCGGTACGTCGTCACCGCGCTCGTGTCGATCGACGGCTCGCTGGCGTCGACCTCGCAGATCGAGATGCGCGCCGGCCGGCGCGGCGGCCCGCCGGACGTCGGCGAGAAGGCGATCAAGGTCTCCACGGACACGGTCGCTTCGGCTGCCGGCAACGTCGAGTCGATCGATACGCGCATCCCGCCGCTGCCCGACCTGCACGAGAAGGACCTCGCCGACGTGCTCGGCAAGGAGCCGATCGTGCTCGCTTTCGCGACGCCGCAGCTGTGTCAGACGCGCGTGTGCGGGCCGGTGGTCGACGTCGTCGCGGAGGTCAAGAACGAGGTGGGGGACGGCATCACGTTCATCCACCAGGAGATCTACAACGACAACGACATCAACAAGGGCTTCCGGCCGCAGGTCGGGCAGTGGCGACTGCCGACCGAGCCGTGGACGTTCCTGATCGACAAGTCCGGCACGGTGGTCGAGCGGTTCGAGGGCGCGGTGAGCGTCGACGAGCTGCGCGCGGCGGTCGAGAAGCTGAAGTCGTGAGCGACACCGAGCGCGAGCGGGACGCCGAGCGCGACGAGACCCCGGCCGAGCGCGCCGACCGCAACATGCAGGAGCTGCTGCAGGAGCTCCGCGTCGCGACCACCGGCGTGCAGGTCCTCTTCGCGTTCCTCATGGCGGTGCCGTTCCAGCAGCGCTTCCAGACCGTCTCGCAGTTCCAGGAGAAGGTCTACTTCGTGACGCTGCTCCTGTCGGTCTGCGCGATCGCGTTCATGATCGCGCCGAGCGCATACCACCGGCTGAACTTCGCGCAGCGCGACAAGAGCCACATCGTGCGAGCGGCGTCGCGTCTGGCGGTCGCGGGGATGGTGTTCCTCGCGCTCGCGATGACCGGCGCGGTCATGCTCATCACCGACTTCCTCTTCAAGTCGGGGACGGTCACGGTCACGGTGGCCGGCACGGCGCTGCTCTTCGTGGCCCTGTGGTTCGTCCTGCCGCTGGTCCGCCGGGCGCAGAACACGAAGTCCTCCTAGCGCGCGCGGTACCTTCCGCAGCCGCGGGCCGGTAGCTCAGTTGGTCAGAGCAGCGGACTCATAATCCGTTCGACGCAGGTTCGAATCCTGCCCGGCCCATCCCAGTATCCGCCGTGTTTCTCGGCGTTTCGCGCCTTCCGGATGTGGCGCTCAAGGCCTCGGATCGCGCCGTACGAGTTCCCAAATGGGCGATTGAGGTGTCGGTCGACCGCGCACCCGCGCTGCTCAGCTCGTCGGCGACGGGACCGGGACGACGAGCACGGGCACCTCGCTGTTGTGCAGCACGTGGCGGTCGTCGCCGTCGTGGAGGAGGTGGCCGAGCGGGCCCTCGCGCTTCATCGGGACGACGATGAGGTCGGCGCCCTCCATGAGCGCGGTCTCGACGAGCACGGTCCCGGGTGTTCCCCAGTTGAGGACGGTGCGGGCGGCGACCCCATCGGGCAGTGCCGCGGCGGTCGCATCGAGCCGCGCGCGGGCGATCCGGTCGATCGTCTGCTGCTCGGCGATCGGCGGCAGACTGGGCGGCCCCAGCGCGAGGTGGGCCTCGGCGACGAGTGGCTGGGCGATCGGCGCGATCCCGGCGAGGATCAGCTCGGCGCCCAGCGCCGCGGCGTAGGCCGCGGCGGTCGCGACCGTCAGGCCGTCGTCGTCGTCGTGGAGCGGCACGCCGACGAGGACCGATCGCGGGGTCTCGGTGTGCGGCGGCTCGGGCGAAGGGCGATGGTGCTGGGACATGCCACCAGCGTCGCGGCCGCGGATGAGACCCTCATGAGCCGCTGCCGCGGCGCCCCGCGGCGCGCGAGGTGGTCAGGCCCTGCGGGAAGTTGCCGAGCAGCTCGCCCGACCGCGTGTCGTACTCCTCGGCGAAGAGCCAGATGTCGTTGCTGGTCGGCGAGGAACGTCCCCTCGCGCCCGACCTGTCCGCGGGGCATCCGATACCGAAGGATCATGCCGTCCTCGCCGAGCTCGGGGCGAACGGCATCCGCGGTCCGGACGATCCGCTCGTCATCCCACGACACGAACCTGAACTCGGGCAGCAGCAGCACCGCCGCGTCGAGAGCGTCGGTGTCGAACGCCTGCACGAACCGCCAGTAGTCGTGGTCGAGCGGATTCCCGCGCGAGTGCCACCGCGAAAAGAGCTCGACCGGCTCCCCGTAGACGTCGAACTGCCGCTGCCGCCACGCGGGGTTTGCCGATGCGCGCGGGCCGTGCCCCGCGGTAGCTCTCGAGGTGGTCGAGCCGAACTCCTCGAGTCGCCGCTCCGCCGCCGACGCCGTGCATGACCTGCAGGTCGTCGACCGCGCCGGCCGCGCTGCGTCGATGAACCGGCGGAACGCGTCGGCCGCGTCGCGGCAGCCGACCTCGACGGGCGAGCGCACGCTCAGCACCGAGTCGCGGACCTGGACCAGTCGATCGAGCCCGCGCGCGACACGAGCGCGACCGCGTGCCGCGCCCGGCTCACGGGGTTCTCATCCCACGGGTCGAGCATGAGCGCATGTCCACCTACCTCTACTGGGTCTTCCACGACGGCAGCGGGTGGTTCCTGCTCGCCTGCCTGGCCATCTTCGTGGGCGTCGTGTACGGCCTCTTCACGGACAAGGGCAGCGGCATCGCGCACCATCCGTACGCCAGGCCGGGCCTCGGCGGCGAGCTGGCGTCCGACCTCCCGCCCGAGTCGCTCGGGCGCGTCGAGCTCGAGCCGGTGCTCATGCGGCGACGGCCCTCGGGCCGGCGGCCACGAGCCCGGACTCGTACGCGAGCGTGACGAGCTGCGCGCGGTCGCGTGCGCGCAGCTTGCACATCGCGCGGCTGACGTGCGTCTTCGCGGTCGCCGGGCTCACCACGAGGTGCTCGGCGATCTGCGCGTTGCTCATCCCCGTCGCGACGAGGGCGAGGACCTCGAGCTCGCGCGGCGTCAGCTCGTCGAGCTGCTCGGGGCGCGGGCGGTCCGGCGCCGGCTGCGCGGCGAGCGCCGCGAGAACCCGGCGGGCGACGCCAGGCGACAGCGCCGCGCCGCCCGCGGCGACCGTGCGGACCGTCTCGGCGAGGCGGCGCGGCGGCGCGTCCTCTAGCAGGAAGCCGCGCGCCCCCGCGCGCAGGGCGGCCAGCGCGTCCTCGTCGTCCTCGGCCGCGGCGAGGATCACGAGGCCGACCGCATCCAGGCGGGGATCGTCGGCGACGCGCCGCGCGACCTCGACGCCGCCCAGCCCGACGTCCATCAGGAGCACGTCGGGGAGCAGCTGCGCGGCGAGCCGGAACGCGGCGTCGCCGTCGGCCGCCTCGGCGACGACGGCGAGGTCGTCCTCCGCGGAGAGCAGCGCGCGGAGGCCCGCCCGCACGAGGCCCTGCGCGCCGGCGACGACGACCCGGACCGGGCGAGCGTCGGGCTCGACGAGGCGAAGGTCGGGCGGGCTGGTGAAGCGGGCGGCTCGCGGCATGGCGTCTCCTGTGAGCGATGTGCCCCGCACTCTTCCGCGCGCCCGCCGGGGCGACCATGGGCCGCACCCGAGACCGGCCGTCGAGGTCGCCGGAGGCGCGACTTCGGGTTGTCCCTACTTCCGGCGCTCGTGCTCCACGCGCGGCCCGTCGCCGTCGAGCGCGAACACGACGACGTCGTCCGGCTCGATGGCGTGCCCCACAGCGGCGCGCCCGGGCGCGACGGCGATCGCGGTCCCGACCGGCGGGGGCGTGCGCAGGATGTCGGCGATCACGAGGCTGTTGGCGACGACGACGGTGGAGCCGATCGCGTCGCTGTAGACCTCCGCCCGCGCGCGCTCCCAGCGCCGGTCCTTCGTCGGGCGGGCGAACACCGGCACCAGCAGCAGCGACACGCCGTGGGCGTGGAGAGCCGCGGCGAAGGCGTGCAACCGAGCCAGGTCCTCGCACACGAGGATCGCCAGCCGCGCGCCGCCCGCCTCCACGACGCACAGGCGCTCACCGCGGCGCAGGTCCTCGTCGATCGGCGCCGTCAGCCGGTCGGTCAGGCCCCACAGCTCGAGGTCCTGCTGGGAGAAGTTGAACGGGTGGACCTTGCGCTGGCCGGCGAGCACCTCGCCGGTCCGCGCGTCGAGCAGCACCGCCTCGTTGACCGGCGGCGACGAGCCGTTCAGGTTCCCGCTGCCGGCGACCACGAGGCGCAATCGGCTCGTCCCTGCTCGCTCGCGGTCCGCGAGCGCTCGCTGCCAGCGTTCCAGCAGCGCGCGCGAGAGGCAGAGCTCAGGCGCGACGCCGATCGCGACGTCCTGCTCGTCCCACGCCGCGATCACCCTCTCGACGCGCGCCCGCGTCGGCTCGCGGTCGGCGGGACGGATCCGGTAGAAGCGCAGCCCGGAGCGCTCCTCCACCTGCCATTCCAGCTCGTCGGGGTCGCGGATCATCGGGGAGGTGGCGACGCGTAGGCCGGCCTCGCGCTCCGGCCGGGTCAGGCGCGAGCGGGCCGGCAGCGCTACGTGACCGCAGGCCTCCCAGGCGGCGGTGCCCGCCCGCACCACGGCGCCGAACGCGTCGGCCAAGTCGTCGGGCAGCTGGCCGCGGCGCCCCGGGCGGGCGAAGCGGGGGAGGAGGGCGCCTGGCAGCGCGCCGGAGTCGAGGCGGCCCGACTCGGCGTAGCGGAGCGCGTACTCGGTGAGGGCCGGCGGGGCGACCCCGCCGAGCAGCGGGTTGACATGGGCCAGCGCGGAGTCGAGTCCCAGCAGGTTGGCGAAGGCCTGACGCGGATCGCCCGCCGCCGCAACGG
>DASVPR010000057.1:0-4521 GCA_036389485.1 Solirubrobacteraceae bacterium
GCTCTACGCCAACAGCGCCGAGCGCACCGCAGCGCTCGACGCCTGGCTCAACCACTACAACTTCATCCGACCCCACGGCAGCCTCAGCCACAAGCCGCCCGGCTCACGACTGACGAAGGCGCCTGGGAACGACAGCTAGGGGTCGTCGGGGCCGCGGAGGCGCCGCTCGCCCTTGCGCGTGCGGACGAAGACGCTCCAGGCGTAGTACGAGTAGAAGCTGCGCGGGTCGTGCGACATCCGGCGCGCGTGGTTGAGCACGGCGCTGACGTAGAGCGCGCTCGGGTTGTAGGCGTACAGCGCGCGGCGGTAGTTGCCCGGCGCGCCCGAGGCGTGCAGGTAGTTGGCGGCGCCCATGATCGCGTCGCGCGGGTCGTGGACGTCGCCCCCCATCCCGTACGCGCGCCACGTGCTCGGGATGAACTGCATCGGCCCCTGCGCGCCGGCGACGCTGTCGTTGCGCAGCTTGTTGAAGCCGGTCTCGACGAAGTTCACCGCGGCGAGGACGTGCCAGCCGACCCGGAACCGCGCCTGCGCGTTGCGGTAGTACCGCATCAGGTCATCGGCGGGCTCGGGCTCGCCGAGCCGGAGCTGCGAGCGCTTCGTGATCTTCGTCTGTGCCGACAGCGCGAACAGGCTGCGGAGCGCGCGCGTGGTGAGGCGGGCGTCGAGCCGGATGGAGAGCGGCAGGCGCCGGAGCGTGCGCCGCGCGGTCTTCGGGTGGCGGCCGAGGAACCGGTAGATCCGCTGCTGCCACAGCGCCTCGCGCTTCAGGGCGTCGGGTGCGTCGCCCTCGCCCGGATCGCCCTCGCGCTGCCACAGGTCGATCGACAGCGCGACCCGCTCGTGCGCCTCCGTCAGCGCCTGCGCCAGGCCGTCCGGCGTCGCCGGCAGCGGCGCGTTCGGCCCGGGCGCGGCGAGTGCGAGGACGGCGGCCAGCGACGCGAACACGCGTCCATGATGGCGGACCGTCCGACGGGGTCGGTTGGATGCCGTCCGAACCCGCAAGTTTCCGTTCCCGCTGCCGTCTAAGCGGGTGCAGGGCCAACGGGGACAGACCGGCCAGGGGAGGCCATCATGAAGCGCAACGCCAGCAGCAAGCTCGCACCGCAGCCGGAACGGAATCCGCGGCGCTCCGCCCAGCTCACCGGCCGTGCCACGCAGGCCGATCGCGTCCGCGCGTCGCTGCTCCTCCGCCCGCCCGCGCGGTAGGGCCGTCCCTCAGCCGTTCGGCCGCTGCGCGCGGTCGCGATCCTCGCTGCGCCCGACGGCGTAGAAGGCGAGGCCGACGAGGAGGATCGCTCCGGCGCCGCCGACGCTGAAACCCACCACGTCGCCCTTCCCGTCGACCACGGCGGCGATGACGATGCCCGCCACGAGCAGGACGACGCCGGCGATCAGCCACGGGCGCGGCACGAGGGTCATGTGTGGAGCGTACCCGCAGTCGTGCCTATGCAATGCTTAGGCAATGAGCGAGGGACTGTCCCTGGGCGAGGCGGCGCGGGCGATCGGCGTAAGCGTCGACACGCTGCGGCGCTGGGATCGCGACGGCAAGCTCACCACGATCAGAGACGCGCGCAACCGCCGGCTCGTGCCGGCCTCGGAGGTCGAGCGGCTCTCGGCGCGCCCGAAGCGCCACGCGACCGGGCACGCGCTCTCGGCCCGCAACCGGTTCCCGGGGACGATCCGCTCGGTCGAGGCCGACGGCGTCATGGCGATCGTCGAGATCGAGGCCGGGCCGTTCCGGGTCTCGGCGGCGGTCACGCGCGACGCGGTCGAGGAGCTGGGGCTCGCGGAGGGCGTCCGCGCCGTCGCGACGGTCAAGGCGACGTCGGTGATGGTCGAGCGGTCGTGAGGCGCCTCGCCGTGCTCGCGGGCGCGGCCGCGCTCCTCGGCGCCTGCGGCGGCGGCGACGACGGCGAGCTGGTCGTCTCCGCGGCCTCCTCGCTGCAGAGGCCGCTCACCGAGTGCACCGAGGGCGACGACGTGAAGCTCCAGTTCGCGGGGTCGGACGAGCTCGCGGCGCAGATCCGCAAGGGCGTCGAGCCCGACGTGTACGCCGCGGCAAACACGAAGCTGCCCGAGCAGCTCGCGGACGAGGGCCTGCTCGAGGACGTGACCGTGTTCGCCACGAACCGACTCGTGGTGGCGACCGCCGAGCGCTCGCGGGTCAAGGGGCTCGACGACCTCGGCGACGACGGGGTGCGCATCGCGATCGGATCGGACGGCGTGCCCGTCGGCGACTACACGCGCGCGCTGATCGGCCGCCTCGGCGAGCGGCGGGGGCGGGCGATCCGCGCCAACGTCCGCTCCGAGGAGCCGGACGCGAAGGGCATCGTCGGCAAGCTCGAGCAGGGCGCCGTCGATGCCGGCTTCGTCTACGTCACCGACGCGCGCGCGGCCCGCCTCGAGACGATCCCGCTCGCCCGCGCCCTCCAGCCCGAGATCGACTACGGCGCCGGGATCGTCCGGCACAGCGACGCGGCGCGCGCGTTCCTCGCAAGCCTGACGATCGGGCCATGCCAGGACGCGCTGCGGGAGGCGGGCTTCGGTGCCCCGCGCCGCTAGAGCCGCGTGGTTTCCCGCGCTGCTCGTCGCGGCGACCTCGCTCGCCCTGCTGTTCCTCACGCTCCCGATCGTCGCGGTCTTCGTCGACACCTCGCCGGCCCGGCTGGTCGAGAGCCTGGGGGAGGAGGGGGCGCTGGACGCGCTGTGGCTCAGCCTTCGGACGACGGCGGTCGCGCTCGCGATCATCGTCCTCGTCGGGACGCCGGCCGCGTGGCTGCTCGCGAGCCGCGACTTCCGCGGCCGCTCGCTCGCGGTGACGCTCGTCGAGCTGCCGCTCGTCCTGCCGCCGGCGGTCGCGGGCATCGCGCTGCTCGCGGCGCTCGGGCCGGAGGGGATCCTCGGCGGGCCGCTCGACGCGCTGGGCGTCCGCCTGCCGCTCACGACCGCCGCCGTCGTCACCGCGCTCACGTTCGTCGCGTCGCCGTTCTACGTCCGCCAGGCGCAGGCCGCGTTCGCGAGCGTGGACCGGACGCTGGTCGACGCGAGCCGCACGCTCGGCGCGTCCGAGGCGCGGACGTTCCTCCGCGTCGTGGTCCCGACCGCCGCTCCCGGGCTCGCCGCCGGCGGCGCGCTTGCCCTGGGGCGCGCCCTGGGGGAGTTCGGCGCGACGCTCATGTTCGCGGGCTCGTTCGCGGGCGTCACGCAGACCGCGCCGCTCGCGATCTACGACCGCTTCGCGACCGACTTCCCCGCGGCGCTCGCGCTCTCCGCCGTGCTGGTCGCCGTCTCGGGCGCGATCCTGCTGGTGGTGAAGCTCGGTGCTCGAGCTTGAGGCCGGCACGCGCGTCGGGCCGCTCGAGCTCGACGTCGCCCTGAGCGTCGCGCCCGGGCGCTGCCTCGCGCTGGCCGGGCTGTCGGGGGCGGGGAAGACGAGCGTGCTGCGGATCGCGAGCGGGCTGCTCCGGCCGAGCCGCGGCCGCGTCACCTGCGAGGAGCGCGCCTGGCTCGATACGGAGCGGGGCGTCGACGTCCCGCCGGACGAGCGCCGCTGCGGCTACGTCTTCCAGGACTACGCGCTGTTCCCGACGATGACCGCGCTGCAGAACGTCGCGTTCCCGCTGCGCGGCGACCGCCGGCGCGCGCACGAGCTGCTCGACCGCTTCGGGATCGCGGAGCTCGCGGACGCCAAGCCGGCCACGCTCTCCGGCGGCGAGAAGCAGCGGGTCGCGCTCGCCCGGGCGCTGGCGCGCAGGCCCGAAGCGCTGCTCCTCGACGAGCCGCTCTCCGCGCTCGACGCCCGCACCCGCGCGAGCGCCGCCCGGACGCTGAAGGAGATCCTCGACGAGGTCGAGGTCCCCGCCCTGCTCGTCACCCACGACTTCGCGGAGGCCGCCGAGCTCGGCGATCGCGTTGGGGTCGTCGACGCCGGCCGGATCGTTCAAGAGGGCACGGCGACCGAGCTCGCCGCGCGGCCCGCGACGTCGTTCGTCGCCGACTTCACCGGCGCGGTCGTGCTCACCGGCACCGCGCGCCCAGGCGAGGACGGCCTCACCGCCGTCGAGCTCGACGGCGGCGGCACCGTCGTGAGCACCGACGCCGCCGCCGGCCCGGTTGCCGTCAGCGTGTTCCCGTGGGAGATCGCGATCGAGCCGCACCGCCCGACCGAGACCTCCGCCCGGAACCACCTCCCGGCGCGGGTCGGCAGCGTCACCGTCGTCGGCAACCGCGCACGGGTCGCCCTCGCGCGCCCCCAGCCCCTCGTCGCCGAGGTCACGGCCGCCTCCGCCGAGCGGCTGCGGCTGTGCCCGGGCGCCGAGGTCGTCGCGACCTGGAAGGCCGCCGCGACCCGCATCGTCGCGCGCTAGGTGTCCTGGTCAGGGACGTTGTGAACGCGGCTGATGGGTGGCCGGTCGCGGAGGCTGCTGTGTGGCCGCCGGCGGTTGTAGTAGCGGACGAATGATCTCAGGGCCCGCGTGCGCTGTTGGGAGTTCTTCCAGCGGTGCGCGTAGGCCCATT
>DASVPR010000058.1:0-41797 GCA_036389485.1 Solirubrobacteraceae bacterium
AGCCGCGCGCCGCCGCCAAGGGCCGCGAGCCGGCGACCTCGGTCAAGACGATCGAGGTGGCCAAGGAGCGCCTGTTCGCCCATCCCGGCCGCGGCTCGGCCTACCGCAACGGCGGCGAGCAGCAGATGCTCCAGTCCGGCAAGCCGGTGGCGGGCTACACGACCTTCGAGGCCTACTTCAAGCAGGTGCTCGGCCTCGACCGCAAGGACGTCGTCCTCAAGAGGCTGCGCCCCGGCGCCCAGGTCATCGCCGGAACCGTCCTGGGCCGGATCGACAGGGTGACCCCCGGTCAGGCGCCGCACGTCCACTTCGTGGTCCACCCCGCCGGCAAGGGCTCGCCCGCGGTGGATCCCAAGCCGATCCTCGACGGCTGGAAGCTGCTCGAGTCGACCGCCATCTACCGCGCCAAGGGCAAGAACCCGTTCTTCGGCAGCGACGCGAAGGCGCCGACGATCGGCCAGATCCTGCTGATGAGCAAGGAGTCGCTGCAGCGGCGCGTCCTCGCCAACCCGCACGTCGACGTCTACGAGTGCGGCCGCCAGGACATCCGCGCCGGCGCGATCGACCGCCGCGTCCTCGCGCTGCTCGAGTTCCTCGCCGCCAACGGCCTGCGCCCCGGCGTCACGAGCCTGCAGTGCGGCCACGGCTACCTCACCGCGTCGGGCAACGTCTCCGAGCACACGACCGGCACCGCGGTCGACATCGCGACCGTCAACGGGATCCCGATCATGGGCCACCAGGGCGCGGGCTCGATCACCGACGTCACGATCCGGCGGATCCTCACGCTGCAGGGCGCGATGGAGCCGCACCAGATCATCAGCCTCATGACGTACCCCGGCCGCTCGAACACGCTGGCGATGGGCGACCACGCCGACCACATCCACGTCGGCTACCGCCCCGTCGGCGACGACCCGCGGACCGGCCGCGTCGGCAAGTTCGCCGGCGCGATCCTCAAGCCCGGCCAGTGGCTGAAGCTCATCGACCGGATCGGCGAGATCGAGAACCCGATCGTCCGCACGACGCCGTCCAAGGCGTCGATCAAGGTCACGCCGAAGCGCCACGGCAACGCCGGGCGGCGCGCGGCCCAGCCGTAGGCCGCCACAATCGCGGCGGTGCGCCGCGCCCTGCCGCTCCTCGTCCTCGCGTTCCTCGCCGGCTGCGGCGGCGGCGACGACGACCAGCGGCCCGGGCCCGCGATCACGGTCGTGCCCGTGGAGCTGCGCGGAGAGACACCGACGCAGCCGCTGAAGCCGCTGGCGATGGTCCCGCGCGACCGCGGCGAGGACGTCCCGGTCCTCATCCTGCTCCACGGCCAGGGCGGCTCGCCGGACGACTACGTGATGCCGCAGCTCGTCGCCGCGCTCGAGCGGATGGGCGACCGCGCGCCGGTCGTGCTCCTCCCCGACGGGGGCGAGGCGTCGTACTGGCACGACCGCGACGACGGCGACTGGGCGCGGATGGTGCTCGACGGTCTCCTCCCCGAGGTCGCGCGGCGGTACGGCGCGGACACGAGGCGCGTCTCGATCGGCGGGTTCTCGATGGGCGGCTTCGGCGCGCTGTACCTCTCGACGCAGCGGCGGTTCTGCTCGGTGTCGGCGCACTCCCCCGCGGTGTTCGAACGCCGGCCCCGGCCCGGCGGTACGTTCGGCGAGGCGTTCGACGACCAGGCCGACTTCGCGCGCGTCGACCCGATCGCCCACGCGCGGGACCTTCAGCCGGGCATCTGGGTCGACGTCGGCGACCAGGACCCGTTCGCGCCCGCCGTCCGCGCGCTGGCGCAGCGGATGCGGGCCCCGCGCTTCCGCGTCTGGCACGGCGGCCACGACCTGCGCTTCTGGCTGCGCGAGCTGCCGCGCTGGCTGCGCTTCCACGTCGACGCGCTCGAGCGATGCTGAGGCGAGCCGCCCTCCTCGCGCTCCTCGTCCTCGCCGGGTGCGGGATCGACTCTCGCCCGCCCAGCGACGAGTTCGACCAGCGCAGCCGGGCGGTCGGCCGCACCCTGCACCACCGCGTCCTCGTCCCCGAGCACGCGCCCGACCACCCGCCGCTCCTCGTCCTCCTCCACGGCCGCGGCGGCGGGCCCGAGGGGATGGTCAGCGACGTCCTGAAGGACTCCCTCGACGACGCGGGCGCCCGCGCGCCGATCGTCCTGCTCCCCGACGGCGGCGACCACTCCTACTGGCACAACCGCCGCGACGGCGCGTGGACGCGCATGGTCGTGCGCGAGGCGATCCCTGGCGCGATCGAGCGCTACGGCGCCGACCCCGACCGCGTCGCGATCGGCGGCATCTCGATGGGCGGCTTCGGCGCGCTGCACATCGCCGCCGCCTTCCCCGATCGCTTCTGCGCGGTCGGCGCGCACTCGCCGGCGATCTTCCCTGACGCCGCCTCGACGGCGGAGGGCGCGTTCGACGACCCGGAGGACTTCGACCGCCACGACCTGCTGCAGCGCGCGGACCAGATCCCCGCGGGCGCCTGGGTCGACATCGGCGACGAGGACCCGTTCGCCGCCGCGACCCGCACGCTGGTCGAGCGGATGCGCTCCCCGCGCTTCCATCCCTGGAAGGGCGGCCACGACGGCGATTACTGGCACGCCCACACGGACGAGTACGTCCGCTTCTACGCGCGCGAGCTGGCCGACTGCTGAGCGGCCGCGAACGGCGGTGGCCCGAGGATCTCGAGCCGGTCGCTGCGCTGGGCCGCCGCGCGCAGGCGGTCGAAGTCCGCGGGGCGCTCCGCGTCGGCGTCCGACGCGAGCGGCTCGCTGCAGTCGCGATAGAACGACTCGCCGCCCGCCGGCGTCTGCCAGGCGAGCAGGCGCGCCGTCTCGGAGGTGACGAGGAACGCGTGCGGGACGCCGCGCGGCGCGAAGAAGAAGCCGCGCTCCCCGACCGGGTGCTCGTGACCGTCGACGTGCACGAGCAGCTCACCCTCGAGGACGTAGATGCCCTCGTCCTCGTGGGGATGCGTGTGCAGCGGCGTCGTCTTGCCGCGGACCACCTCGTCCTCGAAGAAGAGGATCGCGCCGTCGGTCTCGTCCCCCGACGCCTTCATCGTCCACACCCCGCCGCCGGCGAACCAGAAGCGGTCGCCCTCGCCGTCCTGCCTGATCAACGCCCGCGCCATGTCCCCGCCCTTTGTGGTACCAAGATGTCCACGAAGGACAGTAGAGTTCCATGACGGCGATGTCAACGCCGTACGAGCTCACCGGCAGGACGCGGCAGAAGGCCCGCACGCGCGCGGCCCTCCTCGCGGCGGCGCGCGAGCTGCTCGCGGAGGGCGGGAGCGCGACGGTCGAGCAGGCAGCCGATCGCGCGGACGTGTCGCGGACGACCGCATACCGCTACTTCGCCAACCGGCGCGATCTGCTGCTCGCGGTCTATCCCGAGATCGAGTCGGCGTCGCTGCTGGGGCCCGACGCCCCCGACGATCCCGCCGCCCGCCTCGACCTGGTCACCGGCCGCATCGGGTCGCAGCTGCTCGACCACGAGCCGGAGCTGCGGGCGATGCTGCGACTCTCGCTCGAGCCGGGCGCGACCGACCTCCCGCTGCGCCAGGGGCGCGCGATCCGCTGGATCGAGGACGCGCTGGCGCCGCTGCGCGGCCGGATGTCGCGCAGGGAGCTGCGCCGGCTCGTCCTCGCGATCAGGGCCACGATCGGGATCGAGCCGCTCGTGTGGCTCACCGACGTCGCGGGCCTCTCGCGCGAGGAGGCGGTCGACGTCATGCGCTCCTCGGCGCGGACGCTGCTGGAGGCCGCGCTCCGCTAGGTCGTCGCGCGCTCCCGCTCGCGCTCGCGCAGCTCGACGCGGCGGATCTTGCCGGTGAGCGTCTTCGGGAGGTCGTCGACGAACTCGATCCGGCGCGGGTACGCGTAGGCCGACAGGCGCTCGCGGACGAAGCGCTTGATGTCGCCGGCGGTCTCGTCGCTCGGCTCGTGGCCGTCGGCGAGCACGACGAACGCCTTGACCACGTTCCCCTTGACCTCGTCCGGCGAGGCGACCGCGGCCGCCTCGCGCACGGCCGGGTGCTCGAGGCACGCCGACTCGACCTCGAACGGCCCGATCCGGTAGCCGGCGGCGATGATCACGTCGTCGGCGCGCCCGGCGTACCAGACGTAGCCGTCCTCGTCCATCACCGCGGCGTCCTTGGTGTGGAACCACTCGCCGCCGAACGTCTCGCGCGTCGCGTCGGGCTGCTGCCAGTAGCCGAGCGGGTAGTGCGGGTTCGACCGCGCGCGCAGGCAGATCTCGCCGCGTTCCCCTTGCGGGACGGGCTGCTCGTCCTCGTCGAGGATCTGGACGTCCCAGCCCGGCATCGGGCGGCCCATCGAGCCCTCGCGGACCTCCATCCACGGGAAGTTGCCGCACAACGGATACGACTCCGTCAGGCCGTAGTAGTCCAGGACGGTGATCCCGTACTCGTCGCGGAACCAGCGGATCGCCTCGGGGTTGAGCGGCTCGCCGGCGCTGCAGACGCGGCGGAAGCGCTGCGGGTAGCGGGCGCCGGCGTCCTCGATCGCCATCATCGCGCGCATCGCTGTGGGCGTGGTGAAGACGTTCGTGACCTCGTGGCGGCTGAGGAAGTCGAGCTGCTTGTGCGGGTCGAAGCCGCCCTCTCGCTGGTAGACGACCTGCACCGCGCCCAGGCGCCACGGCCCGAGCAGCGGCGCGATGCCCGCGGCCCACGCCCACTCCCCCATCCCGTGGAAGCGCTCGCCGCCCTGCACCTCGTGGCAGTAGACGAACTCCTCGTGGGCGAGCACGTACCGGTGCGCGTGCACGATCCCCTTGGCCAGGCCGGTCGTGCCGCTCGTGTAGTAGAGCTGCGCCGGGTCGTCCGCGGCGGTGTCGAGCGTGTCGTGCTCCGTGGGGTGGCCGTCGAGCAGGCCGTCGTCGAGCACGAGGACGTGCGGATGCTCGGCGAAGCGGGGCGCGTTCGCGCGGTCGGTGATGAGGACCTTCGCCCCGGAGTCGTTCAGCCGGTGGCGGATGCCGTCGTCGCCGTAGAGCACCGACATCGACAGCAGCAGCGCGCCGAGCTTCCAGGTGCCGAAGAAGACGGCGGCGGTCTCGGCGGTCGGCGGCAGCACGACCGCCACCCGGTCGCCCCGCTCGACGCCCGCGGCGCTCAGCGCGTGCGCCGCCTGCGCCGACAGCGCCTGCAGCTCGCCCCACGTGACGTCGCGCCGCGCGCCGTCGAACCGCTCCCAGACCATCGCGAGCTTGTCGGCCGGGTGCTTGTCGCAGACGTCGGCCGCGATGTTGTACCGCTCGGGCACGCGCCACTCGTGGTCGGCGCAGACCTCCTCGTAGGTCGGCATGCCGGCAGTCTCCGCCCGCGACGGTCAGCGCGCAACCAGCAGCTCGTCCGTGGCGTGGGCGCCGCGGGGCGAGACCTGCTCGACGTCGACCTCGACGAACGCGAACCGCGCAGCGCGCACCATCCGCCGCATCGCCCGCGGCATGCGCACGGCGACCCGCCGGCGGATCGGCCCCTCGGCCCGCACGCGGGCGCGCGCGACGCCGGCGCGCAGGATGCTCCGCCGGAACCGGTCGAAGTCGCGGCGCGTGCGGGGCCGGGATCGCGCGGTGCCGATCGTGACGCGGACCGCGAGGGTCTGCGGCTGGCCCGTGCCCATGTGCGAGCGCACCCGCACGACGACGCGACCGCGACGCAGCCCGCGCAGCGTCCGCGTGAGGAGGCGCGCCCCGAAGCAGTCGGGCGGCGAGGCGAGCCGGCCGACCTCCGTCGCGGGCCGCCGCGCGGCGAGCAGGCGGACGTCGACGACGCCCGCGTCGCCGGACGGCAACGACGGGAGGATCAGCTCGGGGGCGCCGTCGCCAGTCACGTCGCCCGCCGCCACCTCCCGGCCCAGCGCGGCGTAGGGCCGGGCGCCGTCGATCCGCCAGGCGCCGGGCGCGCGGTCGATGCGCACCGTGCCGCCGCCGGCGGTGCCTGGCACCACCCAGACCACGCCGGCGCCGCTGCGGCAGTCCGGCGTCGCGCCGGGCTGCGCGATCGCGAGGTCCGGCCGGCCGTCGCCGTCGACGTCGCCCAGGGGCGCGAGGTGACCGCCGAACGCGAACACGTCGTCCTCCACCTCGCCCACGCCGAGGATCGTCCGGACGGTCGCGCCCGGGCGTGCGACGTCGACGTCCGGCCCCGCGCTCGCCGGCACCACCATGACGGCGGTGCCCGGGTCGCGCACGCCGAGCTCGCCGGGCGCGTGGTTGGCGGCGATCGCGAGGTCCTGCCGGCCGTCGCCGTCGACGTCGCCCGCGGGCGCGACGGCACCGAACCGGATCCGGTCGCCCTCGGCGCGCACGGTCAGCACGCGCGGCTCGCGGCGCACGTCGATCGTCGCGCCGCGCCTGACGCGCATGACCGCCACCCTCCGCGTCCACAACGTCTCCTCGCTCGCGAACGCGGCGCCGACGGCGAGCTCGCCGGCGCCGTCCCCGCCGAGGTCGCCGAGCCCCGCCAGCGCGACGTGGTCCGCGATCTCGGCGACGAAGGCCTCGGTGAGGCCGGCGAGGGTCGACACGCGCGCTCCGGGCGACGCAAGGTCGATCTGCTCGCCGCCGCGGAACCCGCCGAACACGATGGCGACGCGCAGCCGCTCGCGGCCGAGGCGGCGCCCGTTCGGCGCGGCCGCGCCGACGCGGTAGGGAAGCGCGACATCGCCGAAGCCGTCGCCGTCAACGTCCCCCACGGCGGTGATCGAGCGGCCGAGCTCCGAAGCCCGCTCCGGCCCGTCGATGCGGACGCCGCGGTCGCCGAGCGTCCGCGCGTCCATCTCCCCGCCCTCGCGCGCGCCGAACACGACGTGCACCGACCCGGCGCCGGGCCGTCCGCGCGGCCCCGCCGAGACGCTCCCGACGGCCACGTCGGCCAGCCCGTCGCCGTTGACGTCGCCCGCCCCGGCGACCGACCCGCCGACCGCGATGCCGTACGACGTGCCGCTCCCCGGCGGGCCACGGTCCTCGAGCCGCGGCGTCGCAGGGCAGCGCACGCGCAGCCCGCCGGGGCCGACCGTCTCGACGTCGATCGGGCCGAAGGAGGGCCGGCCGAAGACGACCTGCACGGCGTCCTGCCAGTTGCGCGCGTCGCCGCGGTCGATCTTCTCGGTCAGCGGCTCGCACCGGCGGCCCGCCGCGGTCTCCGAGAACGGGCCGAGGCCGAGGTCGCCGATCCCGTCGCCGTTGACGTCCCCGACAGGAACCGCGTCGCCGCTCGCGTCGATCCGCGCGACCGGCGCGACGTCCCGCGTGTCGACGCCCACGTCCGCGAGCGCCGCGGCGGGCGCGGCGAGCGCTGCGAGGAGCACCAGTGCGCAGGACCTGATGCGGCGCACTCTGGCAGGCGCCGTGCCGCCTCGCGCTACGAGGCGGACTCGATCTTCGCGGCGTGCTCCTCCCACGCCGCGTAGGCCGCCTCGACCGCGCGCTTCGCGGCGGTGTGGCGCGCCTCGGACTTCGCCGCCTCGTACTTCGTCGCCCAGGCGGCGGGCTCTGCCAGCTCGTCCTCGACCTGCGCGAGCGCCGCCTCGGCCTCCTCGACCGCCTTCTGCAGCTCCTCGTCGCGGCGCAGCGCGTTCTTCGAGGGGCCCGCGGGCTTGGGCTTGCCGCGCCGGCGCCCCCCGGAGGGGTCCCCTTCGACCGCGTCCCCTCCATTGCGCGCGGCGCGGCCGTCCGGCGCGCGCTCCGGCTTGGCCGGGCCGCGCGGCGTGACGTCCGCGGGAGGCCCGGCATCGACGTCCTCGCCCCGGGCGCGCCGCTCCTCGCGCACGCGCACGTACTCCGCCCAGCCGCCCTCGTACGAGCGCAGGCGGCCGCCCTCGATCGCGATCGTGCGCTTCCCGACCGCGTCGAGCAGCGCGCGGTCGTGGGAGACGAGGATCACCGCGCCGTCGAACGCGAGCAGCGCGTCCTCGAGCGCCTCGCGGCTCTCGATGTCGAGGTGGTTGGTCGGCTCGTCGAGGATCAGGACGTTCGCGCCGCCGGACACGAGGATCGCCAGCGACAGCCGCCGGCGCTCGCCGCCGCTCAGCCCCGCGACCGGCTTCTCGGCCTCCTCGCCGCTGAACAGGAAGCGGCCGAGCAGCGCGCGCGCCTTGTTCGGGGTCAGCTTCGTCGCGCGCTGGCACGCCTCGAGCACGGTCCCGACGTCGCCCAGCTCCTCGGCGTGCTGGGACAGGTAGCCGAGCTTCACGTTGTGGCCGGTGCGCAGCTTCCCGCCGTCGAGCGGGCGCTCGCCGGTGAGCGCGCGCACGAGCGTCGTCTTCCCGACCCCGTTCGGCCCGACCAGCGACACGTGCTCGCCGCGCTCGAGCCACAGCCGCGCGTCGTGCAGCAGGACTTTTCGGTCCCGCCCACCCACCTCGATCCTCCCCTCCTCCAGCTCGAACACCACCCGGCCGGAGCGCTCCGCCTTCCCGAACGACAGCGCCATCTCGCGCTGGTCGCGCGGGTCGCGCTCGATCTTCTCCATCCGGGAGAGCTTCTTGACGCGGTCCTGCGCCTGACGCGCCTTCGTGGCCTTGTAGCGGAAGCGCTCGATGAACCGCTCCATCCGCGCGATCTCGGCCTGCTGCTTCTCGATCGCCCGGCCGAGGGCGAGCTCGCGCGCGGCGGCCTCCTTGCGCCACGCGGCCCACGTCCCGGGGAAGAAGCGCGACCGGCCGGCCTCGATCTCGAGCACCGACGTGCCCACCGCCTCGAGGAACCAGCGGTCGTGGGCGACCATGACGATCGCCGCGTCGAGCTGCTGCAGCTCGCCCTCCAGCCACTCGAGCGACGTGATGTCGAGGTGGTTCGTGGGCTCGTCGAGCAGCAGCAGGTCGGGCTGCGCCGCGAGCGTCCGCGCCAGCGACGCGCGCGTGAGCTGCCCGCCGGAGAAGGTGCCGAGCGAGCGGTCGAAGTCCGCGTCGCGGAAGCCCAGGTTGTGCAGGACGCGCGTCGCCCGGTCGCGCCACGTGTAGCCGCCGCGATGCTCGAACTCCGACTGGCGGCGGGCGTAACGGTCGTAGAGCGCGGCGTCGGTCGCGCCCGACGCCATGTCGTCCTCCATCCGCCGCAGCTCGTCCTCCATCGCCATGAGGTCCTTCGAGCCGGACACGACGTAGTCGCGCAGCGAGAGCCCGCGCTCGCGGGGCGGGCGCTGGTCGTGCAGCGCGATCCGGGCGCCCTTCTGGAGGATCACCTCGCCGCCGTCGACCGACGTCTCGCCGCTCAGCATCCGCAGCAGGGTCGTCTTGCCCGCACCGTTGCGACCGGCGATGGTCATGCGGTCGCGCCGCTCGAGCTTGAACGAGACGCCGCGGAGCAACGGGTTGCCCGCCATGTCCTTCGCCAGGTCTGACGCGATGAGAACCGCCATTGCCACTAGCGTAGGCCGCATGTCCCGCCTCGCGCTCGCCTGTCTCGCCGCCCTCGTGGTCGCTGCGCCCGCCCACGCCGCCACGAAGATCCGCGGCGTCCCCGCCGCCGGCCCGGCGAAGTACGACTTCAGCCACGTCACCAAGATCGGCCCGGGGAGCGCGAAGACCGTGCTCGTGCTCGTGCCCGGCTACAGCGGCGGGGCCGGCGACTTCACTTTCGTCGGCCGCGACCTCGTCGAACGGGTGCCCGGGCTGCAGGTCTGGGCCGTCGACCGCCGCTCGCAGGCGCTGGAGGACACGTCGGTGTTCGAGCGCGGGCTGCGCGGCGAGATGACGCTCCAGCAGGTCCGCGACTACTACGTCGGGTGGATCACCGACCAGTCGATCCAGAACCACTTCACCCCGCCGGACACGAAGTCGCTGTCGTTCGCGAAGGACTGGGGGCTGTCCACCCACATCGGCGACCTGCGCAAGGTCATCCTCGCGGCGAAGCGCGGCGGCCGGCGCGTGATCCTCGGCGGGCACTCGCTCGGCGCGTCGATGACCGCGATCTACGGCGCGTGGGACTTCAACGGACGGCCGGGCTACAAGGACGTCGACGGGCTCGTCCTCATCGACGGGGGCGCGCTCGGGTCGTTCGACGACACCGACAGCGTCCGCGACGTTCGGCGCCGGGTCCGCGCGCTCGACGACCAGCCGTTCGCCGACCTCGTCGGCCTCAACCTGCCGTGGGCGCAGGGCGTGTTCGCCGGCCTCGGCGGCCTGTACGCGGCGAAGGACCCCACGGGGCGCTCGCCGTTCGTCGACGACCCGCTCCTGCCGCAGATGTTCAAGCCGAGCTTCCAGGTCACCAACCGCGCGCTGCTCGGCTACGCGTTCGACCAGAGCACGAGCCCGAAGGAGCTGGGGCTCATCCACCTGCGCGCCGGCGGGCTGGCCGCGACCGGCGACCCGCGCGACTGGGAGAGCGGCGAGGTCTCCCCCATCGGCCGCGTCGCCGACTTCTGGGCCGCCCAGCCGGTCAACGGCGTGGAGTGGTACTTCCCGCAGCGCCTCTCGATCGACGTCGACGGCGCCAACGAGCTGGAGCGCAACGCCGTGACGCGCCTGCTGAAGCTGCGGCCGTGGCACCTGCGCGACGTCGACGTGCCGCTCTACGCGTTCCAGACGGATCTGACGCGGGGCCGCGTCCTGCGCGGCGCGCGCCGCTACATCCAGCGCTCCGACGTGCCGCGCCGCGGCTCGACCCTCGTCGACCGCGGCTCGACGACCTCGCACCTCGACCCGCTCACCGCCGCGCCCGAGACGAACGACTCCCTGAAGACGGTGGTGCCGTTCCTGAAGCGGGTGATGCGGCGGCGTTAGCCGATGCTCGCCTCGGCCTCGGCGACGGTGTCGAAGACCTGCACGACGTCGGGGACGCCGGTCAGCGAGAGGGCCGGCAGGGTGGCCGCGCCGTCCGGCACCACCAGGCGCAGCTCGACGCGGCGCGAGGCCAGCTGCGAGCGCAGCTCGTAGATGAGGTGGATCGCCGCGCTGTCGAGGTAGGTCACGCCGGTGAGGTCGATGACGAGGCCGGTCGTGTGGTTCGACAGCTGGCCGACCAGCGCGCCGCGCAGGTCGGTCGCGTTCGACATGTCGATCTCGCCGGTGATCGTCGCCACGACGACACCGTTGCTCCGCCGCACGTCCAGCCGGGCGAGTTGGATCATCGGGTCAGCTCCTTGCGCATCACGATGCGGGTCCCGCGCTCGGTCCGCCGAACGTCGAGCTCGTCCATCGTCGTCTCCATGATCGCGAGCCCCCGGCCGCGGTTCTCTCCTCGCGGCGCTCGCCACCCGCCATGATCCACGACCGTGACGGTGACTGCGTCGCCGTCGAACGTCGCGTCGAGCTCGAACGACGCCGGCCCGGGCGGGTACGCGTGCTCGATCGCGTTCGCGCAGGCCTCGCCGCACGCCAGCGCGATCGCCCGGATGTCGTCCTCGCCGACGCCCCGCGTGCGCAGCCAGCGCCCGAGCGACCGCCGCATCCGGGTCAGCTCGCCGGGGTCGGCGGCCAGGCGCAGGTGTAGGGCCGTCTCCACGGGACGGCGCTGCAGGACGACCAGCGCGACGTCGTCGTCCGCGGCGCGGCCGGGCACGAGCGCGTCGAGGATCTGGTCGCAGAGGGCCTCGGCGCCGTGCGGGACCCCGGCCGCCGCCGCGCACAGCTCGGCGAGCGTCTGCTCGAGCGGCGTCGTGCGCGTCTCGACGAGGCCGTCGGTGTAGAGCGCGATCGCGTCGCCCGGCTCCAGCGTCGTGGTGACCTCGTGGAACTGGCCGTACGGCAGCGCTCCGAGCGGCGGCGACGGCCGGACCTCGAGCAGCCGCGCCTCGCCGGACGCGGTCACCAGCAGCGGCGGCGGATGGCCGGCGCTGGCGATGGTCATCGCGCCGGTCTCGATGTCGATGACGGCGTAGGCGGCCGTCGCCATGCCGCGCCCGCGGATCGCCTGCAGCAGCTCGTCGAGCAGCCGGAGGGCGTCGCCGGGGCCGTGGCCCTCCAGCGCGTAGGCGCGAAGGCCGGTCCGCAGCTGGCCCATCAGCGCGGCGGCGCGCACGCCGTGGCCGGCGACGTCGCCGATCGCCACGCCGACGCTCGTGCCGCGCAGCTCCAGCACGTCGTACCAGTCGCCGCCGACCTCGTCGCGCGCCGGGAGGTAGCGCGCCCCGACGTCGGCCTCCGGCACCGGCGGGAGGATGTCGGGGAGCAGGCTGCGCTGGAGCGCGACCGCCGAGCGGTGCTCGCGGTCGAGCGCGTCGAACAGCTGCGCGTGCTCGATGGCGGGCGCGACGCGGCTCGCCGCGAGCTGCAGCAGCGCCGCGTCGGAGGAGGTGAACTCACGGGGAGTGAGCGTGCCGGTGTGGAGCACGCCGACCACCTTGTTCTGCGTGATCAGGGGGACGCCCAGCAGCGACCGGATCCCCGCCTCGCGCAGCAGCGGGTTGAGGACGTCCGCGTGGTCGACGTCGGGGATGAAGATCGAGGCGCGCTCCGCCGCGATCCGCCCGGCGAACCCGCGGCCGACGGGGATCCGCACGCCCTGCTTGACCTCCTCCTCGATCCCCTTGGCGGCGCGCGCGACGAGCTCGTTCGCGTCGGTGTCGAGCAGCAGGACCGCGACCGTGTCGACGTCCAGGATCTCCTGCACGCGCGCGAGGACCTCGTCGAGCAGCCGCTGGAGCGGCAGCTCCGCCAGCGCCGGATCGCTCAGGCGATAGACCGCGGGGAGCTGGTCGCCCGCCTCCGCGAGCAGCGGCTCGCCCGCCGCGCCGAGCAGCACCTGCCCTGCGCCACGTGAGTGCGTCCTTGCCACGTCGGGTGCGGAGGTTAGGGGAGCGCGCGGTCGAGGCGCCAGCTGCACAGCGCGATCGCGCCGAGGACCACCAGGTATCCGGGGAAGCCGCCGATGCGACCGGCCGCGAACATCAGCCAGCAGAAGACCGCGACCCACGCGAACGGCCGCCACGGGACGTGCGCCAGAGAGGGGCGGCGGATCGGCGCGTCGTCGTCGCGGTCGTCGCGGGGCTCGTCGATCAGCAGGAGCACGGTCACTCCCCCGCGCAGTTGCGCCGGCTCGAGCGCGGCGGGAACGGCAGGTCGGCCGCGATGGCCGTCTCGACGTAGTCGTTCTCGAGCGCGTCGCCGCTGCCGGGGGCGAGCTTGGCGGCGGTCGCGCGGAGCTGCTCGCGGGGCGCGTCGGGCGTGACCCACGGCGCGATGGCGAGGAACTCGCGCTGCTCGGACGGGTTGCCGATGTACGTGCAGCCGCGGCGGCCGCGGAGGCCGCGCTGCGTGATCGCGGTCTGGCCGTCGAACGGGAGATCCGCGAGGTTGCCCACCATGTGCGGCGTGACGTTGTACGCGAACCCAACGGTCGGGTCGCTGACCGCGCGCCACGTCGAGGTCAGCCACTCCTCCGGCTGCCAGACGCCGCTGCCCGCGTCGGTCGCCCAGCGGCCCGGGTTGGCCTCGTCCTGCATGACGAGGTTGGTGCCGAGCGCGTCGAGGCAGCGCATGTACGTCTTCGAGACGTCCGCGCACGGCTCCGCCGACGCGTCGCCGTAGACGAACGCCGGCAGGCTGGTCGCGAACCCGATCCGCGCTCTCGTGCCGGGCAGCGCGTAGGGGAGGAGGTTCTCGATCGCGTCCGGCCCGGTGCTCGGCCCGGGCGCGAGCTGGATCTGCTCCTCGATCGCCGTCAGCGGGACCTTCTTGTTCGACGCGACCATGTTGCGCAGCGGCCACGGGCCGTCCTCGCGCACGGCGTGCGGCGCCCACAGGAAGACCTCGTTGTAGACCTCGTCGTCGGTCGCGACGAACACCGACCGCGGCGGCTCGGGCAGGTCGGGATCGGCAAGGCTCGCGACCTCGCTCGGGTCGGTGCTCTCGCGGAACGGCGCCTGGTTGTTGGAGCCGAGGATGTAGACGCCGTACCGGCGCGCCATGTCGCTGAAGACCTGCATCCAGCCGCGCGCGAAGGTGTCCGTGGCCGCGACGAACGCGCTGGAGACCGGCGCCATCTGCGGGAACCGCTTGCGGTACAGCGCGACCTCCTTGCCGTACGCGGCGGTGACCGCGCCGAGGGCGGCGAGCGTCGTGCACGGCGCCCCCTGCGCCTCGCAACCGGGCGCTCGGCCCGGACCGAACAGCTCACGCGCCGGCGCGCCGCGGGTGCCCGTGGCGATCGTCATGAGCCCGACGTCCTCGTTGAAGGCGACGACGTTCGGGCGGTGCTTCGCGAGCCGCGGGACGACCCGCTCGCGGATCATGCACTCGATCTTCGTCCGGAAGCTGTCGTAGGTCTCCACGTGCCGCAGCTCGTGCTTGAACTGCATCGCGAAGACGCGCGGGCCGCCCTTCCTGCGCTCGTACGTCTCGATCGTGGGCAGCGTGCGCGAGGCCCGTGCGTCGAGGCACTCCGAGCGCGTCGGCGGCGGCGGGACGGCGGGCGGCGGCGGCTCGACCTCGAGCAGCGCGCGGCGGGCCATGACCGGGTCGTCGGTGATGATCGCGTCGACCGCCGCGGCGGCGGTCGCCTTCACCGCATCGGGATCGTCGGGTGTGTACGGCACGACCTGGCGGCCGGTCTCGTGCGCGCCGGAGACGGCCTGGCGCGACGGCGGCGCGGCCGGCGAGACCCACTCGTACTCGTGCGCGGCGGCGTAGGCGGGCGCGCCGTCGTTCATCGGCGCGAGCGTGAGCAGCGAGGTCGGGACCGTCGGCATCAGCCGCTCGGAGACGTCGAGGTTCGGCGGCCAGAACGACTGCACGATGAGCTGGGAGCTGGGGAGCTCTGCGACTTGGAGCGTCTCGACGACGGTCGTCGCGAAGGCGTCGCTGGGATCGAAGCCGGCCTCGGTCGGGACGTTCTTGATCTCGACGTTCATCCGGGCGCCGGTGCGCCGCGCCAGCTCGAGGACCTCGGTCAGCTTCGGGATCGGCACGGGCTGCTCGTCCGCGGTCATCTGCCGGCCGCCCGCCGCCGAGCCCGGCGAGCCGAGGACGTCGCTCGGGCAGCGCTCCCGCAGCTCCGCGAAGTCGATCGCGTCGACGCGGCCGGTGCACGGCGTCGTGCGGTCGAGCGTCGAGTCGTGCATGACGACCGGGACGCGGTCCTTCGTCAGCACGACGTCCAGCTCCAGGACCCATCCGTTCGCGGCCGCGTGCTCGAACGCGGGCAGCGTGTTCTCCGGGAACGTCGGCACGCCGTCGACGACCGACCCGCCCCGGTGGGCGTGGATCGCCGGCATCGCGGCGGCGGGCGATGCGGCGGCGAGGGTGAGCAGGAGGACGAGCGCGATCCGTCGCATGGAGGCTGGAACGTGCGACGGGGCGCGACCTTGCGGTCGCCGTGCTAGCGGGGCTTGGCCTCGGGGTGGCGCGGGAGGCCGTCGTCGGGGATCGGCTCCCACGGCGCGGCGTAGTTCGTGAACGCTCGCCACTGCGGCCGGACGCCAGGATCCTCGTCGAACGCCGCGAGGCGGATGCTCATCTGCGACCCGTCCTCGTTGCGGCTGAACAGGTGCGCGCCGCACTCGCGGCAGAAGCACTTCGCGAAGCCGTCCGGCGGCTTCCAGCACGCGACGTGCTCCTCGCCCGCGAGCAGCCGGAACGTGCGGCCGTCGATGCGCGCCTGGGCGGACGACGCCCCGCCCGTCCGCCGCTGGCAGCGCGTGCAGTGGCAGTAGCCGGCCTCGGTCGGCGGCTCGGTCAGCTCGAACCGGACGGCCCCGCAGAGGCAGCGGCCGGTGACGCTCACGCGGCCTCGGCCTCCAGCTGCCCGGTGACGATGCGCGCGAGCTCGGTGCGCGAGCGGACCTCGAGCTTCTTGTAGATGTTGCCGAGCCGGTGCTCGACCGTCTTCGGGCTGACGAACAGCTGCGCGGCGACCTCCTTGTTCGTCGCGCCGCGCGCCACGATCATCGCGACCTGCAGCTCGTGCGGGGTGAGGACCTCGCTGAGCGGCGCCGACGGCGCGCCGGCGGCCGCTCCCCCGCCGGTCCGCAGCTCGGAGCGCGCGCGCTCCGCCCACGGCCGGGCCCCGAGGCGCTCGAAGGTGTCGAGCGCCGTCCGGAGGTAGTCGCGCGCCTCGTTGCGCAGCTTGCGCCGACGCAGCCGCTCGCCGTACGCCAGCTGCGTCCGCGCGTGCTCGAACGGGGTCTTCGACTGCGCGTGGTGCTCGAGCGCGCGCTCGAAGTGGGCGACGGCCTCGTCGTGGTCGGTCGCCACCAGCGCGCGGCAGCGCTCGAGCTGCGCCTGGTGGACCGGCGGGTGCTCGGGGCCGACCAGCTCCTCCAGCCGGGCCAGCTCCGCGGCCGCGCGGTCGGCCGCGCCCCCCCGCGCGTGCGCCTCGACCAGCTCGATCGTCCAGAACAGCTCGCCGGGGGCCGGCAGGTCGATCGCGACGAGCTCCTCGCGCGCGGTCTCGAACTCGGAGACGGCGACGTCGATCTGCCCCTCGGCCAGCGCGATCGTCCCGAGCGCGGCCCGCGCGTACGGCCCGAAGACGGGCGTCTCGGTGCGCAGGGCGAGGTCGATCGCCTCGGACGCGTGGTCGCGGGCGTCGTCGAAGCGCCCGAGCGCGGCCTCGATCTCCGCCTGCATCTGCAGCGCGTAGGACAGCGCGCTCTCCTGCCCGGTCTCGCGCGAAACGCGGGCGGCCTCCTCGGCGTCCGCGTAGCCGGCGGTCCACGCCCCGCGGCGGAAGTTCAGCTGCGCGCGGACGGCGAGCGGGTACGCGAGCTGCGCCAGCGCGCCCGTCGAGCGCGCCGTGTCGATCACGCGGTCGATGACGCGCTGCGCGCGGCCGAACTGCTCCATCCACATCGACCCGTGCGCGCCCGACGCGAAGACCTCCATGATCCCGGGCGGCGCGTCGGCGGTCAGGAGGAACTGCTCGCGCGCGGAGAAGATCTCCTCCGCCTTCCCCCAGTCGCCGCCGGCGGTGAGCGCCTGGCCGATCAGGACGTCGGCGATCCCCTCGAGCAGCTCGATGCCGCCGGCGAGCTCGCGCGCCGCCTCGCCGATCTCGACCGCCTCGAACGCCGGGCCGGTGAGCAGGACCCCGAGGCCACCCTCGAGCAGCATCGTCGCCGCGAGCGGCGGGGCGTCGTCCTGGATCGCGCGGGCCGCGTCGACCATCGCCCGCGCGCCGTGGCCGGGCTTCCCGGTCCGGATCTCGACGTGCGCGCGGATCCGCTCCAGCCCGGTCTTCACGAACAGGTCGGTCGCGTGGACGAGGCCGGCCTCGGCGTCCGCCTGCGCGTACTCCAGCGCGCCGGCCGCGACGTGGTCGAGCGCGGCGTCGAGCAGGCGGCGCGCGCGCTCGCCGGGGTCCGGGGTGAGCTGGGCGGCGCGGGCGAACGCGCGGGCGGCGGAGGCGTGGCCGCCGCGGCGGCGCGCGTCGTTGGCGGCCTCCTCGAGGTCGCGGGCGACGTTCTCGTCGGCGGCGGCGACCGCGGCGGCGAGGTGCCAGGCACGCGAGGGCGCGCCGGGCGCCGCCGTCTCGGCGAGCGCGCGGTGCGCCGCGCGGCGGTCGGGCGGCGTGGCCTCGTGGTAGGCGGCGGCGCGCAGCAGCGGGTGGCGGAAGGTGGCCCGCCCCTCCTCGAGCGCGATGACCCCCGCGGCCTCGGCGGGGTCCAGGACGGTCGGGTCGAGGCCCATCTTGTTCAGCGCGAGAGCGAGGTGGGAGAGGTCCTCGCCGCCCGAGGCCGCGGCCGCCACCACGAGCGCCTCGCGCGTCTCCTGCGGGAGGTCGGCGAGGCGGCGCCGGAACGCCTCCTCGAGCGACTGTCCCGCCGGCAGCACCGGTGGCAGCTCGCGCTTGCCGACGAGCTGGTCCTCGCTGAGCGACAGCGGCAGCTCGACGAGCGCCATCGGGTTCCCGTTCGCCGCCGTGAGCAGCTCGCCCGCGACCGCCCACGAGAGGCGGTCGCCGTGCTCGCGGCGCAGCAGCTCCGCCGAAGCGGGCGGCGCGAGCGGGCCGAGCTTGACCTCCTCGACGCCGGTCGTGTCGACCTTGCGGCCCGCGCCCTCGCGCGCGGCGAGCAGCATGGCGACGCTCTCGCCGCCGAGCCGGCGCGCGGCGAACACGATCGCCTCGACCGACGGCGCGTCGAGCCACTGGACGTCGTCGACCAGGCACAGCGCCGCGCGCTCCTCGGTTGCGACGCTCAGCAGGCCGAGCACCGCGGCGGGGACCGCGAAGCGCGCGGGCGTCCCCTCCGGCCCGAGCGCGAGCGCCTGGCCGAGCGCGGTGGCCTGCGCCTCGGGCAGCCGGTCGCGCAGGTCGAGGACGGGGCCGAGCAGGTCCCAGAGGCCGGCATACGGGATCTCCGCCTCGGTCTCGATCCCGCGCGCGCCGAGCACGAGGTCCACGCCGGCGAGCCCGCGCGCATGGTCGAGCAGGCTGGTCTTCCCGATGCCGGCCTCGCCACGGATGAGCACCGCGCCGCCGCGGCCCTCGCGCGCGTCGGCGACGAGCCGCTCGATCCGCTCCACCTCGGCTTGCCGACCGATCAGCACGGCTTGCAGCCTAGTGGCGCCCGTCGCGGCCGCCGGCGTCGTGGGGCCATCGAGGGGCGGCACCCGACCCGCGTGCAGGATGAGCGCAGGCCCCAACGTCGAACTTGTCCGGCGGACAGGCGTTTCAAAGTCGCGACGGCTGCTAACTGAGACTTCACGCGCGCCGACTACCGTGATAGGCATCGCGGTACGGAAGGGTTAGATGTCGATCAGGATCAAGCTCGCAGAGGATCAGGTGCTCGTCATCCGCGCGAACGCGGAGGAGTGGGCACGCGCCTACCGGCACGCCCTCGACAACAACGGCGTCATCGAGATCCACCGGCCGGACGGTCGGACACTTGCGATCAACCCTCACCAGATCCTGTTCTGGGAGGAAGCTCCTGACGACTCCGGGCAGGGCCCAGCTCCCAGTGCTCGTCAGGCCCAACCGGCGTAGCTCCCGGGAACGGGTCTTCGAACTCCCCGCCCAGGCTCGCGTTCCCGGCGTTGAAGCCGAACCGCCCCTTCATGCGAGGCGAGAGGCCCGAGAACAGGGACGCGAAGATGGCGACGACGGCGACCCACGGCCACCTGTCCTCGAGCAGGCAGTACACGGCGAGGCCGAAGAATGCGACCGCCATCACATCGGGCCGACTCGGCGGCCAAGTCAGGCGATTGAGGTCAGCGACCGCTGACGAGCGCTTTGCAGGCACTTTGTCGGCCACTCATCTGAAGCTACCTAACGGGCGAGCTAGTTCGTCAACTACGGCCGCCCTCTTCCTCCGAAAGTCACGGCATCTTGTGAGCGCGAACTTTCGACTCAGCTCGCCGGCCACGCATCACGCAGAGCGCGCGGCCGGTCCTACGCCGCCGCCTCCTCCGGCTCCCTCCGTGCCGAGAGCAGCCGGGCGAGGTCGGTCCGCGAGCGGACGTCGAGCTTGCGGTAGATCGACCCGAGGTGGTGCTCGACGGTCTTCGGGCTGAGGAAGAGCTGCGCCGCGGCCTCCTTGTTCGTCGCGCCGCGTGCGACGACGAGCGCGACCTGCAGCTCGTGCGGCGTCAGGACGTCGACGACCGCCATCTCCTCGCGCTGCGATGCGACGCCGCCGGCGCGCAGCTCCTCGCGGGCGCGCACGGCCCACGGCGCGGCGCCGAGGCGCTCGAAGACGTCGAGCGCCGCGCGCAGGTGGCGGCGCGACTCGACCGGCTCGCGCCGGCGCCTCAGCCGCTCGCCCAGCGCGAGGTGCGTGCGGCCGCGCTCGAACGGCGCGTCGGCCTCGTCGAGGTGCTCGAGAGCGCGGGTGAAGTGCTCGTCCTCGCCGGTGACCAGGCCGCGGCAGCGCTCGATCTGCGCGCGGACGCTCGGCGCCTGCTCGCCGGGGTTGTGCCGTTCCAGCGCCGCGAGCCGCTTACGCGCGTCGCCTACGCGCTCGGCCGCCACGTAGGCCTCGACGAGCAGCGGCTCCCAGCCGACCCACCCGGCCCCGACGGTGCCGAAGCCCTCCGCCCAGCGGGCCGCGGTCTCGAGCTCGCGGATCGCCTCCTCGGTGTCGCCCGCCGCGAGCGCGGCGGCGCCGAGCGCGTGGTGGACGAACACGAGGAACCCGAAGCTGCGTGTGCGCTCGGCGGCGGCCAGCGCCTCACGGCCGAGCCCGCGCGCGTGCTCGGTCTGCCCCCGATGAGCCTCCACCTCGGCGAGCAGCGCGAGGAGGATGATCGTCGTGGCCGCCTGCCCGGTGTCGCGGCCCGCGCGCACCGCCTCCTCGCCGTGCGCCACCGCGTCGGCCCAGCGGCCGCGGCGGAAGTCGAGGGCGCACCGCACGCCGAGCGGGTACGCGAGCCGCGCCAGCGCGCCGTTCTGGCGGCCGGCGTCGATGACGCGGTCGAGCACGCGGCCCGCGTCGCGGTGGCGGTCGATCCACAGCAGCGCGTTCGCTCCGAGGGCGAGGACGTCGCTCGGCGTCCACACCGGGTCGAGCGACGCGAGGAAGTCGCACGTCGCGTCGATCAGCCCGCCGCCCTCCTCGACCCGCCCGCCGCCGACGAGCGCCTGGCCGATGAGGATGTCCGCGAGCGCCTGCGTCGCGGGCTGGCCGTCGCCGGCCTCGCGTGCGCGGCGCGCCGCCGCGATCGCGGCGTCGACGCCGCCCACCGCCAGCCGCGAGACCGTCGCCTCGAGCAGCATGACCGCCGCCCTCATCGGGTCGGCGGCACGGACGCGCTCCGCGCCCTCGGTGAGCAGCCGCTCGCCGTCCTCCGGCCTGCCGGTCCGCGTCCACACGTGCCCCATCAGCCACTCGAGGTCGGCGCGCATGAGCGGGTCGGTCGCCTCGACGTAGGCGGCCTCGGCGCGGGCGCCCGCCTGCTCCGGGTCGCCGGCGGCGACGAAGTCCCGTGCCGCGTCGAGCAGGCGCCGCGCGCGCTCGGCGGCGTCGCCCGAGAGCGCGGCGGCGCGGGTGGCGGCGCGGGCGGCGGAGGCGAACCCGCCTCGGGTGCGCGCGTCCGCGGCCGCCTGGTCGAGGACGGCGGCCGCGTTCTCGTCGGCGCCGTCCGCCGCGGCGGCGAGGTGCCAGGCACGCTGCGGCGCGCCCTCGGCGTGCGCGTCGGCGAGCGCCCTGTGCGCCGCGCGGCGCTCCGCCGGCGTGGCCGCGTGGTAGGCGGCCGCGCGCAGGAGCGGGTGGCGGAAGTCGACGCGCGTCCCGTGGACCTGGATGACGTCCGCGCTCTCCGCGGCGTCGAGGACCCACGGCGGGACGCCCGCGAGCGCGAGCGCCCGGCCGAGGATCGCGGCGTCCTCTCCCGCGTCGGCCGCGGCGGTGACGGCCAGCGCGCGGCGGGTCTCCTCCGGCAGCTCGGCCAGCTCCCGCTCGAAGGCGCGCTCGATCGAGAGCCCCTCGGGCATGACGGGCGGAAGCGGGTCGCGCCCGGCGAGCTGGTCGCGGTCGAGCGCCTTCGAGAGCTCGACCAGCGCGAGCGGGTTGCCGCCCGCGCCGCCGACCAGCTCCGCCGCAACCGTCCCCGCGAGCCGCTCGCCGTGGACGCTGCGCAGCAGGTCGCCCGCGGCGGCCGGCGCGAGCGGCTCGATCTTCAGCGCGTCGAACCCGCTCGGGTCGACCTTCCTCCCTTCCCGGTCGCGCTCGGTGAAGAGGATCGCGACCCCGTCGTCGCCGAGCCGGCGCGCCGCGAACACCATCGCCTCCACCGACGGGGCGTCGATCCACTGCACGTCGTCGACGAGGCAGAGCACCGGCGCGTCTTCCGCCGCGACGCTCAGCAGCCCGAGCACCGCCGCGGGAACCGCGAACCGCGCCGGAGTCCCCTCCGGCCCGAGCGCCAGCGCCTGGCCGAGCGCCGTCGCCTGCGCGGAGGGAAGCCGCGCGCGCAGCACGTCCATCGCCTCGCTTGCCCGGCCGGAGACCTCGGTGCCCGCGGAGGCTTCGTGGGCGGCCGCCTCCGCCGCCGAGGCGATCTGGGGCGGGGTGAGGAGGGGGTTGAGGAGGTCGGAGAGGCCGGTGTAGGCGAGGTCCGATTCGGTCTCGATCCCGCGCGCGGTGAGCACGCGCATCCCGCGCTCCTCCGCGCGGTCGCGCGCGTGCTGAAGCAGCGCCGTCTTCCCGATCCCGGCCTCGCCGTGCAGCAGCAGCGCGCCGCTGCCGCCCTCCGTGGCCGCGGCGATGAGCGCCTCGATGCGCTCGCACTCAGCGCGACGGCCGATGAGCACGCCGCGGAGCGTACCGGTGGAGGCACCGGCCGCTGCGCCGCGGGACGAGGTCTACTCGCGGCCCCGGCTGCGCTCCCACTGCTCGCGGGCCTGGCGGGCGAGGTCGTCGCCGAGCGAGCCGGTGCGGACGACGAGGCCCTCGAGCGCCGCGCGGGTCTCCGGCTCGATCGTGCGGGCCACGCGGGCGGCGGCGCGGCGGGTGTCCCACCGCGCGAGCGACGGCGCGTGGTACGCAATCGCGGCGCGCCGCGGGTAGATGACGTGGGCGCTGCGGCGGTCGATCGCGCGGACGATCCGCTCCGCCATCTCGCGGGCGTCGCCGAGCGGGACGCGGTCGAGCATCTCGTCGATGCCGGGCGCGAGGCGCGTCTCGCCCTGCACCGCCGTGTCGACGGGACCGGGGATCGCCTCGAGCACGTGCACGCCGGTCCCGATCAGCTCGAGCCGCAGCGTCTCCGTCGCCACTCCGAGCGCCCCTTTCGTCGCGGCGTACGCGCCGAACCCCGGCCACGTGTTGACCTGCGCGACCGACGTGACGTTGACGATCACGCCGCTTCCGCGCTCGGCCATCCCGGGGAGCACCGCGCCGATCAGCGCCAGCGGGCTCCAGTAGTTGACCTCGAACGCCTCGCGGGCCTCGTCACGGTCGGCGACGGTCGCGATCCGGCCCCCGACGCCGCCGCCGGCGTTGTTCACCAGCACGTCGACGCCGCCGAGCGCCGCCTCCGCCTCCCGCCCCAGCTCCGCCGCCGCGCCGCGCTCCGAGAGGTCGGTCGCGAAGACGAGCGCCGGCGGCTCGCCGAGCTCGTCGGCCAGCGCCTCCAGCCGCTCGCGCCGCCGCGCGGCGATCGCCAGCCGCGCGCCCCGCGCAGCGAAGACCCGCGCCAGCTCCGCTCCGATCCCGCTCGACGCGCCCGTCAGCACCACCCGGGCGCCTGGCTTCAAGCGAACCACCGAGGGCCGGCGGAGGGGAGGCGGCGGGCCCCTTGCAAGCGCTCGAAGGGGCGGCGGGGGCGGGCGCGGCGCAAGGAAGCGTCGGCGGTCACCCTTGGGATCCTCTCAAGGATCTTGGGAGCATGTCAAGAGCGGCGAGTAGAATTCACGGCGTGCCGCGCACGCGAACGCAGCTCCAGCGGGAGGCGAAGGTCGAGGAGATCGCGGCCGCCGCGGCCGAGCGCCTGCGCGAGAGGGGCTACGACGGTCTGTCGGTCGTGGGCGTCGCGCGCGACCTCGGGCTCGCGCAGAACGCCGTCTACTGGTACTTCCCCTCGAAGGACCACCTCTTCGTCGCCGCGCTCGAACGGATGCTGCGCGAGATCCACGCGCGCAAGCCGCCGCCCCAGCGCGCGCTGGAGAAGAAGGTCCTCTTCTTCGTCGAGCAGCTCGACGCGCTCGCGGACGTCCGCGCGGCGATGTACGACCGTGCCCGGGTCTCCCCCGTCGTGGCGGAGTTCGTCGAGCAGCTCGACGCGCTCTGGCGCCGGATGCTCACGAACGTCCTGCGCGACAAGGTGCCGCCCGGCGAGCTCGAGCCGACAGTTGACACGCTGCTCGCCACGTTCCAGGGCGCGCTCCTGAGACCGCATGCCCCGGACGACCTGCGGCGGACGGTTCGTTACGCCCTGCGCAGGCTCGTGGGCTAGCGACGCGGCAGGCCGGCGCCCTCGCGCTGGAACGCGACGAGCAGCTCGTTCTCGTACTCCACGCGCGCGGCGCCGCCCTCCAGCTCGCGGAACATCCGCTTGAGGCGGCGCATGCCGTCGGGCGGGTGCTCCGCGATCTCGCGGGCGAGCTCGAGGGCGGCCGCCTCGGCGCCGTCGGCGGGCGCCGTGCGGTGGAGCAGGCCGAGCGACGCCGCCTCCTCCATCCCGACGACCCGCCCGGTGAAGATCAGCTCCTTCGCCCGAGCGAGCCCGATCAGCGGCACGAGCCGCGCCGGCCCCACCGGCACGCCGAGCCGCGCGCCCGCCCAGGCGAGCTTCAGGTTGTCCCCGCCGACGCGCAGATCGCAGCCGGCGGCGAGCTCCGCCCCCGCGCCGACGACGTTGCCGACGCAGACCGCGATCGTGGGCGCCGGGAACGCCTCGACCGCCGCGTACATCCGGGCGAACAGCTCCATCCGGGCGACACCGCCGGCGTGATCGAGCTGCTCCCGCACGTCCGCCCCCGCGGACAGCGCCCGCGTCGAGGTCGTCGAGACCACGAGCACCCGCAGGTCCGGGTCGGCGGCCAGCTCGTCCATCGCCGACAGCAGCGCCTCGAGCAGCGCGGAGTCCATCGCGTTGCGGGCCTCCGGGCGGTCCAGCCGCAGGACCGCGATGCCGTCGTCTTGGGTACGCTCAAGGGGTGGCACGCACCGCCATCTTGACGATCGCCCTGCTCCTCGCGACGGCCGCTCCCGCGCTCGCCGGCCCGCACGACGGCGGCGAGGGCTGGTACGGCCTGACGAACGACAAGATCGTCACCAACGCCGGGTTCATCCTCATCGGCGCGTTCCCCCTGCTCATCTTCCTGCTGTCGATGCTGCAGCACACGCTCGACAAGCGGAAGGAGCGCCGCAAGAAGGCCGCGAAGGCGCGGGCGGGCTCGCCGGAGTGGTCCGGCGGTTGGTAGGCGGAAGCCGGTCAACGACGCCCGGATGGCGTCGAATCGGTCGGACCTGCGGGCCGGATGCCCGCAGGGGCTGACATGGTCCGCTACGAGCGGCGCGGCCCGGCGGCCATCCTCACCATCGACCGGCCCGAGCGGCGCAACGCCGTCGACGGCCCCACCGCGGAGAGGCTCGGCGAGGCCTACCGGTCGTTCGCGGCCGACGACGACGCGCGCGTCCTGATCCTCACCGGCGAGGGGGACGAGGCGTTCTGCGCCGGCGCCGACCTCAAGGCGCTCGAGACGCTCGCGCCGCGGCTCAACGACCCGGACGGCCCGCTCGGCTTCACCCGCCTGACCAGCCCGAAGCCGACGATCGCGGCGATCGACGGCTGGTGCCTCGCCGGCGGCCTCGAGCTGGCGTTGTGGTGCGACGTCAGGATCGGCGACGCGCAGGCGAAGCTGGGCTTCCCGGAGCGGCGCTGGGGCGTCCCGCTGATCGACGGCGGCACGCAGCGCCTGCCGCGCATCGTCGGCCAGGGCCGCGCGCTCGACATCATCCTCACCGGCCGCATCCTCGACGCGAGCGAGGCGGCGGCGATCGGGCTCCTGACCGAGGTCGTGGAGGAGGCAGGGTCGCTGCCGCGCGCGCTGGAGTACGCCGAGGGCCTGGCCTCCTTCCCCCAGGACACGATGCTCGCCGACCGCGCCGCCGCCCTCGCCTCCTTCGGCCACCCGCTCGAGGCCGGCCTGGCCATCGAGGCGGGGTCCGGCCTGCGGACGCTCGAGACCGCGGTCGAGGGCGCGCAGCGCTTCGCGGGCGGCGAGGGGCGCGGCGGTCAGGGCGCAGGGGTATAGGTTTCCGGCCGGAGGGCCACCGAAAGAGGAGAGGCATGTCGTACTTCGTCACCGGAGCCACCGGCTTCATCGGGCGCCACCTCGTCGCGCAGCTGCTCAAGCGCGAGGGCGACGTCCATGTGCTCGTGCGGGAGGGCTCTCGGGGCAAGCTCGACGAGCTGATCGCGGAGAAGTGGGGGCTCGAGTCGAGGGAGCGGGTCGTCCCGGTCGTCGGCGACCTCTCCGAGAAGCGCCTGGGCGTCTCCGACGAGGACGTCGAGAAGCTCAAGGAGAAGGGCGTCCGCCACTTCTTCCACCTCGCGGCGATCTACGACATGACCGCCGACGACGAGCGCAACGAGAAGCTCAACGTCGACGGCACCCGCAACGCGGTCGAGCTGGCCAACGCGATCGAGGCCGGGGTCCTCCACCACACGTCGTCGATCGCGGCCGCGGGCCTGCACAAGGGCCTCTTCCGCGAGGACATGTTCGACGAGGGCCAGAAGCTCCCGTCCGCCTACCACCGCACGAAGTTCGAGTCCGAGAAGATCGCCCGCGAGGAGTCCACCGTCCCGTGGCGCGTCTACCGCCCGGCCATCGTCGTCGGCAACTCCGAGACCGGCGAGATGGACAAGATCGACGGTCCGTACTACTTCTTCAAGCTCCTCCAGAAGCTGCGCCACTGGTTCCCCGAGTGGATGCCGCTGGTCGCGCCGGAGATGGGCTACACGAACATCGTCCCGGTCGACTACGTCGCCAAGGCGATGGACCACATCGCGCACCTGCCCGACCTCGACGGCCAGGCGTTCCACCTCACGAACCCGAAGTCGCAGCGCTCCGGCGAGGTGATGAACGAGTTCGCGAAGGCCGCCCACGCGCCGCAGACGTCGCTGCGCATCGACAACCGGATCCTCCAGAACCTGCCGAAGGGCACGTTCTCGATGCTCATGAAGGCGCCGCCCCTGAAGGACGCCCGGCGCGCCCTGCTCGCCGACCTCGGCATCCCCGAGGAGGTGCTCGAGTACGTCGGCCTCGCCGCCCAGTTCGACACCCGCGACACCGAGCGCGCGCTGAAGGGGACGGGCATCGAGGTCCCCGACCTGTCGACGTACGCGTGGAAGCTGTGGGACTACTACGAGCGCCACCTCGACCCCGACCTCTTCAGGGACCGTTCCTTCGAGGCCGCCGTCAACGGCAAGCGCGTGCTCATCACCGGCGGCTCGTCGGGCATCGGCGCCGCGGCCGCGAAGAAGATCGCGAAGGCCGGCGGGATCCCGCTGCTCGTGGCGCGGTCGATGGACAAGCTCGAGGCGACGAAGCAGGAGATCGAGGAGGAGGGCGGCACCGCGTACGTCTACTCGGCCGACCTCGCCGACATGGAGTCGCTCGACGAGCTGGTCGAGAACGTCCGCTCCGAGCACCCGGTCGTCGACATCCTCGTCAACAACGCCGGCCGGTCGATCCGCCGGTCGATCGCGCTGAGCTACGACAGGTTCCACGACTTCGAGCGGACCATGCAGCTGAACTACTTCGGCGCGATCCGCCTGACGATGAACCTGCTGCCGCACATGCGCGAGCGCAAGGCCGGCCACGTCATCCAGATCAGCTCGATCGGGGCGCAGACGAACCCGCCGCGGTTCAGCGCCTACGTCGCGTCGAAGGCCGCGCTCGACGCGTGGACGCGGGTCGTCGCCTCGGAGACGATCGGCGACAACGTCCACTTCACGACGATCCACATGCAGCTCGTGCGGACGCCGATGATCGCCCCCACGAAGATCTACGACGCGTTCCCGACGATCACCCCCGACGACGCGGCCGACCTCATCTGCGAGGCGATCCGCTCGAAGCCGAAGACGATCAACACCCGGCTCGGGACGTTCGGCGAGGTGCTCTACGCGCTCGCGCCGAAGGCGATGGACCAGGTGCTCCACACGGCGTACAAGGTCTTCCCCGACAGCGCCGCGGCGTCCGGCAAGAAGGACCCGGACGAGAAGGCGTCGATGGAGCAGATCGCGATGGCCAACCTCATGAAGGGCGTGCACTGGTAGGTCGCGCTGCGCTCAGTTGTCGCGCGCGATGTGTGCCTGCTCGACGACGTCGTCGAACGCCAGGCGCAGGAGCTTGACGTCGGCCGGGTCGGCTGCGTAGACCTCGACGACGTCCGCCGATGCCGAGTGCGCCAGCGCCGTCCCGTGCGCCGGCTCCCCGGTCGGCCTCGTCTCCGGTCGGCCCGCGGCGGCCTGCAGGTCCTCGACGACGAGGCTGTTGACGACCACGGTCTGACTCCCGATCTCCGAGGCCAGCGACCTCGCGGCCGTGTGCTCCCAGTAGTGCGCGACGGTCGGCTTCGAGAAGACGGGAGCGAAGAAGTGCGAGGGACCGAGCGCCCGCAGGTGCTCGCGATCGCTCGTCGTCCGGCCCAGGTCCTCGCACACGAGCACGCAGATCCGGCCGAGCGAGCTCTCGCCGACGCTGACACGATCCGCGGCGATGAGCGGCTCGGCGCACGGCTCGTCGCCCAGCAGCGCTTCCATGCCCCAGCGCTCGATCAACTCGGGCTCCATCAGGAACCCGTGGCGCTTGTCCTGGGTCAGCACCTCCGTCCCGTCGCGACGGAGCACGACCGCCCGGTTCGCGACGAGTCCGTCGCCCCGTCGCTCGAGCGGCCCGGTGCCGAGCATGATCAACCGCAGCCTCGACCCCAGCGGAGGCGGCCGCGATCGCAGCGCCTCGCGCCACGCCTCGACGAGCGTGGGCGTGAGCGTCAGCTCCGGCATCAGCCCGACGTCGGCGCCGCGCTCGTCGAGCCGCGCGAGCACCATCGGGATGCGCGGCGCGATCGGCCCTTCGCGGGGCTCGACTGCGTAGTACCGGCGGTGCCGGCCGGCCCACGCGCCGATCTCGACGTCGCCGCCGCGTGCTACCGGCGCGGCGCCGACGAGCAGTCCCTCGGTGCGGGCGGTCGCGAGGAAGTCGGCGATGCGCGGGATCCGTGTCGAGTCGGTGCGCGACCACTGCTCGGGCTCGACGACGGTGACGTTCTCGAACAGGTCGTCCTTGCCCTCGATCGGGGCCTCGTCGAGCATCACGCGCCGCCGCTGCGGGATGGCGTACCGCGGCAGCAGCGCCCCGTCCTCGTCGCGCGAGTTGAGCCGGCCATAGCGCCGGAACCTCGCCGCCGCCTGCGTCAGGCCGGCGCGATCGGGGGCGTCGAGCGCGGGATGGACGGCGGCGAGCGCGCGGTCGATCCCGAGCAGGTAGGCGTACCGGCGCCCGTGGATCTCGGTGTCCGCGAGCTCCAGCTGCTCGGCCACCTGCTCGGGATCCAGCTCGCCGTCCAGGATCGCGCGCTCCTCCACGTCGGCGGCGATGTCCAGGATCGTCGCGTCCTCGCCCCATTCGTCGGCTTCATGGCGTGCCGCCAACTCGTCCAGTTCCGAGTAGAGCCTCAAGAAGAGGTCCGCCACGTCCGATGGATACGGTTGACTCACGGTTGACTTTCGCTACCCTTACACCGACGCTATGACGACTTCCGAACCGCCGCGTGAATCGTACGCCGAGCGCAACCTGCGCCTCAGCACGGAGAACCAGCGCGTTGCCGCGCTCGAGGAGGTGCTGGCCGCCCTCGAGGCCGGCCCCCGCGAGCCTGAGCCGGAGCTCGAGTCGCTGCGGCTCCTGCTGGTCGACGCGCTCCTGGACGCGGACGACTACGCGCTGCGGTACGTCGTCGACGCGCTCCACCGGCTCCATGCCGTGTGGGGGTCGCGCGACGCGGCGTCCGGCGATGCGGAGGACCGGGGCGAGGTTCGCGGCCTGCACAACGTCGCGAGCATGGCGCTCGAGCGCATGGTGCCGACCGCCGTGCTGGCAGAGCTGGCGCCCGAGAGCCTGATGTACCGGATGCTGGAGCGCGTCGCCGAGGAGCCGGGCTGCTCGAACGACGACCTGATGTACGCGTTCGACACCGACAAGACGCAGGTCAGCCGCGCGGGCCGGCGGCTGACGGAGGCCGGCCTCGTCCGCAAGCGGCGGCTCGGCCGCCGCAACGCGTGGGAGCCGACGCCGCGCGGACTGCTCGCGCTCGGCGGCGTCGAGCGCTCGCCGAGCCGTCCGCTCCCGCGGCGCCGCCAGGTCGCTTGATCGTCCGCTCGCTCGTTGCGGCGGCGCTCGCGCTCGCGGCGGTGCCGGCGGCGAGCGCGCCCGCGTGCGGGTGCGGCGCCATGATCCCTTCGGACCCGAACCTGCGGGCGGAGGGGCAGCGCGTCGACGAGTGGTCGATCGTCCGCTTCGACGGGGCGCGCGAGGACATCACGATGCGGCTGGAGTCGAGCGCGGCGTTCTCGCGGGCCGCGCTGATCATGCCGCTGCCGGCGGAGGCGACGTTCGCGCTCGGCCACGACGCCGTGTTCGACGACATGGCCGAGCGGACGAAGCCGCGCGTCGTGAAGAAGACCAGGCACGTGCTGTTCGGGGGCGATGACGACGACGAGGCGGGCGGCGGCGACGAGGGGACGCGCGCGGCGGGCGCCGGCGCGGTCGAGGTCGTCAGCGCGCAGGACCTCGGGCCGCTGCGGGTTGTGACGCTCCGCGGCGACGACGCGGACGTCGTCGCGACGTGGCTGTCCGACCACGGGTTCGAGGCGCCCGAGGGCCTCGTGCCGATCGCGCAGGCGTACCTCGATCGTGAGTGGCTGCTCGCGGCGATCCGGCTGCGGGCGGAGGGCGGCGAGCCGCTCCAGAGGCTGCAGCCGCTGATCATGTCGTTCGACACCGACCGCGTCGTCTATCCGCTCCGGATGTCGCAGCTCGCCTCGGCCCCGACCGAGGCGCGGGTCGACGTCGTCGCCCCGTCCCCGCTCGCGGTGCGATCCTGGCCCGCGCGCGACCTGGAGAAGCCGACGACGACCGGCAGCGGCCGGCTCTACGGCGGCCCGATGCCGAACGGGCGGTACCTGACCTCGTACCGCTTCGCGATGTCGCCGAACCGACCGCCGTTCGACGACCCGGAGTTCGTCCCGGCCGCGCGCAAGGACTTCCGGCAGGAGATCGTCGAGTACGAGGAGGTCGACGTCACCGGCCGCGTCCTCGGGATCGCCGGAGGAGTGATCGTCGTGCTCGCCGCCGCCGCGGTGTTCGTCGTGCGCCGCCGCCGCGCGTGACCTTCCGCTGCGCGCGCTGCGGGTGGTCGGCGGAGGCGGTGCCGTCCGTGTGGCGCTGCGGGAGCTGCCGCGGCCCGCTCGCGTTGGAAGGGGACAGTCCCCCGCCGGTCTCGCTCGGCGCCGTCGTCACGCCGCTGCTCGAGTGGGAGGGCGCGACGCTGAAGCTCGAGGGCGCGCTGCCGACCGGGTCGTTCAAGGACCGCGGCGCGGCGGCGATGGTCGGCTGGCTCGCGGCCCACGGCGTCGAGCGGGTCATCGAGGACTCGTCGGGGAACGCGGGCGCGGCCCTTGCCGCTCACTGCGCCCGCGCCGGGATCGGGTGCGACATCTACGCGCCGGAGTCCACGCCGCCGGCCAAGCTCGCGCAGATCGAGGCGTACGGCGCCTGGATCGTGCGGGTGCCGGGGCCGCGGCCGAAGGCGACCGAGGCGGCCGAGGCCGCGGCGGAGCAGGGCGCCGTCTACGCGTCGCACGCGTGGAGCCCGGTCTTCCTGGCCGGCACCCGGACGTTCGCGGCCGAGCTCCTCGAACAGCTCGGCGGCGAGGCGCCGGACGCGATCGTCTTCCCGGTCGGCGGCGGCTCGCTGCTGCTCGGCGCGTACCTCGGGTTCGCGGAGGTGGGCGACGTGCCTCGCCTCATCTGCGCGCAGGCCGCGGCGTGCGCGCCGCTCGTCGCGGCGTTCGAGGCGGGCTCGCCGGAGCCGCTCCCCGTCGAGGTCCAGCCGAGCGTCGCCGACGGCATCCGGATCCCCGAGCCGGTGCGGGGAGCCGAGGTGCTGCGCGCGGTGCGCGAGAGCGGCGGGACCGCCATCGCCGTCTCCGAGGACGAGATCCTCGGCGCGTACCGCCGCGCCGCCGCCGACGGGATCCTCGTCGAGCGCACCGCGGCCGTCGCGCTCGCCGCCCTCCCGCGCGTCGAGGGCGAACGGGTCGTCGTCGCCGTCACGGGCCACGGGCTGAAGACGCCGCCCGCATAATGCGCGACATGCAGTCGTCGCGGTTCGAGTCGCCGAGCGTGTGCTGGGAGATGTGGACCCGCGACGCCGCGCCGGCGCTGCGGCCGCACGTCCTCGGCTACTGCGGCTACCGCGAGTGGGGCTCCGCGGGGTTCCGGCGGCTGGAGACACCGTCCCGCGAGGTCCACGTCATCCTCAGCTTCGGGCCGCGGATCTGGTCGAACGGCGAGGTCGTCCGGTCGTTCGTCGCGGCGCCGCACACGCGCCACGCGGTCGTCGAGTCGTTCGAGGACCAGCACTGCGTCGAGATCCGGCTCACGCCGCTCGGCGCGCACCTGGCCCTGGGCGTCCCGCTCGACGAGCTGGCCGACCGCACCTACGCGTTCGAGGACGTCTGGGGCGGCGACGAGCTGATCGCGCGGCTCCACGACCTGCCGTCATGGGCCGCGCGCTTCGACCTGCTCGATCGCGAGCTCGCCGCGCGCCTCGCCGCCGCCCGGCCGCTCGCGCCTGAGGTCGAGGGCGCGTGGCTCCGCCTCGTCGCGACGCACGGGAGCGTGCCGATCGCGGAGCTGGTGCGCGCGTCGGGCTGGAGCCGGCGCCACCTCGCGAAGCGCTTCGCCGCCGCGGCGGGGCTGACGCCGAAGACGTTCGCGCGCGTGCTGCGCTTCGACCGGGCGAAGGCGCGCCTGGAGCAGCCGTTCGCGTCGCTCGCCGAGGTCGCGCTCGACTGCGGCTACTACGACCAGGCCCACTTCAACCGCGACTTCCGCGAGTTCGCCGGGTGCACGCCGCCCGAGCTGCTCGCGCGGCGGCTGCCCGCGGGGTACGCGGCGGCGGAGGTCACATCCGTCCAAGACGGGGCGAGCGCGGCCGCGTAGCCTCGGGCGCATGAGCATCTACCCGACCTTCCACTGCCGCGACGCGCGCGCGGAGATCGAGTTCCTCGAGCGCGCGTTCGGCTTCGAGCGCAAGGCCGTGTACGAGGGCGACGGCGGCCGGATCCAGCACGCGGAGCTGCGCCTCGGCGACGGCCTCGTGATGCTCGGCGACACGAACGACGGCGAGTGGGCGAAGCTCGCGCCACCGCCCGGCAGCACCGCGGTCTACATCGCGGTCGACGAGGTCGACGCGCTGTGCGCCCGCGCCCGCGAGGCCGGCGCCGAGATCGTCTACGGCCCGCGCGACCAGGAGTACGGCTCGCGCGACTTCACCGCCCGCGATCCCGAGGGCAACCTCTGGTCGTTCGGGACGTATCGCCCCTAGCGAACGGGTACAGCGCGATGCATGCGCATCACGGGGCAGCTGCGCAAGTGGAACTCCTGGTTCGACGAGCACGAGATCCTGCACTCCGCCAGCGCGATCGCGTTCCAGGCGCTCTTCGCGATCGTGCCGCTCGCGCTGTTCGTGCTCGCGCTGCTCGGCTTCACGGACCTCGGCCGCGTGTGGGAGGACGCCGCGGCCGAGATCCAGCCGAAGCTGTCGGACGACGCGTTCGCGGTGGTCGACGACACAGCCCGGCGGGTGCTCGAGGACCAGCAGCCCTTCTGGCTGACGATCGGCGCGGCGCTCGCCATCTGGCGCCTGTCGGCCGCGATGCGCGCGACGATCGGCGCGCTGGACACGATCTACGAGGTCGACGAGAACCGCCCGCTCGTCCAGCGCCTCAAGCTCTCGATCGCGCTCTCGCTCGCCACGACCGCGCTGATGCTCGCCGCGCTCGCCGTCCTCTACCTCGGCCCGCTCGTCGTCCCGACCGACAGCACCGTCCCCGAGATCCTCTCGATCCTCGTGCGCTGGACGATCGCGCTCGCGCTCGGCCTCACGGCGGTGGGCATCCTCGTCCACTTCGCCCCCGCGACGCCGGCGCCGACCAGCTGGGTCTCGCGCGGCAGCCTGCTCTGCGCGGCGGCGTGGCTCGTCGCGACGCTCGCGTTCGCCTTCTACGCCTCCGAGCTCGCCGACTACGGCTCGGTCTTCGGCTCCTTCGCCACGCTCTTCCTGCTCCTCACCTACCTCTACCTCTCCGCGACGGCGTTCCTCGTCGGAGCCGAGCTCGACGTCCGCTCGGGCGCGCAGGACCCGAAAGCACGACGGGCCCGGCGCAGTGCCGGGCCCGTCGTTCCTGCTTCGGTTGAGCCCGGGGGCTAGGCCTCCGGATCGTCCGCGTCAGGCGACAGGTCGACGCAGGACAGCTCGACCTCGTAGCGATCGCCCGCCGCGACGTTCACGGAGCTGACGAACGTCGTGGTGTGGTCCTCCTCGTCCGCCGGCGGGCCGACCGCGTCCTGCTTCAGCCCGAAGGGGAACCCGGCGTTCGCGGGCGCGGTGCTGGTCAGCGCCGACTTGTCGTTGACCGGCTGGAACGGCAGGCCGCCGAGGCCGGGGTTGGCAGCGGTGGTCCCTGTCGACGCGCCGTTGGTCACCCGGACGCGGCAGTGCGCCGCCGGCGTCGTGCCGTCGCCGTCGTTCTCGCCGCTGCGGACGCCGTACGCGACCGCGAGGGTGCCGGTGTGCTGCGCGATGAACTCCTGGTGCGTCATCGCCTGCTGCACCGTGTCCGGGATGTCCGGCGTCACGATGAACGACCCGGCCTGTCCGGCCGGCGCCGGCTGGAGGACGATGACCTGGCCGAAGCCGTACTCGGTCGCCCCGAGGAAGTCCCCGACGTCCGTCAGGCCGTTGCCGAGCTGCGTCAGCACCCCCGTGACGGTGTTGAAGCCCTCCGTCGTCTTGGTCGCGAGGGTCTCCAGGCCCGCCTTCAGGGCGAGCGAGCCGTCGCGGAGCTGGGTCAGGGCGTCGAGGACCTGCGGGACAGCGGCGAGGATGCCGTTGACCTGGCCCTGGGTGCCCTCACCCTTGGTCCTGACGTCGTTCAGCGACGTCTGCAGGGCGGCGATCGTGCGGCCGAGCGTGCGCAGGGTGCGCCGCGCCGCGTTGGTGCGCCGGCGCACGGAGGCGATGTCGCGCGCGAGCTTCTTCTTCGTCACGGCGGACTGCGCCTTGGCGTGGTTACCGGAGCTGCTGGCAGCACCGGCGGTCGGCGCGCCCACCAGGGCGGCCACGAGGCACGTCGCGGCAACCGCGAGCATCAGCCTCCGAACATTCGACAAGAGGATCCTCCTCCTCGGGGACAGCGGTTCCCCCCGGGGAGGGGTGGAACCCGGTTCGCCGCGACGCTATAGGCAAAGGGACCGCGCGCGCAACCTTTTCGGCGCGAAGACTGACTCGGAGTCGGTCGTCGTCAGCGCTGCTCGTACTCGCGGATCGCCGTCCGGACGTCCTGGCGGTTCGACGCCTTGTCGAACGCCAGCGGCGCGGGCGGCTTGTCGCGGACGAGGCGGACGAGGGCGGAGTGGCGCGCCTCGACCTGGGCGATGCTGGCGAACACGGCCATGAACTCGCGCGACTCCAGGCGCGGCGCCGCGCCGTTGTAGGCGCTCACCGCGGTGTCCTCCAGCGTGTTCGCGAGCTTGAGGAACGCGGCCTCGCTGGCCAGCGCGGCGCCGAACTCGAGCGGGACGCGGTCCGGTGGCGTGCCGCCCGCCTCCTCGATCGTCGCCCGCAGCGCGTCGACGTGCTCGACCTCCTGGTCGCGCAGCTCGCTCGCCAGCCGCTCGACGTCGGACGACAGCGAGACCTCCTTGATCGCGTCGCGGTAGAGGCCGGACTGCACGTACTCGAGCGTGAGCAGGTACTCGAGGAACTCGAGGTCGTCCTTGATGTCCGCGAGCGCGCGGGCGGCGACGGGCCCGGCGGCGAGCGCGCCCCCCGCGACCGCGGCGCGGACGAGCAGCTGGGCGCGGGTCATGCTCACGAACGCCCCTCCGTGTAGCGCTTCAGCGCGCTCCGGACGGCCTTCATCTCCATCGGCTCGGCGAACGCGCCGTCGGGCAGAGCACCCTCCAGCTGCCCGGTCCCGAGCGAGAACCCGCGGCCGGCGAGGCGGTTCAGCGCCGCCGCCTGGCGGCCCTCCACCGTGTGGATCGCGAGCAGCGACGCGAGCAGGTTGCGGTCCTGGATCCGGTTGATCTGGCCGAGGTACGCGGCGGCACTGAGGTTCTCCAACGAGGCGCCCGCCGACAGGACCTCCTGCGGCCCCGCCGCGATGATCTGGTCGATCGCCGTCGCCGGCGGCCGCGGTCGGTCGCCGCCGAGCTTCTTCGCCCAGCGCTCCAGCACCGCGACGTGCTCGCGCTCGTTGCGCGCCACCTCGCCCACGACGTCGCCGGCGCCGACCGATCCCAGCGACCCCCGCGCCTCCGCCTCGCGCCAGAACTCCGCCTCGACGTCCTCGATCCCGAGCAGGAACCGCACGATCTCGAGGTCCGCGCGGTCGCGCTCCTCCTCCTTCTCGTCCTCGTCCTCGCCGCCGCACGAGGCGAGGAGGACGGTGGAGGAGGCGGCAGCGAGCAGTGCGCGGCGGGTGGGCACGGCGGGGATGATGCCTTGCCGGCCGGATCTACGAGGCCGTGGCGGCCTCGGCGGCGCGCGCGGCGTGGCCGATCATCAGCTCGCGGTGGACCGAGCGGGGCTCGTCGCCCGGCTCCCGGCGCTCCCACGAGCCGTCGGACCGCAGCTCCCAGCCGAACATGTCGTCGGCGAGCGAGCGCTCGAGCACGTCGACGAGCTCGGCCTTCAGCTCCGGCTCCTCGACCGGCGCGAGCAGCTCCACGCGCGTGTCGAGGTTGCGCGGCATCAGGTCGGCGGAGCCGATGTAGACGGTGGTGTCCCCGTCGCGCTCGAAGGCCAAGATCCGCGAGTGCTCGAGGAAGCGCCCGACGACGGAGACCACCCGCACGTTCTCGGAGACGCCGTCGACCCCGGGCCGCAGGCAGCAGATCCCGCGAACGTTCAGGTCGACCGGCACGCCCGCCCGCGACGCCTTGTACAGCGCGCGGATGCACCGCCGGTCGACCAGCGAGTTCATCTTCAGCGCGATCCGCGCCGGCTTGCCCTCCTCGTGCGCGGCGACCGTCCGCTCGATCTCGTCGACGATCCCGTCGCGCAGGTGGGTCGGCGCGACCAGCGCCTTGCGAAACCGCTTCGGCCGTGCGTAGCCGGTGAGGAAGTTGAACATGTCGGCGACGTCCGCCCCCAGGTCCTCGTCGCACGTGAACAGCCCGACGTCGGTGTAGAGGCGCGCGGTCTTCGGGTGGTAGTTGCCGGTCCCGACGTGGACGTAGTGGCGCACGCCGTCCCCCTCGCGCCGCACGACCAGCACGCACTTCGCGTGGGTCTTCAGCGACGGGTGGCCGTAGACGACGTGCACGCCCGCCTGCTCCATCGCGCGCGCCCACTGGATGTTGGCCTGCTCGTCGAAGCGCGCCTTCAGCTCCACCAGGCAGACCGCCTGCTTCCCGCGCTCGGTCGCCCGGATCAGCGCCGGGACGAGCGGCGAGTCGTCGCTCGTGCGATAGATCGTGAGCTTGATCGCCAGCACGTCGGGGTCGGTGACCGCCTCCTGGACGAACCGCTCAACCGACGTCGAGAACGAGTCGTACGGGTGGTGGACGAGGATGTCACCGTCGCGCATCTCGGCCATGACGCTCAGGTCGTCGTCGCCCCGCAGCCGGGGCTGGGTCACCGGCGTCCACGGCGGGTCGTGCAGCTCGCCGTAGCCCGACAGCTCCGCGATCTGCGTCAGGTCGGTCGCGTCGAGCAGCCCGTCGACCTCGTAGAGCTGACGCTCCTCGACGTGCAGCGCGCCGACGATCTGCTCGCGCAGCGCGGCGGACATCCCCGCGCGGATCTCCACCCGCACCGCCTCGCCGAAGCGCCGGCGCCGAAGCTCCTCCTCGACCGCCTCCAGCAGGTCGTCGGCGTCGTCGGAGATGTCGAGGTCGCCGTCCCGGGTGACGCGGAACATGCCGTGCTCGACGATCTCCATGCCGGGGAAGAGCGCCGCGAGGTTCGCCGCGATGACGTCCTCCAGCGGGACGAACGTGTGGCCGTCCTCGCCCTCCAGCTCGAGGAAGCGCGGCAGCATCTCCTTCGGGACCTTCACGCGCGCGAACGTCCGGTGCTGGGTCTGCGGGTCGCGGAGCAGCACCGCGAGCGACAGCGACAGGTTCGAGATGTAGGGGAACGGGCGCCCGAGCCCGACGGCGAGCGGCGTGAGCACCGGGAAGATCTGGCGCTGGAAGCGCTCCTGCAGGGCGTCGCCGTCCGCGTCGCCGCACCCCACGATGCGGATGCCGTGCTCCTCCAGCGCGGGCAGGAGCACCTCGTGCAGGCAGCGCGCGTGGCGCTCCGCCTGGGCGAGCACGCGCTCGCGGATCGCCTGCGCGACCTGCTTGGGCGTCCGCCCGTCGGCGCCCGGCTCGCTCAGCCCGGCGTCGATCTGGTCCTCGACGCCCGCCACGCGCACCATGAAGAACTCGTCGAGGTTCGAGGTCCAGATCGCGGTGAACTTCACCCGCTCCATCAGCGGGACGGCCTCGTCCTCGGCCAGCTCGAGGACGCGCGCGTTGAAGTCCAGCCACGAGAGCTCGCGGTTGAAGAACAGCTCGCTGGAGCGCAGGTCGATCGCGGGGCTGGTCGCTTCCGTGCTCATGACGCCGTCCCCACGGTGGTACCCGCGCCGGGCCGCTCGCGGATCGCGGACTCCAGCCGGGCGCGGAAGCCGTCGCGCCCGAGCTGCTGCCAGAGGTCGAGGAAGTCGGCGAAGAGCGTCGCGCGCCGGGCGGCGCGGTCGGCCGCGAGCGCCCGCAGCCCGGGGCGGTCGGGGTGGCCGGGCTCGAGCTCGGCGCGGACGCGCAGCACCTTCGGCACGAGGACGTCGCAGTCATGGATCTCGCCGAGCAGGTCCTGCAGCTCCTTGACCCGCTTGCGCGCCTCGCGCGCGTACGGGCCGAAGCACGACTCGGTGACCTCCAGCACGTAGCGCAGCCGCTTCGCGGCGATCCGCATGTCGTGGAGCCCCTCCACCTCCGCCGGGTCGAGGACCCGCGGGGCGAACGAGCACAGCTCGCCCAGCCGCACGGCGACGATCCGCTCGGCGTTGTCGCCCAGCGGCGCGCCGCAGTCCAGGCCCTTGACCTTCCGGGCCTTCACGCCGCCACCAGCCGGTCGAGCCGCTCGCGCAGCCCCTCGGCGTGCCGCAGCGCGCCGGCGAGCGCGTCGTTGCCCGCGCGCTGCTCGTCGAGGACCCGGTCGACGAACGCGCCGACGCCGTCGCGGCCCGCGAGCGCCTCGAGCTGCACGTCCGGGTCGCGCCGCGCGCCGAGCGCGTCCGCGAGCCGCTTGACCTCGCGCAGCGCCGCCTTGTGCTCCTTGCGCGGGAAGCACGGGGCGAAGATCTCGAGGACCGCGCGGAGCCGGCGCGTCGCGACCCGCATGTCGTGGACGCGCTCGATGTCGCCCGTGTCGAGCACGCCCTCCGAGTGCTCCCACAGCTCCCGCGCCCGCACCGCCACCGTCCGCTGCGCGGCCTCGGCGAACGTCATCTCGGGACGCAGCTCGACGGGCGCGGCCTTGGCCATGGCCTAGGCGGCCTCCCGCCGCGCGATCTCCTCGAGGATCACGCCCTCGCGCAGGCCGCCGCGGCCGATCCGCAGCGGCGCGCCGAGCAGGCGGCTCGCCTCCTCGAGGATCAGCATCCCCGCGGGCAGGAGCCGCACGCGCTCGGGGTCCAGCTCGAACCTGCGCGCGACGTCGGCCGACGGCGTCGCCGAGAGGACGCGCAGGCCGCGCTCGAGCGTGTCGGGGTCGAGGACGGCGCCGACGAGCCGGCGCAGCGATCCGGCGCTGCCGCCGACGGCGTAGGCGACCGGCGGGCGCGGCGCCTCGATCCCCTCGAAGACGCCGGCGACGTGCTCGCGGACCCTGTGCAGCTCGGCGGCGCTGGGCGGGTCGGAGCGCAGGTAGGCCTCGGCGAGGAAGCCGGAGCCGACGCGGAACGAGGCCGACCAGGAGACGCCGTCGGCGAGCGTGCCGACGACCAGCTCGGTCGAGCCGCCGCCGACGTCGACGACGCCGACCTCGCCGAGCGGCAGGTGGCTGAGCGTGCGCGTCGCGCCGGCGAAGGCGAGCCGGGCCTCGTCGTCGCCGCTCAGGACCTCCACCGGGATGCCGGAGCGCCGCTCGATCGCGGCGACCAGCTCGTCGCGGTTCAGCGTGTCGCGCAGGGCGGCCGTGCCGACGGCGCGGAGGTGCACGCACCCGCACTCGCGCGCGAGGCGGACCTGCGTCGCCACCGCCTCGGCGATCGCCTCGATGCGCTCCGGCGGGATCGCGCTCTTCCCGCGCAGGCGCGTGTACGAGCGCTGCTGCAGGACCTCGCGGAGCGTGCCCTCGGCCGCGTCGGCCACCAACAGGCGGGCCGTGTTCGACCCGATGTCGATGCACGCGCAGAGCACACTCGTACTGTAAGGGCCGCTGTGCAGGCCCCCGCGATCCTGGTCCGCGACCTTCACAAGTCGTACACGTCCGTCGAGGCCGTCCGCGGCATCGACTTCGAGGTCGCCCGCGGCGAGGTCTTCGGCCTGCTCGGGCCGAACGGCGCGGGCAAGACCACGACGGTCGAGATCCTCGAGGGGTATCGGGAGCGGACGTCCGGGATCGTCTCGGTGCTCGGCCACGACCCGGGGCGGCGGCCGCGGGCGCTGCGCGAGCGGGTCGGGATCGTGCTCCAGGGCGGCGGGATGTACCGCCACGTGACCGTCCGCGAGGCGCTGGAGCACTGGGCGGCGCTGTACCCCGCGCCGCGCGACGTCGACGAGGTGATCGAGCTGTCCGGCCTGCGGGGCAAGGAGCGCGAGCGAACGCGCACGCTCTCCGGCGGCCAGCTGCGCCGGCTCGACTTCGCGCTCGCGCTGGTCGGCGACCCCGAGCTGATCTTCCTCGACGAGCCGACCACGGGGTTCGACCCTGCTGCGCGCCGCGCGGCGTGGCAGACGGTGCGGTCGCTGGCGGACCTCGGCAAGACCGTCCTGCTGACCACGCACTACCTCGACGAGGCGCAGGCGCTCTGCGACCGCGTCGCGATCATGAAGGACGGCCGGATCCTCACGGTCGGCCCGCCCGCGGAGCTGGGCGTCGGCGCGCTGTACCGCGTGACGTGGCGGGAGGCGTCCGGTGAGCTGGTCAGCCGCGAGACGGAGGACCCGACCGGGCTGCTGCACCAGCTGACGTCCGCCGCGCTGGCCCGGGGCGAGCCCTTGCGCGACCTCTCCGTGACCCGCCCGACCCTCGAGGACGTCTACCTCGACCTGACGGCGGAAGGGGCCGCCACCCATGGTTGAGCTCGCGTGGCGCCAGTACCGCCTCGAGCGCCGGATGTTCTGGCGCAACCCGAGCGCGGCGTTCTTCAACTTCGTCCTGCCGCTGCTGTTCCTCGCGCTGTTCGGCGCGGTGTTCGCCGGCGACCAGGACAACCTGGACGTCCTCGTCCCCGGCATAGCGGGCATGAGCATCGTCTCGGCGACGTTCGTCGCGATGGCGCACAACCTCGTGTTCCTGCGCGAGCAGGGCGTGCTGAAGCGCCTGCGCGGCACGCCGATCCCGACGCCCGCCTACCTGGGCGCGCTCGCCGCGCATGCCGTGACCAACGCCGCGATCCAGCTCGCGATCGTGATCGTCGCGGGCCGCGCGTTCTTCGGGGTGGGGTGGCCGGACGACTGGCTGCAGCTCGCCGTCTTCGCCGCGGCCGGCGTCGCGTGCTTCACGCTGCTCGGCGCGGCGCTCGCGCACGCGATCCCGAGCTACGAGGCCACGGCCGCGTACGTCAACGCCGCGTTCCTGCCGCTGATCGCGGTGAGCGGCGTCTTCTACGACGCCGACAACGCGCCCTCGTTCCTGCGCGACATCGCCGAGGGGCTGCCCCTCGTGCACGTCATCGACGGCCTCTCCGGCGCGATGGTGACCGGCGAGAGCGCGTGGTCGGGCCTCATCGTGATCGCGCTGTGGACGGCGGCGGGCGCGTTCCTCGCCGTCCGCGGCTTCAGCTGGGAGGCGCGGCGCAGCTAGCTGTAGTTCCTAGGAACCTTCGTCAGTAGACATCCGGGCCTCGCTGGAGGCTGAGCGCTGTCGAGGCAGCTCAGTTCCAGGAGGCCCAGATGGAGGTTCACGCTAACGCGCCGCTCAGTCCGATCGGACGGCGACG
>DASVPR010000059.1:0-104126 GCA_036389485.1 Solirubrobacteraceae bacterium
CAAGACGAATGGGCCTACGCGCACCGCTGGAAGAACTCCCAACAGCGCACGCGGGCCCTGAGATCATTCGTCCGCTACTACAACCGCCGGCGGCCACACAGCAGCCTCCGCGACCGGCCACCCATCAGCCGCGTTCACAACCTCCCTGACCAGGACAGCTAGAGCGGGGTCGCCAGCTCGATCAGCGTGCCGAACGGGTCGCGGACGTACGCGACGCGCTGGCCCTGCGGCTTGTCCTCGGGGCGCGCGAGCTCCGTGCAGCCGTTGTCGACGGCGTGCGCGAACGCGGCGTCGACGTCGTCGTGCGTGAGCGCGATCTCGACGTTGAACGGCTGGCCCTCCGCCCGTCTGACGCCTCCGGGGAAGTTCTTCTCACCGAGGGCGTAGTTCGCGAAGCCGAGCTTCGTGGGCCCGGTGTCCATCTGCGCGTACTCGCTGCCGGCCACGAACTCCTTCTTCAGGCCGAAGACGCGCTCGTAGAAGTCCGCCGCCGCGGGCGGGTCGTCGACGTAGACGATCACGAATCCGAGTTGGAGCTGCATGCGGGGATCGTCGCGCGCCGCGGTCACGCGCTCTTGGAAAAAACGGACGTCGGGGGCGCGCCCGCGAGCTCCACGCAGTCGTTGGTGAAGTGGGCCTGGTCGGCGTAGCCGGCCTCGAACGCGACGCGCGCAAGCTCCTCCCCGGCGCGGGCGTGTTCCAGCGCGCGCTGGAGCCGGAGGACGCGCGCGAGCCGCTTCGGCCCGTACCCGACCGCGGAGGTGATCCTGCGCCGGAGCTGGCGCTCGCTGACGAACAGCGCCCGCGCGACGTCGGCCACCGCGGCGCCGCGCCGCAGCCGCGCCACCGCTTCGCCGACGAGCGGATCCGGCGCGTCGGCCGGCCGCCTCATGAGCTCCTCCACCACCACCCTCCGCGGCGCCGTGGCCCGCTCCAGCGCCTCCGCGAGCCGCGCGCCGTCGTCGCCCCACACCTCGTGCAGCTCGGGGCGCGCGTCGACGACCGCCTCGCCCGCGACGCCCAGGAGGGCAGGCGCGGCGCCCGGCCGCATCCGGACGCCGATCACGTGCGTCCCCTCCGCGAGCGACACCTCGAAGACGGTCGAGTTCGCGCCGACGACGCGCGTCCCCGCCCCTTCCGTCCACACGATGTCGATGCACCCGTCCGGGATGACGCGGACCGGCGCCCCGGCCTCCGCCTCCCGCTCCCAGACGCACGCGAGCCACGGCGCGAGCGCCTGAGGAGGAGCATGCTCGCGATAGCCCATCGGCCCCGGACCCTACACTCGATCCCGTGGCCCTCCACCGCGGGATCGACGGCTCCGAGCCGCTGCGCCCCGAGCCGATCACCCGGCTCGCCGGCTCGTACGAGGTGCGGAGGTCGGTCCGCACCTGGACCCTCGCGACCGGCACCCTCGCGTGCCCCGACTGCGACGCGCCGGTCTTCCCGGGCGAGGCGTCGTTGCGGCCGGCCGACGCGATCAGCTGCCCGTACTGCCTCGCCACCGGCTTCGTGCGGGAGTTCCTCTCCCTCGCCGCGCCATCGCGCCCCGCGCGGGTCGCGGTGCGCGTGGTCGCCCCGCTCCGCCGCGCGCGCTAGCTCAGGGCGTACACGACGATCCCGGTCGCGACGATCCCATCGTAGTCGCGGGCCTCGACCGTGCAGTGGCACAGCGACTTCCCGCGGCGGACGACCTTCGCCTCCGCGACGAGGTCCTGGGCTTCCGCCCCGCGCACGAAGTCGACGGTGAGGCTCGCCGTCCCCCATCGCTTCGGCATCTCGTCGAACTCCGCCGCCCACGAGGCCGCGGTCGCGGCGGTGTCGATGAGGGTGCTGATCGCGCCGCCGTGGACGACCTGCCCCGCAGTCGTCACCTTCTCGTCGAACGGCAGCGCCAGGGTCGCCCGGTCCGGGCCGATGTCGCGCAGCTCCAGCCCGGCGAGCAGCGCGAACGGCGAGTGCTGGAGGAAGGTGCGGATGAGCTCCTGGCCGTCGACCATGGCGCGCGAGGCTACGGCAGCCGCCCGCGGTACAGCGTGAGATCGGCACGCTTCTTGTAGTCGCGGAAGTCGAGGAGGAACAGCGCGTTGCGCGTGAGCGAGAACGCGGGCGAGGTGAGGATCCCCATGAACCGCTCGACCTTCCACGTGGCCGTGCGGCGCGTCCGCAGGTTCATCACGTGCAGGAAGCGCCTGCGGTCGCGGTCGACCGTCAGCCACGCGAAGTGCGACCGGGTGAGCGTCTCGAACGACCCGCTCGCGGCCTGGATGACCGGCCGCGCGCGCCCGCAGCGGCTGAGCGTGAAGCCGTTCCACTTCGGGACGACGCCGAACGGCGGCTCGTAGACGAACGGCTGGAACGGGGTCGGGCCCGGGTCGAAGCCGGGCTCGTCGAGGGGCCGCTCGAGCGGCGAGCACAGCCGGCGGACCAGCCGCGGACGGTCGATGTCCTCGACCTCGCGCGCCCCGTCGGCCGCCGGGCGCACCTCGCCGGTGCGGAGGTTCGTGAAGTCGAAGAAGTCGTGAGCGGCGCCCCGGGCGTCGTTGTCGATCCACTCCGTCTGGATCCAGTGCGCGCCGATCGCCTGCGCCCACTGGCTCCGCCCGATCTCCCCCTCCCACAGCCGCTCCCGCCGGACGACCGCGTCGAGCCCCCGGAACCGCAGCTCCCTCCCGGTCCGCGCCGAGAAGAGCTGCGGCCGGTAGTCCGACCTGCCGCGCCGGCAGTCCATCAGCAACCGCCCGCCGGGCATCCCGTTGAAGTGCCGGCACCGCCGCGGCATCCGGACCCGGTAGCTCCGCCCGGTCAGCGTCTCGCCGACCCGGATCCACCCGCCACCCCGCACGACCCACGCCGCCGTCCGGTCGCCGTCGGTCACCGGGATCGACCGGATCGTCCCGACGCGCTGCAGCCCAGCCGCGTGCGCCGAAGCCGCCGCCACGACCAGAACGACGACCGCGAGCGCGGCGGATCGCATCAGATGTAGTACATCGCGGCGCCGGCGTCGCGCCGCTCTCGCTCGATCACGTCGGCGATCGTGGTCGACTCGAGGACGGCGCGGGCGGCGCCGGCGGCCTCGGCGAAGATCCCCTCGGCTCCTCCCCCGACCGGGCCGTCGAGCAGCTCGACGACCTCTAACACCGTGATCGACCCCGGCTCGCGGGCGAAGGAGTAGCCGCCCTTGACCCCGCGCTGGCTGCGAAGCAGGCCCGCCCGGCGCAGCACCGCGAAGAGCTGCTCCAAGAACTGCATCGGGATGTCGCGGCGGCGGGCGAGCTCGCCGATCGGGACCGGCGCGTCGCCGCCCACGCGGCCGAGCTCGGCGAGGGCCTTGATCGCGTACGGCGACTTGGTGGTGATCGAGATCACGGCGTGGCCAAGTGTATGGGGGCCTTAACGAGCATCGCCCTCGCGGCAGGGGTGGCGAGGGCGATGCGAACCGGTGGGACCGGTGGGGTGGGCGGAAAGGACTAGAGCCAGCCGCGCTCGGTGGCGAGGAGGACGGCCTGGGCGCGGTCGACCGCGCCGAGCTTGCCGTAGATGTTGTGCAGGTGGGTGCGGACCGTGGAGGTCGACAGCGAGAGCTCGTGGGCGATCTGCTTGTAGACCTTGCCCTCGGACAGCCGCTTCAGGACCTCGACCTCGCGGGACGACAGCGGGCACGGGTCGATCGAGCGCTGGCGCCCGGTCTGCGGGTACGGGAGGTCGTACATGACCGTCCGCAGCTCCGCAGGCCCCATCCCGATGATGCGCGCGACCTTGAGCAGCTCGGTCGGCGAGACCGCCGAGCCCTGCGCGTAGTGGGCGAGCATGTCGGCGAGCCGGACGTAGGCGGCCTCGCCGCTCACGTCGTCGGCGTGGTGGCGCTCGATGACGGAGGCGACGGCCTTCGGGAGACCCCAGCGCCGGGCCAGGACGCCGCCGACGAGCGCGTGGTCGACGCCGAGCTCGCGGCGCTCGCGATGGATCCGCTCCTCGGGGGTCCGGGCGCCCTGGTGGACCTGCCCCGGGTAGCCCGGGTAGGCGTGCATGAGGACGAGCTTGCCGATGTCGTGCAGGAGCGCGGTGACCATGAGGCGGTCGCGCTGCTCGTAGCCGGTCTCGGTGGCGAGACGATCGGCCGCGCGCTGCGTGGCGACGCCGTGCAGGCGGAAGCGCTCCGGAGCGGCGTCCCAGACGGACGAGCGCTCGAAGAAGTCGTAGGTGCGGGCACGCGAGGCGAGAGCCTGGACGGCCTCGGGCGACAGGAGCTCGACGCTCTTGACGACGCTCTCGACGCGACCGCGCGAGCGGCCCTCGACCTGGTTGGCCAGACGGAGGACGGCGATCACGAGAGCGCAGTCGGACTCGACGGCGCCGACGACCTCGGCCGCGGAGACCCGCTCCTGGGAGACGAGGCGCAGGAGCCGGTTGCGCGACTCCGCGAGAGCCGGGAACGCTTCCAGCGCCTCGAAGGCAGCGGTCAGCCGGCGGCCGTGACCTTCGTTGTGCCGGCGCTGGGCGCCGACGGCAGTCTGGGGGGGCGTGTTCTGGCGGATCGCGGTGGGCGGCGTTGACATCCTTGTTTCCTGGTCCGGGGTCAGCCTCGTTATCGGCACGGATGGACGCATGGTTGAGTTGACAAAGGAAGAAGTCATCAGACAGCGACGATTTGCAGGGGAAAAGGGGCGTCCATGCTGATCGGCGCCCACGTCTCGCCGGCCGGAGGCGTGGCCAGGGCCGTCGAACGCGGCGTCGAGCGCGGCTGCCACGCGATCCAGATCTTCAACCAGAACCCCCGCGCCTGGCGGCCGCGCGAGTACCCGCCGGACGAGGTCGAGGCGTTCCACGCGGCCAGGGACGCCTCCGACGTCGACGCCCTCCTCATCCACGCCGTCTACCTCCTCAACTGCGCCTCCGACGACGCCGAGATCCGCGGCAAGTCGTTGAACAGCCTGATCTCGTCGCTGCGCGCCGGGAAGGAGCTGGGCGCGACCGCGGTCGTCCTGCACCCCGGCAGCGCGAAGGCCGGTGACGTCCCGAGCGCGATCAAGCGCGCCGGCGAGGTCATCAAGGAGGCGCTCGACGAGTCGGAGACGTGTCCCCTCCACCTCGAGAACACCGCCGGGTCCGGAGGCACGCTGGGCCGCAGCTTCGCCGAGCTCGCCGCGCTGGTCGAGGCCGCGGGCGGCGACGAGCGGATCGGGATCTGCCTCGACTCCTGCCACCTCCTCGCCTCGGGCTACGACATCCGGACGGAGGAAGGGCTCACGACGACGCTCGAGGAGTGCGTCGACAAGGTCGGCCTCGAACGGCTCGGCTCCCTGCACCTCAACGACTCGAAGACGCCGCTCGGCTCGAACGTCGACCGTCACGCGGACCCGGGCGAGGGCGAGCTCGGGCCCGACGGGTGCGCCGTCTTCCTCTCCGAGCCTCGCTTTCAGGACCTCCCGCTCGTCCTCGAGGCGTCGGGCCCCGACAACAAGGGCGCGTCCGCCGAGCAGATCGCCTACGTCCGCAGGCTGCGCGAGGAGGGGCTGGCGCGGAGGGGCTAGATGGCGGCGAGCGCCAGCCGGGAGGCGATCGTCAGCCCGTCGTGGCCGAGGTGGACGCCGTCGAGCTGGCGCACGACCACCCTCCGCCCGTTCCATCTCATCGTCCGCCGGTACCGCCAGCCGGGCGTGAAGACCGGGACCAGGTCGAGCAGCTCGGCGCCCGGCTCGAGCGCCACCGCGCGACGGATCGCCCGGTTGACGATGCGGAACGCGCGCCGCAGGCCGCGGTCGCGCGGCGCCGGCAGCGTCAGCCAGATCGTCCGCCCGTAGATCCGCGTGAGGCGTCGCGCGCGCCGGACGTAGCCCGCCACCCACGCCCGCCCGCAGCACCTCGCGCCCGCGATCGGGAAGAGGTCGTTGGCCCCGATGAACATGAACGTCACGTCGGGGTGGAACTCGGCGACCTGCTCGTGCGCGTGCTGCGCCCAGTCGAGGATGAACGGCTTGGTGAGGCCGGTACCGAAGCGCCCGTCGGTCTTGACCTCGTGGCCCGCCGCGCGCAGCTCGCGCGCCAGCGGCCGCTGCATGACGTACATCATCGAGTCGCCCGTGGCCAGCACCCGCGCGGCCCGGGCGGGCGCCGCCGGCGCGACCGCGGCGAGCAGCGCGATCAGGCCAGCCGCGAGATGCGCTCGACGGTGCGGTCGACGTCCTCGTCGGTGGTGCGCGGGTTGATCGTGCACAGGCGCAACACGGTACGGCCTCGCAGGACCGTCGAGGACGGCGCGGCGAAGCCGTCCGCGACGACCCGCTCGCTCAACGCGCCCGCGTCGCCGGCGGCCGGCGCGAACGTGACGATCCCCAGCTGCGCGGGCGTGACGACCTCGAGGTTGCCAGTCGCCTCGATCGCCCGCTCAGCCCGCTCGGCGAGCGCGATCACCCGCCGGATCGCGTCGCGGAACGCGTCGACCCCGAACACGTGGAAGGACAGCCAGAGCTTCAGCGCCCGCGACCCGCGGCTCAGCTGGGGCGAGCGGTCGCGGAAGTCGACCTCGGCGCTCACGACGTCGCGCAGGTACTCGCCGAACAGCGAGAACGCCCGCTCCAATGCGCCCTCGTGGCGGACGAGGACGCACCCCGCCTCGTACGGCTGGAACAGCATCTTGTGCGGGTCGAGGACGATCGAGTCCGCGTGCTCGAGGCCGTCGACCGCGCCGACGAGGGCAGCCGGCGCGCCGTACGCGCCGTCGACGTGCAGCCAGGCGTCGCCGGACGCCGCGCGGATCGCATCGAGCGGGTCGACGGCGCCGGTGTTCGTCGTCCCCGCCGTGGCGACGACGACCGCGTCGCCGGAGGCCGCCGCGCGCACGTCGTCCGGCCGCAGCCGGAAGCCGTCGTCGGTCGGGAGCGTCTCGTACGGCAGGCCGAGCAGCCGCAGCGCGCGCAGGACCGACGCGTGGGTCTGGTCGGACACGACGGCCCGCCGCGCGCCCGCCTCGCGCGCCGCCGCGAGCGCGGTCAGCGACCCGACGCTGCCGCCGCTGACGAGCACGCCGCCCGTCCCCTCCGGCAGTCCGCACCACGAGCGCAGCCAGTCGAGCACCACGAGCTCGACCGTGGCCGGCCCGCTGCCGCCCGCCCACGACCCGGCGAACACGTTGAGCCCCGCGGCGAGGGCGTCGGCGAGCGCGCTCACCGGGTTGGACGGCGAGCCCACCCGCGCGAAGAACCGCGGGTGGTCGCCGTGCTGCATGAACGGCAGGACCTCAGTGAGCAGCCGGTCGAGCGCCGCCTCGGGATCGCCCGGCCCGTCCGGCGGCGGCCCGCCGACCGCCGCGCGCAGCGCTGCCGCGTCGCCCGTGCGCAGAGGCGCCAGCTCCGGCAGCCGCTCCCAGTGCTCGACGATCGCGTCGACGACGCGGTGCCCGAGGCGCCGGAGCGCCTCGGGCTCGAGCGTCAGCGGCGCTCGAGGTCCAGCGCGCACGAGTTGATGCAGTACCGCTGGCCGCTGGGCCCGGGGCCGTCGTCGAAGACGTGGCCCAGGTGCCCGCCGCAGCGGGCGCAGACGACCTCGGTGCGGACCATCCCGTGGCTGGTGTCGGTGCGCAGCTCGACGTTCGCGGTGTTCGCCGGGTCGGTGAAGCTCGGCCAGCCGGAGCCGGAGTCGAACTTCGTGCCCGAGTCGAACAGCTCGGCGCCGCACCCGGCGCACGTGTAGACGCCGTCGTCCTTGGTGTTGACGAACTTGCCCATGAACGGCGGCTCAGTCGCGGCCTGCCGCAGCACGGCGTACTGGTCGGGCGCGAGCTGCTCGCGCCACTCCTGCTCGGTCTTCAGGACCTTCTCCATGTCTCTCAGACTAGGAGGGCGTTCAAGCCGTTACGGCTCAGCGCGCCTTCAGGCGGAACCGCGCGGTGCCGCGCACCGTCTTCCCGCGCGCGTCCTTGACCGCGATCCGCAGGACGAGCGTCGCCCGGCGAGCGCGGCGGACCTTCCGGCGCTGCGCCTTCGTCAGCCTGAGCACCACCACGCCCGGCGTGCCCGCCTGCAGCCTCAGCCGCTGGCGGCGCAGCTTGATGCGCTTCGCCTTCGCCGCCGCCGCGCGCGTGCCCGCACCGCCCAGGGTGATCTGCTGATCGGCGCTGGCGTCGCACGCCGTCGCGCACACCAGCGCGAGCAGCTTCTCGCTCGGCGAGTCCACGGTCAGCGAGCCGCCGGCCGCGCCGGCGGGCACGAACGCACGCGTCGTGCCGAGGTTCAGCCCGCCCAGCGGCACGGCGTCGCCACCGAGGCGCTGCTCCGCTGCCAGCTCCACCGGGTCGGCGCCGGGCGGCGGAGGCGGCGGAGTCGGAGGCGGAGGGGCGTCCGGCGGCGGAGGCTCCTGCTGCGTGCCCGTGTCGGCCGGCTCCTCCGCAGGAGGCTTCGGCGCGACGACGTTGAGCTGCACGGTCGCCGGCGCGCCGACCTCGTCGTCGAGGCGGCCGCGGTAGGTGAAGCTGTCGGCGCCCTCGAAGCCCGGGTCCGGCGTGTAGGTCACCCACCACCCGTTCTCGTCGACCGCGCTCAGGGTCCCGTGCGCCGGGCCGTCCACGATCTCGGCGGGCACGACGTCCACCATCACCGCGCTGCAGCGCAGCTGGATCCGCCGCGCCTTGTCGCGCTCGACGTTCGCCGCGAGCGGGCTGCACGCCGGCGGCGGGAACGGATAGGTCGCCGGCCCGACCTGGACGTCGACCGTCGCCGGCTTCGACGTCAGGAGTCCGTCGCTCGCGGCGACCGTGAACTGATCCCGCCCGGCGAACCCGGGATCGGGCGTGTACTCGAGGTAGCCGTACTCGTGCTTGGCGACGGTCCCATGACCGGGCTGCTCGACGACCTCGATCGTCAGCGGATCGCCGTCGCCGTCTTGGCAGTTGACCCAGACGCTCGTCGACTCGTCGGGATCGGTCCACAGCACGTTCGGATAGCAGCGCGGGGCCTCGTTGGCGTCGGGCGCCTGGACGCGGACCTTCTGCTCGACGGGCTCGGAGTGGCCGCGGCCGTCGTAGGCGCGGAACGTGAACGTGTCGTCGCCGGTGAACCCGTCGTCCGGCGTGTAGGTGACCTGCTGCTGCTCCTGGTCCCACTCGCCGAGGTCGCCGTGACTCGGCGCGGTGACCGTGCTGAGCGTCATCGGGTCGCCCTCGTCGTCGTAGCAGTAGATGCGGAGGACGAGCGGCGCCTGCCGCGTCACCGCGTTGTAGTGCGGGCCGCAGTGCGGCACGGTGTTGACGTCCGGGCCGACGTCGATCTCCTGGACCATGTCGTCGGAGCCCACGTCGTTCGTCGCGCGCACCGTGAAGGTGTCGGTCCCCTCGTAGCCGGCGTCCGGCTCGTACGTGAAGTAGCCATAGCCCGAGGTCGTGACCGTGCCGTGGGCCGGCCCGTCGTGGAGGACCGGGTACACCGGCCGCTCCTCGGTGGCGCACGACAGCTGCAGGTTGAGCTTGCCGCCCGTGCGCACCGCCCGCCGCGGCGGGGGCGTGCAGGTCGGCGCCTCCGCCGGGAGGACGTCGATGACCGCCGAGATCGGGGGCGTCTGCCCGCCGTGGCCGTCGTCGGCGCGGAAGCTGAACGTGGCGTCCATCCCGACGTAGCCGGGGTCGGGCGTGTAGACGAAGAACCCCCCGAAGGGGAAGGACCCGTCGCGGAACTCGATGCTGCCGTGCTCGGGGTCGGTCCAGGTGAACGTGGTCGGGTCGCCCTCGGCGTCGTTGCAGCGCACCGGGATGCTCGTCGTCCTGTTGTTGCGCACGCGGGAGATCACGGGCTCGCACTCGGGAACGGTGTTCTCGTCGTCGCCGACGATCTCGAGCTGCTGGGTCGCGGTCGCGGACTGCGACGCGGCGTCCTTCGCGCGCAGGCCGTAGTGGTCGGGCCCCGCGTAGCCCTCGTCGGCGGTGTAGACGCTGCCGTAGGGGAAGCCGTTGCTCGTCGCGATCGCGCCGTGGGACGGCGGCGGATCGAACGTCGTCTCGAGCGCGTCCCCGTCCGGGTCGTAGCAGGATGCCGGCACGCTGCTCGACGCGCCGGTCCGCAGCCGGACCGGGAACCTCGTGCTGCAGGTGGGAGGCTCGTTCGCGTCCGGAGAGACGACGGCCTGGATGGTGAGCGCGGGCCCGTCGCCGGCGTTCGTGCGCGGCTGCAGCGTGAACTCGTCCGGCCCCGTGTATCCCTCGTCCGGCACGTAGGTGACGCTGCCGTACATGAACTCGAGCTCACCGTGATCCGGCGCGTCGATCTGGCCGAAGCTCATGGCGATCGAGTTGGCGTACGGCGTGTTGTCCCGGCACGTCAGCAGGACCCGCTTCGACGTGTCCGGTCGCACGGGCAGCGGCGGCCGGCTCTCGCAGACCGGCGGCGTCTGCGGCACCGCGTCGACCGTGATCTCGGTGGGGGGACCGGTCAGCTCCCCGTCGGTCGCCTTCAGGCTGAACGCGTCGGCGCCCGCGTAGCCGTAGGCGTCGTAGCTGACGCTGTCGCCGTAGTGGTTGATGTGGACCTGGCCGTGCTGGGACTGCTGGTCGACGATGAAGAACGCGGCGTCGCCCTCGTTGGGGTCGTAGCACGGCTGCTGCACGTAGCCGGTGCCGTTGATCGCGGTGAGGTGGATCGGCAGGCAGCGCGGCGCGAGATTCGCGTCGGTGATCTCGATGTGCTGGGTGACGACGGGCGTCGTGTCCTCGCCGTCGGTCGCGCGGAACGTGAAGCTGTCCGAGCCCGTCTGCCCCGCGCCGGGGCGGTAGCTGAGTCGCCTCCTCGCGAGATCCTCGACGGTTCCCTTGGCGGGAGCGTCGACGATCTCGATGCTCAACGTCTCAGGGCCGTCGAAGTCCTCGCAGTGGATCGAGAACGTGCGGGCGCCGCCCGGGGCGACGGCCAGGGTCGTGCCGTGGCAGACCGGCACGTTGTTCGCCGCGTCGGCGGCGGCGGGGAACGCCACCAGGGCGAGGGCCGCCAGGAGGACGCAGCGGCGCACCGCGGTCATCGCCGCCTCAGCTTCAGCGTGCGCTTGACGCGGGCGGGCGCGGACTTCGTCGCCGCGCCGCCGACGAACGTCGTCGTGACCGCGACGTCCAGGCGCTTCGCGCGGCGCAGGATGGCGCGGCCGCGCCTGGTCGGCTTCACGCCGACGGTGCCGACCTTCCCCTTCTTCCCGCGGCGCGAGCCGCGGGCGATGACGAGCGGCTTGTCGGCCGCCGCCCGCGCCTTCCCCGCCGGGCGCCGGATCGTCCACGTGAAGGTCACCACGCCGTTGGCCGGGAAGCGGAACCGGTGCGGGATGGCGCGCATCCGGGCGAGCCTGCGCAGGTCGCGCTGCCGCAGCTGCTCGAGCAGCCGGCGGGCGTTCGCCGCGATGGCGTCCTCGAGCGTGCTCAGCGGGTCGAGGTAGTCGCCGTAGTCCCCGTAGTCGCCGTAGTCCCCGTAGTCCGGGGGCGGCGGGAAGAACGGGGGCGGAGGCGGCAGCGGGGCGGGTGTGGTGGCGCCCGGCCTGATCACGCCCGTCTCCTCGCTCGTCGTCTCGTCGGAGCCGGCGGCGTTCTCGACGCGAACGCGGGCGTAGAGGAAGCGGTCGACGTCGGCCTCCACGAAGTTCCAGCTCGCGTCGTTGCCGCTCGACGCGACCTCGCAGGCGCCGCCCGGCGAGCAGCGCAGCCACTGGACGACGACGGCCGGCGGCCCGGGCTCGATGACGACGGCCGGGAAGTCGAGCAGGACGCTGCCGCCCACGACCGCGTTGAGCTGCGTGAGGTGCAGCTCGCCGAGGAACTCGGGGGCGATCGTCTCGCAGGCGGTCGGGTACGCGTCGTCGTCGGCGTCGTGGTCGATGCGGTCGTCGCCGTCGCCGCAGTCGAGCCCGGTCTCGATCAGGTCGTTGTCGGCCGCGATCACGTCGGCGCCCGCGCCCGCGTCGACGGCGCCGCCCTGGGCGGTGATGCGGTCGGCGCCGCCGTGGCCGGTGACGTTCTCGCCGCTGAGCCGGTTGTCCTCGTCGTTGCCCGTGACCTGGTCGAAGCCGGGGCCGCCGGCGGCGTCCTCCACGTCGGAGTCGATGACGTCGTTCTCGCCGGCGATCCCGTTGCCGGGAGAGGCGATCTCGCCGGGATCGTTGAGCGCGATGCTCACGTCCACGTCGTCGCCGGTCCGGCCGGCGTAGGTCACGAGGTCGCGGCCCGGCCCGCCGAGGAAGCTGTCGTCGGCGTCGCCGCCGCTCATGACGTCGTCGCCCTCGCCGCCCTCGATCCAGCGCGGCAGCGAGTCGGCGGCGAGGCGGACCGTGTCGGCGCCGCCGCCGAGCCGGACGATCGCGCTGTCGATGTTGTCGGCCGCGCAGGTGACGCGGCGCGGCTCCTCGACGCTCTGCACGCAGCCGGGCCCGCCGTCGATGACCATGTCCTCGTTGTGCTCGACGACCACCACCTGGGCGCCCTCGACGTCGATCGAGATGTCGTTGGCGTCGCCGGGCTGGGCCGAGGTGACCTCGAGCACGTCGGCCTCGTCGTCGACGACGACGGTCGCGTAGGCGCCCGCGGAGGCGGGGAGCAGCGCGAGCGCGAGGCACGCCGCCAGCAGGGGACGGAGCATCCCTGTCGTTATCGGCAACCGCGCCTACGCGGCTTTAGTGGTTGAGGTCAGGCGGCGGCGGTGGCCGCTTCGGGCCGCGGCTCGGCGGCCGCGGGCGGCGCCGCGGGCAGGAACGCCGACCCGAGGATGTGGTCGAGCTCCGCCTTCAGGGAGGCGTTGACGCTGACGCGGTAGGACGGGCCGAGGCGAAGTGTTCGGCGGCCGGCGCGGGTGGCCATCTCCAGCACCACGTCGGACTCCCCCGGGAAGTTGCCCAGGATCTCCTTGAGCTCCTCGATCGCCGAGGCGGGCAGGAGCGCGGCGTCGACGTGGAGGCGGAACGGCACCGGGCCGATCTGCATCTTCGCGAGCTCCTCGCGCGCCTTCACGACCTCGTCCTCGCTGGGACGAAAAGGCTCGACGGACTGGACGACCAGGCACGTCTTGTCGGCGTCCTTGTGGTCGACCTTGCCGCGGACGAGCACCACCTCGTCGACCCCCAGCGCGCCCTCGTACTGGCCGAGCGCGTTGCCGAAGACGAGGATCTCGATCGAGCCCTCGAGGTCGTCGAGGGTGGCGAACATCATCGGGTCGCCCTTCTTGGTCCGGATCTTCTTGGCCTGGGTGATGATCCCACCCGCGGTGACCCAATCGCCGTCCTTGTAGCTCTGCAGCTCGGTGAGCGAGGCGTCGACCTTCACGCGCAGCGCCTCGCGGACCTGCTTGAGCGGGTGGGCGGAGATGAAGACGCCGATGGCCTCCTTCTCCGCGGCCAGGAGGTCCGCCTGGTCGAACTCCTCGCTCGGGACCGGCGGGTTCGTGTTGTGGAAGGCCGGCGTCTCGGAGGGGTGGGCGGGCCCCAGATCGAAGATCGAGCCCTGGCCGATCTGCGCGTCCTGCTGCTGCTTGGACCCCGCGGCCTGCGCTGCTTCGAGCACCTGGAGCATGCCCTTGCGGCTCGCGCGGGTCGACCCGAGCGCCCCGCACTTGATGAGCGCCTCGATCGCGCGCTTGTTCACCGCGCGGCAGTCGACCCGGCAGCAGAAGTCCCAGATCGACGCGAACGGGCCGCCCTCCTCGCGGGCGCGCTTGATCGCCTCGACCGCCTGGAACCCCACGCCCTTCACGGCGTCGAGCCCGAACCGGATGTTCCCCTCGACGACGACGAACTCGTGGTCGGAGAGGTTGACGTCGGGCGGCAGGATCTGGATCCCCATCTCCTCCGCCTTGGCGACGAAGAACGGGACCTTGTCCTTCGTGTCCATGACGCTCGAGATGAGCGCGGCCATGTACTCCGCCGGGTAGTTCGCCTTCAGCCACGCGGTGCGGTAGGCGATGAGGGCGTAGCACGCGGCGTGGGACTTGTTGAACGAGTAGTCGGCCGAGCGCTCGTTCGTGTTCCACAGCCACTCGATGACGTCGGGCGCGGTGCCGGACGCGCGGCAGCCCTCGACGAACTCGGGCTTCAGCTTCGCCATCGCCTCGCGGTTCTTCTTGCCGATCGCCTTGCGCAGGTCGTCCGCGCGGGCGCCGCTGAAGCCGGCCAGGGTCTTGGCGATCTGCATCGCCTGCTCCTGGTAGAGGATCACGCCCTTGGTGGATCCCGTGATCGGGCGCAGGCGCTCGTCGGGGAAGTTCACGGTCTCCGGGTCGCGCTTGCCCCGCGCGTACGTGGGGATCTGGTCCATGGCGCCCGGGCGGTAGAGCGCGTTCAGCGCGACGAGGTCGTCGAACTCGGTCGGCCGCACCTTCCTGAGGGCCTCCTGCATGCCCTCGGACTCGAACTGGAAGACGCCGATGCTGTCGCCGCGCGCGAGCATCTCGTACGTCTTCGCGTCGTCGAGGGACAGCGTCGCCATGTCCGGCCGGTGGCCGGTGGAGCGCTCGATGATGTCCAGCGCGTCCTCGATCACGTCGAGGTTGCGCAGGCCCAGGAAGTCCATCTTCAGCAGGCCGAGGTCCTCGACCGGCTTCATCGAGTACTGCGTGACGGTCCGGAACACCTTCTTGCCCTCGGCGTCCGTGCCCGCCTCGGCGAGCTGGAGGGGGACGATGTCGGTGAGCGGCCGGTCCGCGATGACGACCGCCGCGGCGTGGATCGAGCTGTTCCGCACGATCCCCTCGAGGCCCTTGGCGACGTCGATGATCTCGCGGGCGTCGGGGTCGGAGTCGTAGGCCTTCCGCAGCTCCTGCCCTTCCCTCAGGCAGTCGTCGAAGCTCGGCGGGCGGCCCATGATCGGGTCCGGGATCAGCTTCGCCAGGCGGTCGCCGGTGCCGTAGTCCTTGCCGAGGACCCTTGCGGCGTCCCTCGTCGCGGCGCGCGGGAACATCTTGCCGAACGTGACGATCTGGGCGACGCTGCCGCGGCCGTACTTCTCGGTCACGTAGCGCATGACGCGCTCGCGGCCGCGGACGGAGAAGTCGATGTCGATGTCCGGCATGGAGACGCGCTCGGGGTTGAGGAAGCGCTCGAACAGCAGGTCGTAGCGGAGCGGGTCGACGTCCGTGATCTGGAGGCAGTAGGCGACGAGCGAGCCGGCGGCGGAGCCTCTCCCCGGGCCGACCGCGATCCCGTTGTCCTTGGCGAACTTGACGAAGTCCCAGACGATGAGGAAGTAGGCGGAGAAGCCCATGCGGTCGATGACGCCGAGCTCCATGTTCATGCGCTCGATCGCGTCCGCCGGGGGTGGATCGCCGTAGCGCTGCCTGAGCCCCTGCTCGACGATCGTGCGGAGGTAGTCGCGCTCGTCTTCGCCGTTCGGCGTCGGGTAGCGCGGGATGAGCTGCTTGCCGAGCTCGATCTCGACGTTGCAGCGCTCGGCGATGTCGAGGGTGGACTGCAGCGCCTCGGGCAGGTGGGCGAAGTGCGACGCCATCTCGTCGTTCGAGCGCAGGTAGAACTCGTTCGTCTCGAACGTCATCTTCGGCTGCTGGAGCGTCGACTTCGTCTGGACGCAGAGCAGCGCGGTGTGGTGGTTGTGGTCGTCCCTCGTGAGGTAGTGGACGTCGCCGGTGCCGACGAGCGGCCTGTTCACCTCGCGGGCGATCCGGACGATCCCCTCGTTGGCCTTCTCCTGGTCGGCGATGCCGTTGGACTGGATCTCGAAGAAGACGTTGTCCGGGCCGAAGGCGTTGAGGAGATCGTCGGCGTGCCGGCGCGCCTCGCCGGGCTTGTCCTGGACGAGCCTCGACGCGAATCGCGAGGCCAGGCACCCCGTGAGGGCGATGACGCCCTGCGAGTGCCGTGCGATCTGCTCGAGGTCGACGGTCGGCTTGCCGCGGTTGAGGCCCTCGAGGAACCCCGCGCTGCTGAGCTTGACGAGGTTGCGGTAGCCCTCGTCGGTCTCGGCCAGGAGCGTGAGGTGGTTGCGCTCGACCTTGTCGGTCTGGGCCTTGACGTGGTCGTCGACGAGGTAGATCTCGCAGCCCACGATCGGCTTGATCCCGTGCTTCTGACAGGCCTTCTGGAGCTCGATGGCGCCGTTCATGACGCCGTGGTCGGTCAGGCCGAGGGCGGGCTGGCCGAAGGCCGCGGCCCGTTCCGCCAGCGCGTCGATCTTGCACGCGCCGTCGAGGAGCGAGTACTCGGAGTGGACGTGGAGATGCGCGCAGCCGGGGGAGCTCACGGAACCATGGAGGTTAGGCGGCGGCGCGGACGGCGCCCCGCGCGCGCGCCCGGTCCGCCCTGCACCTTCCGCGCGAATTCGCTGCGCTCATTCCGGCGTCACGCCGCGGGCCCGGTCGAACCACTCGTGAAGCACCTCGACCACCCTACGATCCCCCGCGACCGCCGCCGTCTGGCCCGGGGGAGGCTGGTAGCCGGCGATGAGGGGCATGAACGCGGGCGCGGAGACCACGATCGTCGCGTCGACGCCCGCCTCGCCCTCCGCGAGCCCTCCGGGCGCAGGCGCGGCGGCGCCCGCGCCACCGGCGATCCCTCCGGGCGCGACGTGGCCGACGCTGAGGGGCGCGCCGTTCGCGGCTCGCACCGTCCACGTCCCGTCCCCGCCGATCTCGTAGGCGACGCCGAACCGCTCCCCGCGCGTCCACTCCGGGTCGACGGCGGCCGCGAGCGCGGAGAGCAGCAGCCCGGGGTGCACCGGAGCGCCGGCGCGGCCGAGCTCGACGAGGTCGACCGGATCGCGCCGCGCCTTCAGCAGCCGCCGGAGCCGGAGCCGGCTGCCCCGGACGCTCGCGCCCTTGAGCCGCCACCCCGCCCCGCCGGCCGCAAGCGGCGCGAGGACGTCGAGCGGCCCCTCGACGAGCAGGTCGACGTCCTGCCTCGGCCCCGGCGCCGCACGCGGCTCGACCCGCGCCTTGCCGTGCGAGAGGACGACCCGCAGCGTGCCGACCGACGGCGCGGTCAGGTCGTACGCGAGGTCGTCGACGACGAGCGCCTGGACGGGCAGGAGCGCCGCCAGCAGTCGAGCGGCGGTCGCGGGCTCCCGCACGGCGAGCCGCTCCATCCCGACGCGAAGCCAAGGCCCCTCCTCGCCGGCCGGCGTCGTCCGCCGAGCGCCGAGATCTTCGAAGGCGCCGCCGCCACGAGCCGACGCCGGCGATCCCGCGAGCCCGGGCGGCACCTCCGCGGCCGCCGCGGCCTCACCCACCGACTCCGCGGCCGGCGCGGCGCGCCCCGCGGGGTCGATCTGTCGCGCCTCTTCGGCGCCGGGGCGCTCCAGGCGCTCGAGCTCCTGCTCTGCCGCGGCGCGGAGGCGCTCGGCCGCGCGCTGGAGGTCGCCGATGACGTCGCGGGCTTCGGTCGAGCCGGGATCCGGCACCGCGGCGCGCAGCTCGGCCGCGATGGCCTGGAGTCGGCGGCGCGTCTCGTCCTCCTCGAGATGCGGCGGCGTCTTCGGGGGGAGCGGCTCGTCGAGCGCGGGCAGTTCGGTCAGCGGAGGCTCGCTCGTCGCGGCGGGCGGCTGCGCCTCCTCCGCGGCATCCTCGACCGTGCCCTCCGCCCCTCCCCATCGTTCCAGCTGCTCGCGCGCTGCCGCGACCTGCGCCCGGAGGCCGGCGATGAGGGTGTCGAGCGCGGGGTCTCCGGTGCTCGGGACGTCGCCGGCGGCGGGCGGCGCCGCGTGCTGTCGCGCGAGGAGCTCCTCCGCGGCGGCGCGGGCCGCCTGCTCCTCGGCGAGCCGCTCGGCGAGCTGGGTCGCGAGGCGGCGGGCCTCGGTCGCGCTTCGCTCGGCGCCGGCGAGGGCCTCGCGCTGGCGCTCGGCCTCCGCGCGTGCCGCGGCGGCCTCGCTCCGTGCGCGGGCGAGCTCGCTGCGGGCGGCCTCGAGCTCGACGCCGCGCGCTCGGATCGCCGCTTCGAGCCCGCGCGAACGATCTTCGAGCTCCACCAGCTCCGCGCGGAGGTCGGCGATGGCGCCGGCCTCGGCGGCGCGCGCCGGCTCCGCCCCCTCCACCTGCGCCCGGACCTGCCCCAGCTCCACGCGGATGAGCGCGATCGCCTCCTGCACGCGCTCCTGGACCGCCGCGCGCCGCGCGAGCTCCGCCTCCAGCGCCGCGACCTGCGCGATCAGCGCCCGCTCGTGCTCGGACCGCGACTGCTCCGCCGCAGTGGCGAGCCGCTCCTCCGCCGCGACGCGCGCCGCGCGCTCGGCGGCGAGCCGCCGATCGAGCTCCGCGGCGCGCGCCCGCAGCGTCTCCGTCTCGGACGAGAGCGGCTGCGCGACCAGCCGCCGCTCGAGCTCCGCGATCCGCGCCCGCAGGTCGTCCGCGACCGCAGCCCGCGCCCGCAACGCCTCGACCTCCGACCGCAGAGCGTCCGCCTCGGCGGCCCGCGCGCGAAGGGAGTCCGCCTCCGCCCGCAGAGCCTCGACCTCCCGCGGCGTCGCACCGGCGTATGACGAACGGGACGCGCGCGCCTCGGCCTCCGCGGCCCGCCGCCGGAGCGCATCGGCCTCGGCGCGGAGGGATTCCGTTTCGGCGCGAAGCCTCTCCGTCTCGAGGACGCGCGCGCGCAGCGCTGCGGACTCGGCGCGCAGCGCGTCGGCCTCGGCACGCACGATCTCGGCGTCCGCGGCCGCGGCGCGGAGGGATTCGGCCTCGGCCCTGAGGCTGCGCGCTTCGGCGGCCTCGGCACGAACGGATTCCGCTTCGGCGGCGGCGGCGCGGAGGGACTCGGTTTCGGCTCGGAGGGTCTCGGTTTCGGCGGTTGCTCGGGCGGCGGTCTCCTCCGCCGCGGCTCGGGCGGCGGACTCGGCTTCGGCGATGCGGGAGGCGTCCTCCGCTCGGCGGCGCGTGTGCTCGAGCTCTCTCTCGAGGACCTCGACGAGCTCCTCGGCGCCGGCGAGGCGGGCGCGGAGGTCCTCGAGCTCCGACTCCGTTCCCCGGCGGGCGGACGCGACCTCGTCCTCGAGCTCGGCGCGGCGGCGGCGCTCGGCCTCCTCGCGCTGCTCGGCCAGGCGCAGGCGGCGCTCGGCGTCGGCGACCCGGGCGGCGAGGGTGTCGCGGTCGGCTCCGGCGCGGGCGGCGCGCTCCTCCAGGTGAGCGAGCTGCGCCCGCAGCGTCTCGACCGTCTGCTCCGCGGAGGCGGCGCGGCGCGTCGCGCTCTCCTCGGCGATCTCGGCGCGGCGCGCGCGGCGCTCGGCGAGCACGGCCGGATCGACGACCGTCCCGGGCGGGCGGTCCATCGCCCCGGGGCGTGCCGCGGGAAGCGGCAGCGCGAAGTCCGGCCCCGCGACCGCCGCGTTGCCCTCCTCGAGCGCGGCGCGAGCGTCGACCGGCACGAGGTACGCCGCGGTCCACGCCGGGGCGAGGCCGGGCGCCGGCGGATCCGCCAGCGGCGCGAAGACCTCGTCGCCGATGACGAGCGAGACCTCCGGCGGGACCGTCGACCCGTTCCACGCCCCGTAGATCCGCACCTCGATCTCGTCCGGCGACGAGGGGATCCACTCGACGCTCTCGACGCGGAGGGGCAGGGGTCGGCGGTCGGGGTTCACGCACGCGGAGTATGCGCCCGGGGGCGGACGATCCGGAAGGCCCGCGGGGCGGCTACAGCGCCATCGCGTAGACGGAGACCTCTTCGCCTTCCGCGAGCGTCGTGGTGCGGTCGAAGGTCATGCCGAGCCGGCGGGCGACGGCGATCGACCTCTCGTTGTCCGGGTTGATCACCGACGCGATCCGCCGCAGGCCGAGCTCCGAGCGACCCCACTCGATCGCGGTGCGGCCCGCCTCCGTCGCGTAGCCGTTGCCCCACGTCGAGCGGGCGAGCGTCCACCCCACCTCGAGCTCCGGCCAGCCCTCGGGGTTCCACAGCCCGGCGCGGCCGATGAGCTCGCGGCCCTCGCGCAGGCAGACCGCCCACTGCCCGTAGCCCCGGAGGACCCAGTGGCCCTGGTACAGCGCGATCCGCTCCCACGCCGCCACGCGGTCGCGGACGCCCCCGACGAACTGCGCCGTCTCCGGGTCGCCGACGATCGCCGCCCAGGCGTCGAGGTCGTCGTCCGCGAACGGCCGGAGCACGAGCCGCGCCGTCGAGAGGGTCGGGATCAATCCGCGGACTCGTTGCGCAGCCGCCACGCCATCCGGGACTGCAGCGACCACAGCTCGATGAACCCCGGCGAGGCCTGCTGGGAGAACAGCCCGCCGGACTCGGCGAACGTCGCGAGCTGCGCGTCGTAGACCGCGTGCGGCGACTCCCGCGTCACGACCCGCACGGAGCCCTTGTAGAGCTTCAACCCGATGCGCCCCGTCACCCACTCGTTCACGCTGTCCATGTACGCGTCGAGATTGGACCGCAGCGGCTCCCACCAGAGCCCCGCGTAGACGAGGTACGCCCACTGCCGGTCCAGAGCCGGCTTGAACTGGTTCTGATGGATGGTGCCGACGAGCTTCTCGAGCTCCGCGTGCGCGGGCAGCAGGATCGCGGCGGCGGGGACCTCGTAGATGTCGCGCACCTTCAGCCCGACGATCCGGTCCTCGATGTGGTCGACGATCCCGACCCCATGCTTCATGCCGATCGACGCGACCCGCTCGAGGAGGGGGACCAGGTCGAGCTCCTCGTCGTTCACCGCTACCGGGACACCGCGGTCGAACGAGATCGAGATGTGCTCCGGCTCATCCGGCGCCTCCTCCGGCCGCGTGACGAGCTGGAAGACGTCGTCCTCGGGCGCATGACCCAGGTCCTCGATCCACTTCCCCTCCGACGACCGGCCCCACAGGTTGTCGTCGATCGAGTACGGCGCGCTCTCGACGCCGCCCTTCACGGGGATCCCGTGCTCGCGCGCGTACGCGATCTCCTCGTCGCGCCCCATCGCCCACGACCGCACGGGCGCGATGAGCTTCAGCTCCGGCGCCAAGGTCGCGACCGTCGCCTCGATCCGCACCTGGTCGTTGCCCTTGCCGGTGCACCCGTGCGCGATCGTGTCGCACCCACTGCGCCGCGCGTACTCGACGGCGAGCTTCGCGATCAACGGCCGCCCCAGAGCGGTGAAGAGCGGATAGGCCAGGCCGTAGATCGCGTTCGCCTTGATCGCCGGCGCGACGAAGTCGCGAGCGAACTCCTCGCGCGCGTCGACGACGAACGTCTCGACCGCGCCCAGCCGCCGCGCCTTCCCCTCCACGACCGAGTAGTCCTCCCCCGGCTGCCCGAGGTTGACCGTGAGCGTGATGACCTCCGCCTCGTACTCGTCCTGGATCCACTTGAGCATCACGCTGGTGTCCAGCCCGCCGGAGTACAGGAGCAGGACGCGATGGACCTCCTCGTGGTTGGCCTCGTACGACGCGATCGCCTGCGCGCGCATGCGCTCGGTCGCCTCGGGCGTCGGGATGATGTGGGCGGAGGTGCGTGGGGTCTCGGCCATGCGGCCAGGGAGGGTACGGCAGCCACCCGGTCCGGTACCGTCCGGGGCGATGCGGGCAGGCGCCCCCACGCCGGTGCAGGTCAAGCGCGACGAGCTGCACGGCTGCGACGGCGCCCTGACCGACGCGCGCAGCCGCCTCGACCGCGCCGCCCAGCGCACCCGCGAGTACCCCGCCGACCGCGAGCTGGACGACCTCCACACCATCAGCCTGGAGATCGCCCGCCTGCGCCGCCGTCGCGACCGCCTCGCCGCGGAGTTGGTCGCGGTCGAGGCCGAGTGGCAGTGACGGCGCGCCCCGGCGAGGAGGACGAGGAGAGCACGCCCGACGGCACGCGGGTGCTGCGGCACGAGGTCCCGGTCGAGGGCGCCGACGAGCTCTCCGGCGGCGACCCCGCGCTGATCGAGGCGGTGAGCGCGCACGTCGAGCGGCATCTCGGCCCGGTCGGACAGGTCTACCACGAGTTCATCTCGCCGACCGTGCACGTCGACCTGCTCGAGGTGCCGGCGACCGGCGAGCGGCCGTTCCAAGTCGTCGTCACGTGCGGGATGGCCGAGCTGCCGATGCGCCCGCCCGAGACGATGGCGGAGTTCACGCACACCGAGCTGTTCGCGCTGCTGCCGCCGGACTGGCCACTCGACGACGAGGCGCTGAACGACGAGCGCAACTACTGGCCGCTGCGGACGCTGAAGTTCCTGGCGCGCGTCCCGCACCTCTTCGACACGTGGCTCTGGGTCGGCCACACGATCCCGAACGAGGATCCGCCCGAGCCGTACGCCGAGGGCACCGAGCTGTGCGGCGCGCTGCTCATGCCGCCGATGCTCGTGCCCGAGGGGTTCGAGGTGCTCGAGCGGCCGGACGGCGCGCCGATCCACTTCCTGCTGCTGATGCCGCTGCACGCCGACGAGATGCAGCTCAAGCTCGACAAGGGCCTCGAGGCGCTGTACGACCGGTTCGACGCCGCGGACCTCTCGCCGATCATCGACCCGGCGCGCCCGAGCACCGTGCAGCGGCGGCGCAAGCGGTTCGGGCTCTTCTAGGAAAGGACGGCGTGGAGGCGACGCAGCGCGTCGTCGACCTCGGCCTCGCTGACGACGAGCGGAGGCAGCAGCCGGATCGTCGTGGGGCCAGTCGCGTTCACGACGAGCCGGTGCTCGAGCAGGGCGCTCCTCACCAGGTCGGGCGCGCCGCCGCCGTCGACCTCGAACGCGATCATCAGGCCGCGCCCGCGGACCGAGGTCACGCGCGGCAGGTCGGCCAGAGCGAAACGCAGGCGCTCCCCCAGCTCGCGGACGCGCGCGTGCAGCGCCGGATCCTCGAGCACGTCGAGCGCGGCGTTCGCCGCGGCGGCGACCAGCGGCCCGCCCGCGAACGTCGACCCGTGGTCGCCGGGCTCCAGCACGTCCTGGAGCCGGGCGCCGGTGATCAGCGCCCCGATCGGCACGCCGCCTCCCAACGCCTTGGCGGTCGTCATCGCGTCCGGCACGACGCCGCTGTGCTCGTACGCCCACAGCGTCCCGCAGCGCGCCAGGCCGCACTGGATCTCGTCGAACAGCAGCGCGGCGCCGTGCTCGTCGCACGCCTCCCGCGCCGCACGCAGCACGTCGTCGCCCAGCACGTTCACGCCGGACTCGCCCTGCACCGGTTCGAGCAGCACCGCGGCGGTGCGCGGGCCGACCGCCGCCCGCACGGCGTCTGCGGTCGGGTCGACCGCGACGAACCCCGGCACCAAGGGCGCGAACGGTGCCTGCTTGGACTCCTGCGGCGTCGCGCTCAGCGCGCCGAACGTCCGCCCGTGGAACGCGCCGTGCAGCACGACGACCTCGCCGCCCTGCTTCGCCTTGCGCGCGAGCTTCAGCGCCGCCTCGACCGCCTCGGCGCCGCTGTTGGTGAAGAAGACGCCGCCGCCCAGCGAGTTCTCCGACAGGCGCGAGGCCAGCCGCACCATCGGCTCGGTGTAGAAGAGGTTCGAGGTGTGCAGCAGGCGCCCCGCCTGCTCGCGGATCGCCTCGACCACCCGCGGGTGGCAGTGCCCGACCGACGACACGCTGATCCCGCCGAGGAAGTCGAGGTACTCGTTGCCCTCGTCGTCCCACAGGCCGACGCCCTCGCCGCGCACGAACGTGACCGGCGCGCGCGCGTACGTCCCGAGCAGCGTCACTGCGTGACCTTGGTCCCGATGCCGGCGTTCGTGAACAGCTCGAGCAGCAGCGAGTGCGGGACGCGCCCGTCGACGATGTGCGCCGAGGTGACGCCCTCGTGGATCGCGTCGACGCACGCCTTGAGCTTCGGGCGCATGCCGCCCGTGACGTCCTCGAGCGCGGCCTCGACCTCGTCGGCCGTGGCCTCCGAGATGAGCGAGTCGTGGTCGTGCGGGTCGCGCAGCCAGCCCTCGACGTCGGTGAGGAAGAGGACCTTGTAGGCGTTGAGCTTGCGCGCGACCGCCGAGGCCGCCTCGTCCGCGTTGACGTTGTACGAGTTGCCCTCGTCGTCGGCGCCGACCGACGCGATCACCGGGATGTAGTCCTCGGCGACGTGCTCGATCACGCCGACGTTCACCCGGTCGATCGTGCCGACGAACCCGATGTCCTGGCCGCCGGGGGCCATCGTGCGCGCCACGCGGAAGAGCGCCCCGTCGTCGCCGGACAGCCCGACGGCCGGCTGGCCGTGCCGGTTCATCCGCAGGACGATGTCCTTGTTGACCTTGCCGACGAGGACCATCTTCGCGATCTCGACGGTCTCCTCGTTGCTCACCCGCAGCCCGCCGACGAAGTTGACCGGCATGTCGAGCCGCTGCATGTAGTCGGTGATCGCGGGCCCGCCGCCGTGGACGACGACCGGGTTCGCGCCGCAGTACTTGAGCAGGACCACGTCGCGGGCGAACTCCTCGCGCAGGTTGGGGTCCTCCATCGCCGCGCCGCCGTACTTGATCACGACCGTGCGGCCGTGGAACTCGCGGATGTACGGCAGGGCCTCGAGCAGCGTCTCGACGTCGCGCATCAGGTCGTGTAGTCCGCGTTGACGTGGATGTACTCGTGGCCGAGGTCGGAGAAGAAGCACTCGGTCTCGGCCCCATCGCCGGGGAGGCCGATCTCGATCTCGACCTCGTCCCCTTCGAACTGCGCGCTCTCGCCGGTCGCCTGGCCGCCGCTGCACACGGTCGTGCCGTCGATCGCGATGTCGAAGTGGAGCGGGTGCGTGTCGACGAGCGCCCCGCCGATCGCCTGCGCGATGCGGCCCCAGTTCGGGTCGCCGCCGTAGAGCGCGGTCTTCACCAGCGGGGAGTTCGCGACGGCGCGCGCGACGTGCTCGACGACCTCGGTCGCCCCGCCGCGGACGACGACGCGACCGATCCGCCGCGACCCCTCGCCGTCCTTCACGATCCGCAGCGCCAGCTGGCGCAGCAGCGCGTCGAGCGCCTCGCCGAACCGCAGCTCGGCCTCGCTCTCGGGCTCGACGGCGACCCCGGAGGCGCCGTTCGCCATGAGGATCGCCGTGTCGTTGGTCGACAGCTGCCCGTCGACGCTGATGCGGTCGAACGAGCGCTTGACGCAGACGCCGAGCAGCAGGTCGCAGGTCTCGCTCGAGAGCGCCGCGTCGGTCTGCACGAAGCAGAGCATCGTGGCGAAGTTCGGCTGGATCATGCCCGCGCCCTTGGCCTGGGCGCTCAGCCGCACGGTGCCGCCGGGCAGCTCGACGTCGAGGGCGACGTGCTTGTCGAGCTGGTCGGTGGTTCGGATCGCGTGGGCGAGCGCCTCGGCGCCGTCGTCGCGCAGCTCGGGCCGCAGGGCGAGCAGGCCCTTGATGACCGCCTGGCCGTCGAGCTGCACGCCGATGACGCCGGTCGAGCAGACTGCGACCTGGTCCTCGTGCGCGCCGGCGATCATCGCGCCGCCGCCCTGCATCCGCGCGGCCTCGTCGAGGCCGCGCCGCCCGGTCGCGGCGTTCGCGTTGCCGGAGTTCACGACGACCGCGCGGAGCGCGTCGAGCCGGCAGCGCTCGCGGGTGATCGTGACCGGCGGGGCCTGCACGCCCGAGCGGGTGAAGCGCGCGGCGCTCGTCGTCTCGGCCTCGTCGGAGACCACCGCGCCCAGGTCGAGGCCGTCCGGTTTGATCCCCGCCGCGATCCCGCCCGCGCGGAAGCCCTGCGGCAGCCGGCCGTCCGCGGCCTCGCGCACGTGGTCGGGCCGCTCCACCCAGCGGGAGTCGAAGAAGCTCACCGCAGCCCCGCCGTCTCGTCGAGGCCGAACATGAGGTTCAGGTTCTGCACGGCCTGCGACGCCGCGCCCTTCCACAGGTTGTCGATCGCGGCGAACACGAGGATCTTCCCGGTGCGGCCGTCGACGGTGGCCGAGATGCGGCAGTAGTTCGTGTCGCGCACGTCGCGCACGCCGGGCGGGACGGCGGTCAGCTCGACGAACGGCTCCTCGGCGTAGGCGCGCGCGAAGAGGTCGGCGATCCGCGCCGCGTCGACCGGCTCGGCCGGCGTCACGTAGCAGGACAGCAGCTCGCCCTGGTCGATCGGGAGCAGGTGAGGGGTGAACTGCACCGCGGTCTGCGCGCCCGCGGCGGCCAGCTCCTGCTCGATCTCCGGCGTGTGGCGGTGCTTGGCGACGCCGTACGGGTTGACGTTCTCGTCGACGGTGACGAAGTGCGTCTTCTCGGTCGCGGCCCGGCCGGCGCCCGACACCCCGGTCTTCGCGTCGATGACGACGTCGGCGATGACGTCGGCGATCGGCGCGAGCGCGAGGACCGCGGCGGTCGGGAAGCAGCCGGGGTTGGCGACGATGTGCGCATCGCGGATCTGCTCGCGGTAGCGCTCGGGCAGGCCGTAGACCGCGTGGCCGAACAGCGACGGCGCGCCGTGCTCGCCGTACCACTCCGCGTACGTGCCGGGGTCGCGCAGGCGGAAGTCGGCGCTGAGGTCGACGACGCGCACGCCCCGCTCGTGCAGCTGCGCGACCGTCGGGGCGCTCGCGCCGTGCGGGTAGGCGACGATCGCGGCGTCGACGTCGCCCAGCTCGTCGGGGTCGAACGCGTCGAGCGTCAGGGGCACACGGTGGTACGGGTACAGCTCGTCGAGGCGCACGCCGGCGTCCGAGCGCGACGTGACGGCCGTCAGCTCGAAGTCGGGGTGCTCGTGGAGCAGCCGCGCGGCGAGCGCGCCCGCGTACCCGCTCGCGCCGGCGACGACCGCGCTAGGCACGCTGCTCGACCCCGAGCTGCTCGCGCAGCGTCCCGACCACCGCCGCCATCCGCTCGTCGACCTCCTCGTCGGTGAGCGTCCGGTCGGGCGCGCGGAAGACGAGGTGCATCGCGAGCGAGTCGCCGTAGACGTCGAAGACCTCGACCTCGTCGGCGTGCCGCGCGGCGACCTCGACGATCTGCGCCGCCGTCACGCCCTCGGGCCGGACGACGGCGAGGTCGCGCAGCACGGGCGGGAACGTCGTGAACGGCGTGAACGGGACGTCCTGCGGGGCCAGCGAGATCGCGAGCTGCAGGTCGATCTCGAACGCCGCGACGGTGCCGTCGAAGTCCCACTCGCGGGCGACGAGCGGGTGGACCTCGCCGAGCCACCCCAGCTCGGTCTCGCCGGAGTAGACCCGCGCGGACCGGCCCGGGTGCAGGAAGGAATGGGTCCCCTCCCGCGCATCCCAGTCGACGCGCAGCGCGTCGAGCACCGCACCGAGAACCGCCTTCGCGGCGAAGAAGTCCCACCGCGCGTCCTCGTCGTACCTCCAGGACTCGGGCCGCTGGCGGCCGGTGAGGATGGCGCCGAGCGCGTCGACCTCGAGCGGCAGGGCCGAGCCGCGGCGCTCGGCCTCGGTCGTCGCGGGCTTCTCGGCGTCGAGGTAGATGGCGCCGCGCTCGAAGAGCGCCAGGTCGTGGCGGCCCCGGGCGAGGTTGTAGCGCGCGGCGTCGAGCAGCGAGCCGAGCAGCGTCGTGCGCAGCACGCTCATGTCCTCGCTCATCGGGTTCTCGAGCCTCACGAAGGCGCGCCGCGGGTCGTCGGGCGGCAGGCGCAGCCGCTCGGCGACGCCCGGCTCCGTGAACGACCACCCGACGACCTCGTGCAGGCCGCGGCCGGTCAGCGCGTCCTCGGCCCGGCGGCGTGCGCGCAGCACCGGCGACAGCCGGCCGCTGACGCCGTTGCGCGACGGCAGCGTCGCGGGGAGCTTGTCGAGGCCCTCGATCCGCGCGACCTCCTCGACGAGGTCGGCCTCGCGCGTGACGTCGGCGCGGCGGAAGTGCGGGACGACGACGTCGAGGTGGTCGCTCCCTTCCTCGACCCAGAACCCGAGGGCGCGCAGGATCTCGGCCTGGCGCTCGCGCGGGATCGTCATCCCGAGCAGCTGCTCGGTCCGGTCGGGCCGCAGCGCGAGCGGCTCGGGCTCCTGCCCCCGCCCGCCGACGTCGATCGTGCCCGGCGCGACGCGCGCGCCGCACAGCTCGATCATCAGCTTCGTGGCGACCGCCTGGGCCTCCATCGGCTGCTCGGTCGACAGCCCCTTCTCGAAACGCCCGCTCGCCTCGCTGCGCAGGCCGAGCCGCGTCGACGTGCGGTGGATCGTCGGCGCGTGCCAGGCGGCGACCTCGAGCAGCACGCGCGTCGTGTCGTCCGCGACCTCCGAGCGCGCGCCGCCCATGACCCCGGCGAGCGACGTCGGGCCATCGGCGTCGTCGATGACGATCTCGCCCTCCTGCAGCGTGCGCGTCTGGCCGTCGAGGGTGTCGATCGTCTCGCCCTCGCGCGCGGCGCGCACGACGAGCCGCTGCCCGGCGACGCGGTCGAGGTCGAACGCGTGCAGCGGCTGGCCGGTCAGCAGCATCACGTAGTTCGTGATGTCGACGACGTTCGAGATCGGGCGCATCCCGGCCGCGGTCAGGCGGGCCTTGAGCCACGGCGGCGACGGGCCGATCGTCACGTCCTCGAACACGCGCGCGGTGAACCGCGGGCAGAGGTCCGGGACCTCGACCGCGACGCCGGCGCCCTCGACGTCGCCGTGCGTGCCGGGGTCGTCCGCCCACGGCGGTGGCCGCAGCTCCGCGCCGGTGGTGGCGTGCACCTCGCGCGCGATGCCGTAGACGCCCAGGCAGTCCGGCCGGTTCGGCGTGATCTCGAACTCGAGGACGTCGGTGGCGAGCGGCAGCACGTCGGTCAGCGGGGCGCCCGGCTCGGTGCCGCCGTCGAGCACGAGGATGCCGGTGTGGTCGTCGCCGAGCCCCAGCTCGCGCTCGGACAGGATCATCCCCTTCGACACGACCCCGCGCAGCTTCGCCTTCTTGATCTTCGTGCCGTCGGGCAGCACGCCGCCCGGCTGGACCACGGCGACGAGCTGCCCCGCCGCGACGTTCGGCGCGCCGCACACGATCGTGCTCGTCGAGCCGCCGAGGTCCACCTCGCAGACGGTCAGCCGGTCGGCGTCGGGATGCTTCTCGGCGGACGCCACGCGGCCCACGCGGAAGTGGTCGGCCGAGCCGACGCCGTGCACGTGGACGGCCTCGAGCTTCGTCCCGGTCATCGTGAGCGCCTCACCCAACTCCCGCGCGGGAAGCTGCGCGTCGGCGTACTCGCTCAGCCACTCGAGCGGGACCCTCATCCGAACTGCTCCACGAAGCGCAGGTCGTTCTCGAAGAACATCCGCAGGTCCGGGACGCCGTGCTTGAGGAACGCGACCCGCTCGATCCCCAGGCCGAAAGCGAAGCCCTGGATGCGCTCGGGGTCGTAGCCGTTGTCGCGGACGTAGCCGTAGACGTTCGGGTCCACCTCGCCGGCGCCGAGGATCTCGATCCACGCCTCGCCCTTGCACAGCGGGCAGCGCGAGCCGTCCTTCAGGTGGCCGTCGGTGCAGTTGAAGCACGAGACGTCGATCTCGACGCTCGGCTCGGTGAACGGGAAGAAGTGCGGCCTCAGCCGGACGTCGCGTTCGTCGCCGAAGAGCGCGCGGGCGAACTGCAGCAGGGTGCCCTTGAGGTCGGCGAGCGTGACGTCCTCGTCGACCGCCAGCCCCTCGACCTGGTGGAACTGCGGGGTGTGGGTCGCGTCGTTGTCGCGGCGGTAGACGCGGCCCGGGATGACGATGTAGAGCGGCGGCGGGAACTGCTCCATCGCGCGGACCTGCATCGGCGACGTGTGCGTGCGCAGGACGACGTCGTCGTGGACGTAGAAGGTGTCGCTGCGGTCGCGCGCGGGGTGCGTGACCGAGTGGTTGAGCGCGTCGAAGTTGTAGTAGGTGAGGTCGACCTCCGGGCCCTCGACGACGCTGAAGCCGAGGCCGAGGAAGACGTCCTCGATCTCGCGCCGCGTGGCGGTGAGGAGGTGCAGGCGGCCGACGGGCTGCGGGGGCGCGCCGGGGAGGGTGACGTCGATGCGGTCGGCCGCGAGCCTCGCGTCGAGCTCGGTGGCCTCGAGCGCCGCCGTCCGCTCCTCGACCAGCGCCTCCAGCGCCTTGCGCGCCTCGTTGGCCGCGCGCCCGACGACGCCCCGCTGCTCGGGCGGCAGCTCCGCGACGCCGCGCAGCAGGTTCGGCAGCTCCGCCTTGCGGCCCAGCCACTGCACCCGCTCGCGCTCGAGCGCGTCCGAGTCCACGGCGTCGCGGATCGCCCGCTCGGCCTGCTCGCGGAGCTCTTCGATGCGTGTGGTCGGGTCGTTCATGGGCATAAAAAAGGCGCCGTTCCCGGCGCCCGCGAGGCTCGCGATCGGCTGCGCAGCTACGCGGCCGTCGCCTCGCGGGCCTCGGTACGGCGAAATCGGCGGGTGCTGAGCATCGCGCGTGAAGTTAGCGCACCGCTTCGTACAGCGCCACCGTCGCGGCCATCGCCGCGTTGAGCGACTCGGATCGGATCGGGATGTGCGCGACGCGATCGCAGGCCTCGACGACCTCGCGCGGGAGCCCGTCCCGCTCCGCCCCCACGACGAACGTGGCCGCTCCCGGCCCGAGCGTGTCCCCCTCGCGGGCGACGAGCGCGACCCTCGGCGCCGGCAGCGCCGCGACCTTGTCGAACCTCGCCACCGGCACCTCGAAGACCGCACCCATCGAGGCGCGAACGGCCTTCGGCCCGAACGGGTCCGCGGTGTCCGGCCCGATCGCGACGGAGCTCGCGCCGAACGCGAGCGCGGACCGGAGGATCGTGCCGACGTTCCCCGGGTCGCCGACGCCCCAGAGCGCGACGCAGAGCGGCCCGGCGGGCACCTCCGCCCACCTTCGCCTGAACACGCCGATCGCCCGGGTGCCGGAGCCGAGCGAGGAGGCCTTCGCGAGCAGAGCGGGTTCGACCGGCTCCGCCGCGAGCGGGCCCGGAAGGGATCCTTCGGATCCGGCCGCGACGAGCGCGAAGTCGGGGCGCCAGCGGGCGCGGCGCGCGGCGGCGACCAGATCCTCCCCCTCCGCGACGAACAGCTCCGGGTCGCGGCGTCGCTGCAGCCGGCGGACCAGCTTCAGCTTCGGGTTGTCGGCGCTGGTGATCAGCCGTCGTTGGCGGCCTTGGCGGCCGCGGCGATCCCGGCGAACGTCTCCGGGTCGCGGACCGCGATGTCCGCGAGGACCTTGCGGTCGAGCTCGATGCCGGCGGCCTGCACGCCGTGGATGAACTGCGAGTAGCTCATCCCGTTCTGGCGCGCGGCGGCGTTGATGCGGGTGATCCACAGCCGGCGGAAGTCGCGCTTCCTGTTCCGGCGGTCCCGGTACGCGTAGGCGTCGGCCTTCATGACCGTCTCCTTGGCCTTCTTGTACCGGCGGCTCGCGTCGCCGCGGTAGCCCTTCGCGCGCTCGAGCGTCGCGCGGCGCTTCTTCTTCGCGTGGACGGAGCGCTTGACGCGGGTCATCTAGCGGCCCAGCCCCTGCAGCAGCTTCTTCGCCCGCACCGCGTCCTGCCCCTCGAGGGTGGCCTCCTGACCCAGGCGGCGCTTGCGCTTCGCCGACTTCTTGCCCAGGTTGTGGGACGTGAAGGCGTGATGCGTCTTGACCTTGCCCTTGGCGGTGACCTTGAAGCGCTTCTTCGCGCCCGAGTGGGACTTCATCTTCGGCATGAGCGACGCAGGAGGATAGCGGCCGGTCGCCTACGGGGCCCCGGCGTCGACCGCGTGGTCCCACACGAGCCGGCCGCGGCCGCCGCGGTACACGCCGTACCGGGTCAGCGACGCGTCGCCGTTGGCGTCGATCGAGTAGCGGCCGAGGACGGAGTCGCGGTCGCGCGTCGCGAAGAACGCGTCGCGGACGCCCTCGCGCCTCCCTCCGCCACGGGGCAGCGCGTCGAGGATGACGCTCATCGCCTCGTAGCCGTAGAGCGCGAATGGGTCGGCGCCGGCGCCCAACGCCGCGAGGACCTCCCGCCCCGCGGCCGGATACGCGTCAGGCGCCATCGGAAGCGCGGTCATCCGCGTGCGCCGCGCGGCCGCGCGCCCGGCCTTGCGCAGGAACTCCGGGAACGCGATCCCGTCGCCGCCGAAGAGCTTGAGCCGGCGCACGCGGGCGAGCGCGCGCCAGAGCGGGATCGCCTCGCCGTACCCGACGCCGCCGAAGAAGACCGCGTCCGCCCTGCGCCGCCGCGCCAGCGCCGCCAGGGCCCGGCTGTTGTCGCGCGTGTGCGAGAGCGCTCGCGAGCCGACGATCGCGAGCCCACGCCGGCGCGCGAACTGCCGGACCAACCGCGACAGCCCCCTCCCGTACACCTCGCGGTCGTGGATGAAGAGCACACGCCGGGCGCCGGCGTCACGCAGCATCACCGCCGCCGCCGCGGCCTGCACGCGATCGTTGGGGATCACCCGGCCGAAGTTCGGCTCGCCCGTCGGGCGGTACTTGTCGGGCTCGCCCGGCTCCGACATCGGGCCGTCGCGGGTGAGCCCGACCGCCGTGTTCGAGGGGCTGACCTGGAGCAGCCCGGCCTCGTTGAGGATCGGCATCGAGATCGCGGTGGCGCCCGAGTTGAACTCGCCGATGTAGGCAACGGCGCCCCCGTCCTGCGCGGCGCGGCGCGCGTTGCGCGCCACCAGCTCGGGGAGCCAGTTGGCGGCACGCGGCGAGGCGTCGTTCAGCGACACGTAGTGGACCGGGTTGCCCGCCCGCTCGAGCGCGAGCTCGATCCCGCGGACGATGGCGCGCGTCGTGTCGGCGTACCGGCCCGACAGCGGCAGGCTCGAGTAGACGACCAGATTGTGGCCGCTCGCCGCGGCCGGAAAGGCCGCGGCGAGGACCAGCAGCGCAAGGAGCGCGGCGCCCCGCACCTACCTCCGCACTCGCACGAACACGGACCGGCCCTGTCGCGGCGACAGGAAGCGGTTGCCGGTGAACCGGACGACGACCTTCAGCCGGCGCGCGTTGCGCAGACGCGAGCGGACGTTGAACGGCGTCCGGATCGTGAACTGGCACAGCGCGTCGATCGTCGTGCGGCGGGTCGAGATCGTGTTGCCGCCGTTCTTGTACTGGGCGGTCACGGTCCCCGTGCCGCAGGCCTCGGCCGCGGTCAGGCCGGTCGGCAGGATCAGCCGGCCGCGCACTCGGAAGACGTGCGGCAGGGTGAGATCGGTGCGGGGCGAGACCGTGAAGGTCAGGCCCGGCAGCCGGCGCCGGATGTCGTCGTTGGCGATCGTCGCCGTGCCGACGGCCTTGACGATGTCCGCGCCCGAGGCGTTCGTCAGCCGCAGCTGGAACGTCTCGTCGCCCTCGGGCGTGGTGTCGCCGACGACGGCCACGGGGACCACCTTCGTCGTCTCGCCGGCGGCGAACGTCAGCCGCGCGGCCAGGGAGCGGTAGTCCGAGCCACCCGTCGCGGTGCCGTCGGCCGTCGTCACGTCGACCGTGATCGGCGCGGTCGCGGCGCGCGACAGGGACACGGTGAACACCGCGTTCCGCGTGCCGCCGTCGCCCTCCGCGAGGCCCGTGTCGCCGGCCACGATCGTCGTGTTCGGCTCGCCCGGCGGCGGCTCCTCGACGGGGGCGGGATCGTCGTTCTGGATCGTCCCGCTGCCGGTCCCGTCGCTGATCGTGGCGTTCGTCGGCGCCGAGAGCGTCACGATGAACGTCTCGTCGGGCTCCAACGTCGTGTCGCCCGTGACGGCGGCCGCGACGGTCTTCGTCGTCTGGCCCGGCGAGAACGTCAGCGTGCCGGTCGTCGTGTTGTAGTCGCTGCCCGAGGACGCCGAGCCGTTCGACGTCGCGAAGTTGACGGTGACCGTCTTGGACGTGGGCGCGGAGAGGCTGACCCCGAAGGTCGCGTTCCGGGTCCCCGAGTCACCCTCGGCGATTGCCGCATCCGAGACCGACACGCTCGGGAGGTCGTCGTCCACGATCGTGACCTCGCCGGTGGCGTCGCCGAGCGCGGCGCCGCCGGTCGGCGCGCTGAGGATGACCGAGAACTGCTCGTCCTGCTCGACCGTGGAGTCGTCGAAGATCCCGACCACGATGCTCGCGGACGTCGTCCCGGGCGCGAACGACACCGTGGCGTCCTCGGGCGCGGCGGCGAAGTCGGTCTGTGAGGCAGTTCCGGTCGCAGTGTCGTACTGCACCGTGGCGGTCCGGCTCGACGGGTTCGAGAGCGTCACGGTGAGCGACGCCGGCGGGCCGTCCTCCGGCGCGGTGTCGTCCCCGATCGAGACCACCGCCGTGTCGTCGTCGCCGATCGTGCCGACGCCGAGCGGGTCGGAGATCGACGCCGTGCCCGACACCGCGGTCAGGTTCACCCGGAGCTTCTCGTTGATCTCGTCCACGTTGTCGTTCGTGATCGGGACCGCGATCGTCTTCTGCGTCTCGCCCACGTTGAACGTCACGGTCTGGCCGGTCTGCTGCGTGTAGTCCTGGCCGGCGGTCGCCGTGTCGTCCTGCGTCGACCAGGTGACGGTGTGCGCGGTCCCGGTCGGGCCGGCGCGCGTGAGCGTGAACGTGATCGTCCCGTCGGCCTCGGAGGCCGCGGCGTCCGCGATCGAGAACACCGGCGTCCCGCTCGGCTGGACCGTGATGTTCACGGTGGCGTCCGCGGACGGGTTGCCCTGGTCGTCGACCGCGCGGTAGGTGAACGACGTGGTGCCGATGAAGTTGTCGGCCGGCGTGTACCTGAGGCTGTCCGCACGGCCGTCGTTGTTCGTGTCGACGGCCTCCGCGGTGCCCTCGTCCGGCGGATCGGGGTCCGGCCCCGGCTGGCTCGTGACCTCGATCGTCAGCAGGTCGCGCGGCTGGTTCTGGTCGACGCACTGCGCCGGGATGGTCACGGCCGTCTCGAACGGCACGTCGTTGCGCGTGATGTCCGAGCACTCCGGGACGTACTGGATCGCGAACTCCGCGACCGCGTCGTCGTCGGGCGAGACGGAGTACGCGAAGCGCGACCCGACCGCCACGTCGATGACGCCGCTCAGCCCCGTCTTCGCCCCGTCGGCGCCGCAGTCCGAGTCGAAGTCGGAGACGCACCCCTGATCGCCCCCGCCCTGCGTCAGGGTGCCGTTCGACGTGTCGCGATCGATGTAGGCGATCGCGTTGTCACCGCGACCTGTGACGTAGAGGAACTCGCCGTCGGGTCGGCTCGCGATGCTCGTCGCGTCGAGGATGCCGACGAAGGTGGGGCCCGAGCACGTCTCGTTCGACTCGTTGTCGCGCCGGCACTCCCCCGACGCCAGCGTCCCGTCCCCGGCCGCGTCCGAGAAGCGCGTGATCGAGCTGCCGGGTCCGTTGGCACTGCCGGTGCCCACGGTGTAGACGTCCCACCCGCCGCCCGGCCGCGAGACCACCTCGACGTCGTGGGCGTTGTTGAGACCCGCGGTCGCGGGGCACGCACTGGGCAGCGTGAGCGTCCCGCGGAAGCACTGATCCATCGTGAGCGCGCCGCTCGAGTTGTCCCGGTCGTACGACACGAGCGTGCTCGACGTCGAGACCGCGTAGAGGTGCAGCCCGTCGGGGCTGATGTCCGCGGCCCGAACCTCGTTCTGGGTCACCGAGGACGCATTCGTCAGCGCGCCGGTCGACGTGTTGCGGTCGAGGACGACGATCTTGTCGCTCGCCTCCGAGATCGCGTAGAGCGTCTCGCCCGCCGGGTCCATCACGAGGAACTGGACGCCGTTGAGGCCGTCGTCGCCGTTCGTGCACCCGCCGGCGCCGATGGCCTGGACGCAGCCGCCGGGCAGCGCGAGCGGTGTGAGCGCGCCGGTCGTCGTGTTGCGCGAGAAGCCGCGCACCGCGTCCGAGTCCGCCGACGCGACGTACACGTGTGCGCCGTTCGGGCTCACCACCACCGAGGCCGCACCCTGAAGCTGGCTCAGCTCGGAGGCGCAGTTCTCGGGCGAGGACGGGTCGCGCACGCACGCGTTGAAGCTGAGCTCGCCCGTCGAGAGGTTGCGGGTGAAGGTCGCCAGCGAGCCCGGGTTCGTCCCGCCGCTCGACGCCACGTAGAGGTTCTTGCCGTCGGGCGACAGCGCGACGCCCTCGGCGTCGGTGACGCCGCCGCTGATCGTCGTCCCGCACTCGGCCGGGTCGGCGTCGGTCTGCGTGCTGATGCAGTCGTTGGGCGCCGGGAGCTGCTGGAGGCCGCCGGGCGGGGTCGTGTCCTGCGCGACGGCGGGCGAGGCGAAGGCGAGGACCGCGAGCGCGGTGACTGCGATCGCAGTGAGCGAACGGAACGAGCTGAGCAACGCGTCTTCCTTGTTGGAACGGAGGGCGGGACAGCGATAACGGCCCCGCCAGCAGAAAAGTGCGGTGAATGATGCTCGGTTCAGCGGCGGAAGGTGCTGGTTCCGCTGAGGGGTCGCTCAGTCGGCGAGCTGCTCGGCGCTGCCGAGCGGGCGTTCCTTCGTCGGCTTCGCGCGGGGCTTGCGCGCGCCGCCCTGGCCGCTGCCGCTGCGCTCCTCGGGCGGGGCGCCGGCGGTGCCGTCGGTCGAAGGGGTCTCCTCCTCCGCGGTCGGCTCCTCGATCTCGCCGGACAGCACCGCCTTCGACGGGCCGAGGAGCATCGTCATGTTGCGGCCGTCCTGCTGCGGGCGCTGCTCGACGATCGCCAGCTCGGCCAGCTCGGTCGCGAGCCGGTCGAGGATCATCTCCCCGCGCTCCGGGTGCGTGACCTCGCGCCCGCGGAACATGATCGTGATCTTGACCTTGTCCTTGTGGCGCAGGAAGCGCTCGACGTGGCGCTTCTTGGTCTCGTAGTCCTGCTCCGCGATCTTCGGCCGGAACTTGATCTCGCGGACGACGATCTGCTGCTGGTGCTTGCGGGCCTGCTTCTGCTTCTGGGCCTGCTCGTACTTGTACTTCGAGTAGTCCAGGATGCGCGTGACCGGCGGGCGCGCCTCGGGGGCCACCTCGACGAGGTCGAGGTCCTTGTCCTGCGCGTAGCGCAGCGCCTTCTCGGTCGGCATGACGCCCAGCTGGGCGCCCGTCTCGTCGATCAGCCGCACCTCCGGGACACGGATGCGCTCGTTGATCCGGGTCGTGTCCCGCTCGGGCGGGCGCCGGTCGAACCTGCGAGGGACCGGCAAGTTAGGTGTGTCGAGGCGTCGTCAAGCAGCGGCGAGTATAGCCGTGAACGCGGTCGCCGCCAGTGGGCGTGGCCGTCTAGATCAGCTTCGCGAAGTGCTTCTCCTCGCGCCGGTACACCGGGACGAAGAGCGCAAGCAGCGCCGCCGCCCAGGCCAGCGGGACGAGGATGTGCCAGGCCGCCGGCGCCGTCCCGTCGAGCAGGACGGCCCGGAAGCCCTCGAACACGCCGCTCACCGGGTTGACCTCGAGGACGTCGTGCGTGTGGCCGTAGACCTCGTCGAGGGCGACGAGCCCGGGCGCGAGGAAGAACAGCGTGCGGACGGCGCTGACCGCGAACGGGCTGACCTCCGGCATCCACACGCCGAGCAGTGCCGCGGGGTACGCGAGGGCGATCGCGAGCGCGAGGCACACGGCGATCATCAGCGGCAGCAGCAGGACCGCGGGCGTCGGCGCGACGAGGTAGACGGCCATCATCACCGGGATCAGCAGGAGCGTCGCGCCGAACCCGACGAACTCGGTGAGCGCGGAGGAGACCGGGATGAGGCTCCGGCGGAAGCTCATGTTCGCGACGATCGAGCGGCGCAGCTCGACCGCCCGGAGGGCGTTGACGACGGTCATCATGATCAGCTGGAACGGGACGACGGCGCAAGCCACGCTGAGGCCGGCGGCCTCCCCCTCGGCGTCGATGACGAGCGCGATCAGCGCCAGGTAGACGCCGAGCGCGGCGATCGGGTCCATCAGCCACTTCAGGCGCCGGAGCGGGCCGCGGCCGTAGCGGATCTTCAGGTCCGAGCGGGTGAGGGCGACCAGGACGTCCGTCGTGCTGCTCACGGGCGCAGATGCTACGGGCGGGACTGTGACGGGACGCACTGTGTTCGGGTCGGGCAGGGCTACGGTGGCCTGACGTCCGCGGGCTCGGCTGAGCGCGTTCACCTGCGCCGCCACTCGCCCGCAGCGATTCCCGGAGGTACGCATGAAGCTGCGACGCACCGCGCTCGCGGGTCTCGCCGGCGCTGCTGCGCTGGCGCCCGCCGCGCCGGCCCTTGCACTCGGGCCGCTCACCGACAAGGCCGACAACATCGACCCGATCGTCCGCATGGCGGAGCGCGCCCACGACCGCGCTCAGGACCGCCACCTGCGCCTGTTCCGCGCGAACGCGCGGCTGCGCGGCGTCGACGCGAGCGCGCGCCGGCGGGCGGAGATCGAGGACTGGACGGTCGCGCACCTGCGGCGCGCGAACGCAAGGCTGGAGAGGCGCAACCGCGCGCTGCGCCGGCAGGCCGTCGCGACGCCGCCGCACCTGCAGGCCATCGCAGCGTGCGAGTCGGGCGGCGACCCGACCGCCGTCGACGCCAGCGGCACCTATCGCGGCAAGTACCAGTTCGACCTGCAGACGTGGGCGTCCGTCGGCGGCACCGGCGACCCCGCCGCGGCCCCCGAGGCCGAGCAGGACCGCCGCGCCGCGATGCTCTACGAGCGCGCGGGCGCGTCGCCCTGGCCGGTCTGCGGCGCGTAGCGGGGACTGTCCCCGCAACATGAAGGGGACTGTCCCCGCAATATGAAGGGGACTGTCCCCCGATTGTTAAGGGGACTGTCCCCGGATTGTTAAGGGGACTGTCCCCCTCGTGGATGCCGCCCGATTGCGCGCCGAGTTTTCCGTCTTCGAGCGCGTCGCGTACCTGAACGCGGGGACGTGCGGGCCGCTTCCGGCCGCCGCGCGCCGGGCGCTCGACGAGGTGGTGGACCTGGCCGAGGTCGACGGGCGGCGCTCCGGCTACTACGACCGGTTCCTCGCGCTGCGCGACCGGCAGCGCGAGGCGTACGCCGGGCTGCTGCACGCCTCCCCGGACGACGTCGCGCTGACGACCTCGACGAGCGACGGGATCGGGCGGGTCCTGTCGGGCCTCGACCTGCAGGCCGGCGACGAGATCCTCACCAGCGACGCCGAGCACCCCGGCCTGCGCGGCCCCCTGCTCGGCGCCCGGATGCGCCACGGCGTCGAGCTCCGGACCGCTCCGCTCGCACAGCTGGGCGAGCGCGTGGGCGACCGGACGAAGCTCGTCGCCTGCTCGCACGTCGGCTGGGTGACCGGCGACGTCGCGCCGAGCCTCGCGGGCCTCGACATCCCCGTGCTGCTCGACGGCGCGCAGGGCATCGGCGCCATCGCGGTCGACGTCGGCGCGCTCGGCTGCGCGTTCTACGCCGGCTCGGGCCAGAAGTGGCTGTGCGGGCCGGTGGCGACCGGGATGCTCTACGTCGCGCCCGAGCACCGCGAGCGGCTGAAGCCGGTGACGTTCGCGTATTCGAGCTACGAGGACGCGAGCCGCGCGCTCGAGCCCGACGCGCTCCACGCCACGGCCCGCCGCTTCGACGCCGCGGCGCTCAACCCGGAGCTCATCGCCGCCGCGCTGGCCTCCATCGAAGTGCTCGCGGCGTTCGGCTGGGACCAGGTGCACGAGCGCGCCCGTACGCTGGCCGCGCAGCTCGCCGAGCGGCTGGCGGGCGCGGGACGCACGGTGGGTCCGCGCGGGGCGACGACCCTCGTCGCCTGGGAGGACGACGACCCCGAGCAGACCGCGCAGCGCCTCGGCGCCGCCGGCGTCGCCATCCGGTTCCTGCCGGGCACCCGGTACCTCCGTGCCTCCGTGGGCGCGTGGAACGACGAGCGAGACCTCGAGCGGCTGCTAGCGGCGCTGTGAGGGCGCCCCGGCGGGCCGCACCGGCGCGGCCGTCCCGCCGGTGGGGTCCGCGCGCACGCGGGTCAAGCGACGCGACCGGTCGCGCAGCGGGACGCGCGCGGAGATCGTGTAGCCGCGCACGCCCTCGCCCTGGGCGATCCGCACCGCGTACCACTCGCCCACCCGCCAGCCGCCCTCGAAGCCCGCGAAGATCGACTGCTCGCCGACGCGGATCCCCTCGCGCCTGCCGACCTCGAAGCCCTGCCGCCGCCCGGCCCGCAGGCCCGCCTCGCGACCGCGCGCGAACGCGTCGCGGCGGATCGCCTCGCGACCGGAGCCGCCCTCGCCGTAGCGGGCGTTCGCGGCGTCGCGCGCGCTGGCCTCGCCGGCCTGCCAGCCCTGGTCGAAGGCGCCGTCGACGTCCGCGGTCCCGCGGCCGGCCACGTAGCCGGCGGCGCCGACCGCGATCGCCATCGCGACCGCGATGACCGCGTAGGTACCTGCTCTGACGAATCGAGCGTCCATGCTCCCGCGGTCAGAGGCTCCTCCGGAAAGCGGAGTACGTCAACCCCTACATTCGTCCGCCCCACCTGCCGATTGAAGAGACCGATGGTGCTCGATCTCGTCATCGGCTACGCCTCGCTCATCATCGGCGCGCTGCTGCTCGCGTTCAGCGGGCCGCTCGCCACGCTGATGCGCGAGGGCGACGACGGCTGGCGCGAGCGCGGCTGGACGCAGGCCTACGAGCCGGACGTCGGGTTCCTCGAGAGCGAGCGCGGCCGCTGGTGGATCTTCCGCTGCTGGCTGCTCCTCTCTGCCGCCGGCTTCCTGGTCGTCGGCGGCGGGCTGATCATCCGCGCGCTCGTCCTCTAGCCGAGCTCGAAGCGCACGCCGCACAGCTCCACGATCTCGCCTGCGCGGCTCGGCAGCGCGGCGTGGAACGCGTCGATCCCCTCGTCCGCCCCGGGGACGAAGCGCAGCTCGCCTCCCACGTCGAGCTGGATGCGGCCGTCGTCCGGAGCGACGCCGAGCACCTCGCCCCAGCGCGCCGCGAGCGCCTGCGGTTCCGGCGAGCGAAGTGTTGCGCCGGTCACGCCGCCCGCGGCGATCGACGCCGGCGCGCGGCCCTGCCACTCCGGCCCGCCCCAGCGCCAGCCCTCCGGCGGGTCGCAGCGGTCCAGCGCGACGATCGCCGCCCCGATGTCCCGTGGGTGGAGGTGGACGTCGACGATGTCGGGGAACGCGAGGTCCCACACCGTGTGGATCCCAAGCCGGTTCGCCCGCTCCCGCGCGCCGTCCAGGTCGTCGAGCTGGAACATGACCATGTAGCCGCCGTCGCCGCGGCGGTCCAGGTGGCGGCCGGCGGCCGTGTCCTCCTGCACGGGCGAGACGACCTCGACGAACGTGTCCCCGAGCGCCATCACCGCGTTGCGCAGGCCGAAGTGCGCGACGCCCGGGTCCGCGAACGGCTCGCCGAGTGAGAGCGCGCTGCGCAGCCGCCTGACCGCCGCGTCGAGGTCGCGCGCCGCGAGGACCGCCTGCCGGAGGCGGAGCATCAGCGGACGTCGATCCGCTGCGTCATCGCGACGGGGTGCAGCGAGCAGAACAGCTTGTAGGCGCCCGGCTCGGTCAGCGTCCGCTTGTAGCTGCGCCCGCCGCTCAGCGGCTGCGAGGAGAACCCGTACGGGCCGTCGGCGACGGTGATGTCGTGCTTGAGCTCGTCGTCGAAGCGCCAGCGCAGCGTCGTGCCGGCGGGGACGTCGAGGTTGTTGAGCCTGAAGCGCGGGCTCGTGACGTCGACGGTCACGGTCCTCGGCGCCTCGAGCCGCTCGATCGCTCCGGGCGGGCGCTCGATCTCGATCGCGCGGCCGTCGCGCGCGAGACCGGTCAGCGGCACGATCCACTTCGGCGGCGCGAGGCGGCCGGCGGCCGGGTCCTTCTGCATCGCCTCGGTGATGTCGGGGGGCAGCGGCGCGCAGGGGTCCGCGGGCGCCGGACCGGGCGCGATGTAGACGTGCATGATCCCCATCGCGCGCACGTGCATCATCTCGGCGTCGTACTCGGTCGAGATCCTCAGCCGCTCGCCCTTGCGGACCGGGACACCGGTGGTCGTCGTCAGCAGCGAGCTCGAGATCGGGCCGGGCTCGTGCAGGTTCGGCAGGACGTTGTAGTACGGGTGATCGTCGTTGCCGTAGAGCGGGTGGCTCGTGAACAGCGCGCGGTCACCGCAGTCGGGCTGGCCGAGCTCGACGTTGAGCCCGCCGCCGTGGATGTGGCCGCCGGCCATGATGATCCGGCCCGAGATCGGGACGCTCCAGCGCGCCTCCTCGCGGTGGACGGAGCCCGGCGGTCCCGTGCCGGGGACGTCGAAGATGGGGTCGACCCCGCAGCCGTCGACGACGCCGGTCCAGTACGACCGCACGCCGGTGATGCCGGGGGCGTCGTCGATCGTGACGGTGTACTCGATCCACGCGCGGTCCGACCTCGCGCCGTGGTTCATGAGCATCCAGTTCGCGTCCCACCGGTCGCGGCGGCCCACCTTGTAGCCGTAGCCGGGCGGGAAGACGAGCTCGCGGTCCTCCTCGCCGGTGCCGTAGAAGCGCTCGCCGAGGCTCCCCTTGCAGTACGTGACGTCGTGCCGCGTGCGGCCGGGCCGGCCGAGGTCCTTGAACGTCAGGTGGTGGAGCATCATCCGGCTGACCGGGAGCGGGCGGCCCCTGCGGTCGGTGACCCGGGCATGCATGCGGACCACGTGCCCGCTGACGTTCGGCGCCGGGAACCGCGAGGTCCGGTACTTCACGGCGTACGGGCCGATCCCGATCGGGCCGAAGCGCTTCGTGATCGTGCGCTGCTTCGCCTGCGCCGGGACCGCCGTCACGGTCAGCGCGGCGATCGACGCGAGCAGGAGGACGACCGGCCGGCGCATGGTGGCGCCAGGCTAGCCGCTGCGGCGGCGGGCCGGCCCTGCTTTCGAGCCGCCTATTGAACGACCTCGACCGAGAAGTTCGCCTTGTCGCCGTCGACGGAGGTGACGACCACCTCGGCGCCCAGCTCCTCGCCCTTCTTCGTGACGAGCTTGCAGCGCATCTTCTCGCCCTTCTCCGCCTTGAGGTCCTCGGGGCAGTCGACCTCCTTCGGCTCCTCGCCGACCTGCTCGGAGATGAGCGACTTGACCTCCTTCTCGACCTCGTCCTGCGAGACGACGTCCTCGCCGCAGGCGGCCAGGCCGAGGGCGAGCGAGGCCGCCACCACTGCAGATCTGATGTGCATCGGCGCAACCTACACGCGGGGCGCGACGGCGCCAGCCTGCGTCTGCCCGACTGCAAATCGGGTTGAACGGGAATCAGGGTCATTGACGTGGGGGCTTATGGAGACCGCAGCGGGCTGGACGACTGGCTGACGACCCTGCTCTCGCCGCGCCGCCGGTTCGGCCGGGCGAACGGGGCAGGCGGTGCGAACGGGGCGGTCGCGACGGCCGTGAAGGAGCCACCCGCGCGGCCCGCTCCCGCCGCCCCGGAGGCCGACGCGGCCCGCCTCGCCGCCGTTCAGGCCAAGCTCGCGCAGGCCGCGACCGCGCTGTCGGGCGCCAACGCGATGCGCACCGCGGTCATGGACCTCCTCGTCGACCGCCACGACCAGCCCGCGGCCGCCGCGGTCGCCGAGCGCCGCCGCCTGCTCCCGTTGGTCGTCCTGGCGGTGGTGTGCGCACTCGCGACCGCCGGCGCGCTCGCGACCGTCCTCACGCGCGATCCCGCGGCGCCGCCGCCCGCGGCACCGCAGCCATGCTCCCCGGGCGTCGTCGGGACGTGCACGACGGGGACGACGCTGACGATCGCGCCGGCCGGCGGCGCGCTCTCGCTGCCGGGCACCGAGGCTCGGGTCATCGGCGTGGCCGGCGAGACCGTCCGCCTCCACCTCCGCAACACGACGTCCACCTCGCAGACCCTCGCCGACCGCGTCTACGTCTCGCAGCGCGGGCAGCGCACCGACCCGACGTCCCTGACCGGCGCGGTGCCCCCCGGGGAGTCGCGAACGCTCTCGCTCCGCTTCCCGGGCACGACGGGCGCCGCCGACCTCGGCGTGGTGCCGTTCGACGAGCCGCTCGATCGCCCGTCGCGCCTCGGCGTCTTCCGCGTCACGCTCCGCTGAGCGAGGAGCGTCGAGTGGGCGATACTGGGCTCGAACCAGTGACCTCCTGCTTGTCGAGCAGGCGCTCTCCCAGCTGAGCTAATCGCCCTGGGAGGCCCGCAGTGTATCGGCCTCAGGAGAGGTCGGTGCGGAGGGCCGAGGGGGTCGTGCCGGTCTCGGATCGCAGGACGCGGCAGAGGTGGCTCTGGTCCGCGAAGCCGGTGTCGGCGGCGAGGCGGGCGAGGTCGTGCTCGCCTTCCGCGAGGGCCTCCAGTGCGCGGCGGGCGCGCAGGCGCATGCGGTGGCGGGCGACGGTCTCGCCGGTCTCCGCGCGGAAGACGCGGCTGAGGTGGTGCGGCGAGACGGCGAGCTGCCGCGCGAGCTCGACGAGCGACACGTCCGTGTCGGCCGCGAGCGCCGAGCGGGCGGCGTCGGCGAGGCGGCGGCGCGCGGGCGTGGAGCGGGCGGTCGGCGCGCTGCCGACGTCGGCGAGGACGGCGAAGACGAGGGCGAGGGCGGGCTCGAGCGCCTCGTCCGGGTCGTCGCCGCGACGGACCGCCGCGAGCATCCGCCGGTGGGCGAGATCGACGTCCGGCGTCGTCGGCACGGCGCCCCGAGGCAGCTCCGGGACGTCCGCGAGCAGGTCGCCGTCGAGGAACAGCGCAGTGCAGTCGTCGCCGTCGCCGTGCGGGTGGTCGTAGCGGTGCTCCTCCCCCGGGACCATCGTGTACGCGCGCGTGGGATCGAGCACCGCGTCGCGGCCGTCCGCGCGCCGGACGAAGCACCCGCGCCGCACGAACACGACCGCGTGCCGGCCGGAGTGGAGCTCGGTCGCGCCGGCGCCCTGCTCGTGCCGGCAGCGCACGTCGCAGACCTCGAGCCCTCCACCGCGGAGCAGGGTGCGCGCGTGCAGCACATCCCGAGTCTATGAATCGAGCACGAATGTCCAAGCCTCGCCGGCCGCCGCGCGGGAAGGTGCGCGAATGGCAACGATCCGGAAGCAGACGACGGTCGACGTGAGCGCATCCCGCGCGTGGGACGCCGCGCGCGACTTCGGCAACCTCCACGAGCGGCTCGTGCCGGGCTTCGTGACGGACGCACACCTCGACGGCGACGCGCGAGTCGTCACGTTCGGAAGCGGCGCCGTGCTGCGCGAGCGCCTGATCGCGCGGGACGACGACGCGCGCCGGCTCGTCTGGTCGATCGTCGACGGCCCGTACGAGCACCACAACGGCTCCCTCGAAGTGGTCGAGCGGGGACCCGGCCAGACCGAGGTCGTCTGGACCACCGACCTCCTCCCCGACGAGGCCGCCGGGCCGACCGCCGCGGCGATGCAGGAGGGCATCGCCGTCATCAAGAGGACGCTGGAGGCGCCGGGCTAGGATGTGCCCCGCCTCCCGGCGCCGTGGCGGAGTGGCTACGCAGCGGCCTGCAAAGCCGTTTACACCGGTTCGATTCCGGTCGGCGCCTCTCGGCGAACGCGGTTAGGGTCGTGCGCATGACGCCCCGACGCAATCTCAGCGCTCTGCTCCTGGTCGTCCCCGCCCTGGCGCTCGCCACGTGCGGCGGCGACAGCGACGAGGACAAGATCAAGGACCTCATCAACGACGTCAGCGCGAACGCCGAGGTGATCTGCGACAACGCCACCGACCGCTTCCTGAAGGAGCAGCTGGGCGGCGATCGCGACGAGTGCAAGAAGCAGGCCAAGCAGGCCGAGCAGAGCGACCGCGACGGCGACGTCGACGACCTGAAGGTCGAGATCGACGGCGACAACGCGACCGCGACGTTCACGGACAACGAGGGCGACGACAGAACGGTCGAGCTGGTCAAGCAGGACGGCGACTGGAAGGTCGACTCCACGGAGTAGGCGCGGAGGGCTGCTGCGCCCCACCGAGCGGCGACTACGCTGAGCGGGCCATGGTCGCCGCTCGCCGCAGCACCGTCCGTTTCGCCGTCGTCGCGCTCGCGGGCGTCATAGCCCTGTGGCTGCTCGTCTCGGCGATCGCCGGCTGGTCGCTGAACCCGTTCGCGACCGAGACGAAGGACCGCTCCCAGCCCGTCCTCGTCAAGTCGCTCGAGTCGCTGAGCGAGTACCGCGCGGCGACCGCGAACATGCAGGAGATCGTCGACATCGAGAAGGACGTCGGGCTGGTGCCGAGCTTCATCGCCGGCGAGAAGGCGCTGCTGGTCGCGGCGGGGACCGTGGAGGCCGGCGTCGACTTCGGGACGCTTCGCGAGCGCGGCTCGGTGAAGTTGAGCGACGATCGCAAGGCCGTCGAGATCGTCCTCCCGCCCGCGACGCTGTCCGAGGCGCGGGTGGACCTCGCGCGGTCGCGCGTCGTCGACACCGACCGCGGCATCGTCAACCGCGTCGGCGACGCGTTCAGCGACGACACGAACGAGGAGCGCGAGCTGCTGCTGCTCGCGCAGCGCAAGATCGAGGAGGCCGCGCGGAAGGACCGCGCGCTGCTCGCGCTCGCCGAGCGCAACACCCGGTCGATGCTCACCGGCATGCTCCGAGGTCTCGGATTCGAGCGGATCACGATCCGCTTCGCGGCCCCCGCGACCTAGACGCGGCGAGTAACGTTTGGCACACGCGCACCCGTGGAACTAGGGCTTCCATGGGGTTCGAGGACGCCAGGCCGACGTCTGCCTTCGGCCGGACGGTTCCGGCCGTGGCCGACAACGTCGCGCCGCTGCGTCACGCCGTCGTCGACCTCGCTCAGGAGGCCGGCGCGGAGGACAAGGTCCGCACCGACCTCGCGCTCGCCGTCGGCGAGGCCTGCGCCAACGTCGTCGTCCACGCGTACCCGCCCGGAGACATCGGCCCGCTCATCGTCCAGGCCTCGATCGTCGAGGATCGCGAGATCGTCGTGACCGTCGTCGACCAGGGCCAGGGGATGACCCCGCGCCCGGACAGCCCGGGGCTCGGCCTCGGCCTCCCGCTCATCGCGAACCTCTCCGACCGCCTCGAGATCCAGGAGGGCCCGGACGGTGTCGGGACCCAGCTCGAGATGGTCTTCGCGCTGAAGCGCACGGCGCCCTGCCCGCACCATTAGAGGCGCCCGGACGACGGCTATACTGCGCGCGCTACGCGGCTGTAGCTCAGTTGGCTAGAGCGTCTGCTTGCCATGCAGAAGGTCGTGGGTTCGAATCCCATCAGCCGCTCTCGAAGCCCCGCCTCGGCGGGGCTTTCGCGTCCCTAGGTCAGGTGGTAGTCGCCGTTGCGGTCGCGCTTGTGGCAGTGGAAGCCGTAGCGGTGGTACTGACGGTCCGCGCGGCGCGCGCAGTACTGCCCGCGGCGGAGGCACTTGTGGGCGCCGTTGATGACGGCGTGGACGTAGCTGCCGCGGCAGGACTTCGCGACCGCGGACGTGGGCGCGACGAGCGCCGGGCCGGGGGCGGACGCCGCCAGACCGAGCGCGACGAGCGCCGCAAGAGAGCGAGAACGCATTGCTCAACACTCCTGCTTCTGGTGCGGCCGCGCAATAGAACACGCGTCCGCCCCGCGGCCCGTCTGCTCCGAGAGTCGAAGCCGGGCGCTTCCTACACCCTCACGCCCCGGTCCGCGAGCCAGTCCGCGACGGGCTGCGGGGGATCGCCGGCGAACTCGGAGCGGGCGGCGAGGGTGAGGAGCTCCTCGTCGCCGGGGTCGTCCTCCGCGACGTCCCGGCGGTGCGCGAGGTACAGCACGATCGCCTGGGCCATCGTCACCGCGGGCTCGTCGTCGCCGCCGAACCCGATGCGCTCCTCGAGGTTGTCGAAGCCGGTCACCGGCTCGTCCGAGTCCTCGAAGCGCTGCTCGAACTCGGCGACGGCGGGGTCGTCGTTGTCGGGGTCGACCGCCTCGACCGCGCGGCGGACGAGGTCGGAGATCGTGATCGGGTCTGGATTCCGGGGCATGCGACGCCTCTACCCGGCCAGCACCCGCGCAGTCGTCGCGAAGTGGAGCTTGGCCACCTTCCGGAGCGCCTCGACGCCTCCGCGGGCCGCGATCTCGCGGGCGGCGGCGAGGACCGCCGGGGAGCCGCCGCCCTTCGGCAGCCCGCCCAGGCGCCGGAGGAACTCGTCGCGCGCGAGGATGGAGGCGGCGGCGACCGCCACGTCGGCCTCCGCGCGCGGGAACTGCACGACGCGGAGCGCGCGCTCGCGCGTGCCGGCCAGCAGCCTGCCCTCGACGACCCGCGCGTCGGCGAACTGGTCGACGATCGCGTACGCCGGGTCCGCGCCCGCCGCGAGCAGGTCCTCGATCGACCGCGCATGAAGCCACGCGAGTAGTTCGTTCAGCCGGCGGCCTTCGCGGCCGAACTGCTCGTAGAGGTCGTTGTAGCGCGGCGGCGCGACGACGGTGACCGTGAAGCGAACGCGCCCGCGCACCTGCGGCGCGAGGCGCGCGACCCGCGCGTCACTGAGCTTCTTCGAGTCCACGACGCCGAGGTCGACGAGGAGGTCGGACGGGTCGACGCAGACCGCCGCGCTGACGAGCGGGCCGAAGTAGTCGCCCTTGCCGCTCTCGTCGGCGCCGGCCCACGGGCGGTCGCGGGCAAGGGACGCGGTGGGGGGCGCGGTGCGGTCGGGAGCGGCCGACTCGGCGAACTCCGCCACGAGCCGCTCGAGGATCTCGCGGCCGGACCCCTTGCCGTCGACGCGCACGGTCCCGGTCGACCAGAGGGTCACCGTCGCGCCGTCGAGCTCGTACCGCCAGATCTCGCCGCTGCCGCGAGCGTCGCGACGGAGGGCGGCCGCCTGCTCCAGAGCCGCGCGGAGGGGGTCGCGCCGCTCCGGCCGAACCTTCACTCCGCGTCGATCGGCGGGAACTCGCCGGGGACGCCGCGGCGGCGCCGATCGCGCAGGACCCGCTGATCGGAGTGCGCGTCGCCGTCCCGCGCGCGCCGCTCGGCCCGGCGCCGGTCGACGATCACCTCGACGTTCGGGTCGTCGGCGTAGTACTGAGCCAGCTTGTCGTAGAGCTCGGGCGCGAGCTCCTCCGGGACGACGCAGTAGATCATCGGCGCGCGGAAGGTTACGCGAGCGAGAGCTCGCCGCGCTCATCAGCGGCCGAATTGGCCACGCGGTCGTGCTCGTCCAGCTCGTCGAGGTGGGTCCCCTGCTCGATCGCCCGGACCCCCGCCGCCTCGTCGGCCAGGTCCACCTCGTACCGGTACCAGGAGAGCTCCCACGCAACGACGATCGACACCACGCTGCCCTCGGTCGCAGAGGGGCGGACCGACACGATCGGGTGCCCGAGCGATCGCGCCACGGCCGCCACCTTCCGGGGGTGGTCGGAGGCGTTGAAGAGCTCGATCGCGCGCGCGACCTTCAGGTCCGCGTTCGTCGGGACCGCGTGGACGTGACGCGGCTCCCGCGGGGCCTCGTAGACCGGCTCCGGCTCGACCGGGTCGGCAAGCGACTCCGCGGGCGGCAGCAGCTCCTCCGCCCCACCCGGCGGCAGGTCGTCGTGCCCGTTGTCGCGGCGCAGGCCCAGGCGGCCGAACAGGGACCGCCGGCCGTCGCGCGCGCGGCGCGTGCCGGCCGACAGGTCGAGGCCCTCGCGGATCCAGCCCTCGTGCGTCGCCCGGGCCGTGCACAGCTCACACACCATCCGCCGCGACCCGCCCGCGAGGAACACCTCGGCGTTCTCGCCGCGCAGCAGCGTGCGACCGCAGACGTCGCACGCCACCGCGGCGTGGGAGGTCGTGATGGACTTGCGCGTCACGCCCCCAATGTAGTCAGGCGGGGGCGCCCTCCTCCTCGCGTGCCGCGCTGATCACGGACTGCGCGATGTGGTGCGGGACCTCCTCGTAGCGCAGGAACTCCATCGTGTAGTCGCCCTGGCCACCGGTGATCGCGCGCAGGTCCGGGGCGTACGTGAGCATCTCGGACATCGGGACCTCGGCCTTGACCTCGGTCATCATCCCGACCGGCTCCATCCCCTGCGGGCGCCCGCGGCGGGAGTTGAGGTCGCCGATGACGTCGCCCACCGACGACTCGGGCACCGACAGCGTCACGAGCATGATCGGCTCGAGCAGCACCGCGCCCGCCTGGGCCATCGCGTCCTTCATCGCCAGCGAGCCCGCGGTGCGGAACGCCGCCTCCGACGAGTCGACCGTGTGGTACTGGCCGTCGAAGACCGTGACCTTGACGTCCTTGATCGGATAGCCGGCGATCGGGCCCTCGGCCATCGCGTCGCGCACGCCCTTCTCGATCGCCGGGATGAACCCGCTCGGGATCACGCCGCCCTTGATCGCGTCGACGAACACGAGGCCGCTGTTGTCCTCGCCCGGCTCGATCGAGATGTGGCAGTCGCCGAACTGGCCGCGCCCGCCGGTCTGCTTCTTGTGGCGCCCATGGCCCTTGGCCGGCTTCTTGATCGTCTCCTGGTAGGGGACCCGCGGCGGCTTCAGCTCGACCTCCGCCCCGAAGCGGTCCTTGAGCCGCCCGACGACGACCTCGACGTGCATCTGCGACAGGCCCGCGAGGATCATCTCGCCCGTATCGGCGTCGCGGTGGACGTCGAGCGTCGGGTCCTCCTCCTGCAGGCGCCGCAGCGCGGTGAAGACCTTGTCCTCGTCGCCCTTCGCCGTCATCGAGAACGCCATGACCGGCGCCGGCATCTTGATCGACGGCATCGTGATCGGCTCGTCGCGGTCGGCCAGCCAGTCGCCCGCGCGGGTCTCCTTGAGCTTGCCGATCGCGCCCAGGTCGCCCGGCCCGACGTCGCCGCTCTCCAGCGAGCCGATGCGCTCCTTGGAGTGGGTGCGCGTGTTGAGCACGTGGCAGTCGGACTTCACGACGCCCTGGTAGACGCGGAAGAGGTTGATGCGGCCGGCGAACGGGTCGGCCTTCGTCTTGAAGACGTAGGCGAACATCGGCTTCGAGGCGTCCGGCTCGAGCGTGACCTCCGGCAGCTCCATCGCGCCGTGCTTCACGGGCGAGGGCAGGTCCTCGACTATCGCGTCGAGCAGCCGGTTGGTGCCGAGGTTGCGGGTCGCGACGCCGCACGTGACCGGGAAGATGTCGCCGTGGTTCGTGCCGTCCTTCAGGGCGGTGACGATCTCGTCGTGGGTGATCTCCTCGCCCTCGAGGTAGCGCTCCATCAGCGACTCGGAGACCTCCGCGACCTCGTCCATCAGCTTCTCGCGGTACTCCTCGGCCTGGCTTCGCAGCTCGTCCGGGATCGGGATCTCGGTGCAGTTCTCGCGCGCGGCGCCGTCGTAGGACCACGCCTTCATGTCGACGAGGTCGATGACGCCGTTGACGTCGTGCTCGGACCCGATCGGGATCTCGGTCGCGACGACGTGCCGGCCGAACGCGGCCTTCAGCGCGTCGAGCGTGCGGAAGAAGTCGGCCCGCTCGCGGTCGAGCATGTTCACGAAGATCAGCCGGGCGATGTCGAGCTCGGCAGCGCGCTCCCAGAGGCGCTGCGTGCCCACCTCGACGCCCATGACCGCGTTGACCACGAAGATCGCCGACTCGCAGACGCGCAGCGCGCCGAGGGCGTCCGCGACGAAGCTCGGCTCGCCGGGCGTGTCGAGGAGGTTGATCTTGCGGTCCTGCCACTCGAACGTCGCCAGCGACGCCGAGATCGACATCTGCCGGGCCTGCTCGTCGGACTCGGCGTCGGACGTCGTGGTGCCGTCCTGCACGGAGCCGAGCCGCGTGATGGCGCCGGCCTGAAAGAGCAGGGCCTCGTTCAGCGAGGTCTTGCCGCTGCCCCGGTGGCCGACCAGGGCGACGTTGCGGATGCGATCGGGCGCGTGAGACACGATCTTCCTCCTCTCCTTCGGGAAGGCGCGACCCTACTACGCGGCGGCGGCCTCGGCATCGGAGCTCATCCGCCGCGCCAGCTCGGTCCGCGAGCGCACCCCCAGCTTGCGGTAGATCGACGACAGGTGGTGCTCGACGGTCTTCGGGCTGAGGAACAGGACGCCCGCGACCTCTCGATTGGTCAGGCCCTCCGCCACGCGCAGCGCGACCTGCAGCTCGCTCGGCGTGAGCTGGTCGTCGGGCGCGTCGCGCGAGCGCACGGTGCGGCCGGTCGAGCGCAGCTCGGCCTCCGCGCGCCGCAGCCACGGCTGAGCGCCGAGGCGCTCGAAGATCGCGCCGGCCGCCTCCAGCTCGGGGCGCGAGTCGGCGCGCAGGCCGGCGCGGCGCAGCCGCTCGCCGAACGCCAGGTGCGTGCGCGCGGTCTCGAACGGCATGTCGGCCTTGGCGTGCCACTCCAGCGCGCGCTCGAAGTGGCCGCGGAAGTCGTCCTCGGCGGCGAGCAGGCCACGGCAGCGCTCGGTCACCGCGTGCGCCCACGTCCGGCCCGTCGACTGCGCCTGGCCCTCGAGGACCTGCAGCGCCTTCTCGGCGTCGTCGCGCCGGCCGGTGCGGGCGAGCGCCTCGATCCGGTCGGGCTCGAACAGCAGGACCGCCGGTTCGGCCCCGCCGAGCTGGTCGAAGATCTGCTGCGCGCGCTGCAAGGACTCGACCGCCGCGTCGTTGCGCTCCTCCGTCAGCGACTGGAAGCCCATCGACGCGTGGACGTAGATCGCGAACGGCGAGCGGTTGCCCATCTGCTCGATGAGCCGCAGCGACTCGGCGTTGTGCTCGGCGGCGGCCTTGGCGTCGCCGCGGCCCGCCTCGACCCACGCGAGCGCGCACAGCGCGTTCGAGAGCTGGGCGAGCTGGCCGGTGTCGCGCGCGAGCCGGACCGCCTCCTCGGCGTCGGCCAGCGCCTGGTTCCAGCGCCCGCGGCGCCAGTGGACGTACGACAGCGAGGCGAGCGGGTAGACGAGCCGGCCCACCGCGCTCGACGTGCGCGCCGCGTCGATCTGCCGGCGCAGCAGCGCCTCGGCGAAGTCGAAGCGCTCGAACCACGTCGCCACCTGGCCGGCGAACGTGATCAGCTCGGAGTACGGCGGCAGCGGGTCGCCCTGCAGCAGCAGCGGCTCGAGCTCGGCGATCAGCCGCTCGGACTCCTGCGCCCCGCCGATCGGCGCCAGCGCGACCGCCCGCTCCAGGACGGCCAGCCCGGTGACCTCGGCGCTGTGGCCCTCGGCGAGCGCGTGCGCCCGGTCGGCGTCGTCGATCATCGTGAACGAGTCGCCGAGCATGAGGTCGGCGATGCCGGCCTCGAGATACAGCGCGGCGGCGGCGACCGGATCGGCCTCGGCGACCCGGTCGGCCTCGGCGACGAGCATCGCGCGGCCGTCGACCGGGTGACCGCCGCGGGTCTCGACCCGCCCGCGCAGCATCCGCAGCCGCGCCGCGACGTCCTCGTCGGGGCCGAGCGCCTCGGCCTCGACCGCCCGCTCGCGCGCCTCGTCGACGCGGCCCGAGTCGGCGTGGTCGGCGGCGGCGGCGACGAGGCGCGTCAGCTTCGCGCGCGGGTCGGGCGTCAGCTCGGCCGCGCGGGCGCTGGCGAGCGCGGCGGCGGCGGGCGCGCCGATGCGCCGCGAGATCCGCGCGGCCTCGTCGAGCGCCGCGGCGACCTCCTCGTCCGGCCCGACGGCGGCGCTGGCGAGGTGCCAGGCACGCAGGGTCGGGTCGGGCACGACGGCGGCGACGGCGGCGTGCGCGCGCCGGCGCTCCGACGGCGCGGCGCTCTGGTAGGCGAGCGTGCGCAGCAGCGGGTGGCGGAACGCGACCTCCGCGCCCTCGATCGAGAGCAGGCCGGCGGCCTCGGCGGCGTCGAGGTCCGAGCCGTCGAGCCCGGCCTCGGCGATCGCGGCGAGGCACTGGTCGAGGCGGCCGGTCTCGAGCGTCGCGGCGATCGTCAGCGCGCGCCGGGAGTCCTCCGGCAGCTCCTCGAGCCGGCGGCTGAACGCGCGCTCGATCCCGCTGCCCGCGGGCAGGCCGGCCGGCAGCGGCTCCGCGCCGCGGCGCTGCGCGTCGGTGAGCGCGCGCGGCAGCTCGTGCAGCGCGAGCGGGTTGCCGGCCGCGAGGCTGACGAGCGTCTGCGCCACGCCCTCGTCGACCGCTCCGACCTCCTCCTCGATGACCGCGTGCGCCGCGTCGTCCGACAGGCGGCCGAGCGGCAGGAGCGGCAGTCCGGCGGCGTCGATGCCGCGCGCCTCGTCGACGCGCGTCGCGACGACGAGCACGAGGCCCTCCGCGCCGAGCCGCCGGCCCGCGAACAGCACCGCGCGCAGCGACTCGTCGTCGAGCCAGTGCGCGTCGTCGACCACCGCGAGGACCGGCTGCTCCTCGGCCGCCGCGCCGAGCAGGCTGAGCACCCCGGCCGGGACCGCGAACGGGTCGTGCGGCGCGGGCGGCTCGAGCGCCAGCGCGGTGCCGATCGCCTGCGCCTGGACGTCGGGGATGCGGTCGCGGAAGCGCAGGATCGGCGCGAGCAGCGCGTGCAATCCCGCGTACGGGAGGTCGCGCTCGGACTCGTAGCCGCGCGCGCGCAGCACGAGGAAGCCCTCCGCGGCGGCGATCGTGTGCTCGAGCAGCGCGGTCTTCCCGATGCCCGGCTCCCCGCTCACCAGCAGCGCCGCGCTGCGGCCGTCCCGCGCGGCGTCCAGCGCCTCCGCGAGCCTCGCGACCTCCGTGTCTCGCCCGTGCAGTGGCACGGGCGGAAGGCTAGTCGCCCTGGAGCCGAGACCGCAGCCGCAGCACGGCCTTGGTGTGTAGCTGGCTGACGCGCGACTCGGTGACGCCGAGGACCTCGCCGATCTCGCGCAGCGTCAGGTTCTCGTAGTAGTAGAGCGCGACGACGAGCTTCTCGCGCTCGGGCAGCCGGCTGATCGCGTCGGCCACTCGGTCCTTCATGTCCGTCGCGTCCATGACCTGGGCGGGATCGGGCGCGTCGGGGTCCTGCAGCGTGTCGAGCAGCGAGACCTGGTCGCCGCTCGAGTCCGACACCGTCCACAGCTCGTCGAGCGCGGCGACGGTGGAGTTGGAGATCTGGACCAGCGCCTCCTGGAACTCGTCGACGGTGATGTTGAGCTCGGTCGCCATCTCCTCGTCGCTCGGCGCGCGCTGGAGCTTGTGTTCGAGCTTCGAGTTGGCGCGCTCGATCTCGCGGGCGCGGGCGCGCACGGAGCGCGGGACCCAGTCCAGCGAGCGCAGCTCGTCGATGATCGCGCCCTTGATGCGCGTGATCGCGTAGGTCTCGAACTTGATCTCGCGCTCCAGCTCGAACCGCTCGATCGCGCTGATCAGGCCCACGAGCCCGTACGAGATGAGGTCGGCCTCCTCGACGTGCGCGGGCAGGCCCGAGGCCATCCGGCCGGAGACGTACTTGACCAGCGGGGAGTAGGCCACGACCAGCCGCTCGCGCGCGCGCTCATCGCCCGACGCCTTGTAGCGCCGCCACAGGTCTCTGAGCTCGATCGCTTTGACGTTGGTCTCCACAGGGCCCTCCCTAGGCCCGCGGGTGGCTTCGCGCGTAGGCCGTTTTCAGCCGCGCGGAGTCTACTCGGGTGTAGATCTGGGTCGTTGACAGTGAGGCATGTCCCAGGAGCTCCTGGATGGCCCTTAAGTCGGCACCTCCCTCCAGAAGGTGAGTCGCGAAGCTGTGTCTCAGTGCGTGCGGGGAGATCCCGCCCTGGGCGGCAGCTTGGCGCTCCCACACTCGCAAACGGCGGCGGATGTCGGAAGTCGACAGTCGGCGTCCTGACTTCGACAGGAAGAGCGCCGGCTCGCCGTCGCCGCCGGCCAGCGCCGGCCGGGCGCGCTCGAGGTAGCGCGCGAGCGCGTTGAGCGCCGCCTCGCCCGCGGGGACGAACCGCGTCTTCGACCCCTTCCCCTCCACCCGCACCTGCTCGCCCTCGAAGTCGATCGACGCGACGTCGAGGCTGACCAGCTCCTCGGCGCGCAGGCCGCACGCGTACGCGAGCTCGAAGAGCGCCCGGTCGCGCACCTCGAGCGGCGTCGCGGCGGGGATGCGGTCGAGCAGCGCCGCGACCTCGGCCGGCTTGAGCGTGCGCGGCAGCTTCGCCGGCTTCTTCGGCGCGGGCAAGAGATCGGCGGGGTTCTGCTCGATGCGGCCGTGCTCCCGGAGGACGCGGAACAGGGCGCGCTGGGACGCGAGCTTGCGCGCGACGGTCGCCGCCGCGGGGCGCGCGTTGCCGAGGTGGGCCGCGTAGCGGCGCAGGTCCTTCGACGTCGTGGCCTCCGGCGTGAGCCCCTGCGACGTCGCCCACGCCGCGAGCTGCGCGAGGTCGACGGCGTACGCGCGCCGCGTCTTCTCCGCCGAGCCGCGCCTGAGCAGGTCGCTCTCGAGCAGCGCGAGCGCGTCGTCCCAGGCGCGGGCCGTACCCTCGCTCGGGATGGCCGTGTTCTTCATCGACACGTCGACCGGTGAGGTCGCCACGAAGCGTCAGCTCATCGAGGCCGGCATCGCTGACGGTGTGAACACGCCACCCCGGCCGTGGCTGCGCATCCAGGGCACCGACGACGCCACGACCATGTGGTACGCCGTCCTTCGCAAGCGGGTCCGGAACGTCTTCATCGGCGCCCTCGCTCTTCGACATTCCGACCATCACGCCTCCCTCCTGGCCCAGGGCTGGGAGGAGGTCTCCGTGCAGGAGCTGCGCGACTACGCGATGTAGACCGGCGCCCCGACGGGCACCTGGTCGTACAGCTCGATGACGTCCGGGATCAGCATCCGGATGCAGCCGTGCGACGCGTTCGTGCCGATCGAGTACGTCGCGTCGGTGCCGTGGATGCCCGCGCCGTTGTAGATGCCGAGCCACCGCGCCTTGAGCGGGTTCTGCGGCGTGCCGCCGGGGATCACCTGGCCGGCGAGGTCGCCCGCCCATGCCGAATTGGGGACGCTCCACGCCGGGTTGATCGCCTTGTTCTGCACGTGGTAGAGGCCCGCGGGCGTCTCGAGGCCGACCATGCCGACCGCGATGCCGTAGCTCTTGACCTCCTTGAGCTTCTTGAACAGGTGGAGGCGGAAGTTGACCCGGTCGACGGTCACGACGATCGGGTACTTCTTGGCGAGCTCCTTCGTCGTGACCTTCGCGGGGATCTTGCGGACGCGCGCGTGCACGCTGCGCACCTTCGTGTTCGGCTGCCGCAGCGCGCCCTCGACCTTGGCCTGGAGGTTGCGCTCGTCCAGCTCGATGCCGTACTTCGACTCGACCTTCTCCAGCGAGCCGCCGCTGAAGTCGACCTTGGCGTCGACCGGCTTGCGCTCCGTCCTGCGGTCGACGCGGCGGACGAGCGCGCGCACGGCGGCCTCGTCGTAGGTGACGCGCGGCTCGATGTCGGCCTCGACCTCGCCGCCGGTGAGCGAGCGCCACGTCCGCTCCATGACGTTGCCCTCGCGGCTGCGCTGGATCGCCTCGTCGACCATCGCGTCGACGTCGGCGCGGACGTTCGCGCGCTCGGCGCTCAGCCGGAAGCGCCGGTGGCGCGCCCTGACGTAGACCGGCTTGCGCAGCGCCGCGAGCAGCTCGCGCTCGAGCTTCTCCCGGGCCTCGTCGCGGTCCAGCCCGCCGAGCAGGATCCCGCCGACGCGGACGCCATCGGCGATCTTGTCGTCGTTCGTCGCGTCGTACGCCCAGACCGCCGTGCCGCCTCCGATCAGGAGCACGACGAAGACGACGACGGCTATGAACTGCGGACTGCGCACGGCGGGATGGTAGTGGTTACCCGCTGGCCTCCTGCGGGAGTTCTCTGCGCGCTCCCCGCGCCACGTTCTGGCGCTTCGGCTCGCGCCGGCGGTCGGGCCGGACGCTCGGGCTGTACCGCAGGAAGTCCTCGACCTCGCGTTCGTAGCGGTACGGCTCCTGGCCCGTCCTCAGGATGGGCTCGAGCCGCTGGGCCTCGCGGAGCTTCAGCACCGCCTCGCGGGTCGTGTAGCGGAAGCGGAAGCCCGCGGCCTTCAGCCTGCGGTTGTCGTAGCCGCGGCCGAAGCGCAGGTGCTGCAGGACCTCGGGCGGGATCTCGACGCCGGCGCGGCTGAGGGCGGACGCCGCGATGCCGGTGCCCCACGGCGGGAGGATCGGGGCGAGCGGCTTGCCCAGCAGGCCGGCGATCTCCGACAGCACGAGCACGCCGTCCGCCGCGCCGTTGTAGACCCCCTCGAGCTCCGGGTGGCGGGCCGCGTACTCGAGCGCGCCGACGATGTCGTCCTCGTGGATGAACTGCAGGCGCGGGTCGAAGCCGAAGATCGCGGGCACGGCCGGCAGGCGCAGGAGCTTGGTGTACGCGGTCCGCATGCCCGCGCCGAGCCCGTGGGCGAACCGCAGGACGCAGACGCTCACGTTCTCCTGCGCGTGCGCGAAGTCGGCGACGAGCTGCTCGGCCTCCACGATGTCCTTCTCGATCCGCGTCCGCGGCGGGTGCGGGCGCTCCATGTCCTCGGTGAAGAACGCGGGGTCGTCCTGCTCGGCGCCGTAGTAGTGGCCGCTCGACTTGAAGACGAACCGCTTGACGGTGGAGTCGCTCCCGCTGCACGCCGCGAGGATGTTCATCGTCCCGACGACGTTGTTCTCGTGAGCGCGGCGCGGGCTCGTCACCGTCGAGTCGACGACGAGCCGCGTGTCGATCACCGTGTCGATCTCGGCGGCCTGGACGATCCGGCGGATGAGGCTGTGCGCGTCGGCGACCTGGACGAACTCGGTCCGCTCCAGCTCGACCTTCGGCGGCGTGCGGTCGATCCCGATGATCGCCTCGACGTCCTCGTCCTGCTCGAGGTCCTGCGCGAGGCGGCCGCCCCAGTACGTCGAGAGGCCGGTGACGAGGACCCTCATCCGAACCACACCGACTCGCGCTTGCCGACCATGTCGAACAGCTCCTCCTGGATCCGCGCGCGGATGTCCTGCGCGAGCGTCTGCACGGCGCCGCGATCCTCGGGGTCGCCCATCTCGTGCACGGGCACCGGCGCCAGGAAGCGGATCCGGAACTTCGCGGGCAGGTAGAAGAGCGGGCTCAGCGGCGCGTAGATCAGGCCGGTGACGCGCTGCAGGGGGCTGAGCTGCGCGAAGACGGGCATCGCCTCCTCGGCGCCGATCAGCGCGATCGGCACGATCGGGACGCCGGCGCGCATCGCGGTCCTCACGAACCCTCCGCGGCCGAACCGTCTGAGGCGGTAGCGGTCCTTGAACAGCTTCTCGGTCCCCTTGCGGCCCTCGGGGAAGACGAGCACGAGCTGCTGCTCGTCCTGCAGCAGGCGCTGGGCGTTCGCCGGGTGGGCCGCGACGCCGCCGAGCTTCGGCACGAGCATGCTGAAACCCGGATAGCCCTTGAAGAAGTGCTCGGCGGTCAGGTGGAGGGGGCGCGGGTCGGGGTGCTCCTCCTTGATCGCCTTGGTGATCATCGCCGCGTCGGGCGGCAGCGCTCCGGCGTGGTTGGAGACGAGGAGCGCGCCGCCGTCGGACGGCACGTTCTCGATCCCCTCGACCTCGCAGCGGAACCAGACGTGGTAGAGGAAGTCGTAGAGCGTGCGGTCCAGCAGGCCCTCGATCCGCTCGGAGCGGCCCCAGTCGGTGACGCGCCGCTCCGGCTCGAGCGCGGGCAGGAGGTCGCGGCGCTGCTCGAGGTCGAGGGACGGGGTCATGCGCTCGTCAGGATAGGTGCCAGCTCTCGTTCCAGGGAGGGCCAGTCCTCGGCGGCGATGACGTCCTCCTCCTCCACCAGCTCCCGGTTCCAGGGATGGAGGATCGTCGCGGCCCGGATCCCCTCGTCGATCGCGCGCTGGAGGTTGACCGGGCTGTCGTCGATCAGGACGTCGATCCCGATCTCCGCGCAGCGGCTGATCTTGTCGTAGGAGCAGTACAGCTCGTCGTACTCCACGCCCACGCGCTCGAGCCACTGCTGCGTCGCGCCGTGGGCGTCGGTCGCGCGGTGGCTCGTGATGTGGATGAAGTGGCCCTGCGCGCGCCAGCGGCGGATGACCTCGGCGGCGCCGTCGTACGGCTCGGCCCTCGCGATGACGCGCTCGGTGTGCGTCTCGGCGATGCAGGCCTTGACCTGCTCGGGCTTGAGCGTGCTGATGTGCCAGGTGACCTGGTGCTCGTAGGGCAGGTCGACGCCGAAGCGGCGCTTCGCGGCGGCGGCGAAGTCGTCCCAGTAGTGGTGCAGGGTGGAATCGATGTCGATGGCGATCTTCATACTTCTCGGGAATGCGATGGCAAGACGTCGACTGGCGGCAGCACCAGCGGTGGACGCGGATCGATGGTAGGGCGGTCAACTACGTCGAGCTCGGGTCGGGCGCGCCGATCCTCTTCGTGCACGGCCTGGCGGGGTGCTGGCAGAACTGGATCCTGAACCTCGAGGACTTCGCGCGCGATCACCGCGTCGTGGCCGTCGACCTCCCCGGCTTCGGCCACTCCGACATGCCCGAGGAGAAGATCTCGATCGCCGGCTATGGGCGGTTCGTCGACCGCTTCATGGAGGCGATCGGGATGGAGGCCGCGACGTACGTCGGCAACTCGATGGGCGGGTTCGTCGGGCTGGAGACGGCGATCTCGTTCCCGCACCGGGTGGAGCGGCTCGTCCTGGTCTCGGCCGCGGGCCTGTCGATCGAGCACCAGCGCCGCGAGCCGCTGCTGAAGGCGATGTACCTCGGCGAGAACGTCGCGCAGTGGGCGACGGCGCGGATCGTCGGGCGGTCCCGTGAGCTGGCGGCGCGGCCGCGGTCGCGCAGGGCGATGCTTTGGTACGTCACGCCGCACGCCGAGCGGTGGTCGCCGGAGCTGGTCGTCGAGCAGGCTTCGGGCGCGGGGAAGCCGGGCTTCCTGCCGGCGCTCGACGCTCTGACCGATTACCCGATCCGCGACCGGCTCGACGACGTGAAGTGCCCGACGCTGATCGTGTGGGGTCGCAAGGACCTGCTGGTGCCGGTGAAGGACGCCTACGAGTTCGACCGCTTGATCTCGGATTCCCGGCTCGTCGTGTACGAGGACGTCGGGCACGTCGCGATGCTCGAGGTGCCCGAGCGGTTCAACGCGGACCTGCGCGCGTTCATCGGCGCGCAGCCGGCCGGCGAGCGGGAGCGCGAGGAGGCCGCGGCCGCTCGCTAGGGCGCGGGCGCGCCCACTCCCCCGCGCGCCTTCTTCGGCGTCGCGGGGTTCGTCACCGCGCCCTGGCTGGCGCTCGTCACCTGGGCGGCGTACTTCGCGAGCACGCCGGTCGCGTCGGGGTTGGGGGGCGGCGCGTACCGCTCGACGCGCTCGTCGATCTCGGCCTGCGTGAGCGCGACGTCGATGCGCCGGTTGTCGACGTCGATCGTGATCTCGTCGCCGTCGTCGACCGCCGCGATCGGCCCGCCGTGGACGGCCTCAGGTGCGACGTGGCCGGCCATGAAGCCGTGGGTGGCGCCGCTGAAGCGCCCGTCGGTGAGCAGCGCGACGTGCTCGCCGAGGCCGGCGCCGTTGATCGCGGCGGTGACGGCGAGCATCTCGCGCATCCCGGGGCCGCCGGCGGGGCCCTCGTTGCGGATGACGATGACGTCGCCTTCGTTCAGCGAGCCCTCGAGCACCGCCGCCATGGCCTGCTCCTCGCCTTCGAACACCCGCGCCGGCCCGGTGTGCTGCCGCCGCTCGTGACCTGAGAGCTTCACCACGCATCCCTCCGGGGCGAGGTTGCCGCGCAGGATCGCGAGGCCACCGGTCTGCTTGATCGGGTCGTCGAGCGGCCTGACGACCTGTTGCCCCGGCGTCTCCTCCGCCTCCCGCGCGTGCTCACCGACGGTCCTGCCCGTCACCGTGATGGCGTCCTCGTTGAGCAGGCCGCCCTCCTGCAGGCGCTTCGCGACCACCGGGACGCCGCCGGCCGCGTAGAGGTCGGTCGCGACGAAGCGGCCGCCGGGCTTGAGGTCGCAGGTCAGCGGCGTGCGCTCGGCGATGCGGTCGAAGTCGTCGATGTCGAGGTCCACGCCGGCCTCGCGCGCCACGGCGAGCAGGTGGAGCACGGCGTTCGTGCTGCCGCCGGAGGTCGCGACGGCCGCGATCGCGTTCTCGAGCGACTTCGTCGTGATGATGTCGCTCGGGCGGAGCCCTCGGTGCAGGACGTCGACGGCGAGCTCTCCGGCCTGCCTTGCGACGTCCGCCTTCGCGCCGTCCTCGGCCGGGACCATGCTCGATCCCATCGGGCTGATCCCGAGGACCTCGAAGGCCATCGCCATCGTGTTGGCCGTGAACTGGCCGCCGCAGGCGCCGGCGCCGGGGCTCGCCGCGCGCTCGAGCTCGTGCAGCTCCTCGTCGGACATCTGCCCGGCCGCGTGCTTGCCGACGGCCTCGAAGACCTCCTGGATCGTGACGTCCTCGTCGTGGAAGCGGCCGGGGTGGATCGAGCCGCTGTAGAGCATCAGGCCGGGGACGTCGAGGCGCGCGAGGGCCATCACGGTCGCGGGGATCGTCTTGTCGCAGCCGCTGATGCAGACGAGCGCGTCGAAGAGGTGGCCTCGCGCGACGAGCTCGATGGAGTCGGCGATGACCTCTCTCGAGACGAGCGAGGTCTTCATGCCGCTCGTGCCCATCGTGACCCCGTCGGAGATCGCGATCGTGTTGAGCTCCATCGGGGTCCCGCCGGCGTTGCGGATCCCCTCCTTCACCTTCTGCGCCAGCGCGCGGTGCGTGAAGTTGCACGGCATCGTCTCGATCCAGCAGTGCGCCACGCCGACGATCGGCTTGGCGAGGGCGTCCGCGTCGAAGCCGATCCCGTGGAGGTAGGCGCGGGCGGCCGCGCGGGCGGGGCCCTCCGTGAGGGCGCGAGAGCGGTGCTTGGGGTCCATCAGGCGACGCCTTCGGCGCGTTCCTCGCGCAGGCGCTGGCGCTCCCACTGCGCGAGCCTCCACAGGTCGCGGCGGACCTGCTTCGGGTCGACCTGCCGGCCGATGAGGTGCATGTTCGCGTTGGCGATCAGGCGGCGCTCGTCGCCCGTCAGCGCCATCCACTTCGCGAGGACGTCGTCGGAGTCCGGCAGGCGGGCGCTGCCGTAGGGGCGCGTCTCGTCCGGGAACTCGACGCAGTACTCGTTGAGGAGGACGCCCGTCTGCGGCAGGTAGGCGACAACCGGCTTGTGCGGGTAGACGAGGTACGCGTACTCGACGCCGTCGCTCGACGCCTTCCCCCAGACGCGGATGAAGCCGAGGTCGCGGTACATCGCCCACTCCTCCTCGTTGACGCACGACTTCAGGAGGGATCGCGCGCGCTGCTCGGCGCGGCGCTCCCTGCCGGGGTCGTAGTCGTAGCCGCCGGGCACGCGGGCGCGGCGGGCGCGGCGGCGGTCGAGGTACTCGTCGACGTGGGGCATGAGGACCTCCCACAGCAGCACCACGATGACGATCGCGGTGGCGGAGAGGGCGAGGATCACCGTGCGTGCTCCCCGGCGCTACCGCGCGCCTCCGGCGGCGCGGGGGAAGAAGATCACGCGCTCGGCGTCGCGCGGGATCTCGTCGAAGGACTTGACCATCTGCGCTTCGCGCTTGCCGGTCCGGTTCTCGAGCGGCACCGCGGCCCAGAGGCCCTGGTCGAGCTGGCGGCGGAAGGCCTCGACGAGCTCACGCTCGTCCTCGGCGATCTCCGGGTCGCCCTCGGCGATCACCACCTCGCCGTGGCCGGGCTTCATGCGCAGGAACTTCACGTCGCCGAGGATTATGGCAAAGCGGTCGCGGCGGTCCGCAGGCCCAGGACGTCGACGGGCCCCGCCCCGGCGCCAAGTTCGCGCAGCCCGTTGCGGACGGCCTCGCTCGCGACGCGCTTCGCCTCGCGCGCGGCTTCGAGCGGTTCGTCGCCGAGCGCGAGGCGGGCCGCCAGCGTGCTCGAGTGCGTGCAGCCGGAGCCGTGCGCCGCGCCGTCGGGGTACCGCTCGCCGGGCAGCTCGACGACCCGCTCGCCGTCGAAGAAGAGGTCCGTCGCCTGCTCCCGGTGCCCGCCGGTGAGCACCACCACCCGCGGCCCGAGGTCCTTCACGGCCTTCGCGAGCTCCTCCGCGGCCGCCTCCTCCCCGCTCCGCGTCAGCGCGCGCGCCTCCGGCACGTTCGGCGTCGCCACCGTCGCGCGCGGGAGGATCAGCTCGACGAGCGCCTGCTCGGCGTCCGGCGGGAGCAGCCGGGCGCCCGACTCCGCCACCATCACGGGGTCGACGACGACGGGCGTGCCCTGCGGCAGCTCGCCGAGCGCTTGGGCCACGGCCTCGATCACCGGCGCGTCGCCGAGCATGCCGATCTTGACGGCGTCGACGCCGAGATCGCTCGCGACCGCGCGCACCTGCTCGATCACGAACGCCGGCGGAACGGGGTGCACGCCGGTGACTCCGACGGTGTTCTGGGCGGTGAGGGCCGTGATCGCGGTCGTCCCGTGAACGCCGGCCGCCGCGAACGCCTTCAGATCGGCCTGGACCCCCGCGCCGCCGCCCGAGTCGGAGCCGGCGATCGAGAGGACGACGGGGATGCGCCGGGTCACGGCGCGGCGCGCCGCCGCCGCCGGCGCTCCGACGGCTCGTTGAAGCCGAGAAACCAGCCCCCGCGCGACGGCTCGTTCAGGCCGAGCAGCACTCCGCCGGGATAGACCAAGGCCGTCACCACGATAAGGGTGACAATGCGCGGCGCATGAGGGTCGATCAGCGCGCCGACGACAGCGGCCGCGAAACAGATGATCACGCCGAGCAGGCGACGTCTCATGAGCATCAGCGTAGCCACTCCACGAAGATGATCAGGACCGCCACCGCCGCCAGGAGCAGCGACCATAAAGTCGTCGTCATCCACGCGTCGAACGCCGGATCCCGCTGCCGCCGGTGCGCGGCGATTGCGGCGCCGACGAGAGCGCCGACCGCAGCAAGCTGAAGGACGAACGCGATGTCGCCGCTTGGCGTGAGGGCAGGGACGAGCATCTCATGGCACCACCGCGTAGCGGCCGCCGGGTTCGCGGCGGATGAGGCCTCGCAGCTCGAGCTCGGTGAGGCCGACGAGGGCGGCGTCGGCGCGGTCGGGCGAGGTGCCCGCGAGGGAGGCGATCGTGTCGCGGCCGTTCGCGACGGCGTCGAGGAGGGTGCGGAGCGGGGGTTCGAGGGTGTCGGTGTCGGCGCGGCGTCGCGGGGGTGGTGCGTTGCCGACCCCGAAGAGCGCGTCGAGGGCGTCGCGGGCGTTGCGGACGAGGGTCGCTCCGTCGCGCAGCAGCGCGTTCGCTCCCGCGGCGCCGGGCGAGGTGATCGCGCCCGGCACCGCGGCGACGTCGCGGCCGAGCTTCGCGGCGAGGTCGGCGGTGATCAGCGATCCGGACCGCTCCGCCGCCTCGACGACGATCGTCAGGTCGGCGAGGCCCGCGATGATCCGGTTCCGCGCCGGGAAGCACCAGCGGCGGGCGCGGAAGCCGGGCGGCAGCTCGGAGACGACGAGGCCGCGCTTGCGGATCTCGGCGTAGAGGTGGCGCTTGCTCGCCGGGTACGGGACGTCCGCGCCGCCGGCGAGCACGGCGACGGTGAGTCCGCCGGCGTCGAGCGCGCCGGCGTGCGCCGCGGAGTCGACGCCGAGCGCCATCCCCGAGACGACCGGGACGCCCGCCGCCGCGAGGTCGCGGCCGAGCGCGCGCGCGACGTCGTGACCGTACGCGGAGGCGCGGCGCATCCCGACGATCGCCGCCGCGGGCTCCTCTCCGGAGAAGGGCGCCAGCCTTTCGGCGTCCCCGGCGACGTGTAACACCGCCGGGGCGTCGCGGGCGTGGAGCAGGCGACGCGGGAAGCGCTCGTCGTGACGGCACAGCGCCGCCAGGCCGCGCTCCTCCACCACCCGCCGAGCGCGATCCGCGTCGAACGCCTCGTATTCCCAGGACACGCGCGCCGCACCTGCCCCGGCGACCGCCGCGACGAGGCGCTCGTCCGGCAGCGCCAGCACCTCCGGGAGCCGCGCATGCTCATGCCGCGCCAACTCGATCCGCCCGGCGAGCCGCGCGACGAGCCACGACCGCCGCAGGCACGCGTCGCACGCATTCACGCCCGCTCCCTCCGCGTGCGCCACGCGGTCGCGCCGCACATCGGCCGCGGCCGCGGCCGCCCGACCGGCGCGGCCGCGACCTCTCACGCGACCCTCCTCTCGGCCGGGCCGTCCTGGCGGAAGCCGAGGGCGAGGGAGATGTCGGCGGCGGTGAGCCCGTCTCGGCCGGCGAGGTCGGCGATGGTGCGCGCGACCCGGAGGACGCGGTGGTGGCCTCGGGCGCTGACGCGGCCAGACTCGTACGCGCGGCTGAGGAGGCGCTGGCCGGCGGCGTCCGGGGCGGCGTGCCGGCGCAGCTGCGGGACGGACATCTGGGCGTTGCAGCCTCCGCCGAGCCGGAACGCCTGGCGCTCGCGGGCGTCGACGACTCGCGCGCGGACCTCCGCGGAGGTCGTGATGCCGCGCGGCCCGGCGAGCTCGCCCGCGCTGGGTGGGTGGACGTTGAGGACGAGGTCGATGCGGTCGAGGAGCGGCCCGCTCAGCCGGCGGCGGTGCTTCGCGTGGTCGCCGTCGGTGCAGCGGCAGCGGCGGGTGCCCGCGAACCCGCATGGACAGGGGTTCGTCGCGGCGACGAGCATGAACCGCGTCGGGTAGATCGCGGTCCGCTGGCTGCGGACGATGGCGACGCGGCCGTCCTCCAGCGGCTGGCGCAGGGCCTCGAGTGCCGGCCGCGTGAACTCGGACAGCTCGTCGAGGAAGAGCACGCCGTGGTGGGCGAGCGAGACCTCGCCCGGTACGGGCGTCGTGCCGCCGCCGACGAGGCCGCTCGCGGAGATCGTGTGGTGCGGCGCGCGGAACGGCCGGACCGCGACGAGGCCGGAGCCGGGGCTCAACCCCGCGACCGAGTGGATGCGCGTGACCTCGAGCGCCTCGTCGTGGGTCAGCGGCGGGAGGATCGACGGGACGCGCCGCGCGAGCATCGTCTTGCCGGTCCCGGGCGGGCCCGAGAGGAGGATGTTGTGCCCGCCGGCCGCCGCGATCGTGAGGCCGCGGACGACGTCGCCGTGGCCGCGGACGTCCGCGAGGTCGAGCGCCTCCGGTCGGCCGGAGGACGGGTGAAGCGGAACGGTCGGGTCCGGCCGCGGAGGCTCCTCGCCGCCCTGCAGCAGCTCGACGACCTCCGCCAGCGACCGCAGGCCCGCGACCCGGACGTCGTCGACCAGCGCCGCCTCGGCTCCGCGCTCGGCCGGGACGATCAGCCCCCGGACCCCGTCGCGCGCCGCGCCCTCGGCGACAGCGAGCGTCCCGCCGCAGGGCCGCAGCTCGCCGCCGAGCGAGAGCTCGCCGAACACCGCCCAGCGCTCCAGCGCCTCGGCGGGCAGCTGCGCGCTCGCGGCGAGGATCCCGACCGCGATCGCGAGGTCGAACCCCGGCCCGGCCTTGCGGAGGTACGCGGGCGCGAGGTTCGCGGTGATCCGCCGCGCCGGGAACTCGAAGCCGGAGTTCAGGACGGCCGCCCGCACGCGCTCGCGCGACTCGCGCACCGCCTTGTCGCCGAGCCCGACGATCGAGAACGCCGGCAGCCCCTGCCGGAGGTCGACCTCGACGGTGACGCGGCGCGACTCGATGCCGTCGATGGCGTAGGTGGTGACGCGGGCGAGCATGGCCGCCGACGGTAGGCGGGAAGGTGTGCCGAGAGTGCGACGCGGTGTGCCGAAAGTGTGCGGGCGCGCCCGGCGTGGAGAGTCGGTGCAGCGCGATGCAAAGACGTGACGGCTTCACGTCTAGCTTCGGCAGCGATGTCCGCCGACCCTCGACACCATCTTGGCCGCGCCGGAGAGCGGCTCGCCGCCGAGCACCTCGAGCGGCTCGGGTACTCGATCGTCGCCCGCAACCACCGGACGCGCTACGGAGAGATCGACCTCGTCGCCGCGGACGAGGACTCGCTGGTGATCGTCGAGGTGAAGACTCGTCGCGGCCGCGGACGACCATGGGACGCGCTCGACGAACGCAAGCAGCGCCAGGTCCGCAGGATGGGCCGTGCGTTCCTGAGCGAGGTGGACGACCGGCCCAAGCGGGCGAAGGTCCGCTTCGACGCGATCGGCGTGACGTTCGACGTCGCCGGCCGGCTGACGTCGCTGGAGCACCTGGAGAATGCGTTCTAGAGGGCGGTCAGACGAGATCCAGCTGCTGGTACGCGAGCGACTGGAAGGAGAGGCGGTGGAGGGGACTGACTCCCCGCTCTCGGATCGCGGCACGGTGCTCGGGCGTGGAGTAGCCGACGTGGGTGGCGAAGTCCCAGCCGGGATGGAGGGCGTCCGCGCGGCGCATGAACCGGTCGCGCGTGACCTTCGCGACGATCGAGGCGGCGGCGATCGCGGCGCTCTTCGTGTCCCCGTCGACGATCGCGCGCAGCGGGTACGGGAAGTCCTTGCCGAGCGGGAAGCCGTCGGAGAGGCAGATCCCGCGAGGCGCGCCGGAGGGCGCGGGGCCGCCGGAGGGCGCGGGGCCGCCGGAGGGCGCGGGGGCCCCGGAGGGCGCGAGGGCCCCGGAGGGCGCGAGGGCGCCGGAGGACGCGGGGGCGCCGGAGGGCGCGGGACCCATGGTCGAGGGCGAGGCCACGCGCAAGAGCGCCTCGCGAAGCGCGTCGAGGTTCGTGCGGTGCAGCCCGCGGGTGTCGATCCGCCGGGCGCAGCGGGAGACCACGCTGACCTTCGCCGCCGTCCGCATCACGACCGGGTACAGCTCCTCGCGGCACTCCTCCGTGCACTGCTTGGAGTCGTTGAGCCGGCCGAGGGCGCGCACCTCGCGCGGGGTCAGCCGGTCGAGGTCGAAGAGCACCGCGGCCGCGACGAGCGGGCCGGCGAGGCAGCCGCGCCCGGCCTCGTCCGCCCCCGCGACCCACCGCACGCCGAGCCGGCGATCGTGGTTGAACAGCTTCCTCCCGTTGGAGCGGGAGGGCCGGGGCCTAGAGGAGGCCGATCTTCTTGGGCGGCCAGTAGGTGGCGAAGGCGCCACCGATGAACCAGTCGCGAGGGACGGGCCCCCAGAAACGGCTGTCGTCGCTGGCTCCACGGTTGTCGCCCATCATGAAGTAGTGCTCCGGCGGAATCTTGATCGAACCCCGGAACGTGCAGTTTTCTCCGCCCCCGCACTCCTGCGCGTAGGGCTCGTCGAGGCGCTTGCCGTTGCGGATGACGTGCCCGTCGACGACGCGGATCGTGTCCCCCGGCTCGCCGACCACCCGCTTGATGAAGTTGACGTCGGCCTTCTCGGGCGTCGGCTTCGGGCAGAGCGCGTTCTGCGCCTCGACGCCGCACTGCTGCGTCCCGCCCGTCGCGCCCTTCGGCGGGTGGAAGACCATGATGTCCCCCACGTGCGGGTCGCCGAAGTTGTTGCCGATCCGGTTGACGAGCACGCGCTGGTCGATCTCGAGCGTCGGGACCATCGACTCGCTCGGGATCCGGTACGGCTTGACGAGGAACGCCTGGATGCCCAGCGCGAGGCCGAGCGCCACGACGACGATCACGACGAGCTCGACGAGCGAGCTCCCCGCGCTCTTCTGCTTGGTCCCTCTCACTCCTTGGCGTCGGCCGGGTCGGCGTCGCGCGCCGGATCGTCCTCGGCGGGCGCCTCGCCGCCGGAGGCCTCGACCGCTCCCTCGGGCGCGTCCGCCGGCTCGTCAGCGGGCGCGTCCGCCGCGGGCTCGTCGCCGCTCGGCGCCTGCGCGGAGGCCTGCTCCTCGGAAGGGGCCTCGGGAGCGGGAGCGTCGGCGGCCTCTGTGGTCGGAGCGTCGGGGGCGGGAGCGTCAGCGGCTTCGGCGGCCTCGGCCGCGGCGGCGGCCTCGACGGCCTCGCCGGTCGTCTCCTCGGCGGTCGCGCCCTCGGCGTCCACCGCGCCCTCGGAGGCCGCGGCCTCCGCCTCGAGCTGCGCGACGGGATCGTGGAGCAGGCCCGCCTCGACGACCTCCTCCGGCCCGACGTACCGGCGCTCGCGCACGCGCGCCCGCTTGCCGACCCGCGACCGCAGGTAGTAGAGCTTCGCCCGCCGGACGTCGCCGCGCGCGGCGACCTCGATCTTCTCGATCTTCGGTGAGTGCAGCGGGAACGTCCGCTCGACGCCCACGCCGAACGACTGCTTGCGCACGGTGAACGTCTCGCGCGCCCCGTGACCCTGCCGCTTGATGACGACGCCCTCGAAGACCTGCGTGCGCCGGCGGGTGCCCTCGATGACCTGGAAGTGCACGCGGACGCGGTCCCCGGCGGCGAACTTGGGCACGCGCCGAAGCTGGGCGCGCTCGAGCGTGTCGATCACGGTGCTCATGAGCGGGCTAGGAGGGTAGCGAACCGCCTCTCTCCCGCGACCGGGCCCGCCGCCAGTTCCGGATCTCCGCGTGGTGGCCGCTCAGGAGCACCTCCGGAACCCTCCATCCGCGGTACTCCGCGGGCCGCGTGTAGTGCGGGTACTCGGGGTTCCCCTCCAGGGCGGGCGAGAACGACTCCTCGACCGCCGACTCCTCGTGCCCGAGCGCGCCCGGGAGCTTCCGGAGGATCGCGTCGGCGGCGACCATCGCCGGCAGCTCGCCGCCCGCGACGACGTACCGGCCGATCGACATCACGTCCGAGCAGAAGTGCTGGACGATCCGCTCGTCGAACCCCTCGTAGCGGCCGCAGAGGAAGGTCAAGCCGGGCTCGCCCGCCAGCTCCGTCGCCCACGCGTCGTCGAGCACCCGCCCGCCCGGGACCAGAGCGATCACCCGCCGCTGCGTCCGCAGCTCGACCGGATCGACCCCGTAGAACCCCTGCAGAGCAGCGTCCATCACGTCGACCCGCAGCACCATCCCGGCCCCGCCGCCGAACGGCGTGTCGTCGACGACGCTGCCGCTCAGCGTCGAGTGGTCGCGCGGGTTGAGCAGCCGCATCTCGTGCCCGCGCGCCAGCGCGTTGACGACATGGCGCTGCCCAAGGAACCAGTCGAACCACTCGGGGAAGAGCGTGACGACGTCAAGTTGCAAGGCCGAGGAACCCCCCATCGACGTCGATGCGCCGGGCGTCCACGTCCACGGAGCGGATCGCGTCGCGGACCATCGGCACCAACGTCCCGTCGTCGAGCTCCAGCACCTCGCACGAAGGGAGCGCCAGCAGCGCGGTCACGACGCCGAGCGGGCGCGAGCCGTCGACGACCGAGCACCCGACGAGGTCCTCCGCCCAGTACTCGTCCTCGTCGAGCGGCGGGGCGAGGGCGGCGTCGACGACCAGCTCGCGGCCGCGAAGAGCCTCGGCGGCGGTGCGGTCGGCGGCGATGTCGAGGCGCAGGATCGGCCGCTCGGGCGTGCCCTTGCGGGAGGTGATGCGGGCCGGGGCGTCGCCCACGCGCAGAGGGATGTCCGGCTGCAGGAGCTGGGGAGCGGGATCGGCGACGTGGAAGCTGCCATCGAGCCCGTGCGGACGCCCAACCCGCCCCGCGCGCACTAGTCGACGATGTCGACGAGCACGCGCTTGTGGTCCCGCACGGCCGCGGCCTTCACGACGGTCCGCAGCGCGTTCGCGGTCCGCCCGCCGCGGCCGATGATGCGGCCGTAGTCGTCCTCGGCGACCGAGATCTCGAGCACCACGGTCCCGTCGTCCTCGGTGAACTCGTCGACCGACACCGCCTCGGGGTCCGAGACGAGCATCCGGGCGAGATCGGCGAGGAGGTCCTTCAGAGCTGGATGCCCTGGGTGCGGAGGATCTTGCGGACGGTGTTCGTCGGCTGAGCGCCCCGCGACAGCCACTCGCGCACGCGCTCCTCGTCGACCTTGATCGTCGACGGGTTCGTCTGCGCGTTGTACTGGCCGACGATCTCGAGGATCCGGCCGTCGCGCTTGGAGCGCTGATCGGCGACGACGACGCGCCAGACCGGGTCCTTCTTCCCGCCGATGCGGGTGAGCCTCATGCGAACGGACATGCGGCGGAGGAGAGTATCAGCGGGTCTGCCGCATCAAGGCGCCCAGGTCCGGCATCCGGCCCTTCCCGAGCTGCTTCATGACCTTCTGCATCTGGCCGAACTGCTTCACCAGGCCGTTGACCTGCTGCACGGTCGTGCCCGAGCCCTGCGCGATCCGCCGCCGCCGCGAGCCCTTGATCAGCTCCGGCCGGCGGCGCTCCTCCGGCGTCATCGAGAGGATGATCGCCTCGACGCGGTCGAGCTCGCGGTCGTCGATCTTCACGCCGCGCAGCTGCGCGCCCATCCCCGGGATCATCCCGAGCAGCGACGACAGCGGCCCCATCCGCCGCATCATCTTCATCTGGTCGAGGAAGTCCTCGAAGGTGAACTGGCCCTTGCGCAGCCGCTTCTCCATCTCGGCCGCCCGGTCCTCGTCGACCTGCTGCTCGGCCTTCTCGATGAACGAGAGGACGTCGCCCATCCCGAGGATCCGCTGGGCCATGCGGTCGGGGTGGAACTTCTCGAAGTCCGCGAGCTTCTCGCCGGTCGACGCGTAGACGATCGGCTTGCCGGTGACCGCCTTCACCGACAGCGCCGCGCCGCCGCGCGCGTCGCCGTCGAGCTTCGACATCACGACCCCGTCGAAGTCGACCGCCTCGGCGAACTGCTCGGCGACGTTGACCGCGTCCTGGCCGGTCATCGCGTCGACCACCAAGAGGATCGCGTGGGGCTTCACCGCGCCCCGGATCCGCTTGAGCTCGTCCATCAGCTCGACGTCGACGTGCAGGCGGCCGGAGGTGTCGACGATCAGGACGTCCTTGCCCTCCATCTTCGCGCGGTCCACGGCCCAGCGCGCGATGTCGACGGGGTCGCGATCGGTCCCCTGCTCGTACACGTCCGCGCCCGCCTGCCCGCCGACCTTCACGAGCTGGTCGACCGCCGCCGGCCGGTAGACGTCGCACGCCGCGACCGCGACCGACGACCCGTTGTTCTCCCGCAGGAAGCGCGCGAGCTTCGCGGTCGCCGTCGTCTTGCCGGAGCCCTGGAGGCCGGCCATGAGGATCACCGTCGGCGGCCGCGGCGAGAACGTGATCCCGCCCGCGGCGCCCCCCATCAGCTTCGTCAGCTCCTCGTTGACGATCTTGACGACCTGCTGGCCGGGGTTGAGCTGGCCGACGACCTCCTCCCCCAGCGCCCGCTCCTTCAGCGACTTCGTGAACTCGCGGACGACCTTGAAGTTCACGTCGGCCTCGAGCAGCGCGAGCCGGATCTCGCGCATCGCGGCGTTGACGTCGTCCTCGGTCAGGGTCCCGCGCTGGCGGACCTCGGACAGCGTCTGCTGGAGCTTCTCTGAGAGGGCGTCAAACACGCCGGATGAGCGTAACGCCGTCGCGAACGGTCAGAAGGACCTGCACCGTCCGCTCGTCGCGGGCGACGTGCTCGTTGAACTCCGCGATCCCCTCCATGTCGCCCATCGTGTTGTCGGCGACGATGAGCCCGCGCGGCGCCAGCTTCGGCAGGACGGCCTCGTAGTAGTCGACGTAGCCGTCCTTGTTCGCGTCGATGAAGACCAGGTCGAACGGCCCGTCGAGCGAGGCGATCGACTCCAGCGCGTCGCCCTCCCGTACCGAGATCCGGCCGTGGCGCTCGATGTGCCGGCGCGCGAACGCGGCGCGCTGGGGGTCGGCCTCCAGCGTGATGATGCGACCGCCCGGCGGCAGCGCCCGCCCCATCGACAGCGCGCTGTAGCCGGAGTAGGTGCCGATCTCGAGGATCAGCTGCGGCCGCAGCGCCCAGACGAGGAACTCCAGCAGGCGCCCGACGACCGGGCCGCTGAGCATCTGCGGCGACTCGAGGGTCTCGAACGTCTCCTCCCGCAGCGCGCGGAGGTACGGCTCTTCCGGTGTCGTGTAGTCGACGTCGCGGTCGCTCACGGCGCGCCGTCGCCGCGCTGCGGCGCGATGCGGCCCGTCAGGTTGGACAGCGCGGTCGTCACCTCGGACGGGATGACGAAGATCTTGTTCGCCTCGCCCTGTGCGAGCTGCGGGAGCATCTGCAGGTACTGGTAGCTGAGCAGCTCCTGGTCGGGCCGGCCCTCGTGGATCGCGTTGAAGACGGTCTCGATCGCCTTCGACTCGCCCTCGGCGCGCAGGATCGCCGCCTGCTTGGCGCCCTCGGCCTTCAGCACCGCGGACTGCTTCTCGCCCTCGGCGGTGAGCACCTGCGAGGCCTTGATGCCCTCAGCCTGGAGGATCGTGGCGCGGCGGTCGCGCTCGGCGCGCATCTGCTTCTCCATCGCCTCCTGAATGGTGCCGGGCGGGTCGATCGACTTCAGCTCGACGCGGTTGATCCGGATGCCCCACTTGCCCGTCGCCTCGTCGAGCACGACCCGCAGCTGGGCGTTGATCTGGTCGCGGCTCGTCAGCGTCTCCTCCAGCGTGAGGCTGCCGATGACGTTGCGCAGCGTCGTGATCGTGAGCTGCTCGATCGCCTGCAGCGGGTTGGCGACCTCGTACGTCACACCCCGTGGATCGGTGATCGTGAAGTAGAGGACGCTGTCGATGTTGACGGTGACGTTGTCCTTCGTGATGACCGACTGCGGGCGGAAGGACACGACCTGCTCGCGCAGGTCGATGAGCGGCTTCACGCGGTCGATGAACGGGATGACGATCGCGAGCCCCGGGTCGAGCGTGCGCTGGTAGCGACCGAGCCGCTCGACGACGCCCGCCTTCGCCTGCGGGATGATCTTCACGGTCATGGCGGCGACGAACAGCGCGAAGAGCGCGAGCACGCCGATGACGATCAGGCCTTCCATCTGATTCTCCTATTCGCTGACGAGGGCGGTGGCGCCCCGGATCTGCAGCACGTGGACCCTCTGGCCCGCCTCGTAGGTGTCGTCCTCGTCGTACGGGCGGGCGGTCCAGACCTCGCCGTCGATGCGGACGGAGCCGGCGTCGGCGCTGATCGGGTCGACCACCGTGCCGGCCTTGCCGACGAGCGCGGCGGTCCCCGTCCGCAGCTCGGCGGGAAGCTTCATGTGGCGGCGCGCGATCGGGCGGAGCCCGAGGAACGCGACGGTCGAGACGGCGAGGAACGCCAGCCCGCTGATGACGAGCCCGCCGCCCAGCGCCGCGATCAGCGCGGCGACCAGCGCGCCGAACGCGAACGGCGCGAGGAAGAACCCCATCGTCAGGATCTCGCCGACGGCGAAGACCACCGCCGCGATGAGCCAGAGCACCCACTCGTCCATTGGTGCGCGGGAGCCTACCGGGGAGTCATGACCGCGATGGGAAAATCCAGTCCCTTGACGGTGGTGATGCGGCGCCCCGGCTGCACCGCGTCCTTCACGTTCCCGCCGAACGGCTCCAGGTCCGGCGCGACGAGCGTGACGCCCCAGAGCCGCTCGGGGCCGTCCGCCGGGCCCGCCAGCTCGAGCAGGCACGGGCCCAGGACGAAGAACGCCTGCCGCCGGGGCGGGTGGGTGGGATCTGCGGGGCCCGCATCGCGCGTCCTGCGGTAGTCGAGGCCCTCCGCGCGCAGCCGCTCGACCGTCGCGTCGAAGTCGGGGGTGACGACGACGACGTGGTCGATGCCGGTGGCGCCGTTCGGGTGCTCGACTCGCTCGGCCCGCGGCTCGCCCAGCAGCCACGCCGGGTCGCGCCCGATCACGATCCGCACTCCGTCGAGGTGGACGGCGCCGTCGCGGAGCGTGAACCCGAGGCGCTGCCAGGCCGCGGGATCGCCCGGGACGTGGACCTCGGCGAGCTCAGGCCTCGAGGAGGGCACGGGCGAAGTCGTCGGGGTCGAAGGGGCGCAGGTCCTCGAGCGCCTCACCGATCCCGATCAGCTTCACCGGGATGCTCAGCTCGTTGGCGATCGCCAGCGCGATCCCGCCCTTCGCGGTCCCGTCGAGCTTGGTGAGGACGATGCCGTCGACGTCGACCGCCTCCGAGAACAGCTTCGCCTGGCGCAGGCCGTTCTGGCCGGTGGTCGAGTCGACGGTGAGCAGCGTCTCGTGGGGCGCGCCCTCCATCTGCTTGCCGATGACGCGGCGGATCTTGGTCAGCTCCGCCATCAGGTGGTCCTGGTTGTGGAGGCGGCCCGCCGTGTCGATGAGGACGACGTCCGCGCCGGCGCGCCGCGCCTCGGCGATCGCGTCGAACGCGACGGCGCCGGGGTCGGAGCCCTCGCGGCCGGTGACGATCGGCACGCCCGCCCGCTGTGACCAGCCCATGAGCTGCTCCGTGGCCGCGGCGCGGAACGTGTCCGCCGCGGCGAGGAGCACGTTCAGCCCCAGGTCGTTCTTCAGGTGCCAGGCGATCTTGCCGAGCGTCGTCGTCTTGCCCGTGCCGTTCACGCCGACCATGAGGAGCACGGTCGGGTCGTGGCGCAGGTCGATCCTGTCGTCGCCGGTGCGCGCGATGCCGGCCAGCAGCTCGGTCAGCCTCCGGGTCAGCGCCTCGCCGCCCTCGATCTCCCCGCTCTCCGCCTCCCGCTCCAGCTTCGCGACGACCTCCGCGGTCGTCTTCGCCCCGACGTCGGCCATGATCAGCGCCTCCTCCAGGCGCTCCCACGTCTCCTCGTCGAGGTTCTCGAAGAGCGTCGCCTGGACCTCCGCGGCGAGCGCAGTCCGCGTCTTCGCCATGTTCTCGCGCAGCCGGCGGAAGAACCCGCGGCGCTTGTGCTGCTGCTCCTCCGCGGGCTCCTCCGGCGCGGCCGGAGCGCCGTCGACGATGAAGAGCTCTCGCCAGTCGCGGGCCATGGGCCGCGCGAGGCTACCCGCTACCGGACGACGAAGTACCTCAGGTTGCGCCTCCGGTGCTTGCGCTCGACGTTGCCGGCGGCGTCGTATGCGCGCGTCCAGACGAAGTACCGCCCGCGCGGCAGCCGGCCCCGGAAGGTGAAGCGGAACCGGGTGGCGCCGCGCGCCGGCAGGTACGACGTCCGCCGGCAGCTGCGCGCCGGCGCGAACGTCCCGTCGCCGCGCAGGAACCGGCACAGGCGCGGGTGGCGCGTCAGGCCGATCGACACGCGGACGTTGCGGACGCCGGAGCAGCCGCGGTCGCGGGCGAGCCCGCGGAACGACACCCCGCGCCGCGAGGAGTGCACGCGGCCGAAGACGTTCGAGTACGGCGGCCGGCGGTCGGTGCACCTCGGCGCGCGCCCGCGGACCGTGCCGGTGCCCTCCGGCGGCGGGCCGGGCGGCAGGAACGCGCCGGCGGAGGGCGAGCCGGGCAACGACCGCTCGTCGCCGCAGAGCCCGGGGCTGTCGTCGGTCTGCGTCGAGACGTAGGTCCCCGGGGCGCTGCGCGGCAGCCCCTCGGTCTTGCCCTCCTGGTCGGTGCCGGCCGTCGGCCACACGATGCTCAGGCGGCACGACCGGTCCAGCGTGATCCCCCACACGTCGGTCGAGCGGTCGCACTCGACGCCGTTCTCGACGCCCGAGATGGGGCTCTCGTCGGCACAGACGCCCATCATCTCCTCGGCCGTCCACTTGTGGGTCGGGACGTCGGAGACCTCCTGATCCTCGACGGTGGGGGTCGCCGAGCGGGCGTTGCGCGACTCGGCGACGTGCGTGTACCAGACCGGCTTGTCCGAGCCGGGCTGCTCGATCCCGTGGTAGTAGGCGACCGCGACCTTGCCCGGATCGCCGACGGCGAGGTGCACGAGGTTGTTGCCGCCCCTGTCGGTCGGCGGGATCATCGTGATCGGCTCCGACCAGCGGTCGTCGACCAGCGTCCCGTCGGGCTGCGGGTCCTGCCACCGCAGCCGCACCGCCGCGCCCGTGAGGTTCGGGTACGGGTTGGGGGACTCGGGATAGGCGACGTACATCCCGCCGCGGTTGTCGAGCGCGCCGTAGGCGAGCTGCATCGAGACGACGTTGCCCTTCGAGGCGTCGTCGACCGCCAGCGACTGCTCCCACGACCCGGCGGAGCCGTCCGGCGACGTCGTCACCCAGACGCGCGTGCCGTTGACGATGTTGAACTCGAGCGGCAGCGCACCGCAGCCCCCGAAGTTGGGGCCGCCCTCGCGTGGGCTCGAGCGGGTCGTGAACACGGCGTAGATCCGGCCGGTCGTCGGGTTGACCGCGATCGACGACGGGCCGCCCGAGTCGGCGCACTGCAGGTCGGCGTACGCCTGCTGGCCGGGGACCGTCGTGGGCACGGGTGGGCCGAACGTCTCCCCGCCGTCGGTCGACGTCGCCACCCACATGTTGTGCTGCGCGAAGCCCGACGCGAGGTTGTGGTAGAGCAGGTACACCCGCGGCTTGCCGGTGCTCGGGTCGTCGGGTCCCACCGCGAGCCACTGCCGGTCCTGGTCGGCGAGCCGGTTGGAGCCCTGCGTCTCCGTCCACGACTTGCCGTCGTCCTCCGTGAACGCGCTCGGGAAGTTGATGCCGGCGTAGTCGAGCTCGGTCTCGAGGATCCGGCCGGTGCGCATGGCGACGATGTCGACGTCGATCGACGCGGACTCCTGCGGGGGCGGCGTGACCTGCTGCCAGGTCTGCCCCTCGTCCACCGAGCGGAAGACGAGCGCGGGCCCGCGGTCGCTGACGCCGCCCCGCTTCTCGTTCGTGATGACCCAGCGGACGTCGTCGGGCCCCACGGTGATGCGAGGCTCGGTGCCACTGCCGTCGATGCCGGGCAGGCGGACGGTGCGGAAGCGCATCGCGGCCTGGGACTGAGCCGCGGGTGTGAGGGAGCACGCCGCCAGCGCGGCGACGAGAGCGACGCGGTAGCGCATGATGCGCGGGACGCTACGCCTCGCGCGGCGCGCGCGCGCCGCTGACGGCGGCGAGCAGGTCCTCGGGCTCGATCGTGTCGCCGGCGTTCTCCGACTGCTGCCTGAGGACGACCTCGCCGTCGGGCGCGATCACCATCGCGCCGCCGAGCTGGGCCGCGTCGCCGATGATGCGCCCCTGCATGACGCCGGAGCGCGCGCCGTGCTTCACGCCGGACAGCACGGAGCGCGGGCCGAGCAGCTGGCCGACGCTCGCGCGCGGGAAGCCGGCGAGCTTGTAGGTGTGGCGCTCCTCGTCCGCGAGGACGGGCACGTCGATCTTCAGCTTGCGCCGGAAGTGCGCGGCGTGGCGCGGGGTCGCCTGGCCGATGAGCGTCAGCGTCGCGCCGGCGGCCTCGAACTCCTCACGAGCGCGGTGCAACTGCACCGCGTGGTCGCGGCAGTGCACTCACCCGTAGTGGCGCAGCCAGACGAGCACCGCGGGCCCGTCCGCCCACAGGTCGCCGAGGCGGACGTCGTTGCCCTCGTGGTCCGGCAGGACGACGTCTTCGAGCTCCATGCCCCGAGCCTACTGTTTCCGGCGATGGAGTTCCGCGCCATGGACGCCGCCGAGTCGCCCGCGAGCGACCTCATCGAGGCCATGATCGACGAGATGACGCCGTTGTACGGGCGGATCGACCGGCCGGGCATGCCGGTCGCGGGGCCCGAGCAGTTCGCGCCGCCGCGGGGCGTCTTCCTCGTCGGCTTCGACGGCGACGGCCGGGCGCTGTGCGGCGGCGGGCTGAAGCCGCTCGGGCCCGACGTCGCCGAGATCAAGCGGATGTACGTGGTGCCGTCGGCGCGCGGGCGCGGCGCGCGGGTGCGGCTGGACACGGGTCCGAAGCAGCCGGGCGCGGAGCGCCTGTACCGCTCGGCCGGCTACCGCGAGATAGAGAACTTCAACGCGAACCCCGAGGCGTCGTTCTGGGGGGAGAAGCGGCTCGCCTAGCCCGCCGACCGCGCTCAGGTGGTCGTGTCAGGCAGGTGGCGGCCGACGTGGCCGACGTAGATCCCGCGCGGCACTCCGCCGTTGCCGTCGGCGAGGTGGAGGTAGACGCGGGCGACGAACCCGGCGCCGGAGCCCGAGCCGAGGGCGAGGTGCGGGCCAAGGTCGAGGTTCACGCCGTCGTGGGTGACGACGTAGTGCTTCGCCCAGCGGGTCCGGGCCAGCTCGGACACGCCGGCGCGCCAGCTCAGCCCCGCCTCCTGCGCCGCCTGGCCGAGGCTGACGCCCATCTGGCCCGCGTTGTAGCGCTCCGCCAGCGCGTCGAGCTTGCGCAGCGCGTCGAGGATCTCCTCCGGGCGCCGGTACGGGCTGTCGGCGGCGCTGTCGAACGCGGACTCGGTGAACACGAGGTTCGGGCACGTCTGCGCCGCGACCCGCACCGCCTCGAGCACCGACTTCGGCGCCTCCTCCTCGGCCGCGGCCGCCTCGTCCTCGGCGGCGGGGCGCTCACCCAACGCCGCCGACAGCTCGGCGATCGCCTGCCGGTCGCGCTCGGCGGCCTCCTCCAGCTCCGCGACCCGTCGCGTCAGCTCGTCGCGATGCGCGCGGACCGCCTCGAGCTCCGCCAGCGCCGCCTCGTGCGCGGCGAGCCAGTCCTCGCTCGCGTCCTCGCGCGCGGCGGAAGCCGTCGTCTCGGCGGCCTCGCGGCGCTCGTGCAGGCCCGCCTCGGCCTGGCTCGCGCGCGCCTCGGCGGCCGCGAGCGCGCGCTCGGCCTGCTGGGCGCGCCGGGCCTCGTCGTCGCGCTCGGCCTCCGCCTCGTCGCGCTTGCGGCGCGCGGTGTCGAGCTGGCGGCGCAGGTCGCCCGCGCGCTGCTGCTCGCGCTCGACCTGCTGCTCGCGCGCCTCGATCCCGCGCTCGCGCTCCTCGAGCGCGCGCAGCCGCGCGAGCAGCGGCGAGTCCGGCAGGCCGGAGTAGTCCAGGAACTTCTGCCACGACCCGAAGACCTCCGCGACCGCGTCGGGGTGCGGCATGTCCTCGCGGGTGAGCCAGTCGCGGGCGGCCGGTACCCCGCCCTTCAGCAGCGTCCACCGGAAGAGGTGGTAGAGCATGTCCGCCTCTTCGGCGTACGCGATGACCTCGCGCATGCGCGGGTCGTACAGCGAGCCGGGCCCGCCCGCGCGTTGTCGGTCGCCCTTCTCGCCCGCCGCCGCCGCGTCGCCGTCGACGGCGACCGGCTCCGCGGAAGGCTCCTCCGCCGCCCCGTTGGAGGGATCGGCGGCGACCGCCTCCTCCGGCCCGACGCCCTTCCGTCGCGCGCGCTTGCCCATCAGGCGGCCGCTTCGGCGGAGGCCGGCTCCTCGCGCGGCAGCCGCCGCGAGACGACCTTCGATACGCCGTCGTTGCCCATCGACACGCCGTACAGCGTGTCAGCTGCCTCCATCGTGCGCTTCTGGTGCGTGACGACGATGAACTGCGCGCGGTCGGAGTAGCGGCGCAGGAGGTCGAGGAAGCGGCCGATGTTGACGTCGTCGAGCGCGGCCTCGACCTCGTCGAGGATGTAGAACGGGCACGGCCGCGCGAGGAAGACCGCGAAGAGGAACGCGATCGCGGTCATCGACTTCTCGCCGCCGGACAGCAGCGTCAGGCGCTTCATCGACTTCCCGGCGGGCGTGATCTCGATCTCGACGCCCATGAGGTCCTCGTGCTCGCCGGGCTGCTCCTCGGCGTCGGCGGCGTCCTCCGCGGCGTCGACCGCCGCGACCTGCGCCTCCTCGGACGCCTGCTCGCCGCCGAGGACCGGCCGGGGACCGCTGTCCTCGCGCACGAGCCGCAGCCGGCCGCGGCCGCCGGGGAACAGCTGCTCGGCGAGCTCCTCGAAGTTCCTCGCGGCGGCGGCGAACGTCGCCTCGAACGTCTCGCGGATCTGCTTGTCGGTCTCCCGGATCACGGAGCGCAGCTCGCGCAGCGCGGTCTCGAGGTCCTCGCGCTGGGTCTCCAGCTCCTCGACGTGGGCGAGCGCTTCGTCGTACTCCTGCTTGGCGAGCGGGTTGACGGGCCCGAGCTGCTCGCGGCGGCGCTGCAGGCGCTCGATGCGCGCGCGCAGCTGCTGCGCCTCCTCGTCCGGGAGCGCCTCCTCGGCCGGCTGCGCGGGCAGGCCGAGGCGCTCGGCGAGGCCGCCCAGCTCCTGGTCTGCCTCCGCCGCGAGGTCGCGGAGCTGCTGGGCCCGGACCTCCGCCTGCGTGACCGCCTCGTTGCGCGCCCGCAGGCGGCCCTGGACCTCGGCCTCCTCCTTCGCGCACGCCCGCAGCTCCGCCGCGACGCCCTCGCCCTCGGCGCGGTCGGCCTCCAGCTCGGCCTCGAGCGTCTCGAGCGTCGCGGCGGTGCCGGCGAACACCGCCGTGAGGACGTCGACGAGCCGCTGCGCGCTCGGCAGCAGCGTCTCCTCGCGCTCGAGCTGCGCGGCGAGGACGAGGATCCGCCGCGACCGCTCGGCCCGCTCGCGCGCCGCCCGCTCGGCGATGCGACGCTCGGCCGCCAGCTCGCCCTCGAGCTGCGCCCGCCGCACCGCCGCCTCGCCCTGCTCGGGCTGCTCGCGCCGCTGCTCGATGAGCCACTCCGCTCGGTGCTGGTCCTCCTGCGCATGCGAGCGGGCGCGATCGGCGTCGCGCCGCGCGCGGTCGGCGTCGTCGCGCTGCGAGTCCGCCGCCGCGACGGCCCGCTCGGCCTCCTCGACGGCGAGCCGCGCGGCGTGCTCGGCCTGCACCGCCTTCTCGGACTCCGCGACCAGGCGCTCGCGCCGGTTGCGCTCGGCCAGCACCCGCTCACCGCCACCAGCGGCGACGCGCCGAAGCTCCCGCGTCCGCCCCGACCACGCGCGGCCGTCGCGCGTGACCGCGAGCCCCTCGAAGGCGTCGAGCCCGTCGAGCGAGTCCACGAGCCATGCGTCGGAGAGGAGCCGCCGAGCGACCGCCATCGCGTCGTCGGGCCCGCGCAGGAGATCCAGCAGCCGCCGCGCGCCGGCGCCCGGCGGGTCGCCGGAGGGGGCAGCCTGCGCGCGCGGACCCGCGAAGGGGGGCGGTGCGGAGGCGGCAGAGGGGCCGCCGGAGGCGGCGGCAGAGGGGCCGCCGGAGGCGGCGGCAGCGGGGCCGCCGGAGGAGGCCGCAGAGGAGGTGGCGGAGCGGCCGGCGGACGCGTCGCCGAGCACCAACGCGCGGGCGCCGTCGCGGCCTCCCTTCTCGACCAGCGCCGCGCCGGCGGCGAGGTCGGCGACGATCGCGGCCCCGAGGCGGCCGTCGAGGGCGGCGGCCAGCGCCAGCTCGCAGCCCTCCTCGACCTCGAGCGCGGCGCTGAGCGCGCGGGTCCCGTCGGGGGCGGCGGCGTGCGTGCGGAGGAACTGGTTGACGGCGGCGAGGTCGGCGCCGACGCGGGCGGCCTCGCGGCGCGCGGTCTCGACGGCGCGCTCGGCCTCGCGGCGCGCCGCCCGGGCGGCGTCGGCGGCGGACTCCGCGGCGGCGAGCGCCTCGCTCCGGGCCGCGACGTCCTCCTCCAAGGACGCCGCGCGCGCGGCCGCCTCGGCCCGCGTCTCCTCCAGCGCGACCAGCTCGCGCTCCAGCGCCGCCTCGCGCTCGGCGTCGAGCGACGCGAGCTCCTCCTCCAGCTGCGCGATCCGCTCGCGGCCCGCCTCGTCCGGAGCGTCCGCGGCCTCCTGGGCCCGCAGCGCCTCGAGCTGCCGCGACCGCTGAGCGACCCGCTCCGCCAGAGACGACGCCGTAGCGACCGCCTGCTCCAGCCGCAGCTCGATCCGCTGCCCCGCGGCCCGCGCGCTGAACACGCGGCGCGCCAGCGACTCCCGCCGCTCGGTCCGCGCCGCGAGCGCCTCCTCGGCCTGCTCGCGCCGCGCCGCGACCGCGCTCAAGGCCGCCTCCGCGTCGGCCTGCAGCCGGTGCGCCTCCGCCGCCGCGCGCTCCGCCTCGCTCAACGAAGAGCGCCGCGACCGCACGAGGTCCCGCGCCAGCTCCCACCGCGCCTCGATCGTCTGCCGTTCCAGACGCTCATGCAGCTCCGCCGCCTCCGCCTGGCGCTTCAGCGGCCGCAGCCGCGACCGAGCCTCGCGCTCGATGTCCAGCGCCCGGTCGAGGTTGTCCTGCGTGCGCTCGAGCTTCAGCTGCGCCCGGCGCCGGCGCTTGCGGTGCTTCCCGAGCCCCGCGGCCTCCTCGATCAGCATCCGCCGGTCGCGCGGCTTGGAGGTCACGATCGCCTCGACCCGCCCCTGCGACACGACCGAGTGCATCTCCTTGCCGAGCCCGGTGTCGCTCAGCACCTCGAGCACGTCGACCAGCCGGCACCGCGCCCCGTTGAGCCGGTACTCGCCCTCGCCGGAGCGATCCAGCCGCCGCATGATCGAGATCTCGCCCATCGGAAGGTCGATCGCGCCGTCGGCGTTGTCGATGACCAGCTCCACCTCGGCGGACGAGCGCGCCTGCACGCCGCGCCCGCCGGCGAAGATCACGTCCTGCATCGACTGCCCCCGCACCGCCAGCGGGGACTGCTCGCCCATCGCCCACAGCACGGCGTCCGTCACGTTCGACTTGCCGGAGCCGTTCGGCCCGACGACGACCGAGATCCCCGGCCCGAACTCCAGCCGCGTGCGGTCCGGGAAGGACTTGAAGCCCTTAAGCGTCAGCGACCTCAGGTGCACGTCACTCGTCCTCCGGGTCGTCCGCCGCGTCGGCCCCGAGCGCGTCCAGCGCCGCGCGGGCCGCCTCCTGCTCGGCGTGCTTCTTCGAGCGCCCCGAGCCACGGCCCATCTCCTCGTCCTCCACGATGGCGACCACCTCGAAGGTGCGGTCGTGCGGCGGCCCCAGCTCCGCCACCACGTCGTAGCCGACGGTCAGCCCGCGGCGGGCCAGGTTCTCCTGCAGGGCGGACTTGAAATCCACGGGGTTCTCCAGCGCCTCCTCGATCTGCGGCAGGAACGCCTCGACCACCGCCTGCGCCGTCGGGTCGTAGCCGTTCTCCAGGTAGACCGCCCCGATCACCGCCTCGATCACGCTCGCGAGCACCCGCTCGGTCTCGACCAGCGTCGCCGCGCTCTGCCCCACCCCGTCCGGCGCGTTCTCCCGCAGCCGATCCGGGACGCCCAGGTTCTCCGCGACCTCCCGGCACGACGGCCCGGACACCGCCTGCGCGCGGATCTTCGTCAGCCGGCCCGCCCCGTAGCGGTCCTCGTCCAGGCGCGGGAAGAGATACGTGGTCACCGCCAGGCCCAGGACCGAGTCCCCCAGGAAGGCCAGGCGCGAGTAGGAGTCCGACCGGCGGTCGGTCCACGAGGCGTGCGTGAACACCTGTCGCTGGAGGTCCTCCGGCAGCGCCTCGAGGAGCTCGCGGAGCTGCTGCACTCACGCGCGCCCGGCGGTGTGGGCGAGGACGAAGTCGACGGCGGCGCCGACGGTCAGGATCTGGCCCGCCTCCTCGTCGGACATCCGGACGCCGTAGGAGTCCTCGAGCTCCTGCACCAGCGTGTACAGGTCGAGCGAGTCGGCGTCCAGGTCCTCCTTGAACCGCGTGGACTCGTCGATGCGGGCGGGATCGACGTCCAGCTCGTCGGCGAGATGGCTGCTGATCAGCCCGAAGACTTCCTCACGCGTCATCGCCGTCACAAGCTAGTCGCGGCGTCGGACGCCGGAACGCGCCTCAGGGCCCCGGCCTCGTCGAGGGCGGCGTACGTGCGGCCGATGACGTCCTCCTCCACGCCGCGGGCCGCCCGCCGGACCGCCTCGGCCCAGCCTCCCGGCCCGAAGGAGCCGTGGGGGACGACGCCCAGCTTCCGCAGCCCGAGCAGGTAGGCGCCGCCGTTGGCCTCGGGCGAGAGCTCTTTCCGCAGACCGCCGAGCGACGGCTTGAGGAGCAGCCCGCCGGCCTTCGCGCGCGGGGACGACGTCGCCGCCGTCCGGACCGCTCCGATCATCGTCTTCGAGACCGCCTCGGCCACCTTGAGGACGACGTTGCCGGTGAACCCGTCGGTGACGATCACGTCCGCGATCCCCTCGGTGAGCGCGAACCCCTCGACGTTCCCGACGAAGCCGGGCATCCCGCGCAGGCGCTCGTGGGCCGCGACGACCTCCTCGCGCCCCTTCGCGGCCTCGGTTCCGTTGGAGAGGAGCCCGACCCGCGGTCGCTCCACGCCGAGCACCGACTGCGCGAGCGCCGCGCCCATGTACGCGAACTGCACGAGGTGCTCCGGCCGGCAGATCTCGTTGGCGCCGACGTCGAGGAGGGTGACGGGCGCGCCGGGGATCGGAAGCGGGAGCGCGAGCGCGGGGCGATGGATCCCCTTGGCGCGTTTCACGTTGAACAGCCCCGCGGCCAGCGCGGTCCCCGTCGAGCCGCCGGCCACGAGCGCGTCCGCCCGGCCCTCCGCGACGGCACGCGCGGCCTGGACGATGCTGGCGTCGGGCGTGGAGCGGGCCGCACGGGCGGGGTCCGTCGCCTTGGCGATCGAGACGGGCGCGTCGACGACGTTCTCGATGCCCGCGAGCTGCTCCGCCGGCCCGAAGATGAGGACATCGACGCCGCTCGAAGCGGCGCCCTCGGCCGCCGCGCGGGGGTCGTCGGCGCCGTTGACGTCGACGGCGATCAAGGCCCGGGGCTAGTGGTCGTGATCGTGGTCGTGGCCGCTGGGCGCGGCGACGACCTCGCGGCCCGCGTACGACCCGCACACCGGGCAGACGCGATGCGGGCGGCGGGGGCTGTGGCAGGTCGGGCACGCGTTGACCGTCGGCGCGGCGACCTTGTGGGTGGCGCGGCGCTTGTTCGTGCGGGCGTGCGACTGCTTCTGCTTGGGGACGGCCATGGGCGGCCTAGGGTATCCGGTCCGATGCGCATCCGCCCGTTGCAGCCCTCCGACGTCGACGCTGCGCGGGAGCCGGGCCGCGCGACGCTTCCCCCTCCCCCCGGCACCGACCCGGCCGACGCCGACACGTACTGGGCGGCGCGGTTCAACCGTCTGGTCGCCACCGACCCGGACGGCTGCTGGTGCGCCGAGCACGACGACGGCCGGATCGTGGGGGCCGCGCTCTCCCTCGTGCGCGACGGGATCTGGGGGCTCAGCTTCTTCGCGGTCCACCCGGACTTCCAGGCGCAGGGGATCGGGGGGCGGATCCTCACGGCCGCGCTCGGGCACGCCGAGGGCGCTCGCGCGGCTTTGATCGCGTCGTCGACCGACCCCAAGGCGATGCGCCGCTACTCGCGGGCGGGGTTCGATCTGCACCCGTGCGTCGCGGCGGCGGGGATCGTGGATCGGTCGCGGCTACCGGGCGGCCTGCGGTCGGTCGAGGCCGACTCGTCCGCGCTGGAGCTCGCCCGGCCGCTCGGCCGCGCGACCCGCGGCGGCGCCTACGCGCCGGAGGACCTCGACGTCTACGTCCAGGCCGGCGCCGGCGTGTTCCGGTGCGGCGACGCCGGGCTGTGCATCACCCGCACCGGCGGCATCTCGATCGTCCTCGCGCGCGACGACGCGACCGCGGCCGACCTCCTGTGGACCGCGCTCGCCGCGTCGCCGCTCGGCAGCACGATCGAGATCGACTTCATCACCGCGCGGAACAACTGGGCGATCCGCGTCGCCTTGGAGGCCGGCCTCGCCCTGTCGCCCGACGGCCCGATGTTCGCCCGCGGAGAGCTTGGCCCGATGCGCCCGTGGATTCCGGCGGGGACCTTCCTGTAGCGTCGCTCCATGACCCTCCCCCGCGCCGGCAGCGCGCTCGTGGTCGTGCTCCTCCTCGCCCTTCCCACAGTGCCGGCCGCCGCCCAGACGGCCGGGTCGAGCGCGGTCGTCACCGCGTGTGTCGACAAGCGCGGGAAGGTCCGCGTGAAGAACCGGTGCCGGCGTGGCGAGCGGCGGATCCGGCTCGTGGCGCTGCCGGCCGAGCGCGGGCCGCAGGGGCCGAAGGGCGACAAGGGCGACCCGGGACCGGCCGGGCCGACGGGGCCGACGGGTGCCACCGGCGCCACCGGGGCGACCGGGGAGAGCGGCACCGGCGGCGGCACGACGTACTCCGCCGGCGGCGGGCTCGACCTCGCGGGCACGGTCTTCTCGCTCGAGGTCCCGCTGTCCCTCACCTCCGATCCGGCGGGCGCCGTCGTCGACGTCACCAACACCCGGCCGGACGCCGTCACGACCGGCGTCCGCGGCGCCGCCGGCTCCGACGAGCCCGGCGCACCCGCGAGCGGCGTGACGGGCGTCCTGGGCGTCGTCTCGACGACGATCCCCGGCGGGTTCTCCGCCGGCGTGCGCGGTGTCAACGAGGGCACGGGCAGCTCGGGCATCGGCGTGGCCGGCGTGCAGAAGGGCAGCGGCTGGGGCGTGTTCGGGACGACGACGGGCAGCGGGTTCGGCGTGTTCGGAAGGACCGCCAGCCCGGGAGGCACGGGCGTGGCGGCGGCGTATGTCGGCTCGGGCGCCGGCGACGCACTGCAGGTCTCCAACGGGCGCTTCCGCGTCGCCGGCGACAACAGGCCGGCTTTCCGCCACACTGTCGCGACGCGGTGCGGGTCCTCGAACGAGTACTCGCCGCTCGACAACCCGCTCATCAACGGCGATCCGAACGCGATGCTGTTCGTCACGCAGACGCAGACCACCGCGACGACCAACTTCCTCCCGGCGTTGAGCGTCGCCTACTCCACCTCCATCCCGCCCCCCGCCTGCCCGGCGAACCGGTGGCTGCTCTACAACGAGTCCGCCGCGCTGCCGACCGGCACGCAGGCCAACGTGCTCGCGATCAGCCCGTAGCGCCGGGCCGCGTCAGCCGTCGAGCTTCAGCTCGCGCAGCTTCGACCACCGCGGGTCGGGCGCGCGCTCGTGCTCGTGTGGGTGGTCGTTGAGGTTCTCGCCGCACTGCGGGCAGAGGCCCGCGCACTCGTCGCGGCCGACCCATCCCGGCCGATATCGCATTCAGGCCGCGATCTCGCAGCGACCGGTGGCTTCGGTCGGACGTCGAAACAAACAGCCTCACGCGCCGAGGCAAACAAATGCGGCCCAGTACTGCGGATCACTGTACGGTTGTGCGGTTCCGCTTGCGCCGCTCGGGCGTCCGCGGCGTCCCGGCGGTTTGTTGGATTCACACCGGCGACGAAAGTGTTCCGCGAGGCTGGGGTGATCCGCGAGGTACGCGGTTTCTTCCTCTGTGTTGAGCCTGCGGAGCCACAATTGTGCATGTCGCAGCGCTTTCGCCGGCTCCGCGTGCGGCTTCAACACTTCCTCGTAAAACCGCGTGACTAACAACGCGGTAGCGAAGTCATCAACAGCCCACAATGACGCGATCACGCTGGCGGCGCCCGCCGCAATCAGCGCAGTTCCAAGCGACACGGATTCATCCGCAAGGTCGGAGATGTCCTGAACCGCGGTTTCACAGGCAGAGGCGACCGCGAGCCGGCAAGTTGAAAGCGACAGCCGCGTGACATCCGAGAGCGGAAGGGGCCCATCCGCGAGAAGCACGCCGGCGTTTTGATAATCGAGCATCCCGCCCTTGGCGTGGCACGCCAGGTGGAGGTGGGTTGCCTTGGCCGCTAGCCGTACGAGACTTTCGCGAGTCGCTGCATTTCCTTCAAGAACCTGAGCCGCGCCAGCGCCGAACCGGGCAGCGACGGTCGCGACTTCTCCGCGCGCCGCAGGAAGGTCGCCGCTCGGGTCGGCGAACCCCGCGAACCGGCAGGGTTGATCGAAAAGCTTCGCCGCCCGCCGACGGGCGGCAGCATGTGCGGTCGCCGAGGGAGCGATCGTGATCGAGTAATCGTCGAGCAGCGAGCGCGGACCCGTCCCGCTGGTCCACGTAGCAGCCACCAGCGGAGCCGCGGCGAGCGGACCGCACGGAATCAGTACGGCTTCGCGAGCTTCCATCCGCCGAAGCAGTTCAGCCAGCGGGCGACACACAAACTCTCCCACCCACGGCAGGACACACTCGAGCGCGTCCTGAAGCTGGTCCTCCGTGATACCCCCGGCGGCACCGACGTACGACACCGCGTCATCCGGCAAGATGAACTCCTGGTCAGGATCGTCTTCGAGAGGCGCGACGCTGTCCGCGAGCGCCTCTGGAGCAGTCCCGAAGAAGAGCCGGACGGCAACGTCCCGACTGGTGACCGGCCAGATTTCTGACGTGACGGCCGCGCGATGATCGACCGCTAGGACGACCGTCCCGTTCGGGGTCGGATTCAGGAACACGACCGGTGAGTCGACCGCCGCGGCCGCCGCAATAGTCAGGACACTGCTACCGCGCCCAAACTCGGCGAGCCCAGGCAGCCGCCGAATCGCGTCGACCGCTCTCTGCACCCGCGACGAATGTGCCTCGGCCGCGATCGGATCCGTCTCTGAACGAACGTCCGTCATCGCGTCACGAAGCTCCACCGCGAGATCCGGAGCGATTTCGTCGACCTGACGAAGCGCCGGATCCTCTAGGCGCAGCAACCGGCGAAGCTCGCGCGTCCGGCCGTTCTCCAGCGCTATGGCCGCTGCGTCATCGCGCCCGGCACGCACGAGCGCATAGGACGCCCACCTGTGAACCCGCGCTCTGTTTCGGATCTCGTCTTCACGATCCGCCTGTCCGAGCGGAGCCGCAAGGATGAGGTCAATTGCATCAAGCGCCGTCATGTACGCCTCGGCCGCCGTCGCCCAGTCTTCTGCGTCCGCGCTTTGGTGGGCCAGCTCGAGCGCGACACGTTCACAATCCGCCGGAGCCTGCGAAGGTTCGAGAGCAGCAACCGCTCGGCAGAGCGCATCCCGGGCCTCGACGTCGTTTCCGAGCGCCTTCTGACTCACCGCAAGGCGCCATTGGATTCTGCCGCGCAGGATCGGTTCTGTAGCCTCGCGCTCAGCGTCGATCAGGACCGCGATCGCCCGCCGCAATAACCTCTCACGATCGGCTTCGGCGGTCTCGGTAGCGGCTCGCTCGTCGAGCACGGCTGCAAGGTTGAGACGGGTCATCGACACGACCCACCGGTCGGTGACCATCTCTTCGTAGGCGAGAACCTCTTCATACGCGGCCTGTGCATCCGTAAGCGAGGCGGCCCCCTCGTTGGCGAGCTGCTTCAGTGTCACGCCGAGGTTCGCTTGTGTGTAGGCCCAGTCGGTCACATCGTTCTCGGGACTGCGGTAGCGCAACGCCTCTTGACACAGCGCGCGCGCCTCATTGGCACGCGCTTCGCCGCCAGGCCCCTCGCGACGTCCGAGCAGCACCGCCAGGTTCGTGGCGATCGTCGCGGAGATGCGGCTGTCGTGCCCGGCCGCCAACGCCCGTGCGTCCCGTAGGAGGATCTCCGCATCCGCGAGGTTTCGACGAGGGTCGCCGTCGACGCGCTCGCCAACGGCGGTCGCCAGGTTCATCAGGCGCGACGCTTGCTCCGCTGGGTCGTCCGTCGCGAGCGAGGCGGCGCGCCGAAACGACGCGACTGCGGCTTCAACGTCATCGCGGCGATGGCCGGCGTCACGGTGAAGCAGCGCGCGCCCCCGAAGCGTCTCGATCTCGGCAACGGCGTCATCAGCGCCCATGCTCTCCGCGTGTTCCAGCGCAGCCGGAGCGGAGGCGAGCAACTCGTGAAAGCGTGCCGCGCGGCTGAGGTGTCTCAGACGATTTAGGTGATCGTCAAGCTCCTCGCCGAGGCCGGTGCCGAGCGCTCGCATCCGCTCGAGATGACCGTCGAACGCCGCGCGCGGCTCTCGCAGCGCCTCGTCGATTAGTTGGAGAACGAGGGGATGCCTTGGATCGTCCGGCTCAGCATCGTGTCTCTCTGTCAGCCACGTCTGCACGTCCTGCCGCTCATCGGCCGGAACTGAGTTCCAGAGTTCGACGAAGGCTTCACGCGATTCTGCAGTGGCGATCGCACCCGCGAGCTCGCCGAGATGGCCCTCGTAGAGAAAGAGCTGAAGCGCGTCCAGCAGACCCGAGTACCACTGCGCGAGCGCTGTGCCGTGCAGATGCTCGATGTCCTCCAGACTCGTGCGCTTGTCGTCGATGTCAGCGTCGAGGTCGCGCTCATCGAGCAGCGGTAGCGCGTCCCACGGCGCGAGGGATGTGAACACGGACTCGCCACTCAGTGGCCGAGCAAGTCCGGAATACCAAGTGGGCTCCGATTCGAGCTCGTGGGGCTCGCCTACCACCGCGAGGAGCCAGCCCCAGTCGCGAGCGATCAGCAACCCGAGAGCCGTTGTCCGAGGATGGTCCGCCCCGCAGTGCGGGCACCGATTCGCCCGCAGACTGCCTTCGACGGCGCGTCGAGCGAGGTCGCGTCGTTGGACGACATCAACCACATGCCATTCCACGGCGGCGAAGGCATGACCGCAAGCGCATGCGATCTCGACCTCTGTCGCGACCGAGATATCACCTAGAGCCGCTGACGAAGCCATCCCCGTCGTCATTGTGGAGGCCGCTCCCGACAGAGTCGGCGTCGCACCGCGCGTATCTCGCGTCGCCGACGCTGGTCGATCTTTGCGTCAGCCGTCGAGCTTCAGCTCGCGCAGCTTCGACCACCGCGGGTCGGGCGCGCGCTCGTGCTCGTGCGGGTGGTCGTTGAGGTTCTCGCCGCACTGCGGGCAGAGGCCCGCGCACTCGTCGCGGCAGACGATCTGGGTCGGGAGGGCGAGGGCGAGGGCGTCGCGGGCCCAGCCGCGGAGGTCGAGCTCCTCCTCGGCGTTGAGGTACGGCGAGTCGAGCTCGTCGCCGCCGCCGGGCTGGTCGACCTCGCGCGCGTCGACGGCGAAGTCCGGCTGCGCGGCGCCGAGGCAGCGCATGCACGGCCCCGTCACCCCGGCGGAGAAGCGCAAGCGCAGCGAGTAGCCGTTCCCGGTCATGCGGGAGACGTCCAACCGGACGGGCACCTCCGAGGGCGCGACCCCGTACTCCTGACCGCCGAAGCTGAAGTCCTCGACGCGCACGGCGAGGTCCAGCCGGCGGCCCTCTCCGGGGGTCAACCCGAGGCGCCCGAGATCGAAGATGTCGGTGCGCGCGGCCACCCTTCGAGGGTAGCGGCGCTCAGCTCTTGGACTTGGCCTTCGGCGTCGACTTGGACTTGGACTTCGCGCCCGAGTTCGGCTTCGGCTTCTCGTCCTCGCCGGAGTCGTCGTCCGACTCCTCCTCGTCGCCCTTGACGAGGTCCTTCTTCAGGACCTTCCCGGTCGCGTTGCGGGGCAGCTCGTCGAGGAACTCGACGTCGCGCGGGACCTTGTACTTCGCGAGGTTCTCCTTGACGTACTTCTTGACCTCGTCCTCGCTGAGACCGTCCTTCGCGACCACGAACGCGGCGAGCCGCTGGCCCCACTCCTCGTCGTCGACGCCGACCACCGCGGCCTCGTCGATCTTCGGGTGGTCGGCCAGCAGGTCCTCGACCTCGCGGGGGAAGACGTTCTCGCCGCCGCTCACGATCATCTCGTCGTCGCGGCCGTCGACGAACAGCCGCCCGCCCTCGTCGAAGTGCCCGACGTCGCCGGTGGACATCAGCCCGTCGATGACGTCCTTGTTCCCGCCGCCGGTGTAGCCCTCGAAGAGCATCTCGTTGCCGACGAAGATCCGCCCGGTCTTCCCCTGCGGGACCTCGTTCCCCTCCTCGTCGTAGAGCTTCACGATCGTCCCCCGCGGCGGGCGCCCGGCGGTGCCGGGGGCGGCGCGGAGGTCCTCGGGCGTGGCGATCGTCGCCCACGCGACCTCGGTCGAGCCGTAGAGGTTGTAGAGCTTGTCCCCGAAGGCGTCCATCACGCGGGTCGCCAGCTCGCCGGGCAGCGCGGAGCCGGATGCGTCGATGCAGCGCAGCGACGAGAGGTCGTACTTGCCGATGACCTCGTCGCCCAGCTCGAGGATCCGCTGGAGCATCACCGGGACGACCGCGAGCACCGTGCACTCGTGCTGCGCGGCGTCGCTCAGCGTCAGCTCCGGGTCGAACTTCCGGCGCAGCACGAGCGTCGCCGCCAGGCCCATCCCGAGCGTGAAGTGCGCGAAGCCCCAGGAGTGGAACATCGGCGCGGCGACCATCCACGGCTCGCGCGCGCGCAAGGGGATCTTGGAGAAGAGCGACGCCGCGGGATCGAGGGATTCGGGCTGCGAGCGCGACGCGCCCTTCGGCGTGCCGGTCGTGCCGCTCGTCAGGATCACCACGCGGCCCTTGTCGGCGGGCGGCGAGAGGTCGGAGTCGTCGCCCTCGGCGATCAGCTCCTCGATGATCGGGCAGTCCGGCTTCTCGGGGCCGTCGAACCACGCGATGATCCGCTTGCGGCCCTTCCCGGCCTCCTCGACCATCTCCGCGAACTCCTCGTCGTAGACGATCGCGACGGGCTCCTCGCGGTTGACGACGTCCGTCACCTGCGGCGCGGCGAACTGCGTGTTCAGGTACAGCGCGTGGGCACCGAGCTTCGAGCACGCGACGGTCGCGTCGATGAAGCCGCGGTGGTTGCGGCAGAGGATCGCGACGCCGTCGCCCGGCTCGATCCCCTGGTCGCGGAAGGCGTGCGCGAGCGCGTTGGAGCGCTTGTGGACGTCCTCGAACGTGAGGGTCCCGAGCTCGTCGATGATCGCGCACTCGCCGGGGAAGCGGATGGCGGAGGCCGTGTAGCCGGCCGCGGGCGTGGGGCCCCACTGCTGCAGCGTCCATGCGATCCGCGCGAGCTTGTCCGGGCGGATGGGGCGGATGATCCCGGCGTTGGTCAGCGTGTACGCGACCCACGCCTTGTTGATGACCTGATCGAGCACGTTCACGGCGGTGATGTTCTCACTTCGCCGGGAGACGCAGCCCCGCAGGGACCTCTCCCTCCTCGATCAGGCGACGGATCTGTTTCACGCGGCGCGGGTCCAGGAACACATGGCGCTGCCCGACGCTCGGCTTCTCGGCGAGCAGGCCGGCCTCGAGGAGCGCCTCGCCGACCGCGTTCGCCAGCTCCGTGTCCGCCGGCGCGAACCCGCGCTGCAGGTGGGTGAACTCGGTGTGGTAGCCGCCCCACTTCCCCATGCCGTCGAGGCGCTGGAGGATGCGGCGGGCGACGCGGCGGGCGGGGTCGGGGTCGTCGTGCGGGCGCGGGACCTCGTGTTCGCTCTCGGCCAGCACCGCGTCCTCGTACTGCTCGACGGACGCCGGATCGCTGGGCCGGCCGCCGAGGCGCGCGATCGCGTGCGCGACCCTCAGCGGGTGGTTGCGGCCGATCGGCTCGCGCCACCCCTCGCCGCCCACGGTCTCTATGACCACGCCCCGCGCCCGGAGCCGGTCGACGCCGGCGACCGCCTCGTCGAACGCGAGCACCGCCAGCTCGGGATCGACCGCGCCGGCGCGCAGCGCGAGATGGCCGTCCACGTCGCCCGCCTCCAACGGTTGCTCCCCACCCGCCTGCGCGAGAGCCTCGACCGTCGCGGCGACGACGAGCCACGCCCGCTCGCCGACCGCGCTCGCGTCCGCGCGGACCGCGACCGGAGCCGGCAGCGCGGCTGCGCCGTCATGTCCGAACGCCACGGTGACCGGCTCGCCGTAGCCGGACCGCTTCTCGCGCAGCTCGCGTTCGCCGCGCGCCAGCTCGTCGGCGAGCAGCGCGCGCAGCCGGGCCGGCGCGGGCCGCTGGGCGATCGCTTCGTCGAAGGACGGCATGTGCAGGGCGATCCTTCCCGTTTTCCATCCGGTCCGCCGCCTACTTTCGGTGGCGTCATGGAGGCTGCCACCCCTCTCCCCTTCTCCCGGGTCCGCACGTTCAACGGCGAGCTGCTCGTCGACGGCCTGCGCGTCGCGGACGAGACGGTGGTCGAGCTGGTACACGACCGCGAGCGGCGCGGCGAGCCGGTCGACCGCTTCGTGACGCAGATGATCGAGATCGGCGCGCGCGTGCTCGAGCGCGAGGAGACGGGCGCGCAGGCCGAGATCGTGAAGGCCGAGTTCGAGCGGATGAAGACCGACTTCGCCGAGCGGCTGCATCGCGTCTTCAGCGCCGACGAGGGCCACATCGCACGTCTGATGGAGAAGCACTTCGGCGAGGAGTCGACGGTCGCGGTGCCGCACCGCATCCAGGCCCTGCTGGCGGAGTTCTTCGCGTCCGACAGCGAGTCCAACCCGATCCTCGCCGCGCACCGGGCGTCGCTCGCGGTGGTGCGGGACACCGCCAACCAGCAGGCGGAGTCGCTGCGGCTGATGCGGGAGTCGCTCGAGGCCACACGGTTGGAGGTCGCGTCCCTGCGGGCGGAGAAGGAGAAGCTCGAGGAGGTCGCGGCGGAGGCCGAGCGCGGCACCGCCAAGGGCCGCACGTACGAGGAGGCGGTGTTCGAGGCGCTCGACGCGGTGGCCGGCGGGCAGGGCGACGACTGCGACGCGGTCGGCGACGTGAAGGGCGTCGGCGGCAAGAAGGGCGACGTCGTGATCGCGATCGACGCGTGCGCGGGGCCGGCGCGCGGGCGGATCGTGTTCGAGGCGAAGAACTCGCGGAAGTCGAAGAACGAGGCGCTGGCCGACCTCGACGCGGCGATGGAGCAGCGCGACGCCGACTACGGCGTGTTCGTCGTCCCGTCGGAGGAGAAGCTCCCGGCGCGGACGACCGAGCTGCGCGAGTTCAACGGCAACAAGCTGTTCGTCGTCTTCGATCCGGAGGACGGGTCGCGCACGGGGCTCGAGCTCGCGTACAAGCTCGCCCGCGCGCGGGTGCTCATGGCGCGGTCGGAGTCCGCGGGCGTCGACACCGCCGCGGTCGCCGCCGAGGTCGAGCGCGCGCTCGGCGCGATGGAGGACGTCCGGCGGGTGAAGTCGCAGCTCACGCAGGCGACGACGTACATCGGCGAGGCGACGCGGATCGTCGAGGCCATGGCCGGCAACGTCCGCGGTCACCTCGGCCAGATCGACGACCTGCTGCGCGAGGCGGACGGCCCGGGCGCGGCGTGATCGCTCGCCGGGTCGTCGTCCGCGGGCGGGTGCAGGGCGTGTTCTTCCGCGACTCCGCGCGCCGTGCGGCGGAGTCCCGGGGCGTGGCGGGCTGGGCCCGGAACTGCCCCGACGGCACGGTCGAGGCGTGGTTCGAGGGCGAGCCGGAAGCCGTCGAGTCGATGGTGGCGTGGGCACGGTCGGGGCCGTCGCGGGCGGACGTCGAGTCGGTCGACATCGACGAGGTGGAGCCCGCGCGGCTGAGCGGGTTCGCGATCCGCTAGCGGAGAACGGTCGCGCGATGAGCGTTTTCCGTTTGCAGGGTTGTCGCGAAGCGCCGTGTGCGCAAGAATCCTTCATCAACCCGCGGCAGGAGGCGAAGTGGCGACCAGCATCTCCGACCTGCTCGACGTCCAGGTCGAAGACCGGGATCTCGACTGGCTTCAGACCAGTCTCCAGAACGCGATCGAGCTCGAGTTCGCGACGATCCCCGTCTACCTCTCGGGGATGTGGTCGATCATTCCTCAGAGCGGCCAGACCAAGCCGAGCGGTGAGGCCTACAACCTGATCCTCAGCGTGGTGATGGAGGAGATGCTCCACCTCGGGCTCGCGTGCAACATGCTGGCCGCGACCCCCGGCGGAAGCCCGGAGATCGTGGCTCCGACGTATCCGAGCCAGGGCCTGCCCGGCGGCGTGCTGCCCGAGCTCGAGGTCTACCTCGCCGGCCTGAGCCCCGAGACGCTCCAGATGTACATGGCCATCGAGCAGCCGGAGCCCCCGGCCGACCAGGTGGACCCGCAGTCCGACGGGCCGACGATCGGCCAGTTCTACGACGCGATCGCGAGCGCGTTCGCGTCGATCCAGCCGACGATCTCGAAGGCGAATCAGGTGAACCTGTTCGTGTCGGTCCCCGACCCCGACCATCCCGAGGCGAACCCGCCGACGTCGATCGGCGAGAAACAAGCGCCGCTCGGGTCGCTCCAGGACGTGCAGAACGCGATCACGCTGATCAAGGACCAGGGCGAGGGGACCTCGACGTCGCCGTACGCGCCGCAGTACGACGGCGGCGGCGAGCTCTCCCACTACTTCCGCTTCGGGGAGATCCTGCACGGCCAGAAGCTGGTGCAGGTGCTCGACAGCTGGGAGTACGGCGGCGACCCCGTCCCGTTCCCGGACTGCTACCCCGTCGCGCCGGTGCCGCAGGGCGGCTACCCGGACGTCCCGGCCCCCGCGCAGATCGCCGAGTTCGACAAGCAGTACCAGAAGCTCCTCACGGACCTCGGCACGTGGACCCAGGCCTCGCTGCAATCCGCGATCGGCGCGATGCTCGGTCTCTACCAGTACGTCCCACCCATCGTCTCACAGGCGTTGCCGGGCGGTACCGGCAACTACGGCCCCGACTTCGTACCCGCCAACGCGGCGAGCTGAGGAGGTCCCGATGGCAGTCAGCTTCCAGAACGACATCGTCAAGCTCTTCACGAACGACGACATCGACCACATGAAGGACAAGACCCAGGTGGACCCCCCGGTCTACCTCGCCGAGTACTCGTACATGAGCGATTCGGCCGGCGACGACACATACCCCGACCACGCGAACGCGAACAACGTCTACTACCAGCTCTCCAATGGGCTGATGCCGCTCGACGACAACGACAACCCCGTGCCGTGGCCGTCCGACCAGGTGGCGCTGTTCAAGTCCTGGATGGACGACGGCTACCAGCCGTAGCCACCTCCGGGCTCTCGCGTGGCAGGACCCGCATGAGCAAGAGGAAGAGGATCGGGGCCCCGGTGGCGAGCAGGAACGCCTGCAGCCAGGGCTCCTGCGCGTCCGTCCCGGCCCCGAGGGTGTGGGCGACCGAGAGGATGTAGACGACGATCGTGGCGCGGTGCGCCTTGCGCCAGAGCTTCGTGCCGATGCGCCTGCGCGCGTAGAACGTCAGGCCCAGCAGCGCCGCGAGCCAGCCGCCGGTCGTGCCGAGGCCGACCCAGAACGGCTTGACGTCGCTCGCGAACGGGACCGCCACGTCGGCGATCGACGGCTTCAGCCACCCATCGCCGAGCAGGGTGATGCCGTGCACCGCGATCGCGATCAGGCCGGCGAGCGCGGCGTGCTCGTGGACCGCCATGAGCGCGCGGGGCAGGCCCGGCCTCTTCGACGCGAGCTTGCCGCCGAGCGCGAGCCCGACCCCGACGGCGACCGTGATGCAGAGCAGCGCGGTGAGGCCCGCTGCGCGCGAGGCGAGCCACCAGCCGTACTCGGCGGGAGCAGGGCCGATCATCGCTTGTTGACCCTTCCTTCCGCGTCGACCCAGAGCAGCGCGATGTCGTCGGCGAGCTGCGGACCCCCGAGCAACGCCATCTTCGCCTTCGTCTCGGCGCCGAGCGTGGTGGCGGCGGCGGCCGTCGCGGCGAGGACTCCCGTCCACGCGGGGTGACCCGTCGAGGGGTCGATGAGGTGGTGGCCCCCCTTCCACGCGCGGGCGTGGATCGCGGAGGTCGCGACGGCGCCTCGCGTGAGCGTGAGGCGGGCGGCCTCGCCGCCGAAGGGATGCGCGACGACCACGTCCTGCTCGACGGCGCCCCCGAGGCGGACGTCCCCGCCGCAGTCGATCGCCCAGCGCCGCGTGTGGGTGAGGATCGCGGCGACGCGGTCGGCGACGTGGCCCTTGCCCGTCCCGCCGAGGTCGAGTCTGAGGCCGGCCGGGCGGACGATCGCGTCCGGTTCGACCTCGATCGCGCGCCACCGTTGGTCGGGATGCGGCCGGGCACGTCGCGGCGCGCCGGTCGGGAGGATCGGGGTGGCACTCGGCTTGATCGACCGCGCATAGCCGGCGTTCTCGAGCGCGGGCAGGAGCGTGGGGTCGACGAGCCCGCCCGAGCGGTGCGCGGCGTGGATCGCCGCCTTGACCGCGTCGCGCAGCAGCGCGGACGCGGGGACGCGCTCGCGCACGTCCGCGTTCAGCCTGCAGAGCTCCGAGTCCTCGCGGAAGCGCGAGAGGCGGCGGTCGTAGTCCTCGACGATCCTGCGCGCGCGGAGGGCGAGGGTCGGCGCGTCCGGCGCCTCGACCACCACGCGGACGGTCGTGCCGAGGGCGCGGAACGACTCGTCCGCGATGGTCACGGCGCTGTGCGGGCGTCGAAGGCGCACGACGCGGGATGCGCCATGAGGCCGTGCACGGATCACGACGCGCGGCTGACGACGGGGGCAGGGGCGGGCGCGGCCGCCGGCGCCGCGACCGGCGGCGGAGCGGCGGCGGAAGGGGCGGGAGCCGCGGGAGCTCCGCCCTGGATCGCGAGGGCGGCGGGCGGGGCGGGAGCGCCGCGGCCGCTCGCGACGGCGGCGGGGACGGCGGGGGTGGATCCTCCCGGAGCGCGCCGCCGAACGACGACCCGCCGTCTCACGATCCGCTTGACCAGGACGCGCTGAGGCCGCGTCGTCTCGGCCGGAGCCGCGCTGATCGCGGGGTCGTTCTCCGCCCGGACCTGAAGCGCCAGAAAGGCCAGAGCGACGAGGAACACCGCAGCGGAGCCGGCGGCGACACCGAGCGGACCGGGCGGAGTGAGCGCGGCGGGCGGCGCAGCCGCCCGTGCGGCCGCACGCGGCCGCGCGCCGCCGCCCTCCGGTCCCGGCGGGCGGGCAGCCGGCGACGGCGGCCCCAGCGGACCGCCCCGCCCAGGAGCCACCGCCGCCGGCTCCTCGCCCGCGCGCGGTGCGAGCGCGAGGTCAGTCATCGTCGCCCCCGCGACCCCTTCCGCGGCCTCGGCCGTGGCCGGAGTCGTCGTCGTCGAACGCCTCGAAGTCGTCGTCGTCGTCGTCGCGGTCGCCGCCGTGGTCGTCGAAGCCGTCGTCGCGGTCGCCGCCGTGGTCGTCGAAATCGTCGTCGCCGTGCGGGCCGTCCTCGGGCGTGCCGTCGCCACGGGCCTCGCCGGGCGGCGCGGCGGCCGCGGGCGGCGGGGCGGCGGGCGCCGCAGCCGCGGCGGCGGCGCGGGCAGGCGCGGCGGCGGCGGCCGGCGTGTCCTCCGTGATCGTGCGCGTGCGGCGGACGACCTCGGTCCGGACCTGCTCGGGCGCGGCCGTCTCCGCGGCGGGCTTCGTCTCCTCCTCGGGGCGCGAGCCGAGGGCGACGGCGGTCAGGCCGCCGAGCGCGAGCAGCGTCACGGCGGTCGCGATGCGGGTGCGGTTCATGGGGTGCACCGTGAAGGGACCGCGGGCAAGCACCGCGCAACCGCGGGCAAAGCTTTGGCAAAGCCTCCCGGGAAGCTCCGCGCGCGTCGCTACGCTCGCCGCGGCATGGCGTCCGGTCCCCGCATCCTGCTCGTCGAGGACGAGTCCTCGATCGCCGACCCGTTCGCGAAGATCCTGCGCCGCGAGGGCTTCGACGCGATCGTCGCGCGCACCGCCGCCGAGGCTCTCGAACGGGCGCGCGCGCTCGAGCCCGACCTCGTCCTCCTCGACCTCGCCCTGCCCGACGGCGACGGCCGCGACGTGTGCCGGACGCTGCGCGCGACCTCCTCCGTCCCCGTGATCATGGTCACCGCGCGCGGGACCGAGACGGACAAGATCGTCGGGCTGGAGATCGGCGCCGACGACTACGTCGTCAAGCCGTTCAGCGCGGCGGAGGTCATCGCGCGGATCCGCGCGGTGCTCCGGCGCGCGACCGCCAAGGACGAAGGGCCGCAGGAGCCGATCCGCATCGGCGACCTCGACGTCGACCTCGCCGCCCGCCGCGCGCGCCTGCGCGGCGACGAGATCGAGTTGTCCCGCAAGGAGTTCGACCTCCTCGCCGAGCTCGCGCGCCACGCCGGCCGCGTCGTGACGCGCGAGGACCTCATGAGCCGCGTCTGGGACGAGAACTGGTTCGGCTCGACGAAGACGCTCGACGTCCACATCGGCTGGCTGCGCAAGAAGCTGGGCGACGACCCCGCCGCCCCGCGCTGGATCGAGACCGTGCGCGGGGTCGGGTTCCGGTTCGCGGGTGGGGAGGATGGCGAGGGCGGGGGCTCCGCCGGCGCCGGCGGGGGGGCGCGGCCGTAGCCCTCCGCACGCGCCTGCTGCTGGCGCTCGCGTACGTCCTCGTGCTCGCGGTCGTCGCGCTCGGCGTCCCGCTCGGCGCGACGCTCGGCGATCGCGTGGACGCCGAGGTCAAGAGCGACGCCCGCGGGCAGGCCGACGTCGTCGCCGCCTCGGCCGCGGACCTCCTGGGGCCGCGCGACGCGCGTGCCCTGTCGCAACTGGTGCGAACCGCGGGCGGGTCGGTCCGCGGGCGGGTGATCGTCGTCGACCGCGACGGCTTCCTGCTCGCCGACTCCCAGGGCGCCGCGCCCGGCCGCGACTACTCGACGCGCCCCGAGATCCGCGCGGCGCTCGGCGGCGCGGCCGACCAGCGCGAGCGCCGCTCCCAGACCCTCGACGAGCGGCTGCTCGCCACGAGCGTCCCGATCCTGCGGCGCGGGCAGCCGATCGGCGCCGTGCGGGTGACGCAGAGCGTGGACGCCGTCGACCGCGCGGTCCGCCGCGCCTGGCTCGGCCTCGCGCTCGTCGGCCTGATCGTGATCGCGGTCGGCCTGCTCCTCGGGTGGCTGATCGCGAACTGGGTGGCGCGGCCGACGGTGGAGCTCGACCGCGCGGCCCGCCGGGTCGCGGAGGGCGACCTGGCGGTGCGCGCGCGGGTGGAGGGAAGCGCGGAGCAGCGCTCGCTCGCGCGGACGTTCAACGAGATGACCGAGCGGATCGGGCGACTGCTCGACTCGCAGCGCGAGTTCGTCGCCGACGCGTCGCACCAGCTGCGCACGCCGCTCGCCGGGCTGCGCCTCCGGTTGGAGGCGGCCGCCGCGGACGGCGATCCAGACGGCGAGCTCGAGGCCGCCCAGCGCGAGGTCGACCGCCTCGCGCAGATGGTCGGCGAGCTGCTCGAGCTGAGCCGGGTCGGCGAGCGCGAGCTGCCGGGCGAGCCGCTCGACCTCGACGACGCCGCCCGGCGAGCGCGCGCGAGGTGGGAGCGCGCAGCGCGCGAGCACAGGCGCGAGCTGCGCCTCGCGACGAGCGGCCGCGCGGGCGAAGCAGCCGCGGCGGGCGGAGCCGGCACGGCGGGCGGAGCCGGCACGGCGGGCGAGGGCGCCGCGGGCGGCGGCGCCATCGTGCATTGCGCGAAAGGGGACCTCGATCGCATCGTCGACGCGCTGGTCGAGAACGCGCTCAACTACGGCGCGGGGACGGTGACGATCGCCACCCGCGGGACCTCGCTGCGTGTGCTCGACGAGGGGCGCGGGCTGGAGGAGGGCGAGGAGGACGCGGTCTTCGACCGGTTCCACCGCGGCAGCGCGGGGCGCGCCGGGCCCCGCGGAACGGGCCTCGGGCTGCCGATCGCGCGCGAGCTCGCGCGCCGCTGGGGCGCGGACGTGACGCTGCGCAACCGCGACGACGGTCTCGGCGCAGTAGCCGAGCTCCGCTTTGCAGTCTCTTTACAGGACACCCCCTAGCGTGCCTCCCATGCGCCGCATCCTGACCTTCGTCGTCGTCGCCGCCGCGGGCCTCGCCGCCGCCGTCGGCGTGACGGTCGCGGCGACCGCGATCACCGACCAGGAGATCGGGCTGGACTCCGAGCCCCTCACGGCCGGCCGCGAGCTCGCGCCGCCCGCGACGAACCGCGCGGGCCGGACGAACCGCGACCGTCCCCGCACGACCACGACCCGCACGTCCCCGCGCGACGACGACGACGACGCCCGCTCCGGAGGCGGCTACAGCGGCGGCGCGCCGACCGGCCCCGGCACCGCGCCGCCACCGCCGCCGGTCGGCTCCGGGGCCGGCGACGACGGATCCGACGACAGCGGAGGAGGAGACGACGACGGCAGCGGCCGCGGACGCGGCAGGGGCAGAGGCCGCGGAGGCGACGACGACGACTGAGCAGTAGCCTCGCGCCCCATGCGCCGCGCGGGCTACGACGCGATCGTCGTCGGGCTCGGCGCGATGGGCGCGGCCGCGACGTACCAGCTCGCGAAGGCCGGCGCGCGCGTCCTGGGCGTCGACCGGTTCCACCCTCCGCACGAGCTCGGGTCGAGCCACGGCGAGACGCGCATCACCCGGATCGCGATCGGCGAGGGCGCGCACTTCGTCCCGCTCGTGAAGCGCTCGCACGAGCTGTGGAGGGAGATCGAGCGTGAGAGCGGCGAGACCATCCTCACCGAGACGGGGATGCTCCTGATCGCGGCCGCGAAGCCCGCGGTCCTGCACGGCGCCGAGGACTTCCTCGCCGCGACGATCGCCGCCGCGCGCGAGCACGACGTCCCGCACGAGACGCTCACCGCGCGCGAGGCCGCGGCGCGGTTTCCCCAGTTCGCGCTGACCGGCGACGAGCGCGGCGCCTACTACGAGCCGGGCGCCGGCTACCTGCGGCCCGAGGCGGCGGTGGCGGCGCAGCTCGCGCTCGCGGAGCGCCACGGCGCGGAGCTGCGCTTCGGCGAGCGGGTGCACGAAGTCGCGAAGGGGCGCGTCACGACGGCCGCAGGAGACGTGACGGGGCGCGCGATCGTGCTCACCGTCGGCCCGTGGATCGGCGACTTCCTCGAGGGCCGCTTCACCGTCCACCGCCAGGTCCAGTACTGGTTCGAGGCCACGGCGCCCGAGGAGCAGCGCGACGCGCCCATCTTCATCTGGGAGATCGGCAGCGGCCCGGACGACTTCTTCTACGGCTTCCCACCCGTCGACGGCGCGGTCAAGCTGGCGTCCGAGGACTACACGCGCACGACGACACCCGACGCGTGCGACCGCGCGGTCCAGCCCGCCGAGGCGGGCAGGTTCCACGCGCGATACGTCGCAGGGCGGCTCGCGGGCGTCACCGAGCGGTGCGTGAAGGCGTCGACGTGCCTCTACACCGTCACGCACGACCGCGACTTCGTCATCGAGGAAACGGACTATGGCGTCCTCCTCGTCTCCGCCTGCTCAGGGCACGGCTTCAAGCACAGCGCAGCGATCGGTGAGCAGACCGCGCGGCGGCTGGGCGCCTAGGTGTCGTTCCCAGGCGCCTTCGTCAGTCGTGAGCCGGGCGGCTTGTGGCTGAGGCTGCCGTGGGGTCGGATGAAGTTGTAGTGGTTGAGCCAGGCGTCGAGCGCTGCGGTGCGCTCGGCGCTGTTGGCGTAGAGCTG
>DASVPR010000060.1:0-157519 GCA_036389485.1 Solirubrobacteraceae bacterium
GCGATCAGGGCGATCGCGCCACCGCCGAAGCCCCCGGCGATGATGTTGGGGATCGAGCGGTTCATCGCCTCGGCCATCAGGTTGGTGAGGATGGTTCCGGAGGCTCCGACGATCATCCCCGCCACGATCAGCAGCAGCAGGTTGAGGACCTGCTGGGCGCGGCCCAGCGTTATCGGGCGGCCGGGAAGGATCTCCTGCAGCTTGCCGAAGGCGATGTTCGATCCCCAGAACGAGATCGAGCCCACGATCGCCCCGAACAGCGAGGCGATGACCACGTAGAGCGGCTCGCCCGCGTAGCCGCCGGTGTGGCGGAACTCCACCCAGGCGATCAGGGCGATCGCGCCACCGCCGACGCCGTTGAACAGCGCCACCATCTGCGGCATCGCGGTCATCTTCACGTTGCGCGCCGCGGGCACGCCGACCGCGGTCCCGATCGCGATCCCGAGCACGATCAGGCCCCAGTCGCCGATGCGCTCGTCGAGCAGCGTCCCGACGACCGCGATGGCCATGCCCACCGCGGCGATCCGGTTGCCTCGCACGGCCGTCCGCGGTCCCGTCAGCCCCGCGATCCCGATCACGAACAGCGAGAACGCGACGATGTAGAGCGCCGTGATGAAGTCGTTGTCCTGGAGGAAGGACGCGAGGATCACTGCTGCTCGGGCTCCTTCTTGCCCTTGAACATCTCGAGCATCCGGTCGGTCACGAGGAACCCGCCGACGACGTTGATCGTGCCGAACGCGATCGCGATGACGAGGATGAGGTCGTTGACGAACCCGGTCGCGACGCCGATCACGAGCAGGCCGCCGAGCAGGACGATCCCGTGGATCGCGTTGGTCCCGCTCATCAGCGGCGTGTGCAGCGTGTTCGGGACCTTCGAGATGAGCTGGAAGCCGAGGAACCCGCTGAGGACGACGATCGCGATCTCGACGATCAGGGGCGTCCGGCTGGCGTCCTCGGCGGCGAGGATGAGCGCGGTCATGCCGCGGCCTCCACGGTCTTCTTCGCGCCTTCGTGCACGATCTCGCCGCCGCGCGTGACGCACGCGCCGGCGATGATCTCGTCGTCGAAGTCGAGCTCGACGCTGCCGCCCTCGGCGAGGAAGAGCTCGAGCAGCGCCATGACGTTGCGGGCGTAGAGCTGCGAGGCGTGCTCGGCCATGGTCGAGGCGAGGTTGAGCGGCGCGTAGACGGTCACGTGGTTCTCGACGACGCGCTCGCCCGGCCGCGAGACCTCGCAGTTGCCCCCGGACTCCCCCGCGAGGTCGATCACGACGCTGCCGGGCTTCATGTTCCTGACCGACTCGGCGGTGACGAGGATCGGCGCGCGACGGCCGGGGACGAGCGCGGTCGTGATGACGGCGTCGAACGTGGCGATCGCGTCCTGGAGCGCCTGCTGCTGCTGCGCGCGCTCCTCCTCGGTCAGCTCGCGCGCGTAGCCGCCCTCGCCCGCGGCGGACACGCCGAGGTCGAGGAACTTCGCGCCGAGCGACTCGACCTGCTCGGCCACCTCCGGGCGGACGTCGTAACCGGTGACCTGGGCGCCGAGCCGGCGGGCCGTGGCGATGGCCTGCAGGCCGGCGACGCCCGCGCCGAGCACGAGGACGTTCGCCGGGCGGATCGTTCCCGCCGCGGTCATCAGCATCGGGAAGAAGCGCTGCAGCTCGGTGGCCGCGAGGAGCGCGGCCTTGTAGCCGGCGACGTTGGACTGGCTGGACAGCGCGTCCATCGACTGGGCGCGGCTGATGCGGGGGATCGCCTCCATCGCGAACGACGTCGTGCCCGCCTGGGCGAGCGCGCGGGTGGAGTCGGGGCTCGTGAGGGGCGCGAGGAAGCCGACGAGGATCGTGTCGGAGCCGACCTTGATGATCTCGTCCGCGCGCGGGGGCGCGACCTTCACGACGACGTCGGCGTCCCAGGGGTCGCCGAGCGTCGCGCCCGCCTCGGTGTACGCGTCGTCGGGGAGCAGCGCGCCCTCGCCGGCGCCCGGCTCGACGACCACCTGCACGTCCTTCGACGCGAGGCGCTTGACGACGTCGGGCACGAGCGCGACCCGCCGTTCCCCCTGGGCCGTCTCCTTCGGGACTCCTACCTGCATGAGCGGGCGCGAACCGTACAGAACCGCCTAGGGGAACAGCGCCGCGGCCACGAGGCTGAGGAGCGCGAGCGGGGAGCGGCTGCGCTCGCGTGCCTCGGGCGGCGGCTTGATCGGGAGCGGCCTGCGGGCGAGCGCCGGGATCGCTTGGGCGGTGACCCACGTGGGCGTCTGGCGGCTCGTGCGGTTGTAGCGGATCGAGCCGTCGGGCTGCTGGAGGGAGCGCAGGTAGGCGATCGGGGTGCGGCTGCCGTCGCGGCGGATCCGGCGCGGGTCGCGGCCGGCGGCGACGAGGCCCTGGATCGCCCACGCGGTCGACTGGGCGTTGGAGGGTGCGCCCGGGCCGAGCGGGTAGCCGCCGTCGCGGTTCTGCCTTCTCTGCAGCCAGGCGGCGGCGCGCTTGACCGGTTTGCTGCTTCGCTTGCGCCCGGCGGCCACGAGGCCCTGGATCGCCGCCGACGTGTCGTCGATGCTCGGCGGGCTGCCGCGGCCCCCGGTGCCGAAGCCGCCGTCGCGGTTCTGCTGCTTCGCGATCCATGCCGCGGCCTTGGTTATCGCGTCATCGCTGTGCGGGCGGCCGGCCGCGCGGAGCGAGAGGACGAGGAACGCCGTGCGGTTGACGAGCCCTTCGATCGAACCGTCGGGCTTGCGTGCCTCGAGGAGCCTCTGCACCAGATCGTCCGCGGGCTCACCGGCTGCGCGCAGGGCGAGGATCGTGCGCTCGATGTCGCCGAGGTCGCGGACCTTCTCCGCCTGCGCCCTGAGGTACGCGGCCGCCTCGTCGCCCGGGTCCTCGCCCGCCGCGGCGAGGCCGATCACCGCCCAGCCGCTGTAGATCGCGGTCGAGCCGCCCGGCGCGTTCGATCCCGCGAAGCCGCCGTCCTCCGTCTGCGCCGCGCGGAGGTAGGCGACGGCCTTCTCTATGGAGCGGTCCGCGGCGTGCGCCGGGGCCGCGAGGAGGAGCGCGAGCGCGCCGGCGGCGACGAGCGGCTTCCAGACGACCTCGAACCGCTGCCGGAACCGCAGGAGCGCGCGGACGAGCGCCGGGCCGAACAGGAGGCAGAACGCGACGTTCCCGACGACGTGCGCGATGTTGAACGGCAGGCTGCGGGCGGAGATCGCGGCGTACTCGGCGGGCTGGTGGTCGGTGAAGACGACCCAGAGGTGGAGGTCCATCCACGCGCCGAACAGCGCCCCGGCGACGCCGCACGCCGCGGCGAGCGGGATCCGCTTCAGCTCGTGCCCGAAGGCGCGGGCGAGCGCCGCGCCGAGCAGTCCCGCGCCACCCCAGCCCGCCATCTGCCACGGCGTGTGCGGTCCGTGGCCGAAGAAGAGGTTCGAGGCGAGCGCTCCGACCGCGCCGACCACGAACCCCGGTCCGGCGCCGAGCGCGTAGCCCGCGAGCAGCGCGATGTCGGTCGTCGGCTTGACGTTCGGGAGGGGCGCGAACGCCGCGCGGCCGAGCCCGGCCAGGGCGGCCAGCGTCGCGACGAGCGCCACGACCTTCGCGGTCGGCTTCGCCCGCTCGTACCACCCGAACCCGGCGGCCAGGGCGAGGAAGAGGAGCGAGAAGGAGGCGAGCTGCCACGTCACGGCTGCGGCAGCTCCACCGAGAACCTCGTCCTCAACACCTCCGCTCCCTCCTCCGGCAGCAGCGCGCCGCCCGCGCCGCCGAGGACGCGCGCGGTCTCCGTCGCGAAGTACCACCCGCCGGAGAGGATCTCGCTCGCCGGCCCGTCGGCGATCACGCGCCCGTCGGCGAGCAGCACGACACGCTCGCCGAACGACGCCGCGAACTCCGCGTCGTGAGTCGCGACGAGGACGGCGTTCCCGCCCGACGCGAGCGTCCCGAGGCGGTCGGCGAGGGCGCCCTTGGCCGCGCGATCGAGACCGCGCGTCGGCTCGTCCAGGCACACCGCGGCCGGCGTCGCCGCCGCGCCCGCGGGCACCTCGCCGCCCGCCACGCCGAGCACGACGGCGAGCGCGAGCCGCTGGCGCTCGCCGCCGGAGAGGTCGCGCGGGTGGCGGCCCTCGGCGACGTCGAGCCCGGCCGCCGCGCGTGCCTCCGCCGCCGCCTCGTCACCCACGCGCTCGTGGAGGAGGTAGTCGCCCGGGTGCTGGAGCAGCAACGCGACGCGGCCGGCCGCGCGGACCTTCCCGCGCGTCGGCTCGAGCAGTCCGGCGGCGTGGCGCAGCAGCGTCGACTTCCCCGCGCCGTTGCGCCCCATCAGCGCCACGCGCTCGCCCGGCCGCAGCGCGAGATCGACGCCGCGCAGCAGCGCGGGCCCGTTGCGGAGCTCGTGCCAGACGCCGTCGAGCGCCACCGCCGGGTCGGCCGCGGCGCGCCGGCGCCGCCGCGCGAGGAGGGTGGCGCGCGGCGGTTCCTCCGGCAGCATCCCCTGGGGGCGGAGGGTCGCGCGCGGCCGTTCCTCCGGCAGCATCCCGTGGGGGCGGAGGGTCGCGCGCGGCGGTTCCTCCGGCAGCATCCCGTGGGCGCGGAGCGTGGCGCGGGCCTCCTTCACCCCGGCGGGCGGGGGGCGCAGGCCGGCGCGTTCGAGCAGGCGGGCGGCGGGGGTCTCGAGCGCGGGGGACTCCGCCGCGGCCCATTCGAGGAAGCCGCGCGGCGGCGCGTCGCAGGCGAGGCGGCCGCCGGCGAAGGCGAGGACGCGGTCGGCGGCGGCGAGGCAGCGTTCGAGGCGATGCTCGACGAGGACGACCGTCGTCCCCCACTCCTCGTTGAGCCGCCGCAGCAGCCAGACCAGCTCGTCGCCCGCGACCGGATCGAGCTGGGAGGTCGGCTCGTCGAGCAGCACGACGCGCGGGCGGCCGGCGAGCGCCGCGGCGAGGCCGGCCCGCTGCAGCTCGCCGCCGGAGAGCGTCGCGGTCGGGCGGTCGAGGAGGTGCGCGATGCCGAGCGCGAGCGCCGCCTCCTCCACCCCGCGCGCGATCGCGGCCGGCCCGTGGCCGCGGTTCTCGAGCGGGAAGGCGAGCTCGGCGCGGACGGTGCCGAGCACGACCTGCGTCTCCGGGTCCTGCGCGAGCGTCCCGGCGATGGCGGCGATCTCGCCCGGCCCGTGCTCGCGCGTGTCGAGCCCCTCGACCACGACCCGCCCGCCGAACTCCCCGCCGTGGAAGTGCGGCACGAGCCCGCAAGCGGCGCGCACGACCGTCGACTTCCCCGACGCCGACAACCCCGCCACGACCACGAACTCCCCGGGCTCGACCGCGAAGGAGACGTCCTGGAGCGCCGCCGCCGGCGAACCCGGGTAGGCGTAGCTCACGCGGTCGAAGAGGAGGGCCGAGTGCGGCGTCACGCGCGCCTCCGGCGTTCGGCGGAGCGGCGCGGCGGCGCAGCGTTCGGTCCCGTCACGCGATCCCCCTCCGGTCGAGGAACGGGACGAGCGCGGCGGCGACGAGTGCGACGCTCAACCCCACCTCGCCGAACCCGAGCGGCACGACGAGCGACGGGAACGCCTCGAACGCGCCCACCCCGCCGACCTTCGCCGCGACCACGAGCCCGACGAGCACCGCCGCGGAGCCGAGGAACCACACGTCGTGGCGCGACCACGGCCGGGCGCCGGCGCGGCTGGGGCCCGCCGTCGCGTAGCCGCGGACCTCGAGCGTCGCGGCGACGTCGGTCGCGCGGTCGAGCGCTCCGGCGGCGAGCGCGCGCAGGATCGTCAGGCGCGACGCGTCGCCGTCCGCGCGGCACCGGCGCGCCTCGGCGAGCCGCCGCGCGTCCGCGTGCAGGACCGGCACGAGCCGCACGGCCAGCGCCGCGGTCAGCGCGCTGCGGAACGACACGCGCCGGAAGAGGCGCAGCACCTCGTCCGGGTCCACCGCGTACGTCGCGACGCCGAACGCGAGCACGACGACGAGCAGCCGCAGCCCGAACATCGCGCCGTAGACGAACGCCTCCAGCGTCAGGTCGACCTGGCCGAAGGGCGGGATCTCGCCGAGGCGCGCGATGACGGTGAGTCCGTTCCGCGACACGAACGGGTTGATGAGCGCGATGAACAGCGCGAACGGGAGCGCGTAGCGCAGCACCCGCGCCACCTCCCGCCCCACGCCCGCCCCGGCCGCGCCCGCGACCACCGCGACCAGCAGCGCGCCCAGCACGAGCGGGTGGTGGAACGCGAGAGCCGCGCCCGCGAGCGCGCAGCACCACGCCCCCGAGGCGACGGCCCGAGCCGCGTGGAGAGGCGAGGCGCGGCGCGAGTAGATCACGTCACCGATCCCGTGCGCGAAGTGTTAGCGAATGTTGACGTGCCTGGCACCGCAATATGAACGTGCCTGGCACCGGTCATCGCGGCGTCCCCTCGATCGCCGGGAGCGGGACGGGCAGGTCGTCGCCGATCGCCAGCGCGAACTTCTCGTTGAGCACGCTCTCGTCGAACGCAGCGGCGGCGGCGCGCACCCCCTCCGCGTCGGTTCCCGTGACCGCCCAGACCGGCGCGTTCTCGCGATACCGCGTCGCGGCGATCACGCCCGTCCGCGGACCCATGTCGACGACGACGCGGCCGCGCGGATCGAGCGCGAGGAACTGGCGGCCGTCGGCCGAGAACCGCCCGTAGACGCCGCTGGCGCGCGGGCCGCGCTCGATCTGCCGCAGCGCGCCGTCATCCCGCAGGTCCGGCCACGGCCCGACCGCGATCCGCAGCACGTCGACCCCGCTCGACGTCCCCGGCAGCGCCTTCCCCGCAACGATCCCGAGCTTCGCGAGCTTCTTCTGCACGACGTCGCACGCGGCCGCGACCGACTGCTCGCACTCGATCCGCGTCGGCAGCCGCTCGCCGTCGATCCCGTGCGCGAACGGCTCGGGGAACGACCCCACGACCGCCGGCACGGTGTTCGTCAGGCCCCAGTCGTGCCGGTCCCACCAGATGCGGTCACCGGCCCGCACCTCCGTCGCCGCCGCGCCCTTCTCGGCGAGCACGCCGTTGACGAAGTAGAACCAGTCCACGGGCCGGCCGTCCTCCCGCCCGCCGGACTTCCCGTCGATCGACTGCACGAACCCGCCGCCGTACTTCGTCTCGACGTCGGCGTTGCGCTGCAGGAGGCGCATCACCGTGTCCGACCCGCGGACCTCGGGCGACGGCTTCTCGAGCAGCGTCCGCGAGCCGAACCCGTCGGTCACGGTCAGCCGGACGGAGTCCGGAGCATCGCCGGCGCCGACGCCGCAGCCCGCGACGACCAGCACGACCGCGAGGACGCCGGCGAGCCTCACGTCACCCGGATCCCGATCGGGAACGCCGGCACGAGCCCGCGCTTCGACGCCCGCAGCCGGAACAGGCCGCGCCGCACGAAGCGGATCGTCACGAGCCCGCGCCGGTCCGTGCGCGCCCGCGCCCGGCCGACCGCCACGGTCGCCCCGCGGACGACCCGCGAGCGCCCGTAGTCGTCGTAGCCGCGCACGCGGAAGCGGATCCGCCCGCCGCGCCGGACGCGCCGCTCGCCGGTCACCTTCAGCGACCGCTGGCAGCGCAGCGCGCGCCGGCACCAGAACCACACGACCTCCGCCCCGCTCCGGATCCGTCCGCGGCCGAACGGGCCGGTGGGATCGGAGGCGGCGGCCGTCCCGCTGCGGGTGCCGACCTTGTAGACCCAGCCCTGCCGCCCGAACGCGCGCGAGCCGCCGACCTGGAAGACGTACAGCGACTCGCACCCGCCCCGCGCCCGGTACGGCAGGCGCAGGAAGTGGAGGACCCCGAGCGGCAGCGCGGAGCCGATCCGGCAGCGGCGGTAGCGGAAGGCGTCGAGGCGCACCGACTTGACGCCGGCCACCACCTTCCCCGATCGCCCGACGACCATCGCCCGCACCCGCGGGCCGGCCGCCTCCGCGGGCACCGCGGAGCAGACGGCCAGCGCCGCGAGCGCGACGACCGCGAGCGCCCTAGCGGACAACGAACACGACCCGGTTCTGGCCGCGGCGCCGCTCACGCAGGCGGTTGCCCGCGCGGTCGATCGCGTCGGCGTCCAGCACGTACCGGCCGCGGCCGAGCCGCCCCGGCAACAGGTACTCCCACTCCGCGTCGTCGCCGAGGCGGAACCAGAAGCCGTTCTCCGCGCCGCACGGCCGCGGGACGAAGCGCTCGCGCGTCGGGCTCCACGTGGTGCACCGCGGCCCCACGCGCCGCGTCAGGCGGAGCTTGATCATGAGGATCCCGCTCCCGTCCGGCACCACGCCGGTCGCGCCGAGGATCCCCGCCGTGCCGCGCAGCTCGCGCGGGCCGGAGCGCCGCGAGAACACCGCGCCCTCGCGGATGCTCGTGATCAGCGCGACCGGCGACTCCAGGTCGACCGTGCCGCAGCGGCCGTCGGCGCCCGAGGTGAAGCACGGCGGCGGGACCGGGCGCCCGGGCTCCTCGGCCGGCGGCGGCGGAGCGGGCCGCCCCGGCTCGGTCACGGTCACCGCGACCGCGGGCGACCGCACGCGGCTCGCCTTCGTCGCGCGCAGCTCGACGCGCCCGGACTCCTCGAACGTGACCGTCGCCGCGCCGTCGGATCCGGTCGTCGCGCCCCCGACGGAGGCGCCCTCCGCGGCCCGCGGCGTCGTCGTCGACGTCGAGTAGCTGTAGACGTGCTCGGCCACCCGCACGGTGGCGGACTGGCCGCGCTCGACCGACGACGGCGCCTCGGTGATGAACAGCGGGAAGACGCTCGCGTCGCCGTTGACGTCGCGCTGGACGAGCATCAGGACCTCGTCGCCGTCGGCGATCTCCTGGTCGCAGATGCCCTTCGTCGTGGAGTACTCGCGGTTGAACCAGAAGTTCCAGTAGTCGTTCTCGGAGTACGTGTGCGACTCGCCGAGGATCGTGCTGGTGAACGGCTGGCGGTCCCAGTCGCCTTCGGTGGCGACCTCGATGGCGCCGGCGGCGCTGTCGTGCGGACAGCCGCTGAAGACCTCCCCGGCCTCGGGGACGTCGACGGTCCTCTCGAGGCTGACGCCGTCGCCCTCGATCCGGACGTCGACGGTGTCGGCCTGCGCGGGCGCTGCCGCGATCAGCGAGGCCAGCAGGACGGCGGCGATGAAGCCGCGACGGATGTGATGCATGAAGGAGCCACCCCTTTCCGCGAGGGCGATCGGCTTTCCGGTCGGGATGGGCTTCCTGGCTTGCGGGATCGACCCGGCCGCGCCTTCCCACGACGCCGTGCGTCGCGGTGGCTTCAGTGCGGTGGGCACCCCCGTTCACAGTGGCGGGTCCGCGCCGGCTTCTCACCGGACTTCCCCCACTCACCGACCCTGGGCTTATGTCGAGTGGCATCCTACCGCTCGTGGGCCGCGTCAACCTGACGAAGATCTACACGCGCCTGGGCGACTCCGGCGAGACGCACCTGGGCGACATGAGCCGGGTGCCGAAGACGCATCCGCGCATCGAGGCGTACGGCGAGATCGACGAGCTGAACTCGCACATCGGGGTCCTCCTCACGATCCCCGAGTTGCCGTACGCCGAGTGGCTGCGGCGGATCCAGAACGACCTGTTCGACCTCGGCGCCGACCTGTCCGTGCCGGACGGCGACGAGGAGCGCCTGCGGGCCACGGCCGATCAGGTCGCGTGGCTGGAGGAGCGCTGTGACGAGGTCAACGCGGAGCTCGAGCCCCTGCGGTCGTTCCTCCTGCCCGGCGGGACGCCCGCGGCCGCGCAGCTCCACGTCTGCCGCACGGTCTGCCGGCGCGCGGAGCGGCGTGCGCTGCTGGTCGACGACGCGAACCCCGAGGTCGTCCGCTACCTGAACCGCCTCTCCGACCTGCTCTTCATCCTCGCGCGCGGCGCGAACCTCGGCGGCGAGGAGCCGCTGTGGGAGCCGGGCGCGAACCGCTAGGGGTCAGCGGCCGGTCCGGCAGCGCTTGCGGCGGTCGATCGTCAGGCGGTCGATGACGACGGTGGAGTCGTACTGGTGGTCGCCCTGGTCGAAGATGCTCAAGAAGAGGCGGACGCGGCGGCCGGGCCTCACCCGCTTGCGCGCTCTGAGCGTGCGGGTCGCGCCGTCGTAGGTCGTCCCGTTCGCGCGCGCCGGCGTGACGCTGAAGTCGCCGGTGCCGTTGACCGAGATCGGGAGCCGGCGGCGGTCGCGCGCGAAGTTGCGCCTCGCCTTGATGCGCGGGTCCGCGGGGTCCGCGCGCCAGGTCGAGCGGCCGAGCTCGGCGACGAACGCGTCGTTGAACTCGGTGTCGACGAACTCGTCGTACTCCTCGGAGAGGAAGCGGAACGCGAAGCTGAGGCAGTTCGCGCGCTTCGGGGCCCTGAGGTCGAGCCGGAGGACGACCGCGTCGATGGCGGCGCCGCGGTAGGGCGCGCCGGCGTTGTCGGTCGAGAGGTCGTCCTGCTCGTTGGGGTCGTCGAGGAGGGTCGCGTCGCCGGTGCTGAGAACGCCGAACGCCCCCTTCCGCGGGAACCCCCGCAGGCGCATCCGCGCGGTCGCGGCCGGGCTTCCCTGCGGTGGGAGCCTCACGAACCGCGCGCGCTTGACGATTCCGCGCTTCGCCGCGATCACCTTCGCGAGCGTCTTCGCGCTCCGCGTGGCCGTCACGGTCGCGGTCGCGGGCGCCGCGGGGACGGCGACGGCGACGGCGAGGACGGCCACGGCGAGGAGACGACGCATCGCGGGGCGGACCGTAGAGCGTCCGCGCGCCGCGCGCGCAGGTTCGCGGAGCGGGCGCGGCTCCGCGGGCGCGTCGGGTGGCGCGGCCGCGTCAGCCCGCGCGGGCGACGGCCTGCTCGGCGTCGCCGGGCGGGTCGCCGAGGAGGATCCATCCCCCTCCCGCGTCGCGGCGCAGGGCGCCCCGGCGCTCGAGCGTGCGCAGCGCGGTCGTCACCGAGGGGCGCTGGGCGCCGACGAGGCCCGCGAGCGTCTCGTGCGTGAGGCGGACCGGGAGCAGCGTCCCCTCCGGGCCGACGTGGCCCCACCGGTCGGCGAGGTGCCAGAGCGCGGCGAGGAGGCGGGCGTCGAGGCGCGGCATCGCGGCGATCGCGAGCAGCAGCGTGAGGTCGCGCGAGCGCCGCAGCGTGCGGCTCAGCAGCTCGGCGATCAGCGGCGGGAAGCGCCCGGCGAGCGCCGCGAAGCGGGCATCGAGGACGGCGAGCCGCGTGGGCCGCAGGACCCGCCACGCCGACTCGTGCTGGACGGGCGCGCCCGAGCCCTCATCGACGTCCCACGGCCGGAGGATGTCCTTCCGCCCGACCAGCTCCGCGACGCCGTGCCGGCCGACGCGCAGCTCGCGGCTCAGCAGGCCGTCGACGACGAGGAACCCGAGGTCGCCGGGAGTCCCGCCGAGCAGCCCGTCGGGCCGCCAGGGGCCCTCGGGAACGCGGACCTCGGCGGCCACCAGCTGTTGCGTCGCGGTCGTGAGCTCGTCGGGCGGAAGCTGCGCGGCCAGACGACGATCCTCCGCCAGGACGCGCACCACCGCAGATGACACAGCCGGCACGCCGATCCACTGTACGAGCAGCGCCGACGCGCCCGTCCCACAACGACGAAAGCCCCGCATTCGCGAGGCTTTCCGAAGTACCGCTACGGGGATTCGAACCCCGGTTTCCGCCGTGAGAGGGCGGCGTCCTAGTCCCCTAGACGATAGCGGCGAGTACCAGCGCGGAAGGGTAGCGCGCCGATGGGGGTCTCTTAGGAACCCCTGTGGCCAGTAGCCGCCGGGGATTGTAGCCTCGAACGCACAGGCTGAAGCCCTCCGGAACGCAGATGGGGCGACCATGACATCTGACCTGCTGGTCCTGTCACGTCATCTCAGCGAGTACGGATCGGAACACAAGACGCTCCGGGCCCGACGCCGGCTGCACCTCGTGCGTGACGCCTGCGCAACACCCGCCGCCACGTAGCCCCGTCTTGGCAAGCAGACGCAGTCGGTCTCAGCAACTGACATCACCCTGAGAGACGCGTCCCGTACGGAGGAGTCAGATCTGGCCCGGCGAAGCTCAGCGTCCGTGGCGACAGAACCTGCGCGACCGCAGGTCGCGCCTCCCTGCCATGGCTCAGCAGAACGGACACCACGGGCACCGCCAGAACGGTCACAGCCAGAACGGCCGACAGCGCAACAAGCAGCGCCACCGCGGCCGCTTGGAGCTGACTTGGACGAACAAGGACGAGGCGCTGCTCGCGCACGAGGACGGGTCGTACGAATGGGTCCCTCGCAGCGACTACCGGGTCGCTGAGGTCAGGCTGCTAGACGAGCATGGGGCGGTCGGTGAGGTTGCCGGCACGACGGCTGACAACCTGCTGATCCGCGGCGACGCGCTCAACGCGCTCACCAGCCTGTCGCGCCTCTCCCCGTTCGCCGAGGAGTACGCCGGCAAGGTGAAGCTGGCCTACCTCGACCCGCCGTTCAATACGCAGCAGTCGTTCCTGCAGTACGACGACGCGCTGGAGCACTCGGTCTGGCTGACGATGATGCGCGACCGCCTCGCGCAGGTGAAGGACCTGCTGTCGCTGGAGGGCTCGGTGTGGGTGCATTGCGACGACTCCGAGCAGGCACACCTACGCGTGCTGATGGACGAGCTGTTCGGACGCGAGCAGTTCATCGCCACCATCGTCTGGCAGAAGCGCTACTCGCGCGACAACCGGCCCGCTATTGGCACGGTCCATGACTACATCCTGGTCTACGCGCCTATGGGCGGCGAGTGGAAGCGCGTCCGCAACCGCATCCCGCGCGAAGCCGCCAAGGAGTACCGCAACCCCAACAACGACCCGCAGGGCCCATGGCGGCCGATCCCCATGGACGCGCAGGGATACCGGCCCAACCAGATGTACGAGATCGTCGCGCCGTCCGGGAAGGTGTGGGTGCCGCCGAAGGGCCGCTGTTGGAGCATGGTGCAGGAGCGCTACGTCGAGTTGCTGGCCGACGGGCCTGTGGACCTGCCGAGCCGGATGGGCCGAATCTACTTCGGCAAGGACGGCAACGGCAGGCCGAACGTGATCCGCTACCTGCACGAGGATGAGGGGCTCGTGCCTTGGACCTGGTGGCCGTCGTCGGAGGTGGGCCACAACGACGAGGCCAAGAAGGAGCAGCTGGAGCTGTCCCCGGACATCGAGGCGTTCGACACGCCGAAGCCGGAGCGCCTCATGTCGCGCATCATCCAGATCGCCACCGACCCCGGCGACATCGTGCTCGACCCCTTCGTCGGCTCCGGCACGACCGCGGCCGTTGCGCACAAGATGGATCGCCGGTGGATCGCCGGCGAGCGCAGCCTCGCCACCGTCGAGACGTACGCGCGGCCGCGGCTCGGCAAGGTCGTCGCCGGCGACGATCCCGGCGGCGTCACCGAGAAGGTTGGCTGGATGGGCGGCGGCGGCTTCCGCGTGCTCGACGTCGCGCCGTCGATGTTCGAGGACGCCGGCGGTGTGGTGCTGCTCGCCGAGTGGGCCACCAACGGGCAGCTGTCAGCCGCCACGGCCGCGCAGCTCGGCTTCCAGCACCAACTCGACCCGCCGTTCAGCGGCCACAAGGGCCATCAGCGGCTGGCCGTCATCGACGGCCTGGTGAACCGTGGCGTTATCGAGCTGCTCGTGCGCTCTGTCGGCGAGGGCGAGTCCATCGTCGTCTGCGGAACGGCGGTGGCCGACGACGCCGGCGAGCATCTGCGTCAGGCCCTGCCCGGCTCGCGGGTGCGGAAGATCCCGGCCTCACTCTTGGCCGAGTACCGGCTGGCTTCGAAGCCGACACCCGATCAGCTCGGTCACCGCGGCTAGACCTGGCGCCGGCGTTCTGCTGGCATCCGGCGTCATGCCGACTCGTGAGGATCTCTATCGAGCCCGCGAGCTGTATGAGGAGCACGAGCCGCGTGATCTCTTCTACCGCGTCGCGCTCGAGCTGTTGCAGCGGACGCGAGCCGGCGAGAGCGCCTTCACGCTCACCGAGGCGGTCGCGGTCGTGCTGCTTACCTGGAACCGGCGCTTCTACATCCACAAGGACACGCCGAGCTTCGACCCTCAGCACGTCGCCGACATCGACGCGCTCCTCGATCGTCACCGCGACGCGCTTGACAGCTACCACGGGCGAAGCATCGAGTCGCTCACCGACGACGAGCGGGACGCCGTCGAAGCGATCTTCGACGAGTTAGAGCGACTGCTCGGGCCAGTCGGAGCGGCCAAGGCGCTCCATGTCCTCGCGCCGCGTTTCTTCGCCCTATGGGACCGCGCGATCGCCCAAGGCGCCGGCTTCTACCTCGACAAGCGCGGGACCAACGCCAACCGGTACTGGCGCTGGATGCTGAAGACCCAGGGTGAGGCCGCCGACCTCGGGGGCGAGGCGGCCTGGGGGCCTGGACTGCTGAAGCGCATCGACGAGTACCACTACTGCCGCTACAGCAGTGATCCGCCGCTGATGTAGGCGCCCTCCGATTAGGCTGGGTCATTGCCGACCTAGCCGGACTGGCCAACCTTGCAATAAAATCTGCCCGGCCTGATCCGAACCTGGGTGCACCGGGGATAGGATCGCGCAGCGCCAGGAGGTGAAGGCCTCCCCGACCCTCGCTACCCAGGGGTCAGCTGGCGCTGACCTGGACCCATAAGGACCAGTCCCTCCTTAGCCACGAGCTCCTAGTTCCTGCCAGCATTCTCGCCGCTTACCAGCAGGCTTATCGTTGGCGACCCAAAATGATCGATTCAGGTGACACCCAGGTCTCGCCCGCTTCTGAGGGCGTCCGGATGCAGAGCAATCCCACCAGCGGCAGCCGCACCGAGAAGATCAGCGTCTCATCGCATTCGGTGACGCTCGCTACCACCGGGAGCGTCATCAAGGTGGCTCGCCGTGCCGACGAGCCGGAGGCAGACTCGTGACCGAACTGCTCGATCAGGATCTGCTGCAGGGGATCGCCACTCGCTTGGAGCTGCGCGAGCCCAACAAGGACGCCATCGAGACGCTCGCTGTTCGCATCGCGCGCTACTTCGAGGTCGAGGAGGGCGAGGCGCCGTTCGAGGGCGTGCTCGACGCCGCGACCGGCGTCGGCAAGACCTACATCCTCGCCGGTGCCATCGAGTACTTCGCCGCCAAGGGCCACCGCCACTTCGCGGTCATCGCCCCAGGGCGCACCATCATGGAGAAGACGGTCAAGCAGTTCAGCAAGGGCAACCCGAAAAGCCTGCTCGGCGGCATGGAGGTCGAGCCGGTCGTCATCACCAGCGAGAACTTCAACACCGCCGCGATGCGCGCCGCGATGGATGACGACCAGTTGGTGAAGCTCTACATCTTCACCGTGCAGGCGCTGACAAAGCCGGAGAAGAGCGAGGTCGGCCGCAAGACCCACAAGTTCCAGGAGGGGCTGGGCACCGGCTTCTACGACCACCTCGATGCACAGGACGACCTGATCGTCTTCGCCGACGAGCACCATACCTACTACGGCGACGCATTCTCCAAGGCGGTCCGCGACCTCACCCCGTTCGCGCTCGTCGGGCTCACCGCCACGCCGCACAAGAAGACGCCCGAGGACGCGATCATCTACCGCTACCCGCTGGCCGCTGCCATCGCCGACCGTCATGTGAAGACGCCCGTGCTCGTCGGACGCAAGGACGACCGCGACGACGAGCTGACCAAGCTGCTCGACGGCATCACCCTGCTGGAGGCCAAGCGCGACGCGGTGCAGAAGTTCTGCGCCGCTAACCCGGAGGTCAAGCCGGTTAACCCGGTGATGCTCGTCGTGTCACCGACCATCGACGACGCGGAGCGCGTCGCCGAAGAGCTGCGCGACCCCGGCTTCCTCGGCGGACGCTACGCCGACCATGTCCTCGTCGTCCATTCCAAGAAGGCCGATGAGGATCTCGCCAAGCTCGAAGCGGTCGAGGATGACGACAGCCCGGTTCGGATCATCCTCAGCGTGGGGATGCTCAAGGAGGGCTGGGACGTCAAGAACGTCTATGTGATCGTCAGCCTCCGTGCCTCCGTGTCGGACATCCTGACCGAGCAGACGCTCGGCCGCGGCCTCCGCCTCCCGTTCGGCACCTACACGGGCGTCGAGCTGCTCGACACCCTGGAAGTGCTCGCGCACGAGCGCTACGAGGACCTGCTGAAGAAGGCCAAGATCATCAACGAGGCCTTCATCGACCACCGCACGCGTGCCACGGTCACCACCAGCAAGGACGGCCAGACCGCGGACCTCAAGACCGAGCAGGTCTCCGCCCCTGTGGTCACCGACCCGGCCGCGGCGAACGGCGACGCGCCGGCGGAGGCGCCGACGCCGACCGGTGACCGCGCCGGCAGCGGCCCGCTGCTCGGCGGGCTGACCATCACCGACCTCGGCACCCGCAAGGGCGAGATCAAGGCAGAGCTGCAGGCCAAGGAGCTGAAGCCTCTGCCCGGGTTCCCCGCGCTGCATCTGCCCGAGGTCGTCGCGCTGAAGATCGAGAGCAAGTGGTCGCTGGCCTACATCGACGACGAGGCCCCCTTCGAGAAACTCGGCAAGAAGCTGTCAGCCGACCCGGAGAACGAGCTGCGCCGCACCAAGCTGTCCGCCACGGTCAAGGTCGGCCCGGACGGGCTGAAGACCACCGAGCTGAAGCAGGAGGGAGCGGTCGACCGCGTCGCCGGCGCCGCCATCGTCATGCCGCTTGACGAGGCGCGCGCCGAGCTGTTCAGCCGTGTGTGGAGCGTCGGCGTCGTGCCGCAGAAGACCTCGGAGATGAAGGCGCTGTACGCCCTGATCGACGCGCTGATCGCCGGAATGGGCTCCGATGCCGCGAAGCTGCTGTCGAGCTACATGGACCGTGCCGCAGGCAAGTTCATCGAGCTGCTCAACACGGAGCAGAAGCGTTACCAGCAGAAGCCGCAGTACGAGGACAAGGTCGAGTTGCGCCCGTTCGCGCCAACCCGGCAGGCCCGCACCGAGACCAGCACCGACCGGTTCTCCTCGTTCACGCGCAGCGTAGGCTACGAGGGCTGGACGCGCTCCATGTACGAGCAGGTCTGGTTCGACAGCTCGACCGAGCTTGACCTGGCCGCGAAGATCCTCGACCCCGAGGACGACATCCACGTGTGGGTGCGGCTGCACACCGGCGACCTGGAGATCCGCTGGGAGGGCGGCAACTACAACCCCGACTTCGTCGCCCTCGATCAGGCCGGCATCAACTGGCTGATCGAGGTCAAGGCCGACAACGACATGCAGGCCGAGACCGTGCAGGGCAAGCGCGCTGCCGCGCGGGCGTGGGCCAAGCGCGTCTCCTTCTCCGACGCCGACGCTGAGTGGCGCTACCTACTCGTGTCCCAGTCGGACATCAAGGAGGCCAAGGGCAGCTGGGGTGCCCTGAAGGCCGCCGCCAGCTGATGCACCCCGGTGACTGAGCGCCCGCCGCTCCCGAAGCTGAAGCGACGATGCGGCCCGCGCGGCTTCCTCCGCGGGATCTACGACACGCGCGACGACCGGTTCATGGTCTTCTTCAGCTGGGACTTCTCAAGCGGACGGAAGCTGCTCACGGCGAGCAGGATCCGGAGCTGCTCAAGCGGATGCACCTGCCCACGCTGTTGGAGACTCGGCGGGAGGCCCTCGAAGCGCTGGTCATCGCCCGCCATGTCGATGACACCCGATGATCCGCGCGTGCTGCTGGGCACCTGTGCGCCAGCCGGCACAGGCCTCGGCGAGATCTCAACCGGCGAGTCGCGCCGTCTCCTGCTTCTGCAACGAGGCAACCGGCCCATAGCGGGTCTCGAACCTCTGCCGCAGCACGAGGTCGTCCCGCGATGAGCGGGCAGGTCGCGCCCGTGAGTCGAGGTACTGGTGCCGCCCGATGCGGATGAGAGGACTCGAACCTCCACGCCCCGAAGGGCACGGGCACCTGAAGCCCGGGCGTCTACCAATTCCGCCACATCCGCTGGCGACGAAATGGTAGCGAGCCCTCAGCGCTTCGATCCGACGAACGCCGCGAACTCGCGAACGCTCGCGCGGTCGTAGATCCTGACGTTCTTTTCGTATCGCCGGAACCGGACTCCGACCGCGTCGCACGCGGCGGCGAAGAGGTCGAGGATGTCGCGCGACAAGTTGTGGAAGTCGACCGAGAGGTACCGGTAGCGGCCCGTACGGTTGATGTAGAAGCACCCGTCGGAGTGGGTCAGTCCGCGGAGGAGCGACCACGGAGCCGCGTCCACGAGCGCGCGCTGCCAGGCCTCGAGCTCGATGGGCCGGAGGTGCTTCTTCCCCGCGCCGTGCTGCGGGAGCAAACAGGCGAGATGCGACGAGTAGGACGACACGACGGCGGTCGCGCCGCCATCCGCGCCGACGACGCTCACGCCGTTCGCGGGCAGACAGGCGCGGACGAGGTCGACGGCGCGATCCACGACGGCCGGGTAGGCGGCGTCGAGCGAGAGGCGCAGCCGCTGCGTGCGGCCGGCGCGGACGATGTAACCGTCGCCGAGGTAGAAACCAAGGAGTTCCGCGTACTCGCCGGACGTGAATCGGATCGGGCGCGACGGGCGCCAGCAGCGCGGGCAGGTCGGGCGATCGCGGTCGCGGCCTCCGCGGCGGATGTCGCGGACGGTCGTTCGGGGCAGCTCGAGTCGGCGGGCGATCTCGCAGTCGTTCAGGCCTGCGGTGACGAGCCTTCGGACCTCCTCTCGTGTCTCCGCCGGGTGCATGGAAACGAACATATGTTCGTGTCCGGACGGAACTCGCGGCGCGGCGGTTTCTCCCTCCTCCACCCGGGGAATCCGCCATACTGGAGCGGCCGCGAAAGCGGGTTCTTCGACGACGACCGAACGCGGATGATCCTCGACGTCGACATACCTCGGGACACCAAGGCGCCCTGGCACGCGCGGCGCGCCGTGGAGCGGCTGGGCGACCAGATCGACGAGGACGTGCGGCCCGACGTGATGCTGCTGGTCTCCGAGCTGGTGACGAACAGCGTCAAGTACGGCGAGGACGGCGGGCTGAAGCTGCAGATCGAGGCGAAGGGGCCGCGGAAGCTGCGGGTCGAGGTCGTCGACCAGGGCGGCGGGTTCGTCCCGAAAGCGCGCGATCGGCCCGTGAACGAGCCCGGCGGGTGGGGGCTGCATCTCGTCGAGGCGCTGACGGACCGGTGGGGCGTGTACGAAGGCTCCACGCACGTCTGGTTCGAGATCGACCGCTGACGCGCCACAACTGGTTGCAAATTGCGGGATCCGTTGGACACGGGCCCGCGCGGCGGAAGAGACTCGGCACGTGTCGCCCGTGGACCGCATCCAGGCGCTGTGGTCGGTGTACAAGTCGGCCGGGCCGCTCGCGACGATCGAGCAGCTGCCCGACGACTGCGAGTGGATCCCACCCGCCGACCTTCGCGGCGGCGAGGTCGTCAGGGGCGCGCACGAGATCCGGGCCTACCTCGAGCGGCTCGAGCACGACGGCGTCCGCGTCGAGCCCTCCCTCCACTCGTACGAGCAGCTGAGCGAGCACGTCGTGCTGGTCGGCGGCCGGATGCGCGTGGTCAGCCGCGCCGCGCTCTCCGACTCGCCGCTCTACTGGCTGTGCCGGATGCGCGACGACCGCGTGGTCCGGATCGAGTCGTACGCCTGCCGCGGCGACGCGCTCAGCGCAGCCGCCTGACCGCGACGCAGCGGTCGACCTCCGCCGCGATCTCCCAACCCGGGATCGCGTCCCGGCCGCGGAAGAGCGAGTCGACGACCGCGGTCGGGCCGGGGAGGCCGCGGCCGCCCGGCCGGCCGAGCCGCGCGTCGTGGAACAGCACGTGCCCGCCGACCGCGACGTGCGGATGCCACGCGTCCCAGTCGAGCCGGACGCCCGGCTCGAGGTGGTCGCCGTCGACGAACACCAACCCGACCTCCCCACCGGCCCACGACCGGCCGACGTCGGCGGAGTAGGCCACGTGCCAGACCACGCGCGGCCCGGAGGGGGCGGGGTCGGCGGCGAGGCCGCGGCCGGCGGAGGGGCCGCCGCCGGCGGAGCGGGCGCGGTCGGCGGAGGAGTCGCGGCGGGTGGGGCGGCGGCACGCCCGCTCGACCACTCGGCGCGTCGCCCACGGCGTCGCGGCGTAGCCGGCGCGGAGCGCTCCGGGCTGCTCCCCGAACGGATCGATGAGGTGCAACTCCGCGGACGCGTCGAGGACGTCGCAGAGCTCGACGGCGGACGCCCCCTCGTACACGCCGATCTCGACGACGCACGAGCACCCGGCGGCCAACGAGCGCAGCAGCGCGACGTCGTCCGCCGAGTGCAGCGCCCGCGGCGGGATCACCCCCAGCCCGACGGCGGCCGCCCGCAGCCGGACGTCGTCGCGCATCCGCGCGGGAACGAGGCGCCGGAGCGCTGCGGGCATCAACGGCACGGGCGCGCAGTGTGGCAAGCTGCGCCGCGTGTCCCGTCTCACGCTCGCCCTCCTGGGCGCGGCGGCCGTCGCCGCCCTCGCCCCCGCCGCCGCGCAGGCCGCCGCCACCCCCTTCGGCCACCAGTGCACGCCGCAGGAGGGCTACCGCTCCTGCCCCACCACGACCCTCGACCAGCGCGTCCCGAGCTTCGACGGCACGCCGCTCGACGTCGACGTCACGCTCCCGCCCGCGGGCGACGGCCCGTTCCCGACGCTCCTGCTGCTCCACGGCCTCGGCGGCACGAAGACCTCGTTCCTTACCCCGGACGCCGACAACCCCGGCTACGACGCGCCCACGTTCGCCAGGGCCGGCTACGCCGTCGTCACCCCGACCGCCCGCGGGTTCGGCAACTCGTGCGGCAAGCCGGAGTCCCGCACGCAGGGCTGCGAGAACGGCTTCACCCGCCTCGGCGACATCCGCTACGAGGTCCGCGACCTGCAGACGCTCGTCGGGATCCTCGTCGACCAGGGGATCGCGCGGCCCGACGCCGTCGCCTCCACCGGCATCTCCTACGGCGGCGGCATGTCCACGATGCTCGCCTTCCTGAAGGACCGCATCAAGCTCCCGGACGGCACCCTCGTCCCGTGGACAAGCCCGAACGGCACGCCGATCCGCCTCACCGCCGCGTGGCCGCGCTGGCTGTGGACGAACGGCGAGAGCATCTTCCTGCGCAACGGCCGGGCGGACGCGTGGTCGCGCACGCCCACCGGTGTCCCCACCGCGTCCTACGCGGGCGGCATCTTCCTCGTCGCGTTCAGCGGCTTCACGGCGCCCGAAGGCGGGCCGATCGACACCGACGTCCACACGTGGAAGGCGCGCCTCGACGCCGGGACGCTCGGCCCGGAGGTCCAGCCGACGCTCGACAACGCGTTCACCGAGCACGGCGTCGCCGCGCTGCCGCCGGCGAACGGCGGCCCGGCCCCGCTGCTGCTGCAGTCGGGCTGGACCGACGCCCTCTTCCCGGTCGGCCAGTCGCTCGCCGCGTATGACCGCATCCGCGCCGCCGACCCGCTGGCGCCCGTCGCGCTCCAGTTCGGCGACCTCGGCCACGCCCCCGGCGCGAACAACCCGACCGACACCGCCGTGTTCAACGGCCAGGGCGCGCGCTTCCTCGAGAGCTGGCTGCTCGGGACGACGGCGAAGCTCTTCCCGGGGACCGCGAGCGTGTTCCTGATGCGCTGCCCGTCCGGGAGCCCCGCGCAGGTCGAGCCGATCACGGCGGACAACTACAAGGAGCTGACGACGAAGACCGTCCGCATGCGCACCAGGCGGCGGCTGAGGATCGACTCGTCGGGCAACAGCAAGGCGCTCGCGGAGGAGCTCAACCCGCTCGGCTCGCGCGCCTCGCACTGCACGCCGCGCTCCCCCGACCGCCGCAACAAGGCGACGATCGCCGGCCGCGTAAGGAGGGCGTTCACGATGATCGGCCGCCCCGTCATCACCGGCCGCGTCAACGCGCGCGGGCGCTACGGCCAGATCGACGCCCGCCTGTGGGACTTCAACCCGCGCACCGGCGAGCAGCTCCTCATCACCCGCGGGGCGTACCGCCTCGAGGACGACGAGAAGGGCAGCTTCCGCTTCACGCTCGACGGCAACGGCTGGCGCTTCGCGAAGGGCCGCCGGGTCGTGGTCGAGCTGACGGGGCGCGACGAGCCCACGTACCGGCGCAGCCCGGCGACGTGGCGCGCCACCCTCACGAAGCTGAGGGTGGCGCTGCCCGCGCGCTAGCGGTCGTCGTCGCCGCCACCACCGCCGCCGCCGGAGCGCTCGACGAGCGTCGCGACCCAGCGACCGTCGACGCGCTTCGCGACGGCCTCGATGCCGGTCATGCCGCGGCGGATCGCCGAGAAGCCGGAGAGGCGCTCGTAGCGCGTGCGGCGGTTGACCTTGATGCGGACGCTGCGGCCCTCGTCGCGGAGGGTGAACGTGCGGGCGTCGCGGTTGACCGCGGTGACGGTGCCCTCGAACTCGCGCGCGGAGGCGGCCGTGGGGACGGCGAGCGAGGCGACGAGGGCCAGGGGGATGAGCTTCTTCATGGCCGCAGTGTGCCGCGGGCCCGGCAAAGCCCCGGCAAAGGCATCGCCAAGCCTCGGGTGACGCCCGTCACACGCGATCGGGGGTTCCCCGGGGGTCTCCCCGAAGCGGGCCGGGGCCGGCCGTTGCGAGCTTGCGCCCATGACATTGCGCTCCACGCTCCTCGCGGCCTGTGCGGCGACGCTGGCCCTCGCCGGCACCGCATCGGCCGACTCGATCTCGTTCGTCCGCGGCGGCGACATCTGGGTCGCGTCGCCCGACGGCAGCCGCCAGGTGCAGATCACCCACGGCGGCGGCTACAGCTACGCCTCGCAGGCCGACGACGGCACCTTCATCGGGCTCGCCGGCCGGCGCCTGCACCGCATCGACCGCCAGGGCAACGTCCTCGCGGACTTCGCGACGCCGGTCTCGGGCGACGTCCCCAACGAGACCAGCTCGTACTTCATGGGCCCGTTCGACCCGGAGATCTCGCCCGACGGGACGAAGGTCGTCTACACGTACTACTGGCAGTACATCTACCGCGATCCCGGCTGCTCGGGGCCGGACTGGCTCTGCACGGAGGAGCACCTCTACCAGGGCGTCGGCTACTCGCGCGCCGACGCGATGACCGGCTGGGACGAGGCGCCGTTCGGCCGCCAGAGCGGCTGGGTCCACCCGTCGTGGCTGACGAACGACCGCGTCATGACCTCCGCGCCCAGCGAGCCGCTCAACGTCGCGATCAAGTACGACGACGTCAGCCCGGACAACCAGGACATCCAGGACTGGTTCACCGACGAGGAGGTCGCCGACATGGAGGACGGCGAGGTCAACCGCCAGCGGTCGATGGTCGCGTTCCTCGACGCGGGCAAGGCCGACGAGGCGGGCAAGTCGCGCGCCAGCCGGATCAGCTTCTACCGGATGACCGGGGACGAGCCGGCGGTGCCGGAGCGGTGCTTCACCCTCGGCTACGCGGACGGCCGCTACGAGGGCCCGTCGTGGGCGCCGTCGGGTGACCGCGTCGCGGTGGTGGACCGCAGCAACGCCGACGAGAGCGGCCGGCTGATGGTCGTGAGCGTCCCCGACCTCGCGGGCGGCTGCCAGACCCCGGCGAGCTTCTGGACCAAGGACAACGTCGCGGTCACGATCGACGACGCGCGGCACCCCGACTGGGGCCCGGCCGACGTCCCGTCCGGTTCCGCCGCCGACGGCCCGAAGCCGGTCGACCAGCCCGGCAAGCCGACCCCCGGCCCGCAGACCCCGACGCCGAACAACCCGGTGGTCGGCCCGGTGCAGCCCCCGAAGGCCGGCCCGACCACCCGCCGGATGACCCTTCGCGGCCGCGCGCTGGCGCGTGCCCTCCGCGGCGGGCTCGTCGTCAGGTTCCGCGCCGCCGCGCCCGGCGTGGTCACCGTCCGCGCGCTGCAGGGCCGCAAGGTCGTCGCGCAGGGCTCGGCCCGCGCGGCCCGCCCCGGCACTGTCGCGATCAGGCTGCGGTTCACCGCCCGCGCCAAGCGCGCCCTGCGCGCGAAGCGCTCGCTGAAGCTGACCGTCCGCCTGACGCTCGCCTAGCCGTCTCCCCGACCGGAGGAGGTCAGCTCGCGAGCACCTGCGGGCTGGCCTCCTTCACCTTGTGGACCGTCCACTTCATCGTCCGGATCGTCTCGGGGTGGCACGCGGAGACGACGCCGAGCAGCTCGGTGTCGCTCACGGCCTGCGCGCCCTGCCCGAGCGCCGTCCAGGCCAGCGACGCGCGCGCCGCGGCCAGGTGCAGCTCGCGCATGTCGCGCAGCAGCAGCACGCCGGACTCGGGCCGCCGGCCGGCCAGCTCCGAGCCCTTCTCGCGCAGCCGCGCGAGAAGCCCGCGCGACTCCTGCTCCTCGACGGCGTCGGCGTCGAGATCGACGTCGTAGCGCGCCGCCTGCTCGGCCAGCCGCTTGACGTGCCGGTCGCACCACGTGCTGAGCGTCCGCGTCAGGTGGAAGACGTCGTGGTCGGCCTTGTGCCGCTCCCCGACCCGCAGCAGCTCAGCCGCGAGCTCGGTCTCGGCGTCGTGCGCCTCGCGCAGGGCGATGCCGACCTTCACGAGACCTTCTCCACCCGGCACGCGGCCGTCTTGAAGATCGGCTGCTTCGAGGCGGCGTCCCACTGCGTGATCGTGAGCTCGTTCGCGGCCCGGTCGTGGTCGCCGCCGTCCCGATCCCAGTAGCCGTAGTGGAACGGCACGAAGACGACGCCCTCCCGGGCGCCGGTGATCCGCGCCGGCCCGCGCACCCGGCCGCGGGGCGCGATCACGTCGACGACGTCGCCCTCGGCGATCCCGAGCTGCGCCGCGTCGGCCTCCGACAGCTCGACCCACACGTCGGGCGCGGCCGCCTGCAGCTGCGGCGCGCGCGCCGTCTTGGTGCGCGTGTGGAAGTGGTAGACGGTGCGCCCGGTGTTCAGTCGCAGCGGGTGCGCCTCGTCGGGCGGCTCGGCCGGCGGCAGGTACTCGGCGCCCTTCAGCATCGCTTTGCCCTCCGGGTTCAGGGCGCGGTACTCGTCGGGCTCGACGGGCGTCCCGGTGACCATGTCCTTGCCGTAGGACTCACACTCGTCCGGCGTCGCCCAGAACTTGAGGTCGGTGTAGAGGCGCTCGCCGCCCCACTGGCGCTCGTCCCCCGCGCGCAACGCGTCGTAGGAGAACGAGGTGTAGTCGCACGGGCGGCCCGCGCTGCACGCCTGCCACGCCGCGTAGGCGGAGGCCGCGTCGTGCCACTTGACCAGCGGCGCGCCGTCCTTGTCGCGGAAGTCCATCCGCCGCGCGTAGTCGAGGAAGATGTCGAGGTCGGGCCGCGCCTCGCCCGGCGGGTCGACCGCCTTGTCGCTGTGGTGCACGGTGCGGTCGGCGTTCGTGAACGTGCCCTCCTTCTCGCCCCACGTCGCCGCCGGCAGCACGAGGTCGGCGAGCTCCGCGGTCTCGGTGAGGAAGAGGTCCTGCACGACGACGAAGAGGTCCTCGCGCGCGAGGATCGAGCGGATGCGATCCAGCTCGGGCAGCGAGACCGCCGGGTTCGTCCCCGAGATCCACAAAAAGCGGATCGAGCCCTCCTCGGCGTAGCGGAAGATCTGCATCGCGTGCGTCGGCGGGCCGTAGTGCGGGATCGACGACGGCTCGACGTTCCAGACCTCCGCGAGCTCGGTGACGTGGTCGTCGTTCTGCCAGTTGCGGAAGCCCGGCAGGTCGCCGTTCGCGCCGCACTCGCGGGTGTTCTGCGCGGTCGGCTGGCCGTTCATCTGCAGGATGCCCGCGCCCGGCCGGCCGAGGGCGCCGCGCAGCAGGTTGACGTTGTTGACCTGCACCGCCGCCGCCGTGGCCTGGTGCGACTGGTAGACGCCCTGCAGGCAGGTGGAGAGGATTCGGTCGTGCGTCCCGAGGATGCGCGCCGCGAGCCGGATGTCGTCCGCCTCCACGCCGCAGATCTCCGCCGCCCACTCCGGGGTGCACGGCTCGACCTGCTCGGCCAGGTCGTCGAAGCCGATCGTGTGCGCGTCGACGAACGCGTGGTCCACGTGGCCGGCGGCGATCAGCTCGTGGAGGATCGCGTTGAGCAGCGCGAGGTTGGTGCCGTTGCGGACGGCGAGGTGCACGTCGGCGCGCTTCGCGGGCTCGGTCGCGCGCGGATCGACGACGATCAGCTTCGGCCGGTCGGGCCCCTCGAGCCGGTCCAGCATGCGCGCCCACAGCACCACCTGCGTCTCGGCGACGTTGTGCCCGACGAGGAAGAGGACGTCGCAGTGGTCGACGTCGGAGTACGAGCCCGGCTGGCCGTCGCAGGCGTACGTCTCCTTCAGCGCCTCCGCGGCGGTCGCCGTGCACAGCCGCGTGTTGCCGTCGATGTGGTTCGTACGCAGGCCGGCCCGGCCGACCACCGCGAGCGTGTAGTACTCCTCGAGGAACAGCTGGCCCGTCGTGTAGATGCCGAACGCGCTCGGGCCCTGCTCGTCGAGGAGCTCGCGCGAGCGCGCGACCATCGCCTCCATCGCCGTGTCCCAGTCGGTCTCCACGAGCTCGCCGCCGCGGCGGATGAGCGGGCGCGTGAGCCGGTCGGGCGAGTTGTTGGCCTGCCAGCCGTAGAGGTCCTTCGGGCCGAGGCGTCCGTGGTTCACGCGGCTCTGCGCCCGACCCCGCACGCCGACGATCCGCCCGTCCTTGACCGCGATGTCCATGGCGTCGCCGTTGGAATGCAGGATCGACGCCGTCGGCACCCACGCCTCGACGTCCTCCTCGGTCACGCCCTCCTCGAGGAAGCCGTCGACCCGCTCCGGCCACTCCGCGCCGCGCGCGAACGGCGTCCGCGGACCCCACGGGTCGGCGATGCGATCGGGCATGCCCGTTGCCTACCCGCGAGGGGCCGCGACCCCGATGTCAGCGAGATGACGATCAGGCGACCCTCGCCGCCGGGGCGGCGCTGGGGCAGGGTTGCGCGATGAGCACGACTCCCACCCCCGCCGCCGACCCCGTCCAGCAGCTCAAGGCCGCGCACCGCGCGACCTCGGCCAGCGGCGACTACGCCTCGGTCGCCGAGCACATCGCCGACGGCCCGCCGGCGAAGGTCGTCGAGGCGAGGCGCTGCCGTTCGCGGACGGCTCGTTCGACCGCGTCACCTCCGTGTTCGGGATCCAGTTCGCGCCGCGCCACCAGGTGACGGCCGACGAGCTCGTGCGCGTCTGCGCGCCCGGCGGCGTCATCGCGCTCGCCAACTGGACGCCCGGCGGCCTCATCGGCCGGCTGCTGAAGATCGTCGGCGCGCACATGCCGGCGCCGCCCGCGTTCGCGTCGCCGCCGCCGCTGTGGGGCGACGAGGCCCACGTCCGCTCGCTCTTCCCCGACGCCGACGTGCGCTACGAGACCGCCGAGAACCCGTGGCGCTTCGACTCGGTCGAGGACTTCATGACGTTCTTCGAGGAGCGCTACGGCCCGATGCTGAAGGTGCGGGAGCGCCTGCAGGCCGCCGGCGGTGGGAGGCCTGCCGCGCGGAGCTGCGCGCCCTCTACGACTCGGCGAACCGGGCGACCGACGGCACGTTCGACGCCCTCGCCGAGTACGCCGTCATCACCGTGACGCCGCGCGGCTGAGCCGACTGGCGCGACGGCCGTGGCGCGGTGGGTTAGTGTCGCTCGATGCGATTCCACCCCGCCGCGCTGGCCGCGGCCGCCGCGCTGATCCTGGCGAGTCCCGCCTCCGCCGCGACGCCGACCAACACCAAGCCGCTGCAGGACGCCGTGAAGGTCGGCAACGACACCTCCGGCATCCGCGCGCACCTCAAGAAGCTCCAGCAGATCGCGAACGCGAACGACGGCAACCGCGCAACCGGCACGTCGGGTCACGAGGCCTCGGCCGACTACGTGATCGCCAAGCTGAAGGCGACCGGTTTCTACAACGTCTCCAGCCAGCCGTTCGTGGCCCAGGTCTGGACGCAGCTGGCGCCGCCGTCGCTGTCCGCCACGCCCGCCCCGCCGTCGCCCTGGACGTCGGAGGTCGACTACGCGCTCATGAGCGAGTCCGGCTCCGGCACGCTGTCCGGCGCGCCGATCGCGGTGATCGACTTCGTCGAGCCGACGCAGCAGGCGAGCACGTCGAACGCCGGCTGCGAGGACTCGGACTTCCCCGCCTCGCTGACCGGCAGGGTCGCGGTCATCCAGCGCGGCACGTGCGACTTCGGCCTGAAGGCCCGCAAGGCGCAGGATCGCGGCGCGCCGGCCGTGATCATCTTCAACGAGGGCACGCTCGGCGACCCGGACCGCAACGGGCTGATCAACGGCACCGTCGAGGGCTACGGCGTCACGATCCCGGTGCTCGAGGCGACGTACGCTGCTGGCCGGCACCTCGTCGACCACCCGAGCGCAACGGTGAGCCTGTCGGCCTCGACGCGCACCGACCGGATGCCGACGCGCAACGTGATCGCGCAGACGAAGTCGGGCCGCACCGACAGGACCGTCGTGGTCGGCGCCCACATGGACTCCGTTCCGGAGGGCCCGGGCATCAACGACGACGGCTCGGGCATCGGCACCGACCTCGAGGTCGCGCTGCAGATGGCGAAGCTCGCGGTCAAGCCCGTCAACGCGGTCCGGTTCATCTGGTTCTCCGGTGAGGAGCAGGGCCTGCTCGGCTCCGACTACTACGTCAGCCAGCTCACCAAGAGCCAGCGCAACTCGATCTCCGCGATGCTCGACTTCGACATGCTCGCGTCGCCGAACTACGCGGAGCTGATCTACGACGGCGACGGCTCCGAGTTCCCGTTCCCCGGGCCGAACGGCTCGGGCACGATCGAGAAGGTCTTCCAGAGCTTCTTCGACAAGCGCGGCGAGTACACGGAGCGCATCCCGTTCGACGGTCGCTCCGACTACGACGCGTTCACGACCGCGGGCATCCCGGCCGGCGGCATCTTCACCGGCGCGGAGGAGCACAAGACGCCGGACGAGGTGCCGTTCTGGGGCGGCACGGTGAGCGAGACGCTCGCGGGCCAGTACGACCCGTGCTACCACCTCGCGTGCGACAGCTACCCGTCGAACATCAACAACAAGGTGCTCGACATCATGTCCGACGCGGTCGCGCACGCGGTGCTGACGTTCTCGCAGACGACCTCCGCGGTGCGCGGCACGGACAAGGCGTCGTCGTCGGCGACGAAGCCGTACGACTGGAAGGGAGATCACCTGCGCCGCTAGGGCGGCGGGATCTTGTCCAGGACGTCCTCCACCGTCCCGGTCGCGAAGCACGTGATCGGGACGAGGCGGAACGGCGCGTCGGTGCAGTCGTAGATCGGCTCTTGGGCGCCGGCCGTCGACGGCAGCGCGAGGACGGCCGCGGTGGCGGCGACGAGCAGGAGGCGAGCGGTCATGTGGGCTGCAACGGGTCGCCGCGCGGGAACTTGCGCGCGCGATGTGCGATGACTCCGGCCATGGACTTCGAGACGCTGCAGTACGAGGTCGCCGACGGCGTCCTGACCCTCACGCTCAACCGGCCCGACCGGATGAACGCGTTCACCGAGACGATGCGGGCCGAGCTGATCGCGGCGTTCGACGCGTCGGACGCCGACGACGACGTGCGCGCCGTGATCGTCACCGGTGCAGGACGGGCGTTCTGCGCGGGCGCCGACCTCGGCGGCGGCGGTGCGACGTTCGACTGGCGCGACCGCGAGCGCGAGACCCTCGAGGATGGGACGCCGCGCGACGGCGGCGGCCAGGTGACGCTGCGGATCTTCGAGTCGCTCAAGCCCGTGATCGCGGCGATCAACGGGCCGGCGGTCGGCGTGGGGATCACGATGACGCTGCCGATGGACGTCCGCCTCGCGGTCACCGGCGCGAAGATCGGCTTCGTGTTCGCGCGGCGCGGCATCGTGCCGGAGGCGTGCTCGAGCTGGTTCCTGCCGCGGATCGTCGGGATCGGCCAGGCGCTCGAGTGGGTCGAGACGGGCCGTGTCTTCACGGCGGAGGAGGCGCACGCGGGCGGGCTCGTCCGCAGCGTCCACGCGCCCGACGAGCTGCTGCCCGCCGCGCACGCGCTCGCCCGCGAGATCGCCGACAACGCCGCGCCGGTCTCGGTCGCGCTCGCCCGCCGGCTGCTGTGGACGATGCTCGGCGCGGACCACCCGATGGCCGCCCACCGCGCCGACTCCCGCGCGATGTTCGCCCGCGGCCAGTCCGCCGACGCGCGCGAGGGCGTGACCGCGTTCCTCGAGAAGCGCCCGGCGCAGTTCCCCGACCGGGTGAGCGACGGGCTGCCCGCCATCTGACCCGCTCGCGGGTGTGCGCCATCGCACGCCTGCCGCCGTCCGCGCGCGGGAACAACCGCAGAGTGGTCGAGGCGAGCCCGACGCTCGGCGACGGAACGGCCATCCGCCTGCGGGTCGGACCGCTCGGCGAGTGCCGCCCCGGCGGCACGCGGGGGGCGCACACGCACGAGTTCTTCGCGATCGTCTACTTCGACCGCGACGCCGCCGGCTGGCACCAGGTCGCCGGCGTCCGCGAGCCGCCGCAGGCGGGCGAGGTCGTCGCGCTCCCGCCGGGCGCGGTCCACGACTTCGGCGGCGGCGCGGAGCGCGCCGGCGTGGCTGTCCGCTTCATGCGCGACGCCGTGAGCCCCGGGCCGTTCCCCTCGCTGCCGCTGGCAGGCGACACTCGCTGGGGCCCGCTGACCCGGCCGCAGGGCGCTCCCGCGCTGCGCCTCGTCGTCCCGCCGCGCGAGCGGCCGCGGCTCAGGCGTCTCGTCGACGACCTCGCGCGCGAGCTGCACGACCGGCCGATCGGCTTCACGATCGCGGCGCGCGCCCAGCTCAGCCTCCTGCTCGTCCTGCTCAGCCGCGTCGCGCGCGCCGGCTGCGAGACGGGCCCCGCCCCGCCGGATCCCGTCGTGACCGACGTGCTCGACCTCATCGAGGCGCGGTTCCGCGAGCCGCTGTCGCTGGCCGGGATCGCCGCCGACCTCTCGCGCTCACCCCGGCATCTGACGCGGACCCTCCGCGAGCTCACCGGCAAGACCGTGATGGAGCTGATCGACGACCGCCGGATGGACGAGGCGCGACGGCTCCTCGTCGAGACCGACGAGAAGGTCGACGTGATCGGCTACGCCGTGGGCTACGGCGACGGCAGCTACTTCGCCCGCCGCTTCCGCCGTGCCCACGGCGTGTCGCCGAGTCAGTGGCGCGCTACCAACGGCTCCACACGGGCCCGTTCGGCCCGTAGATGACGAGGTTGCCGTCGTTCTGCACGACGAGCGTGGAGTCGCCCGCGAACGTGTGCGTCGACCAGATCGCGCCGCCGCCGGACGCGTAGATGACGAGGTTCCCGTCGAGCTGCATGACCGCGCGGGCGCCCGGGCTGTACGTCCCGCTCGCCCAGACGGCGCCGTTCGGCCCGTACTCGACGAGGTTGCCGTCGAGCTGCATCACCAGCCGGAAGCGCCCGTCGTCGGAGACGATGTAGTCGTCCGGGAACATCGTCTGGTCGGGGTACAGGCAGCAGCCGACGTCGTTCGTGGCCGGCGAGAGGACCGCGGAGGACGACGTCTCGCACGCCGTCGGGTCGTTCGCCGGGGCGAGCACGCACTGGCGCGGCCCGTAGCTCGAGTCCTCGTGGATGTCGGCGCCCGGGTAGCGCCGCTGCCAGGAGTGCTCGAGCCAGCCGTAGACGGTGTTGTCGCCGACCTTCACGCGCACGTACACGGCGGTCACGCGCCCTACGACGCTGTCCGTGTCCGCCTGCCAGGCGCGGCTCGTGATCCCGTACACGTCGCAGCGCGTGACGACCGTCCCCGGCTTCAGGATCGTCCGCACCGCCCCGTAGCCCTGCGTCTCGCCGCCACCGAGGCGGTTCGCGACGAGCAGCTTGCCGTCCTTCCAGTACCGCTTTCCGACCCAGCTCCACTGGAGGTACTGGTAGTCGACGTCCTTGTCCCCTTGGAGGATGCCGGCGTTGGCGTACTTGGCGTAGCTGGCGCCCCGGCCGGTGTCCTTGCTGTAGACCCAGGTGTCGCCCACCTCGTTCGGCGGCCCCGTGGCGCTCGTGACCACGTATTGCTTGAGGGGGCTGTAGTCGCGCGTGCACCTGCGGCCGGCGCCGTAGCCGGTCGAGTCGGCTGACGCGTCGGGCTTGACCGGGTCCGCGCCGCGCGTGTCGATGGTGCTCTTGGAGAGCACCGGCGGATCGGTGTCCGCGTCGACGAGGTCGCCGAGCCAGATGTGGCCGTACGGGACCCTCTCGCCGTAGCCGCCCTTGTGGAAGTACAGGTGGGGCCGCGAGCCGTCGGGCGCCGTGGTCTGCAGGCGCTCGGTCGCGTCGATGCGGACGTAGTTCTGCCCGCTCGGGCAGATCAGGTCGTCGGTGGAGGGATCGAAGAACGACGGGTTGGGGATGTTGTAGCCGGTCGTCGCGAAGTTCAAGAAGCGCGTCGGCGGATCGGCCGTCGAGCTCTTGAGCCGGACGCAGCGCTCCTGCTTGCGGTAGGGGTGGTTCCACAGCCGGTAGCTGTCTGGAGTGGCGGCGGCGGGGGGCGCGGCCACGGCGAGGAGGGCGAGCGCCGGGAGGATCCGGCGGAACGGCTCGAGAGCAGGCACGTGGCGAGCGTCTCCGACCCGGCACCGCGCCCGCCAGATCGATCCGGACTTCCGTGAGGACGATCCGGACGCGGTAGGGCGCTACCGTCCGCTGCCGGATGAGGCGGGCGCGACGGATCGCAGCGGCGGGAGCGGCGGCGTGCGCGGTCGTGCCGGCAGCGGCCGGGGCCGACGTCGAGACGACCGTCGACACGAGCGCCGACCGGCACCCGATCTCGCCGCTCGTCTACGGCGTCAACGCGAGCGCGCGCGAGGGCGCGGCGTTCTCCTCGCTCCTGTCGTTCGCCCGGCCCGGGCTGGTCCGGCTCGGGGGGAACCAGAACGACGGCTACCTCTCGGCGTCGAGCGAGCCGGGTGCCGCGGTCCTGCCGAGCGTGTAGGCGGCGGCCGCGGCGGGCGCCGCGACGATGGTCACGATCCCGAACGTCGACTGGGTCGCCGCCGACAAGAACGGCGGCGGCGACATCCGCGGGCAGCCGGGCCGGCTGAAGCAGAACGCCGCGACCGGCGGCGCCGCGACGACCACGCCCGACCCCGCCGACGGCACCGTCCATCAGGACCAGTTCGCGCGCTGGCTGAAGGAGTCGGCGCCGGCGGGCGCGCGCATCCTGTTCTCGCTCGACAACGAGCCGGACCTGTGGGCGGACACGCATCCGGAGATCCACCCGGACCACGTGACGTACGCCGAGCTGCGAGCAGACGGCGCGGATCGCGCTGCGGGGCGGGCCGGAGGCCGAGCGCGCGCGCGTCTTCGCGCTGACGAGCGCCGAGGCGCGGCCGGTCGCACGGCCCGACCTGCAGGCGTCGCCGCGCAGCCGGTTCGCGTACGAGATGCCGGCGCACTCGGTGAGCGTCATCGTGCCCGTCCCGGTGCCTGGCACCGTGCCGGGCGCCGGCGGCCCGGGCGGCGGGACCACGGAGCCGCCGGGCGGCGGCCTGCCGGGCGGCGGCGCCGACGGCGCGCCGGGCGCCACGGCGCGCCTGACGGTCGCGACCCTGCTCGCGCTGCCGTCGACGCGCCGGTGCGTCCGCCGCCTGCGCTTCACGATCCGCCGCGGCTTCCGCTCGCGGATCGCGTCGGTCGCGGTGAAGGTCGGCCGGCGGAAGGCGCGCGTGTTCCGCGGGCCGGCGCTGCGCAGGCCGCTGCGCGTCGCGAAGCTGCCCCGCGGGCGCTTCGGCGTGCGGATCACGGTGAAGCTGAAGGACGGGAGGAAGGTGGCGGCCACGCGCCGCCATCGCCGCTGCCGGTGATCCGGAGGCGCGGCGGTTGCGCAAACCGTCAGCGTGAGCACCTCCGGCGTCCCCCACCGCGCGGGCTGGAAGCAGGACCTGGCCCCGTACCTCGCGATCGACCGCCGCCGCAGCGTGGCGCAGATCGCGAGCGTCGTCCTCCCCTACCTCGCCGTCTGGCTCACCGCCGCGCTCGTCCGGCCGGGCGCCGCGGGGGCGATCGCCCTCGGCCTCGTCGCGACCGTCTTCCTCGTGCGGATGTACTCGCTGTTCCACGACCTCACCCACAACTCGCTGTTCCGGTCGCGCACGGCCAACCGCCGCTGGGGCCACCTGCTCGGCTTCCTGCTGTGGACGCCGTACCGCTGGTGGCAGCGCCAGCACAGCCTCCACCACGCGCACACCGGCAACCTCGACAAGCGCGGGCCCGGCGAGATCTTCACGATGACGCTCGCCGAGTACGAGAGCGCGTCGCGCCTGCGGCGGCTCGGCTACCGCCTGTACCGCAACCCGCTGCTGATGCTGTTCGTCGGCCCGGCCCTCGTCTTCCTCTTCGAGCGCCGCTTCCCGCAGCGCGGGATGTCGCGGCGGATCCTCGCGAGCGTCGTGATGACGAACCTCGCGCTCGCGACTTGGGCGGTCGGCTGGAGCGCGCTGGCCGGCGCGGGCACGTACTGGCTGATCCAGGGCACGACCCTCGTCGCGGGCGGCGCCGTCGCCGCGTGGATGCTCTACATCCAGCACCAGTACGAGGGCACCTACTACCGCCCCGCCGGCGACTGGCAGTTCGAGCTCGCCGCGCTGCAGGGCAGCTCCTACCTCCAGCTGCCCCGCGCGCTCGCGTGGGTGGTGGGGAACGCGAACTACCACCACGTGCACCACCTCAGCGCGAAGATCCCGAACTACCGCCTGCGCGGGGCGCACGAGGAGCAGCCGCTCTTCTCGCACACGCCGGTCGTGACGATCCGCAGCGGCATCGGCGCGCTGCGGCTGAAGCTGTGGGACGAGGACGGCGGCCGCCTGGTGCGCTTCCCGCGCCGCGCTCCCGCGCTACAGCTTCGTACCGCTCCTCCGATCAAGGGGGCGTGCGCCGATCCATAGCGGCATGCTTCGCGCTGGCGTTCGCGCTGCTGCTCACGCCAGCGGCGGCGCGGGCCGACGATCCCATCTTCGACCGCGCGTTCGGCGCCGGCCCCGCCGACCTGTGCTCGAGCGTCTGCCGCGCGGGCAGCAGCGGCAACGGCGCCGGGCAGTTCAGCTTCCCCGCGGGCGTCGCGGTCAGCGGCGGCGAGGTCTTCGTCGCCGACCAGAACAACCACCGCATCAGCGTCTACGACACGGACGGGACGTTCACGCGCGCGTTCGGCCGCAACGTCAACCTCAGCGGCGGCGTCAACCCCGACGTCTGCACCACGTCGAGCATGTGCAAGGCCGGCACGCCGGGCGCGACGGCCGGCCAGCTGAACAGCCCGTACGCCGTCGCGGTGAGCGCCGGCGAGGTCTACGTCGCCGACGCCTCCAACAACCGCGTCAGCGTCTTCACCACGAGCGGCTCGTTCGTGCGCGCGTTCGGCAAGGACGTCAACGCCGGCGGCGTCGGCAACCCCGACGTCTGCACCGCCTCGACCACCTGCCGCGCCGGCAGCCAGGGCAGCGGGCCGGGGCAGCTCAGCTTCCCGCTCGGCGTCGGGGTGAGCGGCAGCGAGGTCTTCGTCGCGGATGCCTCGAACAACCGCGTCAGCGTCTACAGCACCGCGGGCACGTACGCGCGCGCGTTCGGGGACCCGGGCAGCGGCGCGGGCCAGCTCAGCTTCCCGTTCGGCCTGGCGGTCAGCGGCGGCGAGGTCTACGTCGCCGACCAGAACAACCAGCGCATCGTCGTCTTCGCGGCGGGCGGCAGCTTCGCGCGCGCGTTCGGCAGGAACGTCAACCCGGGCGGCGGCAACCCGGACATCTGCACCGCGGTCTGCCAGGCGGGCACGCTCGGCGGGGGCGCGGGCCAGCTGAACAGCCCGCTCGGCGTCGCGGTCGGCGGCGGGGAGGTCTTCGTCAGCGGCGGCAACCAGCGCATCAGCGTCTTCCTGACCGACGGCTCGTTCGCGCGGGCCATGGGCAAGGACGTCAACCCGTCCGGCACGGGCGACCCGAACATCTGCACGACGATCTGCCAGGCGTCCGCGGCGGGAGGCGCGTCGGCCCAGCTGAGCAGCCCGGCCGGCGTGGCGGTCGCGGGCGGCGAGGTCTACGTCGCCGACAGCGGCAACTACCGCGTCGGCGTCTACAGCACCGCGGGCGTCTTCGCGCGCGCGTTCGGCAAGAGCGTGTGGGGCGCGTCGCCGTTCGTCTGCACGACGGTCACCGGCTGCGGGCCCGGCGCGGCGGGCGGCGCGTCCGGCCAGCTCAATCTGCCCCTGGGCGTCGCGGTGACCGGCGGCGAGACGTACGTCGCCGACCAGACCAACAACCGCATCAGCGTGTTCACGTCCGCCGGCGCGTTCGTCCGCGCGTTCGGCGACGACGTGAACGCCGGCATCACCGGCAGCCCCGACGTGTGCACCGCGCTCACGACCTGCCGCGCCGGCACGAGCGGCGTCGGGGCGGGCCAGCTCGGGATGCCCGCCGGCGTCGCGGTGAGCGGCAGCCAGGTCTACGTCGCCGACCAGAACAACCACCGCATCAGCGTCTTCGGGACCGACGGCACGTTCGCGTGGGCGTTCGGCAAGGGCGTCAACTCGGGCGCGGGCAGCCCGGACGTGTGCACCGCCGCGAGCGGGTGCCGGTCCGGCAGCCTCGGCGGCGCGCCCGGCCAGCTCGACAACCCGGTGGCGGTCGCGGTGAGCGGCAGCGAGATCTACGTCTCCGACCAGGGCAACCGGCGGATCAGCGTATTCAGCACCGCGGGCGCGTTCCTGCGCGCGTTCGGCAAGGACGTCAACACCGGCGCCGGCAACCCCGACGTCTGCACGACGAGCTGCAGGTTCGGCAGCGTCGGCGACGGCGCCGCGCAGCTGAACGGGCCGTACGGGCTGACGGTCAGCGGCGGCGAGGTCTTCGTGGCCGACCACTTCAACAACCGGATCAGCGTCTACGCGACCGACGGCACGTTCGCGCGGGCGTTCGGCAAGGCCGTCAACGGGAGCGGGTCGGGCAACCCGGACGTCTGCACGGCCGCGACGACCTGCCGCGCGGGCAGCTCCGGCGGCGCCGCCGGGCAGATCGCGATGCCGTTCGGCGTGGCGATGGGCGACGGCGCGCTGTACGTCTCCGAGCGCTTCAACGCGCGGCTGAGCGTCTTCGGGCCGGACGGGACGTTCGCGCGTGCCTTCGGGGAGGGCGTCAACCCGCTGACGAGCGGCAACCCCGACGTGTGCACGACCGTCACGGGCTGCCGCGCCGCCGCGCAGGGCGACGCCGCCGGCCAGTTCATGGAGCCGACGGGCCTCGCGATGAACGGCACGCAGATCTACGTCGCCGACCGGCTCATCCACCGCGTCGCCATCTACCGCGTGCCGCGCACCGAGATCACCCCCACGCCCAACACGCTCGCGTTCGGCGCGCGGGACATCGACGACGGGCCGACCGCGGTCCAGAGCTCGACGATCGCGAACACGGGCACCGAGCCGGTGACGCTGGCCGGCCTGGCGCTGACCGGCGACAGCGCGCACTTCGCGCGGCTGACGGGCGCGGCCGGCGACTGCGCGGCCGGCGCGACGCTCGCCGCGGGCACGAGCTGCACCGTCCGGCTGCGCTTCGACCCGTCGACGACCGGCGCGAAGGCGGCGGTGCTGACGGTCACGTCGAACGCGCCCGCGATCACGGTCGCGGTGCAGGGCAGCGGCATCCAGACGTCGCTCGCGCGGACGCCCACGGCATTGGCGTTCGGCTCGCGCGACGTCGACGACGGCCCGCCCGCCGACCAGAGCTCGACGGTCACGAACACCGGCACGGAAGCGGTCAGCCTCACCTCGTTCACGTTCTCCGGCGACTCGACGCAGTTCGCGCGGCTCACCGGCGTCGCGGGCGACTGCTCCGCCACCACGACGCTCGTCGCCGGCGCGTCCTGCACCGTGCGGCTGCGGTTCGACCCCACGACCACGGGCGCGAAGGCGGCGACGCTCACGATCGCATCGAACGCGGGGCCGACGACGATCGACGTGACCGGCCGCGGGATCCAGACGCTGCTCACGCGCGCCCCGGCGGCGCTGGCCTTCGGCGCGCGCGACATCGACGACGGGCCCGCCGCGGTCCAGAGCTCGGTCGTGACGAACAGCGGCAGCGAGCCGGTCACGCTCAGCGCGCTGACGCTCAGCGGCGACGCCGCGTTCGCCCGGCTGACCGGCGCCGCCGGCGACTGCGCCGCCGGCGCGACGCTCACCGCGGGTGCGACGTGTGCGCTGCGGGTGCGCTTCGACCCGGCGGCCACCGGGCCGAAGGCCGCGACGCTGACGGTGACCTCGAACGCCGCGCCCGTCTCGGTCGCGCTGAGCGGCAGCGGCACCCAGCTCCAGCTCGGCGCCAACCCGTCGTCGCTGGACCTCGGCGCGCGCGACGTCGCCGCGGGCGCCTCGGCCGTCCAGTCCTCGACGGTCACCAACACCGGCTCGCAGGCCGTCACGCTCAGCGGGTTGACGCTGACCGGCGACAGCGCGCACTTCACCCGCCTGACGGGCGCGCCCGGCGACTGCGCCGCCGGCGGCCAGCTGCTCCCGGCCCAGGCCTGCACCGTTCGCTTCCAGTTCGACCCGGCAACGAGCGGCGCCAAGGCCGCGACGCTCACGGTCGCGTCCAACGCCCCCGCGCTCACCGTCGCGCTCGCCGGCTTCGGCACCCACACCGAGCTCACGCGCAGCCCGGCGTCGCTCGCGTTCGGCATCCGCGACATCGACACCGGCGCCACCGCGATCCAGTCCTCGACGTTCACCAACGCGGGGACCGAGCCGATCACGCTCAGCGGCTTCACGTTCGCGGGCGACGCGGCGCACTTCGCGCGCGTGACCGGCGCGCCCGGCGACTGCGCGACGACGAACCCGCTCGACGCGGGCGAGAGCTGCACGCTGCGCCTGCGCTTCGATCCCAGCTCCACGGGCGCGAAGGCCGCGGCGATCACCGTCGCCTCGAACGCCGCGCCGCTCTCGGTCGCGCTGACGGGCAGCGGCATCCAGACCGAGGTCTCGAGCGACCCGCCCTCGCTGACGTTCGGCGCGCGCGACATCGACGAGGGCGCCGGGACGCAGCGCGCCACGATCGCCAACACCGGCACCGAGCCGGTCACGTTGACCGGGATCGCGCTCGCGGGCGACAGCGTCCACTTCACGCGGCTGACGGGCGACCCGCACGACTGCGCCGGGGCGATGCCGCTCGACGTCGGGGACACGTGCACGGTGCGGATCCGCTTCGACCCGTCGTCCACCGGCCTGAAGTCCGCGGCGCTGACGGTGTCCTCCAACGCCCCCGCGCTCGTGGTCGGGCTGAGCGGGACCGGCACCACCACGCGCGTCGACGCGGACGGTGACGGCGTGCCGGACGAGGAGGACACCGACGACGACAACGACCTCGTCCTCGACGCCGACGACGCGTTCCCGCACGACGCGACGGAGTCCGTCGACTCCGACGGCGACGGCACCGGCAACAACGCCGACCCCGACGACGACAACGACGGCACCCCCGACGACCGCGACGCGTTCCCGCTCGACCCGACCCGCCAGAGCGCGACGCCGCAGCCGCCGGAGCCGCCGGCCCCGGCCCCGGTCGAGCCCGCGGCGCGCAAGGTCTCTCGCCCGTGGCGGCTCAAGCGCCTCGGGCGCGTGCAGGTCGTGGTCGGGAGGACCGGCGTCGTCTTCGCGCGCAGCGGCTACGCGGCGGTCTGCCCGAAGGACGGCCCGCAGTGCACCGGCCGCGTCACGCTCAAGCTGGTGCGCCGCTCCCCGCGGACCAAGAAGCTCGTCCGCATCTTCCTGACCGGCAAGACCAAGCCGCTGACCATCCTTCCCGGGACCGAGCGCAAGCTGGCGTTCCGCCTGAGCGACCGCGGCCGCACGCTCCTTCTGCGCCTCGGCAGCCTCCGCGCGCTGATGCGCGGCACGATCGCGGTCGAGGGCCAGGAGGGCGTCGCGCGGCGCGCGAGGCTGCGCCTCACCGCGCCGCGCTGAGCCGGCCTCGCCGCTACCGGAGGTCGGGGCGATCGGGCCGCGCCGAGTACGCGGTCGCGAGGCGCGACAGCGTGAGCGCGCCGAGCAGGAGCCCGAAGTCGCGCAGCGCGATGTCGCCGTAGCCGCCGACGAGCAGCAGGCTCACGATGATGCCCGCGAGCCAGCCCGCGACGAGCAGCCCGCCGAAGCGGGGCGAGGCGAGGACGACGAGCCCGGCGAGGATCTCGACCCCGCCGACCATGTACATCGCATCCTGGGCGCTGCCCGGGATGATGTCGTTGAACTCGCTGGCGAGGTACCTGGTCCAGTCGTCGGTCAGGACCTCGGCGAACTTGTCGAGCCCGAAGAGGATGGGCGCGACGGTGAAGGCGATCCGCAGCAGCAGGAACGCCTGGGCGGCCGGATCGCGACGCAGGACGTCGGCGGCCGGGAACGGAACGGGTCGTACGGCGAAGGTGCTCATGCCCGTGTCAGCGTCGCGGGCCCGCTCGGTCTTACCCCCTCGAGGTAAGACCTCCGCCGCGGCCGGCGCCAACGCGCCCGTGACCCAAGCACTGACGCATCTGCCCGTGCCCGTCGGCCGCGCGCGTGCCGACGTCGACCTCGACGCCGCCCAGCGCGCCGCCGCCGACCTGCTCGACGCGCTCGGCGTGGACCTGGCCGACGAGAGCCTCCGCGACACGCCGCGCCGCATGGCCCGCATGTACGCCGAGCTGATGACGCCCGCGCCGTTCCGGCCCACGACGTTCCGCAACGACGGCGGCTACGACGAGCTGGTCGTCGCGACCGGGATCCCGTTCCACTCGCTGTGCGAGCACCACATGCTGCCGTTCGTCGGCGTCGCGCACGTCGGCTACCTGCCGGGCGAGCGGATCATCGGGCTGTCGAAGCTGGCCCGGGTGGTCGAGCTGTTCGCGCGCTCGCTGCAGGTGCAGGAGCGGCTGACCACGCAGGTCGCGCGCTGGCTCGACGACCACCTCCAGCCCAAGGGCGTCGGCGTCGTCATCGAGGCCGAGCACATGTGCATGTCGCTGCGCGGCGTCCAGAAGCCGGGCGCGCGCACGGTCACGTCCGCGCTTCACGGGCTCGTGCGCGACGACTCGCGCACGCGCCAGGAATTCCTGTCCCTGACTGGAGGAAGTCGTGTCTGACACGTTCGTGATCGTGGGCGCCGGCCTCGCCGGCGCGAAGGCCGCGGAGACGCTCCGCGAGGAGGGCTTCGAGGGCCGCGTCGTCCTCGTCGGCGAGGAGCCGGAGCTGCCGTACGAGCGCCCGCCGCTCTCGAAGAAGTACCTCCAGGGCGACGCGGCGCGCGAGGACGCGCAGGTCCACCCCGCGGCGTTCTACGCCGAGCATGACATCGAGCTGCTCACCGGCGCGCGCGCGACCGGCCTCGACGTCGGCGGGCACCGCCTGAGCCTCGCCGACTCGCGCAGCCTGGAGTACGACCGGCTGCTCATCGCGACCGGGTCCGTGCCGCGGCGCCCGCCGATCGACGGCATCAGGCGCGGCGGCGTCTACACGCTGCGTACCGTCGCGGACGCCGACGTGCTGCGCTCGCGCCTCGAGCAGGGCACGCGGGTCGCGATCATCGGGGCGGGCTGGATCGGCTGCGAGGTGGCCGCGACGGCGCGCCAGCGCGGCGCGGACGTCACGCTGATCGAGCAGGGCGCGACGCCGTTGGAGGGCGTCCTCGGGCGCGAGCTGGGCGGCCTCTTCGGCGACGTCCACCGCGCGAACGGCGTCGAGCTCGTGACCGAGGCGCGCGTCGAGGCCATCGGCGGCGGCGAGCAGGTCGAGCACGTCGCGCTCGCCGGCGGGCGGGTCGTGGAGTGCGACCTCGTCGTCGTGGGCGTCGGCGTCTCCCCCGACACGCTCCTCGGCCAGGCCGGGAACCTCGACCTCGACGACGGCATCGTGGTCGACGACCACCTGCACACCAGCGCGCCCGACGTGTTCGCCGCCGGCGACGTCGCGAACGCGTTCCACCCCCGCTACGGCCGCTACGTCCGCGTGGAGCACTGGGCCAACGCGCTCAACCAGGGCGTCGCCGCGGCGAAGTCGATGCTCGGCCGCGGCGAGCCGTACGCTCGCCTGCCGTACTTCTTCTCCGACCAGTACGACGTCGGCCTCGAGTACGCGGGGCTGCACGGCCGGTCAGACCGGCTGGTCGTCCGCGGCGCACTGGAGAGCCGCGAGGTCCTCGCCTTCTGGCTCGGCGCCGACGGCCGCGTCACGGCCGGCATGCACGTCAACGTGTGGGACGCGATCGAGCCGATCAAGCGCCTCGTCGAGAGCGACGCGGTCGTCGACGCCGGCCGGCTCGCGGACCCGAGCGTGCCGCTCGACGAGGTGGCGGGCGCGTCGCGCGCCTGACGTTCAGCCGCCGGCCCGGTAGGTTCGGTGGCGGTGGGCGGCGACGATGCCCTTCTGGCGCGCCTTCGCGCGGGTGACGAGGCGGCGTTCGACGCGCTCGTGGCGCAGCACGACGCGGTCCTGCGGCGCGTGGCGCGGACGTTCGTGCCGACCCCGGCGCTCGCCGACGACGTCGTCCAGGAGACGTGGCTCGCCGTGATCCGGGGGCTGGACAGCTTCGAGGGCCGCTCCTCGCTGCGCACGTGGATCTTCACGATCCTCGCGAACCGCGCCCGCACGCGGGCGGCGCGGGAGGCGCGCAACCTGCCGTTCTCCGCCATCGAGCCCGACACTCCCACGGTCGACCCGGCCGCCTTCGGCGACGACGGCCGCTGGCGCAGCGCGCCGCCGCGCCTCGACGTCGACCCGGAGAGCAACCTGCTGACCGGCGAGCTGCGCGCCCATCTCCTGGACGCGGTCGAGCAGCTGCCCGCGAACATGCGCGCGGTCATCACTCTCCGCGACATCGTGGGCGCGCGGCCCGAGGAGGTCTGCGACGTGCTCGGGATCACGGACGGCAACCAGCGCGTGATCCTGCACCGCGCCCGCGCGCGCGTCCGCGCCGCGCTCGTCCCGCTAGTGGAGGTGAGCGCGTGATGCGCTTCTGGCGGCGCCGCCGGCACGACCACGTCGACCCGCTCGTCTGCCGCGAGTTCGTCGAGCTCGTCACCGACTACCTCGAGGGCCGGCTGCCCGCGACGGAGCGCGCGCGGTTCGAGGCGCACCTCGCCGAGTGCGACGGCTGCGAGGGCTACCTCGCCGACATCCGCGCCGTCGCCGGCTCGCTGCGGGAGGTGCCCACGCCGCCCGCGGACGCCGCGACGCGCGAGGTCCTCCTGAATGCGTTCCGGGAGCTGCGCGAGTCGTAACGATCGCGCGCCCCGCGGCCGTCAGCGGTGCTCGGGGTTGACGTTCGACGGCTCGCAACCCGCGTCCCACTCGGCCCGGACGTTGCCGTGCGCCGGCACGCCGCCCGCGTCCTTGAGCATCCGCGCGAGGTGCAGCAGGTTCCACGTCATGAAGTGCGTGTTGCGCGCCGTGAAGTCGTTCTCGGGCCCGCCCGACCCCGGGTCCAGGTAGCTCGGCCCCGGCCCCGCCTCGCCGATCCAGCCCGCGTCGGCCTGCGGCGGGATCGTGTAGCCGAGGTGCTGGAGCGAGTAGAGGACGTTCATCGCGCAGTGCTTGATCCCGTCCTCGTTGCCGGTCACCAGGCAGCCGCCGACGCGGCCGTAGTAGGCGTACTGGCCGCGCTCGTTGAGCAGGTGCGAGTTGCCGTAGAGCCGCTCGATCACCTGGGTGCAGATCGACGACTTCTCCCCCAGCCAGATCGGCGTCAGCAGCACGAGGATGTCGGCCGCCATCACCTGCTCGTGGATCTCGGGCCAGTCGTCGTGCTCCCAGCCGTGCTCGCGCATGTCCGGCCAGACGCCCGTCGCGATGCGGCGGTCGACGGCGCGGATCGTCTCGACCTCGACGCCCTGCTCGCGCATGACGGCGATCGACCTGTCGGCGAGACCCTGCGTGTTGGAGACCTCAGGCGAGCGCTTGAGGGTGCAGTTGATGTACAGGGCGCGGAGGTCGGAGTAGTCCATGCGCCTTCAGTCCTGCGGGGCGCCGGTTTGTAACAACCGCTCCGCCGGAGGAGACTGCACGCGACAGCGATCGAGGAGGTCTCCGATGGCAGGGGTGGAGGTCAAGGGTTTCGATTCCCCGGACGAGGTCCGGCCCTTCGAAGGCAAGGGGAAGGCGGAGATCGTGAACGTCGGCGGCCGCCCCGTCGGGCGCGGCACGTTCGAGCCCGGCTGGCGATGGTCGGAGAACGTCAAGCCGATCGCCGGCACCGACTCGTGCCAGGTCTCGCACCTCGGCTACTGCGTCTCCGGCCGCATGAAGGTGGTCATGGACGACGGCAGCGAGGGCGAGCTGGGCCCCGGCGAGGTCGTCGCGATCCCGCCCGGGCACGACGCCGAGGTGATCGGCGACGAGCCGTGCGTGCTGATCGACTTCGGGGAGCTCAGCGAGTACGCGAAGCGCTAGCGACGGCTACGGGTCGATGTGGATGCGGTCGCCCCCGTCCTCCCAGTTGATCGACGGCGCCTGGAGCCCGAAGCAGAGCTCGGCGTAGTCGCCGTTCTGGTAGAGACCGATCGTGTACCGGATGTTGAAGTCCGGGAACGTGTCGGTCGCGGTCGCGATCGGGGTCCCCTCGGCCCGGCAGCCGCCGTTCTCCGCCCACACCGGCGGATCCGTGATCAGGTCCCACACCGGCCCCGTCGGAGGCGCGACGGGGCTCGCCGCCGGGACGACGACCCGCTGCCCGACGTCTCCGACGCGGACGCAGAGCCACGTCTCGTCGTCGTTCATGTACGCGTCGGCGGAGAACGGCGTGTAGCCCGGCCCGTCCTCGTCGAGCAGCGCCCCGTCCAGGAACGGATGCGGCCCGGCCAGCCGGTTGCCCTCCGCCGTCGAGCAGGCCGTGTAGTCACCGTCCGCCGACGCCGCCGCCGGCAGTGCCAGGCACGTCAGCAGCGCGAGGACGAACAAACCGCGTCGCATGGTGGTTCCCCCCTGTCGGTCGTTCGCCGCCTCCCCCCGAGGCGCGGCGGCTCTCCCCCCGAAGAGCGCTACAAGGATTGCACGCGATTCCGCGCCGCGCGCCGGACCGACGCGCCGATCGCGGTCCCGATCACGACGACGATCACCGCCAGCGAGACCGCCGGACCGATGTGGACGACCTCGCTGAGCATGAACTTGGCGCCGATGAAGACGAGGACCGCGGCGAGGCCGGTGTCGAGGTAGAGGAACTTGTCCCGGGCGCCCGCGAGCACGAAGTACAGCGAGCGCAGGCCGACGAGCGCCAGCGCGGTCGCCGCGAAGACGATGAACGGCTCACGCGTGACGCCGAAGATCGCGGGGATCGAGTCGACGGCGAAGATCACGTCGCTCGCCTCGACGACGACGAGGACGGCGAGCATCGGCGTCGCGTACCAGCGTCGCAGCAGCGCCGGGCGCGCGGGGCGATCCTGCTCAGGGATGTCGCCCGCGCGCACGAAGAGGTGGGCGCCGACGATGTGCCTGGTCGTCGGCACGCGCCGGCGCAGCAGCTTCACGACGCGGCTGTTCTCCGGGTCGATCGCGTGCCCGCCTCGCAGCATCCGCACGCCGCTCCACAGCAGCAGCGCGCCGAACACGTAGACGACCCACTCGAAGCGCCTGAGCAGCTCGGACCCCGCCGCCACGAACGAGCCGCGCAGGATGAGCGCGCCGAAGATCCCGTAGAAGAGCACGCGGTGCTGGTAGGCGGCCGGCACCGCGAACGCGCTGAAGATGAGCGCCCAGACGAAGACGTTGTCGAGCGAGAGCGACCACTCCAGGATGTAGCCGGCGAAGAACTCCTCGGCCTGGCGCGCGCCCTCCATCACGCCGAGCGCGACGCCGAAACCGAGGCTGATGGCGACGAACCCGATCGTCGACCACGTCGCGTTGCGGATCGAGACCTCGCCCGTGCCGCGGTGCAGCACGAAGAGGTCGACCAGGAGCAGTACGACGATCCCGGCGATCAGCGCCCCCCATGCCAGGAACGTCGGGTCCATGGGCGATCAGCCGAGCTCGAGCCGCGTGCCGCGCGGCGTGAGAAGCAGCGGCGACGCCGCCTCGCGCACCAGCGGCGCCGTCGCGCTGCCGAGCAGGACGGCGCCGATCGGCCCGTAGCCGCGGGAGCCCGCGACGAGCAGGTCGAGGTCGCCGCTCTCGTCGCGCAGGACGGCCTCGGCGGGGCCGTCGAGGAAGCGTCCCTCCGCCTCGACGGCGTCGCGGGCGGCCGCCACGGCGGCGTCGTGGACGGCGCGCAGCCCGCTCCGCATCGTCTCGTTCGCGGAGCTGCTCGGAAGCGCCGCGGGCGTCACCGCCCCGAAGGCGATCGGCTGAAACGCGGTGATGATGCGCAGCTCGGCGCCGGCCGCGCGCGCGAGCGCGACCGCGGCGTCGAGCGCGCGCTGGGCCTCGTCGGAGCCGTCGACGCCGACGCCGATCCGGCTCAGGCCGCTCGGCGCCGACTCGGCGTAGCCGCGCGGGGCGATCGCCACGGGCGACGCGGCGCCCGCGAGCAGCCGTTCGCCGACCCCGCCGATCAGGAGCCGGCCGATCGCGCCGCGGGTGGTCGACCCGACGACCAGGAGCCCGGTGTCCTCGCGCTCGCTGACGCGTTGCAGTTCGCGCGCCGCGAAGTTCCCCGGGATCACCTCCGCGGCCGCGTCCGGCAACCCCGTCGCGCGGGCAAGCTCGGCGAGCGTCCGCTCGGCCTCCTCGCGAAGCGGCACGAGCTCGGGCTCGTCGACGCCCTTCAGCGGGTCGTACGGGAAGACCGTGACGATCCGCGCGGGCACGCCCGTCGCGCCGGCGAGGACCCGGCCGAGCGCGATCGCGTCGGCGGTGCGCTCCTTCGTGTCGATCGCGATGACGATGCCCTTGGTCGCCACGCAGTCGCTCTACCCGTCTCCGGGCGATCCGCGTCGCGGCCGTCGCCCGCCGGTCGAGCCAGCGTCACACCGGCCGAGCACCTGGCCGGCCGCCCTGCGCGAGCAACGTCGCGAGCCCCGGCAGCAGCAGCCGCGCCGTCAGGTCACCGCCGCGCCCAGGACGAGGAACGTGCGAGCCGGGGCCATGGACGGCGCTACCCGACCCCGTCTGAGGCTCACGCCCGGGTCGCCGGCGACGATGAGCATCACTGGGTGACGCGCTCGCGTCTGGACTCGTGCTGCTCCCCGTCGGCGTCGTCGAGTTGACGGCCGATCGCGAACGTCACGGCCGCCGTGCCGGCCAGCACGACGACGACCCCCGCGAACAGCGCGGCGGTCGCGGACGTCTGGCCGATCGCGACGACGCCGGCGACGGCGACGAGGACGGCGGAGAGACACACCATGAGGAGCGTCGGCGTGGATGCGTCGAGTGGTGTTCGGCTGTGGTCGTTCATGACCTCAGCGTGTCTCACGAGGCGCGCGGCAACCATCCGGCGGCGACCCCATCGTCAGCGGCCGCGGACCCCATCGCCGCTCCCGCGGGAACGATCATCACGGGGCTCGGCCGCGCGCGGACGACCTTGTCGCTCAGGCCCGGCCGGAGCAGCCTCCGCCAGCCGTGTCGCCGCGGCGCGTCCACGACGGTGACGGCGGCGTCGAGCTGCCTGAGCGTCCGGACGAGGTCGGCGGCCGGCCTCTCGTATGCGGTCACGTGGCGGACGTCGATCTCGCCGGTGGGCGCCGCCGCGTCGATCGCGTCCCGCGCGGCGCGCTGCATCGGGAGGACCCGCTCGATCACGGCGCGCGGGCTCGCGAGGACGTGCACGACCGTGATGCCCGCGCCGAGCTGCACCGCGAGCCGAGCCGCCGCGGCCGGGGCGCCCGTCGACGGCCGCCCGGCCGCGACCGCGAGCGCCACGTCTCCGTCGACGATCGGCGTCGCGCCGGAGGGCACGACCAGGATCGGCACGCTTGCCGACTCCGTCAGCCGGTCCCACTTCGCCGTCCTCTCACCGATGACGACCATCTCCGCGTTCGTCTCCGCCGCGGCCGCGAGCAACCGGTCGGCCGGACGCCCGCGCTCCACACGGACGTCCGCCCGGACGCCGGCGACGCCGCGGATCTCCTCCGCCAGGAGCGCGAGCTCGCGCCGTGCCGCGTCGCTCGGCGTGAGGTCGGCTTCGACGTTCAGCCGCATCGCGGACGCGGCCGTCCGCGCCGGCGGCGACGCGACGCTCTCCTGCGTCGTCCGCAGCAGCGTGAGCCGGCCGCCCGCGCGCTGCGCGAGACGCGCCGCCGCGAACGCAGCCTGACGTCCCGCGCCGGACTCGTCGACGCCGCAGAGGATGTGCATGCCTCGAGCGTCGGCGAGGCCGCCGGCGGCATCCATGAGGCGGCGACCGCATCCCGGCGCCGCTCGCGACCCCACTCGCTCACGCCCCTCTGAATCGGGACGACGACGACCGGGGCCCGCGCGCAGCGGACGACTTCCTGCGAGACGCTGCCGAGCAACGTCGCGCGCGGCGTCCTTGACATACGCGTCCCGGGTGACGAAGCGGGCCGATCCTCCGGTGCCCGCTTGGGTGTCACCGCGCATCACGTCGAGAGGCGGTGCCGGCGTAGTCGACGGCGACGATCTCGAACTCGCGCCGGCCGCTGGGGGCGTCGACTTCGACGGTCTCGCCTGCCGCGCGCCCCAGCAGGGCCTGCCCGACGGGCGACTCGACGGAGATCCGGCGCCGCGACGGTTCGGCCTCCGCCGCGCCGACGAGCTGGTACTCGAGCGTGCCGCCCGTCGGGGGCCGCAGTCGGACGTACGCGCCGACGCCGATCGAGCCGTCGACCGCCGGCGCGACGATCCGCGCCTCGGCGAGGGCGCGCCGCAGCTCGGCGATGCGCTGCTCGAGCAGCGCACGCTCCTCGAGCGCCTCGGCGACGCCCGCGTTCTCACCGGGTTCGCCGCCGTCCTCGCGAGCGTCGCGAAGCCAATCGGCGATCGCCGGCCGCCGCACGGTGACGAGCTCCTCGAGCTCGGCGTGGAGACGCTCGAAGCCCTCGCGCGTCATCGCGCCGACATCACTGACTGGGGTGGACACGGGCCTCTCCTTCACTCGACTGCGGGCGGGGACGTCGCGCGGCGCCTGATGCCGGCGTGGGCGAGCGCGAACGCGGCGCGGGCTCGCGCGCCGGCCGCGACCTCGCGCGCTTCGCGCAGGGCGCTCTCGAGGCGCGAGAACCCGCTGTGCAGGAAGGCGCGCCGGTCGGCGGAGTCGCGACCGCGCGGCGTCGCCTCCTCGCACAGCGCCCGGTGGGTCACGCTCCCGAGCGCGCCCGCCGCCGCCGCCAGCTCCTCCAGCGCGGTCTCGATGCACCCCAGCACCGCCGGCGCGGCGCGCGCGACGTCGTCGGTGCCGGCGGCGCGGCGGATCGCGGCCGCTGCTTCGACCAGGTCGCAGCCGCGGTCGTACAGCTCGTTCACGGGATCGCGGTCGGTCACGGCGGGCATGCGGCTCAATGTCACCGCCCGGAGCGGGACGCTCAATGGGGTCCGGACTGCAGAGCCGCCGCGCCCGCGGCTGCGAACCTGTGGGCATGCGCGAGCGCCTCCAATCGCTGCCCCTCCTGTGGCGGGTCTTCCTGACTAACGCGCTGGTCTTCGCTGCCGGGATCGCGGTGCTGGCGCTCGCGCCCGTGACGGTCTCGGTCCCGATCGCGGTCACCGAGCTGGTCATCCTCGTCGTGGGGATGGTCGCGCTCCTCGTGATCGACCTCGTGCTGCTGCGGCCGGCGTTCCGGCCGCTGCACCGGCTGGCCCAGGCGATGCGCGAGATCGATCCGATGCGGCCCGGCCGGCGGGCGGAGGTCGAGGGCGGCCCGGACGTCCGCGCGCTCGCGGCCACGTTCAACGAGATGCTCGACCGGCTCGAGACCGAGCGCCGCGAGAGCGCGCGCCAGGCGCTGCTCGTGCAGGAGGGCGAGCGGCAGCGCGTCGCGCGTGAGCTCCACGACGAGGTCGGCCAGACGTTGACGGCAATGATGCTCCAGATCGAGAGCCTCGGCGCGAAGATCCCCGGCGACCTGCGCGACGAGCTCGACGAGCTGCGCGAGACGACGCGGATCGGCGCCGAGGACGTGCGCAGGATCGCCGTGCGGCTGCGGCCGGAGGCGCTGGAGGACCTCGGGCTGCAGAGCGCGCTCTCCGCGCTGACCTCGTCGTTCAGCGAGCACGCGAACGTGCCGGTCGAGCGCCGCCTCGACCGCATCCCGCCGCTGAGCCAGGAGCAGGAGCTCGTGATCTACCGGGTGGCGCAGGAGGCGCTGACGAACGTGGCGCGGCACGCGCGCGCCGGCTCCGCGGAGGTGGCGCTCGCGCGCGCGAACGGAGAGGTGACCCTCCGCGTCCGCGACGACGGGCAGGGCCTGCCGCCGCACGCGGAGTCCTCGTCGACCGGGATCCGCGGCATGCGCGAGCGCGCCATGCTCATCGGCGCCCAGCTGTCGATCGGGCCGGCGCGGGGCGGCGGCACCGAGGTCGTCCTCCGCGTCCCGGTGGACGCGTGATGCCCGTCCCCCTCAAGAGTCGCGTCCTGCTGGCGGACGACCACCCGATCGTGCTCCGCGGCCTCGTCCTCGTGCTCGACCAGCAGCCGGACTTCGAAGTGGTCGCCGAGGTGAGCGACGGTGAGGAAGCGGTCCGACGGGTGCTGGCGGACGACGTCGAGCTCGCGATCCTCGACGTCTCGATGCCGCGCAAGACCGGGCTCCAGGCCGCGCGGGAGATTACGCAGCGCAAGCCGGACGTCCGCGTGCTCATGCTGTCGATGCACGAGAACGAGGAGTACCTGTTCGAGGCCTTGGCCGCCGGCGCGTCGGGCTACGTGCTCAAGACGGCCGTCGACCGAGACCTCGTCGATGCCTGCCGCGCCGCGATGCGCGGCGAGCCGTTCCTCTATCCCGGCGCCGTGCGCGCGCTGATCCGCGAGCACCTCGAGCGCGCGCGGCGCGGCGAACCCGCGCGCGTCGATCCGCTGACCCCTCGGGAGCTCGAGATCGTGAAGCTCATCGCCGAGGCCCACACGAACGACGAGATCGCGGAGATGCTCGTCATCAGCAAGAAGACCGTCGAGCGCCACCGCGCGAACATCCTCGAGAAGCTCGGCATGAGCGACCGCGTCGAGCTGACGCGCTACGCGATCCGGCGCGGGCTCGTCCAGCCCTAGACGGCACGCCGCCCGAATGGGGCCACCACCCCATCGTCGGCGCCCATCGGCGCGGAGATCATCGAGGCCATGCTGCGCGTCGCGATCCTCGACGACCACCCCGCGGTCCTCACCGGGCTGGAGCGGCTGTTCGACCGCGCGGGGATGCACCCGGTCGTCGTCGTCGACGAGCCGCAGGGCCTGTTCCGCGGGCTCGATGCCGTGCGCGCGGACGTCGTCGTCCTCGACTACGACCTGGCGCGCGGCGACGGCCTCACGCTGTGCCATCGGCTCAAGGAGCGGGTGCTTCCGCCGGCGGTCGTCGTGTACTCCGCCTACGCGGGGCCGGCACTGGCGATCGCCGCGCGGGTGGCGGGGGCGGACGCCGTCGTCGACAAGCGCTCCCCCGCTCGCCAGCTCGTCGACGCGGTTCGCCGCGCGGCCGCCGGTGAGGTCGTGGTGCCGGCCATCCCGCCGGAGCTCCGCGAGGCGGCGATCTCACGGCTCGATCCCGAGGACGTCCCGGTGGCGTCGATGCGCCTCGCCGGGACGTCTCATCAGGGCGTCGCCGAGGCGCTGGGCGCCGACCGGCGCGAGATCGTCCGCCGCGTCCGCCGGATCGTCGGACAGCTGCGACCCAAGACCGCCCCGCAGCCGACCCGGCGGGAAGCCGCGCCCGCCTACGGCGCCCGGCGCGAGCGGTTGGCCGGGGGCTAGGCTCCGGGCGGTGAACCTCGACCTCGCCATCCTCGAGCAGGTGGCGCGTGGCGGGGCCGCGGCCGGCCTGGGCGAGCGCGAGCGCGAGCAGATCGCGGAGGCGCGTGCGGTCGTCGACGCGGCGATCGCGGACGGGAGGACGGTCTACGGGGTCACCACCGGCTTCGGCCAGCTCAGCGACGTGCGCATCCCTCCCGACGAGGCCGCGCAGCTGCAGCTCAACCTGCTGCGCTCGCACGCCGTCGGCAGCGGCGCGCCGCTCCCGGACGAGGTGGTCCGCGGGATGCTCCTCGCACTCGCGGCGTCGCTGTCGCGCGGTCGCTCCGGCGTGCGCGCCGAGGTGGTCGAGCTGCTGCTGGCGCTGCTCGAGCGCAACGTCACGCCGGTCGTCCCGAGCCGCGGATCCGTGGGGTCGTCCGGCGATCTCGCGCCGCTCGCGCACGTCGGCCTGGTGCTCGTCGGCGAGGGAGCGGCGACGGTCGACGGCACACAGCTGCCGGGGGCGGCCGCGCTCGCGCGCGCCGGGCTGCGACCGATCGCGCTCGGGCCGAAGGAGGGGCTCGCGATCGTGAACGGCACCCACCTGATGTCGGCGGCGGGCGCGCTGGCGGTCCGCGACGCGCAGCGGCTGCTCGGCGCGGCGACGGTCGCCGTGGCGCTGAGCCTCGAGGCGTTCAAGGGCTCGACGGTGCCGTTCGACGCGCGGCTCCAGGACGTCCGCCCGCATCCGGGCCAGCGGCGGGTCGCGGCGCGCCTGCGCGAGCTGCTGGACGGCAGCCCTGTCGTGGCGAGCCACGCCGACTGCGGCCGGGTGCAGGACCCGTACACGCTGCGCTGCGCCCCCGCGGTCCTCGGCGCGGTCGCCGACGCCCTCGACTACGTGGCGGGCGCGATCGAGCGCGAGCTCGGCGCCGTCACGGACAACCCGCTCGTCTTCCCCGACGACGGCGAGATCCTCTCCGGGGGCAACTTCCACGGCCAGCCGCTGTCGCTCCCGCTCGACCACCTCGCCCTCGCGCTGACCGAGCTGGCGTCGTTCTCGGAGCGGCGGACCTACGCGCTGCTCTCACCGTCGTACGCCGGGCTGCCGCCGTTCCTGACGCCGCACCCGGGGCTGTCGAGCGGCCTGATGATCGTGCAGTACGCGGCGGCCGCGCTCGTCAACGAGTGCCAGACGCTCGCCCATCCGGCGGGCGCGTCCTCGATCCCGACGTGCGCCGGCCAGGAGGACTTCAACGCGATGGGCGCATGGGCGGCGCTGAAGGCGCGGGCCGTCGTCGAGCACTGCGCGCACGTCGTCGCGACGGAGCTCGTCTGCGCGTGCCAGGGGCTCGAGTTCCACCGCCCGCTCCAGTCCACGCCGGCCCTCGAGGAGGCGGTGGCCCGCGTCCGCGCGTACGTTCCCCGCGTGGAGGAGGATCGCTCGCTCGCGCAGGAGATCGCCGCCCTCGCCACCGCGATCCGGACCGAGGAGGTGCTCGCATGACCGGCCTGCGCTGCCGCGGATGGGTCCAGGAGGCCGCGCTGCGGATGCTCGAGAACAACCTGCACCCGGACGTCGCCGAGGACCCGGAGAACCTGGTCGTCTACGGCGGCATCGGCAAGGCGGCGCGCGACCGGCCCTCCCTCGAGGCGATCCGGCGGGAGCTGATGCGGCTGGGCGACACGGAGACGCTGCTCGTGCAGTCCGGCAAGCCGGTCGGCGTCGTCGAGACGCACGCCGGCGCGCCGCGCGTCCTCATCGCGAACTCGAACCTCGTGCCCGAGTGGGCGACGTGGGAGCACTTCCGCGAGCTCGACGCCGCCGGGCTGATGATGTACGGGCAGATGACCGCGGGCTCGTGGATCTACATCGGCTCGCAGGGCATCGTCCAGGGGACGTACGAGACGTTCGCCGCCGTCGCCGCGAAGCGCTTCGGCGGGACGCTCGCGGGGACCCTCACCGTCACCGCCGGGCTCGGCGGGATGGGCGCGGCGCAGCCGCTGGCGATCACGATGAACGAGGGCTGCGCGCTCTGCGTCGAGGTCGACCTGAGGCGCATCGAGCGGCGCATCGAGACGCGCTACCTCGACGAGCGCGCCGCCGACCTCGACGACGCGCTGCGCAGGCTCGACGCCGCGCGCGCGGAGCGCCGGCCGCTGTCGATCGGCCTGCTCGGGAACGCGGCCGAGGTGCTCCCGGAGCTGGCGCGGCGCGGCGTCGCGGTGGACGTGGTGACCGACCAGACGAGCGCCCACGACCCGCTCAACGGCTACGTCCCGGCGGGCCTGACCGTCGAGCAGGCCGACGCGCTGCGCCGCCGCGACCCGGAGGACTACCTCCGCCGCGTCGGCGACAGCGTCCTCGCGCACGTCGCGGCCATCCGGCAGCTGCAGGCGGCGGGAGCAGAGGCGTTCGACTACGGCAACGCTCTGCGCGGGCTGGCGGCCGAGCACGGGGACGACGACGCCTTCGCCTACCCCGGCTTCGTCCCGGCGTACGTCCGCCCGCTCTTCTGCGAGGGCAAGGGCCCGTTTCGCTGGGTCGCGCTGTCGGGCGACCCGGCGGACATCCACGCCACCGACGACGCGATCCTCGACCTGTTCGGTGACCAGGAGAAGATCGCGCGGTGGATCGCGCTCGCGCGTGGGCGGATCGCGTTCCAGGGCCTGCCGGCGCGCATCTGCTGGCTCGGCCACGGCGAGCGGCACCTCGCCGGCGAGCGGTTCAACGACCTCGTCGCCCGCGGGGACGTGCGCGCGCCGATCGTCATCGGGCGCGACCACCTCGACGCCGGATCGGTCGCCTCGCCGCAGCGCGAGACCGAGGCGATGGCGGACGGCTCCGACGCGGTCGCCGACTGGCCGCTGCTCAACGCGCTCGTCAACACCGCGTGCGGCGCGTCGTGGGTGTCGATCCACCACGGCGGCGGCGTCGGCATGGGCAAGTCGATCCACGCGGGCCAGGTGGTCGTCGCCGACGGCACGCCCGAGGCGGGCGAGCGGGTGCGACGTGTGCTCGTCGCCGACCCGCAGACCGGCGTCCTGCGCCACGCGGACGCCGGCTACCCGGAGGCGCTGGCGGCCGCCGACCGCGGAGGCGTGCGCATCCCCATGCGCGCGGGATGACCGCGCTGTCGATCCACTCCGCCGCGCAGGTGCTCCTGCCCCCGGAGCCGGGCCTCCCGTACCTGCGCCGGCCGGCGGAGCTCGCGCTCGAGCCCGGCGGCATCGCCGTGGAGGGGGCGTCGATCGCCGCGCTCGAGCCGGATCCGACCGCGCGCGTGCAGGTCGACGCGACGGGCTGCGCGGTGGTGCCGGGGCTCGTCGACTGCCACACCCACCTGCCGTTCGCCGGCTGGCGGGCGAACGAGTACGCGATGAAGGTCGCCGGACGGCCGTACGAGGAGATCGCGCGCGGCGGCGGCGGGATCGCGGCGAGCGCGCGGGCGCTGGCGGCGGCGGACGACGACGCGGTGGTCGGGCAGGCGCGCGCGCTGGCGGGCGAGATGCTGGCGCACGGCACGACCGCGTTCGAGTGCAAGAGCGGCTACGGGCTGTCGGCCGGCGGCGAGCTGCGGTCGCTGCGGCTCGCGGAGCGTCTGGGTCAGGAGGTCGAGCAGGCGACGACGTCGACCGCCCTGCTCGCGCACGCGGTGCCGGACGGCTACGACCCCGACACGTGGATGGACGAGGTCGAGGAGCTGGTGCCGCGGACGCGCGCCTCGGCGCTCGACATCTACGTGGAGTCGATCGCGTTCGGCAACGAGCACCTCGAGCGGATGGGCGCGCTGGCGCACGCGAACGGCCGCGACCTGCGCGCGCACGTCGAGCAGTTCGCGCGGCACGGCAGCGTGCCGGTCGCCGTGGCGGCGGGCGCCCGCTCGGTCGACCATCTGGCCGAGTGCCTGGACGACGACGTCGCCGTGCTCGCGGCGGCCGAGTGCGCGGCGGTCCTGCTCCCGGGGGCGGAGTTCCTCGGGCGCGAGCGCCTGGCGCCCGGCCGGGACCTCGCCGACGCCGGCGCGATCTGCGTGCTCGGCACCGACTGCAACCCGGGCACGTCGCCGATCGTGTCATTGCCGCTGGTGGTGGGGCTCGCGGTGCGGCGCTACGACTGGACGCCGCTCGAGGCGCTCGCGGCGGTGACGCTCAACGCCGCGTGGGTGCTGCGGATCGAGGGGGACCGCGGCTCGATCGAGGTCGGCAAGCGGGCGGACGTCGTGCTGCTCGACGCGCCGGTGGAGCACGTGCCGTACCGCTTCGGCCACAACCCCGTCGCCGCGGTGTGGATCGGCGGGCAGCTCGTCTGGGCGCGGCCCGACCAGGCGTGGAGGATCGGCGGGGCGTGATCGCCGCGGAGGAGATCGGAGCGCGGCTGGAGGCGCTCGCGGCGATCGGCGGCGACGGCCGCGGCGTGACGCGCCTGGCGTGGACGCCCGAGCTGGCTCGCGCCGAGGAGTGGTTCCGGGCGCAGGCCGGTTCGCTGGGCCTGTCGGTGGAGCGGGACCCGGCGGGGAACCTGTGGGCGTGCCCCCGCGCCGCGCCGCCGTGGTGGGGCATCGGCTCGCACCTCGACAGCGTCCGCGAGGGCGGGCGCTACGACGGGGCGCTGGGCGTCGTCGCCGGCCTCGAGGTCGCGCGACGCACGTCGCTGCCGGTCGCCGTGCTCGCGTTCGCGGACGAGGAGGGCGCGCGCTTCAACACGCCGACGTTCGGCAGCCGCGCGCTCTCGGGGCGGCTCGACGTTCCGCCCCTCCTCGCGCGCACGGACGCGGACGGCGTGACGCTCGAGGCCGCGCTGCGCGGCTTCGGCGTCGACCCGGCGGCCGTGGGCGACGCGCCGGGGTGGCTCGGGCGCTTGCGCGGCTTCCTCGAGCTCCACATCGACCAGTCGCGGGCGGTCGCGCGGCAGGAGGTGCCGTGCGGCATCGTGTCCCGGCTCGCGGCGCGGACGCGCGTCCGCGTCGGCGTCCGAGGCCGAGCCGACCACGCCGGCACCACCTCGATGGAGGAGCGAAGCGACGCGCTCGCGGCGGCGGCACGGCTCGTCGTGGCGGCGACCGAGCTCGCCGTCGACGGGCTCGTCAGCACGGCGACGCGCATCGTCGCGGCGCCGAACGCGCTCAGCACCATCCCCGCGGACGTGAGCGTGTGGCTCGACGCGCGCGCCCCTGACCCGGAGCGGGTCGACGCGTGGCTGGAGGCGCTGCGTGAGCACGCCGCGGCGCTCACGGACGTGCAGGTCGAGCTGCGCGTCGAGTCGCGCAGCGACGGCGTGGAGTTCGACGCCGCGTTGCGGGAGCGGCTGCGAAAGGCGTCCGGCGGCGCCCCCGAGCTGGTCTGCTACGCCGGCCACGACGCGGGGATGGTCGCCGAGCGCCGGCCGGCGGCGATGGTGCTCGTCCGCAACCGGACCGGTGTCTCGCACGCGCCCGAGGAGGAGATCGACCTCGTCGACGCCGCCGCCGGGGTCGACCTGCTCGCGCGCGCGCTCGAGGCGGTCGCATGAGGCGAGCGACCGTTCCTGCGATGCCGAACGCGCACTCGCACGCGTTCCAGCGCGCGCTGCGCGGCGTCGGCGAGAAGCCCACCGCGGAGCGCGACTCCTTCTGGACGTGGCGCGACGTCATGTACGACCTCGCCGGCTCCCTCGATCCGGAGTCGCTGCGCGCGGCGTGCGCGGACGCGTTCGCGGAGATGCGCGCGGCGGGCTACGGCGCCGTGGGCGAGTTCCACTACCTCCACCACCCCGAGGGGATGACGGAGGCCGTCGTCGCGGCGGCCGCCGGCGCGGGCCTGCCGCTCGTGCTCCTTCCGGCGGCCTACCACGACGGCGGCCACCCGCGGTTCCGCGACGCGTCGCTCGAGACGTTCCTCGCGCGCGTCGAGGCGCTCGGCGCGGCCGGCGTCGCCGCCCACTCGGTGCGGGCGGTCCCTCCGGGGTGGCTGACCGAGCTGGCCGCGTACGCCGACGACCGCGGCGTCGTCAGGCACGTCCACGCCGCCGAGCAGCCGCGCGAGGTCGAGGAGTGCCGGGCCGCGCACGGCTGCTCGCCCATCGAGCTGCTGCACCGCACGGGCTTCCTCGGCCCGAGGACGAGCGTCGTCCACGCGACGCACGTCTCGAACCGGGACGTCGATCTGCTCGCCGACACGCAGACCATCGTCGTGCTGTGCCCGACGACCGAGGGCAACCTGGGCGACGGCCACGCTCCCGCCCTCCGGCTCGCCGAGGCCGGCGTGCGACTCGCGATCGGATCCGACTCGAACGTCCGGATCGACCCTTTCGAGGAGGTGCGCGAGCTCGAGACGAACGCGCGGCGCGAGTCGCTGTCGCGCACCGCCCTGCTCGCCCGCGGCGGCGACCTCTGGGGAGAGCTCGCACGCAACGGCGCGGCGTCGCTCGGCCTCGACGCCACCGGCACGATCGAGATCGACCTCGACCATCCGCAGCTCGCCGGCGTCCCGGCCGGCGCCCTGCCGTGGGCGCTCGCGACCTGCGCCTCGTCGAGCGTCGTCGCCCGCCCGGCCTCACCCTGAACGACCGGAGGCGTCCCGGCGTAAGACCTCCACGCTCTGCAGTTCGGGCCGGGGGAGATGCGCAAGATGCTGGCGAGAACGGTGAAGGCAGCGGCGGGTGCCGCCCTCGTCGCGGTGGTCGGAGGGCCGGCGCCGGCGAGCGCCGACAAGGTCATCGAGGCGCAGACCGTGTGGCGCTTCGACGCGATGAGCTACACGATCGACCAGGGCGAGCCGCTGACGTTCAGCAACCGCGACGAGCTGTCGCCGGGCGACCACAACGTCACGGCGAGCGACACCGGCCCCGACGGAAAGCCGCTGTTCGCGTCCGCGACGATCTCCAAGGGCCAGGACGCGCCCGTGGAGGGCGCGCGGCAGCTGAAGACCGGCAGCTACGACTTCATCTGCACGATCCACCCGTTCATGCAGGCCACGCTCATGGTGACCGACAAGGGCGCGCCGTTGCCTCCGCCGGGCGGCGGGCCGCCTCCGCCGAGCTCGCCGCCGCCGCCTCCTCCTCCGAGCGGCGACACGCGCGCGCCGGCGGTCCGCGTCGCGCTCCGGCGGGCGTCGCTGCGGCGAGCGGTGAGACGCCGGCGCTTCCGCGCCGTCGTGACCGCGGACGAGCCCGCGACGCTGCAGCTGCGGCTGACCGCGCGCGTCCGCGGCCGGGTCCTCACCGTCGGCACGGCGTCCGGCCGCGTCGCAACGGCGAACGGTCGGGCGTCCGTCACGGTCCGCGTCAGGCGAAGCGCGCTGCGTGGGTTGCGACGCGCGCGACGCCTTCGGCTCACGCTCGCGGTCGAGGCGCGCGACGCGGCGGGCAACGTCGGCACCGCGACGGCCCGCCGCACGGTCAGGCGGTAGCGGTCTCCCGCAGCGGGGCCGTCGGCGACACGAGCCCCGCGAGCACCCCCGTGAGTCCGATCGCCACGTGGAGCACGTTGTCCTCGGTGTTGATCGGGATGAACCCGAGGATCGACTCGCCGTCGCCGATGACGAAGCCCCAGATGGCGACGACGACGTAGACGGCGCCCAGGCCGAGGGCGTACGTGCGCGAGGCGGACGCACCCGCGCGGTAGGCCAGGAGCCCGAGCGCTCCCGTCGCTAGGTGCACGACGTTGTGCCACCCGTTGACGTCGAGGATCCCGAAGACGGCGTCCGTCTCGCCCGGCGACCCGAACGCAGACGAGTAGAAGAAGCCGACGATGCCGGCGCCGACGAGAACGGCGCCCACCAGGCCTGCGTACAGGCGGGCAGGTGACTCGCTCATGTCATCCCTCCAGATCGCTGTGCCGTCGAGTTCTTACCCCGTCAGCCCGCCAGTGCGACGAGGACTGCGTCGTGCGCTGCGTTTCTGGTCCGCCGTGCGCTTCACAGTCCTGTGATTTGCTGCCTGGGGTGTCAGTCGAGGGAGAGACCGGCGCGCCGCGCTGGCCCGAGCACCTTCCCCAGCGCGCACATCCGAGTCAGGGCGTCAGACACGCGCTCGCGGAGCGGTTGGCGCGGCGCAACGGCCTCGGCCTGACGCGCATCTTCTCTGCGGCCGTCGGCCGTCAGCGCGTCGACCGCGTGGCCCAGCTGGCCCGGGACTTCGGACCGGACGTTGCGCGACCGCTCCGCGTGCTGGACCCCGGGGCCGGCGACGGCGCGTTCGCCGTGCGGCTCGCGGAGGACGGCGCCGACGTCGTCGCCGTCGACGGTCGCGCGGAGCACGTCGCGCGGATCCGCGCCCTCGTCCAAGAGCACGATGCCTCCGTCATGGTGATCCACAGCGACGTCCGCGATCTGCGGGCCGAGCATGCGGCGTTCGACGTGGTCCTCTGCCTCGGCCTGCTCTACCACCTGCCGCTGCCTGACGTCTTCCGGCTGGTCGAGTACGTCGCCCACACGACGAGGCACCTCGCGATCTTCGAGACGCAGATCAGCCTCGCGCCGAAGCACTCCGCCGAGCACCGCGGGGCAACCTACTTCGGCGACTACTACCGGGAGGACACGAGTCAGCCAGGGGCCTCCCTCGACAACCCCGCCAGCTTCTGGCTCACCCGGCCCTCGCTTCTGAACCTGCTGAACCGCTCGGGCTTCACGTCGGTCGCCGAGGCTCTGAACCCGCCCGTCCCAGAGCTCGCGGCGTACACGGACCACATGACGTTGATCGCGCGGAAAGGCTAGGTCTGCCCCCGCCCGTCGCTCCCGGAGATAGGGGGCTTTGGCGATCGCTGCACCAAGTGCCACGGCTGCTCGGGCGGACAAGTCGCCGCGATACATCCAGCTGGCCAAGCAGCAGCCGCCGTCACGGGGGGAGTCCGATGCGTTCCTCAACTACGACAATGCCAGTATCTCCAAAGTCCATGATCGCTACGAGGATTCCGCGGCGCGTTACAGCCGCGAAGGAAACTTCATGTACCTCCCCTGGAAGTCGCGAGACGGCGGCTACCGGCGCTACGACTCGGACAAGGGCAAGAAGACTGATTGCAATTCGTCCGGCCGAAACGAGCATTTCCGCGCATACGCGAACTACCACAACGACACCGGCCGCTTCTACAGCCGCGACTACGGCTACTTCGTCGTCGCGTCAGCCCACTACGACCATGGCGATGGCTGCCCTGGGCGCCGATACTTCGGTTTCTCCGAGAACGTGGAGTTCAAGCTCGTCGAGATCGCTCCTCAAGAGTTCTCGTGGTCTGTGAAGCACGATCACCTGCCGCTGCGGAACTACGAGGAGGGACGCTGGGAACCGAGCGACCACTACTGGAAGAATGACGGTCGAGCCTCGATCCTCCTTGTCCCGTGAGTCCCGTCGTCATCGACGCCGCCGGCCACTACTCCGTCGCGGAGCTGGGCCACACCGCGCCGATCGTCCTCACCGAGCGCCGCCGCACCGGGCCGGTGATCGCCTTTCGAGTGAGTCAGCGAGCAACCCCGCTGTATCTCAAGGTACGTTTGCGATTCCGGCTCACGTTGGATCCGGCGAGTCGCTCGGGCTCCGGGCTCGTCAACGCGCTCACCGACGACGCTCCGTCCGCCGGCGTCGAACTCACCTCGCGGCGACGGGGCGGGACGTTCGTCACCCGGACATCCGCAGTCTCCCTCAACGGTGGCGCGAAGCACCACCGGTTCCGCGGCCGGATCGTCGAGACCGGCATGCGGCGTTTCAGTTCGCGTCCGACCAGGGCGTCGATGGCCTCGCGGCCCAGCCCATGCTCGGCGGCGCGCGACCGCCACTGCTCGCGCAACCGCTCGATCGGCACCGGCGCCTCTTTGCTCCGGCGCGTCTCGAGCACCGCGACCTCGGCCGCTCGCGCCGAGTGGACGCCGTGCTCGCACATGTGGTCGACGACCTCCTCGCGGCGCTGCGAGAAGTGCTCGATCAGGCCGCGCGGAACGTCGGCCAAGTCCGCGCAACCTCGGCGAACCGGACCCCACTCGACCCCGAGCCGCTCGGTCAGCTCCGCCCGCAGAGCGGCCTGGTAGATGAATCCGGCGGTCTTGGCGTGCCGGTACAGCAACCGGCTGTCCAGCGCGCCCCACTTGCCGTCCTCACCGCGCGCAAGGTTCCCGATCACGACGTGCGTGTGCAGCAGCGGATCGCCCGCCCGCGACGTCCGATGCCCAAGCCGGCCGCGACGAACCCCTCGGCGGCACCTGGCGCACGCCGTCCTTGCCGCGCCGACCCTGACACGCCAGGTACCTGACGGCCTGCCGGACCGCGAAGTCATGTGACGTGCGCGCCTCCGCTGAGACGCCCTCATCGCCGAGCGCCCACAGCAGGCTCACGCTCTTGGGCGGCTTGAACGTCAGATCGAACGCCGATACCCCACCCTCACGCACGACGCGTCGCAGCTCGCCGCCGCCGACCGGGTCTCGCCCGCGAAGTAGCGCCGTCAGCCCGGCCTCGTCGACCGACCCACGCGCGCCGAGACTGCCGGCGCCGGTCCCGAGCCAGACGCCGCCCTCGTCCCCCTCGCCGGCGTAGTAATCCGCCCGGCCCCGGCCAACCTGCTCGAGGTAGTACCGCTCCCGCTGATCCCCAGCCAACACGCGACCGATCGACAACACGCTCCCCAAGTCGCGCGAGCCGCATTTCGCCCCCGGGCAAAATGCCAGTCTGTGCTGCCTGCGGGGTTGTGTCGACGCTGGCATAGAGGCAAAGCACACGGAGCGCAAAGTTGAGACGGCCCGGCAGTGCTAGCTCGGTGGCTCGGGACAAGGTGCGGCGTTGGTCGGCGAAATGAGCGGAGCCGACGACAGCGCGGAGGAGAAGGCCCGACGTCGCCGGACCCAGGCGCCCGTCGCCGGTCGTCGCCACTTGAAGCCGCGCCTGATCCGGGCAGATCAACTCAGTCGACGCGGAACTTCGATCGAGTACCCGTCGCTCAGCTCGCTCCGCCGACTGGCGGGATCGATCGCGACCGCGTGAACCACCAAGGCGGCGCCGCCGATCCCGGTGCGCGCCTCTCGGATCGCGGCTCGGTACGCCCGGCGAGTCAGGCGTGGCGCGAGGCGGCGGCTACGACCGGCGGGGATCCGGAATCGAAGGGGCAAAGAGGCATCGCCCGACGGACCGTCCGCGAGCCGCAGGCGCACGGTGCCGCGGCAGCCGGCGGGAGCGGCCGCGATGCATCGCAGTATCAGCGGAACGCGGCGGCTGCGATCGAGCACCGGCGACGGGCCAGAATCATCGAGGAAGATCTCGCTGCGCGGGCAAGGCCCAGGGCCCGGGGCCGCCGCTGCTCTCGCCGAGACGTCCGCCACGAGCAGGCAGCCGTTCGCACGCCAAAGGACGCGCGAGCCATCCACCGCGAACCCGGCGATGCGCGCCGTTGGAACGCCGAACCGGCGGACGCGGCCGTCGCGCTCGACGACGGCCAGCCGCTCGCCGCCCTCGCGCTTGGCCCGCCGGACGAAGACGATCCGATCGCCGACGTAGGCAGGCGTGACCCCCGTCCTCGTCAATCGCCGCGGAGTGCCGCCGCCTCGAACCTCGAGCAGGCCGCCACCGTCCTCGTTCAGCACGACGCGCCCATCAGGACGTAGGTCGAGGTCCTCGATTCCTTGCCGGATGAGAGCGGTCGAGCGCTCCTCGCCCGTTCTCCAGTTGCGGACCACCAGTCGCCGCGGCTCGTCGTCGCTGGGCTGGCCCCTCACCTGGACCGCGTAGGCGACCACGTCCCCAGCGAACACCGCCGTGATCACCTCCGGCGGAAGCTCGACTTCGCGCGGCTCGGCATCTGGCTCGCGAACGACGAAACGGATCTTCTGAAGGTCCCCGCGGATCTCCGTCGTGAAGAGCGTCGCACCGTCGACCTGATGCCACGACGGAAAGAACTCATCCGGCCGGAGTTCGCGCAGCGGCGTCAAAGCTTCCCAAGGGCCAGTGGCTGGCCCGGCGAACGGCTGCGCGGCGCGGAGCGTGCTGCCGTCGTCCTCAGTCGTCACGACGAGCCCTGCCCGCTCGGACGAAGCATCAAGACGCGGGTGGGGCTGAGCACCTTCGGGCGCCTCGAACCTGAAAACGACTGATCCGCTGCCCGACCCGCGCAGCGGGAGCGCGCGAGCCTCCAGGACTCGTCCCCGGACCCGTGTGAGGAGCGCTGCCTCTCCCGCCAGTGCGAAGCTCGCCGTGTCGCCGATCCGCGCGAGGGCGCGCGGCCGTTCGATCGGCGCCACCTGTGACGCCGGCCCGACCACCGGGTCAGTGCCGCTCCCGCACCCAGCTGCGACGGTGGCCAGGACGAACGCTGCCGCGAGGCGGTACACGTGGCGCACCGTACCCGCGCGCCGCGCAGAACCTGTGCGCCTTATGTGCGGAAGAAGTGCGCAGCGGCCGTGTCCGAGATCCGGTAACGGGTTCCGGACGAAATTGGACCCCAAATGGACCCCGTCGAGCCGCCGCTTCAGGGCCCGAAGACGAGAAAGTCCCGATCCAGTCGGGACTTCCCGCGAGTCGGGGAGACAGGATTTGAACCTGCGACCGCCCGGCCCCCAGCCGGGTGCGCTACCAGACTGCGCCACTCCCCGTGGTCCTGCTATCGCACTTCAGAGCGGGCGACGGGAATCGAACCCGCCCTACCAGCTTGGAAGGCTGGGGTGCAGCCACAACACTTCGCCCGCCGGCGCGCTCATGGTATCGCCGACGGGCGCTCGCGCACGACCTCTTCCGGGGCCTTGTCCTCGCGCAACCCGAGGAATCGCGGTTGGCGGAGGCGGCCTGCGCCGGTCCACTCCTGGAAGCCGACCTGGGCGACGAGGCGCGGTTCGACCCAGTGGGCTGCGGCGACCCGGGGCTTGATCGGCTCGGCGAAGGGGCTGGTCGGGCGCTCGAGCGGCGCGAGGCGCGCGACGAGCGAGTCGAGGGTCTCGCGATTGAAGCCGGTGCCGACCTTGCCGGCGTAGCGGAGGGGGCGCGAGCCCGGCTCGCCGGCCTCGTCGTACACGCCGACGAGCAGCGCGCCGAGGCCGGTGCGCGAGCCGCGGGGGTCGGTCCAGCCACCGACGACGACCTCCTGCTCGGCGTGGCACTTCAGCTTCAGCCAGTCGCGGGACCGGCCGCTGACGTACCTCGACTCCTCGACCTTCGCGATGAGGCCCTCCCAGCCGGCGGCGCAGGCTTCGCGATAACGAGCGGCCGTGTCGCCGGTGAGGAGCGTCGTGACGCGGAGGCCGCGCGGAGGGTCGGCGAGGACGGACTCGAGGATCGCTCGGCGCTCTCGCCACGGGCGGTCGCGGAGGTCCTCGCCGTCGAGCTCGAGGACGTCGAACGCAAACAGCGCGACGCCGTCGCGGCCCTGCTGGATCGACTGGAACCCGAGCGGCTCGTCCCCCGCCATCCCGACGACCTCGCCGTCCAAGACCACGTCGCGGTCGAGCGAGCGCAGAGCGTCGGCGACGGCGGGCCAGCGCGCGGTGCGGTCCAGGGCATTCCGGGTCCACAGCCGGACGTCGCCCCCGGCCGCCACCGCGACGCACCGGACGCCGTCGAGCTTGCGCTCCAACACCCACCCCTCCCCCAACGTGCGTCGGTCGGTGAGGCTCGCCAGCATGGGCGGGACGAAGGAAGGGGTCAGCGCGCCTGGCGCTCCTCGGTCGGCACCTCGCCCGACTCGTCGACGAGCTGCGGCGGCGGCCACGGGCCGTACCAGTTGTCGCGCGCGCCGTCGAGCGTGACGACCGTGCCGCTGAAGCAGCGGCCCAGGGGCGACGCGAGCATCGCGACGAGCCATGCGTGCTCCTCCTCCTCGCCGAGGCGCTGGAGCGGGACGGTGCGGGCGGCGGCATCGGCAATCCCCGCCGGGTACTTCTTGATCGCCTCGGTGCGGAAGTGACCGGCGGCGATGGCGACCACGGTCACCGGATCCAACTCAAAGGCGAGCTCGACCGTCAACGCCTCGACCGCTGCTCGCGCCGCTCCCGAGTGGGTCATCCCCGGCAGCCCGTGGTGCGGCGAGAAGGTGACGTTCATGACGACGGCGTCATCAGCAAATCGAGGCTGCGCCGCGCGGGTCATCGTCATCGTCCCCTCGACGTTCAGCCGCCAGACCGCGTTCCACCCCTTGAACGCGATCGACTCCGCCGGCACGAAGTACTGACCGCCGGCGTTGTTGACGAGAACGTCGACGCGCTCTCCCGCGGCCTCGACGATCGACAGAGCGCCGGCCGGGTCGCGGATGTCGGCCGCGACCCAATCGCAGCGCAGCTCGTCGGCGGCGGAACGCAGGACTTCCTCGCGCCTCCCGGCGATGACGACCCGCGCCCCGCACGCGACGAGCTCGCGGGCCGAGGCCTTTCCGAGACCCGTTCCCCCTCCCGTCACGATCGCCGTGCGCCCCTCCAAGAGCCGAGGGTCGAAGATCACAGCCACCCCGACCGCTTGAACCGCGCGTACAGGAACCCGCAGGCGAGAGCGATCACGACGAGCACCGCCGGATACCCGAGCTCCCACCGAAGCTCCGGCATGTGCTCGAAGTTCATCCCGTAGAGCCCCGCGATCATCGTCGGGACGGCGAGGATCGCGACCCACGCCGAGATCTTCCGCATGTCCTCGTTCTGCCGGACGCTCACCTGCGTCAGGTTCGCCTGGAGCATGTTCGACAGCAGCTCGTGCATCGAGTCGACGTGGCTGTTGACGCGGATCAGGTGGTCCAGCACATCGCGGAAGTAGGACTTCATGTCCTCGTCGATCCCCGGCAGCGACCCGCGCACGATCTGGTCCACCGCGGGGATCAGCGGCCCGACCGCGCGCGAGAACTCGAGCACCTCCCGCCCGAGCGTGTAGATCCGCACGGTCGCCCGACCCCCGCCGCCGCCGAACAGCTGCTCCTCGGCCTGGTCGACGTCGGTCTGGAGCCCGGCCGCGACCGGCTCGTACTGGTCGACGACCGCGTCCAGGATCGCGTGCAGCGCGCCCGCGGGCCCGCGGCGCAGGTGCTCCCGGTCCTCCTCGACCCGCCGCCGCACCTCCGACAGGTCGCTGACCTCGCCGTGCCGCACGGTGATCACGTACGACTCCCCGATGAAGACCATGACCTGCCCGAACAGGACCTCCTCGGTCTCGTCGACGTACTTCGCCGTCTTGAGCACCAGGAAGGTCATGTCGCCGTAGCGCTCGATCTTCGGCCGCTGGTGCGCGCGCAGCGAGTCCTCGACCGCGAGCGGATGCAGGCTGAACTCCGCCTCCAGCGCGGAGAACTCGTCGGCCGTCGGCTCGAACAGCCCGACCCAGACGAACGCGCCCTCCTCCTGCCCCGCCTCGCAAGCGTGCTCGAGCGGCAGGTTCCCCGCCTTGCGCCGTCCGTCCTCGTAGACCGCGCACTCGACGATCACGGCGTCAGTCGATCACATCCGCGCCGACGAGGGCGAGCACGACGACGCCCAGCACCACGCGATAGACGACGAAGACCGCGGTCGTGTGCGTCACCAGGAACCGCAGGAGGAACGCGATCGAGGCGTAGCCGGAGGCGAACGCGAACAGCGTCGCCAGCGCGGTCGGGACGAAGCCGACCGCGCCCTCGCCGCCGATGTCGCGCAGCTCGTACAGGCCGGACAGCACGACGGCCGGGACCGAGAGCAGGAAGGAGAACCGCGCCGCAGCCGCCCGGTCGAACCCGAGGAACAGCCCGGCGGTGATGGTCGCCCCCGACCGCGAGACTCCGGGCACCAGAGCCAGCGCCTGCGCGAAGCCGATGACGAGCGAGTCCCGCCACGTGACCCCCTCGATCTCGCGGTCGCGCCGCGCGACCCGCTCGGCCAACAGCAGCACGAGCCCGAGCACGATCAGCGTGGAGCCGATCAAAGTCAAATTGCGGGCCTCGTCCTCGATCGGCCCGCTGAACGCGACCCCGAAGATCACGATCGGCACGGTCCCGGCGATCAGGTACCAGCCCATCCGCGAGTCGAGCGTCCCTCGCACGGACGGGTCGCGCAGACCGGCGACCCAGCCGCGCGCGATGTTCCACAGGTCGCGGCGGAAGTACAGGAGCACCGCGGCCATCGTCCCGAGCTGGATGACGGCCGTGAACGCGGCCCCCGGGTCCTCCCAGCCGGCGAACGCGGGGACGATCCGGAGGTGGCCGGAGGAGGAGATCGGCAGGAACTCGGTGAGGCCCTGCACGATGCCGAGCACGATGGCCTGGAACGCGTCCATGAGCGGCGGAGCACGGTAGAGGACGTGCCATCCTGACCGCCGTGCGACGTCTCAAGTGGCCGCTGCTCGCCGTGCTCGCGATCGCCGCCCTCGGCGCCGCGGCGCTCGCGTACGCGACGGGCAGCGACGACGCGAAGACACCCCCGCCGCGCGCCGAGATCGAGAACTGGCGCTGGGCGCCGCGCCAGGACCCGCCCAAGCCGCCGCCCGAGCCGAAGCCGGCCCGCCAGGAGCGCGTCGACACCCCCGAGACCGCGCAGCCCGAGATCGAGCCGCCGGCCACGAACAACGCTCCCGAGCCGCCACCCCCGCCCCCCGAGCCGCCCCCGCTCCCCGAGCCCTCCGACGACGACGCCGTGATCAAGGCCGAGGTCCTCGACAACGGCGTCGCGCTGCCGCCGCTCGAGGCGCCGCCGGAGATCCGCGCGATCATCGAGGCCGGCAACACGATCGCCCGCACGCCGTACAAGTGGGGCGGCGGCCACGGCCGCTGGCAGGACACCGGCTACGACTGCTCGGGCTCGGTCTCCTACGCGCTGGCGGCCGCCGGGCTTCTCTCCGGCCCCCTCGCCTCCGGCCCGCTGATGAGGTGGGGCCGCCCGGGCAAGGGCAAGTGGCTGACGATCTACTCGCACCCTGGCCACGTCTTCCTCGTCGTCGCCGGCGTCAGATTCGACACGAGCGCCGCGAACAAGGGAAAGACCGGATCCCGGTTCACCAACGAAATGCGCTCGACGGCCGGATTCGCCGCCCGGCACTGGCCAGGCCTCTAGCGCCGATCTTCAACATCCGGCCAGAACGCGCCGATGAGGGCCGCATGAGGCGCCTGCGCGAGCAGCAGGACGTGACGCTGCTGGTCGGAGCGACCCAGCTCCGGTGCCGCGTGGTCGCGGTCAACGCGGGCGAGGCCGCGCTCAAGCCGTTCACGGCGCCCCGCGTCAGCCGCCAGGAGCTCGAGGGCGCCGCCAGCCTGATCTTCCCCCACAAGGGGATGCTCGTGGCGCTGAAAGGGCGCGCGAGCTGGGGCATCGAGGCCGACGACCTGCGCTTCACCGTCCGCGACGGGGTGCAGGTGCCGCAGCAGCGGACCGCGTCGCGGCTGCGGATCCCGCTCGACGTCATGGTGCTGACGGCCTCGGGCGAGCGCGTTCAGGCCCACACGCTGGACGTGTCCGCCGTCGGGCTCTCGCTCGCCGGCGGGGGCTTCGGCGAGCCCGACTCCATGGTCGGGCTGGAGATCGACGTCCCGGACGACAAGCCTCGGATCGCCTGCCACGGGCGGATCGTCCGCGGCTCGGTCGAGATGACGGCGATCTCCTTCACGGACATCGGGGCGGCCGACCGCGAGCGCCTCGGCCGCTTCGTCTTCGCCGTGCAGCGCCTGCTCGCGAGCGGCGAGTTGCAGGCCTCGTAACCCGGCGGTTCCGGGTACCTTGCGGGGCATGCCACCCCGGTCGATCTGGAACGGCGCGGTCGCGTTCGGCGCGGTCAACGTCCCCATCAAGGTGTTCGGGGCGATCGAGGACAAGTCGATCCGCTTCCGCGAGCTGCACGTCAAGGACGGCAGCGAGGTCGGCCACCGGCTGATCGACGAGAAGGGCAAGGAGGTCCCGCGCGAGCGCGTCGTCAAGGGCTACGAGGTCTTCGACGGCGAGTACGTCGTGCTCTCCAACGACGAGATCAAGGCGGCGGACCAGCCGGCGCGCAAGGCGGTCGAGCTGCAGGACTTCGTCCCCGCCGAGCAGATCGACCCGGTCTTCTACGGCAAGCCCTACCTGCTCGCGCCGCAGAGCGGCGCCGAGGAGGCCTACGCGCTGCTGGTCAAGGCGCTCGAGAAGGCCGAGCGGGTCGGCATCGGGCGCGTGTCGCTGCGCCAGCGCGAGCAGCTGGTGTCCGTCCGGCCGGTCGACGGTGTGCTGCGCATGCAGGTCATGCGCTTCGCCGACGAGCTGGTCGACGCCGGCAAGCTCGACGTCGACGAGCCCTCGAAGAAGCCCGGCAAGCGCGAGATCGACATGGCCGGGATGCTCGTCGAGACGCTCGCGGCGAGGTTCGAGCCCGACCGCTACGAGGACACCTACCGCGAGCGCGTGCTGGCGGTCGTCAAGCAGAAGGAGAAGGGCGAGGAGATCTCGATCCCCGAGCCCGAGGCGCCCGACGACTCCGACGACCTGATGAAGGCGCTCGAGGCCTCGCTGAAGGCGAGCAAGGGCTGATGCCGCGGTCTCTGTGGAGCGGGTCGCTGTCGTTCGGGCTCGTCAACGTGCCCGTGGCGCTCGTGTCGGCCGTCCAGGACCGCGACGTACACTTCAACCAGCTCGACGAGAAGACGGGCGTGCGCCTGCACGTCGAGCGGTACTGCAAGGAGGAGGACGTCGCGATCCCCTACGAGGAGGTCGCGAGCGGCTACCCGCGGTCGGACGGCGACGGCTACGTGATGCTCACCGACCTCGAGCTCGAGGCGGCCCAGCCGGAGAAGACGCGCACGATCGACATCTCCGAGTTCGTCGACCTGAACGAGATCGACCCGATCTACTTCGACCACCCGTACTTCCTCGTGCCCAACGCCGAGGGCGAGGGCGCGCTGCGGGCCTACAAGCTGCTCGTGGGGGTGATGGAGCAGACCGACCGCGTCGCGATCGGCCGCTTCGTCATGCGGACGAAGGAGTACCTCGTCGCGCTGCGCGTGCGCGACGGGCTGCTGTCGCTGGTGACGATGCGCTTCGCCGACGAGATCCGCTCGCCGGACGACCTGAAGAACATGCCGGCGAAGAAGCACCAGCCCTCGAAGGCGGAGGTCGACCACGCGGTCGCGCTGATCGAGGAGCTGTCGGTCGACTGGGATCCCGAGAGCTACAAGGACCGACACCGCGACCGGCTGCTCAAGATCATCCGCGACAAGAAGAAGGGCAAGACGATCAAGGCGCCCGAGGAGCCCGAGGTGCCCGCCGCCGTCCCCGACCTCATGGCCGCGCTGCGCGAGTCGCTCGAGGCGGCGCGCGGCAAGGACGGCGACGGGTCGTCGAAGAAGCCGAAGTCCGGCGGCGGGAAGAAGAAGGCCGCGGCGAAGGCCTAGCGCGAACGCCTCACGGGGTCATCACCGTCGACCCGACCGAGAAGTGCGTCCCGATCTCGCCGGCGTCGAGCGCGGAGTTGTAGACCGCGACCTCGTCGATCGTCCCGTTCCAGAACTCGGCGCCGAGCTTGTTGACCCCGATCCGCCACTCGCCGTCGGCCGTTTCGCCGGTCGCGGTGCCGGTGGCGGTCTGCTTGCCGTCGACGTAGAAGGTCCACGCGCCGTCGGCGCCGCCCGCGAAGGTGAAGACGACGTAGTAGGTCGTGTCGGCGGCGGCGGTGAAGCCGGAGTCGTGCGTCGTGCCGCCGAGGTTCGACGCGAAGTTGCCCCCCACGGCGACGAACAGCAGCGCCCGGCCGGTCCCGGTCCCGTCGAGCTGGGAGACGATCGTCGGCGCCCCGTTCAGCGCCGCCGGCCTGACCCAGCACTCGATCGTGAACGCCTTCGTCACGTCGACGATGGACGGCAGGTCGACCTGCGCCGTGGCGCCGTCGAACTGCGCGGCCGTGTCGGTGTCGGAGGCCAAGAGCCCCGGCTGGCCCAGCACCACGCCTCCGACGTACTTCCCGTCGTTCGATCCGAACGAGTCTTCCGCCGGCTGCCCGACGTCGTCCTCGCCGAGGCGCCAGTAGCTGACGATGGTCGTCTGGTTGGTGACCGCGCTCTTGTAGTCGCGGCCTTCGTCGTCGTCCGGGGGGAACCCCGTTCCCTGGCTGTTGAGGCCGCAGCCGACGAAGGCGAACAGCAGCACGAACGAGGCGATCGCCAGTGGTGCGACGAGAAGGATCCAGTGACTCATGACAGCTCCTGTCGTAGCCCTCGCGTCTCACGCAAGGGATCGATGATCGAGCGGACGCAGCCGTAGCCTGCGAGCGCGAAGACGAAGATCGCGCCCGGCGGGGGCTCGGCGAACGAGAGCGCGAAGCAGCCGGCGAGCAGCGCCACGGCGGTCGCCAGCTCGAGCAGCTGGACCGGATGCCGCCGCTCCCAGCGGCCTGCCTGACCGGGCAGGCGGAGCGCGAGGCGACCCTCGCTCGGCCGGCCGGCGCAGCACCCGTTGAGCAGGCAGCCGACGCGGGTGAAGACCATCCCGACCAGCAACGTGAACGTCGCCGCGTCCCAGAACGCGCCGAACGGGAGCCCGAGCGCGGCGAGCACCGCCGGCGAGAGCGCCAGCGCGAGCAGCAGGCCGCCGACGAGGGTCGCGCCGCCCTCCCCGCGATACCAGATCCGACGCGGCTCATGGCGGTACGCCTGCCAGTTCCGGGCGACGAACCAGAGCCGGGAGCCGACGAGCGCCGGGACGATCAGGATCAGCATCCCTGCGGCGGCCCGGTCGGGATCGAGCTCCATGCTCGCGGCGGCGCCGTAGCCGGCGTAGACGCCGAAGGTGAGGCCGAGGTAGAGCAGCGCGGGGTAGCTGTGGACGGCGACGCCCCGCCAGGTGAAGAGCACAGGGCGCATCTCAGGCGACCGACGCCAGCGCGAGGGCGACCCCGGCGACGATCGCCACGTCCGCGAGGTTGAACGCCGGCCAGCGGCCGACGGCGATGAAGTCGACGATCGCGCCCCGGCGCACGCGGTCGCAGAGGTTGCTCGCGGCTCCGGCGAGCGCGGCAACGGCCCCGGCGATCGCGAGCTGGTTCTCGGGGCCGGCGGCGAGCGCGAGCAGGGTGCAGCACAGCGCGAGGCTCCAGAGCGCGACCAGCGCGGGGACCGTGGGTGAGCCGCCGAGCCACCAGCCCCTGTTCGCCACGACGGTCAGGCCGACCGTGCCGGGCGCGCCAGGGCAGGCGGGAGAGAGGAAGCGGAGCGCGAAGGCCTTCGCCGTCTGATCGACAAGGACGACCGCGCCCGCGACGGCGAGGAGTTCGAACCCCATGCGTTGGGCCGATGCTAATCGCTGAAGGGGCCCTGCCGCAAATCCGGCGGCGCGATGGGCTTGACGTACAGCGCGTAGCCCTTCCGGCGCGCCTTGCGCATCCTCAGCCCGTTGCGCTCCAGCGCCCGGCGCGCGATCCCGTGGCGAGTCCCGGTGTGCGCCGCGACCAGCCTGAAGCCGCGCTCGTAGGCGGCGATCTGGACGCGGTCGCCGAGGGTCGACCCGACGCCGCGCCGGCGTGCGTGCGCCGCGACCGCGATCGTCCCGACGTAGTACGCCTCACGGGGAGGCCGCGGCGTCGCGAGCACGATCTGCGGGAGCGCCGCGACCAGCAGCGGCCAGCGCCGGGGGCTGAGATGCCGGAGGCTCGCCAGCAGGAGGGCGCGATGCAGGCGGTACCGGTCCCGCCCGGGGAACCCGATGAGCACGCCGACGACCTCGCCGTCGATCTCGGCGACGAGCGAGTGCTCGAAGCTCGCCGAGTGGCCCGGGCGGGCCCACAGCGTGCGGACGATGCGACGCGCGCGGTCGGCCGACCCCGCCAGACGCGTGTAGGCGTCGGGCGCGGCGTCGAACACGAGCGCGGCGGCGGCGACGTCGTCGGGCCGGCCCGGCCGGACTGCGACCTCAGAGCAGCTCGGCGAGCTTCTCCGCCGCGCGCCTGGCACCGTCCGTCTCCACCTCGCGGTAGTCGACCTTCCTCCCGATCTCCTGCGCGATCGCGCCGGCGATCTCCTCCGGGCCGCAGGCGTCGAAATCCATGCGGCGACCGGCGCCGTAGCGGTCCAACCGGTGCGCGACGTGCATGTTCTGCTCGAAGTGATGGCGGAGGGGGAAGTAGAGGAACGGCCGCCGGCTCGCGGTCAGCTCCATCGAGGTCGTCAGCCCGCCCTGCACGACCGCGAGGTCGCACGCCACCAGGTGCCGGTAGAGGTTGTGGACGTAGGCGACGACCTCGAGCCCCTCCGGCTGCGGCAGCGACTCCGGGTCGATCCGCGGGCCCGCGACGACGATCATCCGCAGCTCCGGCACGGCGCGCTTCGCGGCGCCGAACGACGCGATGACGCGCCGCAGCAGGTGCTCGCCGACGCCGGACCCGCCGACGCTCACGATGCACACCTTCTCGTCGTCGCGGTAGCCGAGGTCGTGGCGCAATTGGTCGCGGTCGCCGAGCGCTCGGGGGTCGAAGCCGGTCACGTAGCCGGAGAACTCGAAGTTCCGCTCGGTCCAGTCGCGGATCATGGGCAGGTCCGGGCCGAGGCGCTCGTGGACGATGTCCTCCGGGTTGCCGACGAAGATGGCCCGGTCGCGCAGCGCCGGGTGCGCGTCGATGTGCTCGACCATCTCGGCGTTGTAGTCCGCGGTCAGGAACGCCTCGTGCTCGCCGCCGTCGGGCATCGGCAGCCAGCCGACGAAGTCCGTCAGCCACGCGTACTTCGCGCGCTTCTCGCGCGGGTTCTCGTGCAGGTAGTAGTCGAGCTCCCACGCCTCGTCGCCGATCCACAGGTCGTAGCGGTCCTCGCGCGCGACGTCGTGGAAGACCATGAAGTTGTTGATGAGGATCTCGTCCATCCGGCGCCAGGCCTGGAAGCAGTGCAGGTCGTGCTCGGCCGACTCGGACTCGATGTGCCGCGACTCGTTCGCGAGGTGCTCGCTGCCGGGGTGGATGCGCTCGCTCTCGCCCTCGAGGACCCGCGTGACCGGGTGCTGCGCCAGCCAGTCGATCTCCAGCCCGTCGACGAGGCTGCGCAGCTCCTTCGCGATCGCGACGTCGCGCTGCGCATGGCCGAGGCCGATCGGCGACGAGATGTAGAGCGCGCGCTTGCGGCCGTCGGGCCGGTGGACGGTGGGATCGCGGCGGGGCACGCCCTCGAGGAACTCGCGCAGGGCGAGGTTCACCTGCACCGGCTTGCGCGCGTGCGGGAGGTGCCCGGCGCCCTCGACGGTCTCCAGGCGGCCCTTCGTGATCTTCGCCAGCGCCTCGCCGTCGGCGTACGGGGTGACCGCATCCTCCGTGCCGTGGATCACGAGGACCGGGCAGCGCACGCGCTCCGCGAGGGCCGTCTGGTCGCGGCGCGTCGCCGGCGCCGCCCGCTTGCCCTGGATCGAGAGGGCGAGCGTCGTGCCGTCGGTGTCGTGCGACCAGGAGATCGCGTCCTCGATCTGCTTCGTCGAGTGCGGCTCGGTGAGCATCTTGTGCGCCCACCACTGGACGAAGTCGGCGTAGCCGCCGTTGCTCCAGTAGTGCGGGTTGAACTTGCCCCAGCCCTTCTTGACGAGCGGCGGCTTCGACGCGAACGGCAGCACCCTCGGGTGGGCGAGGACCCGCCACCGCAGCGAGCGCCGGCTGACGGGGAACCACGGGCCGACGAAGACCATGCCGTCCACGCGGTCCGGGTGGTCGGCGGCGAGCAGGAGGGCGCGCTGCGCGCCGGTCGAGAGCGCGACGCCGACGGCCTTGTCGACGCCGCACGCGTCCATCACGTCGAGCGCGTCCCTTGCGAACTCAGACTCGTCATACGCCGCCGGCGTCGTCGGCCGGTCGGAGCGCCCGTTGCCGCGCGGGTCGAACGTGATGACGCGGAAGTGCCGCGCGAAGTACGGGATCTGGGCCTTCCAGTGCCGCGAGTGCACGATCGTCCACGTCGGGAGGAAGAGGACGGTCTGCTCGCCGCTGCCGTACGACTCCCAGAACACCTTGACCCCGTCGCGCTCGACGAAGCCGGTCTTGTCCGGGTAGCGGGCGCGGGTCTGCTCGCCGTCGCTCTGGGCGGGCGCCGTGGGCGTGATCGTCATCGGGTTCTCCTCTCCTCGAGGGCCTCGAGCCGGCGCTCGATCCAGTCCAGCAGCGCAGCGTGGCCGGTGTCGATCCCCTCCAGGCGCTCGAGCGCGTAGCCCTGGCCGAAGGTCATCATCAGCGCGACCATCACCTCGACGGGAAGCTCCTCCGCGTCGAGCTCGTACTCCTGGCCGGCGCGCGCGAACGCCTCGGTCAGCACGGCGCGCCACTCGTCGTTGACGCGCCTCACGCGGGGCCGCAGCTCGGGGCGGTTCCACGACAGCGCCTGCAGCTCCATCCAGACCTTGGAGTAGCCGCCCTCGATGTCCTCCTGCTGGAAGCGCCACGCGGCGCGCCACTTCTCGATGAACGGCGCGTCGCTCGCGTACATCTCGCGCTGGCGCTGCACGAGGCGCTCGGTGAAGCGCTCGAGCACCTGGACGAACAGCTCGTCCATCGAGCCGAAGTAGTAGTGGACGAGCCCCTGGTTGGCCCCCGCCTCGGCCGCCAGCCGCCGCGTGCTGATCCCGGCGTGCCCGACTTCCACCAGCAGCCGCTCCGCGGCGTCGAGGAAGGCGACGGCGGTGGCGTTGCGGACGGCCTGAGGAGAGGCTTCCATCGTGTTTAGTCGCTCGCCTAAGGCGAATGACTAACAGTCGACGGGCGCCCCGTCAAGTCTTCGGCCCCACCACCTCCTCCAGGATCGCGACGCTCGCCCGATGCGAGATCGACACGTTCCGCGGATTCGACATCGTCCAACGCACGCCGATCGCCTGGCCGCTCGGCAGCGGTTGACCGTCCGGCACACGTCGGAATGGATCGGCCCCCGCACGAACTGCCGCGGATGCGCGTCGACGATCTCCTGCTGCCAGTCGGCGAGCACGATCGGCCGGAGATGCTTCATCCCGGGCCCGTGCTGCGGCAGCGCCTCCGGCCAGCGCTTCCACGACGACTGGACCGTGTTCACGCGGCTGCCGGGCGTGTAGAGCACCTGCGTCTTCCCGCCCATCGTGGTCAGCTCGATCACCATGCGGCACTCGTCGACGATTCCGGGGTACGCGCCATCGAGGGAGACGCGGAGGATGCACTTGCCGCTCTTCGCGACGGAGACGGTGCCGTCGCCGAGGTAGATGCCGAGCAGGTACGCGTAGCTCCAAGCGTCGGGCGGGCGCCACGCTGGTCGCGGTGGCGATGGGCCGAACGCGCGCGACCGGCCCGCGAGCCAGCGCTGCACCGTCGCGTACGGCACGCCGGTCTCGCGCGCGATGTCACCCCGTTCGACGCCGGCCGCGAACAGCGCCCGAACCGCGTCCATCTCCGCGACCCTCTCCAAGCACAAAGGATCTCAAGTGGACCGGACGCCTTACTGAGCGGGGGAGCCGGGATTCGAACCCGGATTCATGGTTTTGGAGACCATGCTCATCGCCGTTAGATCACTCCCCCGGAATGCGGTGCATCGCACCGCGTCGGGCGGCAGAGCCCGTGGGCGACGGAGTCTAGCTTCAGGCTGCGCGGCGCTGGGCGGCCGGGCGGGTGGTGCGGCGGCGGGCCGGGGTGCGCTTCGGGAACGTGACTCCGGGGCGGCCGCGGCGGCGGCGGAGCTGGCGGGCCGTGGTGCGGATCGCGCGCTCGATGACCTGCTCGCGGCGGTCGCGGGCCATGAGGTTCGTACCCATGGCCGCGAGGTCGTCGGCGGTCGGCTGGAGGATCAGGACCTCGGTGCCGCGCTCGCGCAGCTTCTTCGCCTCGTGGCCGAGGCGGCGGCCCGCCTGCGCGCGCACGCGGGCGGCGAACCGCTCGGGCGCGCTGCGCGGCGTGATCCGCGCCAGCGAGGACATCGGGTTGAGGCAGACGACGAGGTCGAGGCCCTCGTCGCACACGAGGTCGAGGTTCGACATCGAGCAGATGCCGCCGTCGATGTAGCGCCGCCCGCCGATCTTCACCGGGTGGTAGAAGCCGGCGATGGCGCAGGAGGCGGCGACCGCGTCGCGGACGTCGGCCTCGGGCGCGCCCTCGCGGCCGAAGACCGTGCGGCGCCCCGACGTGTAGTCCGCCGCCACCGCCCAGTACCGGCCGCCCGGGTCGGGCTCCGGCCACGGCCCGTCGACGAACCGGTCGACGAGGTCGCTGATCGGTCTCGTGGAAACGAAGCCGCGCGGGAGCCAGCCGGCCATCAGCGCCGACGGCGCGTGGGCGAACGGGCGCGTGAGCGTCGAGAGCGCCATCCGCCACGAGCCCGGCCCGATCGGCGGGAGCGCTCGCTGCAGGCGGTACGGCATCTCGCCGATCCCGGCCTCGAGCACGACCTCGGCCCGCTTGGCGGCCTCGGCGAGCTCGTCGCCGGCGCCGCCGCTCACGTACGCGGCCATGAGGGACGGGGCGACGCCGGCGGCGGTCAGCGCGCCGATGACCGAGCCGGCGGACGTCCCGCTGATCACGTCCGCGCTCGTGGGGCTCCATCCCGTCTCCGACTCGAGCGCGTCGAGCGCGCCGATGAGCCAAGAGCCACCGACGACACCGCCGGCGCCCAGCACGAGTCCGATCCGCATGGCGATGTGCCCCGACCTCCGAGTTGCTGTGCCGGCCCGCGCTCCGTGCGGGCCCTGATCTGATTGCGCCGCGGACTACCCCCGTCTTACGCGCCGAAACGGGATTTTGGTGCGTCGCGTTACCGCTTGCCCTTCTTGGCGCCGCCGGACTCGAACAGCATGAGGACGACAGAGGCGGCGACCGAGTCGTCGCCGGACTTGCGGTCCTTCGCCTTCGCGGCGGCCTTCTCGATCCGCTGCGCGGCGTCGTCCAGGAGCTTGCCGAGCTCGTCCCAGCCCTTCTGGTCGAGCTGCAGCTCCAGCCGGTTCATCCGCGCGCCGTCGCGCTCGAAGCCGCCGGACTTGGCGGCCGCCGTGAAGTCGTCGAGCACGGCGCGGCCCGTGGTGTCGGAGAACGAGCGGCGGACCGACGGTGGCAGCGTCGCCCAGTCCTGCGCGGGCAGGTGCGGGCGCTCGATCGCGCGGTAGTAGTGCTCGACCGCGCCGCGGCGGGGCTCCGTCCGCACCAGCTCGACCATGCCGAGATCGGCCAAGGTCCGCATGTGGTAGCTGACGTTCCCGATCGGCTCGTCGAGCTCTCCGGCGAGCTCGCTCGGGCTCGCGACGCGCTGGTTCAGCACGGTCAGCATCCGAATGCGCAACGGGTGCGCGAGCGCCTTGACGATCCGTTGGTCGATGACGTGTTCCGGCGTGGCTCAGCCCTCCTGTTCGGCGCTCTCCGTGCGCAATCGCTATCGGGTAACGGCGCGGACCATAACCGGTCCAGCGCCAGTCCGCTCTCGCGAATCCCCTGCAAATAGGCAGGAACGACCACTATGCAGCCTCGGTACCGCGCAGCCTGATCGTGTACCGCTTGCAGGCACCTGAGCAGTCTACTCAGAATTACCTCGATGAGACTTATAAGTCTCGGCCGAATCCCGCCGCGAATCGATATGCGGGCGGAGGGACTCGAACCCCCACGGCTCTCGCCACCGGCTCCTAAGGCCGGCGTGTCTACCGGTTCCACCACGCCCGCCGGCGCGCCGGGCAAGTGTCGCGTGCCCGGGCGCGAAATTGTATGTTCCGGCTCATGGCCGAACGGCGCGACGACGACGTACGCCTGGAGTACCCGAACCGCGAGAAGGCTTCCAGCAAGACGACGAAGCTCATCGTCGTGCTGCTGACGCTGGTCAGCGCGGCGCTGATGACGATCGTGACCGTCGGCGGGTGGGACGCCCTGCAGGGCGCGAAGCTCGTGCAGGTCGGCTACATCCTCATCTACCTGCTGATCGCGTACTACATCGCGCGCTGGCGCAGCGGCATGCTGCCGGTCATCGCCGCGCTCGCGACGATCATGCTCATCTTCGCCGCGGTCTCCGCGCCCGAGTGGTTCGCGCGCGACAAGGACGGCTTCGAGGACCCGGCGATCGAGGCGGGCTACCTCGGGATCATCACCGTCATCATCGTGCCGATCCAGTTCCTGCTGATCGCGTTCGCGATGAGCGGCTTCCGCCAGAACTGGCACGTCGAGGTCGAGAAGCGGTCCGACCGCTACGACGACCGCGACGACTACGACGACCGCCGCGAGCCGTCCCCCGCCCCCGCGTGATCTAGCCTGTCGTCACCCGCCCGGGTGGTGGAACTGGTCAGACACGAGGGCCTCAAAAGCCCTTGGCCTTCGGGCCGTGCGGGTTCGAGTCCCGCCCCGGGTATCGGCGGGCGCACGTGGCGCCCGCCGCCCCAGGTCCTGCGATCCGGCTACGGCATCCGGTCGTAGAGGTGCGTCCACGTGATGTCGACGTTGTAGCAGTGCTGGCCGCAGCTGCCCGTGCCGCGATGGATCTCCGACGACACGCCCGGCACGAAGCGGTTCACCGGCGTCAGCTCCGCGTTCAGGATCCCCGCGGTCGCGACCACGGGACCGATCGGGCCGGCGCCGCGGTCGGCGGTGGCGACGAACGTGTTGGCGTTCCAGACGCCCGCCGCGAGCAGGTTGACGTTGTAGCTGCCCGTGTAGTTCCCGTCGCCGGTGTCGAGGTGGACGTCCTTGTCGTCGTCGACGGTCAGGTTGGCGGCCTTGCACGTCGACGAGGTGGTGGTCACGACCGCGGTCGACGAGAGCTGGTCGACCTGCCAGTAGCCCTTGCCGGTGCAGACCACGTTGAACGTGAGCGCGGCCGTGTCGGACGAAGCGACCGGCGCGGCGACGAGCAGCCCGGCGCAGGCGACCGCCGCGATGATGAGACGCCTCATGGATGTACCCCCGTTTGTCGTCGGAGCGCCCCCCGCGCCCCGTTGCTCAGAGAAACGCGGAGCTCGGGCCCTGCATAACGCGCTAGGACCGCTGACCGCGCGTCATCGCCGCACGGCGGCGTCGAGCGTGCGGGTGGGCAGCGCGACCCGCAGCCCGAGCTGGATGCGGGCGTCCGCACCGACGAGGTAGCGCGGCCGCGGGCGGCGCGCGGTGAGGGCGTGGTGGATCGCGTCGGCGACCTTCGACGGCGGGAACGCACGCGCCGCGGTCTTGCGCGCCAGCTCGCGGACCGCCTCGAGCCGCTCGCCGTAGAGCTCCGTCGCCTCCGCCGGCAGCGCGGCGAGGATGTCGTCGGCGGTCTCCTCGCCCTTGCGCCAGATCTCCGTGTCCGCGCTGCCCGGCTCGACGATCGCGACGCGCACCCCGAGCGGCTCGACCTCCTGGCGCAGCGAGTCGCTCAGCCCCTCGAGCCCCCACTTCGACGCGTGGTACGGCCCGAGGAACGGCAGCGCGGTGCGGCCGCCGACCGAGGACACCATCACGATCCGGCCGCCGGCGGCGCGCAGCGCGGGGAGCAGCGCCTGCGTCAGCGCGAGCGGGCCGACGAGGTTGACCTCGAGCTGGCGGCGGAACTCGCCGAGCCCGACGAACTCGAGCGGGCCCTGGACGGTGATCCCGGCGTTGTTGACGAGCCCGTCGAGCGAGCCGCCCACGCGCTCCGCGGCCGCCGCGATCTGGTCCGGCGACGTGACGTCGAGCTCGAGCGCCTCGACGCCCGGCGGCGCGTCGGCCGGCCGGCGGACGCCCGCGAGGACGTGGAAGCCGGAGGCGGCGAGCTTCTCCGCGGTCGCCCGGCCGATGCCGGTCGACGTCCCGGTGACGAGGACGGTCCTCACGCCCGCGACACTACCGGCACTGAGGCGCGCGCTCGCGGGGTAGCCACGCGGCATGGCAACGATCGAAGGACGCGCGAAGGAGCTGCTCGAGCAGCCGAACTACACCCACCTGTCGACCCTGCGCGAGGACGGCACGATCCACGGCGTCGTCGTCTGGCAGCACCTCGAGGACGGCAAGGTCGCCCTGAACAGCTCCGAGGGGCGCGCCTGGCCGGCGAACGTGCGCCGCGACCCGCGCGTGACGATCACCGTCCACGACCAGGAGAACCCGTACGAGTACGTCGAGATCCGCGGCCGCGTCGTCGAGGACACGCACGAGGGCGCGAAGGAGCACATCGACGCGCTCGCCAAGAAGTACCTGGGCAAGGACGAGTACCCCTTCATGCAGCCGGGCGAGCAGCGCATCAAGTTCCTCGTGGAGCCGGAGCGCGTCCGGTTCCAGGGCGCCTAGCTAGACGCCGAACCGCGCGAGCTCGTCGAGCAGCTCGGGGCGACCCGCCATCACGCCGTACGGCAGCCCGGCGCGGGCCGGGAGGTCGCGCACCTCCAGGCCCGCGCGGCGGCACAGCAGCGTGCCGGCCGCGATGTCCCACCGCTTCACCGATCGCTCGAAGTACGCGTCGTAGCGGCCGGCGGCGAGCCAGGCGAGGTCGAGCGCGGCGCTGCCCATCCGGCGGACGTCGCGCACGCGCGGGAGCAGCTCCGCGACGATCCGCGCCTGCCGCGCGCGGATCCCGGCGTCGTACGCGAAGCCGGTCGAGACGAGCGACTCCGCGAACGGCCGCTCGGGCCCGGCGCCGATCGGCGCGCCGTTGAGCAACGCCGCGCCGCCGCGCGTCGCGGTGAACAGCTCGCCGGCGAGCGGGTCGTAGATCACGCCGACGAGCGCGCCGTCCGCGTCCTCGGCCGCCACGCTGACGCACCACTGCGGGATGCCGAACAGGTAGTTGATCGTCCCGTCGAGCGGGTCGAACACCCAGCGGACGCGGCCGGGCTCGAGCGGCCCCGCGCCGCCGCCCTCCTCCTCGCCCAGCAGGTCGTCGTCCGGCCGGCGCTGGGCGAGCAGCTCGCGGATCGCGCGCTCGGCCGCGAAGTCGGCCTCGGAGGCGAGGTCGGTCGCCGTGGACTTCGCCACGACGGCCACCTCGGCGCCGAAGCTCGCGGCGAGCTGCGCGCCCGCGCGCCGCGCCGCCTCGGTCGCGACCGCCAGCAGCTCGTCGATCACGCCGCGAGCGGCGGCCGCCGGTCGGCCCACGGGCGCGCGCGCTCGATCTGCCCGGCGAGCGCGAGCAGCGTCTCCTCGCCGTCCGGCCGCCCGGCCAGCTGGACCGACAGTGGGAGCCCTTCGGGCGCCATCCCCGACGGGATCGTCATCGCGGGGTTGCCGACGTGGTTCCAGACCGCCTGGAACGGAACCTCGGCGGTGATGCCGTTCCACGTCCGCATCACGCCCGCCTTCGTGTAGAGCCCGACGCGCTGGGGCAGCGTCGCGGTCCCCGGGCCGAGGACGACGTCAACGTCGTCGAAGATGGCGTTGATCCGCGCGGCGTCGGCGCGCTCAGCCTCCATCGCGCGGCGCAGCCCGCCGAGCGCCTTCACCGCCCGCCCGTACCGCGCCATGGCGCGGGTGCGGGGCTCGAGCCGCTCCGGGTGGGGCATCGCGGCGGCGTCGTCGGCGATCCCGGCCAGCCACCGCATCGACCACCGCAGGCCGCTGTAGCCGTAGTCGGGGTCGCGCTCGACGACCTCGTGGCCGAGCCCGCGCACGACGTCCGCGATCTCCTCCGTCGCGCGGCGGATGGCCGGCTCGACCTTGGCGATGATCCCGGGCGGGACCTTGAACGTCAGCGCGACGCGCAGCTTCGGCGGGTCCTCCGCCGCGGCCTTCCGCCACGGGCGGCCGGTGGCGGCCTCGTAGAAGAGGGCGGCGTCGGCGACGGTGCGGCCGAGCCCGCCGACGACGCTGAGCCCGTGCCAGTGCGGCTCGCCGCTCGGCAGGTACTTGATGCGGTCGCGCTGCGGCTTCAGGCCGGCGAGGCCGCAGAACGCCGCGGGGATGCGGATCGAGCCGCCGCCGTCCGAGCCGGTCGCCAGCGGGACGAGCCCGGCCGCCACCGCGGCGCCTGAGCCGCCGCTGGAGCCGCCCGGCGTGCGCTGCGGGTCCCACGGGTTGCGGGTGATCCCGAACGTCGGCGTCTCGGTGAACGGCCAGATCGTCAGCTCGGGGACGTTCGTGATGCCGACGACGATCGCCCCGGCGGCGCGGAGCAGCCGCACGATCTCCCAGTCCTCGCGCTCGGGCTCGCCGTAGGCGTTCGTGCCGTCGGTGCGGACCTCGCCGGCGACGCCGACGTCGTCCTTCACCGCGATCGGGACGCCGAGGAGCGGGCGGTCGTCGCCGCCCTTCAGGCGGCCCGCGGCCTGGTCGGCCTCCAGCAGCGCACGCTCGGCGAGCACCTTGCGGAAGGCGTTCAGGTCCGGGTCGATGCGCTCGATCCGCTTCAGGCACAGCTCGACGAGGTCCCGCGGGGAGACCTCTCCGGCCCGCAGCAGCTCGGCCTGTCGGGCGGCGCCCGCGAAGGCTAGGTCGGTCGCGTCCATGCCTGGCGCGACAGTATGCGGGAATGGAGCCTGCGGAGATCACCCGCGAGCTTGCGGCGATCGCGGGCCGCGGGCCGTGCACGGATGCGGAGCGCCGTGCGGCCCGCGCGCTGGCGCGGCGGCTGCGCGCGGCGGGACGGCGCCCGCGCACCGAGACGGTGTGGGTGCGGCCGCAGTGGGCGGCGATCTGGCTCGTGCACGTCGTGCTGGGGATCGCCGGGAGCGTGGTGAGCGTCGACTCGCCGCGCGTCGGGCTGGCCGTGGCGGGCGCGGCGGCGCTGTCGGCGCTGGGGGAGCTGACGGGGCGCGTCCGGGTGCTGGCGCTGCTGTGGCCGCGGCGGGCGACGCAGAACGTCGTCGCGGCGGCGCCCGACGACCGCGCGCCGGTCCGGCTCGTCGTCGCCGCGCCGTACGACGCGGCACGGGTGGCGACGGGGACGGCGCGGGCGCTCGGGAGGGTCGACGGCGCGGTCCGCCGCGCGCTCGGGGGCCGCTGGCCGGCGCCGCTCGGCCTGCTGGCGCTGGCGCTCCTCGCGATCGCGGCGTGCGCGGGCGCGCGGGTCGCGGGGGTCGAGGACGCGTGGCTCGGCGCGGTGCAGCTCGTCCCGACGGTGGCGTGCCTGGTGGCGACGGCGCTGCTCGTCGACCTCGCGCTCACCCCGGCGTCGCCGGGCGCGAACGCGAACGGGAGCGCCGCGGCGGTCGCGATGGCGCTGGTGGCCGAGCTCGACGCGCGGCCGCCGCGGCGCCTCGACGTCGAGCTGGTGCTGACGGGCGCGGGCGACGGGCCCGCTCTGGGCATGCGCGCGTACGTCGCCGCGCGGCGCAAGGCGTTCGCGGCGGAGAGGGTCGCGGTGATCGCGCTCGAGCCGTCGGGTGGCGGCGAGCCGCGCTTCTGGACCCACGACGGCCCACTCCTCGGCACCCGCCTGCACCCGCGCCTCGCGCGGCTCGCCGCCGAGGCGAGAGGCCGCCCCCACCGCGGTCGGGGCGTGACCGCCGCCCTCCGCGCCCGCCAGGCCGGCTGGCCCGCGATCGCGATCGGGACCCTCGACGACCGAGGCCGAGCCCCCCACGCCCGCGAGCGGACGGACACCGCGGAGGAGATCGACGAGGCCGCGCTCGAAGCCGCGGTGGAGCTCGCGCTGAAGCTCGTCCGGCGCCTCGACGCCGACCTCGCGCAGCCGCGCGACGCCCGCTAGCGCCTCGGCGCGGCGCTGGCCGAGCCGTCTCGACTGCTCCGCGCACGCCCGCCGACCCCCCGCGGAGGCCCGCGGCGCTCCCCCCGCGCCCCTCTGGACACTTTGCGCGCGGCCCGCGGAGCGTCCAGATCCGCGGCGCTGAGCTCAATGCGGCGGCCTTCGCGCCGATGCGCTCCCCAAGTGAAGGTCCCTTCGCGCAAGAAGAAGCGCGCCCCCGCCAAGCGCTGCAAGGTCGTCCGGAACAAGCGGACGGGCCGCAAGAGGAAGGTCTGCCGGAAGGCGAAGCGCCGCCCGGCAGCCGCGCCGACCCCGAAGCCGCTTCCGCAGCTGCCGGTCCCCTCGGCGGCCGCTCCGCCCGCGACGGCGCCCGTCGTCGCACCGCCGGAGCCGGTCGCGGTGGAGGACCAGCCGGTCGTGCCGGCGGGCTCGCCGTCCCCAAGCGGCGACCCGCCGGCACCCGACCCCTCCCCCACGCCCGACCCCTCCCCCACGCCACCGCCCACGCCCACCGCGGGCGGGTTCGGTCGGCGCGAGGCGGAGCGGCTGCTGTGGCGCGCCGGGTTCGGCCCGCGCCGCGGAGACGCCGACCGTGTCGCCGCGCTGGGCCTCGAGGCGGCGGTCCGCTCGCTCACGCGGCCCTCCGGCGCGCCCACCCTCGCCGGGCCGGCGCCGCAGGACGAGGACGGCAACCCGATCGATCCGCGCAACGTCTGGGGCCACGACCACGTCTGGTGGCTCGACCGCATGGTCCGCTCCGACCAGCAGCTGATCGAGCGGATGACGCTCGTCTGGCACGACTGGTTCGCCACCACCAACGACGACGTCGGCGACGCGAACCTCATGCTCGAGCAGAACGAGCTCTTCCGCGCGAACGCGCTCGGGTCGTTCGAGACGCTGGCCCTGGAGGTCACGAAGAACCCGGCGATGCTCGTGTTCCTCAGCGGCATCGAGAACCGCCGCGGCCGGCCGAACGAGAACTACGCCCGCGAGCTGATGGAGCTGTTCACGCTCGGCGCGGACCGCGGCGCGTACACCGAGACCGACGTCCGCGAGCTGGCCCGCGCGCTCACCGGCTGGCGCGCGGACTGGAGCGACGACGCCGGCCTCACCAACTTCCGCTTCGACCCCAACCGGCACGACACCGGGACGAAGACGCTGTGGGCGGGCACGGCGCACGAACGCAGCGGCGCGTTCGGCTGGGAGGACGCGGTCCGGCTCTGCCTCCACCACCCCATGCATGCGGAGTTCTTCGTCCGCAAGCTGTGGAGCTACTTCGTCCCGACGCCGCCGCCGGAGGCGACCCGCACCGCGCTCGAGCAGCTCTACGCCGACAGCGGCTTCCAGATCCGCCCGGTCGTCGAGGCGATCCTCATGCACCCCGACCTGTACGCGCCGGCGGCGCCGATGGTGAAGCCGCCGGTCGTCTACGCCGCCGGGCTGCTGCGCCTGCGCGGCCGCGGGATCGCGACGAGCGCGTGGGCCTGGCTCGGCCACCTCTCGGGCCAGAGCCTGTTCCACCCGCCGAACGTGTCGGGCTGGAACGACAGCGCATGGCTCGACACCTCGACGCTGCGCGGGCGCTGGCTGCTCGGCTACTACGTCCTCGACCCCGAAGAGGTCCCGTGGGACGGCTACAGCACGACGGAGACGCCCGCCGAGGCGCTCGACGCCGCGCTCGCGTTCTGGGACCGGCCCACCCTGACCCCGGAGACGCGCGAGGAGCTGCTGCGCTTCGCGACCGCCGCGCTGCCGGCCACGCTCGCGAGCTGGGAGCAGGGCCCGATGCGCGCGTACCGGATGAACGCGCTGCGCCACCTCGTCATCGCGTCCCCCGACTTCCAGACCTCATGACCTGCTGCAACGACTACACCCGCGCCCAGGCGCTGCGCGCGGTCGCTGGCCGCGGCCTGCCCGCCATCGAGCCGGGGATGCCGCTGCCCGCCGGCACCGGCCTCGACCGCCGTTCGTTCCTGCTGCGCTCCGCCGGCCTCGCGCTCTCGGTCTACGGGGCCGGGAAGCTCGGCGCGGGCGTGCTGGAGGAGGGCGTGGCGATGGGGGCCGAGGGCGCGCCGCCGCCGGTCCTCGTCTCGATCTTCCTCAACGGCGGGATCGACGGGCTGAGCGTGCTCGCGCCGTTCGAGGACCCGACGTACGTCGCGCTGCGGCCGACCCTGCGCGTGCCGAGCGGGACCCCCTTGGTGGAGGACGCGCGCCTGGTCTGGCACCCCGCCGCCGAGCCGCTGCGCGCGCTCTACGCGGCCGGGAAGGTGAGCGTGATCCCCGCGATGGGCTACACGTCGCCGAACCAGTCGCACTTCACGTCGCGCCACTTCTGGGAGGTCGGGTCGCTCGACGTCCAGGCGCGGACCGGGTGGCTCGGCCGCTACCTCGACCGCGTCGGCGAGCCGAACAACGCGATCCAGGGACTGTCCCTCGACGGGCAGCTCTCGCCCACGCTCGCCACCAGCAACGTCGCGGTCGCCGCGACGGACTCGGTCGACGACTACCGCTTCGACAGCCCGGGTGTCTGGGAGCAGCGCGTCCGCGCGGCGATGCTCGACAGCTTCCACCGGCTCGGGACCCTGCCCGCCGACAACCCGATCCTCGGCCAGGCCCGGCAGGCCCAGGCGAACGCGGCGATCCTGCGCGAGCAGCTCGCGACGCTGCCGGAGGACGCCGGCGGCGTCGCCTATCCGAGCGGCCGCATCGGCGAGCAGCTGCACTCGCTGGCGCGGATGCTCGCCGCCGGACTGCCGATCCGGTGCGCGACGATGAACGCCGCGGGGTCGTACGACACGCACTCCTCGCAGGCCGCGGACTTCACCGAGGGGCTGCAGGCGACGAGCCAGGCGATCGCGGCGTTCCAGGCGGATATCGAGGCGCGCGGGCTCGCCGACCGCGTCCTCGTCCACCTGTGGAGCGAGTTCGGCCGGCGGCCGGAGGAGAACGGCTCCGCCGGGACGGACCACGGCGCCGCCGGCGTCGGCTTCCTCATCGGGACGCGCGCAGCCGGGTCGATGATCGGCGAGTTCCCGGGGCTGGACGTCCTCGACCCCGAGGGCAACGTCCGCGCGACGTCGGACTTCCGCGCGCTCTACTGCTCGCTGCTCGAGGACTGGCTGGGGACGGAGGCGGAGGGGATCGTCCCGGGCGCGTCGGCCTTCCCGCGCTACGCGGTCGTCAAGTGAGGGCGCTCGCGCTCGCCGCGGCCGCGCTGCTCGCGCTCGCCGCCCCCGCCGCCGCCGCCCGCCCCTCCCCCGCCCGCCCCTCCGCCCATCGCGCGAAGCACGCGGCGAAGGCGCTCCGGTTCGCGACGAAGCGCGCGCGAAAGGGTGCTCGCGTCGCGCCCGGCTGGCGCGCGACGGCGTCGCTTGCGCCTGTCGTGGAGGAGGTCGCGCCGAGCGAGGTCGAGGCCGCGCCGGGGCCGGTCGACGCGCCGGTCGAGCCTGCGGGCGACTCCGCGCCGGAACCCGTCCCGGCGGCGCCCGCGTGCGATCCCTCCCCTTGGCTGGGCGCGATCGCCGAGGACGCCGGCGGCTTCCGGCTGCGCCTCACGCGGACGTGCGTCCCGGCCGGGGTCGTGAGGGTCCAGTTCCGCAACACCGACCTCGCCGACCACAACCTGTGGGCGGAGGGCGTCGCGCCGGCCGCGGCCCAGCGGCAGGTCGTGCCGGACACGCCGGGCGAGACGACCGTCACCGCGAGCGCGCCGCTCGCCGCCGGCACCTGGCGGCTCTACTGCTCGCTGCCCGGGCACGAGACGATGAGCCGCCTCGTCGAGGTCACGCCCGCGAGCTGAACGACCCCGCCAGCTCCACGAACGGGTCGAGCGCGCGCGGGTTGGCGAGCGAGTCGCGGCTCGCCGCCTTCTCCGGGTCGACGCCCATGAGGATCCGCTTGACCGGGACCTCGAGCACCTTGCCGGACAGCGTCCGCGGAACCTCCGCGATCTCCCGCACCTCGTTCGGGACGTGCCGCGGCGAGCAGTCCTCGCGGATGCGCTTGGCGATCGCGCGCTCGAGCTCGGCGTCGAGCGTCGCGCCCTCGCGCAGGACCACGAACAGGGGCATGTGGCCGTCGAGGTCCACGACGACCGCATCGACGATCTCGTCGAGCGAGAGCACCGAGCGGTAGATCTCGCTCGTCCCCATGCGGATCCCGCCGCGGTTGATCGTCGAGTCGCTGCGGCCGGTGATGACCGCGGTGCCGCGCGACGTGATCTCGATCCAGTCCCCGTGGCGCCAGACGCCGGGGTACACGTCGAAGTAGCTCTCGTGCAGCCGCGTCCCGTCCGGGTCGTTCCAGAAGAACACCGGCATCGACGGCATCGGCTCGGTGATGACGAGCTCGCCGACCTGGTCGACCAGCGGGCGGCCCTCGTCGTCCCACGCCTCGACCTTCGCGCCCAGCGACCGGCCCTGCAGCTCGCCCTCGTACACCGGCAGCAGCGGGACGCCGCCGACGAACGCGGTGCACACGTCGGTCCCGCCGCTCGTGCTGAACAGCCAGGTGTCCTCGCCGACGTGGTCGTAGATCCAGCGGAAGCCCTCGGGCGCGAGCGGCGACCCGGTCGAGCCGACGCTGCGCAGCCGATCGAGGTCGCGGCCGTCGCCGCGCGGCTCGACGCCCTGCTTCATGCACGCGGCGATGTACGCCGCGCTCGTGCCGAAGCACGTCATGCCGGTCTCGGCCGCGAAGTCCCACAGCACGTCGCCGGCCGGGTTGCCGTCGTAGAGGAGGATCGTCGCCTCGGTCAGGAGCACGCCGACCAGGAAGTTCCACATCATCCAGCCGGTCGTCGTGAACCAGAAGGCGCGGTCGCCGGGCTGCGCGTCGAGGTGCAGGTGCATCTTCTTGAGGTGCTCGAGCAGGATCCCGCCGTGGCCGTGGACGATCGCCTTCGGCAGGCCGGTGGTGCCGCTCGAGTAGAGGACCCAGAGCGGGTGGTCGAACGGCACGCGCGCGAACTCGAGCGGCTCGCGAACGGCGAGGAGATTCTCCCAGAGGGTCGCGCCGGCGGAGGGGGAGGCGCCGAGGTACGGGACCCACACGGTCGCCTCGACGCCGGGCATGTGCTCCAGGAGCGCCGTGACGATGTCCCTGCGGTCGAAGTCCTTCCCGCCGTAGCGGTAGCCGTCGATGGTGAGGAGCACCTTCGGCTCGATCTGGGCGAAGCGGTCGATGACCGACTTCGCGCCGAACTCGGGCGCGGCGCTCGACCAGATCGCGCCGAGCGACGCCGTCGCCAGGAACGCGACGATCGTCTCCGGGATGTTCGGCAGGTACGTGACGACGCGGTCGCCCTCGCCGACGCCGAGGCGCCTGAGTCCGGCCGCGCACCGCTCGACCTGCTCGATCAGCTCGCCCCACGTCACCTCCGCGGTCTCGCGCAGCTCGGATCGGTGGACGATCGCGATGGCGTCCGGGTCGCGGTCGCCCAGGAGGTGCTCGGCGTAGTTGAGCCGCGCGCCGGGGAACCACTCCGCGCCCGGCATCTGGCGCGACCCCAGCACCCGCTCGTACTCGCCGCGGACGCCGAAGAACTCCCAGATCGCCGCCCAGAACCCTTCGAGGTCGTCGACCGACCAGCGCCACAGCTCGTCGTACGACCCGAGGCCGCGGTCGACGTGGCGCATGAAGCGGGTCATGGTCGCCCGCTCGATCATGTCCTCGGAGGGAGTCCAGAGCAGGTCGCCGCGCGCCATCGGCGCGGAATGTATCGCCGCGACGCCGCCGCAACCCCGCTCGGCGCCGCGCGTTGACACGCTCGTGACCCGGGCCGTCCTCCTCGCGTGCGCCGTCCTGGTCGTGGCGGCCCCGGAGGCCGGGGCCCGGGTCGCGCCGCGGGTGATCATGCAGGACGACGCCGCGCTGCTGCACCGGGGGCCGGACGTGCGGGAGCGGAGCCTGGACGAGATGCACCGCCTCGGCGTCGACGCGATCCGCGTGCTCGTGGTGTGGCACGACCACGTCCCGGCGGCGCGCCGGACGCGCAAGCCGCTCGGCTTCGACGACACCGATCCGGCGGCGTACCCGCTCGGCGCGCTCGACGGGCTCGTCGACGGCGCGAGCCGGCGGGGGCTCGACGTCATCCTCACCCCGACCGGCCCCGGGCCCGCGTGGGCGTCCGGGTGCGCCATGAGGCGCCAGGCGTGCGCGCCGCAGCCCGACCACTTCCGCCGCTTCGTCGCCGCCCTCGCCCGCCGTTACCCCGGCCTGCACCACTGGGCGGTGTGGAACGAGCCGAACAACCCGCACTGGCTGACGCCGCAGTTCCGCGACGGCAGGCCGTTCGCCCCGGGTCACTACCGCCGGCTCGTCAGGGCGGCGGCGCAGGCCTTGAGACAGACGGGCCACGGCCAAGACGAGCTCCTCGCCGGCGAGACCGCCCCGATCGGGTTCGAGCGCGGCCGCGGCGCGCGCACCCCGATGATGCCGGGGCCGTTCCTCCAGCGGCTCCTCTGCGAGCGCTGCCCGAGGCTCGAGGGCGTCACCGGCATCGCGCACCATGCGTACACCCGCGGAGGGAGCCGCCCGCCGCGCTTTCCGAGCCGGCCGGGCGAGCTGGCGATCGCGTCGCTCGCGCACGTCACGAGCCTCGTCAGGCGAGCCGCGGCGAGCGGCGTGGTGGAACGGGGCGCCGGCGTCCATCTGACCGAGGGCGGCTGGCAGACGAACCCGCCCGACCGCATCTTCGGCGTCCGCCCCGCGATCCAGGCGCGGTGGCTCAACGAGGCCGAGTGGATCGTCCGGTCGCACCCGCGCGTGAGGAGCGTCGGGCAGTACCTCCTCACCGACGAGCGAGACACCGACCGCTTCCAGAGCGGCCTGCGCTTCGCGGACGGGACACCGAAGCCCGCGCTGCGCGCCTACCTCCTCCCGCTCTGGGTGACGAGGCGCGGCGCGACCGTGACCGTCTGGGGCAGCGCCCGCGCACGAGCGCCGGATCTGCCGCGCACCGTCGAGATCCAGCGCAGGCTCCGCAACGGAACATGGCGGACCGTCGCGACGACGTCCGCGACCCGCGACATGCTCGTCACCGTGAGATCCGGCCGTGCACGATGGCGCCTGCGCTGGGGTCCCCTGACGAGCCGCGTCGCCGGGGAGGCGCGGCGATGAGCAACAACGACACGCCCCGCCCGTTGCCACCCCACATGCGACTCGCTCCCGCCCTCGCCGCGCTCGCGCTGACCGCGCCCGTCGCGCACGCGGCCCGCATCGACGGCCGCTACGGCAACGACGGCTACGCCTCCTCGAACGTGATCACCGACGGCACGGCGATGTGGCTGGACGGCGGCGGCCGCGTCCTCGTCGCCGGCGACGGCGGAGGCGGGCCGGGCGTCCTGCGGCTCACCGCGAGCGGCCGGCACGACACCCGGTTCGGCCGCACCGGCGGCGTCGCCGTCTCCGGCTACAACGGGTTCGCGACGCCCTTCGGCGTGCGGCGCGGCCGCGACGGCGTCATCCGCGTCGCCGCGCTGGGCGAGTCGTTCGCCCCGCCGGCCGTCCTGACGCGGTTCGGCCCCGGCGGCGCGCGCCTGAGCGTCCGCGAGCACCGGCGCGCGCTCGGGGACCCGGGCGTCGAACCGCTGGCCGGCGTCCAGCGCCCGGACGGCGGCGCGTACGTCCTCGGCGCGAACGGACAGCTGCGCGCGATCAACAAGGCCGCCGGCACGGACACCCGCTTCGCCGGCGGCACCGTGCAGGCGGCGGAGCGGATCGAGCCCTTCGGGTTCCCGGTCGCGCTGGCGCTCCGGCGCAACGGCCGCCTCCTCGTCGCCCTGCGCGACGGCAACGGCAACGCGCTGCTGCAGTACACGCGCCGCGGCCGCCGCGACCGCCGCTTCGGCACGAACGGCCGCGCGAGCCTCCCCTTCGCCCCCGAGGCGCTGGAGGTCCTGCGCAACGGCGACGTCGTAGGCGCGGCGGGGACCGCCAACCGCCTCGCCCGCGTCTTCCGCCTCACCGCGCGCGGCCGGCTGCGCGCGTCGTTCGGGGCGGGCGGCATCGCCGCGAGCCGCACCGCCCGCGGCGGCGGCGACGTCAGCGACATCGTCGCCGACCGCCGCGGCCGCCTCTTCGTCCTCGCCTACCACGCGAGCAGCGCGAACAGCGCGGTCGCCGCGTTCCGCCGCAACGGCACGCGGCTGGCGAGCTTCGGCCCCCAGGGCGCGCGCTTCCTCCCCGCGGCGCCCTCGGGCGAGCGCAACCTCGCCAACCGCCTCCTGCTCGACGGCCGCCGCGGGCTCCTCGTCGCCGGCAGCCGGCAGGTCTACGTCTGCGACGACCGCCAGGACCTGAGCGACTGCGGGTTCTTCCCCGACTCGCTCGCCGTCTGGAGGATCAGGCTCTAGACCGGGTGGACCGGGTTGCGCTTCGCGGGCCACTCCCGCGACTTCGCCGACGCGGCCGCGAACCGCTTGATCAGCTCGGCCCGCAGGTCCTCCGGCTGGATGACCGCGTCCACCACGAGCTCCGAGGCCAGGTGGAGGATGTCGATGTCCTCCGCGTACTCGGCGCGGAGCTCCTCGGTTCGCCGCGCGCGCTCGCCGGGGTCCTCGATCGCCTGGAGCTGGTTGTAGAAGACCGCGTTCACGGCGGCGGACGGGCCCATCACCGCGATCGACGCCGTCGGCAGCGCGATGCACGCGTCCGGGTCGAACGCCGGCCCCGCCATCGCGTACAGCCCCGCCCCGTAGGCCTTGCGCACGACGACGGAGAGCTTCGGCACGGTGGCCTCGCTCACCGCGCTGATCATCTTCGCCCCGTGCCGGATGATCCCCTGGCGCTCGACGGCCGTCCCGATCATGAACCCGGGCACGTCGGCCAGGAACAGCAGCGGCACGTTGAACGCGTTGCACAGCCAGATGAAGTGCGCCGACTTGTCGGCGGAGTCGACGAAGAGCACCCCGCCCTTCTGCTTCGGCTGGTTGGCGACGATCCCGACGACGCGGCCGTCGAGGCGCGCGAAGCCCACCACCACCTCCTTCGCCCACCGCGGGTGGACCTCGAAGAACGACTCCGCGTCGACGAGCGACTCGATGAGCTTCTTGATGTCGAACGGCTTGTTCTCGTCCGCGGGGACGATCTCGCGGATCGGGACGTCGGATCCCGGCTCGGCCGGAGGCGCCACCGGCGGCGCCTCCGTCCAGTTCGACGGGAGGTAGGACAGCCAGCGCTTCGCCAGCTCGATCCCCTCCTCGTCGCTCTTCGCGAGCTGCGTGCCGACGCCCGAGACGCCGGTGTGCATCTTCGCCCCGCCCATCTCCTCGAGCGAGACCTTCTCGCCGATGACCATCTCGGCCATCCGCGGCGAGCCGAGGTACATCGACGCGTTGCCCTCGCGCATGATCACCACGTCGCAGAACGCGGGGATGTACGCGCCGCCCGCGGCGCTCGGCCCGAAGAGGACGCACACCTGCGGGACGACCCCGCTCATCTGGACCTCGGTGAAGAAGATCCGGCCGGCGCCGCGCCGGCCGGGGAACATCTGGACCTGGTCGGTGATCCGCGCGCCCGCGGAGTCCACGAGGTACACCATCGGCACACGGAGCCGCAGCGCGCGCTCCTGGATCCGGATGATCTTCTCGACGGTCTTGGGGCCCCACGACCCGGCCTTGACGGTCGGGTCGTTGGCCATCACGCAGACCGCCCGCCCGGCGACCGTCCCGGCGCCGGTGACGACGCCGTCGGCGCCGAGCCCGTCCGCCTCCCAGTTCGCGAGCAGCGCCTCCTCGACGAACGAGCCGTCGTCGAGGAGGAGCGCGATCCGCTCGCGGACCGGGAGCTTGCCCTGCTCCGCGGACTTCGCCCGGTGGCGCTCGGGCCCTCCGGCCCGAGCGCGCTCGATCGCCGCGGCGAGGTCCGTCACAAGCGGGTCTCCCGCGTGGTCTCCGCCGTCGGCGTCGCCGGCGTGGTCGTCGTGGCGGTCGTCGCGGCCGGTCCCGGCCGGTCCGGCCCCATGAGGAACGCCGCGATCGCGCCGCCCGTCGCCAGCAGCAGGAGCAGCGGCCAGCCGATGAACCCGTCCTCGCCGACCGTGGTGATCGCCACGAACGCGACGAACAGCGCGGCGGCCGCGTAGCCCGGCCCCGGCTCCCGCGACATCGCGGCGAACGCCGTCAGCCCGACCGCGAACAGCAGCACGACCAGCTCCCAGCCCCAGCCGACGCCCTCGGGCCCGCCGCCGCCGAAGGGCGTCTCGATGAAGAGGGCTCCGCCGAACGACAGCGCCATCCCGAGGATGACGATCCCGGACAGCACCGTGAGGACCACGGCGTGCCGCCCGCGCTCGCGGTACAGCGCGACGCCCGCGGCGACGAGCACGAGGCCCTCGACGATCGCGACGTAGCGGAAGGTCGACGGGCCGTCGGGCGAGAAGACCCAATCGATGAACGCGAGCAGCGCGACGACCGCCGCGCCCGCGGCCAGCAGCGTGCAGACCGCGGAGTCGCGCCGCAGCGAGAGGAACGCGAACTCGGCGGCGAGCAGGATCGAGATCCACGTCACCGTGCTCGACGCGAGGTCGTCGGTGTTGGCGCCGAGCAGGTCCGCCAGGCTGACCCAGAACCCGGCGGTCAGCGCGAAGCCGGCGACGAGCAGCGCCGAGAGCCAGCCGGGCGGCGGCCCCTCACGCTGCGGGATCAGGTAGGCGGGCGCGATGACCGCGGCGCCCGTCACCCCGAAGATCAGGAACTTGACGAACGCGCTCCAGTCACTGTTGCGCGCGATGAGAACGAACACGAAGACCGCGAGCAGGACGCCCGCGAGGCCGACGAAGCGGCCTCGATCCTCGTCGATGCGTGTGAAGTCAGGCATGGATCACGTCACCCCCGGATTGGGTGTTGGCTGCTCGCCGGAGTAGTCGTAGAAGCCCATTCCGGACTTCCTCCCGTACCAGCCGGCGGCGAGCATCTTGCGGAGCGTGGGCGGCCTCGCGAAGCGCCGCTCGCGGAACTCGTCGAACATGACATCGCAGATCGAGCCGAGCGTGTCGAGCCCGACGAAGTCGGCAAGGGTCAGCGGGCCCATCGGGTGGGCGGCGCCGGCCTTCATCGCGTCGTCGATCTCGTTCACGGTCCCGACCCCCTCCTCGAACGCACGAATGGCGTCGAGCATGTAGGGCACGAGCAGGCGGTTCACGATGAACCCCGCCTTGTCCTTCGTCGGGATGGCCAGCTTTCCCTGCGACTGCGCGAATCGAAGTCCCGCGTCGAAGGCCTCGTCGGAGGTCGTCACGGCGCGCACGACCTCGACGAGCTTCATGACCTGCGCGGGGTTGAAGTAGTGCAGGCCGAGGAACCTGTCGGGGCGCTGCGTCGCGGCAGCCTGGTCGATGACGGGCAGCGACGACGTGTTCGTCGCGAAGTAGGCATCGTCCTTCACGACGCCGTCGACCTCGCGCCACATCTCGAGCTTCAGCGGCAGCGACTCGGTGATCGCCTCGATCACGAGGTCGCACTCGGCGAGGTCGCCGTAGTCGATCGTCGTCTGGATGCGGGCCAGGATCGCGTCGGCGTCCTCCTGCGTGGACTTGCCCTTCTCGACCGCGCGGGCGAGCTGCTTGTTGATCTTGCCCATGCACCTGTCCACGATCGACTGGTCGACCTCGCGGACCACGACGTCGTAGCCCGCGGTGGCCGTCACCTGCGCGATCCCGTGTCCCATGAGCCCGCCGCCGACGACGCCCACCTTCTTGATCTCAGCCATGGGGCCGGAATCTATGGGACATTGGGTTGCATGAGCCTCGTCACCACCGAGGACCGCGGGCCCGTCCGGCACGTCGTCCTCAACCGCCCCGAGAAGCGCAACGCGATGAACGCCGAGCTGGTGCTGGGGGTGCGCGACGCGCTCGAAGCCGCGCGGGTCGACGCCGGCGTGCACTGCGTCGTCATCCGCGGCGCCGGCCCGATGTTCTCCAGCGGCATGGACTTCAACGACCTCGGCGCGCTCGCCGCGGACCCGTCCGGGCTGCGCGCGTTCCGCCGCCCGATCCTCGACGCGTGGAACCTCGCCGAGGAGATGACGAAGCCGACGATCTGCCAGATCCACGGCGGGTGCATCGGCGGGGCGATGGAGCTCGCGCTCGCCTGCGACCTGCGGGTGATGGCCGAGGACGCGATCATCGGCATGCCGGAGACGCGGGTCGGGCTGATCCCCGACGTCGGCGGTTCGTCGCGGCTGCCCTCGATCGTCGGCCTCGGCCGCGCGAAGGAGCTGATCATGACCTCGAAGCTGATCAACGGCGTCGAGGCGGAGCGGATCGGGCTCGTGAACAGGGTCGCGCCCGCGGACGAGCTCGACGCCGCCACCGAGCAGCTCGTCGGCGAGCTGCTCGCGTGCGCGCCGACCGCGGTCGGCCTCGCGAAGCGCGTGATGGACGCCTCGTCGAAGCCCGCGCTCGCGGTGACGCTCGAGCAGGAGGTCACCTACCAGCAGATCTGCGCGGAGTCCGAGGACTTCTCCGAGGGCACCCGCGCGTTCGCGGAGAAGCGCCAGCCGGCGTTCAGCGGGCGTTAGAGCGCGCGGGCGACGCGCTCGGCGATCGTCGCGGCGCGGGCGACACACACGAGGTCGACGTGCTCCGGGACGTCGTCCATGCGGTGGTAGCGCGTGTAGAAGCCGTGGCCGCCGACGGAGAGGATCGACGCCGACGGGAGGCCTCTGAACCTGGCGAGGATCGGGTCGGTGTAGGCGGCGATCCGCCAGCGTTGCGGTGGGTCGGTGCCGGCGGCGCGCTCGACGAACGCGAGGTCCTCCTCGCGGTAGCGGTGGGCGAGGAGCGCTCCCTCGGCCTCCGCCACGATGGGCGTGCCGGAGCCGACGGTGTCGAGGCCGAGGACGAACGTGGTCGAGGGGTCGAGGTCGTGCGCCTTCAGGAACGCCCGCATCCCGCCCACGCCGGCCTCCTCGGCGCCGGGGAAGAGCGCGAGCAGCTCGGTGCTCTCCAGCGGCTCGGCGGCGACGCGCCGGACGACCTCGAGGACCGCGGCGACGCCGCTCGCGTTGTCGTTCGCGCCCGGGACGGTCGGGGACGTCGCGGTGTCGAGCAGCAGCGCGAGGCCGAGCAGCTTCAGCGTGCGCGACCGCGCGAGGAGGACCGGCGCGCTGAGCAGCGCCGCGGGCGTCATCGCGCGCGTCTTCAGCCGCCGCCTCTCCCCGCTCTCCGTCAGCCGCCGGTGCCAGATCAGACCGGTCCGCTGCGCGTCGAGGTGCGCGACCAGCACGAGCATCCGCCGGGCCGGCCCTTGCGCGGGGACCCGCGCGACGACGTTGGCGCCGTGCCCGCGCGGCACGAACCGCTGGACCCACTGCAGCCGCCCGCTCTGGTCGAGCTCGTACGAGGCCAGCGCGAGCGCGCGCAGCCACAGCGGGCCGAGCGACGCGAGCAGGTGGGGGATCTGCGCCCAAACGTGGGTCCGCGGCCAGCGGTACGGCTCGAGCGCGACGTCCTCGACGCCCTCCTCTCGCAGCCTTCCCGCCACCCACTCCGCGGCGGCGCGCTCGCCCGCGTCGGCGGAGCCACGCACCATGCCCGCCAGGGCGGCGATGTCGTCACGTATGCCAGTCAACGGGCCCGGCCACGAGCGTGTGGCTCCCGAGCGGCCGGCCGAGCACCTGCTGCGCGCGGCGGGCGCAGCCGACGACCCGCTCGAGCTCGATCCCGGTCTCGATGCCCATCTCGTGGAGCATGGAGACGAGGTCCTCGGTCGCGATGTTCCCGGTCGCGCCCTTGGGGACGGGGCACCCGCCCAGCTCGCCGAAGCTCGACTCGAACGACTCGCATCCGCCCTCCAGCGCGGCGAGCACGTTCGCGAGCCCCTGGCCGCGCGTGTTGTGGAAGTGCGCGGTCAGCTCGACGTCGCCGCCGAGGGCCTCCCGCGCCGCAGCGAAGAACCTGCGCACCTGGATCGGGTTCGCCATCCCGGTCGTGTCGCCGAACCCGATCTCGCTCGCCCCCGCGTCCCGCAGCCGCTTCGCGATCGCGAACACCCGCTCCTCCGGCACGTGCCCCTCGTACGGGCAGCCGAACGAGACACTGATGATCCCCTCGCAGTGCAGCCCCGCCTCCGCGGCTCGCGGCAGCACGCGCTCCAGCCCTTCGAGCGACTCATCGATCGAGCGGTTGACGTTCTTGCGGTTGTGGGTCTCGCTTGCGCTCAGGAAGCAGTTGACCTCGTGGAAGCGCTCGCGGTGCTCGAGCGCCTTCTCGAGCCCCTTCTCGTTCGGGATCAGGACGGAGAGCGAGACGTCCTCGGGCGGGTCGATCCGCTGCAGCACCTCCGGGCCGTCGGCGAGCTGCGGGATGACGTCCGCGCGCACGAAGCTCGTGACCTCCAGCCGCTTGACGCCCGTGCGCGCGAGGCAGTCGATCAGCTCGACCTTGTCGTCGGTGGCGAGGACCTCGGGCTCGTTCTGGAACCCGTCCCGCGGCCCGACCTCGCGGATGCGGACGCTCTGCGGAAGGCCGTCGGTGCTCATGCGCGCTTGACGACGCGGCGCTCGTGCGTCCCGACGCCGAGCGTGCGGTCGCCCTCCTTGACCTCGACGTCGAAGCGCCACTTGCGCTCGTCGACGACCTCGCGCAGCCGCGAGGTGACGGTGCACGTCGCGCCCTCGCCCGCGGCGGCGACGTGCTTGACGCAGACCTCGAACCCGACCGTCGCCTGGCCGTCCGGCAGGTGCTCCAGGGCGAGCATCGCGGAGCACCGTTCCATCATCCCGATCATGCCCGGCGTCGAGAGGACCTTGACCGGGATCGTGCCGCCCACGTCGGTGAGGAGCCTGCCCTCCACCGTGAACTCGTCGGTGCGCTCGGCGCCTTCGGGAGCCATCGTCGGCCGGGGACCTTATAGCCTCGCCCGCCTTGTCCGAGGGCGTGTCGATCATCGGGGGGACGGGAGCGCTGGGGTTCGGCCTGGCCGTCCGGCTGGGCGCCGCGGGCGTGCCGGTCACGATCGGGTCGCGCGACGCCGGGCGCGCCGAGGAGGCCGCGGCGCGGGCGCGGGAGAAGGTCCCGGCGGGGACGTTCGAAGGCCGCGTCAACGATCAGGCCGCGGCCGCGTCGGATCTCGTCCTCCTGTGCGTCCCGCTGCGCAACCAGGCCGAGAACCTGCTGAACCTCCGCGACGCGCTGCGCGAGGGGCAGATCCTCGTCGACGCGACGGTTCCCCTCGCCGCGCCGCTGGGCGGCAAGGCGACGCGGACGATCGGCATCTGGCAGGGCTCGTGCGCGCAGCAGGCGCAGGAGATGGTCCCTGACGGGGTGCGCGTCGTCAGCGCGCTGCACACGGTCGCGGCGCCGGTGCTGCAGGACCTCGACGCGCGCTTCGAGGAGGACGTCCTCGTCTGCGGCGCCAGGCGCGACGACAAGCGGCGCGTCGCGGCGCTCATCGAGCGCATCGAGGGGCTGCGATGCGTCGACGCCGGCCCGCTCGAGATGGCACGCCTCGTCGAGCCGCTCACCGCGCTGCTCATCGGGATCAACGGGCGGTACCGGACCCACGCGGGGATCCGCATCACCGGCCTGCCCGAGGGCGACCTGTTCCCGCCGCTGAAGCCGCGTCCGTGACCGTCGTCTGCCTCGCCGGCGGCACCGGTGGGGCGAAGCTCGCGCGCGGGCTGCTCGACGTGGTCGGCGCCGAGCTCGTCGTCATCGCGAACACCGCCGACGACGTCGAGGTCTACGGCGCGCACGTCTCGCCCGACCCGGACCTCGTGACGTACTGGCTCGCCGACCGCATCGACGAGCGCGGCTGGGGCCTGCGCGACGACACGTTCCACGTCATGGACGGGCTGCGTGAGCTCGGTGTCGACGTCTGGTTCAACCTCGGCGACCGCGACCTGGCGGTGTGCCTGCGCCGCGCGGAGCGGCTCGCCGGCGGCGCCTCGCTCACGGAGGCGCTGCGCGAGCTCGGCGAGGCGCTCGGCGTGGCCCCGCGGGTCGTGCCGATGACCGACGCGCGCGTCCGCACGCGGGTGCTCGCCGGCGGCGAGTGGTGGCCGTTCCAGGAGTTCATGATCCGCCGCCGCGGCGAGGGGCCGGTCGAGGGCGTCGAGTACGAGGGCATCCGCGCCGCCTCGCCGACCGCCGAGGCGCTCGACGCGATCGCGACCGCGCGCGCGGTGATCGTCGGCCCGTCGAACCCGGTGATCTCGATCGGCCCGATCCTCGCCGTGCCGGGGATGGCGGACGCGATCCGCGCGTCCCCCGCGCCGGTCGTCGCGGTCAGCCCGATCGTCGACGGCGAGGTGCTGAAGGGCCCGACCGCGGAGTTCCTCCGCTGGGCCGGGCAGACGATGGACGCCGCTGGCATCGCGTCCACCTACTCCGGGCTGATCGACGGCATCGTCACCGACGAGCGCGCCGACCTGGCGATCCCCTCGCTCGTCACGAGCACGCTGATGGCGGACGCGGAGTCCCGCGAGCGGGTCGCGCGCGAGACGCTCGGCTTCGCGCTCGCGCTCGCGAGCGCGGAGTAGCCTCGCGCCGGTGACGACGATCGCGATCCTCCCCATCAAGGAGTTCGCGCGGGCGAAGCGGCGGCTCGGCGGAGGGGTCACGCCGCTCGGTGGAGCGGCCACGTTGGGCACCCACCGCCGCGCGGCGCTCGCCGCCGAGACGGCGGAGCACGTGCTCGACGCCCTCTCCCACTCCGCGCGCCTCGACGGAGTGCTCGTGGTCACGCGCGAGCCCGCCGCCGCGAGTGCTTCGCGCGAGCGCGGGTTCGAGGTCGTGGACGAGCCCGTCCTCGCGGGGCACAACGCGGCCGCCGAGCTCGGGATCGCGCGCGCGATCGAGCTCGGCGCGACGCGCGCGCTGCTCGTGCCGGGGGACTGTCCCCTCCTCACCGCGGACGAGGTCGACGGGCTGCTCGACCGGCACGAGGGGCCGGGCGTGGTCGTCGTCCCGGACCGCCACGGCACCGGGACGAACGCGCTGCTGCTGTCGCCGCCCGACGTCCTGCGCCCGTCGTTCGGGCCGGGCAGCTGCGCGCGGCATCTCGTGGACGGGGCGGTGCTCGACGAGGTCCCGGGCCTGCTGCTCGACGTCGACACGCCCGACGACCTCGCGGCCGTGCGGCGGACCGTGTGATCTCGGCGCGCGCCGTCGAGGGCCTCCCGGAGATCCGCGCGGGCGACGACCTCGCGGCGATGCTCGCCGGCCACGTCCAGGACGGCGACGTCCTGGTGATCGCGCAGAAGGCGGTCTCCAAGGCCGAGGGCCGCGTCGTGAAGCTCGCCGGCGTCACCCCGTCCGAGGAGGCCAAGCGGCTCGCGGCCGAGCAGGGCAAGGAGGACGCGCGCCACGTCCAGCTCATCCTCGACGAGTCGCAAGAGGTCCTCCGCGCCGAGCGCGGCGTGCTCATCTGCCGCACCCGCCACGGTTTCGTCTGCGCCAACGCGGGCGTCGACGCCTCGAACACCGAGCCAGGCACGGTCGTCCTCCTCCCGACCGACCCGGACGCCTCGGCGCGCGCGCTCCGGGCCCGCCTCGGCAAGCGCGTCGGCGTCGTCATCGCCGACTCCTTCGGCCGCGCCTGGCGCCACGGCCAGTGCGACGTCGCCATCGGGATCGCCGGCCTGAGCCCCCTCGACGACTGGCGCGGCCGCCGCGACCCCCACGGCCGCGAGCTCAAGGCGACCTGGATCGCGATCGCCGACCAGGCGGCGGCCGCCGCAGACCTCGCCCGTACCAAGGACTCCCGCGAGCCGGCGGTGATCGTGAGGGGTCTCGAGGAGCACGTCACCGCGGACGACGGGCCGGGAGCGGCGGCGCTGATCAGACCGCCCGGCGAGGACCTCTTTCGTTGACGCGGGTCACGCGGCCGTCGCCGACACGCGCGTCAGCTCGGTGAACTCGTCGCTGCGCGACTCCGGGTCGCCGTCGAGCCACGCGTGCGCCTTGAAGCCCTCCGCGGGCGGGGTCACGCCGATGATGAGGTCGCGCTGGTCGCCGTGCGCCGCGTGCCAGCGCTGCCGGACGCTCGCCTTGACGAGGCACGTGGCGCTGGTGCGGCGGATGACCGCGTTGACGCCGCGGATCGCGCGCGGCGGCAGGTCCGGCAGCGGCGGGAGGTCGAGAGCGCGGTAGTCGTTGCCGTCGCCGAGCTCGCGCCGCGCCGCGCGCACCGCCCGGGCCGCCCACCAGGCCGCGCGGAGGGACGCGAGGTCGGGCGGGTGGCGCAGGTTCATGGGGCCGCGCCCCTCGCGAGACGCGGCGCGGCGCGGCCGCTCACGCCGCGAGCGGCAGCGGGTGGCGCCGGACGATGTCGTACAGCGTCGTGCGCTCGGCCGCGGGACGCCCGGCGCGATGCGCGGCGGCGACGAAGTCGGCCGGCATGAGCTTCACACCGTGGTAGGAGCCGGCCATGCGGCTGATCGACTCCTCCATCAGCGTGCCGCCGAGATCGTTGACGCCCCAGCGCAAGGCCTCGGTCGCCGCGTCGAGGCCCATCTTCACCCACGACGCCTGCACGTTGCGGATGCTCCGCCCGAGCGCGAGGCGGAAGACCGCGGTGTGCTTGAGGTTCTCCTCCCGCGAGATCTCCTCGACGCCGTGCGTGCGCCCGAGCAGCGTGTGGAACGGGATGAACGACAGCGGCACGAACTCGGTGATCCCGCCGGTGCGCTCCTGCAGCTCGCGGATGACGCGCATGTGCTCGGCCAGCTCCCACGGCTCCTCGACGTGGCCGAACATCACCGTCGACGTCGAGCGCAGCCCCGCCGCGTGCGACGCCTCGATGATCTCGACCCAGCGTGCGACCGGCAGCTTGTTCGGGCTGATCCGCTCGCGGACGCCGTCGTGGAGCACCTCGGCGGCGGTGCCCGGCGTCGAGTCGAGCCCGGCCTCGCGCAGCCGGCCCATCACCTCGAGCGGCGGAAGGCCGGTGACGTCGCACATGTGCGCGATCTCCATCGGCGAGTACGCGTGGAGGTGGATATCCGGCGCGACCTCCTTCGCCAGACGCAGCCAGCCGAGGTAGTCCTCGAGGCCCCAGTCGGGGTGGATGCCGGACTGCATGCAGATCTCGGTCGCCCCGAAGGCGACGGCCTCGCGAACGCGCTTCACGAACTCGTCGCGGTCGTGCTCGTAGGCGTCCGGGGAGCGGCGGCCCTGCCCGAAGCCGCAGAACGCGCAGCCGACGATGCAGACGTTCGACACGTTGATGTTGCGGTTGACGACGTACGTGACCTCCTCGCCCGCGACCTCGGCGCGCAGCTCGTCCGCGGCCGCGCGCATGTCCTCGATGGCCTCGGGCCGCGTCTCCGCGAACAGCGCCGTCAGCTCCTCCGCGGTCAGCCACCGCCCGTCGCGCGCCTTCGCCACCGCGGGCCCCACGACGTCGCGGCGGATCGCGAAGGGCGCGTCGGTCCGCCCGCTTCCGCGCCGCGGGATGAACGACCAGTACCGCGCCTTGACGACGTCGAGGACGCCCTGCGCGACCCAGTCCGCGTCGAGGTACTGGGGGTAGACGCAGAGGCGCTCGCTCAGCGCGACGCCGTCCCGCGCCAGGCGCTTGCGCACCTGAGCCGGCGACGGGAACGGGTGCTCGGGCGAGATGTGGTCGCCGTTCGCGCTGAGGCCGCCGAGGTCGGTGGCGCCGGCGGCAACGAGCTCCGGCCACCAGTCCGCGAGGTTGGGCGGGACCTGGATCCCGACGCCCGGCAGCAGCTCGCGGGCGGCCGCGATGAGCCGCTTCATGTCGTCGATCGTCACCGGCGACGACCACGCCGGCGCGTCGTGCATCGGCCCGTCGTGCAGCCCTGTCCGCCAGTACTGGTCCGCCGCCTCGGTGGCGATCTCCGCGGGCTCCTCGCCGTAGTAGCGGCGGTGCGGGACGAAGTTCTGGAGGATCACCTCCTGGAGGTGGCCGAACTCGTCGTGCACGGCCGCGAGCGCGCGCAGCGACGCGATCCGGTCCTCCTCCGACTCGCCGATCCCGACGAGGATCCCGCTCGTGAAGGGGATCCTCAGCTCGCCGGCGGCGCGGATCGTGTCGAGGCGCGCCGCGGGGTGCTTGGTCGGCGAGCCCTGGTGCGCGACGAGGTCGGGCACCACCGACTCGAGCATCAGGCCCTGCGAGGCGGTGACCTCGCGCAGCCGCGCCAGGTCGCGCCGCTCGAGCACGCCGAGGTTCGTGTGCGGCAGCAGCCCGCACTCGAGCCCCTGCTCGCACGCCCAGACGACGTAGGCGACGAAGTCCGCGAAGCCCCACTCGCGGAGCTGCTCCAGGACGCCCGGATGGTGGTCGGGCGCCTCGCCGGTGAGGACCAGCAGCTCCTTGACGCGGCGCTTCGCGGCGCCCTCCACGAGCCGGACGACTTCGTCCGGCTCGTGCAGGTGCGGGCGGTGCGTCGCGAACGCGCAGTACTTGCAGTAGCACCGGCACGTCCGCGACAGCGACAGCGTGACGTTGCGCGAGAAGGTGACGCGGCGCCGCATGGCCACGCCAACTCTACGCGGCCGCTACACGGCGCCGGGCCCTGCCCCGCCGGGCCCCTCCCCGCCGCGCGGGCGCTCCGGCGTGTCGACGCCCGTCGGCAGCTCGACGTCGCCGCCGCGCGGGCTCTCGGCCGCGCCGCTGAGCGTGTCGACCGGCCGTCGGCCGACCCTGCCCTCGGGCGCGAGGATGAGCGCGGTGTAGAGCACGCCGGCCAGCAGCGCGCCGACGACCGGGCCGAGCGTGTAGGCGACGATGAACTCACCGACCTTCTCGCCGTCGCCGACCACCGACGGGCCGAGCGCGCGGGCCGGGTTCAGCCCCGCGCCGGTCAGCGGGCCGATGACCATGACCGCGAAGCCCAGGGTGCCGCCGATCACGAGGCCGGCCCAATCGCGGGCGCCCTTCGGGTTGACGGCGACGCCCATGATCGCCCACATCAGCGCGAAGGTCCCGAGCAGCTCGGCCAGGAAGCCGGCGAGCGCCTTGCCCTGGAGGAACTGGTCGGAGATCAGCGTCGCGCCGTAGCCGCCGGCGCCGGAGCCCTCGTCGCTGAGCAGCAGCTTGACGAGGAGCGCCCCGAGGAAGCCGCCGATGATCTGGAGCAGCACGTAGATCGCGGCGTCGATCGGCCCGATCTTCCGCAGCGCCGCGAGCGTCACGGTCACGGCGGGGTTGAAGTGCGCGCCCGACGCATGCCCGAGCGTGTAGACGAGCATCGTCAGCAGCAGGAAGTGCAGCAGGCCGATCACCGACCAGTCGGTGAAGCCGAGGCCGTCGGCCGAGTTGATCGTCACGACGGCGCCGATGAAGAAGACCAGCAGCAGCGTGCCGATCAGCTCGGCGGCGAAGGCCTCCGGCCCGCGGCGGGCCAGGTCGTCGTCGCGGGTGTCGACACGCGTTGTCGTCACTGCACCTGTGGCTTCCACTCTTCCTCCGAGGTTCGCGAAGCGGTTCAGACGTCCAGCGGCGGGATGGTACGTCACACTCCGGCGGTGCGACGCGCTCTGCTCGCGACGGCCGTTGCCGCGCTGACACTCTTGAGCGGATGCGGCGCGACGCGAGGGTCGGGCGGCACCGACGACGCGACGCTCGTGCTCGGCTCCCCACCCCGCGCGATCCACGCCGGGATCTACACCGCGCTGGCGCGGGACTTCGACGGCGGAGAGGGCGTGAGCCTCCGGATTCGAGAGGCGCGCGGCGATTTCACGATCCTCGCCGCCGAGGACCTCGTCGCCGCGCGCGCGGGCGGCGACGACGTGGTCGGCGTCATGGCGATCACGCAGGAGCCGCTCGTCGTGCTCGCCGTAGCGCGCGAGACGCTCGACGAGGACCGCGACGTCGTCGACGGCACGGTCGCCGCGCTGCGGCGCGGCTACGAGGAGGTGCTGAAGGACCCGGAGCTCGCGGTCGAGACAATGGTCCGCCGCGTCCGCGCACTCGACCGGGAGACCTTGCTGCGCGACCTGCGCCGGGTGAGCCCGGCGTTCACGGCCGGCGTCGCCCGGTTCGGGGACTTCGACCGCGCGCGGCTGGAGGCGTTCGCGAAGCGGCGCGGCATCGACGTCGACGCCGCGTTCCTGCTGGAGTGACTACTGCGTCCAGAAGGACGTCCGGCCCAGCGCGCCCGCCTTCGACATCCCGAGGTGGACGTGGTCGCGGTGCGCGGTCGTCCGGTCGACCTTCTTGTCCGGCCTCCCGTCGCGCTTGAAGCACGCGTCGTACTTCTTGAACTGCTCCATGCCGGCGGGTGGGTGGGCACCCCAATAGGAACAGTCCCAGATGATCTCCTGCACTCCCATGCGGCGGGCGAGGGCGAACTTGTTGCCGGCGCTGTCGGGCGCGAGCAGCAGCGCGATCAGCTTCGCGGCCGCCGCGCGGTCGGCGGCGTCGTACGCGTCGAGGTGCCAGTCGATCGCGCGGTTCTCGGCGTGCAGCGACGCCGACCCCTTCCCCCACGTCTCGCACCGGTAGCTGCCCCAGAAGACGCCGCGGGCGTTGCGCTGCAGCCAGGCGACCATCGCGTCCATGCCGGGGCGCGCGGCCTTCGGCGTGCAGCGCCTCGCGGCGTCGTACTCGATCGGGTCGATCTCGGTGCCGGCCAGGCGGTTCGCCGGGTTGCCGGCGACCGGGAGCTGCGCGTCGGGCAGGCGGAAGCCGTGCGCGGCGGGCGCCGCGACGGCGAGGGCGAGCAGCGCGACGAGCAGATGACGCACATTCACCCTCCGAGGGTCGGCAGCGGCGGCGCGGCCATGAAGCCGCGACGGCGGCGGCTGGACGCTCGGCGGCCGCGCTAGGAGGCGTCCAGGCGGGCCACGAGGTCGGCGCCCTCGCGCGCCATCCGCGAGCGCGGGACGACGAGGTCGAAGCCCGCCTCCTCGGCCTGCCGGCGCACGTCGACGTCCACGTGGGAGTAGAACGCGAGCGCCTTGACGCGGCCCGCCTCGCCGCCGGCGCGCAGCGTGTCGAGGAGCTTGGCGCCGTCGACGTCGTCGGTCGTGAGGTCGACGACGAGGACGTCCGTGCCCGCGATCTGGTCCCACACGTCGGTCTCGCCCATCGCCATCTCGACGTCGTGGCCGGCGGCCTCGAGCATCGCCTTGACCTTCGAGCCGAAGAGCAGGTCGGGGACCAGGGCGAGGACGCGGCTCAAAACGCGCGCGAGTCGCGGAACTCGCGGCGGACCGACTCGGGCCGGCCCCACATCGGGACGATCTCGGAGCGGCCCTGCTTGACCTCGCGCACGCGCAGCTCGCCCGCGATGCCCGCCTCGTCGAGGTTCTTCAGCGTGCCGTGGGTCGCGGGCGCGGCGGCCGCGTGGCCGAACCGGTGCGCGACGTTGACCCGCCAGTGCCAGTCGTGCTCCGAGTACGGCTGCGCGTTGACGACGACCATGTACGTCGCGGCCTCGACGTAGCGGGCCTCGTCGAAGATGCGGACGTCCAGCTCGAGGTCGGTCCAGTCGTCGGGCAGCGAGTCGACGATCTGCTGGAAGGTGTCGGCGAGGCCCATCGAGCGGCCGAAACTACCATCGTCAGCGTGGCGACGACCCTCACCGACGAGTACGCGGTCCTGACGACCGCCTGCGGCCTCGTCGACCGCTCCGAGCGGGGCAAGCTCGCGCTGACGGGCGCGGACGCCAAGGAGTTCCTCAACGGGCAGATCACGAACGACGTCGCCGCGCTGCAGCCGGGCCACGGGTGCTACGCCGCGTTCCTGACCCACAAGGGGAAGATGCGCGGGGACCTGCGCGTGCTCGACGCCGCCGACGAGCTCCTCCTGGACACCGAGCGCGTCGCGCTGCAGCCGCTGTTCGACATGATCCGGCGCTTCAGCGTCGGCCACGACGTGCAGCTCCACAAGCGGACGCTCCAGCGCGCGCTGTTCTCGCTCGTCGGCCCGCGGGCGGGACACGTCGTGCCGGGCGTCCCGGACCTTGAGCACGCGCACGTGGTGACGGACTTCGGCCGCGCGATCCGCACGGCGGACGGGATCGACGTCCTGTGCGACGCCGAGCAGGCCGGCGCCGTGCGCGCCGCGCTGATCGAGGCCGGCGCGGTGGAGGTGAGCGAGGACGCCGCCGAGATCGTCCGCGTCGAGCGCGGCCGTCCCCGCTACGGGATCGACATGGACGACGGCACGATCCCCGAGGAGGCGGCGCTCAACGAGCGCGCGGTGTCCTTCACGAAGGGCTGCTACGTCGGCCAGGAGACCGTCGCGCGCCTGCACTGGAAGGGCAAGCCGAACCGCCATCTCCGCGGCCTCCGCCTATCCGAGCCGGTCGCGGGCGGGGGCGAGCTGCGCGCCGAAGGCAACCCCTCGCGCGTGCTGGGCCGCGTCGGCAGCAGCGTGGTGTCACCCGTGCACGGCCCGATCGCGCTCGCCATCGTCCGCCGCGAGGCCGCGCCGGGCGACACGCTCACCGTCGGCGACGGCGAGGCGACCGCGGTCGTCGTCGACCTTCCCTTCACGGCGGACGCCGCCGCCTAGAGCCCGAACGCGAGCGCGATCACCAGGGCGATCGCGACGAGCCAGCCCAGCAGCGCGGCGGCGACGAACAAGGGCGGCGCGGCCGGCGCGCGGCGCCCCGCAGGCGCGGCGAACGGCGCGTAGCGCGGCGGCTCGAACGACATCTCCGCGGGCGCGGGCGGCGGAGGAGGCCACGCGGAGGGCCGCCGCTCGGTCCACGGCGGAGGCTCCTGCCAGGGCGCCGCGCCACCGCGAGGATCCGGCCACGGATCGCCACCGCGCGGCTCGCCTCCGCGCGGCTCCGCCCGCGGCTCCGGCGCGCCGCGCTCCACCCACGGATCCGCTCGGGGCGGCGGGGGCGTGCGCTCGACCCACGGGTCCGGCATCGGCCACCGCTCGGGCGAGGGGGTCGCCGGCTCGCCCCGGGCCGGCGCCCCCTCGCCGGACGGAGCCCGGCGCCCGCCGCCTGAGGCAGGCGCGACCCCCTCGGGCTCCGGCGGCCCGCCCCATCCGCGCTCGCCTCCACCCTCGCCGCTCGCCGTCGCCGGCGTCGAGATGACCTCGACCCGCGCGTTGCCGCGAGGTGCGGAGAGTGGTCCCGGAGGCGGCGGCGAGCGGTGCGGCTGGGCAAGGACCTCGGCGGGCGCGGCCCCGTAGGCCGGCGACCGGCGCGGGAACGGCTCGGCCTCCGCGGCGGCGAGCCCGCGCTCGACCGCGTCGAGCACCAGCGAGAGGTCCTCGTGGAGGGCGCGCAGCCGGGCCGCGTAGTCCTCGACGGGCTCTCCCGGGCGGGGCAGGAACGATCGGACGTCCGCTGCCGGCGGCTCCGCGTGAGGCTCGCTCATCCTTGGCTCGAGTTCGTGGCTCTCCGCCTCATGTGGCCGCCGGCTCCATCCGACGGCATCCAGTTCACATCAGGCGATCAGGATTGTGGAGCGATTTTGTGCATTCTGCGAGTCAGACATTCGTCGAGAGGCCGCAAGTTCCGTCACTCCGCTTCGTTGCGCGAACCCCTCGACGGCCGCTCTGGACGGTGCGGGCTCGAGCTCCAGGGTGTCCACGTCATGGGCGTCGAGCCAGCACGAGACGATCCGCAGCTCCTGCACCTCGTCCGGCGGGACGTACGGCTCGGCCCGCCGCCGCAGCGCCGCCGACGTCCGCTCGACGACCTCCTCGACCGACGTCACCGGCCCCCAGTCCGCGACGCGCCCGCCGACCAGCCAGAACGCGTCGACGCCCTCCACCCCGTCCTCTCCGGCCAGGATCAATCGGGGATGTGCGTGCGCGGCGCGCAGGAACGGGCCGAGCCGCTCGAGCAGCACGCGCAGCCGCGCGTGGCGCCGCCGCAGCCACGCCGCGCGCTCGAAGCGGCGCTCGCGCGCGGCCTCGCGCATCTGCCCCTCGACGTGGTCGAGGAGCGCCGCGCCGCCGTCGCCGGACCCGCTGAACAGGTCGAGCGCGGCGTCCAGACGGCGGCGGTAGAGGTTGGGGTCGAGGTCGCCCAGGCACGGTGACAGGCACCGCCCCATCTGCCCGTACGCGGACGCGTGATACCGGCGCGGCATCTTGCGACCGCAGTGCCGCAGGCCGAACAGCGAGTCCAGCTGCTCCTTCAGCTCGACGGCGCTCGCCCGGCCACGGAGCGGCCCGACGTTCACCGCGTGGCCGCTCGCGGGCTCCGGCGCGACCTCGAGGACGGGGTAGTTCAGGTCGAACCGGCAGCGCAGGTAGACGTACGGATCCTGGTGCTTGAGCTTGACGTTGCCGGGCGGGCGCAGCGAGCGGATGAGCCGGCTCTCGAGCAGCAGCGCGCCGAGCTCGGAGCGCGTCGCGCGATGGTCGACGATCGAGGCCTGCGCCGTCCAGTCGCCGGTCGGCGACGACGGCGCGAAGTGCGACCGCGCCCGCGAACGCAGCCGCACGGACTTGCCCACGTACAGCGGCTGCCCCTCGGCGTTGCGGAAGATGTAGACGCCCGGCTCGTCGGGCAGGCCGGAGAAGTCCGGCAGGTGCATCGCGCGCCGGGCGGGCAGCGACGGCTTCGGCTTGCGCCGCGGCGGCCGCAGGAGCGCGACCGCCTCCGCCACCGTCGTCGCGTTGGCGCACAGCTTCGGGAACAGCGCGCAGAACACGCGCGCGGTGGTCTCGGCGTCGGCGAGCGCGCGGTGCGCGACCTCGACCTCGATCCCCAGCGACCCGGCGAGCGCCGTGAGCTTGCGCTGGCGCACGAGCGGGGCGAGACGGCGCGCCAGCGACACGGTGCACAGCGCGGGCGGCCGCGGCCAGTCGAGCCCGGCGCGCTCGAACGCCTGGCGCAGCACGCGCAGGTCGAACGAGACGTTGTGCCCGACGAACACCCGGCCGTCCAGCTGCTCGGCCAGCTCGGGCAGCACGACGTCTGCCGCCGGTGCCTCGTCCACCATCTCCTGCGTGATGCCGGTGAACCGCTGGATCCCCCGCGAGAGCGGCGCGCGCGCGTGCACGAGCGTCTCCCAGCGATCGTGCAGCTCCCCGCCGCCGACGAGAACGGCGCCCACCTCGGTCAGCTCGCACGCGTCGCCGGCCTTGCCGTTCGTCTCCGTGTCGACGACCAGGAACTCCGTCTCCCGCAGCGGCGCCTCGAGCAAGGACATCCCGCCCTTGTACGACTCGGGTCGGACGGTTCGCATCCGAACTTGCGTCTGTCGGGAGGAGTAGCATCGCCGCCATGGCGACCGTCACCCCGCATCTACAGCAGGAGACGCGTCGAGCATGGAGCGACTACGCCGATCGCCTTCGCGGGCTCGAGGGCGCGGACTACGACGCGGCTGAGCAGGAGGCCTGGGCGCAGCTCCAGGCGACCCTCCAGGCACTCGGAGTCGCAGAGACTCCGCTAGACGACCCTTCGGTGGGGTAGGGTTCCGCCGGGCCGCGGGGGCTCGGCCCGGGAGAGGGATGCAGAAGAGACACCGGTTCGCCGCACTCGTGCTGGGCGCTGTCGCGCTCGCGTCGGGCTGCGGCGAGGAAGACGACTACAAGAACGAGCCGCGGCCGGCGACGCCGATCGTCGTCAGCGCCGCGATCACGCAGGACAAGGTCTCGGTCTCGCCGAGGGAGTTCGGCGCGGGCCCGATCACGCTCATCGTCACGAACCAGACCGACAACGCCCAGGAGCTGACGCTCGAGACCGACGAGATCGGCGGCGGCGCGCCCGGCATCGAGCAGGAGACCGGCCCCATCTCGCCCGGCGACACCGCGTCGCTCAAGGCCGACCTTCGCGAGGGCACCTACAAGGTCGGCGTCAACGGGCGCGGGATCGCCGCGGCGGCGCTGAACGTGGGCGAGCCGCGCGAGAGCGCGCAGAACGAGCTGCTGCAGCCCTGAGCGGCCCCTCCCCGGGGCGCCTCCGGCGTCGCGCCGCCGGTAACCTCCGCGCGGTCAATCCGACCGTAAGGACCTGAACCCGTGGCCGTTGATCTCTCCCAAGTCTCCAGCGTCGACACCGAGCCCGGCGAGCTGCCGGCGACGATGGCCGCCTGGGTCATCCGCCAGGAGCGCGAGGGCGAGCCGACCGAGGCCTTCCAGGTCGAGGAGATCGAGGTCCCGGAGCCCGGCGCGTTCGAGGTCATCGTGCGCGTCATGGCCGCCGGGGTGAACTTCAACAACGTGTGGGCGGCGCTCGGCAAGCCCGTGTCCGTCTTCGGCTACGGCGACCACCCCGAGTACGGCCACCACATCGGCGGCTCGGACGCGTCGGGCGTCGTGTGGAAGGTCGGCCCCGGCGTGACGCGGTGGAAGCCGGGCGACGAGGTCGTCATCCACTGCAACCAGACCTCGTACGAGGACCCGGAGGTCCATGGGCTGGACCCGATGGCGGCGCCGTCGCAGGTCATCTGGGGCTACGAGACGACGTGGGGATCGTTCGCGCAGTTCACGAAGGTCCAGGCGCAGCAGCTGCTCCCGAAGCCGAAGCACCTCGCCTGGGAGGAGGCCGCCTCCTACGGCCTCACCTACTTCACCGCGTACCGCATGCTCGTTAAGCGCGTGAACCTGCAGGCCGGGCACAAGGTGCTGATCTGGGGCGCGGCGGGCGGCCTCGGCGTCTTCGCGACGCAGCTCTGCGCGCTGACGGGCGCGGACTGCGTGGGCGTCGTCTCCAGCGACGAGAAGGGCCAGCTCGTCGAGCAGCTCGGCGCGGTCGGCTACATCAACCGCAACGAGTTCAGCGGGATGATGCGGCGCGGGGGCGAGACGCCCGAGGAGGAGAAGGCGCGGTTCAAGGAGTCGCGCGCGTTCTCCAAGCGCGTGAGGGAGATGCTGGGCGACGCGCCCGACATCGTGTTCGAGCACGTCGGCAAGGCGACGTTCCCGACGTCGGTGCTGACCGTGAAGACGTTCGGCAAGGTCGTCATCTGCGGCGCGACCTCCGGCTACCAGCTCGACTTCGACGTGCGCTACCTGTGGATGCGCCAGAAGGAGATCCTCGGCTCGCACTTCGCCAACGCGTGGGAGTGCAACCTCGCCAACGCGCTGATCGAGGAGTCGAAGATCCGGCCGGTGCTGTGGAAGACGATGCCGTTCGAGGATGTCGCGAACGCGCACCAGCTCATGCACGAGAACAAGCATCTCGGCAAGATCGCGATCCTCGTCGGCGCGACCGAGGAGGGCCAGGGCAGGACGGCCGAGGGCCCGGCCGCGATCCGCGCGGAGGTCGGCGCCTGATGGCGGGGTCGGTCCACATCCCGTGGTACGCGACCGGCTTCCGCGGCGACGGGTTCGAGGAGGCGCTGCGGGCGATCGCGCCGGTCGCGCTGCGCTACGGGGCGACGGCGTACAGCGTCTTCCGCTACCGCGACGACCGCTACAAGTTCCTCCAGACCGCGACGTTCGAGGACAAGCTCGACTGGGAGCGCTACTGGGGCGGGCCGGAGATGACCCGCTTCCGCACGATCCACCAGGGCTGGTTCCAGGTCCCGATCGTCTACCAGTGGACCGACGTCGTGGTCGAGGGGTCGCTGCCGGCGAACGGCAACGGCCCGAGCTCCGCGCACGACACCGAGCCCGTCGGCGACGCGATCTAGCTAGCCCGCGAGCTTCAGCAGGCGGTCGACGAGCTCGTCCCGGCCGGCGATGACGCGTGCCTCCTCGGCGCGTGCTCGTTCGAGCGCCCCGTGCATCTCCACGCGCTCTCCCTCCAGCGCGTCGAGCGCGGCGTGCACGTCGTCCTCGGTGAGGGGCGCGCGGGTCCCCTCGCCGAGGGCGATCGAGAGGCCCATCCGCGCGCAGTCCGCCGCCTGGCCGGGCTGGTCGCCGAACAGCGGGTAGCCGAGCATCGGGATGCGGTGCCAGATCGCCTCGTGCGTCGAGTTCAGGCCGTGGTGGGTGACGAAGACGTCCGCGTCGCGCAGCGCCGCCCACTGGTCGACCCACGGCCGCACGGTGACGCGCGGCCGTCTGAGGCTCGCCGGGTCGGCGCCGGAGTTGCCGAGGCTGATGATCGCCTGCGCGTCTGCGCGGCTCTCGACGGCCGCCGCGACCGCTTCGAGCGCCGCGAGCATCGCGTCGGAGAAGTACCGCCAAGCGATCGTGCCGAGTGAGGCGTAGACCCGCAGCTCGGCTCCTCCGAACAGGGCGTCGCCGCCGTCCCGCTCCGCGTCCGGCGAGAGCGAGCCGAGGAACGCGACCGGCTCGAAGCGCGGGCGGATGGTGGCGTCGAGGAACGCGGGCGGCTCGCAGTAGACGTTGAGGTGCGGGCTGAAGGAGGTCATGTACGACAGCGGGGAGGCGTCGTCGAACCCGTACCGCTCGCGCAGCACGTCGACGGCGCGGCGGCAGCGGTCGGACACGATCAGCGGGCGGTGCCCGTCGGCCAGCGACATGAACCGCTGCGGCTGCGACGGGTCGACCGCGTGGCCGGCGCACACGTTGACGTACGGCAGGCCGAGCGCATGCCCGACCGCGCGGCCGACCGGCGCGAACGTGTCGTAGACGACCAGCCGCGCGCCGAGCACCTTCAGCTCCGCGGCCAGCGACTCCGCGTGCTCGCCCGCGAACGTCACGTTCCGCACCGGCCGCGGCTGCGACTCCTGCTCCTGCGGCCGGTTCTCGAAGACGTCATGGAAGACGCCGCCGGCCTCCTCCGCGATGGCGCGAAGCGGGGGCTCCGCGAAGACGTGAGCGGTCTCCCCCCGCCGGGTCACGCCCGCGATCAGCGGCCGCATGCGCTTGAGGTGGCTAATGCCCTGCATCGCGACGAAGACGACGCTCATCCCCGCACCTCCAGCGCCTCGGTCAGCGCGCCCATCCGCCGCGCGTACGGCCGAATCCACGCCAGCTCCCCGTCGACTCGCGCACCCGCCCCATACACATCGAGGTAGCGGGCGTGCTTGCGGAGCAGCCCTTCGCGATCGATCGGCGTGCGGTGGCGGCGGAGGGTCGTCTGCGAGGCGAGCGTGCGGTTCATGACCGAGAGGCGGCGGTCGAGCGCGGCGACGCGGCCCTCGCGGGTGCCGGCCGCTGCGACGGCGCCACCCCTCCCCTCCTGGCGCACCCACCGCGACGCGGCGACGTGTGACTCCGCGAGCCTCTCCATCCCCGGCCGCTTGCGGACCGCGTAGTTGTTCGTCGTGCAGACCCACTTGGGGCCGACCCCGGGCAGCAGCCGGCGCGCGCGGCGGCTGAGCGTGTGGAGCAGGTCGACGTCGACCTCGAGGAACGCGCTCGGCCAGCGGACGAGGTCGGCGTCGGTGCCGGCGAGGGCGGTCGCGGCGTCAGGCGCGAACCAGTCGTCGTCGTCGACCGGCAGGACGAGCGCGCCGTCCGGGATCTCCTCCCACCGCGAGACGCGCGCGCCCTCGACCGCGGCGTGGTTGTCTCGTGCGACGTCGCGGACGGCTGCGCGGAACTCGTGGTACGGCGTGGTGAACGTGGCGTTCCAGAGCTCGACGAGCGGCCGGAACGCGTCGGGCAGCTGGGCGTCGAACGCCGCCTCGTCCTCCCACGGGACGTCGGTCCGCACCCAGATGTGGATGATGTGCGCCGCTATGGCCACGGGGCGCAATCTACGGCCGCGCGCTCCCGCCCCGCGGTGGGCGCCGGCGCTGCAGCGCGCGCTGCTGCGCGCCGGTCGTCGGCGCGCGGTTCGCACCGTCGCGTCGGCCGGCTACGAGCTGACCGCGCGGGCGTACGCGCGGTGGCTGCTGCGCGGCGTCGCGGGCGCGACCGCGTACCTGCGCGGCGGCCTCGCGCAGCGCGAGGTCCGGCCGGGGTTCTCGGACGTCGACCTCGCGCTCGTCGTACCGGACCGCGCTGCCGCCGCGCGCGCGCAGGCGCGGCACGTGACGCTCGAGCGCCGCGCCCCGTGGCTCGCGCAGGCGGTCCTCGAGGTGCCGCGCATCTACGCCGGCGACGACCTGGACCGCATCGCCGGCCACTCCATGCTCACGTTCCCGGGCGCCGCGTTCGCGCCGGGCGGGCCGCGAGGGATCGTCCGGCATCTCCAGCAGCCCGGCGTGACGCCGGCCGCCGCGAGCTGGCGCCGCCTCCACGGCCCCGAGCGCCGCCCGCCCGAACCGCCCCGCGACGCGGAGACGCAGCGCCTCGCCGCGTGGCTCGAGGTCCAGTACGTCTGGCGCTTCGCGTGGACGGCGTTCGACGACGCGCTCCCCCCGCCCCGCGCCGCCGACGTGATGGCGAACGTCGTGCTCCGCAGCGCCGCGGCGTGTCGCGGCCTCGGGGTCGCGGCCGGCGACGTCGCGGTCGCGGAGCGGATCCGCCGCGACCCGGCATCGGAGCCGCCGGACGCGATGCGCCGCCTCCTCGGGGCCGCGCTCCGCCTCGCCGACGCCGTCGCGGCGGAGGTGGAAGGGGCGGCGGGCGGAGGGGTCGCGGTGAGGCTCGCGGCCGCGGGCGGCGCCCTTTCCCCTCGCCTCCCGCTCGCGGATTGGCATGCGGTCGTGGTCCCGGACGATGTCGTCGCGACGTTCGCGCTGCATCCCGGCGACGCGAGCGATCCGCGGGTGCTCGCCGCGGCGCTCGGCGCGAGCGGTCCGGGGCACTACGCCGCCCTCCGGTTCGGCCGGCTGCTGCTCCTCGCGCCCGCGCGCTTCGGCGACAGCCAGATGCGGGCGATCCAATGCTCCGCGACGGACCCCGTGTCGTTCGCGCTGCTGCGCGGCGGCGACGACGCGCACTTCCCCGCGCACCTCGGGCTCTCGGCGCACGACTGGGCGCGGCGCGCGATCGCGGAGCAGCGCGAGGCGCACGACCGGACCCATCCGCAGCGGCGGCGCGCCGAGGACTTCGCCCGCTCGCTGAAGGAAGGCGAGCCCGTGCTGCGGCTCACACCCTGACGACCACGGTGCCGGCGGCGAGGTCGCCGATCCGCTGCCGGCGCTGCCCGGTCGCGAGCACGACCGCGAGCGCGACCGCGTAGAAGAAGAGCCCGTCGAGCATGCGCAGCAGCGTCCGCACGACGAACAGCACGCACAGCACCACGAAGTCCACGAGCGCCGCGCCGACGCGTCGGCCGACGACGTCCGTGGGGTCCGCGTTCACGCCGCGTCGATGACCTTGCGGTCGTTGCGCTCGATGTTCATCCGCAGCCGCGCGAGCGCCTGGCGGATCAGCCGCGACACCTGCATCTGCGACACGCCGATCTGCCGCGAGATCTCGGTCTGCGTCAGGTCCTCCTCGAAGCGCAGGCGCAGGATCTCCCGGTCGCGCGGCGTCAGCACGTCGAGCGCCCCGTCGATCAGCACGCGGATCTCCGCGCGGCCCAGCTCCGGGTCGGTGACGCCGAGCGAGTCGCCGAGCGTCGAGTCCTCTCCGACCGGCTCGTCGAACGACCGCGCGCGCCGCGCGTCCGCGCTCTGGATCGTCGAGAGCACGTCCTCGAACGGCGCGTCGATCGCCGACGCCAGCTCCTGCACGGTCGGCGAGCGGCCCAGCTCGTTCGTCAGCGTGTCGCGCGCCTTCGCGACCTGCAGCTGCAGCTCCTGCGTCCCGCGCGGCACGCGCACCGCCCACGTCTTGTCGCGGAAGTAGCGCTTGATCTCGCCGAGCACGGTCGGCGTCGCGTACGAGGAGAAGCGCACGTCACGCGACAGATCGAAGCCCTCGATCGCCTTCATGATCCCGACGCACGCGACCTGCACGAGGTCGTCGAGCGGCTCGCCGCGACCGGCGTAGCGGCCCGCGAGCGCACGCGCGAGCGGGAGCATCTCCTCGGCGAGCAGGTCGCGGGCGCGCGTGTCGCCGTCGACGTGGTAGCGCCGCAACAGCATCCGCTCGCGATCGGCCCGCTCAGCGGGGGTTGTCGTTTCGATGTCGCTCTCCCTGACCCGCGGGTCCAGAAGAGGCCCGTCGGCACACACGCCTTGCACAGTACAACTAGTACGGCTCTCGGCCGTACGCGGGATTCAATCGCGCTCGAGCGGCGCCATCGTGAGGCCGGCGTCGCGCAGCAGCTCCCAGTACAGCTCCGCGGGCTCGCGATGCCCGCTCCACACGACGGCCTGACCCGAGTTGTGGATGCGGTCCGCGATCGCGTAGCCGTGCGCGACGCTCACGCCGGGCACGTACCGCGCGAGCGTGTGCGCGACGTGATCGAACGTGTTGTGGTCGTCGTTCAGCACGATCACGCGCCACGCGCCGCCGAGGCCGGACTCCGGCCCGCTGGTGCGCGGAAGCTCGACGGTCTGGCTCATCCCGGGGTCGAGCTTACCCGCCGCAGCGCGCGCTCAAGACCGGGATGGAGCGTCTCGTGGGGCATCGCCTGCGCGTACACGGCGGCGGTCTCCGGCGTCGTCGCCGCCTCGATCTCGGCGCGTATCCACTCCGCGAACTCGTCGGCCGTGGTCTCGCTCGCCTTGACCGCCATGCGGTCCAGCGCGGCGCGGCATTCGTCGAGCTGCACGGCGACGTCCTCCCAGATCCCGAAGTGCGTCACGGCGACGCGCTCGGCGCCGAACGTCGCCAGCAGGTCGAGCGACGCGTGCCACGCCGCGATGTCGATGTCGGGCGGCGGCGTCGGCGCGAGCACGTGCCCCTCGGGCGGGATCCGGACGCCCGCGACGTCGCCGGCGAACAGCGTCCCCGACGGCTCGTGCAGGTAGCTGACGTGGTGCGACGCGTGCCCCGGCGTGTACGCCACGCGCCACGGCCCGATCGTCTCCTGGCCACCGCCGAGGACGCGGAGGCGATCGCGCGGCACCGGCAGGATCTCGCCCCACAGGCGGTCCATGTCGTCGCCGTACAGCCGCGCCGCGCTCGCGATCAGCTTGTCCGGCGCCGCGAGGTGCGGCGCGCCCCTCTCGTGCACCCACACCTCGAGGTCGGGCCAGCGCTTCACCAGCGTGCCCGCCGCGCCCGCGTGGTCGAGGTGGATGTGGGTGAGCAGCAGCCGCTCGGGCCGCTCGTCGCCGAGCCCCGCGAGCAGCCCCTCCACCGACGAGGCCGGGCCCGGGTCGATCAGGCACCCGTCGATCAGGTACGCGGCGATCGCGCGGTCGTTGCCGAGGTGGCGGACGTCAACGAGCCGCAACGACCAGGTCCTGGAACGAGGTGAACTCCTCGCGGCCGCACCACGACCCCCACTTCACGTCGGCAACGTCGAGCCGCTCGCGCACCCACCGCTCGTCGTACGCGACCGCCTCCTCCGGCAGGTCGGCGTCGAGCACGGAGACGTGGTCGTCGGGATCGAGGAACGCGAGCGCGGACTTCCCCTCCTCGATCAAGGCGCGCGACTCGTCGTTGAGGAGGAAGAACGTCACGAGCGCGCGGCCCTCGGGCCTCAGGACGCGCTTGATCTCGTCGAGGTAGTGCGCGGCCTCCGCCTCGAGCAGGTGCGTGAGCACGGAGGTCGCGATCGCGAGGTCGAACCTCGCGTCGTCGTACGGGAAGCGGTACTCGGCCGCCGCGTGCGCGCCGCGCGGGTTGTAGCGGCGGTTGTAGAGGTCGGCGACCTGGAAGTGGAAGTTCTTGTGCCGCGCGTAGCGGCGCCGGCACCAGCCGATCCCGTCGCGGTTGACGTCGAAGCCGTCGTACGTCCCGGCGTCGTCGAGGTAGCCGACGAGCGGGCGCGCCATCCGGCCCATCCCGCACCCGACGTCGAGCACCGAGTGATGCGGCTGCAGCCCGCCGAGCTCGACGAAGTACGACATGAACTCCGCGCCCGTGTCGACGAAGTCCGAGTGGCCCGCGTAGTCCAGCCGGCGGGGCGGCACGAGCCGGTCGGCGCGGCCGCTCAGCCGGTCACGGGCGTCGAGCGCGCGCAGCTTCAGCGAATCGCGGACGCGTTCTCCCAGGGGCTGCCGCACAGCCCCGGACCGTACAATCCACGGCAATGAGCGTGCGCCTGGACCAGCCCGACCGACCGTGGATGATGCGGACCTACGCGGGGCATTCGACCGCCGCGAAGTCCAACGAGCTCTACCGCCGCAACCTGGCGAAGGGGCAGACGGGCCTGTCGGTCGCGTTCGACCTGCCGACCCAGACGGGCTACGACCCCGACCACGAGCTCGCCCGCGGCGAGGTCGGCAAGGTCGGCGTGCCGATCGCCCACCGCGGCGACATGGCGACGCTCATGGACGGCATCCCGCTCGACCGGATGAACACGTCGATGACGATCAACGCGACCGCCGCGTGGCTGCTCGCGCTGTACGTCGTCACGGCGCAGGAGCAGGGCGTCGAGGAGGGCGCGCTCGCCGGCACGACCCAGAACGACATCATCAAGGAGTTCCTCGCCCGCGGGACGTACGCGTTCCCGCCCGGCCCGTCGATGCGGCTGATCGCCGACATGGTCGCCTACACGGTCACCCGCATCCCGAAGTGGAACCCGATCAACATCTGCTCGTACCACCTGCAGGAGGCCGGGGCGACGCCGGTCCAGGAGATCGCGTACTCGCTCTCGAACGCGATCGCCGTGCTCGACGCCGTGCGCGAGCGCGTCGACCAGGAGCTGATGGGGCCGGTCTTCGGGCGGATCTCGTTCTTCGTCAACGCGGGCGTCCGGTTCGTCGAGGAGCACGCGAAGCTGCGCGCGATGGGGCAGCTGTGGGACCAGATCGGGCGCGAGCGCTACGGCGTCGACGACCCCAAGCACCTGCGGTTCCGCTACGGCGTGCAGGTCAACTCGCTCGGCCTCACCGAGCAGCAGCCGGAGAACAACGTGCAGCGCATCGTGCTCGAGGCGCTCGCGGTCACGCTCGGCCGCAGCGCGCGGGCGCGCGCGATCCAGCTGCCGGCGTGGAACGAGGCGCTCGGCCTGCCGCGGCCGTGGGACCAGCAGTGGTCGCTGCGCATCCAGCAGGTGCTCGCGTTCGAGACCGACCTGCTCGAGTACCCCGACATCTTCGAGGGGTCGAAGGTGATGGACGGGCTCGTGGCGGAGCTGGTCGAGGGCGCCCGCGCGGAGATGGCGGTCGTCGCCGAGCACGGCGGCGCGGTCGAGGCGGTGCCGTACATGAAGGCCGCGCTGGTGGACTCGCACCGCGAGCGCATCCGCCGCATCGAGGCCGGCGAGCAGACGGTGGTCGGGCTCAACAAGTACACGGAGACGGAGGACTCGCCGCTGACCGCCGACGCCGAGGGCGGGATCCTCGTCGTCGATCCGGCCGTCGAGGCCGAGCAGCGCGCGGCGGTCGAGGAGTGGCGGTCGCAGCGCGACGCGTCGGACGTGGAGCGCGCGCTCGCCGAGCTGCGCCGCGTCGCGGACTCCGAGGAGAACATCATGGAGGCGACGATCGCGGCGGCACGCGCGGGCGTCACGACCGGCGAGTGGGCGCAGGCGCTGCGCGACGTCTTCGGCTCCTACCGCGCGCCGACTGGCGTCGGCGACGCCGCGGGCGAGGGCGCGAGCGACGACCTCGAGGAGATCCGCGAGGAGGTCGAGCGCGTCTCGGAGGCGCTCGGGCGCCGCGTGAAGATCCTCGTCGGCAAGCCGGGCCTCGACGGCCACTCCAACGGCGCCGAGCAGATCGCGGTGCGCGCGCGCGACGCCGGCCTGGACGTCGTCTACGAGGGCATCCGGTTGACGCCGGCGCAGATCGCCGCGAGCGCGCTGCAGGAGGGCGTGCACGTCGTCGGCCTGTCGATCCTCAGCGGCTCGCACCGCGAGCTCATCCCGAGCGTGATCGAGGCGCTGCGCGAGGCCGGCGTCGACGTGCCGGTCGTCGTCGGCGGGATCATCCCGGAGGCCGACGTCGAGCCGCTCAAGAGCGCCGGCGTCGCCGCGGTCTACACGCCGAAGGACTTCGACCTCTCGAAGATCATGCGCGACATCGTCGGGTTGGTGGGCGAGGGCGCGAAAGCGTCCGCGTGAGCGCGGAGGGGCCGCCCTTCGGGGAACCCATCGGCGAGGCCGCGGAGTTGGCGGCGCGCCTCCGCGACCGCGACCTCTCGGCGGCCCCCGCCGCGCTCAACCTCATCGAGAACCGCGCGAAGGGCGACGAGGTCGGCGCCCTCCTGCGCGCCGTCTCCCCCGCCGCCCTCGGCGCGGAGCCGCCTGGTCACATCGTCGGCGTGACCGGCCCGCCCGGCGCGGGCAAGTCGTCGCTGCTGAGCGCGCTCGTCCGTGCGTGGCGCGGCGACGGCCGCACGGTCGCCGTGCTCGCCGTCGACCCGTCGTCCAAGCGCAGCGGCGGCTCGCTCCTCGGCGACCGCGCGCGGATCGAGTTCGACCCCGCCGACCGCGGCGTGCTGATCCGCAGCACCGCCGCCGGCGGCCGGCTCGGCGGGCTCGCGCCCGCCACGCGCGCCGCGGCGCAGGCGCTGTCCGCCGCGTTCGACGTCGTCGTCATCGAGACCGTCGGCGTCGGCCAGAGCGAGACCGAGGTCGCGGAGGTGGCCGACACGGTCGTGGTCATCGTGCAACCGGGCTCCGGCGACGCGCTGCAGTTCATCAAGGCGGGGATCATGGAGGTGCCGGACGTCCTCGTCGTGACCAAGGCCGACCTCGGCGACGTGGCGTTGCGTGCGCGGAGGGATCTCAGCGCGGCGCTCCGCTCGCTGGGCGCGCGCGAGACGCCGGTCGTCGCGGTGTCGACCATCGCCCCCACGACCGGCGTCAACGAGCTGATCGCCGCGCTCGACGGCCACCGCGCGTCGCTCGACCTGCCGGCCCGCCGCGCCGAGTCGCGCCGCACGAGCGCCCTCGCCGACTTCGCCGCCGAGCACGGCGACCGCGGGATGCGCGCGCTCGGCGGCCGCCGCGCGGCCCTGCGGTTCCTCGCCGAGCAGGAGCCCGGGCTCGACGTCGCGACGCTGGTCGAGAGGCTGGAGCAGCGCGCGGAGGTGGCGCCGTGAGGGTCGGCGGCCGGACCCGGCGCGCGGAGGCGACGACGTGATCCTGCGCGACCTGGCGGTCCTCGCCGGCGCGCTCGTCGCCGGCACGCTGATCGCCGCCGCGCTCGGCGCGACGAACCTCGGCACCGCGCTGACGTTCGGCACGATGGCCTTCCTCGCGGCCGTCCTCGCGCTGATCCTGTGGCCGAACGACGAGTGAGACGAAACTTCCTGTATGCTCAGCGATCGTCATGGCAGGAGGCCGAGATGACGACGGTCGCCTCGCGCGCGTCGCGAAGGCGCTGAAGATCGCCGGAGTGCCACTTCGGCTCGACATCCTGCTCGCGCTCGCGCGCAGCGGGATCCTGAGCCCGAGCCGGTACGTCGCGGCCAGCGACGGCGCGCTCTCGCTGCGCGAGGCGTCGTACCACTTCCGCTACCTGCGCGACGCCGGCCTCATCGTGCTCGACCACGTCGAGACGGGCGGCGGCACGGCCCAGCACTTCTACGACGTGTCGCCGCTCGGCGCCGAGCTCGTGCGCGCGCTGCCCGCGCTCGAGCGCGCCGCGAGGTAGTCCGCCCGCGCGCGGAACGTGTCGCGCATCGTGTCCTCCAGCTCTGAGAGGAACTCGCCGCGGTACACGGAGTCGGTCAGCACCGCGATCGCGTAGTACACGCCGCTGAACGCCGCCAGGCCGCCGGAGACCTCGAGCAGCTCGACGGTCACGCGCGCCTCCTCGCCGAACAGCCGCACCGCGAGCACCTCGTCGCCCTGGCCGCCGATCCACGCGTCGAGCACGCCGGGCCCGATCGCCAGCGCGCCGAAGAGGACGAAGAACGCGCCGACGGCGACCGACACGACGAGCACCTGCAGCCCCTGGCTGACGAACATCACGAGGCCGACGTTGAACCGCTCGCGCGGGCGCAGCGGGGCGCCGGGTGAGACCTCGCGCTCGAGCACCGCCACCTCCCGGGGCAGCCGCACGACGAGGAACGTGGAGCCGGTGGCGACGAACAGCGCCGCGATCAGCGCGAGGAAGACGTCGGGCACGCCGCTGAACACCTGCCACATCTCGGTGTTGATGAACAGCACGAGCGCGAACACGAGCAGGAGCGGGATCGCGCGCGAGAGCAGCTCCAGCGACGCCGTCAGCTGGCCGACGAGCCGCCGCGCCGCCCAGCGCACGATCGACAGCACCCCGAGCCCGACGACCAGGTACACGACGACGAGCAGTGCGAGGTTGCCGCCGGCGGTCACCAGCGCGCTGACGACCTGGCCGCCGAAGACGAGCGGCAGGAGCGCCGGGACGAGCACGAACGCGGCCAGCTCCGGCACGCCGACCCGCTCCGGCACCGAGAGCATGCGCCTCCCCCGCTGGCGGTTCAGCAGCACGACGCCGCCGACGAGGATCGCCAGCCCGCCGGCGACGGCCGCGAGGTTCGCCCAGACGGACCAGTCGAGGTCGGCCGCCCCCATGACCTGCGTGACGAACACGAGCGCCAGCAGCGGGAACGCGCGCGTGAAGATGTCCTCGTAGGCCGAGTAGTCCTCGATGAAGAGCGGGAGCCCGGCACGGCGGAAGCCGCGCTCGTAGTCGGCGAGTGACTTCGGTTCAGCGCGCGGCTGCATCCGCGTAGGCTTCGCGCCGCATGTACGTCTCCCTCTCCCGCCTGCGCGTGCCCGCCGACCGCGCCGAGGAGCTCGTCACCGCGTTCCGCGCCCGCGCGCGGCTCGTCGACGCGTTCGACGGCTTCGTTGACCTGCAGGTCTGGCAGTCGGACCGCGACCCCGGCGAGCTGGTCATGGTCAGCCGCTGGACCGACCGCGACTGCTTCAAGCGGTACATGAAGAGCTCCGAGCACCAGGTCTCCCACGACCGGATCGACCCGGCGCTCGACGCCGCGATCAAGCTCGAGAAGCTCGAGCACATGCACGTGGTGGCGGAGTAGGCCGTTGCCGCGGTCGCGCCCGCGCCTCGCCGCGCCCAGCGGTGCCGCCGCCCCCACCGAGGTCCGCGCGCCGGACGGCGCGACCGTCGACGTGCGCGCGCTCGCCCGCGAGGTCTGCCGCCGCTACCGCACGGAGTTCCCGGACGAGGAGCACCGCTACGGCGACGCGGGCCAGGCGTGGTGCGTGCACGACAACCAGTACGTCCTGCACTGGGCGCTCCTCGACGCGCAGGGCGCCACGAGCCTCGCCGACCAGATCGCGTGGCTCGCCCGCATCCTCGCCGCCCGCGACTTCCCGCTCGACCGCCTCGCCCGCGACCTCGAGCTGTGCGCCGACGTCGTCGAGGAGGCCGGGCACGCCTGGGCAGCGGACGTCGCGCGGAGGCTGCGCGAGGTTAGAGTCCCGCGCTGATGGCGCTCGGGTGCTTCGTCTCCGTCGGCCGCTCGCTCGAGCAGGCGGTCTCGCGCGTGCGCCTCGCGGAGGAGCTCGGCTACGAGGCGGTCTACGTCACGCACATCGCCGGGCGCGAGTCGCTGACGGTGATCACGCACTACGCCGGGCAGACCGAGCGGATCCGGGTCGGCACCGGCGTCGTCCCCATCTACACGCGCACGCCGGCGACGATGGCGCAGACGGCCGCCACGATCGACGAGCTGTCGGGCGGGCGGCTGAACCTCGGGGTGGGCGTGTCGCACCGGCCGGTCGTCGAGGGCTGGCACGGGCAGACGATCGACAGGCCGGTCAGCGAGATGCGCGAGTACGTCGGGATCGTGCGCGCGATCATCCGCGGCGAGGAGCCGCCGGCGGGCGAGAAGTGGCGCACCGGGTTCCGCCTCGCCGGCCTCGACCCGCGACCGGACCTGCGCATCTACGTCGCCGCGCTGTCGCCGAAGATGCTCCAGCTCGCGGGCGAGATCGCCGATGGCGTGATCCTCTGGCTGTGCAACCCGAACTACATCCGCGACGTCGTCGTGCCCGAGGTGACGAAGGGCCGCGAGAAGGCGGGCAAGGCGTTCGACGGGTTCGACGTCGTCGCCGCGGTGCCGTCCGCGGTGACGGACGACCTCGACGCCGTCTACGCGACGGTGCGCCGCGATCTCCTGACGTACTTCGGCCTGCCGTTCTACCGCGCGATGATCAAGCGCTCCGGCTTCGAGGCCGACATCGCGGCGTTCGACGAGGCGGCCGGCAACGGCGACGGCGAGGCGATGCAGGCCGCGATCTCCGACGGGTTCCTCGAGCTGCTCACGGCAACGGGCGACGAGGACGCCGTGCGCGGCGGCATCGAGCGCTACCGCGCCGCGGGCACGACGTCGCCGTGCGTCGGGCCGATCCCGCGCACGGACTTCGAGGCGACGCTGCGCGCCGCCGCCGCGGGTTGACGGCTACACCGAGGTCGCGCGCCGGCGCTCTCCCGCGGCGGCGCGGCCGCCGGCGCCGACGGGCGTGAACACCTCGTCCTCGCCCTTCTCGCGCAGCTCCCGGTCGAGGAGGCCCTCGACCTCCGGCATGATCGGCGCGAGCTGCAGCTCGGTCGGGCGTGTGAGCAGTCCGCGCAGCGGGATCATCGGACGGACCCACCACGGGCCGACGACGATCCGCGCGCGCCTGCGCATGCCGCGCTCGACCGCCTTCCCCGCGACCGACACCGGGTACGTCTTCGCGAGCGGGCCCTTCAGCTCGTCGCGCACCCGCCTGAACGACGGGTGCTCGTCGTCGCCGCCGCGCACGAGGTCGGTGCCGATCCAGGAGAAGTACGCCACGCCGACGTCCACGCCCTTGTGCCTGAGCTCGAGCCGCAGCGAGTTCGCCAGCGCCTCAACCCCCGCCTTCGTCGCGGCGTAGGAGCCCATCTGCGGGAAGGACGAGACGAGCGCCGACATCGACGCGTTGACGAGGATGTAGCCGCGCCGCTCCAGGATCTGCGGCAGGCAGGCGCGGATCGTCCGCCACGTCCCGAGCAGGTTGACCTCGATCACGCGCTCGAACGCCGCCTCGTCGACGCGGTCGAGCATCCCGCCGACGCCGATCCCGGCGTTCGCGAAGACGGCGTCGATCCCGCCGAAGCGCTCCACGGCACGAGCGACGGCGCCGTCGAGCGCGGCGCGGTCCGTGATGTCCGCCTCGATCGCGAGCGCACGCCCGCCGCAGTCCGCCGCGACCCGCTCGAGCTCCTCGGGCTCGAGCCCGACGAGCACGACGTCGGCGCCGGCCGCGGCGAGCCGGCGCGCGGCGTCGGCGCCGATCCCGCGCGCGGCCCCGGTGATGAGGACCGTCTTCCCGTTCATGGCGCGACTCTACGAGGCCAGCGACGCGATCCGCCACTCGCCGTCGACCTTGACGAGCTTGATCGTGTCGTCGGAGGCCTCCTGGTTGGAGGCGCTGCTGTGGACCCGCGCGGTGGCGGTGTCGCCGTCGAGCTTGACGCTGCGCACCTCCAGGCGCGGGTTCTCGACGTCCTCCAGGCCGGTGCGCAGCGCGACCTCGCAGGGCAGGTTCACGCGGCGGATCTGCTCGATGAGGTCCGGCGACAGGAGGTCGTCGCACATCCGCTGGTAGTCCTTCTTCGCGGTCGCCTCGGCGAAGTCGTCGAGCGTGCGGCGCACGTCGCCCTCGTCGTCGGCGCCGCAGCCGGCGGCGAGCAGGGCGACGATCGCGAGCAGCGCGGCGGCGGTCTTCGGCGGGGTGAGCACGGCAGCGCAGGGTACGCTTGGCGGGGATGCGGCGCGATGAGCTCATGGACGGACACGGGCGCGCGATCGGTGACCTGAGGCTGTCCGTCACCGACCGCTGCAACTTCCGCTGCCAGTACTGCATGCCGGCCGAGGGGCTGCCGTGGCTCGACCGCTCCGAGGTCCTCTCGTTCGAGGAGATCGAGCGGCTGGTGGCGCTGTTCGCCTCGATGGGCGTCCGTGACGTGCGGCTGACCGGCGGCGAGCCGCTCGTCCGCCGGGAGTTCCCGCGCCTCGCCGCGCGGCTCGCTCCGCTGGTGGACGACTTGTCGGTGACGACCAACGGCTTCCTGCTCGAGCGCGACGCCGAGGCGCTCGTGCGCGCGGGGATCAACCGGTTCAACGTCTCGATCGACTCGCTGCAGCGCGACCGGTTCTTCGAGATCACGCGCCGCGACGCGCTGGACCGCGTCCTGCGCGGGCTCGAGGCGCTCGCGCGCTTCCCCGAGGCGCACCCGATCAAGGTCAACGCGGTCGGGCTGCGCGGGTTCACGGAGACGGAGGTCCTGCCGTTCGCGGCGTTCGCGCGCGAGCACCCGTACGAGGTGCGGTTCATCGAGTTCATGCCGCTCGACGCCGACCGGGCGTGGGACATGGACAAGGTCCTCACCGGCGACGAGATCCGCGCCGCGATCCACGCCGTGCACCCGCTCGAGCCCGAGCCCCGCGAGCCGCACGCGACCGCGCGCGTCTACCGCTTCGCCGACGGGCGTGGCCGCATCGGCTTCATCAACCCGGTGTCCGAGCCGTTCTGCGGCGACTGCAACCGCATCCGGCTGACCGCCGAGGGCAAGCTGCGCACCTGCCTCTTCAGCATCAACGAGACCAACCTGCGCGGCCCGCTCCGCGCCGGCGCCTCCGACGACGAGCTCGAGCGGATCGTCCGCGCGGCCGTCTGGCGCAAGGAGCTCAAGCACCGGGTCAACGAGCCCGGCTTCGTGCAGCCGGCGCGCTCGATGAGCGCGATCGGCGGCTGACCTCCTCCCACGACTCGACGATCGCCTCGACGCCCGCCGCCGCGAGCGCGGCCGCCCGCTCCTCTCTCTCGGGCGGCGGCACGAAGCGCACGTTGCCGACCGTCGGGAACCCCGCGCCGACCGCCGACCGCGCGCCGCTGGGCGAGTCCTCGACGGCCAGCGCGTCGCAGCCGGAGACGCCCAGCCGCTCGCCCGCCAGGACGTAGATCGCGGGGTCCGGCTTGCTGGTCGGCACGGGCAGGGAGTCCTCGGCGCTGAAGCGGACGTCGGGCGGGAACAGCTCGGCGAGCCCGGTGGCGGCGAAGCACGCGTCGAGCCGCGCGAGCGCGCTCGAGCTGACGACCGCGAGCCGGCAGTCGCGTGCCAGCTCGGTGAGCGGGTCGACCACGCTCCGATCCGGGCGCAGGACCTCGCCGAGATGCGCGATGACCGCGCGGCGCTCCTCCTCGACCCATGGCTCGAGGTCGCGTTCTTCGAGCGGGACCCCGTGTGCCGCGGCGAGGTCGAGCGCGGTGGCGCGGAAGTTCCGCCCCACGGCGAACGCCTTCAGCTCCTCGGGCTCGAAGCGGCGGTCGATGCCGAGCTCGGCTAGCAGGGCGTTCGTGACGCGGGCGGAGGCGACGAACGCGGGCTCCTCCGAGGGGAAGAGGCAGCCGTCGGCGTCGCAGAGCAGCGCGCGGATCACGCGGCGAGGCGCGCGCCGCCGGCCAGCACCGCTCGCACGCCCTGGGTTTCGATCGCCCGCCGCGCCGCCTCGAGCTCGGCGACGAAGCCGGAGTCCTCGACGAGAGCGCCGAGCACGCGCCGCGGCTCGCCGGAGTGCGCGAGGAACCCCGCGACGGCGAGCGTGAGCAACGGGTGCGGCATCCCCGCGGCGCGCCGCGCCGCGATCGAGGGCGCCAGCTGGCGCGGCACCTTCAGCGCCCCGCCGCGGCACAGGCGCGCGAGCTGGTCGCCGATCTTCGGGTTCGCGAGCCGCCGCAGCACCGCTCGACGGTACTCGACGACGTCGAGGCCGGGCACGCGGGGCAGGAGCGGCGCGATCTCGTCGCCGGTCAGTCGCTCGACGTAGGAGCGCAGGGTCGGGTCCGCCATCACCTCGTCCGTGCGGCGCAGGCCGGCGAGCGTGCCGAGAGGGCCGATCGCGCAGTGCGTCGCGTTGAGCAGGCGGGTCTTGATGAGCGAGTACGGGCGGACGTCGGCGACGAACCGGACCCCGACGTCCTCCAGCGGCGGGCGGCCGTTGCAGAACGCGTCCTCGACCACCCACTCCGAGTGGGGCTCGGTCATCACCGGCCACCGGTCGTCGAGGCCGAACTGGGCGGCGAGCCGGGCACGGTCCTCCTCCGTCGTCTGCGGCGTGATCCGGTCGACCATGCTGCTCGGGAACGCGACGTGCTCCTCGATCCAGCGCGCGAGCCGCTCGTCGCGGGCGAGGGCTCGCGCGACGACCGCGGCGCGGGTCGCGTCGCCATTGGCCGGGAGGTTGTCGCAGGAGAGGACGGTGAACGGGGCGCGGCCGGCACGGCGGCGGCGGTCGAGCGCGTCGACGAGGAGGCCGAGGGCGGACGGGGCGCCCGCGTCGTCCGCGTACGCGGCGGCGGTGATCGTCAGGGTGACCAGACGGGTGCGCTCGTCGGCGAGCGCGGCGAGCACCGCCGCGGGCCGGTCGGGCCCGAAGAGGTAGCGGCCCATGACGCCGACGACGCGGGCGGCGTCCACCTCCGCGCCCCGCTCGACGACCGTGTAGAGCCAATCCTGCGGGCCGAGCGCCTCGTGCATGGCCCGGCGGCGCAGCCCGACCCCGGTCAGCCCCCAGCCGCGGTGCCCGGCGCGGGCCAGCTCGTCGAGGTACACCGCCTGGTGGGAGCGGTGGAAGGAGCCGACGCTCATGTGCACGACCGACGGCGCGAGGGCGCGCCGATCGTAGGACGGAACCGCCACGCGCGAGGCGTGGCGGTTCAGCGTGCGGTCGTCGAGAGGATGACTGTGAGTCAGGCTGGTCTTCCTGCCCAGCCCGCGCCGGGTTGATGCCCGGCTGGTCAGCGTTCGAACCGCCGTACAGTCCCCCGCTCCGTGCTCGCCGTCTACCACAGCTACGAGGGCCGCTACTCGGACAGCCCGCGGGCGATCTTCGAGGCCTACGCGGAGCGGCGGCCGGACGCCCGGCACCTCTGGCTGGCCGATCCGGCGCACCGCGCGGGCTTCCCCGACGGGGTCGCGACCGTGCCGTGGGGCTCGCCGCAGTGCATCGAGGCGCTGGAGAGCGCGGACGTCCTCGTCGCGAACACCCACACCGACCTCGTCTGGCGCAAGCAGCCGGGCGCGTTCTACCTGCAGACGTGGCACGGCACGCCGCTGAAGCGCATCCACTGGGACGTGCTGTGGGCGCCGCCGGGTCGTCTGGAGCGGCTGCAGCGCGACGTCGAGCAGTGGGACTGCCTGCTCTCGCCCAACGCGGCGAGCACGCCCTTGCTGCGGCAGGCGTTCCGGTACGACGGCGAGGTGCTGGAGAGCGGCTATCCGCGCAACGACGTGCTCTCGTCCAGCGCCCGCGACGAGGTGCGGCGGCGGGTGCGAGGGGACCTCGGGATCCCGGACGGCGCGACGGCGGTGCTGTACACGCCGACGTGGCGCGACGACGTCGTGTTCGAGGAGGGCGGCGCGCAGTTCGCGCTGGGGCTGGACGTCGACGCGTTCGTGCGCGAGCTCGGCGAGGACCACGTGCTGCTGCTGCGGCTGCACTACATGCTCACGGGGCGGCTGGCGGCGGTCGAGCACCCTGCGGTGCGCGACGTCTCGTTCCACGCCGACGTCGCGGAGCTGTACCTCGCCGCCGACGCGATGGTCACCGACTACTCCTCGACGATGTTCGACTTCGCGGTGACCGGCCGGCCGCTGCTCTTCCTCGCCTACGACCTCGACGACTACCGCGACCGCCAGCGCGGGTTCTACTTCGACTTCGAGGAGATCGTCCCCGGGCCGCTCGTCGCGACGACGACGGAGCTCGTCGGCGCGCTGCGCGACCTCGACGCCGTTCGCGAGCGGTTCGCCGACCGGTACGCCGCGTTCCGCGAGCGGTTCTGCCACCTCGAGGGCGGCCGCGCCACCGAGCGAGTGGTCGCGCGCCTGCCCTGACTTCTAGGCGATCCCGCCTCGTCCGAGCAGCAGCTTGGCGATCACGAGGTCGGTGGGGGTGTTGACGTTGAGCATCCGGTCGGCGGCCGCGTCGGCGTTGAGCACGACGGCGCCGAGGCGCTCGAGGGTCAGCGTCAGCGGCTCGTCGCGCTCCGCGGCCTCGAGGTCGGCCAGCGCGGACGGCGCGTAGGCGGCGCACAGCGGGTGGACGCGGCCCTCGCTGCGGGGCATCGCGGCAGGCGCGCCGTCGTCGACGACCTCCAGCAGGACCTCCAGCAGCGCCGGCGGCACCAGCGGCATGTCGCACGGCACGACGACGACCGGCCGGTCCCCCGCCCGCCGCAGCGCGGCGACGATGCCGTGGCGGGGATGGAAGTCGGTCGGCTCGTCCCGGTGGACGGGCGCGTCGCACGCGGGCAGCGGCGTGCCGGGCTTCGCGATGACGACGACGTCCGGCACCGCCTCCCGCAACGCGTCGAGCGCCCACGCCAGCAGCGGCCGGCCACCCACCTCCGCCGTCGCCTTCGCCCCGCCGAGCCGCGACCCGCGCCCGCCCGCGAGGATCGCGCCGAGGGGCGCCGGCCGCGCCGCTCCCCCGGGCGGAGTCGCTCCGCCCGCCGTGTCGCTCACACCGACCGGGGGCCTTCGCCGTAGTCGCCGAAGGGCGCGTCTCGCTCGCGGACGGCTCCCCGGACGTCCTCCAGCGCTCGCTTCGAGAAGTCGGTCCCCTCCGGGGTGTGGCGGGCGGCGCCGTCGAGGAGCGTCCCGACGAGCTGGGTCGTCGAGAGGCCCATCTGCTCGATGACCTGGTTGACGAGCAGCTTCATCATGTGCAGCTGGTTCTTCGGCAGCCGCGCGACGCGCTCCGCCAGGGCCGTTGCCGCGGCGTCGAGCTCGGCCTCCGGCACCGCCTCGCTCGCCAGCCCCCACTCCGCGGCGCGGCGGCCGTCGAGCGCGTCGCCCGTGAGCAGCAGCCGCTTCGACCGCTCCAGCCCGAGCCGGTAGGTCCACATCATCGTCGTCGGCGACCCCCACACCCGCGCGGGCGGGTAGCCGATCCGGCAGTCCTCGGAGCAGACGATGAGGTCGCTGCAGAGCGCGAAGTCGGTGCCGCCGCCGACGCAGAACCCGTGCACCTGGGCGATCACCGGCTTGGGCGAGCGCCAGAGCCGCATGTAGGTGTCGACGAAGCCGGACATCATCCGGTAGTCGGCGATCGGATCCCACGGCCGGTCGCCCTCGGCCGCCTCCATCGACTCCGCTCCCCAGCCGATGTCGTAGCCCGCGCAGAACGCCCGGCCCGCGCCGCGCAGGCGGATCGCGTGGACGCCGTCGTCGCCCCACGCGACGTCCAGCGCCGCCCGGACCTCCTCCGCCATCCCAGCGGTGATCGCGTTCAGCCGCTCGGGCCGGTTGAGCGTCAGCGTGGCCACGCGGCCGGCGACGTCGTAGAGCACATCGGGCACGGCCGTAGAATCGCAGGCATGTCCACGGACACCGCACGCGCCTGGCTTCGCTGCTACCGCTGCTGGTCGCAGAAGCTGGAGGTCCAGGTCCACTACGAGGGCATCCACCGGATCGACCCCGACACCGGCGAGCGCGCCGAGGTCGTCGAGGAGATCCAGGAGGCTGTCGTCCAGTGCCTCGACTGCATGCACGACCAGCCGCACCTCGGCTTCATGAACGGCCGGGTGGAGCCGGTCGAGGAACGCTGGGAGCGGATGATCGCCGGGACGCCGTGGGTCGCGTCGGTCACCGTCACGGTCGACCAGGACGACGTGGAGAGCTGCTCGGGGCCGGACGCGGGCGACTCGCTCTCCTACGCCGCGTTCGGCGAGCACGGGACGCGCGAGTTCTTCACCCACGTCCGGTTCCACAAGCACCAGGAGGAGGAGATCGTCGTGCACCTCCTCGTCGAGCTGTACGCGCGCTCGGCCGAGGAGGCGACCGAGGTGCTGGAGGCGGCCGCGCGCGGCGCGCTGACGATCACGTCGCTGGCCGAGGAGTCCCGCCCGCCGGCGTCACCGGTCGACGGCGGGCACGGCTAGCGGCGCAGCACGAGCGTCGTCTCGTGCGCGACGCCCGCGCCGGTCACGCGCAGGCGCAGCGCCATGCGGCCGACGCGGCGCACGCGCCGGGCGAAGCGACGGCGCAGCGCGACCTCGACGGTCCGCGGCGCGCCCGCCGCGACGTCGATCGTCCGGCGGCCGGCGAGCCCGTACGCGCGCGACCGCAGCTCGATCCGGACGCGCGCGGCTCGTCGGACCCGGACGGTCACGCGAACGCCGCGCCGCAGCGCCGGCGCGAGACGGGCGGTCGTCGGCGCGGTGACGCCGAGCGCCGGTCCGTCGAAGAGCTCGCCCGGCGGAGGCGGATCCGCCGGCGGCGTGCCCGGGGGCGGCGGGCCGGGCGCGTCCGGGGTCGGATCCGGGTGCGTCGCCAGCCACTCGGCGGGCGGGATCGGCGGCGGCACGTTCGGGTCCTGCACGTAGACCCAGACCGACCGGTCCCCGCAGGCCCGCTCGTCGTCGAAGACGGGCCCGCCGCACTGCCGGTACCGGATGGTGCGCGTCTCGCTGACGGTCGTCTCGACGACGCCGTCGTGCGTGAGCGTCTCGTACGTCCCGTCGTCGTCGAGGTCGAACCGCCACCAGCTCGCGGAGAACCGGCGGTCGGCCGTGTTCGAGACGTCGATGACGACCGGGCCCGGCGGCGTGGGCGTAGGGGTGATCGTGACGGCGCCCAGCGTCGGACAGCCGTCGAGGGCCTCGCGGCCCGGGTCCTCTCGCGTCAACAGCCAGCCGGGCGCGTGCACGACGTAGCGGTGCTGGGCGAGCGCGAGGACTCCGCGACCGTCGGCGTCGAGCCCGAGCGGCACGGGATCCGCGCCGGTCGGCGCCGTGCACGTCACCGTACGCTCAGGGCCGAGCGTGCCATCGGCGTGGCGCACACGCGTGACGGCGTGGTCGTAGTCGGTCCAGGCCAGCAGCCCGGCGCCGTCCGGCCGGAGGGCGATGCGCGCGTTGACGACGAGCTCTTCGTCGGACAGCTTCACCGGTGCCGAGACGGTGCGCTCGGCGGTGCTCGCGCGGACGAGGTAGAGACCCGGATCGTGGTCCGGGAAGCTCTGGCCGTCCTGGAGGATGAGCAGCTCGCCGTCGGGGGTGATCGCCGGCTCCGAGAACCGGTGGCCCCCGTACCGCGCCACGAGCACGTGCTGGAACGGGCCGAAACCCCCGTCGGCCTCGCGGAAGACGACGCGCGCGTTGTCGCCCCCCCAGACCACCGCGGCGCCACCGTGATCGTCGGCGAGGACGCGCACGTGCTGGACCACCGCGGAGTAGACCTCGGTGGGGCCGAAGGTGCCGTCCGTGCGCAGCGTCGCGACGTGGAGGTCCCCGTACGTGCCGCTCCCGTCGCCCTGCCCCCACGCCACGATGGCGGCGCCGTCCGGCGTGAGCGCGACGTCGAAGTCCTCCTGGCGCTGGGCGCCCGGTACGAGCTTCGTGGTCCAGCTGCCGCCGGCAGGCCGGATGGCGACGAACAGGTCGGCCTCGAACGCCCACGCCACGGCGACGTCGCCGCCGGCGTTCACCGCGACCGCCACGTCGCCCCAGTTCCCGCTGCCGAGCCGCGCCGGCGCGCCGAAGTCCCCGTGCGCCGGACGCACCGCGACCTCGACGTGCCCGAACGCGTAGTCCGCCGGCGCCCCGGGCAGCGTCACCCAGGCGGCGGCGACCGTCCCGTCGGAGCCCGCGGCGAGGTCGTGGAGGTCGACGTTGGTCGCGAGATCCGCCGTGGTCCCGGCGTCGCCGGCCTCCCGCGCGTCGGCGCGCAGCGTCCCGAACCGGTCGGCGGTCAGCTCCTTCCAGGCGACGACGGTCTCGCCCGCCGCCGTGAGCACGCCGTCGCCGGAGCCCTGGGTCGTGCCCGGCGCCGACAGCCGCTCCGGCTTCGCCCAGCCGTCCGCGGCGGCCGGTGCGGCCGCGACCAGCGCGAGGCCGGCGGCGAGGAGGGGTGGGAGGATTCGAATGCGCATCCGTGCGATCACCGCTAAAGCGCGGCTTGTCCGGCACACTACTCCTCTTCCCGGTGTTTGGCGACTTTCGCCTCAGGCGGGCAGGGGCGCCGCGGACTCGGCGCGGGCGGCGAGCGCCGCGTAGCGTCCGCCGCGGTCGAGCAGCTCGTCGTGCGTGCCCTGCTCGGCGATGCGGCCGCCGGCGAGGACGACGATCTGGTCGGCGTCGCGGACCGTGCTCAGGCGGTGGGCGATCGCGATCGTCGTGCGGCCCTCGGAGAGTTCGTCGAGCGCGGCCTGCACGGCGCGCTCGGTCTGGGTGTCGAGCGCGCTGGTCGCCTCGTCGAGCACGAGGACCGGCGGGTTGCGCAGGATCGTGCGGGCGATCGCGATCCGCTGCTTCTCGCCGCCGCTGAAGCGGTAGCCGCGCTCGCCGACGACGGTGTCGTAGCCCTCGGGGAGCGAGGCGATGAGGTCGCGGATGCGCGCCGCGCGGGCGGCGGCCTCGATCTCCTCGTCGGTCGCGTCGGGCTTGGCGAAGCGCAGGTTCTCGCGGACGCTCGCATGGAAGAGGTACGTCTCCTGGCTCACGAGGCCGACGGTGCGCGCGAGGCTCTGGAAGCTGACGTCGCGGAGGTCGACGCCGTCGATCGTCACGCGGCCGCGCGTCGGGTCGTAGAGGCGTGCCGCGAGGTAGGCGAGCGTCGTCTTGCCCGAGCCGGTCTCTCCGACAATCGCGGTCGTGGTGCCCGCGGGAATGACGATATGTATCTCGTCGATCACCGCCGGCGTCCCGGGGTCGTAGGCGAACCCGACGTCCTCGTAGCGGACCTCGCCGACGACGTCCCGAAGCTCGATCGCGCCGTCGCGCTCGGCGACGTCCACGTCGAGGTCGAGGTACTGGAAGATCCGGTCGAACAGCGCGAGCGACGTCTGCACGTCGATGCCGACGTTGAGCAGCGACTGGATCGGGAAGAAGAGCCGCGTCTGGAGCGTCGTGAACGCGACGAGGGTCCCGATCGTGATCGCGCCGCCGCCGCCGGCGATGCTGAGGCCCGCGAAGAGGTAGACGAGCGCGGGCATGATCGCGAAGCTCATCTGGACGGAGGCCATGCGCCAGCGGCCGGCCATGCGGCTCTGCACCTCGAGGTCGGCGAGGTCGGACGACTCGTCCTCGAACCGCTGCGTCAGCTCGGGCGAGCGGCCCATCGTCTTGCCGAGCAGGATCCCGGAGACGCTGAGCGACTCCTCGACGAGCGCGCTCATGTCGGCCATGCGGCCCTGGCGGATCGCCGCGATGCGCTTGCGCTCGTTGCCGACGCGCCGGGTGAGCCAGACGAAGAACGGCAGCAGCGCGAGGCTGAACGCGGCGAGGCGCCAGTCGAGCAGCACCATCGCGACGACGGTGGCGAGCACGGTGGTCGCGTTGGAGACGATGCTCGTGGCCGTCGAGGTGACGACGTTCTGGACGCCGCCGATGTCGTTGGCGATGCGGGACTGGACCTCGCCGGTCCGGGTCTTGGTGAAGAACGCGAGCGACATCCGCTGCAGGTGGCGGTAGACGGCGCTGCGCAGGTCGTGCATGACCCGCTGGCCGACGAGGTTCGACAGCCACGTCTGCCCGACGCCGATGACGCCGGTCGCGACCGAGATGCCGATCATGCCCGCGACGAGGAACGCGAGCAGCGTGGTGTCCTGCTTCGGGATCGCGGTGTCGAGGACCTCGCGGAGCAGGAACGGGGACACCATCCCGAGCGTCGCGCTGACGCCGATCAGCCCGAGCACCGCCGCCAGCCGCCCCCGGTGCGGGCGGAAGAGGCGGAGGATGCGCGAAGCTTGCAAACCTCAAACGATTCTAGCCGCGCCGCGCGCGACGGTCCGGAACCGCCCGCGGGCGTCCCGGCGCTGCAGCACGAACGTGACGCGCTGCCCCGGCTTCGCGCGCAGGTTCGCGGTGAGAGGCCGCGGCCGGCGCGCTCGGCGCAGCTTCATGCTCCGGCTCGCGCAGCGCTCGCCCGCGCACACCCGGATCCGCCAGGTCCCCGCGGCCAGCTTGGCCGGCACGACGCGGACCGCCGCCCTGCCGTCCTGGAGCGGCGCGACCGCAGCGGTGGCCAGCGCGCGGCCCGCGGCGGTGCGGACGATCGCCGGCGGCTCGGTCGCGACCGGCTCCCCGGCCACACGCACGTCCGGCTCGATGGAGCCCACACCACCGACCGCCCCGCCGACCGCCGAGGCGTCGCCCGAGGTCGTCGCGGGGTCGCCGCCCACATCTGCGTCGGCGGACGGCTCATCGGGCGTCGTCGCGGGGCTGGGGCCCTCATCTGCGTCGGCGGACGGCTCATCGGGCGTCGTCGCGGGGCCGCCGCCCTCATCCCCGTCGCTCGACGGCGCGTCGGAGGGGACGCCGGAGTCGCCGGGCGACACCGGCGACTCGTCGGAGGGGTCGACGGAATCCCCGGGCGACACCGGAGGCTCGTCCGTCGGCGGCGCCGGTTCATCCTCGGACGGGCCCGTCGTGGGCGGAGGATCGCTCGATGGAGGATCCGACGGGTCAGGGTCGCTCGAAGGCGGCGGAGGCGGCTCCCCCTGCGACGGCGGCGGGTCCTCGGACGCCGGAGGGTCGCTCGGCGGAGGGTCGCTCGGCGGAGGGTCGCGCGGCGGCAGGTCGCCTGCCGGCGGCGCGTTCAGCGTGATCGGTTCGGTCGTCGTGGTGCGGCCGGCGCCGTCGGTCGCGACGATCGCGATCTCGGCGGGGGCTTCGACGTCGAAGGGCTCGCCGGGCGCGACGGGTCCGGCGTCGTTGCCGTCGCGCAGCAGTCGCACCGATGCGAGGCCGGAGCCTTCGTCGGCGGCGGTCGGGGTGCAGTGGTGGGTCGTGCCCTCGCCGGCCTCGCAGCCGAGGGTCGCGACGGGGTCGGCGAGGTCGATCAGCGCCTCGGCGGAGCTCGTAGCGCTGCGACCGACGCCGTCGACCGCGGTGGCCGCGATCGTGTGGCGCCCGTGGCCGCCGACGATCACCTCGCCGGTCTGCTCGTCTCCGCCGTCCACGCGCCACGACAGCGACGACACGCCCGAGCCCTCGTCCACGCCGCCCACGCGGCAGGTCACCGGGCCGGAGTGCCACCCGCCGGGGCAGTCGACCTCGGCTAGCGGGTCGGTGCGGTCGATACGGGCCATTGCCGTCGCGTACTCGCTGAGGTTGCCGGCGGCGTCGCGGGCGCGAGAGCGGACGGTCGTCACGCCCTCGGCCGTCACGACGAGCCCGTCGCGCTCGACTTCCGCGACCCCGGAGCCGCCCTGATCCGTCGCGGTGGCGGAGCAGGTGACCGACGCGGCGTCGGTCCAGCCCGGGCAGTCGAGCGTGACCGTCGGCGCGGTCGTGTCGATCTGGACGATCGACGCGCGCCACTCCGAGCTCGCCCCCGCGCCGTTGACCGCGCGGACCTCGACGGTGTGCCTCCCCTGGCCCGACACGGTCACGGTGTCGCCCGCGCCGGTCACCGCCCCGCCGTCGACGCGCACCTGCCGCGAGGCGATCCCGGACTCCGGATCGGCGAAGGACAGCGAGCACGTCACCGCGCCCGCCTGCCATCCCGACGGGCACGCCGCGGAGGCGACCGGCACGGACCCGTCGATGCTGAACGTGGCGGTCTCGGACGCGGTCCGCCCGGCGGCGTCCTCGGCGGACGCGCGCACGACGTGCGGCCCGTTCGAAGACACGGTGAAGCTGCTCGGCGGCGCCGCGAACGTCGTCCGGTCGTCGTCCACGAGCCACGACACCAGCGACATCCGCGCGCCCGCATCGGTGGCGTCGACGCTGCAGTCCACCGGACCCGGGCGCCAGCCGCTCGGGCCGCAGTCGAGGTCGACGACGGGATCGATCCGGTCGATCAGCGCGACCGCGCTGCGCCACTCGCCGACGTTGCCCGCGGCGTCGCGCGCCCGCGCCCGCACGGTCGTCCTCCCCTCCAGCGTCACGACGAGCGACGCGGCAGGGCTGCCGGCGATCTCGTAGTCGTAGCCCACGACGCCGGACCGCGCGTCGCTGCCGTGGGCCTCGCACGTCACCGGGCCGGTCGTGCTCCAGACGAACGGGCAGACGACCCACCCGTCCGGCTTGGTGAAGTCGAGGCGCGCGGTGTCGCCGCTCCACCCCGAGGCCACGCCGGCGCCGTTGACCGCCTCCGCCTCGGCGAGGTGCTCGCCCTCGGCACTGAAGCGGACGGACTCGCCGGCCTCGACCGGCGCGTTGCCGTCCACCCGCACGCGCCGCACCGCGACCCCCGACTCGGGGTCGGAGAACGACAGCGCGCAGTCGACCGCCGCGGCCTGCCAGCCGTCGGGGCAGTCGACGCGGGCAACGGGCGGCGTCGGGTCGATCGGAAGCTCGCTCGACGCGGTCGCGACGCGGCCTGCCCGGTCCTGCGCGGTCGCGACGATCGTGTGGCGGCCCGGCGAGCTGATGGTGACCTGCGAGCCCGACGGGCCGGACTGCGGCTCGCCGCCGTCGACCCGCCAGCTCAGCGAGTCGAGGCCCGAGACGGCATCCGACGCCGTCACCGTGCACGTCGCCGGCCCCTCGGCCCACCCGTCCGGGCAGGCCACCGCGACCGACGGATCGGTGCCGTCGAGCTTCACCGTGCGGCGCACGGCGTCGCTGCTGTTGCCGACGCCGTCGCGGGCGACCGCGACGACCTCGGACGTCCCCTCGCGCGTGACCGTGATCCGCCCGGTCGCGCCCGTGAGCGACCGCGACGAGGTGTCGGTCGCGAGCATCCACGAGAACCCGGCGATGCCGGTGTGCGCGTCGCTGCCGCCGAGGTCGCACGACAGCGACGCTGCGGCGACCCAGCCCTCAGGGCAGGCAACCGTCACTGCCGGCTTCGTCGCGTCGACCCGCACGGTCACCGGAGCGGTCGTCACCACCGTCCCCGCCCCGTTCTCGACCTGCGCGCGGACCGAGTGCTCGCCGTCGACGGTCACGAAGAAGCTGAACCCAGACGTCGACGCGAACGGGCCGTCGTCGATCGAGAAGCGCGGCCTGTAGGCGCCGGTGTCCGGGTCGCTCGCCGTGACCGTGCACGACGCGCGGCCGTACAGCCACGCGCCGTTGCCGCCACAGGAGAGCGAGGCGGTCGGCGGCGTCAGGTCGAGGCGGACGTTGGCGTACGCGGTCACGGTCTCGCCCGAGGCGCCGACGACCGTGGCGCGCACCGCGTGCGCGCCCTGCGAGCTCACCGTCACCGTCGCCGGGGAGGTGGCGTCGTACTCGGTCCCGCCGTCGATGCGCCACCGCAGCGACGCCGGCGGCTCGTCGCCGTCCCCGCCGGTCACCGTGCAGTCGATCGGCTCGGCCCGCGTCTCCGGCGGGCAGTCGACCGTCACCCACGGCACGTCACGGTCGAGGTGGGCCGTGACCTCCTCCCACTCGCCGACGTTGCCCAGGTAGTCGGTCGCCCGCGCGCGGACCACGGTGTCGCCGTCCTCCTCGACCAGGATCTCCGGGTACGACGCCGGGTCGTACGTGCGGATCGGGCCGTCGCCGACCTGCGCCTCGAGCGCCACGGCGTCGTACGACGGATACGTGCGGCAGAGGAGCGAGCGGGCGCGGACGGTCTCGGCCGGGCAGGTCAGCTCGACGACCGGCCCCTGCGTGTCGACGTTCACGATCTGCGCCTTCCAGCGCGACCAGTTCCCCGCGGCGTCGCGCACGCGCGTGAAGAGCTGGTAGCCGTGAGTCACCGTCGCGGTCTGCCCGTACTGCACGGCGCCGGCGTCGACCTTCCAGGCGTACGCGTCGACGACGGACTCGCTGTCCGTGCCGCTCAGCTCGACCGTGTACGGCGTGTTGGTCGGCGGGGGATCGACCTTCGCGGGGGTCGTGTCGATCGGCGGCGTGGCGTCGACCGCGGTGCCGTCGCACGCCGCCGCGTCGCTCGTGCACGTCGCCAGGTGGGCGGACCGGAAGAGGTTCCAGTCGCGATCGAGGTGCGAGTCCGGCGCGGGCGAGGCGTTGAAGTAGTCGTCGCCGCCGCAGTCGAACGTCTCGTCGACGAGCCCGGCGATCTTCGGGCACGGGTACGTCATCGTCGCGTTCGCGCCACCGTCGGCGTAGCACATGACGTCGTAGCGGTCGTTGCAGTGCCCGGCCATCGTGGTGTGCGGCGCGCTGCGCTGGACGGCGCCGAGGTTGTGCGCGATCTCGTGGAGCATCACGCTCGGCCACGCGTACCCGTTCGCGGGCGGGGTCTGCGGGCCGAAGACCGCGGCGAAGAGCCTGCCCGCGTCGTGGTAGGCGCCGTTGTCGGTCTCGATGAGCGAGGCGGTCCCCGCGACGCCGTTGGTCCCGTAGAGGCCGTCCGCGTAGACGACCCAGTTGCGCGGGCCGCCCTGGCCGATCACGACGGCGCGGACGTCGGTGCGCACGAGCGAGAACTGCGGCGCGCCGTTGACCACGTACTCCGCGCGCGCCTTGGGGAGCCGGACGACCTGGATGTCCGCGTAGTCGCGGCCGCACGGGGTCCCGAGGTCCCAGCGCAGGGTCTTGCGCCCGCCGGACTGCTGGGCGACGAACCGGCCTAGCAGCGAGGCGGTCGCCTGGAGGCGGTCGTCGAACTCGGCGAAGCGGTTCGGCTGGTCGGCCGCGTAGGCGTAGATCAGCTTCAGCTGGGGCGTGGTGCTCGGGTACGCGGCGTCCGCGGTGTCGTCGGTCGTGGTCTCGGTGCCGCACCACGCCTCGGGTAGGCCGGTCGCCGACGCCGGCGTGGAAGGCTCGACCGACCCCGCCTCCGCCTGGGCGACGGGCTGCGTGACCAGGGAGTCCGGAAGCGCCTCGCGGGGATCGCCGTGCGTCTCGACCTCGTGCGCGCTCGCCGAAGCGGCGACCGCGAGGGTCGCCGCGAACGCGAGCAGCAGGGAACGGAGGGCGGAATGACCCACTGTCAGTGGAATTCGGCATCCGCGCGCCGTTCTCTGAGGAACTGGACGATCCGACGAGAGCCCGCGTGAGCTTTCGCTCGCGGGGCTGTCTGAACTCGCGGACGCGCCCCGCCGATACAAGCTCGGAGCCCGCATGGCCGCACTGATCCCATCCGCCCTTCTTCGCACCCAGACCGACAAGCGGCTCGTCGCGCTCGCCGCCGACGGCTCCGAGCCCGCGTTCGAGGCGCTGGTCGAGCGCTACCGCAAGCCGCTGCAGAGCTACTGCCGGCGGATGCTGCTGCCCGCGGAGGCGGCGGAGGACGTCGTGCAGCAGGCGTTCCTGAGCACCTGGCAGGCGCTTCGGCGCGGCACCGAGGTGCGCGACGCGCGCGCGTGGCTCTACCGGGTCACCCACAACGCGGCGGTCAACGCGCTCAGGCGCTCCGGCTACGACCACGATCAGCTCGACGACGCCCTGCACGGCGCCGGCGCGCCCGAGGAGGACCTCGAGCGGCGGATCGCCATCCGGCGGACGCTGGCGGGCCTTGCGGCGCTGCCCGAGATGCAGCGGGAGGCGCTGCTGCGGACCGCGGTGGAGGGCCAGTCGCACGAGGAGGTCGCGCGCGAGCTCGGGCTGTCCGACGGCGCCGTGCGCGGCCTCGTCTACCGCGCCCGCGCGACCTTGCGCACCGCGGCGACGGCGCTCACGCCGGCGCCGGTGGCGCAGTGGGCGGCGTCGGTGGGCTCGTCCGACGTGCCGCTCACCGAGCGGGTCGCGGAGATCGTGGCGGGCGGCGGCACGGCCGGCGCGAGCGCGCTGCTCGTCAAGGGCGGCGCGACGCTGCTCGCGGCAGGCGCCCTCGCGGGAGGCGCCGCCGTCGTCGAGAAGGAGACCGGCAGCGACCGCGGCGAGGCGCGCACCGACCAGGCCGCCCAGACCGTCGCGAGCGACGCGCCCGCGCGGATCGCGGCGGCCGAGGAGCAGGCTGGCCTGGAGGACGCCGACGAGGAGCGCGGCCGATCCCCCGGGCACGGGCGAGGGCGGGCCGGCACCGCCGGGCGCGACGAACGCGAGGACCGTCGAGGCCGCCGCGGAGGCGGCGACGACGACCGCGACCGCTCCGGCTCGAGCGGCCCGGGGTCGGGCGACGACGACTCCGGCAGCGGCTCCGGGTCGAGCGGCTCCGGCTCCGGCGACGACGACGACACCTCCGGCAGCGGCTCGGGGTCGAGCGGCTCCGGCTCGGGCGACGACTCCTCGGGCAGCGGCTCCGGGTCGAGCGGCTCAGGCTCAGGCGACGACTCGTCGGGCAGCGGCTCCGGCGACTCGGTCGGCGACTCCTCGGGGAGCGGCTCCGCGGACTCCGGCGGCGACTCCTCCGGCAGCGGCTCGTCCGGCAGCGACTCCGGGAGCGGCGACTCCTCCGGCTCGGGCTCGTCCGGCAGCGGCTCCGGCGACTCGGTCGGCGACGTCTCCGACTCGAGCGGCTCCGGCTCGTCCGGCTCCGGCTCGAGCGGCTCGGGGTCGGAGGACCGCTCCGGCTCCGGCTCCGGAACGAGCACGACCTCCGGCGACGGCTGACCGCCGCGAGGCGGCCCGCCCCCTCCGCGCGCCTCTAGCCGAGCCGCTCTTCGAGCCGCTCGAGGTGCGCGCGCAGCTCGTCCGGCAGGCGGTCGCCGAACTTCTCGAGGTGCTCGCGGACCTGCGGCAGCTCGGCGCGCAGAGCCTCCTCGTCGACGTCGAGCAGCGCGTGGACCTCTTCGTCGGAGATCGAGAGGCCCTCGGTGTCGAGGTCGCCCTCGGCCGGGACGAGGCCGATCGGCGTCTCGGACACCGAGCCCTCGCCGTCGCAGCGGCGGAAGACCCACTCGAGGACGCGGGAGTTCTCGCCGAACCCGGGCCAGAGGAACTTGCCGTCCTCGTCCTTCCGGAACCAGTTGACGTAGAAGATCCGCGGCAGCCGCGCGCCCTCGCGCCGGCCGATCGACAGCCAGTGCGCGAAGTAGTCGGCCATGTTGTAGCCGCAGAACGGCAGCATCGCGAACGGGTCGAAGCGCAGCTGCCCGACCTGGCCGAACGCGGCCGCCGTCTGCTCGGAGCTCATCGTGGCGCCGAGGAACACGCCGTGCTCCCAGTCGAACGCCTCGCGCACGAGCGGCACGACCGTCGCGCGGCGCCCGCCGAACAGGAACGCGTCGATCGGGACGCCGGCGGGCGACTCCCACTCCGGCGCCATCGTCGGGCCCTGCGCCGCGGGCACGGTGAAGCGCGCGTTGGGGTGCGCCGCTGGGGCGTCGCTGTCAGGCGTCCAGTCGTTGCCGTGCCAGTCGATGGCGTGGGCCGGCGGGTCCTCGGTCATGCCCTCCCACCACACGTCGCCGTCGTCGGTCAGCGCGCAGTTGGTGAAGATCGCGTTCTCGCGGATCGCGGCCATGGCGTTCGCGTTGGTGTGATGACCCGTGCCCGGCGCGACGCCGAAGAACCCGGCCTCCGGGTTGATCGCGTACAGCCGGCCGTCCTCGCCGAACTTCATCCACGCGATGTCGTCGCCGACCGTCTCGACCTTCCAGCCGGGCAGGGTGGGCTCGAGCATCGCCAGGTTCGTCTTGCCGCACGCGCTCGGGAAGGCGCCGGTGATGTACTTGACGCCGCCCTCCGGCGAGGTGAGCTTGAGGATGAGCATGTGCTCGGCCATCCAGCCCTCGTCGCGCGCCATGACCGACGCGATCCGCAGCGCGAAGCACTTCTTGCCGAGCAGCGCGTTGCCGCCGTAGCCCGAGCCGTACGACCAGATCTCGCGGGACTCGGGGTAGTGGACGATGTACTTCGTCTCGGCGTTCGTGGGCCATGGGACGTCCTCCTCCCCGTCGGCCAGCGGCGCCCCGATCGAGTGGATGCAGGGCACGAAGTCACCGTCCTCGCCGAGCACGTCGAGGGCCTTCTTGCCCATGCGGGTCATGATCCGCATCGACACCGCGACATACGCGGAGTCGGTGAGCTGCACGCCGATGTGGCTCTTGTCCGACCCGAGCGGCCCCATCGAGAACGGGACGACGTACATGGTCCGCCCCGCCATCGCGCCGCGGAACAGGCCCTCCATCGTCTCCCGCATCTCGGCCGGGTCGCACCAGTTGTTCGTCGGCCCCGCGTCCTCCTCGCGCTCGGCGCAGATGAACGTCCGGTCCTCGACCCGCGCGACGTCGCTCGGGTCCGACCACGCGAGGTACGAGTTCGGCCGCTTGGCGTCCGACAGCCGCTGGAACGTCCCGTGCTCGACGAGCAGCCGGCAGAGCGCGTCGTACTCCTCCGCGGACCCGTCGCACCAGTGGATGTCCGCGGGCTGGGTGAGCTCGGCCACCTCCTCCACCCAGCTCAAGAGCTTGCGATGGGAGGTCGGGACAGCGGTCGTGCTCACGGGATCAGGTCACCTCGGGTTTTCGGCGGCGAGGGCGGCCATTCTGGCGAACTCAGTCGCCCGAAGGCGCACCCACCGGCTCGTCGGCTGATCCGGAGTCACCGCTCCCGGCGGGCTCGCCGGGGTTCTTGCGGGGGACCAGGACGAGCCGCTTGAACTCGGCCACGAGGGTACCGTCCTGGTTGAAGACCCGGGTGTGGACCTTCACGGTCCCGCGGTCCGGCTTGGAGCGCGACTCGCGCTTCTCGAGCACCTCGGACTCGACGAACAGCGTGTCCCCGTGGAAGACCGGCGCGGGGTGCGAGAGCTCCTCCGTGGCGAGGTTCGCGATCGCCTTGCCGGACACGTCGGACACCGACATCCCGAGCGCCAGCGAGTAGACGAGCGGCCCGACGACGACGTTGCGGCCCTGCTGCGACTGCCCCGCGTACACGTCGTTGATGTGCAGCGGATGGTGGTTCATCGTGATCAGGCAGAAGAGGTGATCGTCCGCCTCGGTCACGGTCTTGGCCGGCCAGTGCTTGTAGATCGCGCCCTCCTCGAACTCCTCGAGGTACCGCCCGTAGGCGTGGGCACCGGACGCTTCGCGCTCTTTCTGATCCGTGGTGAAGTGGTGGGTCATGTCCCGGCATCATGCCGGGTCACGGCCGCGCTAGACGCTCGGCGTGAAGTCGGCGAGGTCGAGGTTGGCGCCGCTCGCGAGCGACTGCGTGAGCTCGGCGACGCTGCCGAGGACGACGACCTTCGGCGGCTCGTACGGCGTGGAGACGTGCTCGTCCATGGGCGCAGCCTACCTTGCTGCGGCGGTCCATAGCGCACCCAGCATCGTCGCGGAGCGGGCGTCCGGCCGCGGTCGCAGCCACTCGCGCCGCAGCGCGTCGGCGTCGACCAGGTCGCCGTCGACGCCGCGGCCGTCCCACGCCTCGGCGAAGCGCCGTGCCTCGGGGCCCCAGAAGGCCTCGCTGAACTCCGCCTTCGTGGTGCGGCGCGTCGTGCGCGCGGGGAGCAGGTCGCCGAACACGGCGGCCAGCGCCTCCGTGCGGTCGGCGAAGCCGGCGCGGCCGCCGAGCCGGGCGAGCGCGGCGAGGAAGCGCGGGTCGACGAGCGGGTGGACGACGCGGACGTCGTGGTCGGCGGCGAGCATGTCGAGCCGGGCGCCTGCGGCGCGGACGTGGCGCCGGCCGGGGAACCAGGCCAGGCGGCGGTCCCACCGGGCGGGCTCGGCGGCGCGCTCGCGCGCGAGCGCGGCCGTGATCGCGCGCCGCGCCGGCGGCGTCAGCCAGCGGACCGTGGCGTACGGGCGGTCGCGTCGCACGGTGGCCGCGCGGCGCACGGCGCGCGGCCCGAACGCCTTCGCGACCCGCCACGCGTCCCGCGGCGACGGCCGCACCCGCCGCGCCGCCACCGCCGCCGCGCGCGCCCGCTGCCAGTGGTCGAGCAGACCGTCGCCCTCCACCCCGCTCACCACCCAGCCGCCGCGCGCCGCGCGCAGCATCGGCACGAACGAGTGCCCGTTGCCCGGCCACGGCAGCCGGTGGCGCAGGAGCGTCTCGCGCGCGAGCGGCCCGAGCAGGTCGAGCTCGTCGCCCAGCTCGATCCGCTCCCACTCGCGGACCCCGACGTGCGCGATCACCGCCTCCTGCCATGCGTCCTCGTCCGTCGCCTGGCGACCGGGGAACCGCAGCGTGAGCGGCACCGGATCGGGGCAGCCGCGCCGCCGCGCCGCGCGCACCGCGGCCGCGAGCGTCGCCGAGGAGTCGCGCCCGCCCGAGAAGGGCACGAAGCACCGCCCGCTCTCGACCGCCGGCGCGAGCGCCTCGTCGAGCGCGTCGAGCGGGGTCAGCGACGGCGGGACGTCCGGCAGCGGGGCCGGGGGCGACCACCCGACGACCGTGCCGGCCGCCAGCTCGAGCGGCGTCGGCTGCAGCTCCGGCGGCAGCGGCATGCCGCGGAGGCTAGGGAGGCGGGCAGGTCCCCGGTTCCTCGGTGACGGTCACGTCGCCTCTGCCATCCCGGGCGGCCCCGTCGGGCGCCACGACCTGGACCTCCGCGTGGTAGCCGCCGTAGTTGCCGATGAGCACGCGGACGCGGACGAAGCCGTTCGCGTCGGTCCGCACCGTCTGCGAGGCGCCGGCCTTCACGTTCACGCCGGTGGTGTTGACCGTCACCTCCGCGTTCGGCCGCGGGGGCACCGTCCGGATGTCCCAGCACACCTCCGACTCCCCGACCATGTGCCGCCACGACCCGTCGACGCCCACCTCGTACGCGACCTGGCCGGGCGGCTGCGAGGGCGGCGGCTGTGCGCTCGGCTGCGTCGCGTGCGGGCGCCGGTCGGTGCGGTCGTCGGTCTGGCCGTGCTGCCAGCCCAGCGCGCGGGCCCGGTCCCCCTCGCGGTGGGTCCCGGCGTAGCCGAGGGCCTCGCCCAGGTCCTCCCCCTTCGCCCGCTCCTCCGCGGACTCCGACCACTGGTCGACGGCCTGCGTCAGCCCGTTCGTGAACGGCGGCGGGTCGCCTTCGGCGTCCGGCTCGCCGACGGGCGCGTCCGTGTTCCACTCCAGCTGCCCCCCGGTCTGCCGGCCGGCCTGCGCATGCGTCACGGCCAGGAACGTGACCTCGCTCGTGCGCGACGAGGTGAGCGTGACCCGCAGGTTCGGCTCGGCCATCGCGCTGGTCCAGCGGCCGGAGAAGCACGACTCGACGACGAGCTTGAACGTGAGGTTGGGGCGGGAGCGGAGGATGCCCCGGATCTCGGAGACCTCCAGGAACTCCTCCTCGACGACCGGGCTCGCGCCCCCGGTCACCGTCGACTTGATCGTCACGCGCGCCTCCTGGCTCTGGCCGACCGGCTGGCCGTTCGCCAGCTTCGCGTCCGAGCCCGGGGGCGCCCAGCCGTGCGCCGCGATGTAGATCATGACGTCGGTGCAGGGCGGGTCGCGGCGGGCGAGCTCGTCGATCTTCGGCAGCAGGTCGCGCACCCGCCCCGCCGCCGCGACCGGCACGCCGATCGAGTTGCCCATCCGCGTCACGGCGGCGAGGCCCTTCGTGAAGTAGGGATCGGTCCGGTCGCCGATCGTGACGATGCAGTCGTTGCGGAGCCCGGGGACGAAGGCCGCGCTCCAGGCCGCCGGCGGCACGGCACGGCGCCGGACAGGCCGGACGCCCGGCGGCAGGAGCCGCTTGCGGTTGACGACCGGCCACCAGCTAATGTGCCGCTCGCGCGCCCTCCCGCTGAGCGCGTCGACGAGCACGATCGTGCTCGGGTGCTGGAAGCCCGCGCCCGGGGCCGGCTCGTGCCAGAAGATCCACGCCGGCCGGCGCAGCCTGACCGCGGGGACCCGCGCGCGCAGCGTGTTGCCGCGCCGCTTCGCCCGCCGGAGGAGCCGGTTCGGGATGCCGCCCTCGGTGACGACCGACCCCCGCGCGAGCGGCCTGCGGAAGCCGTACATCTGCGACGCGTTCGTCGTGTCGCCGCGCACGGCGCGCTTCGCGATCTTCGTCGCCTGCGTGCGCGTGACGGCGCCGTCGGCGGGCGTCGCCGCGAGGAGGAGCAGCCCGAGTGCGAGCAGCCATGCTCGCCGCATGAGGCCGACGGTACCGCCGCCGCGGGACCGTCGCCAAATCGCCAGGAGATAGGGTTTCAGCGCGTATGCGCAACCCTCGCGACTTCTTCAAGCCCCTCGCCATCGACGCCCCCGAGCCCGTCCGCGAAGTCCCGTTCCTCCCCTCGCGGATGATCCACTTCCTCGACTTCTCCAACGAGAAGATGGTCGCCAAGGCCCCCGACCTCGCGACCAAGGTCGACATCCTGCTCGGCAACCTGGAGGACGCGATCCCGGTCGAGCGCAAGGAGGCCGCGCGCGAGGGCCTGATCCGCGTCGGGCGCGAGATGGACCTCGGCGAGACGCAGCTGTGGACGCGCGTCAACTCGCTGGAGTCCCCGTGGGTCCTCGACGACATCACGCGCGTCGTCACCGAGATCGGCGACAAGCTCGACGTGATCATGGTCCCGAAGGTCGAGGGCCCGTGGGACATCCACTACGTCGACCGCCTGCTCGCCCAGCTCGAGGCGAAGGCGGGGCTGACGAAGCCGATCCTCGTCCACGCGATCCTCGAGACCGGCATGGGCGTCGTGAACCTCGAGGAGATCGCGACCGCGTCGCCGCGCATGCAGGGCATGAGCTTCGGCCCGGCGGACCTCGCCGCGTCGCGCCGCATGAAGACCACGCGCGTCGGCGGCGGCCACCCGGGCTACCGGACGATCGAAGATCCGGAGGGGGGCGAGATCGAGGGGCCGCGCGCCTCGTACATGCAGGACCCATGGCACTACTCGATCGCGAGAATGGTGGACGCCTGCACCTCCGCGGGCCTCCTCCCCTTCTACGGCCCCTACGGCGACATCAAGGACACCGTCGGTTGCGAGACCCAGTTCCGCGCCGCGTTCCTGCTCGGCTGCGTCGGCGCGTGGTCGCTGCACCCGGTTCAGGTCGACATCGCCAAGAGGGTCTTCTCGCCCGACCCCGAGGAAGTGAAGTTCGCCAAGAAGGTCATCGAGGCGATCCCGGACGGCCGGGGCGTCCACATGATCGACGGCAAGATGCAGGACGACGCGACCTGGAAGCAGTGCAGGGTCATGGTCGACCTCGCGGAGATGCTCGCGCGCAAGGACCCCGAGCTCGCCGAGGCCTACGAGCTGGAGCCGGCGCCGGCGTAAGCGGCTAGTGCCCGGCCGGCGAGTAGTGGTCGGCGAAGACCTTCGCCACCAGCTCGCCCCGGCTCGAGACGCCCGTCTTCTCGAACACGGCCTTGATGTGGTCGCGCACGGTGTGCGGCGACAGGAAGAGGGAGGCCGCGATCTCCGACGTCCCGAGGCCGCGCGCGACGAGGCGCACGACGTCGAGCTCGCGCTTCGTGAGCCCGTAGGCCTCGACGATCAGCGGCGCGACGTCGCCCGCCTTGGCGGGCTCGACGACGAGGGCGAGCTGGTCGGACCCGCCGAGCAGCGAGCCGTGCATGTTCAGCCAGACGCCGTCGCGTGTGCGCAGACGCCCGGTGGGCGGCGCCTCGCCCTCCGGCGTCGCGCGGACGCGGGCCGCGTACGCCGTCATCTCGAGCGGGATCGCGATCCCGCCGCCGTGGTCGTAGCGGACCGGGCAGTCGACCTCCTCGATCCACGCGGCGGCCTCGCCGGTGGCCGAGAGCATCCGCGACTCGGGGTCGAGCAGCAGGACGCCCGGGCCGCGTGCGGGCGCCGCCGCGCGCTGCTCGAGCATCGCGCGCCGCAGGCCCTCGGCGATGATCGGCGACGCCTGCGCGAGCCACGCCTTCTCGGGGTCCGTGAACCGGGCGACGTCCCCGGCGCGGTCGAACTGCGCGACGCCCCAGATCGACTCGCCGAGCGTGAACGTCGCGCGCACCTCGGAGCGGAAGCCGTTCTGCCGCTGGAGGTCGCGCCAGCGCGGCGAGCGGTCGGGGTTGCCGCCGGTCTCCTCGTGGATGTCGGCGACGAACCGGCCGCTGCGGCCGATGTCGCGGAACTTCATGTAGTCCGGGACGAGGAACTCGTAGTCCCAGGTCGGCTGGCACATCTCCTGCGGCAGGTCGCGATGCGCGCCAGGGCCGATCGTCAGCGTCGTCGCGGGGTCGGTCGCGCCCATGAAGTAGCCGTCGGACGGAACGACGCGGTCGATGACGTCCCCGACGTCGGCGAGCAGCTGCTGGGCGGTCAGTCCGGCGTCGGCGAGCTCCTCGATCTCTCGAAGTGCGCCTCCTGCGTTTCGAAGATCGTGAGCCATGTGACGAAGGTAACGCCGAGCGCGGCCCCTGTGTATCCCCTCTTCGGGGGATCTTGCGCATACCCAAAAACCCCAGCTTGAGGGATGGTTCCGCGGGTCGGCGGGCGCGAGCATCGCCGCATGCTCTCCCGACTCGACAACCTCATCACCGGCCGCATCGTGACTCCCGCCGACTCCGACTGGGACGCCGTGCGGCAGGCCTTCAACGTCCTCCTCGACGTCCGCCCCGCCGCGGTGGCGCTCCCCGCCGACGCGCGCGACGTCGTCGCGATCGTCGACTACGCCCGCGAGCACGGCCTGCGCATCGCGCCGCAGGCGACCGGCCACAACGCCGGGCCGCTCGGCTCGGACCTCGCGGACACGATCCTCGTCAACGTCCGCGAGCTGCAGGAGGTCACGATCGACCCCGCCGCGCTGCGCGTGCGCGTCGGCGCCGGCGTCAAGTGGGAGCGGGTCGCGCCCCGGCTCTCCGAGCACGGCCTCGCCGGCCTGCACGGCTCCTCGCCCGACGTCGGGATCGCCGGCTACTCGCTCGGCGGCGGGATGGGCTGGCTCGCCCGCAAGTACGGGCTGCAGACCAACAGCGTCACGGCGATGGAGCTCGTGACCGCGGACGGGCGCTTCGTGCGCACCGACGCCGAGCACGAGCCCCAGCTGTTCTGGGCGCTGCGCGGCGGCGGCGGCAACTTCGGCGTCGTGACCGCGATCGAGTTCGCCGTCTACCCCGTCGAGGAGCTGTACGCGGGCGCGATGTTCTTCCCGTTCGAGCGCTCGGCGGAGGTGCTGCACACGTGGCGCGAGCTGCTGCCGGCGTTCCCCGAGGAGTTGATGACGTGGGCGTCGATCCTGCACTTCCCGCCCGCGCCGTTCGTGCCGGAGTTCGCGCGCGGCCAATCGTTCGCGGTCGTGATGGGCGCGTACCTGGGCGACGAGGCCGGCGGGCGCGAGCTGCTGCGCGCCGTCCGTGACCTCGGCCCCGCCATCGACACGTTCGCGATGGTTCCCCCGATCGAGCTCGCCGACCTCGCGATGGACCCGCCCGACCCGCTCCCGATCGCGAGCACCCACCGCATGCTCGGCGAGCTGCCCGCCGAGCTGCTCGACGAGATGCTCGAGATCACCGGTCCCGGCGGCGTCGGCGGCGAGTCGGTGGCGATGTTCCAGCTGCGGCACATGGGCGGCGCGCTGGCGCGCAAGGCGCCCGGCGCCGGCGCCCGCGCGACGCTGCCGGGCGAGGTCAGCCTGTTCGCCCTCGGCGTCCCGATGGACGAGGAGTCCGGCGCGCTGCTCGGCGCGTCGCTCGCGGCGCTGCACCGCGCGGCCGAGCCGTACGGCGTCGGCGACTACCCGAACTTCGTCGAGGAGCCGGCGAACGTGCGCGGGTTCTTCGACGCGGAGACGTGGGAGCGGCTGCGGTGGGTCAAGGCGGTCTACGACCCGACCGACATGTTCCGCGCCAACCACCACGTGCCCCCGGCGGTGGCCGCGGCGGAGCGGGCCGCTTAGGAGGCCGCGCCTCCGGCCGCCGTCGCGCCGAGCGCGCCGCTCAGCGGACCGGCACGGTGAGCACGCCGAGCGACTCGCTCGGCGTGCAGCCGCCGCGGGGCGCCCCGGCCAGGCGGTCGCAGGCGACGCGCGGGCCGCCCGGGCGGGCGTCGACGTACGTGAGCGCGAAGGCGTACTCGCCCGGGCAGGCGCGGCGCAGGCCCCGCCACACCACCTTCCCTCCCCGCGCGCGCCACGCCATCACCCCACACTCCCGGCGGGGCGAAGGCGCATCGACGAGCTCCACAACAAGGCGGGCGGGGAGGACCAGGTCGGCGCGCGTCCACGTCACCGTGAAGCTGGGGCGGACGCCGGTGCGCAGCGAGCGGGCGGCGATGCGCGGATGATGCGCGACCTCCACGCGCTCGCACTCGGAGGTCGTGTCGGCCGCGTCGACGATCGCCACGTCGTAGCCGGGGCCGCACTCGACGCCGTCGGCGGCGCCGTTCAGCGCGCGCACGACGTCGTCGCCCTCGCCGGCGATCAGCACATCGCGGTCGGCGTCGCCGCGCTCGTCGCGGATCAGGTCGTCGCCGTCGCCGCCGTCGGCGCGGTCCGCGCCGAGCCCGGGCAGCAGGACGTCGTTCCCCGGTCCCCCGTAGAGCTCGTCGGCGCCGGCGCCGCCGGCGGCCTCGTCGTCGCCTGGGCCGAGGTGCACGCGGTCATCGCCGGCGCCCGCGGCCGCGCAGTCGTCGCCGCCGAAGAGCAGCAGCTCGTCGGCGCCCGCGTAGGCGGCGACGTGCTCGGAGGCGGCCGTCGTCTCGAAGCGCTCGGCGGCGTCGGTGCCGACCTGGTCGAAGTCCCAGCAGAACGCCCCGCCGCGCACGGGCGCGGCGGCGTCGGCGGTGCCGCCGAATGCGGTGACCGCCACGACCAGTGCCAGCGCGCGGCGCATCGTCAGGAAACATCGGCCGAAACGCCCGAACCTGTAGGTTCTCCCGCCGCATGAGGTTCTACGAATACGAGGCCCGCGAGGTCGTCAAGCGCGCGGGCATACCGGTCACCGACTACGGGTTCACGAAGGATGCGGAGGAGGCGAAGCAGATCGCCGAGCGCATCGGCGGGCCCGTCGTCATCAAGTCCCAGGTGCTCACCGGCGGGCGCATGAAGGCGGGTGGCGTGAAGTTCGCCGACACGCCCGAGGAGGCGCGCGGCCACGCCGCGGACATCCTCCAGCTGGAGATCAACGGGCACATGCCGCGGGGCGTCCTGGTGGACCCGAAGGCCAGCGTCAAGCAGGAGTACTACGCCGGCGTGGTCTGGGACGGGATCCGCAGGCAGCCGGTGATGATCTTCTCCCCCGTCGGCGGCATCGACATCGAGCAGGTCGCCGAGGAGCAGCCCGACAAGGTCGGCCGCCGCCACTTCTCGAACATCCTTCCGTTCGGCGACTACGAGGCCAAGGAGGTCATCGCCTCCACCGGCGTGACCGGCCGGCAGCTGACGAAGCTCGTGCCGATCGTCGCGAGGCTCGCCAAGCTCTTCGTCGAGAACGACATGACGCTGGCGGAGATCAACCCGCTCGGCGAGCTGGAGGACGGGTCGTTCGTCGCGCTCGACGCCCACATGGACATGGAGAACGAGGCCCGCGGGCGCCACAAGCGGCTGCTGCTCGACCTCGGCGTCGGCGACGAGGAGACGCGCGAGGCGCGCGAGCCGACCGAGTTCGAGATCGCGGGCGAGGCGGTCGACGCGATGGACCACCGCGGCGTCGCGGGCAACGTGACCGAGTTCGACGGCGACCTCGGGCTCGTGATCGGCGCGGGCGGCGGCTCGCTGACGCTGTTCGACGCGGTCCGCAAGTACGGGGGCAGGCCGGCGAACTACTGCGAGATCGGCGGCAACCCGTCGGTCAAGAAGGCCAAGGGCCTCGCCAAGCTCGTGCTGCAGAAGCCGGGCGTGGACAAGATCGCGGTGATGATGTCGATCGTGTCCAACACGCGGGTGGACATCGTCGCCCGGGGAGTGATCGCGGCCTGCCTCGAGCTCGGCTACGACCCGGCGGAGAAGATCTCGATCTTCCGCATCCCCGGCGCGTGGGAGGACGAGGGGTTCAAGATCCTGGAGAAGTACGGGGTGCGGTACGCGGATCGCTCCACGTCGATGCACGAGGCGGCGCGGATGGCGGTGGCGGCGTGAGCATCCTGGTCGACGAGAACACGACCTTCATCGTGCAGGGGATCACCGGGCGCGAGGCGGTCAACTTGACTCGGGAGTGCCTCGACTACGGCGCGGGCGCGAAGGTCGTCGGCGGCGTGACGCCGGGGCGGCTGGGGCGCGAGGTCCACGGCGTGCCGGTGTTCGACACCGTGGCGCAGGCGGTCTCGGCGCATGGCGGCCCGATCGACGGCTCGGTCGTCACCGTCCCTCCCGCGTTCACCAAGGACGCCGTGTTCGAGGCGATCGAGAACGGGATCAAGCTGATCGTGATCGTCACCGAGCGGATCCCGCGGCGGGACGTCGCGCAGATGGTCGAGCTGGCGAACCTGCGCGGCGCGCGGATCATCGGCCCGAACTGCCTCGGGATCATCGTCCCCGACGTCATCAAGATGGGCGGCATCGGCGGCCCGGCGAAGGACGCCGCGAAGGCGTACTCCCCCGGCCCGATCGGCGTGATCTCGCGCTCCGGCGGCATGACGACGGAGATGTCGTCGACGCTGACCGCGGCGGGGCTCGGCCAGTCGACCGCCGTCTCGATCGGCGGCGACGCGATCATCGGCTCGACCTACGCGGAGCTGATGCCGCTGTTCGAGGCCGACTCGGACACGGAGGGAATCGTCATCTACACCGAGCCGGGCGGCCGGATGGAGGCCGAGCTGGCGAAGTGGGTGACCGAGAACGACTCGCGCCTGCCGATCGTCGCGTTCATGGCCGGCCGGTTCATGGACGAGATGCCGGGCATGAGCTTCGGCCACGCCGGCACGATCGTCGAGGGCAAGGCCGACACGGCCGCCGAGAAGATCAAGCGGCTCGAGGACGCCGGCATCACGGTCGCGGAGGAGATCTCGCAGATCCCGGAGATCATGCGTTCGAAGATCAGCGAGAGGAGCCCGGCGTGAGGCACGACGCCACGTTCATCGGCATCGAGGTCTCCGACGACGTCGTCGAGGACGCCGAGCTCGCCCAGCGGCTCGAGGACGCCTGCCCCGTCGACATCTACGCCGACGCCGGCGGGCGGGTCGAGATCGTCGACGAGAACGTCGACGAGTGCATCCTCTGCGAGCTCTGCATCCAGGCGTCGCCGCCGGGCACCGTGAAGGTCCACAAGCTGTACTCGG
>DASVPR010000061.1:0-104053 GCA_036389485.1 Solirubrobacteraceae bacterium
GCGCTCTACCGAGACTCAGCAGAACGCACCGCCGCCCTTGACGGCTGGCTTTGGCACTACAACCATCGCCGCCGACACAGCGCCCTCAGCCGCCAGACCCCGGCCCAACGACTGAACAACCTGCTCGGCGCTTACAGCTAGGGCGCGAGCTCGCGCCCGGTCAGCTCCTCGGGGTGCACGCACAGCGCGCGACGGCCGGGGCAGCCGGCGCAGAGATCGATGTGCGGTTCTTCGGCGACCGGGAACTGGTTGTCGAGCACCCCGGCCGCATGGGTTTGCAGCTCGGCGCGGAGCGCTTCGGCGTCGGTGAAGGTCGCGGTGACCGGCTCGTCGGGCCGCTCGAGGAAGGCGTAGGCGACCTCGACGCGGCCGAAGCCGGCCCGCAGCGCGGCGAGCGCGTACGCGGCCCTCTGGATGGCGTAGTCGCGCTCGACGAGCGCGGCGACGTCGCCCTCGACGCGGTCGGTCTTGTAGTCGACGACCAGCGCGGTGCCGTCGGCCTCCTCGGCGAGGACGTCGACGACGCCGGTGAGGAGCGTCGAGCCGAGCGGGAAGCTGAACGGCCGCTCGCGATGGACGGCCGTCGCGCCCGCGATCCGGCCGGCGAGCGGAGACGACGAGAAGTTGGCGACGAGCGCGGCCATGTCCTCGAGCGCCTCGGCAGTCAGCTCGACGCCCCACGCCGCGGCGACGTCGGCGAGCTGGGTCCCCGGCCGCTCCAGCACGGCGTGCACGAGGGACCCGCGAAGCCGGGGGTCGACGCCGACCGCGCTCTGCGCCTCCTCCGGCCGCCGCGGCACCGCGCTCTCCTCGCCCTCCGGGAGGCGCAGCACCGCGCTCTCCGCCTCCTCCTCCGGCAGCCGCAGCACCCTCTGGAGGTAGAAGCGGTACCCGCACCGGCGCCAGAGCTGGAGGGCGGTGTAGGAGAGCGTCCGGACGGCGGGCGGCGAGGCCGGCGGCGGAGGGAGCGGCGGGCGGGCGGGCGGCGGGGGCGCGAGCGGGAGCTCCGTCCCGGCGGGCGCGAGCGACTCCGATCGCAGCACGCCGCTCGCCGGCGTGCTGACGGCGCACCGCACCCGGGCGCCGGCGTGCTCGACGATCGCGTCACCCTGCTCCGGCAGCCGCTCCGGCCCGCCGATCAGCGCGGGGACGAGCCACTGGAGCGGCGCGGTCGACTGGCCCTCCCACTTCGCGAGGTCAGCGCCGCCGCTGACGATGAGCCGCCGCTCCGCGCGGGTGAGCGCGACGTAGAGGACGCGATCGGCCTCGGCCGCCTCGGCCTCGCGGCGCTCCTCGCGCAGCGCCTCGTAGTCGAGCGCGTGCTCGCGGCCGCCGTCGAGGCTCGCGAGGCGCAGCCCGATCCGGTCGCCGTCGACGAGCAGCGCGGGCGACGCCTCCGGGCGCCTGCGACCGAGATCGGCGACGCAGGCGACCGGGAACTCGAGCCCCTTCGCGGCATGGATCGTCATGAGCCGGACGGCCTTCGCGTCGCCCAGCTCGACGGGCGCGTCCGTCTCGCGCGCGTCGGCCTCCAGCTCGGCGAAGGCGCGGTCGACGAGGCCGCGGACGTCGCGCCCGTGCACCCGCTCGTGCTCCGCCGCCAGCCGCAGCAGCTTGTGGACGTTCGCCAGCCGCCGCGCACCGCCGGGAAGGCGCAGGACGTGCAGGTCGTAGTCGGAGCCCTCGATCGCGCGGCGCAGCAGCTCGTCGAGGGGCAGGCGCGAGGCGAGCGCCCGCTCGGCGGCGAACCGCTCGCGGAAGGCCTCAAGCCGCTCGCGCTCGCTCGCCGCGCCGACGCGCGACTCGGCGGCGGTCGGCTCGCGCGCCTCCGCGGCCGCGAGCGAGGCGTCGACCCTTCCCTCCTCGATCGCGCGCCACGCGCCTCCCTTCTGGCCGATCCTCGCGATCCAGGCGAGGGTGTCCGTCGAGAGGCCGACGAGCGGCGAGGCGAGGACGCCGTAGAGCTGCTCCTCGTCCTGCGGGTTCGCGAGGGCGGCGAGCCAGGCGCAGAGGTCGCGGACGACCTGGCGGCCCCAGTAGCCGCGCCCGCCGGCGGCGAGCGTCTGGAGCCCCTGGTCCTCGAGCGCGCGCTCGTAGACCGGGAGGTCGCCGACGGCGCGGAGGAGCACCACGATCTCCTCCGGCCGAGCGTCGCCGTCGTCGACCAGCTCGCGGATCCGCTGCGCGAGCAGCCGCGCCTCCGCCTGCCGCCAGGCCTGCGAGCGCGGGAGGTCGCCGAGGTCGACCTCCTCCCACCCCTCCATCGACGTCAGCAAGATCTCGACCCGCGGATCGCTCGCGGCGTCCCACTCCCCGCCCACGCGAAGCCTCGTGAACCCGTCCCCGAACCGCTCCGCGAACGCGACGTTGACCGCGGCGAGGATCTCCGGGCGGGAGCGGAAGTTCGCGGTGAGGCGGGCGGTGCGGCCGGCGGAGTCGAGCTCGGCGCGGCGCGCGCGGAAGACCTCGACGTCGGCGTGACGGAACCCGTAGATCGACTGCAGCTCGTCGCCGACCGTGAACAGGTTGGACGCGGCGACCAGACCGAACAGCTCGACCTGGCGGGGGTTGGAGTCCTGGAACTCGTCGACCATCACGCGGTCGAAGCGCCCGCGGGTCGCCTCCCTCACCGGCGCCGACGCGGCGAGGAGGTCGCGCGCGAGCAGCTCGAGGTCGTCGAAGTCCACGCCGGAGCGCGCGCGCTTCGCCGCGGCGTACGCGGTGTCGTACCGGGCGAGCAGGTCGTCGAGGTGGCCGACCGCCGCGGTGCCCCGGTGCCGCGCGCAGGCGGCGGCGAACCTCGTGTGCTCCTCGAGGTAGTCCGAGCACGGCGGGCACTTGAGGACGCGCGTGTTGCCGGCGGCGAACCGGATCGCGTCGAGCATCGCGCGGTCCGGGAGCGCGACGAGATCGCGGCAGCGCTCCAGCGCGTCGCGGGCCGCCGCGACCGTCTTCCCGTCGCCGGCGCCGGCCAGAGCGGCGGCCGCGTCGTCGCGCAGCCGCAGCAGCCTCGACGCGTCCGGCGCGGGGGCGGGCGGCGGCACGGGCAGGCGCGGCGCCGTCCGCCCCGCGGAGCGCAGGACGCCGTGGACGTCCTCGATCGCCGTGCGCAGCTGGTCCGCGCCGAACGCGGCGACGAGGTCGAGGACGGGGTCGCCGCCCGCGTCGAGCCAGCTCGCCAGCGCCGCCTCCCACGCGCCGTCGCGCAGCTCGCGGCTGACGGGCTCGTCGAGCACGACGAACGCCGGGTCGAGGCCCGCCGCGACCGCATGCGCGCGCAGCAGCCGGGCGCAGAACCCGTGGATCGTGCCGATCCAGGCGCCGTCCGCCTCGCGCGCGGCGTCGCGGGCGCCGAGCTCGAGCAGCCGCGCGCGGATCCGCCGTCGCAGCTCACCCGCCGCCTTCTCGGTGAACGTGATCGCGAGGATCCGGCCGGGCGCGATCCCGTCGTCGACGACGTGCCTCACGAAGCGCTCGACGAGCACGGAGGTCTTCCCGCTGCCCGCCGCGGCGCTGAGAAGCAGGTCGCCCTCGCGCTGCGCGACGGCATGGGCCTGCTCGTCCGTCAGCTCGCGGACCTGCGGAGGCGTGAGCTCGACCACGGTCACCCCTCGCACCGGCAGATCGTCGGGTACTGGCAGCCGCCGCCCCAGGCGCACGTCTCCGGCTGCGGGGCGAGCTTCCCGGCGCGGGCGTCGCGGGCCGCGCCGATCGCGGCGTCGACGGCCTCGCCGACGAGCGCCTGGAAGTCCTCGGCGGTCAGGCGGTCGGCCTTGACGGTGACGAGGTCCTCGTCGGCGTCCTCGAGCAGCGCGCCGCGCGGCGTCAGCTTCTCGGCGCCCAGCGGCTGGTAGAGCGCGCCGACGGGCTCGAGGTCGAGAAGCTTGCGCGCCGCGAGGGCGTACACGGCCAGCTGGAACCGCCGCTCCTCCATCCACTTCGCGGCGCCGTACGCCGTCTTGCCCTTGTAGTCGTAGAGGATCGCCTCGTTCGTGCCGGGGCGGACGTCGATCCGGTCGACCTTGCCCCGCAGGACGAGCCCGTCCCCGACGTCCAGCCCCTCGAACTCCTGCTCGAAGTGCGTCGGGACGAACGCGGACCGCGAGGTCGCGGCCGCTTCGACGTAGCGCAGCAGGTCGGCCTCCAGGCGGCGGCGCATCGCGCGCCGGCGCGACGGGTCGACCGACATCGGGAACCGATGCTCCAGCTCGTCGAGCGCCTCGTGCACCGCGGCGCGCGCCTCCGGCAGGTGGGCCGGCGTGAGCCCGCCGCCGTTGACGAGCCGCTTCAGCGCGCGCTCGAGGACCGCGTGGGCCAGGCTCCCGCGGACCATCGCCTCCGGGTCGGGCACGAGGCCCTCGGGCTCGAGGAGGCGCTCGACGAACCACTTGACCGGGCAACCGGCGTAGGTCTCGAGCCCGGACGCCGACCACGCGGGCTGAGCCGCGAGCTCAGCGAGGACATCGGGGTCCTGGAGCGGCTGGGCCGTCTGCTCGCGCACGCGCGGCGCGCCGTGCGCCTCGGCCCGCCGCCGCTCGCGGTCGGAGGTCGCCGACCCGACGGCGCCCAGGTCGCGCGTGCCGGCGCGGGCGAGCGGGTCGTCGGTGAACAGCAGCGCGACGTCGTCGACGAACGAGGACCGGACCGCCGGCTCGCCCTCGTCGTCCTGGGCGTGCCAGGAGAGGAACAGCCGCTGCTCGGGGCGGGACACCGTCGCGTAGAGCAGGTAGCGCTCCGCGCCGAGGGCGTCCTCGTGGGAGCGGAGCCGCAGCCCGCTCGCCGCGTTGATCGCGCGGCGCTCGTCGTCGCCGAGGAACGGCTCGGGGCGGGCGGGCGCCGGGAAGACGCCCTCCTGGAGGCGCGCGAGGAAGAGGACCCGGACGCGCCGCGCCCGCAGCCCGAGCGGATCGCTGAGCTGCACCGCCCCGGGCGCGGCCCGCTCCCCGAGCCGGACCGGGACGGCCGCGAGCGTCGCGGCCAGCTCGGCCGGCCCGGGCAGCAGCGCGGGGTGGCCGCGGTCGCGATGCGGCCCCGGCGCGGAGCGGGCGCGCTCGCGCCCGCCGAGCGGCCCCGTCGCGGGCTCGGCGCGCTCGCGCGCGCCACGCGGCCCCGTCGCGGGCTCGGCGCGCTCGCCCGCCAGCTCGGCGAGGTCGTCGAGCGCCCTGCGGCCCGCGCGCAGGGCGCTCGCCTCCGCGGCCTCGGCGTCGTCGAGCACCTTCGCCTCGCGCCGGTGCGGCGCGGCGAAGAGCGACGCGAGCTCGGCGCCGAGGCGGTCGAGGAGGTCGCCGCGCTCGGCCGCGCGCCCGACGCGGTCGAGCGCCTCGAGGCGGAAGTCGGGATGGAGCTCCTCCCAGACCGCGCGCGCGGCCTCAGCGCTGCGCGCGCCGGTCCGCCGCACCTCGGCTTCGAGACGGTCGACCCAGCCGCGCGTGCGGACGAGGCCGGGCGTCCGGAGCCACAGGATCAGGTCCGCGGCGGTGCCACCCGTGCCGGCGCGCAGCAACGCGATCAACCCGCGCCCGAGCGGCGTGTGACCGAACGGGACGGTCCGCGGCACCGCCGCCGGGACGCCGTACTGCGCGAACACCTGCTCGACGAGGGCCGCCCCCTCGTCCGGCCGCCGCAGGACCAGCGCGATCTCGTCCGCCGGCACCCCCTCGCCGATCAGCCGCGCGCACTCCGCGGCGACCAGCTCGATCTCCGCCCGCTCGCCGCCGCCCTCGAGGAACACCACGGCGTCCCCCGCCGCGACCCCCGCCCGCTCCGCCGCCCCGATCCGCGGCCCCCGCGACGCGAGGATCTCGCCCTCGGGGTCGGCGAAGAGGAGACCTTGCCCCCCTTCCTCCACGGGTGTGGGGGAAGCGATGGTGGGCGGGAGCGCCTCCCCCTCGAAGAGCCGCCGCTCGACGTGGTGGAGCGCCTCGCGGGACTCCTCGGCGTAGTGCTGGGCCCGCGGCTCGAGCTCGGTGTGCCGGTCGGCGAGCGGCGCGAGGTCGGCCATCGCGGCGCCGCGGGCCGCGAACGCGTGACGGCCGGGCTCGAAGGTCAGCGAGACGGTGACGTCCGCGTCGGTCGCGGCGAGCGCGCGGATCGCGTCGACCTGGAGGGGGCGCAGGTCGTCGAAGCCGTAGAAGAGGACGGGCGTGTCGCCCCACCTCGCGGGCGCCTCGAGCAGGGCGTCGAGCGCCGCGGCGTGGTGCAGCGTCTCGTCGCGCCGGCCGAGCCGCTCGAGCCGGTCGCGGTAGCCGGCGTAGAGACGGCCGAGGTCCTCCGCGTACTCGCCGCCGTCCCACGCGCGCAGCGCGGCGATCCACCGCTGCGGCGTCACCCGCTCCTCCTCCAGCTCGTCGAACAGCCGGCAGGCCGCGGGCGCGAAGCCGGGCGTCGCCGCGGAGGCACGCATCCCCGGCGACGTCAGCCCCTCCGCCGCCGCGACCGCGATCCGCTCGCGCGCGAGCGGCCCGAGCGGCCTGCCCGTCGCTCCCACGCGGCGGCACAGCTCCCGCAGCAGGCCCGCGAACGTCTCCACCCGCGCCCCGAACACGAGCCCGTCGTCGGCGAGCTCGCGCCGGTAGCGGTCGAGGTCGGGCACGGTGGGGACGACGAGGATCGGCTCGCGCGCGACCACCGCGCGCAGGCGGTCGAGGACGATCCGCGCCTTCTCGGCGTTCGCGGGCCCGGTGACGAGGGTGAGCGGCATGACGGACCGTGAAGGTTCGCGCCCGAACCGGACGATCCCGGCCTCCGCCAGGCGCGGAGCGTCGATCTCCACCGACAGCCTCTCGAAGTGCGCCTCTCTCGTCGTCGGACGTCATCGGGGCTCGACCTCGACGCGCGACATCATCCCCGCGTCCTCGTGGTCCAGGATGTGGCAGTGGAAGACGAAGTTCCCGCTGTAGTCGGTGAACGGCATGTCGATCACGACCTTCGAGGGGTTCTCCGGAGTCCCCGGGGGCAGCGGGACGACGTCCTGGTCGCCGGGCAGCTGGGGCCCGCCCCCCGCGTCCACCACACGGAAGTCGTCCTGGTGGATGTGGAAGGGATGCCACTCCTTCGACTTGTTGTAGATCGTCCACCGCTCCGTGGTCCCGAGGTCCGGCGCGGCGTCCGGGATGTCCGCGTCGAAGACGTCGTTGTTGATGGTGAACGCCGGGTTGTTCGCGTCCCGGAAGTCGATGTCGAAGGTGAAGCGCCGGTTCGGCCCTCGCTTCGCCGGGAACTGCTGGGCGGGCGGGACGAGCTTCGTCGGCAGGGCGATCGCCGGCGCCGGATCGCCGTCGGCGGTCAGCGTGGCGAGGTCGTCGTCGGGGAACGTGAGGCGGCCCTGGTCGAACCTCAGGGTGCGGAGGATCCGCTGCTCCCCGGCGCCGGGCCCCGTGACGAGGAGGTCGAAGCGGCGGCCGGGCGGGATCAGGATCGCCTTCTGGCTGACGGCCTCCGTGAGCGGGTTGCCGTCCTGCGCGACGACGGTGAACGTGTCCTGCTCGCCGCCGTCCGGATCGACGAGCGCGACGTCGTACCAGACCGCCGCCGAGACGTTCGCGAGCCGCCACAGCTGCGTCTCGCCCGGGCGGATGGCGATCTCCGGGTTCACGAGGCCGTTGACCGTCCGATGGGTCGGGTTCCCCCAGTCGTGGTTGTCGGCGACCTGGTAGCCGTCGCCGCCCGCGGCCTTCTCAACCTGCATGTCCTTGAGCGCGAGCGACCTGGTCGTGATGTCGCGGAACCGCTCCGGGAGGTCCTGCCGCGAGTCCCCGACCAGGATCAGGCCGGCCAGGCCGCGGAAGACCTGGTCGTCGGTGCACTCGTGGCGATGCGCGTGGTACCAGAACGTGCCCTTGTCGTGGGTCGGGGGGATCCGGAAGCGGATGCGCGACTTGCCGTTCGGCAGGTTGACGAGGACGGTATCGCCGTACGGCTGCTTCTCGCGCGGCGTCACGTGAAGCCCGTGGAAGTGGAAGTTCGTGACCTGCTCCGCGCCGGCCTCGACCTGCTCGTCGTGCTCGTGGTCGACGGGGTCGGAGTTGAGGCACGCGGCGCCGATCGCGCCCTCGGGCACGGTCAACTGGTTGTCGAGCGTGATCTCGATCTCATCCCCGGGGTCGACCCGCAGCGTCGGCCCGAGGAAGCCGCGCGGGCCGTCCGCGCCGGTCGCGCCGTAGGTCTGGGTCTCGGCGACCTCGATCCCGCTGATCTCGGATGTGCCGTTCTGGGCGAGGATCGTCGTCCGCAGCACCTTGTAGGGGCGGCCCGGAACCTCGCGACTGCTCACCACCGGCGGCTCCTGGAAGTCCATCCCCGCGGTGAACGGCGCGGGCCCGATCTTCGGCGGCCCCGTCGACGCGGGCTTCGCGTCCTTGTCGTCCTTGCCCACCACGAAGCCCAGGACCACGCCGACGGCGAGCGCGACCAGCGCGATCACGACGAAGCGCGCTGAACCCGACCGCACGAAGTCGCGCATCGGCCGAACCTATTCGCGAGTGCCTGTGCAGTCAAGGACTGTCTAGTGAAACGGCGTGCCGTCCCACCCGTCGAGGTAGCACGGGTCCGTCCCGCAGACCTCGATGATCCGCGACTGCGCGTCCGGCCGCAGGAACGCGCTCACCTGCCGGCGCGCGCTCGCCTGCTCGGAGGCGTCCGGGCCATGCGGATCGACGCCCTCGCGGTTCGGGACGTTCCCCGTCGGGGGTCGCGGCGTCCCCTTGACCTTGCCGGCCACGGTGCGCAGCGGCCCGACGTCCCACACGCCGAGCAGCGAGCCCGTCGCGGGGAACGACTTGATCCTCGGGATCCCGTGGAGCTCGCCGCCGCCGTAGGACCGGAACGGCTCGAGCGCCGGCGTCCGCAGCCGCGCGCCGATCGTGCGCGCCTCGACGAGCGTCGCCCAGTTCGTCACCTGGTGGTCGCCCCACGCCATGTTGAGGATCACCTCGTGCGCCGGGGTGTTCGGGTACGGGTCGCGCGTCATGTGGTGCGCGTAGCCGTTGGCCTCCGCGCGGTCCCACAGCAGCTGGACGAGCGAGAGGATCAGCGGCCGCTCGAGCTCGTTCGGGTAGGCGCGGTACATGACCTGCGCGTAGGTGTCGAAGTCGATGGACCTCTGCAGCAGGATCGAGTAGTTCATCGCGGGGACGCCGAGCGCCGCGCGGGTGAAGTCCGGCGCCACGGCGGTGAGCGAGCCGCCCATGATCCCGCCCTGCGAGCCGCCGGTGTAGTACAGGCGGCTCGCGTCGATCGCGGGCTTGCCGTCGACCGTGAACGCCGGGTCGCTCGAGAAGCCGGCGGGATGGATGAGCGTGCGGCCGAGGAAGAGGAAGTTGAGCATCCCCTGCTGGCCGCGGTCGGCCAGCGACGCGAACCGCGAGAGGTCCGCGAGCAGCAGCGCGACGTTCGGGAGGTCCTCGGTGGACATCCCGCTCCAGTCGGTGCCGCACGAGAGGATGTCGTGCTCGCTCGCGAGGTCCTGGGCCGCGTCGCCGGTCACCTGGCCGCCGTCGCCGAGCAGCCCGTGGCCGTACAGGGCAGGCCGCGCGGGGCCGCGGGTCAGGACGGCTCGGGGGATGATGCACGTGAACGGCGCGGCGGCCGTGTTGCCGGGGATCCTGCGCGGGACGCCGTCGGACTCGTACACGAACGTGCCGCCCTCGGCGCACTCGGGCGTGTCGAGGAAGCACGGGACGAGCACGCGCCCGCGGACGATCCGCACGAGCCGGTCGCTCTCCCCCGCCTCGCATTTCGACGGGTCGCCGGCGGAGCACGGGGCGAAGTCCACGATGCCGTCCTGCTCGCGGACGTCGCCGGGGACCTGGGACGGCAGGTCGTCCGGCAGGTCGGCGTTGACGACGAAGCGCGGCGACGCGCCCTGCACGCGGAGGTCGGCCAGGTTCGTGTCGCCCAGCTCGGCGAACGCGCGGTCGCGGATGGAGAGCATCCGCTGCGAGAGGTTGCGCTCGCTCGCGACGGTGAAGTCCCAGGCGAGGTAGAGGTCGTCGCGGCGGATCTTCGCGCGCCGGAGCGTGCGGAAGAGCGATTCCATGTGGCCGGCACGCGCGTCGGCCGGGGTGCCGTCGCGATAGGCGCGGAACGCCGCGGGCGCGGGGATGATGCTGCCGTCCGCGCGGCGCAGCCGGCGCAGGGCGACGATGTACCGGTGGCCCTCCTCGAGGTTCTTCGCCGGGTGGAGGACGAGGGTCTGGACCGACGCGGCCTTGCCGAGCTCGTCGGGGTACTCCAGCTCGGCCCAGATGAGCTGGCGCTCGCGCGTCGTCGCGTCGATGAGCACCGCGGGCTGGTCGCGGTCGAACGAGCGCTCCGGATCGGTGATCGGGACGAGTCCGGTGCGGTCGAACGCCGCCTGGCTGTCGAGGCCCGGCACCCGCGTGACGATCAGCGACCCGGGGCTGAAGCCGTCGTTGCGGTTGATCTCGGTCGGGTCGATCGGCTTGCCCGCCGCGTTGCGCGGCATCTGGTCGAGCTGGAGGTCGAGCCGGCGGCCGGTGTCGGTCGCCGGGTCGGGCTTCGTGAAGCGGTCGTTCGGCCACGGGTAGAGGCAGACGGACGGGTCGAGGTCGTCGCACGCGGCGGCCGGCGCCGTTGCCGGAAGCGCGGCGAGCAGGCCGATGACGACGACGAGGAGCAGCGAGCGCATGCTCTGCGTGAACGCCGGGGGCGCGCGGAGCTTGCGGCGACGCGCGCGTCAGCGCAGCGAGCCGCGCAGGATCCGGTAGCCCTGCGGGTCGTAGGAGAGCCCGATCGGGACGGCCGCGTAGATGGCGTCGGCCGTGTGGGCGATGACCGTGTGACGGTCGACGTACCAGTAGCGCGTGTGACCGTCGCGCAGCCGCAGCGCCCGGGCGACGCCGCGCGGCTCCGATCCGCGCATCGGGACCCACGTGACCCAACCCGACCCGATCCTCGCCTGAGTGCCGTCCCCCAGGTCGCGCGCGCGGCGCGTGCCGCAGCGCCGCAGCACGAGCGGCATCCCTTCGAGCGCCGAGGTGCCCATCCAGCCCTGGAGCAGCCATCGGTCCGCGACCTGGGCCGGGAGGTAGCGCGGGTACACGTCGAACTGCTTGACCGTCCGGCGCCACAGCGCCCGGCACAGCGGGCGGCCGAGCGCCGGCATCGAGGGATCGAGGAAGCGCCTCGGGCCGAAGGGGTCCCGCGACGCGAAGATGGTGTCGCCGGTCCGGTAGTTGTAGTAGCGCTGGTCGGTGAAGTGGTAGCCGGTGAACGCGCCGGCGACCCATGGGTCGCCGAGCTGGTCGAACGTCTCGGTCTCGCTGTAGGGGTCGGTCCAGACGCGGAAGCGGTTCGCGCCCGGCTCGATCGCGTAGTCGACGGGGCTCGGATAGCCGGCCAGCGGCTTCGGCTGGTCGCACGCGAAGAGGACCCGACGGCCGCCGACCGCGCGGACGAACCCAGGGCAGTTCGCCGCCTGGCGCTCGAGCCGCTCGCCGCCGGCGCGCACGACGACCGCGCGACCGGGCGCCGCGGTCCACGCCACCGAGGTCCCGTCGCCGACGATCGGCCCGGCGGCCGTCCCGACCTCCTGCCACTCGCGTGCCGCCCCCGCGGCGGGGGTCGCAGCCACGCCGAGCGAGGCCGCGACGACGAGGAGCACGCGCAGGATCACCGGATCACCTGTGTGCTGTGACGGCTGAGCGTTGGAAGTCGCGCGGCTTCGCGCTCCACCGCGCGGCTTCGCGCCACACCGCGCGCCTGCGCGCCACACCGCGCGGCTTCGCGCTACACCGCGGCGGGCGCGGCTTCGCCCTCGGCGGGAGCGGGCTCCTCCTCGGGCGGCTTCGCGCCCTCCTTCGCCCACGGCTCGTCGAACTCGACGCGCCACTTGCCCTCCTCGGACTGCTGTAGCGCGAGCTTCGCCCGGAACGACTTGCCGGAGCGGCCCTTGAAGCCGGTCACGGGCTTGACGGTGCGGCCGGTCGCGATGAGCTCCTTGGCGACCGCGATCGGCAGCGTCTTGCCGGCCTTGCTCTTCCAGATGACGAAGCCGCAGCCCGGGTCCTCGCGCGACCAGCACGAGTAGCCCTTGCGGTTCTCGCGGATCTCGCGGCCGCAGACCGGGCACGGGCCGAGCGTCGCGCGCGGGATCCGGACGTCCTTGAGCTTCGCGTCGAGCTCGCTCACGGTGGAGCCCGCGAACGACGCGATGTCGCGCATGAACCGCTCGCGCGAGTCGCCGCCCGTCTCGATCAGCGAGAGCCGCCGCTCCCAGTCGCCCGTCATCCCGGGCGAGGTCAGCGGGTGCTCGCCGAGCAGCCGCACGACGTTCAGGCCCTTCTCGGTCACCACGAGCGCGCGGCCGTCGCGCTCGACGTAGCCGACGTCGATCAGGCGCTCGATGATCGCGGCGCGGGTCGCCGGCGTGCCGATGCCGGAGTCCTTCATGGCCTCGCGCAGCTCGTCCTCGTCGACGAGCTTGCCGGCGGTCTCCATGGCCGCGAGCAGCGACGCGTCGGAGTACCTCCGCGGCGGCTTGGTCTCGCGCTCCAGCGACTCGACCCTCCGCGTGTCGACGTCCTCGCCGCGGTCGAGCTTCGGCAGCTGCTGGTCCTTGCCCTCGTCGTCGTCGGCCGGCCCGGCGTCGCCGTCGGCCAGCTCGCCGTAGACCCCCCGCCAGCCCGGCACGAGCAGCACCTTGCCGCGCGTGCGGAAGACATGGGACTCGACCGTCGTCTCGACACGCGTGTTCTCGAACTCCGCGTCCGGATGGAAGACGGCCAGGAAGCGGCGCGCGACGAGGTCGTACACGCGGACGTCGTCCGAGCTCATCTTGTCGAGCTTGTGCTCGGCGCGGCTCGGGATGATCGCGTGGTGGTCGGTGACCTTCTCGTTGTTGACGACGCGCGCCAGCGGCAGCTTCTCGAGCGACGTGACGTAGTCCGCCGCCTTCGTGTAGTCGCGGTTCTGGCCGACGAACGCCGCGACGGGCTTCAGCTCGGCGATCATGTCGCTCGACAAGAAGCGCGAGTTCGTCCGCGGGTACGTCAGCGCCTTGTGCTCCTCGTAGAGCCGCTGCGCCGCGGCGAGGGTCCGGCGCGCGCTGAACCCGTAGCGCGTGTTCGCGTCGCGCTGCAGTGACGTCAGGTCGTAGAGGAGCGGAGCCTTCTCCGACCGCTTCGTCTTCTCGAGCTTCGTGATCGTGCCGCGCCGGCCGCGGACGGCCGCGACGACCGCGTCGGCCTCCTCCGCCGTCGCCAGCCGCGGGTTCGCCCCCGCGTGGAACCGGCCCTCGTAGACGCGGTCGCCGTCGGCCGCGAACACGGCGTCGACCAGCCAGTAGGACTCCGGCGTGAAGGCGCGGATCTCCTCCTCGCGGCGGGCGAGGATCGCCAGCGTCGGCGTCTGGACCCGGCCGAGTGACACCGCCCCGTCGAACGACGACCGCAGCCGGATCGTCGCCGCCCGCGTCGCGTTCATGCCCACGATCCAGTCCGCCTCCGACCGCGAGCGCGCCGCCTCCTCGAGCTTCTTCAGCTCCTCGCCCGGGCGCAGGTTGCCGAACGCCTCGCGCATGGCCTCGTTGGTCATCGAGGACAGCCACAGCCGCTGCACCGGCTTGTCCGCGCCGGCCTTCTCGTAGATGTAGGCGAAGATCAGCTCGCCTTCGCGCCCGGCGTCCGCCGCGTTGACGACCCGCTCGACGTCCTTGCGCCGCAGCAGCTTCGTCACGACGCCCATCTGCTTCTTGGACCGCTCGTCGCGCACGACGAGGTCGAAGCGGTCCGGCAGGATCGGGAGGTCCGCCATGCGCCACTTCTTGAACTTGGGGTCGTACTGCTCGGGCTCGGCGAGCTGCACGAGATGCCCGACGGCCCACGTGATCACGTGCTCCGGCCCCTCGAGATAGCCCTCGTGCTTCTCGAACGGCCCCGGCAGCACGCGCGCGAGGTCCCGCCCCACGGACGGCTTCTCGGCGATCACGAGCGTCTTCGACATGGAGGCGGAGCCTAGCGGCGCGCCTGGCGGCCGACCGGGAGCCGCGCACTTTTGTCGCGAAGTCGCGCGTCAGTCGCAAGCCTCGCCCGTCATCGGGCTCGGGAACTCCGGCTCCGGCAGCGGGCGCGGCCTCGGATTCGGCTTGGGCTTTTTTCCCATGGGCGCCATTTTACTTCACGCGCCTTGCGTTATCAGCGCGATGACCCACGCGACGATCTCCAAGACCAAGAGCATCGTCGCCGCCCGGAGCGCGCGGATCAGCGACGCGACGCCTTCGCGATTCCGAGCGAAACTGGAGGCCATGTGGAGTGCGAGGTCCCGGTGGATCCGCTGGAGCTCGACGGGCCCCCGTGCGGATGCTCCAGGTACGTCTGCATGTAGACCCGCGCGTCGACGGCAAACGTCCAGCCCGGGAGCGGCCACAGGATCGCGAGGATGCGAACACCGGCCAGGACGAACGCCGCGACGGCAGCCCAGCCTGCGATCCCGAGGCGCCCGTCGGTCAGCGCCGCGTCGCCGAAGAACGACGTCGTGATCGCGGCGGCCGCGACGAGGACGCCGGCCCGTCCACGGAGCTCGTTCACGACCGCACGTTGATCTTCGAGCGCGCGGCGCGCCTCGATGTACGCGAGCTCGTATGCGGACGACAGGTCGGCCACTCATCGAGGGATAGCGACGCCCCGCCTGGTGGACGACGAGGAGACCGCTTTCGTTGCGAAGTCGCGCGAGTTCCGCGATCAACGCGCGCAGGGGCCGGTGTTGACGACCCCGCGCGCCCCCGCGAGCGTTCGCCGCACCACCGCGTTCGGGACGCCGTAGCCGCCGCGCACGGCGGTCCCGACCGTCGCCGCGAAGACGGTCGTCAGCACGCGGCCGCGGCCGTCGACGACCGGGCCGCCGGAGTTGCCGGAACGGACGAGGCCGCGGATCGAGGTCATCGTGCGCTGGATCGGGCCGCGGCCGTAGGCGTCGGAGGACCGGACGTCCGACGTCGCTCCGATCCGCGCCGCGCGCACGTCGTACGGCCCGTTCTCCGGGAAGCCGAGGATCGCGCCGGCCGTGCCGGGGTCCGGAGCGGGGACGAGCGACAACGCGGGGGCCGAGAGGCCGTCGACGCGCAGGACCGCGACGTCGTTGCGCGGGTCGTACGCCAGCGCCTCGGCGTCGAGCACCGGCCCGTTGCCGCCGACCTGCACGACCGTGTCGTCCTGACCCGCGACGACGTGCGCGTTCGTCACGACGACCCCGGGCCGCGCGACCCAGCCCGACCCCTCGACCCCCAGCCCGCACGCGGTCCCGTTGATCTTCACGACCGACGCCGCCGCCGCCCGCACCTCGGGATCGGAAGCGATCCGCCGGTCGGGCGGCGAGACGTCGGGCAGCGGCCCGCTGATCTTCGGGAACGGGTCGAACCGCGCCAGCAGGTTCAGGACGTCCGCCGGGGGGAACTCGTCGTAGAGCCGCGACAGGATCGCCGAGCGCTGGACGTCGCGCCGCAGCTCCCGCGCCCCCGGCGTCTGCAGCGCCACCGCGCCGAAGACCCAGCACAGCGCCAAGCCGACCACGCCGCTCAAGACCGCACCGAGCAGGCCGTCCAAGACCCCGAGCCCCGGCAGCACCAACCCCGCTCGCAGCGCCCGCCCCACCGTCTCCAGAGCCAGCGCGAGCAGCCCGCCCACGAGCACCCCGCCGCCCAGAGCGAACACCGGCGCGTACGGCGAGGACGAGCCTTCCGACAGGAGCGAGGGGCCGATCCGCGAACCCAGGAATGCCCCCAGCGCGAACCCGACGAGCGACAGCGCGCCCACGAGGAAGCCCTGGCCGTACCCGAAGAGGGCGAGGAGGGTAACGAAGGCGACGATGATCCAGTCCACGCCCGTCACGGGCGGCCGAGGCTACCGGCAGCGCCCCGGACGTCCGAACGACGGGCGGCGCGACCGCCTCCTCCGCCATCTCGTCCCCCTGCTGCTCATCGCGGCGACGGCGTTCGTCGCCGGGATCGTCGCAGGCGCCCTCCACCGCCCCGCCGAGCAGGACGTCGCCGACGACTACATGGCCGCCTACGCGCAGCGCGACTACGGCGCGATGTACGCGCTGATCACCGACGACGCCAAGCGCCGCTTCACCCCCGACCAGTTCCGCGCCGCCCACGAGGACGCGCTCGCCACCGCGACGGCCACGAAGATCGCGGTCGAGAAGGCCGAGGGCCCGGCGGACGACGCGGTGGCCACGCGAGTGAAGATCGCCACCCGCGTCTTCGGTCAGGTCGAGGACGAGCTCGTCCTGCCGATGGACGAGGAACGCGTCACGTGGGCGCCGCACCTGACGTTCCCCGGCGTGAACGAAGGCGAGCAGCTGGAGCGGACGCTCGAGCTGCCGCCGCGCGCCACCCTCCTCGACGCCAACGGCGACGAGCTCGATCCGGCCACCGCCGCCTCGATCGGCGGCGAGTTGGGCCCGATCCCGCCCGAGCGCGCCGAGGAGCTGCGCGCGAAGGGCGTCCCCGACGGGGCCGAGGTCGGCATCTCCGGCCTGCAGCGCGCGCTCGACGACGAGCTGCGCGGCACCCCCGGCGGCCGCCTGAAGGCGGGGGCGCGCGTGCTCGCCCGCAGCACCCCGAAAGCCGCGAAGCCGGTCAGGACCACGATCGTCCCGCGCATCCAGGCCGCCGCGGTGACCGCGCTGGCCGGCCGCCTCGGCGGCGTCGTCGTGATGAAGGTCGGCGGGAAGGACGACGGCGACGTCGCCGCCGCGGCGGGCATCGGCCTCTCGGGCCTCCAGCCTCCGGGCTCCACCTTCAAGATCATCACCCTCTCCGGCGCGCTCGAGGCCCGCATCACGCGGCCGAAGGAGCAGTTCGCGGTCGCCACGTCCGCCACGCTCGAGGGCGTCGAGCTGCAGAACGCCAACGGCGAGTCGTGCGGGGGCACGCTCATCGACTCCTTCGCCCACTCGTGCAACTCGGTCTTCGCGCCGCTCGGCGCCGAGCTGGGCGCGCGGCGTCTGGTCCGCACCGCGGAGCGCTTCGGCTTCAACGAGACGCCCGCGATCGACGGCGCCGCCACGAGCACGATCCCGCCCGCGAGCGAGATCGGGGACGACCTCGCCGTGGGCGCGAGCGCCATCGGGCAGGGCCGCGTGCAGGCCAACACGCTCCAGATGGCCCTCGCCGCCGCGACGATCGCGGACGAAGGCGAGCGGCCGACGCCGACGCTCCTCAAGAAGGCGAAGCCCAGGCGAACGAGGGCGATCAGCCGCCGCACCGCGCGGATCGTCGACCGCGCCATGCGCGCCGTCGTCGCCTACGGGACCGGGACCTCCGCGGCCATCGGCGGCGTGACCATCGCCGGCAAGACCGGCACCGCCGAGCTGCGCCAGACCCAGGGCGAGGAGGTCGAGGGCGCCCCGGTCGAGGGCGACACCACCGACACCACCGCCTGGTTCGCCGCCTACGCGCCCGCGAACCGGCCGCGCATCGCCGTCGCGGTCATGCTCGTCGAGGCGGGCGCGGGAGGAGCGGTCGCGGCGCCCGCGGCCCGCACCGTCCTGGCCGAGGCGCTCAGACGTCCAGGTTGACGATCGCGGGCCGGCCGCGCGCGGGGTCCTCGAGCTCGAGCTCCAGGGGCCGGTTGTCGAGCGAGAACCGCTTCAGCTTGAAGAGGATGAGCGCACCGTTCGGCGCCCGCTCGCCCGCCGGGCTGTCCGGCAGCGGGTACAGCTCCTCCCCCTCCACGCGCCCCGCGCGGTACGCGAACGGGTTCGGCTCGCCGATGCGCACCGGGACGTACTCGTTCTCCTGCGTGTCGTGGATCGTGAACCGCGACGCGGTCGGCTGCGGCTCCTCCGACTCGTTCTCGACGCGCATCCAGACGCCGAACCACACCTCGTCGTCGGCGAGGTCGAGGTCCGACTCCGAGATGCCCTCGAAGTAGTCCTTGTCCGCCACGAGGAGCGGGTTGAGCTGCCGCGAGACCTGCACCTGGTATTTGACCTCGCCGAGCTCGAGGTAGACGCCCTCGGTCTCGGCGACCTGGGCGTTCTCGCTCTGGAACGTCTCGTCCTCCTGCGCCTCGTTGCCGCACGCGGCGACGCCGAGCGCGAGCACGGCGACGAGCAGCAGGACGAGAGGGCGCAGGGGCGTCACGGCGGGCGCGAAGGCTACAACCTGTACTGCGAGGCGGGCTTCCTCGCCCCGCCCGCGCCGATCGTGGCGCGCCGGCCCCGCTCGCGGTCCTCCTCGAGGATCGAGCGCAGCCGCTTGAGCGCCTTGCGCTGGCGCCGCTTCAGCGGCCCGCGCGCGAACGCCTCCATCAGCCGGTCCGACGGGTATTTCGGCTCTGTCTCGGTCGTCAGCGTCACGCGCGTGCCGTGCCCGCCGGCCGGCTCGAGCGTGTAGACGAGGACCATCCGGATCCGGTTGTACTTGCCGCCGCGGCCCTTCTCGACGATCCGCCGCGGCGGGTCGACGTCGGTGATCGTCACCTCGGCCCAGTCGAAGCGGTTGAACGGCGTCGGCACCCGGAAGCGCATGCCCGCGCCGATGCCGTAGGTGTCCTCGCGCGTCATGTGGACCTCGCGGATGTAGTGATCCGTGAACTCCCAGTGATTCGCGATGTCGGCCAGGTACTCGAAGACCTGCTCGCGCGGGCGGTCGACGACGACGCTGGAGGTGATGGGATCCATGAGGCGCGCGGGATGCTACCCGCGGCCCGGATCCCTATGCCGCGAGGCGGCGGACCTTGACCGTGTGCCCGAACTCGGGCCCGCAGACGAGCTCCGTCCGCGCGATCTTCGCCCGGTGGGCGGGCCGGCAGAGGTCGCAGACCGCGAGGCCGTGGGCGTCGTGGTGGAGCCGTTCGCCCGTCAGCGGCGTGCGGCCGCAGTCCGAGCAGGCGGGGCGATCCTCGCGCCGCTCCCCGATCCCCTTGCGGAGCAGGCGGAGCTCGAGGTCGGCGGGCATGAGCGTCGGCAGCAGACGGGGCATGGCCGTCTGTTCGAGCGCTGACCCGCACCTCCTTCAATAAACGTCCAGTCGTTAGTATCGTCACGAGCGGGAGCATCAAGGGCGCGCACGTATGGCGTGCCGAGAGGAGCAAGAGGGGATGGAGTCACTCACGTCGGGGACGCTGGCGGGGACCGGTTCGTTCCGCTGCGAGGAGTGCGGATACGTCGTCACGCTGGCCGCCGCCGACGAGCTGCCGACGTGCCCCGGATGCGGCAGCTCGAGCTTCGCCCGCGCATCGCTGTTCAGCGGCCCGCGCTTTGCCCGCGGGGCCGCGCCGGAGAAGTCGCCGGAGGAGCGCGAGGCATGGCTGGCCTCGGCCCGCGAGCAGGTCACGGACCCAGGGCAGTACCTGATCTTCGAGCGTGACGGCAAGACCGAGTCGATACCGCTGGAGCGGGAGTGGACGCGGGTCGGGCGCAGCCTGGCGGCGGACGTCCGCTTCGACGACCCGACGGTCTCGCGCCGCCACGCGCTGATCGTGCGCCAGGCGGACGGCGTCCGGGTGCTGGACGACCGGTCGCTGAACGGCGTCTTCGTGAACGGCGAACGCGTCGAGTGGCGGGAGCTGCTCGACGGGGACGAGATCGTCGTGGGCCGGTACCGGCTCACGTTCCTGGAGGTCGCGCCGGTCGGCACCACCGCGCCGGACGCGACGCTCGAAGCCGCGGGCTGACCGCCCGTAGATCTCCCGCCACGGCGGGGGAGGAGAGAGGACGAGGCCCGGGCGACGCTCCGGGCCTCCCCTGCTCTACCCTCCGGAACCAGTGGCCGAGACGATCGCGATCCTGTCCCAGAAGGGCGGCACGGGGAAGACGACGTCGGTGCGGACGCTCACGGACGTCCTGCGCCGGCTCGACCTCCGGGTCCTCGCGCTCGACCTCGACCCGCAGGGCAACCTCTCGGACTACTTCGACGTCGACCCCGAGGCGTCGCCGACGATCGGGGACGTGCTCTCCGGCCGCGCGAAGGCCCGCGAGGCCGTCCACGATGACGTCATACCCGCCAACTTGTCGCTGGCCGAGGCGGAGCTGGCCCTGGCGGGGAAGATGGGTCGTGAGCTCACCCTGAAGCGCGCGCTGAAGGACCTCAAGCGCGACTACGACGTCATCTTCCTCGATTGCCCTCCGACGCTCGGCCTCCTCACCGTCAACGCCCTCGTCGCGGCGGACTGGGCGCTGCTGTCGGCCGAGGCGCAGTACTTCGCGATGCAGGGCGTCGAGCAGGCGCTGGAGGTCGTGGAGCTGGCGCGCGACAGCCTGAATCCGGACCTCGAATGGCTCGGCGTCGTCTTCAACATCGCCGACATGCGGACGATCCACTCGCGTGATGCGTATCAGGCGCTTCGCGAGGAGTTCTCGGACAGGGTCTTCGACACGACCATCAGGCAGTCGATCGCCTACGCCGAGTCCGCGGAGCGAGGGATCTCGATCCTCGACCACCGCCCCGACCTCGGCGAGGACTACATCTCCCTCGCCGACGAGCTCCTCGGCCGGCTCGGGCTCGAGGACGCCCGGCGCCGGCTCGAGCCCCTCCGCGTCACCGCGTAGGCGCATGCGCAGGCTCGCGGCGTTCGCCACCGCGGTCGGCCTCGCGGGGATGGCGGGCCTCGCCGGCGCGACGGACCTCGCGGACCGCGCGTTCCAGCGGCTCCCGGTGACCGGCGGGCCGATCGACGACACGGCGGTGCAGGACGGGGCGGCCCGGCCGGCGGCGGGGGTCGCGCAGCGGCGCGGCAGCTCGATGCCGCTGGGCGCCGGGATCGTGCGGCGCACCGCGCTGCGGTCGTCGCCCGGCGGCCGCGTGATCGCGCGGATCGGGCGCCGCACCTCATTCGCCGGGCCGCAGATCCTCGCGGTTGTCGCGCGCCGCGGGCGGTGGCTCGGGGTGCTGCACGAGGCGCTGCCGAACGGGCGCACCGGCTGGATCCATGCGCACGACGCCCGGCTCTACAGCGAGCCGTGGCGGATCGTGGTGGACCGCAGCGCTCGGACGGCGTCGGTGCGCCGGGGCGGGAAGGTGGTCGAACGCTTCCGGGTCGGGATCGGCGCGCCCGGCTCGCCGACGCCGCTCGGGCGTTTCGCCGTGACCGACCGGCTCGTGACCGCCGGGCCGCGTTCGGTCTACGGCTGCTGCATCCTCGCGCTGAGCGGCCGGCAGCCGTCGCTGCCGCCGGGCTGGCGCGGCGGCGACCGCCTCGCGATCCACGGCACGGCCGACGACTCCCGCGTCGGCGGCGCCGACTCCGCCGGCTGCCTCGTCGCCGAGCGCGGCGTGATGCGGCGCCTGCTGAAGCGCCTGCCCGTCGGCACGCGCGTCGACATCAGAGCCTGAGCTCGAGCCGCGCGCCCGGCTCGACGCCCGCCGCCCCGCCCACCGCCAGCTCCAGCACCGCCCGCGCGCCCCGTGCGGACGCCACCCGCCACGGCCGCATCGAGCGGACCACCTTCAGCACCCGCAGCTCGTCGTCGAGGAACACGACGTCGATCGGGAACCGCATGCCGCACGTGTGGACGGAGCGAGCGGGCGCGAGGAGCAGCGGCGTGGCCTCCCTCCGCGCGAGCAGCCCGCGCGCCCGCGCCCACCTCGTCGCCGCCAGCCGGACCTCCATGCCGGGACGAGGTCAGAGCGCGCGGACGTCCGCCCCCATCGGCTCGAACGGCGCTCGGATGACGTCGGCCCAGCCCTCCGTCTCGCGGCGGACGGCCTCGAAGACGCCCGCCGTCTGCTCGTAGTGCGACCACATCAGCACCGTCGGGCCGGCGCCCGAGATCGTGGCGCCGAGCGCGCCGAGCGAGCGCGCGCGCTCGACCAGGTCCATCGACCGCGGGTACAGGTGCGCGCGGCGCGGCTGGTGGACGCGGTCGGCGAGCCCGCGGGCGACGAGGTCGAGGTCCGCGCGCGCGAGCCCGATCATGAGCAGCGCGGCGTGGGCGACGTTGAAGACGGCGTCCTCGACCGGCACCTGATCGGGGAGCGCCGCGCGCGCCGCCTCGGTCCGCACCGCCTCGGCCGGCACGACGAGGACGCCCTCCAGCTCCGGCGGCGGCTCGAAGCGCACCGCGTGCCCGTCCGCGACGACGACGAACCCGCCGTGCAGCGCGGCCGCGACGTTGTCGGAGTGGCCCTCCATCGCCGTCGCGTGCGCGAGCAGGTCCTCGTCGAGCTCGAAGAGGTGCTCGGCGGCGAGGAGCCCGGCGACGATCGCCGCGGCGCTCGACCCCAGCCCGCCGCTCAGCGGGATCCGCGACGCGATACGGAACGTGAACCCGTCCGCCGGATGGAGCCGCTCGAACGCGCGCACGACGAGGTTGGTGCGATCGCGCGGGACGTCGAGCGCCGTCTCCACCGCGAACTCGCCCGTCTCCTCCACCTCCAGCTCGAGGTGGACGGCCAGCGCGGCGGCGAACGCGTCGTAGCCGGGCCCGAGGTTGGCCGACGAGGCGGGGACGCGGACGAGGCGGCGGCGCTGCACGCCGCGGACCCTAGCCGCGGTCAAGCGCCGCCGCCGCAGCGCCGACAATCGCTGCGAATGACCCGTGCGTTGCCGCTCCTCGTCGCGATCATGCTTCTCGCCGTCCCCCCGGCGGCCGCGGACCGCCTCGTGACCATCGACGTCACGACCGGGGCGCGCACGACGCTCCGCGTCGCCGGTCCGGCCGCGTGGCACTTCGATCCGTGCTGGGCTCGCGACGGATCGATCGTGGTGGCCAGCGTGTCCCGCGACCGCCCGTACCGGTACGTCGCGTACGGCGCGCGCCCGCGGACCGTCGACGTGATGCCCGCCCGCTCGGTGGCAGCGACGCTCGCACCCGGGTGCGGCCGCGCGCTGGAGCTCGTCTACCGCTTCGGCCGGCGCGACACCGGCGGCTTCCAGGTGCGCGACTTCGGCGGCCGGCCGCTCTTCCGCGTCAGCTCCGTCGACGTGCCCGAGACGCTGTCGAGCGCGTGGTCGCCCGACGCGTCGCGGCTCGCGCTCGCCAGGCTGGGGGTCTGGGGCGAGACCCTCACCGTGCTCGAGGCGACGACGGGGCGCGTCCTGCGCCGCCGCCGCGCCCGCAACCCGGACCTCGGCGCGCAGGCGTTCTCGCCCGACGGCCGTTCGCTCCTGTACACCGCGTCGGGTCCCGACGAGAACGTGCAGCCGACGATCCTGGACGTGGACACCGGCGCGCGCCGCGTCATCGGCGGCTACGAGGCCGCCCTGGCCCGGACCGGCGCGTGGTCCCCGGCCGGCGACCGGATCGCCCTCACGGTCGATCCCTTCGAGCAGCGCGGCGGCGCGTCGCTGCATGTCGTCGACCTCGCCGGGGACGGCCGCAGGACGGTTCCGCTCGGCGACCGCGTGCCGGAGGAGCTGCTCTGGTCGCCGGACGGCCGCACCCTCGCCGTCGCCTACGAGCGCGGCTCGGGTCGCAGGAGCAGCTTCGGCATCGCGGTGCTCCCGGTGGATCCGCCCGGCCCGCTGCGCCGTCTCGTCGAGCGCCGAGCCTCGGTGGCCGCCCCGGCCTGGTCGCCGGACTCCCTGCGCCTCGCGACCGTCCTGGGGCCCTAGCCGAGCACGGCGCGCTCGACGGCGGGCAGCGACGCCTCGCAGGGCACGACGGCCTCGGCCTGGTCGAGCGCGGTCTGCGGGTCCTTCAGGCCGTGCCCGGTCAGCACGCAGACGACTCGCTCCGCCCCGTCGGCGCCGTGCTTCAGCAGGCCGGCGACCGACGACGCGCTGGCCGGCTCGCAGAAGACGCCCTCGCGCGCGGCCAGGAACCGGTAGGCGGCGAGGATCTCGTCGTCGGAGACCGCGCGGACGTGGCCGCGGGACTCGGTCATCGCCGCCATCGCCTCCTCCCACCGGGCGGGGTTGCCGATGCGGATGGCGGAGGCCACGGTCTCCGGCTTCTCGATCACGCGCCCCACGACCAGCGGCGCGGCGCCCTCGGCCTGGAAGCCGAAGAGCCGCGGCGCGGCGTCCGCCTCCCGGAAGCCCTTCCAGTACGCGGTCACGTTGCCGGCGTTCCCGACGGGGATGCAGAGCAGGTCCAACGAGCCCAGGTCGTCCAGCAGCTCGAACGCGGCCGTCTTCTGCCCCTCGAGCCGGAACGGGTTGACGCTGTTGACGAGCGCGATCGGGTGACGCGCGACCAGCTCCCGCACGAGCTGGAGCGCCTGGTCGAAGTTCCCGCGCAGCGCGATCACGCGGGCGCCGTGCATCAGCGCCTGGGCCAGCTTGCCGGTCGCGATCTTCCCCTCGGGCACGATCACCGCGCCGGTCAGCCCCGCCTTCGCCGCGTACGCCGCCGCGCTCGCCGCGGTGTTGCCGGTCGAGGCGCAGATCACGGCCTCTGCCCCGTCGCGGACGGCCGCCGAGACCGCGCACGTCATGCCGCGATCCTTGAACGAGCCGGTCGGGTTGGCGCCCTCGATCTTCAGCCACACCTCGGCGCCCACGCGCTCGGAGACGGAGGGCGCGTGCACGAGCGGCGTCGAGCCCTCGCCCATCGTCACCACGGGGTCGCCGTCGGCGAAGGGCAGGCGGTCGCGGTAACGCTCGATGAGGCCCGGCATCGGCCCGGCAGCCTAGTCCTATGGCTGTCTCCCGCCCGGGCCTCCGGGGCGGACGGCCGACGAGGCGTCAGTTGTTCGGCGCCGCCGCCGGTTCCGCCGTCGCTGCGGCCGCAGTTCCCGCCCTGACGCCCGCGGCCCCCGGCCGCGCGGAGGACCCCGGTTTCTTCGGGGAGGTGACGGCCAGGATCGACGACTCCTCGCTGCGCCTCAGGTTGCACGACACCGGCGAGGAGATCCTCGTCCGCGCCAGGCCGGGCGCCGAAGTCGGTCGTGACGGCGCCTCGCGCGTGAGCGACTTCGAGCCCGGTGAGCGGGTGACCGCGATCGGGTCGCGCGCCGGCGACGTGGTGTCCGCCTCGGCCGTCTACTCGGTGGCCGACCTGTACGAGGTCACGGTCACCGCGCGACACGGCCAGCGGCTCGAGACGCCGGAGGGGACGCTCCTGCTCGACGGGGAGACGCAGTCGGCCGTCCACATCGGCGGCCACGCCGACGCCCGGACCGTGCACCCCGACTCGGTCGCCCCGGGGATGCGCCTGTGGGCGCTGTCGCGCCGCGATCCCTCGTCGAACGCGGCGGCGATCCGACGGTTCGCCGTCCTTCCGTAGGCACGGGACACATGGCTGACTGGGTGGCAGCGACCGCCCTCTGGGCGCTGGCGCTGGTTCTCGCCTACAGCGGCGCCGTCAAGCTCGCCGATCCGCGCCCGGCCGCGATCGCGCTCGTCGACTTCGGCGTGGCGCGCCGCGTGCGGCCGGCGCTGGGCCGGGCGGTCGGGGCTTACGAGGCCCTGCTCGCCGCCGCCCTGGTCGCGGCGATCCTGGGAGCCGTCCCCGCGGCCGCGCCGGCCTCCGTGGCGGCGCTGACGTTCCTGCTGTTCGCCTGGTTCCTCGCGCGCGGCGTCCGCGCCGGCGCCGAGTTCGGCTGCAACTGCTTCGGCGCCTCCGACGGCGCGGTCTCGGCGGCCGACGTCGCCCGCACCGCGCTGCTCGCCGCGCTGGCGGCCGCCGCCGTCGCCGGGCCGGCGACGATCGACGACGCCCACCTCCCCGCGGCCCCCGTCGCGGTCGCCGCCACGCTGCTCGGCGCCGCGCTGGTTCGCGGTGCCCTGCGGCTGCGCGGCGTCAACGCCGATCCACTGGGCGAACGCCCCGACCGATGGGAGCAGCGACTCCATGGCCACTAGCCAGATGGTCCCCCTCGCGACGGCCGGAACGACGGTCGCGCTCATCGCCCTCGCGGCGTGGGCCGCCGTGTTGACGGTGGTCGTGCTCGCGTGCATCCGCCAGATCGCGGTGCTCGGTCTGCGCATCGACAAGTCGCTCTACTCGGGGATCGATCCCGTCGACGACGGACCGGCGCTGGGCAGCCCGATGCCCCCGCAGGTCGCCGAGCTGTTCCCGGCCGGGCCGGACGCGGGTCCCGCGTTCGTGATGCTCATGGCGAACACGTGCACGACGTGTCACGACATCGCGTTCGAGCTGACCGGCACGACGTTCGACGTTCCGATCGTGACGCTCGTCGCCGGCCGGCCCGAGCTCGTGCAGGCGTTGGTCGAGGCGCTCCCGAGCTCGGTGACCATCGTCCGAGACCCCGAAGCGACCTCGGCCGCGCGGGCGCTCGAGGTCAAGACGACGCCGTTCGTGTTCGAGTTCCGCCGCGGACAACTCGCGGCAAAGGCGGCGCTCCGCGGCGCCGACCATCTCAGGCGGTTCATCAGCGAGGCCTCGACCGTGACGGACGAGGAGCTCGCGGACAGCCACGCTCGCGAGGAAGGATCTGAAGATGTCCGGGTTCGTTGACGTCGTCGAGAAGGCCGACACCGACAAGCTGCACCGCTGCGTCTGCCGGGGGAGCCTCGGCGCGTGCTAGACGCGCTGCCGCTCGTGGCGCCGCTGGCGGCCGCCTCCGCGGTCGCCGTCGCGCTCGCGCAGCAGACGATCCCCTGAGGCGCCAACGCGGTCTCGGGGATCGCGAACTCCGCCGGGATGCGGGGTCAGGCAGGCGCGAGCGCGCCCCTCAAGCAGGTGCTCTACACCCTCGCGGGAGCGGCCGGCGGCGCGCTGGCCGGGCTGCTGTTCGCCGGCGCGGGCGTGCTGGCCGGCGCGGACGCGCGGGTGGGCGTCACGCTCGCGGCCGTCGTTCCGCTCGTGGGGCTCGGCCTGTGGGAGGCGAGTGGACGGCGCGCGCGCCTGGCGCAGCGCGACGAGGAGACGCCGCAGCGGTGGCTTCACCTCGGCCCGGTCAGATGGGCCGTCGCGAACGGGGCGTCGCTGGGATTCGCCCTGACGACTCGTCTCGGCTTCCCGCTCTGGTACGTGATCCCCGTCCTCGCGTTCGCGGCCGGGAACCTCTGGTTCGGCCCCGCGCTGTGGGCGACGTACGGGATCGTGCGCACCTCGCTCGCATGGTGGATCCTTGCCTACATGCGCAACCGGCGTCCGGACTCGGTCCTCGACGGCCTCATACGGCTGCAGCCGCGCCTGCGGCGGCTGACAGCGATGCTCCTGACCGTCGACGGTTCCGCGCTCGTCGTGCTCGCGGTGGTGGCGTGAGGACCGCCGCGATCCTCACCGCCGTCGGCGTGGCCGTCGTCGCGGCCGGCTGTCTCGGCGACGACTCCACCGCGGACGGGGTCGCGCCCGCGCGGCCGCAGGCGGCGGACTCAACCGTCGGGTGCGATCGGCGGTCCGAGCCGCCGCCCAGCGAGGCGGTGCGCACCGGCGAGGACGCGCACGTCGCGGCAGCCGCCCTGCGCGACGGCGGCCGGTTCGAGCTGTTCACCTTCCGCGGCGCGCCGTTCCGCATGCGGCTGGGCGCGCGGCGCGTGTGGGTGTGGAAGGCGCCGGCTTCGCTCAGCGCCGACCGGACCGTGATCCTCGCCGTGGGGTCGCGCAACACGAGCCGGGCGCGGCTCGCGTTCGGCCCGTTCGCCCGCACGTTCGCGCGCAGCGACCGCGCCGTCCGCTTCACGTCGTGCCCGCCCGACGAGCCGCTGTTCTCCGGCGACGGGGTCGTCGGCCCGACGACGGGCTGGGGCGGTTCGCTCATCACCACCGACCGCCGGATCTGCCTGCGCCTCCGCGTCTTCTCGGGTGGCGCGTCGTCGCCGCTGCCCGTGCCGCTCGGCAGGCCGTGCCCTTCCGGGGACGGCTAGACGGGCGCTCAGCGCAGCGAGCGCGCCAGGAGCCGCGCCCCGCACAGCGCGTCGTACGGCGTGGGCTCGCCGTAGGCGTCCGGCGTCGGCTCGCGCGTGCAGAGCAGGACGCGGTCGCGGCGGCGCAGCGTCCCGCGCGGGTAGCGCAGCGTCGCCGCGAACGTCACGCGCCCGCGCCGCTGCCAGCGCCGCGACGCGACCCGCCGCCACTGCGTCCACCCGCGCCGCAGCAGGTAGCCGTGCACGACCCGGCGGCTGACCTCCGCGCCGGGGAGGGCGTAGAGCGTCGCGCGCACGCGCGGCCGCGGCCCGCCCGCGCCGCGGCGCACGATCCGCGTGGGGAAGTCGGCCCACACCGTCTCCGCCCCGCTCACGACCGAAGAGTCCGACCCGAGCCGCAGCCGCACCTGGACGTTGCGCTGCGGCCGCAGCGTGAAGGAGACGAAGCCGCCGTCGCTCGCGCGGTCGGTCCCCGCGAGGCGGAAGTCGCCGTCGAAGGGCCACTCGTCCACCTCGGCGACCACCTCCTGGCCGGCGGTGATCGGCATCCCCAGCACCTGGCCGGAGACGGGCACGCGCTCGCCGACGTACGCGTCGGTCCGCTCGAGGTCGAGGTCGAGCGCGGGGTGGCTGACCGCGGGCACCGGCGGGTTGGTGGTCGTCGTCCCGCTCCCGCCTCCGCTCTGGCTGTCGCACGACGACGGCGGCCCGCCCGACTCGAACGCCGCGAGCCCGTACCCGGCCTCGACGAGCAACAGGCCGTCGCCGGCGGCCAGCGGCAGGACGGCCTCGTCGTCGGCGGAGCCCGTCCAGCTCCCCGCCGGCATGTCGACCGTCGTGCACCAGACCTTCGCGCCGTCGCCGAGGCGCAGCGCGTGCAGCTCGTAGCCGTAGTAGCCGGTGCCGGCGTAGACGTACTGCCCGGCGATCAGCCACGACCTGGGGCCGTACGCCGGGAACTCCGTCGTCCAGCGCGTGTCGCCGTAGCCCGGCCCGATGCCGCGCAGGCCGGCGTAGGAGTAGCTGCTGTCGCTCTCGAGGCCGGTCACGCCGACGTCGCCCGACCACGCCGGCAGCGTCGACCAGCTGCCCACGATCAGGCCGTCGCTCGTCTGGTGGATGTTGCCCCAGTCGCCGTAGAGCAGCCCGTTGTGGATCACCGGGGACGTCCCGCCGCCGCCGCTGATGCCGCTGTCGTGGTGCCAGCGCTGCAGCCCGTCGGCCCGGCGGAAGGCGAAGGTCTGGTCGCCGGCCATCGACACGTAGACCGACGTGTCGTCGAGGGCCGGCGTGCTGTAGGTCCCGCTGACGAGCGTCTTCGGCGGCCAGATGTCCTTGCCGTCGGACTGGCGCACGGCGTAGAGCGCCGTGTTGCCCGAGTCGGCGGCGAAGAACAGCTGCCCGTCGTCGGCCGTGAGCTTCGACGCCGGCCCGTACGAGCTCGCGATGTCGCGCACCCACAGCTCGCTGCCGTCGGCGGGGTCGAGCGCGCGGACGCGGACGTTGGCGTCCGACCCGTCCGGATCGCCGGGCCCGATCGTGAAGAGCCTGCCGCCGTCGATCGCGATGCCGCTGACCCGGCTGCCGTCCTGCGACCACAGGATGCTCCCGTCCGCCGTGCTCAGCGCCGTGAGCTGGTTCCCGGTGCCCGGCCGGCGCACGTAGAAGACGCGCCCGCCGCTCACGACGACGTTCGAGCGGATGTGACCGAGGTTGGCCTGCCAGCGCAGCTTGAGAGGCGGCTCGAGCGGGCTGTCGGGGACCGAGCTCGTGTGCGCGGGGTTGACCAGCTCCTGCGTCGTCTCGTCCGCGGCGCGCGCGACCGCGCCACCCCACATGACGGCCATCGCGGTGAGCACCCCCAGCGCTGCACGCATCGTGCAGCGGTGTTACCCGCTCTACGTGAATTCCTCCTCGATCACGCGGATCGCGCGCGGCGGCGTGCGGACGAAATCGAGGCCGGCGATGAGGTCGCGCGCCGCGAAGAACTTCGACTCGAGCAGCGGGTGGACGACCATCGTGAGGCGCGCCTGGTCGCCGAGCCCCTTCTGCACGACCGACTTGATCGACGCGCCCTGCAGCCCGAGCACCTGAGCGACCTGCGCGAGCACGCCCGGGCGGTCCGCGACCTCGAGGTGCAGGTAGAACGCGGACTCGACGTCGTCGGCGATCTCCAGCCGCTGCGTCGTCTCCGGCGTCGAGGCGGGCGGGATCATCGCGCTGATCACATCCCCGAGGACGGCGCTCGCGGTCTGCGGGCCGCCCGCGCCCGGGCCGGACATCGTGATCTCGGTGATCGCCGACGACTCGACCGTCACCGCGTTGTAGGGCCCGTGCACGCTCGCGAGCGGGTGGCCGGCGTAGAGGAACGCGGGATGGACGCGGACCGACAGCCTGCCGTCGACGCGCTCCGCCGTTCCGATGAGCTTCAGCCCCAGGCCGAGGTCGCGCGCGTACTCGAGGTCGTCGCTCGTCAGGTGCTCGATCCCCTCGTACGGGACCTGCGACAGCGAGACCGGCGTGTCGAAGGCCAGCCGCGCGAGGATGGCCATCTTCGCGGCGGCGTCCTTGCCCGTGACGTCGTCGGTCGGGTCGGCCTCCGCGTAGCCGAGGCGCTGGGCGTCGGCCAGCGCGTCCGCGTAGGACGCCCCGGTCCGCGCCATCTCGGTGAGGATGTAGTTCGTCGTCCCGTTGACGATGCCGTGCACGCGCTCGACCTCCGCCGCGGCCAGCGACTCCTGCAGGACCCGGATGACGGGGACGACGCCGGCGACCGCGGCCTCGAACCGCAGCTGGACGCCATGCTCGCGCGCGGTCGCCCACAGCTCCTCCCCGTGCTCGGCGAGCAGCTGCTTGTTCGCGGTCACGACGTGCTTGCCCGCGCGCATCGCGCGCAGGACGTAGTCGCGCGCCGGGTCGAGGCCGCCGATCAGCTCGACGATGAGGTCGCTGCGCTCCAGCAGCTCCTCGAACTCGCCGCGGCTGCGCGTGAGCACGCCGACGATCTCCGGCCGCAGCCCGGTGACGTGCGCGACGTGGTCGGCGCGGGCGGGCAGCAGCTCGGCGAACGCGCCGCCGACGGTCCCGTGCCCGAGCAGGCCGATGCGGAACGGCCTCGCGCTCACGCGTCGACGTCCCGCGCCAGCAGGTCGTCGTAGGTCTCGCGGCGCACGACGACCCGCGCGTCGCCGTCCTTGCAGAAGATGACCGGCGGGCGCGGCTGGCCGTTGTAGTTGTTGGCCATCGAGTGGCCGTAGCCGCCGGTCGCGGGCGTGACGACGACGTCCCCCGGCTTCGGGTCGAGCAGGTCGGCGCCGCCGATCAGCACGTCGCCGGACTCGCAGTGCTTGCCGACGAGGTGGCAGTGGGTGCCGTGGCCGAAGCGGTCGGCGATCTCCGCCTCATAGCGCGCGCCGTAGAGCATCGGGCGCAGGTTGTCGGACATCCCGCCGTCGACGCCGACCCACGTGGACACGTTGCGCTTGACCGACTGGACGCTGTACAGCGTCACGCAGCCGTTGCCGACGAGCGCGCGCCCCGGCTCGTCCATGATCGTGATGTCGGTGCCGAAGTGCTCGTGGACGGCCTCGACCTTCGCGCGGGCGTAGTCGGCGATCCGGGGCGGCTCCTGCTCGCGCGTGTACGCGACGCCCAGGCCGCCGCCGAGGTTCACGGTCGCGAACTCGCCCAGCGTCGCCATGGCCGCGACCGCCAGGCGAAACGGCTGCAGCGCCAGCAGCTGCGATCCGATGTGCGCGTGCAGGCCGGTGAGCTCGAGGTGCTGCGCCCTTTCGATCCGGTCGATCGCGTCGCGGGCGTCGTCGAGGCCGAAGCCGAACTTGGAGTCGGCCTGCCCGGTGGAGATCGCGGCGTGCGTGTCCCCCGCGACGTCCGGCGTGATGCGGATCTGCACCGTCTGCGTGCCGGTCGCGAGGCGCTCGAGCTTCTCGATGTCGTCGAAGTTGTCGATCACGACGTCGCCGATCCCCGCCTTCAGCGCCTCGGCGATCTCGTCGTCGCTCTTGGCGTTGCCGTGCAGGTGGATGCGGGCCGGGTCGACGCCGGCGCGCAGCGCGAGCGCGAGCTCGCCGCCGCTGGCCACGTCGCACCCGAGGCCCTCTTCATGGAAGAGCCTGAGCACCGCGGTGCACGGGAACGCCTTCGTCGCGAACACAAGTTCGACGCGGTTATGAAGCGCTTGGAACGCGTCCTTGAACTGACGCGCACGGCTGCGGAGGTCGTCTTCGGCGACGACGTACGCGGGCGTGCCGAACTCGTTCGCCAGCTCGACGACGTCGCAGCCGCCGACGTGCAGGCACCCTCGCTCGTCGAGATACGAGCCGATCGGGTAGACGTGCGAGAGCTGCTGGGTCATGACGGCCACGGCGAGCGCAGAGAGTATGCCGTCGGGAACGTGGCGCACCGTCTCCTCCGACCCGCCCGAGCTCGGGCGGCGCGACGGGCTGGCGTACGCGCTCTTCACGCCCGCCGAGCCGGCGACGGGCGGCGTCGTGATCATCCACGGCGCGGACTCCGTCAAGGAGAGCCACTTCGACTTCGCGCGGAAGCTCAAGGCGCACGGGATCGCGGCGGTCTGCTTCGACGTGCGCGGCCACGGGGAGAGCGAGGGCCCCCTCGGCGCGGGCGTGCTGGACGACGTCGCGACGATCGCGTCGGTGCTGCCTTCCGGCCCCGTCGCTGTGCGCGGGTCGTCGATGGGCGGGTTCCTCGCTCTCGCCGCCGCCGAGAAGGTGCGGCCCGCCGCCGTCGTGGCGATCTGCCCGGCGACGCCCCGGGGCCTGCTGCGCGCGGCGGCCGAGGGCCGGTTCGCGTTCCGGGTGGACGTCGACGGCGCCGCGCTGGTCCTCGCCCACGTCGACCTCGAGGTCGCGGCGCGCGAGCTCGGCGAGCGGCTCCTCCTGCTCCACGCCGAGGGCGACGAGACCGTCCCCGTCGCGCACTCGCGGCAGCTGCACGCGGTCGCGCCGGGCAGCCGCTACGTCGAGGCGCCGGGCGGCCACCACCGCTCGATCCAGCACGACGACGACTACCAGGCCCTGTCGATCCGATTCATCCGCGACGCCTTCGCACTGCGCGCCTAGTTCACGTGCCTGGCACCGCAATGTTCACGTGCCTGGCACCCCAATGTTCACGTGCCTGGCACCGCAATGTTTGCGTGCCTGGCACCGCAATGTTTGTGTGCCTGGCACCGGTTGTTAATGTTGAGAACGATTCTCGATAGCCTCGGCGGCCATGGCGTGGCTGACGGACCCGCTGGAGCTCGAGTTCATGCAGCGAGCGCTGCTGGAGGTCGGGCTGCTCGCGGTGCCCGCGGGGCTGCTCGGGACGTGGGTCGTCCTGCGGCGGCTCGCGTTCTTCACGCACGCGGCCGGGTCGGCGACGTTCCCGGGCCTTGTCGTGGCCGGGCCGTGGGGGATCCCCGCGCAGGTCGCGGCGTTCGGCGCCGGGCTGCTTTACGCGGGCGGGCTGTCGGGGCTGACCCGGCGCGCGCGGCTGGCGCCGGACGCGGCGACCGGCCTGCTGCTCGTCGCGGCGCTGGCGAGCGGGACGATCCTCGCCAGTGACGTGTACGAGACCGGCGGCGGCGTCGACCGGCTGCTGTTCGGGACGCTGCTCGGGCTCGACGACGGCGACCTCGCCCTGTCCGGCGCCGTCGCGCTGCTCGCGCTCGCGGCGACCGCGGCGATCGGCCGCACCTGGCTGGCGGCCGGCTTCGATCCCGGCGCCGCGCGGCCGCTCGGCGTGAGCGCGCTCGCCGGCGACGCCGCGCTGCTGCTCGTCCTCGGGCTCGCGGTCGTAGCGGTCCTGCCGGCCGTCGGCGCGCTGCTCGTCGGGACGCTGCTCGTGCTGCCGGCGGCGACCGCGCGGCTCGTCGCGCGGACGATCACAGAGCTGCAGCTCGTCGCGATCCTGCTCGCGCTGGTCGAGGGCAGCGGCGGCCTGCTGCTCGCGTACCACCTCGACCTGCCGCCGGGGCCCGCGATCGCCGTCCTCGGCGCGGGCGCGTTCGCGGTCGCCGGGGCGGCGCGCCGGTGATGCTCGTCCGCGCCGAGCACCTGCAGGCCGGCTACGCGCCCGGGCAGCCGGTCGTGCGCGGCGTCGAGTTCGCGGTCGCCGCGGGCCAGGCCGTCGCCGTCCTCGCCCCGAACGGCGGCGGCAAGACGACGCTGTTCCGCACGCTGCTCGGCGAGCTGCCGCCCTTGGGCGGGACCTTCGCCGTCGACGGGACGATCGCGGCCGTCCACCAGCACGACCACGCGCGGCTCGACTTCCCCGTGTCGGCCCTCGACGTCGCACTGATGGGCGCCTACGGCCGGACGCCGTGGTGGCGGCGCATCGCCGGCGCCGACCGCGCCGCCGCCCGCGCGGCCCTCGACCGCGTCGGGCTCGTCGATCGCGAGGGGACGCACTTCGGCTCCCTCTCGGGCGGCCAGCGGCGCCGGGTCATGATCGCCCGCGCGATCGTGCAGGACGCGCGCATCCTCCTCCTCGACGAGCCCTTCGCCGGCGTCGACCGCGCGAGCGAGGAGCGCATCCTCACCGTCCTCGAGGACCTCGCCGCCGAGGGGCGGACGCTGCTCATCGCGACCCACGACGTCGAGCAGTCCCGCCGGTGGGACCGCGTCCTCTGCCTCAACGGCCGCCAGATCGCGTTCGGCACGCCGGAGGAGACCCTCACCGCCCCGACCCTCGCGGCCACCTACGGCCCCGAGCTCGTCGTGTTGCGGGAGGGAAGGATGGGCCTCACGATCCAACACCACGAGCATTGATGCCGCGCCGCGAAGGGGTCCGGCGGACGGCGCGCCGCGAGGGGGTCGCGCCCTCATGACCATCCGCGACCGCGCGCTGCTGGAGGTCGTGCTGCTCGGCGCCGCGTGCGGGCCGCTGAGCGTCTGGCTGCTGGCGAACCGGCAGGCGTATGCGGCCGAGTCTCTCGCCCACGCGATGCTGCCGGGGCTGGCGATCGCGGCCGCGGCCGGCGCGCCGCTGCTGCTCGGCGGGAGCGCGGGGGTCGTCGTCGCGGCGCTGCTGATCGCGCTGGCGGCGCGCGATCAGCGCATCGGCAGCGAGACCGCGATCGCGGTGACCGTCACGGGCCTGTTCGGGCTGGGCGCGCTGCTGGCGATCGACGCCGAGACGCCGCTCGGCGACCTGCTGTTCGGCGACCTGCTCGGCGTGTCCGACGGGGACCTCATCGCCGCCGCCGCGCTCGCGATCGTCGTGCCGCTCACCCTCGCGGCCGTCCACCGCCCGCTCACCGTCGCCGCCTTCGCGCCCGCGCTCGCGAGCCGGCCGGCGCGCACGCAGGCGGCGCTCCTCGCGCTGCTCGCCGCCGCGATCGTCGTCGCCGTCCAGGGCCTCGGGAACCTGCTGGTGCTCGCGCTGCTCGTCGCGCCGGGGATCGCCGGGCGGAGAGCGCCGCGGCTGCCGCAGCAGCTCGTCCTGGCGGCGCTGATCGCAGCGGCGAGCGGTGCCGCCGGGGTCCTGGCGTCGGATCGTCTCGGGACGGCCGCCGGAGCATCGGTGGCGCTGGTGCTTGTGGCCGCGGCGGGCGCCGGCCTGCGCCGCGAGCCGCGGAGGAACGTCAGGCGGTCGCCGATCGAGGCGCTGTCGGACCGAGCGTGATCCCGCCGCGCCGCTGCAGCGCCGCCAGCCACACCGCACCGCCCACAGCCATCACGATCGAGATGAGCTGCGCCGTGGTGAGGCCGCCGACCGCCGCCTCGTTGCGCCGCACGAACTCGACGAGGAACCGCTCGATCCCGCCGAACAGCAGGTACAGCGCGAAGAGGCCGCCGGGCCGGACCGCGTCGCGCAGCCGCCACAGCACGAACGCGAGCAGGCCCATCGAGAGCGCCTCGTACAACGGCGTCGGATGGACCTCCACGCCGGGATCCGTGGGCACGACGCCGTCCGGATAGCCCATCGCCCAAGGCAGGCTCGACGGCTCGCCGTAGTCGCCGTCGCCCGACACCTGGCACCCGATGCGCCCGACGGCGTACCCGAGCGGTAGCCCGATGCCCGCGATGTCCAGCAGCCCCAAAGTGAAGACGCCGCGCCACTTCGCCCACGCGATCACGGCGATCGCCCCGCCGAAGAGCCCGCCGTACCACGTCAGGCCTGACCCGCTGAACAGCCCCGACGCCGACAGCTCCCCGTTGTCGACCGCCCAGTAGAGCTTCGCGCCCACCAGCCCGCCACCCAGAGCGGCGAAGACCAGCTCGTAGGCGAGGTCCTCGGAGCGGCCGAGCTCGCGGAAGCGCCGCGCCGCCATCGCGCCCCACGCCACGAAGTTCAGCGCGAAGAAGATGCCGAAGGTCTTCAGGTCCAGGCCGAAGACGCTGATCTCGTCGAGCACGCGATCGAGGCTACAAGAGGGACCTCAACGCCCATCGCGCGCGTACCGAGGGCATGAGACGACGCGCGCTGCTCACCGCCCTCCTCGCCCTCGCCGCCCCCGCCTCCGCGCACGCGGACGGCCTGCCGGTCGGCAACGTGGACGTCGGCCCGACGGGAGTGGTCGCGCGCGAGAACGGCGATCGCTACGTCGCGCTGTCCGCCGGCGCGGGCTCGACCGTCGTCGCCCGCATCGCGGCGGGGAGCGGCGAGGTCGAGGCCTACCGGTGGCTGCGCGAGCCGCTGACGATCCCGGGCGTCGCGCTGGACGGCACCGCGGGCGGGCTCTCCGGACCCGACGGGGCGCTGGTGCTCATCCGGCCGCGCGAGCACGGCCACTACCCGCTCCGCCGGACGCGCCTCGTCGTGCTCGACGCCGAGCGCCTGAACGTGGGGCGGCGCATCACGCTGAAGGGCGACTTCAGCTACGACGCCATCTCGCCCGACGGCCGCCGGCTCTTCCTCGTCCAGTACGTTGATCCAGACGACCCGCGGGCCTACGTCGTGCGCACCTACGACCTCGCCCGCGGCAAGCTGGAGCGCGGCGCGATCGTCGACGCCCGCGAGCCCGACGAGGACATGCGCGGCTACCCGGTCACCCGCGTCACGACCGACGACGGCCGCTGGGCCTACACGCTCTACGACGGCGGCGGCGAGCCGTTCGTGCACGCCCTCGACACCGTCGAGCGCCGCGCGTTCTGCATCGACCTGCCGACGCTCGCCGGCGTCGAGGACCCGTACACGCTGCGCCTCGCGCTCAGCGGCCGCCAGCTCGCGGTCGAGGACCGAGGACGCGATGCGGCGTTCATCGACACCACGACGATGGAGGCGCGCGGGCCGGCGAGCGTCTTCACGACGATCGGGGCGCTCGCCGCGACGGTCTAGAGGTAGCCGAGCGGGTTGACGGGCGAGCCGCCGACCCGCACCTCGAAGTGCAGGTGGGCGCCGAAGGAGTGCCCGGTGTTCCCCACGTAGCCGATGACCTGGCCCTGCGAGACGTTGGCGCCCATCGACGTCCCGTAGCGCGACTGGTGCGCGTAGCACGTCGAGAGGTTCCCGCCGTGCGAGATGCAGGTGTAGTTGCCGTACCCGCCGGTCCAGCCCAGGAGCACCACGCGCCCCGACTGCGCCGCGCGGATCGGCGTGCCCTCGGGCGCGGCGATGTCGAGGCCCGCGTGCATGTGGCCCGGCCGCGCCTCGCCGAACGATCCGGTGATCGGCCCGTTCACCGGCCAGATCATCGCGCCCGATCCGCGCCGGATCGGCCCCGCCGGCACGCCCGACAACCGCGCCTGGATCTTGGCCTGCTGGGCCTCCATCGCCTCGAGGTCCTCCTCGATGGCGTGCCGCTCCGAGCGCACCCTGCTCAGCGCGTTCTGCTTCCCGACGCGCACCCCGATCAGCTCGGTCTTGACCTGCGCGACCTCGTTGCGGCGCTGGAGCACGATGGCGGTGACGCGCTGCTGCCGGCGCTCGAGGCGGTCGAGCTCGGCCTCCGTGCGCTCGGAGTCCGACTTCGCGGCGCGGACGGCCAGGACGATCTCCCGGTCGTTCTCGGCGATGCGCTGGATGAACTCGCCGCGCTCGAGGAGGTCCGCGAAGCCGTCGGAGTTCAGGACGACGCTCAGGACGTCCGGCTTGTCGGCCTTGTAGATCTCGACGAGGCGTCGCGCGAGCTGGGTGCGGGACTGCTGCAGCCGCTCGCGCAGGCGCGTCAGCCGGGCCCGCTCGTCGCGCAGCCGGTCCTGGAGCTGGACCAGCTCGGCGGTCTTGGCGTCGAGGTCGGCCTGGATCCGCGACTGGCGCGCCTCGAGCCGGTTGATCCTCTGCGTGAACGCCGCGATGTCGGTCGAGAGGACCCGCTCGGTGCCCTTCTTCCGCGCCACCTGATCGCGCGCCCGGTCGATCTTGCCCTGCAGGCTCTCGCCCGTCGACGGCAGGGGCAGGATCGCCCAGAGGACCGCGGGCGCAAGCACGCAGGCGATGAGGACCCGAAGACGCACGAGCGGCGCGCGATGCTACGACGCGGCCCGCGATCTCCCTGCAAAAACGGGTGCAGTCGGCCAACTAGAATGGGAGGCACGATGAATCGCTCCTCCGCCCTGAAGGCACCCGCCGGGCTGCAGGCCCGGATGCTGTTGACGATCTTCCTGCTCGGCGTCGTCTACGTCGCGCTGATGGCCGCCCTCTTCGCCGCCGGTGCGAGCGGGATCCTGATCGTGCTCGTGGCCGGAGGGCTCTTCGTCTTCCAGCTGACGGCCGCCGAGAAGCTCGGCCTGCGCGCGATGGGCGCGGAGGAGGTCGGGCCTCGCGAGGCACCCGAGCTGCACGCGATGGTGGAGCGCCTGTGCGTCCAGGCCGACCTGCCGAAGCCGAAGGTCGCCATCATGCGCACGCAGATGCCCAACGCGTTCGCGATGGGCCGCTCGAAGAAGCACGCGACCGTCTGCGTGACCACCGGGATCATGGAGATCCTGTCCCCGGCCGAGCTCGAGGGCGTCCTCGCCCACGAGCTCGCGCACATCCGCCACCGCGACGTCGTGATCATGACCGTCGCGAGCTTCTTCGCCTCGATCGCGTCGATGATCATCCAGTTCGGGTTCTTCTTCGGCGGTGGGCACTCCGACGACGACGACAACCCGAGCTTCCTCGTGCTGTTCCTGGTCTCGCTCGTGGTCTACGTGATCTCGTTCTTCCTCATGGCGGCGCTGTCGCGCTACCGCGAGTTCGCGGCCGACCGCGGCGCGGCGGAGATCACCCGGCGCCCGAGCGCGCTGAGCTCCGCGCTCATGAAGATCAACGGCACGATGAGCCGCATCCCCCAGCAGGACCTGCGCGCGCACTCCGAGCTGGCGGCGTTCTACATCGCGCGGCCGTCGGCGCAGTCCCTGTTCAGTCTGTTCTCGACGCACCCGCCGATGGAGCGGCGCGTCGAGGCGCTCAGCCGGCTGGAGGCGCAGATCCAGGGCACGCCGGCGACGCCCTCGCTGGCCGCGTAAGTGGGCTTCCTCGACTCCCTCCTCGGTCGGTCGCGCACGCCGAAGCCGGCGAAGCAGGACCGCCTGTTCGCCATGTCGACGGCGTACGTCACGCTGGAGACCGCGCACGGGATGAAGAGCGGCGGGAAGGCGGGGATCGTCTTCCAGGCCGAGGCGACCGCCGACTTCGCCCGCATCGTCGCGGACGCCGAGGAGATCCTGCGCGCGACCGGCGAGGAGACGGGCACGGCCGTCGAGACGAGCGACGACAAGTACGGCTACCGCTGGGGCGTCCTGACCGACCCCGACGTCGAGGACCTCGTCGTCGGGATCAACGCGATCAAGGACGCCCTGGACGTCGGCGGCTATGGCGCGCGCATCCTCGCGGTCGTCTTCCGCTTCACGCGCGAGGGCGGGCGGGACGCCTACTTCATCTACAACGTCAAGCGCGGCCTCTGGTACCCGTTCGTGCCCGCCGGCGGCGAGCAGATGCGCGACAACGAGGCGGAGCTGCGGCTGAAGGCGCAGCTCGCGGGCGAGCTGCCCATGGAGCCGGAGCTGGAGCGTTGGTTCCCGTTGTGGGGAGTGCCGCTCTGACGGCCTCGCCGACGACCTGCGTGTCCTCGTACTGGAACTCGCCTGCCGGCGCACGATGAGTGCGGCCCGTCACACACGGCGGTGAGGGGGCGCTGCGCGGTTTGACGATCCCTCGGGCGAAGGGCTACCGTCGCCCGAGGTGCTCCATCCCCGCCTCGTCGCCGTCGTGGTCGTCGCCGTCACGGCGGGCGCCTGCGGCTCCGACGAAACACCGCGTCCGACGAGCTCGACGCCCGCGGTCGTGCCGCCGCCGCGCCTCCCCGCGCCGGCCATCGGCCGCGACCTGCGGGCGAGCTTCGGCGTGCTGCGCCGCGCACGGCGTGCGGAAGATCGGCTGCCGCGCGCCGGCCGGCGGCAGCTGCGGCCGGACCCGACGGTCCCCGACGAGCGCGGCGCGAACCCGCGGTTCTCGCGTCGCATCGCGGGCCGACCGGTCTGGGTCGTCCCCGGCAGCGGGACGGTGTGCCTCGTCTACGTTCGGCGCGGTGCGGCGGGCGGAGGCTGCGCCCCGACCGCGGTGGCGCGCACCGGCCGGCTGCTGCGGAGCATCGCCGGAGAGCCCTACGGCGTCCCGCGCGGCCGCCGCTTTCACTACGGGCTGGTGCCCGACGGGATCGCGCACGTCACGCTCGTCGGACGCGGCGGCGGGACGCTGGGGCGCGTCCGCGTCCTCGACAACGTCTGGGCGACGACGCTGCGCGACGGCACGGCGGCGGCAGTCCGCGTCGACGGCGCCCAACTCCCGCTTGCGTGACCGATCCCACAGTTCAGAGTTTGATAACCGCCTCTGACTGATCTGTAGGGTTGCGATTAATAGCCGCACCCAACGGATGGGAGGGATTCCATGCAGGTGCTCAAGCGGCTTCGGCTCGCCGTGCTCGCGGCAGCCGTCGTCGTGCTCTTCGCTCTGCCCGCGACGGCGCAGGGCTCGATCAGCGGCTTCTTCGCGCTGGCCCCCGGCTGGACGGGCTTCAGCCCGGTCGATGACTACGCGAAGATCAACGTCTTCTACTACGGCGGCGGCACGTTCCGGATGTGCGGCAAGCTGAAGTCGGACGGCGGGTACACGTTCGCGGAGGACTGCGGGTACGTGTACGAGTCGCTTCCACAGGTCCACGCGTTCACGGTCGACTGCCGGCCGACCCGCTCGCGGCCGTGGGTCTGGAACGGCGACAACAACGCGCACAACTTCGAGGTGCGCGTCTACAACAGCTGCTGAACCGCTGTGCGGCCCCGCCCCAGGCGGGGCCGCGCCGTGTCCGATGCGCGACGCCGATCAGTGGGCGTGGCGCTCGCGGTAGCTGCGCACCTTGGCGCGGTTGCCGCACACCGCCATGTCGCACCACACGGCCGAGCGGTTGCGCGAGCGGTCGTAGAAGGCCCAGCGGCAGTCGTCGGCGGGGCACGACTTCAGCCGCTGCCACGTCCCCTCCTGCTGCGCCTCGGCGACGATCGCGAGCAGCCGGCCGAGCGCGCCGTCGACACCGCCGCGGGCGGGGGCCGGGCGCGCGGTGCCGTCGGGGGCGAAGCGGACCTCGAGCCGCGCGCGGCGGGCGGCCTGCTCGAGCGTCTCGAGCGCGGCCGGGTCCGTCTCGTAGTCGCCGTGGTGGCCGAGCAGGACCTCGCGGAGCGCCTCGCGCAGCTCGATCGCGCGCGCGACGTCGCCCTTCGTCGCCCGCTCGCCCGGCTCGAGCAGCCCGCGCTCCCCCAGCCATGCCGCGAGCGCGCCGGGCGTCGCGATGGCGTCCTCGTCTTCGTCGATCTCGAAGGTGTTGACGAAGTCGCGGATCGTGTTCAGGCGGCCGGGGGCGTCGTTGCTCACGGAATCCTCCTCCATGACGTTCCCTTATCGACAGCCATCACGAACAACACTAGCATCTCGGTTTGACTGGTTACGTAACTGGCTATACAATGACACCAGTTACGAAGCCAGAGGAGGCCCGCCACCATGTTGTCCCACGCCCAGCTCTCACTCACCACCCAGCCCGTCACGCTCCGCCCCGCCCGGTCGGAGGACGCGCGGACCCTCAGCGACCTCGCGCAGCTGGACAGCTCCCGTCCGCTGAGCGGCGAGGTCCTCATCGCCGAGACCGAGACCGGCCCGCTGGCCGCGATCGAGCTCGCGACCGGCCGCGCCATCGCCGACCCGTTCCGCCGCAGCGCGGAGAGCGTCGGGCTCCTGCGCACGTTCGCCCGCGCCACCGGCATCGCCCGGTGAGCGTCCGCGTCGCGCAGGTCACGGAGGTGCCGGCGGTCCCGGCGCCGGTCGAAGGCCTGACCTGGCACCCGGTCCGCCGGCACCTCGACATCCGGTCCTTCGGCACGAACGCCTACACCGCCGCCGCCGCCGGCGACCTCGTCGTCGAGGACCACGACGAGAACGAGTTCGAGGAGCTCTACGTCGTGGTGAGCGGCGCCGCCCGCTTCGAGGTCGACGGCGAGGCGATCGACGCGCCCCAGGGCACGCTCGTCTTCGTCACGCCGCCCTCGCGGCGCGTCGCGCACGCGACCGAGCCGGGGACGACGATCCTCGCGGTGGGCGCCGTGCCCGGCAGGGCGTTCACCGTCTCCGGCTGGGAGGAGCGGTGGATCGAGCGCGCTGAGAAGGGCGGCTAGTCCGGGATCAGGCTGTCGGGGATCGCGCCCTCCCCGGTGAACTCCTGCCGCGCCTCCTCGAGGTCGGTGTCCTCGGGCGGCAGGATCACGTCGGAGTGGCGCAGCTCGTCGTCGCCGAGCTTGCGGCCCTTCGACCGCACCATCTCGATCAGCTGGGCGAAGATCTCGCGGAAGCGGGCCTCGTCGCCGGCCTCGACGGCGGCGACCGCCTGGTTGTCGAGCTGGTTGATGGCGTCGTAGTCGGCCTGCCCGACCTCGAACTGGCCCTCGGTGGCGATGCGGACGATCACTGGCCCTGCCCACCCTGCTCGAGCTGGCCGGCGGGCTTCTCTCCGCTGTCGCCGGCGCCGATCTCGGCGCGCAGCTTCGACAGCTCGTCGTCGACGGCGCTCGCCGACGTGAGCTCCTTGAGCTGACGGTCGATGTCGTCGCTGCCGCCCTCGCCGAGCTGGGTGATGTCGTCGAACGTGCCGGCGGCCTCCAGCTCCTCGACCGCCGACGCCCGCGCGCGCATCTGCTCGGTCTTGTCGACGGCGCGCTGCATCGCCAGGCCGACGTCGGCCATCTGCTCGCCCACGCCGGTCGCGGCCTCGGAGATCTGCACCTGGGCCTCGGCGGCCGAGTACTGCGCCTTGATGACCTCCTTCTTGGTGCGGAAGGCCTCGATCTTCGTGCGCAGCTTCTGCTCGTTCTCGATCAGCCGCTGCTGCTGGCCCTCGAGCTCGGTGACCTGCTGGTCGAGCGACTGCAGCTCGGTCTGGGCGAGCACCTTGCGCTCCATCGCGGCGCGCGCGAGGTCCTCGCGCCCGGCGCTCAGCGCCTGACGGGCCTGCGTGTCGAGCTTGACGACCTGCTGCTCGAGCTTGCCGGACTGCAGCTGGAGGCGCTTCTTCGCCGTGACGACGTCAGCGATCCCCTTCTTCACGTTCTGCAGCAGCTCGAGCTGCTTCTCGTACGAGTAGTCCAGGGTCTCCTGCGGGTCCTCGGCGCGGTCGAGGAGCTTGGAGATCTTGGCCTTGACGACTGTGCTGAAACGGCCACCGAGTCCGGGCATGGATCGGACCGTACCATGCGCCTCCGTGCCGTCTCGAACCCCCGCTGACTCCCGTTCCGTGCTCGTGCGCTGGATGGGCGTCATGGACGCCAACAGCGCCGGCTACGTGCACGGCGGCGTCGTGCTGCGCTACTGCGACGAGGTCGCCGGGCTCGCCGCCACCCGCCACTCCGGCTGCCGCGTCGTCACCGCGGCGATGGACCGCATGACGTTCAACGAGCCGGTGCACGTCGGCGAGGTCGTCACGTTCAAGGCGACGGTCAACGCGGCGTGGCGCACGTCGATGGAGGTCGGCGTCCGCGTCGAGGCCGAGGACCCCCGCTCCGGCGCGATCCGCCACACCAACACCGCCTACGTGACGATGGTGGCGCTGGACGACGACGGCCGGCCGGCGCCGGTGCCGGCGATCGAGTGCACGGACGACACCGAGGCACGGCGCGAGCGCGAGGCGCAGCTGCGCCGGGCGAACCGCCTCGCCGAGCGCGAGGAGATCCTGCGCGGAAGGGGCTAGAGCCCGAGCGGGTGGCGCGCGCGGAAGCCGCGCGTGGAGCGCAGCACCGGGCGCCAGCGCGGGCCCTTGCCGCCGCTGGGGTCGCCGGCGGCGGAGGTGTCGAGCCGCAGGCCTGCGATGACGGCGAACGCGTGGCCGGGGTTCGTGTAGACGGTGATCCACTGGCCCGGGCCGGCCTCGCCCCACCTCATGAAGCTGGACGAGTCCAGCGGGGTCTTCAGCAGCCGCGCGCCGATGAGCGCGTACGAGACCGTGCCGGAGCAGTCGTAGCCCGAGTCCTCGACCTTCGCGTGGCCGCCGCCGTACTTGTACGGCTTGCCGATGATGCGGTTCGCGGCGGCGATGGCGGCGTGGACCTGCGGCGGCGCGTCGAGCGGCGCGGCGGCCAGCCCGTTCGGCATGAGGACGGCCTTCGCGCCCGGGACCGCGCGCAGCCGGAACTTCTTCTCGGCCTTCTCGCGGCGCTCCTTCTCGGTCTCGTAGGTCGTCCCGCCCGTGGACTGCGCCACGGCGGAGGGCGCTCCTGCGAGCGACACGACCAGCATCACGATGAACGCGACAACGGGGATTCCCCGCACGGCTACGACTCCTCTTTCGTCGGCCTGCGGGGTTAGCTGACGGGCTAGCGCTAAAAGAGCCTGCGCCTCGCACGGATGACCGTGCGATTAGCCCCAACAACGTGGGTCCCCCGCTCCGTGGCCAGGTAGCCACGGATTCGGCATGCGGCGGACACTGTACCCAACCTGAAACGAATCATGCGTCACGCCGGACGCGTGTGCGAATTGCCATAAAGATCGCCGCGGCGATGCCGATCAACGCCGGCCCGCCCGGGCTCGACTGCTCGCCGGGAACCCACGAGGCCTCGGACCGGCCCCACCGGCCGGGCCAGCGCACCCTGCGCGGCGTAGGCCGGACGGTACTCTGCCGCGCGTGCCCCGACGCCTGCTCGCGCTCGCCTGCCTGCTCGCGCTCGCGCTCGCCGGCTGCGGCGGCGGTGGCGGGGGCGGGGACGGGTCCCCCGACAAGCCGCAGGTCGGCGTCAAGGGCGACGAGGAGGAGGCCGCGACCGACCTCGGCTTCCCCGCGTTCGCGACGAAGAACACGACGCGCGTCGGCGGCGCCGACCCCATCGCCAACGCCGCGGCGGTCGCGCGCGCGGTGTACCCCGGCACGCGGCCGAAGGCGGTCACCCTGGTCGACGCGGGCGACTGGCAGGGCGGCGTCGCGGCGGCCGCCCTGTTCGCGCAGCCGATCGGCGCGCCCGTGCTGCTGACGAACGGCGACGATCTGCCGGAGGCGTCCAAGAGCGCGCTCGACGCCCTCGCCCCGACGGGCTCCAAGGAGGCCGGGAACGCGCAGGTGGTGCGCGTGGGCGACGTCGCCGAGCCGGAGGGGCTGAAGGCCACCGACGTCGCCGGGAAGAGCCCCGCCGAGGTCGCCGCGCAGATCGACGCCGTGCTGAGCGAGGCGCGCGGCAGGTCCAGCGACCACGTCGTGGTCGTCGGCAGCGAGAAGCCGGAGTTCGCGATGCCGGCGGCGGCGTACGCGGCGAAGTCGGGCGACCCGGTGCTGTTCGCCGACCGCGACGCGCTCCCCGCCGCGACCAAGACCGCGCTGGAGCGCCACCAGCAGCCGAAGATCTTCATCCTCGGACCGGAGGCCAGCGTCTCGAAGAAGGTCGAGACCGAGCTGCGCCGGCTCGGGACCGTCGAGCGCGTCACCGGGATCGCCGACCCGATCGCGGGCGCGATCGCCTTCGCGCGGTTCGTGTCGAAGTCGGGCACGTTCGGGTGGGAGGTGACCGATCCGGGCCACGGCCTGGTGTTCGCGAACGTGAAGCGGCCGCTCGACGCGGTCGCCGCCGCGCCGCTCTCGGGCAGCGGGACGTACGGGCCGCTGCTGCTCCACACCGGCGGCGCGCGGCTCGACACGCTGGTCGACGGCTACCTCCAGGACATCCGCCCCGGCTACCGGAAGAACCCGGTGCGCGGGGTCTACAATCACGGCTGGATCATCGGGGACGAGGAGGCGATGCCGATCGCCACGCAGTCCCGGATCGACGCCCTCCTCGAGATCGCCCTGGTCGACACCGAAGACACGAACGCGCCCTCCTCATGAGCGAAGCCGAGCATCCCTCCCGGCGCGGGCGCGACGTCACCGTCGACGACGTCCGCCAGCTGAGCGGCGCCTCGACCCCGCACTTCGCGCTGCAGCTGCGCAACCGGATCGCGAAGCTCGTCCGCGACCTGCCGGCCGACCATCCGGCGCGGATCGAGGGCGAGCGGGAGATCCGGCGGCTGACGGGCCTGGGCTACAGCGGCGAGGTCCGCGGGACGCCCCACGAGGACGGCATCGAGCCGCTCCCCTCGCTCGGCGCCGACGCGGACGTCTTCCGCGAGACGCCCGCCGGCCACTAGCCGTCAGTAGCCGCCTCCCCCGTCGTCCTGCTGCTCCTCGGTCTGGCCGGACGTGCTCGCCGGCTGGTCGTCGTCGTCGTCCGAGTCGCAGCCGGCGGCGGCCAGCGCGAGGGCGGCGAGGCCGAGGGCCACGAGGTGGCGCGTTCGGGACATGCCCTTGGGCTCTCCGTTGCCGACCGTGCCAAAACCGCAGCAGATTCGCCTCGTCCGTCCGATGACCCGGGGGGAACTGATGTCCCAGCGCCTTCTGGAATCGGCTCCGGCCCGCGGGCGGATCGGCTCGCTGTACGACGACATGCTCGAGCGCATGACGGATCACGTCGTGCGCTGGCGCTCGCTGGCGGTGCTGTTCTTCGTCGGGGGCGCACTCGCGGACCTGTCGCTCCTGCTCCCCGCTCCGCACGCCGCGAGCCTGCCTGCGCTCGCCGTCATCGGCTCGACCGCCGTCGTCTCGGGGATCGTCATGTTCCTGCTCGCCTCGCGGCTGCCTGAGTGGCTGATGAGCGCGTCGCTCGCGTTCGGGACCGCGCTCGTCACCGGCGGCGTGATCGCCACGCAGGACACCACCGCGATCTACGCGCTGTTCTACGTGTGGGTGGGGTTCGAGGCGTTCTTCTTCCTCCGGCGTCGCCAGGCGCTCGCGCACATCTCCTTCGTCGCGGTGGCGTACGCCGTCGGGCTCTTGATCGCGGGCGGCCCGGCGCCCGACGCCGCCGCGCGCTGGCTGCTCACGCTCGGGACCGTCGTCACCGTCGGCGTCCTCGCCGGGGCGCTGCACGACCGCGCCGAGCGGTTCATCGACCGCCTCGCCGACGCGGCGCGCACGGACGCCCTGACCGGGCTGCTCAACCGCCGCGGCTTCGAGGAGCGGATCCAGACCGAGCTGGCCCGGGCGCGCCGGTCGGGTCAGCCGGTGACGGTCGTCGTCGGCGACCTGGACCACTTCAAGAGCGTCAACGACCGGTTCGGCCATCGCGTCGGCGACCAGACGCTCCAGCGCTTCGCGACCGTCGCCCGCCACGTCAAGCGCCAGATCGACGACCTCGCGCGGATCGGCGGCGAGGAGTTCGCGCTCGTCCTGCCCGACTGCGACGAGCACGGCGGCTTCCTCGTCGCCGAGCGGCTGCGCCGCGCGGTGCGCGACGACGGCCTCGCCGAGGACGCGCCGGTCACCGTGAGCTTCGGCGTCGCGAGCTGCCCGCGCCACGCGGCGACGAGCGAGCAGCTGCTCCACTGCGCCGACCAGGCGCTCTACCTCGCCAAGCAGCTCGGCCGCGACCGCAGCGTGATCTTCTCCGAGGAGGTCGTCGAGTCGCTGACGGCCGGCGCCGACGACTCCCGCCAGACGGTCGAGCAGATCGCCGCTGTGCTGATCCTCGCGGAGACGTTGGACCTGCGCGACACCGGGACCGCCCAGCATTCGCAGACGGTCGGGCGGCTGTGCGAGCGGATCGCTTCGGCGCTCGGGCTGGATCCGGAGCGCGTCGAGCGCGTCCGCCTCGCGGGGCTGCTGCACGACCTGGGGAAGATCGGCGTCCCCGACCCGATCCTGCGGAAGCCGGGCGCGCTGACCGAGGCCGAGTGGAACGAGATGAGGAAGCACCCGGAGCTCGGCGCTCGCATCTTGAGCGGGGCGAACCTGGACGATCTCTCCGCGTGGGTGCTCGCGCACCACGAGCGGCCCGACGGCCGCGGCTACCCGTCCGGCCTGTCGGGCGAGGAGATCCCGCTCGAGGCGCGGATCCTCGCGGTGGCCGACTCCTTCGAGGCGATGACCTCGGACCGCGTCTACCGGGCCGGGATGCCCGTCGAGGACGCGGTGGAGGAGCTGCGCCGGTGCGCCGGGAGCCAGTTCGACCAGGGCGTGGTCGACGCGTTCCTCGGCGTGCTCGCCGAGCCCGCGGCGCTGTAGTCTCGCCGCCCGATGCGGATCGGGCTCTTCCTCGCCTACTGGCCGTGGTTCTCGGCGTCCGAGCAGGTGTCGCTCGCGATGCTCGCGGACGAGCTCGGCCTGGACTCCGTGTGGATCAGCGAAGCGTGGGGGCAGGATGCGGTGTCGGTCCTCGGCGTGCTCGCCGCGCGGACCGAGCGGGTCGGCCTCGGCTCGGCGGTCATGCAGATCCCGGCGCGCAAGCCGACGGCGACCGCGATGGCGGCGGCGACGCTGGACGTCTTGAGCGACGGGCGGTTCCGCCTCGGGCTCGGGCTGAGCGGGCCGCAGGTGTCGGAGGGCTGGTACGGCGAGCCGTTCGTCCGGAACCTGCGGCGGGTGCGGGAGTACGTCGACGTCGTGCGACGCGTCTTGGCGCGGGAGGCGGTGTCGCTGCCGCTTCCTCCGGGCGAGGAGGGCATGGGGCTCGGCAAGCCGCTGAAGCTGCTGGCTCGGCCGGTGCAGGAGCGGATTCCCATCTACCTGGGCGCGGTCGGGCCGCGGGCGATCGAGCAGACGGGAGAGATCGCCGACGGCTGGCTTCCCGCCTTCCTGGATCCCGCGAACCCGGACGTGCTGATGGACCCGCTCCGGGCCGGCCTGGCGCGCGCGGGCCGCGACGCGTCGTCTCTGGATGTCGCGGCGGCCGTGCCGGTGGCGGTCACCGATGATCTGGACTCCGCCCGCGACGCCTGCCGGCCGTGGCTGGCGTTCTACCTCGGGGCGATGGGCGCGCGGGAGAAGAACTTCTACGTCGACCTCGCGGACCGCTACGCGCACGGGGACGTGGCGCGGGAGGTGCAGGAGCGGATGCTGAGCGGTGATCGCGCGGGCGCCGCGGCCGCTCTGACGCCGGAGTTGATCGACGCGACGGCGCTCGTCTGCACGCCTTCGGGCCTCGACGAGCGGCTCGCGGCCTACGAGCGCGCCGGCGTGACCACGTTGCTCGCGGTGCCTTCCGGCGACCGCGATGCGACGGTCCGGGCGCTCGCGGCGGCCGGCGTCACGGCCTGAGGAAAACGGCCGCCCGCCCCGGCGGGGTCCCGCCGCACCGGGGCAGGGACGGCACGGCCGCACGATACACATTGAGCGGTCACCCGCAAGTGAACTGCGCCGGAATGGTACTTATACGTATCGACTTTTATTTCGGTGGCAGCGAAGCGGCGTGTTCGGCGCCGCAATCGACCCACTTCGCGAGGTCCTCGTCGCTCGCGATTCCGGGCGCTTCGATCAGGATCAGCCCGCGCATCGACCGGCCCGCAGGCGAGAACTGGCTCACGTGCGGCTCGGCCAGCGCCCAATCGGCGTCGGCGGGGTCGAGGCGGACCAGCAGCTCCTCACCGACCACCCCGCACGCCATGTTCCCTCCGACGAACCACGCCAGGGCGCCGAACATCTTCCGCTCGGAGACCGCGGGCCGGACACCGACGACCTCGCGGACCCGTTCGGCGAGCGCCTCGTCGTAGGCCACCGCGCCCGCTCCCTCAGAAGGGCAGGACCTCGTCCTGGGGCGGAGGCTGAGGGGCGACGTCCTCCGATTCGCCGCCCGGCTCGGCGCCCTCCCCGCGCGGCTCGTCTCCCTGCGCGACGCCCTCCCCGCGCGGCTCGGCCGCGCCGGGCGGCACCACGCGGAACGCTCGCATCCCTTCCCCGCGCTCGATCGCCTCGACCCTCTCCTTCTGCTGCGAGAGGTAGGTGCCGAGCGCCTGCTCGAGCCCCTTCCCCTCCGCGAAGAGGTCGCACATCTCGTGGACCGGGACCTCGTCCGAGCCGAGCCGGTCGGCGATCTCCTGCAGCCGGCGGTACCCGGCCTCGAACGTGATGTCGGTGGACTGGCTCATGCGGCCTCCTCGTCGAAGAAGTCGAGCGGCTCGGGCGGGTCGCTCGCGAAGTCGTCACGGCGGGCGGCGCGGATCTCGCCCGGGAAGTCGACGTCCCGCGCGCGGGCCTCGACCCGGCCGTCCGTGAAGTCGAGGTGGAATTCCGTGCCGGGCGGCGCGTCCGCGGCGCTGCGCAGCCGGGCGCCGTCGGCGCGGGCGGCGAGCACCCACCCGCGCGGGCGCATGTCCTGTGCGGCGATGAGCGCGGCGACGTGGCGGGCGTCGCGGGCGGCGTCGCGCAGCCGGCGGCGCAGGCCGGCCGCGGCCTCTCGCCCCAGGCGAGCCAGCGCCCGGCCGTAGTCGCGGTCGTGGTCGGCGAGCTGGCGGCGGGTCCCCATCGAGACGAGCCGCCCCTGCTCCGCGACCCGCGCCCGCTCCGCGCCCAGCACCGCCGTCACGCCGTCGAGGCGTTCCGCCGTCGCGCCGACGGCGGCCTCGCGCGCGGCGAGGGAGGCGGCCGGAACACCGTTCAGGCGCATGGCGGTCGCGCCGACGGCGGCCTCGCGCGCGGCGAGGGAGGCGGCCGGCATGCCGTCGAGGCGGGCGCCGGCCGCGCCCACGGCGCTGGTGCGTTCGGCGAAGAACGCGGCCGCGCGGGCGTCGAGGCGCAGGCCGACGAGCTTGACGACGTCCGCGCCCGGGACGCGGCGGGCGACGGCGGCGATCGCGGCTCTCGCCTCGGCGACGCAGCGCTCGCGCTCCGCCAGCGCGCCGCGCTGGGCGAGGGTGACGTCGAGCGCGCGCCGCTTCACGTCCCCGACCAGGGCTTCGAGCCGCGTTGCGGCGCGCAGGCGAGAGGCGCACGCCGCGATCCGCTCGAGCTCGCGCGCGACCGCGGACGGCACGGCGTCCACGCACCGCGCCGCGAGCGCGATCCCCTGCCGCAGCTCGACCCCGGACGGCACCGCCATCTCGGCCGAGCGCGACGGCGTGTACGCGGCCCACGCGACGTGGTTGCAGACCGGGACGTTGTCGGTGTGCCCGATCGCGGTGATGACCGGCTTGGAGCACGCGAAGAGCGCGCGGCAGAGGCGCTCGTCGTCGAACGCGACGAGGTCCTGCACCGACCCGCCGCCGCGGGCGATCACGATCACGTCGACGAGCGGGTGGTCCTGCATGCGCGCGAGCGCGTCGACGAGGTCGCGCGGAGCGGCGGCGCCCTGGACCAGCGCGGCGCACCTGACCACGTGCACCGGCGGGAAGCGGTCGACGAGGGCGCGGACCACGTCGGACATGCCGTCCGACGCGCGGCCCGCGATCACGCCGACGGCGCGCGGGAAGCTCGGCAGGGGTTTGCGGCGCGACGGGTCGCTCAGCCCCTCGGCGGCGAGCCGCTCGAGCAGCTCGGCGCGCCGGCGCAGGAGCTCGCCCTCGCCCGCGAGCCGCACGCCGGTCACGATCACGCTCACGCGGCCGGTCGGCGCCCAGAAGTCCGGCCGCTCGATCCGCACCTGCACGAGGTCGCCGTGGCGCGGCTCGTGCTCGAGCCGGCGCAGGTCGCGCGCGAAGACCTTGCAGGACAGCACCGCCTCGCCGTCGGACAGGTCGAAGACGAGCATCCCGCCGCCACCGACGCGCTTCGGCTTCTGCACCTCCCCCTCGACGACTCCACCGCCGACCTGGCGCAGAGCGCGGCCGATCCGCGCCGCGTACTCGCTGACGCCGGCGACCGCGACCGTTCCGCTTTCTCTCTGCTCCACCGCCGACATGGGCCGAGGGACGGTAGGTCCGCGCCCGGACGGATCCGCCCCTCCCCGTGTAGCGTCCGCGCATGCGCGTCCACGCCATCGAGACCGGGAAGGTCACCGTCACGGGCCGCCAGCTGCGCGGGGTCGGCGGCGGCCGCACCCGCGCGTTCCGGACGATGCTCGACCGCAACTGGACCGAGCCGCTCCCGATCCTCGCGTTCCTGATCGAGCACCCGGACGGCCTGATCCTCGTCGACACCGGCGAGTCGGCGGGCACCGGGCAGCCCGGGTGGTTCCCGCGCTGGCAGCCGTACTGGCGGCTCGGCGTGAAGTTCGACGTGAAGCCGGAGGACGAGATCGGCCCGCAGCTCCGCGCGCGCGGGATCGAACCCGACGACGTCCGGACCGTCGTGATGACCCACCTCCACGGCGACCACGCCGGCGGCATCCCGCACTTCCCGCGCGCGGAGTTCGTCATCGCGCGCGGCGAGTGGCAGGCGGCGACCGGCCGCGGCGCGCAGCTCGCCGGCTACCTCCCCCAGCATCTCCCGGACTGGCTGAAGCCGACGCTCGTCGAGGGCGAGCACGTCGTCGCCGACGGCGTCCGCGTGACGCCGACGCCCGGCCACACGCCGAACCACCAGAGCGTGGTGGTCGAGGACGGCTCACGGACGGTGTTCGTCGCCGGCGACCTGACGTACAGCCTGGAGCTGCTGCGCGAGGGCGCGGTCGACGGCGTCACGCCGATCCCGGACGTCGCGGCGGAGACCGTGGCGAAGACGCGCGCGTTCGTCGACGACCGCGACGCGATCTACGTCCCGGCGCACGATCCCGGCAGCCCCGGCCGGCTCGCGGCGTGACCTCGCGCCGGCGGCGCGTCACTCCGCCGCGAGCGCGCCCGCAGCGGCGACGAGCGGGCCCGTCCGCGGCTTGACCTGCTGCGAGAGGACGATGTAGGACGTGGACCGCCGGATCGCCGTGGTGGCGAGGATCCGGTTGACGACCTCCTGCAAGTGCTCGGTGTCGCGCGCGACGAGACGGCAGAGGAGGTCCTGCGGGCCGCTGATCGCGTCGGCCTCGACGACCTCGGGGACGCTCTCGAGCACGCGCGTCGCCTCCGCGAGACGGCCCTGCGTGAGCTCGAGCAGCACGAAGGCCTGGATGCCGTAGCCCATCGCGGCCGGATCCACCTCCGGCCCGTAGCCGGTGATGACACCGCGCGCCTCGAGCTTCGTGAGCCGCGCCTGGACGGTCCCGCGCGCGACCCCGAGCCGCCGCGCGATCTCGAGCAGGCCGACCCGGGGGTTCTCCCGCATCTCGGCGATGAGGCGTGCGTCCAGGTCATCGATGGTCATTTTGTACAGCAATAGTGTCACAACACTGCCTCGAAGTGCGCAGAATGTGCGACGGAACAGACCAGACTTGCAGTTTTCCGTCCGGAGGAGTACGACACTGGGCGGAGGAGGCACGCGCATGTTCGAAGAAGGCCAGCTCTACTCACCAGTCACGACGTCCGACGACGGCGAGGTCAAGGTCCACCTCGCCCCCGACCACCCCGGCTTCGCGGACGAGGCGTACCGCGCCCGGCGCAACGACATCGCCCGCCACGCGCTGAACTGGAAGCCCGGCGAGCCCGCGCCCGACGTCGGCTACACCGACGAGGAGCACGAGGTCTGGCGCACGGTCTGCCGCGAGCTGCGCCCCAAGCACGAGAAGCTCGCGATCCGCGAGTACGTCGAGGCGCTCGACCGGCTCGACCTGCCCACCGAGTACGTCCCGAGCCTCGACGAGGTCTCCGAGCACCTCGAGCCGCTGACCGGCTTTCGCTACATCCCCGCCCCCGGCCTCGTCCCGCTGCGCGAGTTCTACGGCTCGCTGTCCGAGCGGGTCTTCCACTCGACGCAGTACGTCCGCCACCCGGCGCAGCCCCTCTACACGCCGGAGCCGGACATCATCCACGAGGTCATCGGCCACGGCCACCTGCTGGCCACCGACACCTTCTCCGAGCTGCACCGCCTCACCGGCGAGGCGACCCACCGCCTGCGCGACGACGAGAACCTGAAGTTCCTCTCCAAGGTCTTCTGGTTCAGCGTCGAGTTCGGGATCGTCCACGAGGAGGGCGAGATCCGCGCGTACGGCGCGGGGATCCTCTCCTCCTACGGCGAGATCGACGAGTTCCGCGACATGGAGCACCGCCCGCTCAACCTCGCCGAGATGGGCACGGCGGACTACGACATCACGCACTACCAGCCCGTCCTCTACCTCGCCGAGTCCATGGACGAGGTGCGCGAGGTGGTCGGCGGGTTCTTCGCCACCTGCACCGACGAATCGATCGAGGAGATGCGCCGTGAGCACGTTCTCGCCTGACGCACGGACCGACACGCTCACGCCGCCGCAGCGCGCCGACGACCAGATGCCGCTGCACGGCATCGACCACGTCGAGCTCTGGGTCGGCAACGCGGCCCAGGCGGCGTACTACTTCACGCGCGCCTTCGGCTTCACGGAGGTCGCCTACCGCGGGCTGGAGACCGGCAGCCGCGACCGCACCAGCCACGTGCTGCGGCAGGGCCGCGTCCGCCTCGTCCTGACCGGCACGCTCACCTCGAAGACCGACCTCGCGGAGCACCACCGCAGGCACGGCGACGGCGTGAAGGTGATCGCCCTCGGCGTGCCGGACGTGGCACGCGCGTACGAGGTGGCGACGTCGCGAGGAGCGACCGGCCTGCGCGAGCCGTGGGAGGAGCGCGACGAGCACGGCGTCGTCCGGTTCGCCGACATCGCGACGTACGGCGACACCGTCCACCGCTTCGTCGACCGCTCGGAGTACGAGGGCACGTTCCTCCCCGGGTTCGCCGACGTCGAGCACGAGCCCGAGAACGAGATGCTCGTCGCCATCGACCACATCGTCGGCAACGTCGAGCTCGGCGCGATGGAGCAGTGGGTGTCCTACTACGAGGACGTCTTCGGGATGACCGAGATGATCCACTTCTCCGACGAGGCGATCAGCACCGAGTACAGCGCGCTGATGTCGAAGGTCGTCACGAACGGGAACGGCCGCGTGAAGTTCCCGATCAATGAGCCGGCCGAGGGCAAGCGCAAGTCGCAGATCGACGAGTACCTGGAGTTCTACGAGGGCGCCGGCGCGCAGCACATCGCGCTGGCGACCCGCGACATCGTGGGCGTCGTCGCGGAGCTCACGAAGCGCGGCGTGAAGTTCCTGAAGACGCCCGAGACGTACTACGAGGAGGTCCCCGGTCGCGTCGGGGAGATCGACGAGGACCTCGAGGACCTCAAGCGGCTCGGCATCCTGGTCGACCGCGACGACGAGGGCTACCTGCTGCAGATCTTCACCAAGCCGCTCGGCGACCGCCCGACGATCTTCTTCGAGATCATCGAGCGCCACGGCGCGCGCGGCTTCGGCGAGGGCAACTTCAAGGCCCTGTTCGAGGCCATCGAGCGCGAGCAGGCCGCGAGGGGGAATCTCTGATGCGCTACGTGCAGATGGGCGAGGTGCCGCCCAAGCGGCACACGCAGGTCCGGGGCGACGACGGCCGCCTGCTGACCGAGGAGGTCATGGGCTACGAGGGCTTCAGCGGGAACGAGTCGATCCTGCTGCACCTCGAGTCGCCGTGCCGCATCACCGACGTCGGGGAGTTCACGCCGCTGCGGATCGAGGAGTGGGTCCCGGAGACGCACGTCCACCGGCTGACCCACACCCAGCACGTCGAGCCGGAGGGCGACTGGGTCAGCGGCCGCAAGGTCCTGATGTTCAACAACGACGTCGAGATCGGGATCTGCAAGCCGGTCGAGGACCTCGACGCGTTCTACCGCTGCGGCGAGGGCGACGAGGTCTTCTTCGTGCAGGAGGGCTCCGGCACCGTCGAGACGACGTTCGGGACCCTGCGCTACGCGCGGCACGACTACATCGTCATCCCGCGCGGGACGACCTACCGCTTCCGGATGGACGACGGCCCGCAGAGCTGGCTGACGTTCTACACGCCCGGGGAGATCGAGACCCCGAACCGGTATCGCAACCGGTACGGGCAGCTGCTCGAGCACGCGCCGTTCAGCCAGCGCGACTTCCACCCGCCCGCCGAGCTCGTGACGCACACCGAGACCGGCGAGTTCGAGGTCGTCGTCAGGGTGCGCGGCGGGCTGCAGCGCTACGTCCTCGACTACCACCCGCTCGACGTCGTCGGGTGGGACGGCTACGTGTACCCGTACACGTTCAACATCCACGACTTCGAGCCCAAGGCCGGGCGCCTGCACCAGCCGCCGCCGGCGCACCAGACCTTCCAGGGCCAGAACTTCGTGATCTGCTCGTTCTGCCCGCGGCTGCTGGACTGGGACCCGCTCGCCGTGCCGCTGCCCTACCACCACTCGAACCTCCAGTCCGAGGAGGTCATGTTCTACGCGGACGGCGACTACGCCGCGCGCAAGGGCGTCGACATCGGCTCGATCACCCTGCATCCGAGCGGCCTGCCGCACGGGCCGCAGCCGGGCGCCGTCGAGAAGTCGCTCGGGATGAAGGAGACGAACGAGCTCGCGGTGATGTGCGACACGTTCCGGCCGCTGCGGCTCACGACGCTCGCCCGCGACCTCGACGACCCGAGCTACGCGTACAGCTGGAACCCCGACCGCGCGGGGGGCCGCGCCGAAGCCGCTGTCTGAGCGGCCGGAGGAGGGCCGCGGCCGGGCGCCGGAGGCGGGCGAGCGGGCGTTCGCATGGGGCGTCGTGCGGGCGCCCGGCGAGGCGCCGCAGCCGGCCGCGCGGATCGGCGACGAGGCCGTGCTGCTGCGCGAGGTCGCGCCCGAGGGGCGGCTCGCCGACGCGGTCGCGGGCCAGCGGCTCAACGCGCTGATCGAGCTGGGGCCGCGCGCCTGGCGCGAACTGCGGCTGGCGGCGGAGGACGCGCCCGCCGCCGCGCGGATCCCGTGCGACTCGGTCGAGGCGCAGATGCCGGTGCGGGTCACCGACTACGTCGACTTCTACGCGTCGCTCGAGCACGCGACGAACGTCGGGCGCCTCTTCCGCCACGACGGCGACCCGCTGCCGCCCAACTGGCGCCACCTGCCGATCGGCTACCACGGCCGGTCCTCGACGGTGGTCGTCAGCGGGACCGAGGTGCGGCGGCCGCGCGGCCAGGTCCCGCTCGGCGACGGCCGCACCGAGCTGACCGCCACCCGCGCGCTCGACTTCGAGTGCGAGCTCGGGTTCGTCTGCGGCCCGTCGACGCGCGTCGGCGAGAGCATCGGCGTCGACGACGCCGTGCCGCGCATCTTCGGCTTCGTGCTGCTCAACGACTGGAGCGCGCGCGACGTCCAGGCGTTCGAGTCCACCCCGCTCGGCCCGTTCCTGGGCAAGTCGTTCATGACGTCGATCTCGCCCTGGATCGTGCCGCCCGACGCGCTCCCGCGCATCCCGCCGCGCGCCCAGGAGCCCGAGCCCCTGCCGTACCTGCGCGCGAGCGACGCGTGGGCGCTCGACCTCGAGCTCACCGTCACGATCAACGGCGAGGAGGTCACGCGGACGAACGCGAGCCACCTCTACTGGACGCCCGCGCAGATGCTCGCGCACGCCACCGTCAACGGCGCCGCGCTGACCGCCGGCGACCTGTTCGGGACGGGCACGATCTCGGGCCCCGACGAGGGGTCCCTCGGCTGCCTGCTCGAGCGCTACCGCGGCGAGCGCTGGCTCGCCGACGGCGACGAGGTCGTGATCAGCGCTCCGGCGGTCGGCGAGGTGCGAGGCCGCGTGTGCGCCTGAGCCGCCGCCACGCCCACACGACGCCGGCGACGACGATCGCCGGCGCGAGCATGTAGCCGATCAGCAGCGGCACGTAGGCGTCGTCCACCAGCCGCTCGTAGCCGCTGGGGTCCTCCTCGTACTCGCCGAGCGCGGTGACGAGCGCGTACATCGTGTGGAGCGCGCCGGCCGCCGCCGCGACCAGCCCCGCGAAGACGCCCGCGAGGACCGATCCCGTCCACGCCTTCGCCAGCCAGCCGACGAAGGCGCAGCCGAGCCCGAACCCGGCGAGCATCGGGATCGCGACGGCCCAGTCCATCAGGCGGCCGCCGGGGTCGTGTCGCGCACCTTCCCCGCCGGCTCGCGTGCCGCGAGGACCCTGAGGTTCTTCGCCGCGCGCGCGGCGAGCGCGAGCACCATCACCGTCGCGCAGCCGAGGCCGATCACGTCGAGGATCGTGACGTCGAGGCCCGCCACCTCGCCGCCGAGCCCGGCCCCGAGGGCGAGCGCGGTGTTCAGCCCGATGAGCACGATGCGGATCTCGGTCGGGCCGACGCGCCCGTAGCCGAGGTCGAAGCGGCCGAATGCCGAGGTCTCGAGGTAGGTGTTGATCGACAGCAGCAGGTAGGCCACCGCGATCGCCAGGCCGGTCGCCAGGAGCATGTGCGGCGAGAGGCCGAGCCCGATGCAGATGATCGCGGTCGCGAACGCGTCGACGAGATGATCGAGGTAGTAGCCGTACGTCGGGCGCTCGATGCGGCGGAACCGCGCGAGCGTCCCGTCGAGCGAGTCGCCGAGCCAGTGCACGACGAGCAGCGCGCTCGCCGCCCACAGCAGCGCCGGATGGTCGTTCGAGAGCAGGTACGCCCCCGCGATCCCCAGCGCGGCGAGGACGCCGAGCGCGGTCAGGTGGTCGGGCAGCACGCGCGCGGGCAGCCGCGCCGCGAGCGACTTCAGCACCCGTTCCTCCGGCGCGGCGAGCAGGAAGGTCTTGTTACGGGTCGCTTCGGCGGGCATGGTTCTCCTCTCCTTGTTGACCATCGGTAGACAGTGTAGCGGGCTTGTCGACCGTTGGTCAAGAGAGGCCGCGATAGGTTCATCGCCATGACCGACTGGGACCGCGTGAAGGACCTCGAGGTGCGGATCGACGACTACGCGCTGGAGCGGCTGGAGGAGGACGTCTCGAGCCACTTCAACCGCGTCTCGACCGTGATCCGGATGTGGGGCGCCGGCGAGGAGGGCATCGGCGAGGACGTCGTCTACGACGCGGTCGACCACGACGCCGCGCAGGACGCCGGGCCGATCCTGCCGCTCACCGGCCACTGGACGCTCGAGGGCTTCTCGAACCACCTCGCGGGCCTCGACCTCTTCCCCGGCAAGCCGCCGGAGCGCGACGTCAGCCGCCTCTACCGCCGCTACGCCTACGAGTCCGCGGCGCTCGACCTCGCGCTGCGCCAGGCCGGCACGTCCCTGCACGAGCAGGTCGGCCGCGAGCCGAGGCCGCTCACGTACGTCGTCTCCCTGCGCCTCGGCGAGCCGCCGTCGCTCGACCCGGTCACGAGCCGCCTCGCGCGCTACCCCGGCCTGCGGTTCAAGCTCGACCCGACCGCGTCCTGGACCGACGAGCTGGTGGCGGCGCTCAAACAGACAGGCGCCGTCGACTCCTTCGACTTCAAGGGCCACTACAAGGGCACGGTCGTCGACAACCCGCCGGACGTCGCCCTCTACCGCCGCGTCGTCGAGCCGTTCCCGGAGGCGTGGATCGAGGACCCGCATCTCGACGACGACGTCCAGGAGTACCTGAGGCCCCACCGCGACCGCATCACCTGGGACGCCCCGATCCACGGCATCGCCGACATCGAGGCGCTCCCGTTCCCCCCGCGAATGGTGAACGTGAAGCCGTCCCGCGTCGGCTCGCTGAAGGAGCTGTTCGCCACCTACGCCTACTGCGACGAGCACGACATCGGCATGTACGGCGGCGGGCAGTTCGAGCTCGGCCCGGGCCGCGGCCAGATCCAGCTGCTCGCCTCGATCTACCACCCCGACACGCCGAACGACGTCTCACCCAGCGGCTTCCACTCGCCCGACCCGCCGCCCGGGATCCCGACGAGCCCGCTGCCGCCGCAGGCCCACGAGCGCGGCTTCCGCTGGGGCTGAAGCCCGCAAGACATCGGCTCCCGGTGCGTTGGTGCCGGTATGCGCCGCGCACTGCTCCTCGCCGTCCTGCTCGTCCTCGCCCTGCCCGCGGTCGCCGCGGCGGCGGAGCCCGAGGGCTCCGTGTGGACCGAGGACTACATCGACACCGAGGAGCGCTCCGACGGCGGCCCCACCCTCCACGCGGACATCATGCGCCCGGAGGGGATGGCCGACGACGTCAAGACGCCGGTGATCATGGTCGTCAGCCCGTACACGAACCACTCCGGCGGCCCGCTGGACCCGGATCCGGCCGAGCGGCCGTCCTCGCGCTTCAACGACTTCGTCGAGGAGGCGAAGCTGATGGAGCGCGGCTACACCTACGTGATCGTCGACCTCCGCGGCACGGGCGGCAGCGACGGCTGCAACGACTGGGGCGGGCCGGGCGAGCAGGCGGACGTCAAGGAGGCGGTCGAGTGGGCCGCCCGGCAGGAGTGGTCCAACGGCCGCGTCGGCCTGTACGGCAAGTCGTACGACGGCTGGACGGGCCTGATGGCGCTCGCGCAGCGCCCCGAGGGGCTCGCCGCCGTCGTCTCCCAGGAGCCCGTCGTCGACGGCTACCGCTACCTCTACATGAACCGCGTGCCGTTCTCGAACCGCCTCAGCACGCCCGCCCTGTTCCAGGTCATCGACGCGCAGCCCGGCCACCCGCTCGACGACCCGCAGTACCAGTACTCGTCGCTCCCGAAGGACCCGGCCTGCTACGAGGCGAACGTCGCCGACCAGCAGAACCCGGACCCGAACTCGGACTTCTGGAAGCCGCGCAACCTCGTCGACGCGGTGAAGGGCAACACGACCCCGACCTTCATGATGGCCGGCTTCCTGGAGGACAACACGAAGCCCGACCACGTCTGGGCGCTGTGGAACAACCTCGCCGGCACCGAGAACCGCGGCCTGTTCGGCCAGTGGGACCACGTGCGCGGCACGGACCGGGGCGCCGAGGACGGCGACGAGGAGTTCGCGGGGAAGCACCTCATCGGCCGCGCCGGCTTCGCCCAGGAGGCCGCCCGGTTCTTCGACCGCCACGTCAAGGGCCTTCCGCCCGCCGAGGCGCCGACCCACCTGGACCCGAAGATCGTCGTGCAGTCCAACGACGGCGGCTACCGCTCCGAGCAGCAGTGGCCGCCGGCCGACGCGGTCAAGCTGCGGTCGGCCCTCATCGGGGGCAGCTACGTCGACGACGGCGGGAACAACGGCACCGGCACCGAGGACTCCGGGGACGGGCTGTGGACGTTCTCGCCGCCGCTCGGGCACACGGTGCACATGGCCGGCGCGCCCGTGATCGACCTCGTGGCGACGACCAGCGACGCGGACGCGAACCTCGTGGCCGACGTCTACGACGTCTCGCCCGACCAGCAAGCGACGCTCGTGAGCCGCGGCGCGTACCTCATCCCCGGCAACGGCCGCCACGTGTTCGAGCTGTACGCCGAGGACTGGCGCTTCGAGGCGGGCCACCGCATCGGGGTGCTCCTCACCGACTCGAACGCGGAGTGGTTCGACCACCAGCCGTCCGACGCCGAGGTCACCGTCGGGCCCGCGAGCATCGACCTTCCGTTCCTGCCCGCGCCGCGCGCGAACGACCTGGAGGGCAAGCGCTCGCTGAAGCTGCGCGAGTACCTGATCGAGGCGCCGTTCCCGGTCGACGCCGGCACCGTCGCCGAGCGCACGGCGTCGTCGTTCGCGGTGCCGGCACGGCCGCCGGAGCCGAGCGGCGGGGACACGAGCGAGCCCCCCGCGGCCGCGCCCGGCCCCGTGGGCGTGGCGCCGATCGCCGGGCGCGCCCGCGCCGGGCGCCCCGGGCGGCTGACCATCCGGCTGCGCGTGCGGCGGGTCCGCCGGACGCGGCAGTTCACGATCTTCGGCCGCGCTCCGTCGGGCGCCCGGGTGAACATCCGGCTCGTCCGCAACGGGCACGCGCTCCTCGCGCGCGGCACCATCGCCCGGCGCGGCCGGTACCGCATGGTGTTCCGCACCAAGCGCGGCGGGCGCTTCCGGGCGGTCGTGTCCGCGCGGTCGGGCGACGGGTTCTTCACGGTCCGCACCCCGCTGCGCACGCTGCGGCGCATCCGCGCGGCCCGGCGGTAGCTCACACGTCGGCGAACTGGATCTCGTCGATCGGCTCGACGAGCAGGTTCGAGAGGCCCGCGGCCACGAGCGCCTCCGCGACCGGCGCGGTGACGAACGTCAGCTCGGTCTCCGCCGGCCGGAAGACCTCGGAGCCGTCCCACGTCGACGGGTCGAAGCGCAGGCCGCGGAGGCCCGGCGACGGCTGTCCCGCCGGGGTCATCGCCGGGAGGGTCGTCGGCTCGCTGAGCGCGCGGTCGACCGGGCCCGAGCGGCCGGCGACGTCGAGCGCGACGTAGGACTCGTCCACGGCGCCGTCGCGCAGCACGATGCGCGCGGCGACCGGCGCGAACCCGCTCCGCCCCTCGAGGACCGCGGCCACGCGGGGCGAGATCAGCATCCCCGCCGACGACGTGCTGAGGACGTCGGCCCGCTTCCGGCCCGACTCCTGGACGAACCGGAGCACCTTCCCGCCGCCGGAGCGCCCCCGTGGCCGGACGTGCAGCACGCCGCGGTCGAAGGCCGGCGAGATGCGAAAGAAGGTGCGCCAGTCGTTCACGTCATCTGGAACTCTGCCCGGCTCGTTGAGGTAGTTCTCTCGGCGAGGGCTACCACTACGCCCGCCCGACCACCCCTGCCGCCGTGAGCGAGCTGCTCAGGCGACAGGAGGTCGGGGACGCGCCCGGCGGGGGTCAGACCCGCTGGATGATGGTGCCGGTCCCGAGGCCGCCGCCGCAGCACATCGTGACCAGGCCGACCTCCTTGTCCGAGCGCTCGAGCTCGTGCAGGAGGGTCGTGATGAGCCGCGCGCCGGTCGAGCCGAGCGGATGGCCGAGGGCCATGGCGCCGCCGTTGACGTTCACGCGGTCCATGTCCGGGTCGAGCTCGCGGCGCCAGGCGGCGACGACGGGGGCGAACGCCTCGTTGATCTCGACGAGGTCGATGTCGTCCATCTTCATCCCGTTGCGGTCCAGGAGCTTCCGCGTCGCGGGGATCGGGCCCTCGAGCATCTTCACCGGGTCGCAGCCGACCGTCGTCTGATCGAAGATCCGCGCGCGAGCCTCGAGCCCGAGCGCGTCGGCCTTCTCGCGCGACATGAGCAGGACGGCGGCGGCGCCGTCGGAGATCTGCGACGAGTTGCCCGCGGTGATCTTCCCGTCCGGCTTGAAGGCCGGCTTCAGCGTCGAGAGCTTCTCGAGGTTGGTGTCGGGCCGGATGCCCTGGTCGGTGACGTACGTGTCGCCGTTGACCTGGAAGGGGACGATCTCGCGCTCGAACCGGCCCTCCTCCGTCGCCTGGTGGGCGAGGCGGTGCGACCGGACGGCGAGCTCGTCGAGCTCGGAGCGCGGGATCTCCCACTGGTCGGCGATCATCTCCGCGCCGAGGCCCTGGCCGACGATGTTGTGCTTCTCCATGAGCTTCTTCGTGAAGGCCGCGCCGTACTTCTGCTGCGTCTCCATGCCCGCGGAGAACGGGATGTGGCCCATGTGCTCGACACCCGAGCCGATCACGACGTCGTGGACGCCGGAGGCGATGAGCGCCGCGCCGAAGTTCACGGCCTGCTGCGCCGAGCCGCACTGGCGGTCGACGGTCGTCGCGGCCGCCTCGATCGGCAGCCCCTCCTGCAGCCACGCGTTGCGCGCGATGTTGAACGCCTGCTCGCCGAACTGCTGGACGCAGCCGGCGATGACATCTTCGACTTCCGACGCGTCAACCCCGGAGCGCTCCAGCAGCTCGGTGTAGCACTTGCCGAGCAGATCGTTCGGGTGCGTGTCCTTGTAGTAGCCCTTCTCCGGATGCCCGCGCCCGATAGGCGTGCGGACGGCCTCGACGATGACGACCTCTCGACCCTGCTGGCTCATGAAGTTCCTCTCGATGACTGACGCCTGCGTCATGAAATGTAGTCTGCGCCGCCGTGGCGGAGCGGCTCGGCATAGTCGGAGGCGGCGCGATCGCGTGCGGCATCGCCCGTGTGGCGGCCGAGCACGGCGACGTGGTCATGTGGGCGCGGTCGGAGGAGTCCGCGGAGCGGGCGGCCGAGCGCGCCCCCGACGACGTCGAGGTCACGACGGACCTTGCGGCCCTCGACGGCTCGGACGTGGTGGTCGAGGCGATCGCCGAGGATCTGGAGGCGAAGCGGGAGCTGTACGGGCTGCTGCCGCCGCTCGACGGCGCGCTGCTGTGCACGACGACGTCGTCGCTCAGCGTCAACGAGCTGGCGGCGGCGAGCGGGCGGCCCGAGCGGTTCGTCGGGCTCCACGTCTTCAACCCCGTGCACAAGATGGAGCTGGTCGAGCTCGCGTTCCCCGACGCGGCGACCGAGGAGACGCGCGCCCGCGCCCGTGCGCTGTGCGAGCACCTCGGCAAGACCGCGGTGGAGGTCCCCGACGTGCCGGGCTTCGTCGTGAACCGCCTGCTCTTCCCCTACCTCTTCAGTGCCGTGCGGCTCCAGGAGGAGACCGGGCTCGCCGCCGACGCGGTCGACACGTGCATGCGGCTCGGCGCCGGCCACCCGATGGGCCCGCTGGCGCTGCTGGACCTCGTCGGCCTCGACGTCGCCATCGCGATCGGCGAGGCGATCGGGGCCGAGGTTCCCGCCCGCGTGCGCGAGCTGGCCGAGGCGGGGCACATCGGGCGCAAGAGCGGCCGAGGTTTCTTCGCGTACGGCGCCTGAACGTCTTTAGGCCCGATTCAGGATCGCGGGGAACATCGGCGGTGCGGGTGTAGAGCTTTCGCAACCGCACCTCCTCCCAGAAGCAGACGACCGGCCCGCGACGCGGGCCGGTCGTCTGTCTGCCTGTCGGTGGACCCACCCCGATCCACCTGCTCTGTTGTCGGCGCCTTGGGCGTCTCAGCCTGGCGCTCGATGTTGGCCTCGCCGTCCCACGGGCGAGACAACCGCTTCAACGTCGGTTCACGAAGGAACTTGCGCCAAATTCGTCGTCTACGCCCCGACCACGCGCCGGTCCCGGATCCGCACGGCCTCGACGCGGTTCTCCCGCACCGACTCGACGCGGATCGAGTAGCCGTCGGCCTGGACCGTGTCGCCGCGGCGCGGCAGCCGGCCGAGCTGCGCGAACACGAAGCCGCCGACCGAGTTGTAGGCGTCGCTGTCGACCGGCAGCGAGAGGCCGTAGTCCATGAGGTCGGTGACCGCGACGTGCCCGCGGACGTACCAGTCGCCGTTGGCGAGCTGGCGGATCTCGCCCCCGGTCGGGTCGGTCTCGTCGTCGATCTCGCCGACGACCTCCTCGATGATGTCCTCGACGGTGACGATGCCCGCGACCCGGCCGTACTCGTCGATCACGACCGCCATCGACGAGCGCGTGCGCTGCAGGTCGGCGAGCAGGTCGTCGAGGGGCTTGGTCTCGGGCACGATGGGCGCGTCGCGCACGGATCCGTCGAACGACGCCTCCCCGCCCTCGGTCATGAGCAGGCGCGCGAGCGAGTTGGCGTGGACGATCCCGCGCACGCGGTCCTTGTTCTCGTCCTCGGTGACGAGCAGCCGGGTGTGGCCGGAGGAGATCGCGCGCCGCAGCGCGGTCTCGACGTCCTCTGAGACGTCGACCGTCACCACCGCGGGGATCGGCGTCATCACGTTGCGCGCCTCCTGCTCGTGCAGATGGAAGACGCCCGAGAGCATCCCCGCCTCGCCGGGGTCGAGGTTCCCGCCCGCCTGGGCCTGGGCGATCAGCGCCCGCAGCTCCTTCGGCGTCGACCCCTCGTCCATCCCCGTGTCCGCGTCGATGCGGAAGAACCGGTGCAGCACCCAGTTCGACGCGCCGTTCAGCAGCGAGATGAACGGCCGCATCGCCCGCTCGAAGAGGTACAGCGGCCGCGCGACGCGCAGCGCGATCTGCTCGGGCCGGACGATCGCGTAGATCTTGGGGATCTGCTCGCCGGCGGTGATGTGCAGCGAGGTCGTGATGAGGTAGGCGAGCGCGAGCGAGATGCCGAGCGCGACGTCGTGCGAGACGTCGCCGAACAGCGGCTCGATGAGGTCCGCGATCGCGGGCTCGCCCAGGAAGCCGATGCCCAGCGACGCCAGCGTGATCCCGAGCTGGCAGGCCGACAGGTACTGGCTGAGGTCCTCCATGAGCCGCGCCGCGGTCGCGGCGCCCCGGCGGCCCTCCCGCGCCAGCTCCTCGACCGTCGAGCGGCGCGTGCGCACGAGCGCGAACTCGGCCGCGACGAAGAACCCGTTGGCGAAGACGAGCAGGACGACCGCGATCAGGAAGAGCGCGGTCAAGCGGCGTCAGTGCGGCCGCGGCGCTGTTCGCCGCGACTTCGAGGGAGGTCGTCGTTCATCGACAGGCTCGCGGCGAAGGGTAGCGTCAGCCCCCGATGCCGTCGATGCGCGCGGCCATGGCGTGGTCGGCGTCGGTGATGCGGCCCTCCGAGTGCGTCGACAGGCTGAGACGGACCTTGTTCCAGCCGTGGATGAGGATGTCGGGATGGTGGTTGGCCTCCTCGGCGACCTCCCCCACCCTGTTCACGAACCGAAGCGCCTCCGCGAAGTCGGCGAACTGGTACTCGCGGACGAGCTCCTGCCCTTCCTCCTGCCACTCGCTCATATCCTCTCCCCCGATGCGGATCGTGTCCCTCGTGCCGCACGCGACCGAGCTCTTGTTCGCGCTCGGCCTCGGCGACCAGGTCGTCGGCGTCACCCACGAGTGCGACCACCCGGCCGACGCCCGGGCGCGACGCCACGTCACGCGCGACAGGCTACCCGCGGGGTTGTCCTCCGCGGAGATCGACGCCGCGGTGCGGTCGTTCACCGAGGGCGGCGACGCGATCTACGCGCTGGACGAGGACGCGCTGCGCGAGCTCGAGCCCGACCTGATCGTGACCCAGGCGCTCTGCCCGGTGTGCGCGGTCTCGTACGAGGACGTGCGCGCGCTGGCCGAGCGGATGGAGCCGGCGCCGAAGGTCGTGTCGCTGGACCCGAAGACGTACGGCGAGACGCTGGCCGACGTGCGGACCATCGCGCACGCGACCGACGCGAAGACCGCCGGCGTCGCGCTGGTGGCGCGGACGTCGCGGCGCGTGGCCGCGGTGGAGGAGGCGGTGGCGGGCGTGGCGCGCCGTCCGCGGGTCGCCGCGATCGAGTGGTTCGACCCGGTGTTCGTCGCCGGGCACTGGACCCCGCAGCTGATCGAGATGGCCGGCGGGATCGACGTGCTCGGCTTCGCCGGCGAGCACTCCGAGCAGACGACGTGGGAGGCCGTGAAGGCCGCCGAGCCCGACGTCGTGATCGCGATGCCGTGCGGCTACGACGCCGAGCGCGCGCACGAGGAGGCGCTGCTGCACGCCGAGGAGCTGCGCTCGGTCGGCGCCGGTCAGGTCGTCGCCGTCGACGCGGCCGCGACGTTCTCGCGCCCCGGCCCCCGGCTCGTCGACGGCCTCGAGACGCTCGCGCACGTGCTGCACCCGGGCCTCGTACCGGAGGCGCCGAGCCCCGCGCTCGTGGTGGACGTCTGACGCCGGCGCTCGCCTCCGCCGCCGCGGCCGGCCCGAGCGGCGCGGCCGGCCACCCCACGCGGATCCTCTTCCTGCACTCCAGCGCGGGCCGCTACGGCGCCGACCGCCAGCTGCAGCTGCTCGCGACCGGCCTCGACCGCGGCCGCTTCGAGCCGATCGTCGTGCTCGCCGAGGACGGGCCGCTGCGCGCCGACCTGGAGGCGGCGGGCGTCGAGGTCCACGTGCGGCCGCTCGCGGTGATGCGGCGGTCGCTGATGTCGCCGAGCGGGATGGCGCGGGTCGCGGCGGCGTTCGCGGCCGACGCGGGCGGGCTGGGGCGGCTCGCCCGCACGCGCGGCGTCGCGATCGTCCACACGAACACGTCGGTGACGCTCGGCGGCGCGGCGGCGGCGCGGATCGCCGGTGCCAGGCACGTCTGGCACGTCCGCGAGATCTACGCCGGGTTCGAGCGGTGGTGGCCGGCGTACCGGCGGCTGCTCCTCACCGCCGACGCCCTGCCGTGCGTCTCGGCGGCGACGGCGGCGCAGTTCGACGGCGGCCCGCCGGCGCCCGTGCGGGTCGTCCACGACGGGCTCGCGGTGCGCCACGAGCGCGCGCCGCGCGACGAGGCCCGCCGCGCGCTCGAGCTGCCCGAGCGGGCGCGCGTCGTGGCCGTTCTCGGCCGGCTGTCGGTGTGGAAGGGCCAGGACGTGCTGATCCGCGCGGTCGCGCAGCCGGTGCTGCGCGACGCGATCGCGCTGGTCTGCGGCGCGCCGTGGCCAGGCGAGGAGCGCCGCGAGCGCGAGCTGCGCGAGCTGGCGGCGCGGCTCGGCGTCGCCGACCGCGTCCGGTTCCTCGGCTTCCGCGAGGACGTGGGGGTCGTGCTCGGCGCGGCCGACGCCGTCGTCGTCCCCTCCACCCACCCGGACCCGCTGCCGAACGCCGCGCTCGAGGCCGCCGCCGCCGGGTGCTGCGTCGTCGCCGCCGCCCACGGCGGCCTCACCGAGATCCTCCGCGACGGCGATACCGGCGTCCTCGTGCCGCCGGACGACCACGCCGCGCTCGCCGCGGCGCTCTCCTCCCTCGACCGCGAGACCGCCGACCGGCTCGGCGCCGCGGCCGCGCGCGACGTCGCGGAGCGGTTCGCGCCGCAGCGGCTCCTCGACGGCGTCGCCGACCTGTACGCGGAGCTGCTCTAGACGCTCTGCGCCGCGGCGGCCACGGCGCCGATCACGCTGACGACCGCGACGGCCGCGCACCCCGCGAAGGCGAGCAGCGACGAGCGGCGCCGCTCGGCCTGGAGCACGAGCAGCGCGGCGAGCGCGCCGCCGGCGAGCCCGCCCAGGTGCCCGCCGATCGAGATGTTCGGATAGAACAACGTGAAGAGCAGGTTGATCACGAGCAGGCCGAAGATCGGCGACTGCGTGATCGGGATGCCGCGGTCGCGGTAGAGGATCACGAGCGCGCCCATCAGACCGTACACCGCGCCCGAGGCGCCGACGGTGGCGCTGTCGGGCGTGACGAGCAGCGCCCCGAACGCTCCCGCGAGCAGCGCCGCGACGTAGATCGCGGCGAACTTGACGTGCCCGAACACCGGCTCCGTCGCCTGCCCGAGGAACCACAGCACGATCATGTTGAGGATCAGGTGGATCGGGCTGCTGTGCAGGAAGCCGCTCGAGACGATGCGCCAGTACTCGCCGTCCTGGATCAGCGGGCCGAACAGCACGCCCTTCTCGTAGACGCTGCCGCTCGTCGCGCGGCCGCTGCCCGCGACGGCGACCTGCGCGAAGAACACCGCGACGTTGATCGCGATCAGCGCGTAGGTGACGACGGGCTCGCCGCCGCTGATCGTCGCCGCGGTGCGGACCTTCGTCTTCTGCCTGGCGCACTCCGGGCAGCGCATGCCGACCGGCGTGGGCGTCATGCAGTCGGTGCAGATCGGGCGGCCGCAGTTGGAGCACGAGACGCCGGTCTCGCGCGATGGGTGCCGGTAGCAGGTCGCCACGGCAGGCGAAGCTAGCAGCGGTGCCTCAAGAGGAGATGCGGACCGCGAGATACGGCGCGGTGCTCGGCTTCGCGCTGCCGCCGGGCGGCTCGTCGGTCACCAGCACCTGGTCGACGTCCTCGACGTCGCCCGGCACGTCGACCGACGCGCTGCCGTCCTGGTCGACCGTGAAGAGCGCGTTCGTCGGCCTCGGGTCCTCGCCGAAGCGCTGCGTCCACACCTGATACACCCGGCCGCGGGGCGCCTGGGCCATGTCCTCGATCTTGAGCGTCCCGTGCCCGTCGTCGGAGATGCGCATCTCGACGCTGCCGCCGGCGCGCAGGAAGTCGCCCTCGACGGTCTCGCCGCCACCGCTCAGCGCGACGACGCCGATCCCGGCGCCGGCGAGCAGGAGCGCGCACGCCGCCGCCATCGCGGGCAGCGGGCGCAGGGTCAGGAAGCCGAAGCGGCTGCGCTTCTCGGGCCGGCGGGCCCGCTCGCGCTCGCGCGCCTCGGCCTCGACGACGCCCATGATCCGCGCCTTGAGCGCGGGCGGCGGCTCCAGCGGCTCCGCGGCGGCTGGCAGCGCGTCGACGACCGGCCGCAGCGCGGCGAGGTCCGTCCGGCACAGCTCGCACGTCCGCAGGTGCTCCTCGAACCGCCGCGTCTCCTCCTCGGTGAGAGCGCCGAGCGCGTACGCCGCGACGTCGGAGCCGCAGCCGTCGGTGTGGGTCGTCATGTCCACGCCTCCGCCGCCCCTTCGCCGAGCACGCCGCGCAGCTTCTCCAGCCCGAGTCGCATCCGGCCCTTCACGGTACCGAGCGGCGTGTTCAGCATCTCCGCGATCTCGGAGTGGGTGAACCCGCCGAAGTACGCCAGCTCGATGACCTTCAGCTGGTCGGGCGGCAGCACGCCGAGCGCGGCCCGGACCTCGCCGGCCTCGGTGCGCCGCGCCGCCTCGGCGTCGGTGCGCTCCGGCGCCTCGAAGCGCTCCTCGAGCCCCTCGTCGCTCGCGCGCCGCGAGTCGTGCACCGTGGCGCGGCGCAGCGCGTCGATCGCGCGGTTGTGCACGATGCCGAGCACCCACGTCCGCACGCTGCCGCGCGTCGCGTCGTAGCGCCCGCCCGCGCGCCACAGCGAGAGGAACGCCTCCTGCACGACGTCCTCGGCGACGTTGCGCCGGCCGACCATCCGGTAGGCGAGCGAGAACGCGGCGGAGCTGTGGCGGTCGTAGACCACGCTGAAGGCCGAGGCGTCGCCGTCGCGGACGCGGTCCATGAGATCCTCGTCGGCGAGCCGGTCGAGGCCCGCGCTGGAGTCTTGCCGGCGGCGGAAGGGTGCCATGTTCGCCGGTGGCTACGCGGCCGGCCGGGGATCGGATCAGCGGCGCAGCAGCCGCTTGACGGGGTTGCCCTGCTGCTTGGCCTTCGCGCGCGCGCGTAGGAGCATCAGGCCGCCGGCTGCGCCGGCCCCGGCGACGACGACGCCGCCGGCGTACGCCAGCCGCGCCCAGTTGCGCGGATCGGCGATCGCCTCGAGCTCCCACGACTCGAGCTCGTCCGCGGCGGCGCCCGTCATCTGCTCGAACTTCGACTCGAGCCGCTGCGAGAGCCCCGTCGGCGGCTCGATCGGCGCGAGCGCGCGGCGCAGCAGCGACTCGAAGTCCGGTGTCGCCGACTCGGTCATGTCGCGCTCACGATCTCCTCCAGCTGCTTGATCGCCCGATGAATCAACACCTTGGTGGCGCCGTCGGAGCGGCCGAGCGCCCGCGCGATCTCGCGGTTGTCCATCCCCAGCGCGAACCGCATGATCAGCGCCTCCCGGCGGTCCCCCGGCAGCTGCTGGACGCCCTCGAGGATCCGCTTGAGCTCGTCGCGGCCCTCGACGAGGTCCTCGGTCGTGTGCACCGCGCTGAGGACCGTCGTGTCGTCGATGTTGGTCTGCGGCTTGCGGCTGCGGTCGCGGAAGTGGTTGGCCGCGAGGTTGTGGGCGATCCGGATGAGCCACGGCCGCAGCGGCCGGCCGCGCGACTCGCGCTGGGCGCGCTCGAAGTGCCGGTAGGCCTGCAGGAACGTCTGGGTGGTGAGGTCCTCGGCGTCGTGGTGGTTGCCGACGCGGTAGTAGGCGTAGGAGTAGACGTCGCGGAGGTGGGCCCGGTAGAGCTCGGAGAACTCGTGGTCGAGCTCGTGCTTGGGCTTCGTCGCGGCCACGCCATGGCGATCCTACGCCGCGACCCGCTCCCTGTCGCGCGGCCGCTGCGCCTGCTTGAGCGCCCGTTCGAGCGTCTTGGCGAACGCGCGGTCCTCGCACGAGACGGTCATGTCGTTGCGGATCGTCGCGACGGTCGTGCCGCGGCGGGCGAAGCGCGGGGTGCCGCCGGGGCCGGCGAAGATCGCGACGTCGGCCTCGCCGGGCCGGCCGGTCGGGTCGATGCGGGCGGCCTCGAGCGCCTCGGCGAGCGCGGGCGCGTTGCCGACGATCGCGGCGGTGCGGATCGGCGGCGCGCCGCCCAGCCACTCCCACTGCAGCTGGACGCACGGCCAGATGCGGTCGGTGACGGCCTGCGCGAGGTTGCGGCTCGGCTTGTCGACCTGGGGATACGTGAGCGGCCGGCCGGCGCGGATCGTGATCTTCCGCGGCCGAATGCGCCAGCCCCTGCGGACGTCCTCGGTGCCGATGACCGCGAGCGGGACGACCGGCGCGCCGGTCTCCAGCGCGAGGCGGCCGATGCCGCGCTTCGGCGCGCCGAGCCCGCCCGGGCGGATGCGCGTGCCCTCGGGGAAGATCAGGACGGCGTCGCCGCGCTCGAGGATCGCGCGGGCGGTGTCGAGCATCTCCTGGTCGGCCGCGCCGCGGTCGACGGGGAACGCGCCGAGCGCGTTGAGGAGCCATGCCTGCAGGCGGTTCGAGAACAGCTCCTTCTTCGCGACGTAGTAGACGGGGCGGCGGGTCATCGTGCCCAGGACGAACGGGTCGAGGAAGCTGCGGTGGTTGGCGGCGAGCAGCAGCGGGCCTTCGTCGGGGATGTGCTCGCGGCCGATGCGGCTCAGCCGGAAGTAGACGCGGAAGAACGGCTGCAGGACCGCGCGGACGACCCAGTAGACCACCGGGTTGACGCCCTTGGTGCGGGCGCGTTCGTGGAGGGCGGCGTAGTCGGTCACACCCATCTCTACACCGGGCGCGCGCGCCCCGTTACAGTGCTCGACCAGGCCATGGCGATCGATCGTGGACAGACCGTTCGGGGAGCCGTCGCGGGCGCGGTCGCCGCGGGCGTCTGGGCGGCGCAGCAGCCGCTCGACAAGCGCGTGTTCGGCGTCGACTACGACGACGCCGAGCTGCTCGGCAAGCTCGTGACGCGCGGGCCGGCGTGGCGGCCGATCGGCACCGCGCTGCACGTGTTGAACGGGGCGGCGTTCGGCGCGGTCTACTCGGCGGTCGCGCCTTCGATCCAGCTGCCGTCGTGGTCGCGCGGTCCTCTGGCCGGGCTCGCCGAGCACGTCTCCACGTGGCCGCTCACCGCGCTGGTGAGCACGGTCCACCCGGCCCGCGACGACTTCCCGCCGCTGTTCGCCTCACCGCGCGCGTTCGCGCAGGCGACGTGGCGGCACCTGCTCTTCGGCGTCGTGCTGGGCGAGCTCGAGCGCCGGTTGAACGCCCCCGCCGACGCGGACGTGCCCTCCTACGAGCACGTCGCGTCGACGAACGGCCACGGCGACCTCGAGGCCGCCCTCTCCGGCGTCGGCCGCTCCTAGTTCGTCATCCAGCTCACACGGGTCCGGTAGCAGGCCGGGCCGCAGCCGCCGTCCGGCATGTGGACCGCGACGAACGGCGCGCCGCCCGCGGTCGTCCCCGTGAGCGTCGCCTGCAGCGACTCGCCCCCGAACGCGAACGTCCCCGACTCGCTGCCGTCCTGCGTGAACGCCTGGCCGGCGCCGGCGTCCGGCAGCCCGACGGTGAAGACGCCCTCGAGCTCGTACGTCGGGTCCGCCGCCGGCAGCAGCGCGCCGCACGCCGGCCCGGAGGCCGTCGACCGATCGATCGCGACGTCCGCGAACGGCCCGTCGGCGGTCATGTAGAGGCTCCAGGACGCCCGCGCGCCGCAGCTCTGGACGGCCGCCGGCGCGTTTGCCGGCAGCAGGCAGGCGCCCGCGACGGCGACGCTCGCGAGCGCGACGATCTTGCGCATGGTCTCCCCCCGTTCCCCCGGCCGCCCCCTGCGGCGAACCGACGCCCGCGAACGCTAAGGAACCCGTGCGGGCCACGCGCCGGTCGGCGGACCTAGACTTGCGTCGGCCCGCCGGAGTAGCTCAGTTGGTCAGAGCGGACGCCTTGTAAGCGTCAGGCCAGGGGTTCGAATCCCCTCTCCGGCTCCTCAAGGACCGGGTGCCCGCGGTCGAACCTCGGGGTGCCGCCGTGGTTCGCTCGTTCCTGATCGCCGCCGTCGTGACGCTCCTCGCCGCCGCTCCGGCGAGCGGGGACGCGTTCCTGCCTCCGCGCGGGATGGTGTGGCACGGGGTCGCGGGCGGCTCGGCGGCTGCGTTCGCCCGGGAGACCGGACGCGCGCCGGACGTCTTCCAGCTCTTCACCGTGTGGGGCGGCGCCGACTGGGCGCTCGGGCGAGCGGACATGCTCCACCTCTCGACCAACCGCGGGCCGGGGATGCGCGAGGTGATCACGCCGGCGCAGATCGCGGCGGGGCGCGGCGACGCGTTCGTCGTCCGGTTCGGGCAGCGGGTGGCCGAGCGGGGGAGGCCGCTGTACCTGCGGCTGTTCGCGGAGATGAACGGGTCGTGGAACGCGTACTGCGCCTTCGACGCGAGCGGGCGGGCGCGGCCCGGGCACTCGACGCGGGACTTCCGGCGCGCGTGGCGGCGCATCGCGCTGATCCTGCGCGGCGGCGCGCGGGAAGCGGTCGACGCGAGGCTCGCGCGGCTGGGGATGCCCGCGGTGGGCTCCGGCGAAGGGCCGCTCGCGCGGGCGCCGGTCGCGCTCATGTGGGTCCCGCACAACGCGACGGCGCTGAACACCGCGGCGAACCAGCCGCGGCGCTACTGGCCCGGCGGGCGCTACGTCGACTGGGTCGGCACCGACTTCTACGGCCAGAACCCGAACTGGGGCGCGCTCGAACGCATCTACGACCAGTTCCCGGGCAAGCCGTTCGTCTTCGGCGAGTGGGCGCTGTGGGGGCGCGACGACCCCAGCTTCGTGCAGCGCATCTTCCGGTTCGCCCGCACCCACCGCCGCGTGCGGCTGCTCGTCTACAACCAGGGCGGCCGCAGCGACGGGCCGTTCCGGCTGAAGCGCTACCCGCGGGCACGGCGCGCGCTGCGCGCGGCGCTGCGGCGCGGCTAGGGCGGCGGCGGGTCGCCGCGCAGGGCGCGGGCCGCGAGCGCCGCGAGCTCGTCGGGCGCGGGAAGAGGCGCGTCGCCGGCGAGCAGCACCGTCGACCGCAGCGCGGAGCCGTCGAGGGCGGGGACCTCGTGCACCGTCACGCAGTGGTAGACGAGCGCCATCTCCGCCGCGGCGACGACGTCGCCCGCCGCGACCGGGTCCTCGCACGCGAGGAACATCCGCTCGACGCCCTGGAGCGTCCGGGCGAGGGCGGCGGGATCGCCGGGCTCCGCCACCCGCACGTCAGGGCCCAGCGCGGCGACGACCGCGTCGCGCAGCTCGCCGGGCGGCGCCACGACCGCGATCACGAAAGCGCCCTCCCGTCGACAACGAAACCCATCACGGCGTCGCCCCGCCGGCCCCGTCGACGAAGACGTCCACCCGCGTCCCGCCCTGGACGACCGAGAGCCCGCGCTGCTCGCGCCCCGCGACCCACCCGGCCTCGATGAACGTGGCGCGGAACAGCGAGATGTAGGGCTCCTCGTCCGGCTCGACGCGGATCCGCACGACCCCGTCCTTCGGCTCCTCCACCGCGAGGGGCCCGGCGAACGGCGTCAGCGAGATGCCGGGCAGCAGGAACGGGACGATCACGACGCCGTCACCCTCCCATCCGCGGAGGACCGCGATGACGTCGTCCCAGTTCACACGCGCGACGCTACCGGTCGACGGCGCCCCATTCGCCGCCTCGGCGGCCCATCACGAGCGTGTCGCCGTCGGCGTCGAACACCGCCTCGTCCTCCTCGACCCCGGGCCGGTCGACGACCTGCACGAGCGTCAGCCGCTGCGGCGCGGCGCCGTGGCGGGCGATGTAGGCCTCGCGCGCCGCCTCCTCGAGGACCGTCCGCTCCCAGCCCTTGTCCGAGGCGTGGGCGGAGGCGAGGTGCCGGTCGGCCTCCCGCGCGCGGGCGACGAGCGCCGCCCGCTCCGCCTCGCGGCGGCGGCTGTTGGCGACGTAGCCCCCGACGAACAGCAGCAGGAGCAGCACGCCGAGGACGATCAGGATCACCGCGAGGGCCGACATCGACCGTCGAGGCTACTCAGTGGACGACCGCGCGGCCCTTCAGGTGCACGCCGACCTTGCGCTTCACCCGCTGCAGCGCGTTGTCGACGGTCTTCGTGTCGCACCCGATCCGGCCGCCGATCTCCTCGTAGGAGCGCCCGTCGAGGTAGAGCGCGAGCACGCGCGACTCGAGATCGGACAGGGCGGTGGAGAGGCAGGCGACCAGCGCGCGCAGCTCCTCGGAGGAGATCACCTGGTTGACCGGGTCGTGGACCGTCGGGCCGGGGATGACCTCGTCGAGCGTCGGCTCGCCCTCCGGCGCGGACGCCGGCGTCGCCGAGAACGACACGTACTGGTTCAGCGGCGTGTGCTTGTTGCGGGTCGCGGTCTTCACCGCGGTGATGATCTGGCGCGTGATGCACAGCTCCGCGAAGTTGCGGAACGACGACTCGCGGTCGTAGCGGAAGTCGCGAACGGCCTTGTAGAGGCCGACGAGCCCCTCCTGGATGAGGTCGTCGCCGTCGCCGCCCGCCAGGAAGTACGACGAGGCCTTCAACCGGACGAACCCGTAGTAGCGCCGCACGAGGCGCTCGTACGCATCCGCGTTGCCCTGTTTCGCGAGGGCGATGAGGAACCCATCCTCAACCTGAAGTTGAGATGAAGACTGTGTGGAGAGTCGAGCCATGAGCTTCCTTCCGCTCGCTGCCATGCGGCAACGACGGTCTGTTTGCTCAGTGGCGCGCTCCTCCCCTGGCGCCGCTGACGGTCTTCACGCCGGGCCGCAGTCCATGAATCTGAACCTCGACTTCAGCGTTATTTCCGGCGATGTATACCCACTCTTCCGTACACCTGTCAAGCGAAACCCCTGCAAGGAGAGATTTCAGGGCGCATCGTCCTCCCTCCGTCGGACGGATCCGCAAACTGCGGGAATCGACGGATGTGCGACCCCGCGGGGATGGTGTGACCGCCGTGTGAAGGGGTACTGTGCCGCCCGCGATGGGGTCCCCACCCACCCCCACCCCCCTCTCCGAAGTGGAGGCCGCCTTCCGCACGCTTCCGGAGCGCTACCTGGGCGCGACGCCGGGCTTCGACGCGACCTACCAGATCAGGCTCGGCGACGTGGGCCACACCTGGGAGGTCCGCTGCACCACCCACGGCGCCCGCGTCCGCAAGGGCGCCACGAAGCGCGCGCCGGACGTCGTCATCGGCACCGACTCCGCCACCTGGCTGCGCGTGCGCGCCGGCGAGCTGTCCGGCATCGAGGCCTTCAGCCGGCGCCTGCTGTACGCGCGCGGGAACCTCGACCTCGCGGTCGGGTTCGAGGGGCTGTTCCGCCTGCCGGACGACCGCCCGCCCCTGCTGCGCGTCCACGAGGTCCGCACCAGGGGCGCCGGCATCTCGACGCTTACGATGGGCGAGGGCCCCGACGTCCTGCTCATCCACGGCCTCGGCGGCGCCAAGAGCTCCTTCTTCGACACCGCGGCCGGCCTGAGCCACCGCTACCGCGTGCACGCGCTCGACCTGCCGGGCTTCGGCAGCTCGGGCAAGCCGCGGACCGCCCCGTACAGCGCGAAGTACTTCGCCGACCGGGTCATCGAGGTCATGGACGCTCTCGACATCGGTCGCGCCCACCTGGTCGGCAACTCGATGGGCGGCCGGGTCTCGATCGAGGTCGGCCTGCGCCACCCGAACCGGGTCGGCGGGCTGGCGCTGCTGTGCCCGGCCGTCGCGTTCATCCGGCGCGGCTATCACCCGATCGTGCGGCTGCTGCGGCCGGAGCTGGGCGTCCTCCCGCACCGGTTCACGCGCGGGATGGTCGAGTCGACGTTCTCGTCGCTCTTCTACGACAAGGACGCGATCGACCCGAGCATGGCCGACATCGTGGTCGAGGAGTTCCAGCGCATCTACGGGACCTCCGGCGCCCGGCTCGCCTTCCTCAGCGCCGCGCGCAACATCTACCTCGACAAGCCGTTCGGCCGCGGCGGCTTCTATCCGCGCCTCAGCGAGCTGGCGGCGCCGAGCATGTTCGTCTGGGGCACGCACGACAACCTGATCCCAGCCGGGTTCAAGCGCCACGTCGAGAAGTGGCTGCCGCGCGCCGAGCAGATCGTGCTGGAGAACTGCGGCCACGTGCCGCAGGTCGAGCGCCCCGATCACGTCATCGGCCTGCTCGAGCGCTTCCTCGCCCACGTCGACGCGCTGGGCGACACGGCGGGCACCAAGCCCGGCCGGATCGATCTCGCCGCGTAGCGGGTAGCGTTCCGCCGACATGGCCGGGCCTTCGCGCACCACCGGTCCGTCGACCAACGGGCACTCCGCGGACGCGGAGAGCGTCCGCGAGGCGCTGGGCGGCTCGCCCGGCGGCGGCGAGCCCGAGGGCGGCGGCGGCGGCCCCGCCCTTCCCCAGCGGATCGTGCGGGCGCTCGCCTCGCAGGTCACGCGGCGCATCCCCGAGGCGAACCTCGACGACCGCGACCCCGACTACATCCGCGAGACGCTCCCGGGCCTCTGGCTGCTGTCGAGCCTGTACTTCCGCGGCGAGGTCCGCGGGCTCGGGAACATCCCGGAGAAGGGGCCGGTGCTGCTCGTCGGCAACCACTCCGGCGGCAACCTGACCGTCGACACCGGCGTCTTCATGCTCGCCTTCAGCGCCTACTTCGGCGTCGAGCGCGAGATCTACTCGCTCGCGCACAACCTGGTCGTCTCGATGCCGGGGCTCGGCTTCTTGAAGAAGTGGGGCGTCGTCGCGGCGTCGCGGGAGAACGCGCGCAAGGCCCTGGAGGACGGCAACGCGCTGCTCGTCTACCCCGGCGGGGACTACGAGGTCCACCGCCCGGTGTGGGAGCGCAACAAGGTGGACTTCGACGGGCGCAAGGGCTGGATCCGCACGGCGCTCGAGCACGACGTCCCGATCGTGCCGGTCGTCGCGATCGGGGGGCAGGAGACGTCTCTCTTCCTGAGCCGCGGCGAGACGCTCGCGAAGCTCCTGATGCTCGACCGCGCGTTCCGCCTGAAGGTGCTGCCGATCTCGATCGCCCCGCCGTGGGGGATCAACGTCGGCGACTTCCTCGGGCACATCCCGCTGCCGGCGAAGATCACCGTCGAGACGCTGCCGCCGATCGACGTGCGCGAGGAGTTCGGGGACGACCCCGACCTCGACGAGGCCTACGACCACATCACGCGCCTGATGCAGGAGACCCTCGACGCGCTCGCCGCCGAGCGGCGGTTCCCGGTCGTCGGATGAGGGTCGAGGCGCGCATCCAGGTCTCGGCGCCCGCGTCCGCGGTGTGGGACTTCATCGCCGACCCGGCGCGCTACCTGCACTTCATGGCGGGGATCACGCGGTGGGAGGTCGAGTCCGAGGAGCCGACCGGGATGGGCGCCCGGTACCGCATGCTCATGCGCGTGCGCAGCGCGGAGGTCGGCGGGCTGGTCGAGGTCGTCGAGTGGGACGAGCCGCGCGACATGGCGTGGGTCTCGGTCACGGGGATCGACCAGCGCGGGCGCTGGCGGCTGCGCGAGCGGCGCTTCGGCCGGACGGACGTCGAGCTGCGGCTGAGCTACGGCGTCGCGGGGTCGGGGCTGCTCGGGTGGATCGCCGACCGCGTCGCCGCTCCCACGGTGCGCGACAACCTGCGGCGCACGCTGCAGCAGCTCAAGCGCCAGGTCGAGCACGAGCAGCTGCGCGCCGCGGCCGCCGCGCGGCGCGAGGCGAAGCAGCGCGCTGCGGCGGGCGACTGATCGCGCCCAACTAGCATTCGCCGCCGATGGCGAGCGCCCTCAGGATCCTGGTCGTCGACGACGAGGCGGACCTCCGCGAGCTGCTGAAGCGCTCGTTCGCGCGCGAGGGCCACGAGGTCGTCGCGGTGCCGGACGGCGAGGAGGCGCTCCAGCACGCCTCGGGCGACGGCTTCGACGTGGTTCTGCTCGACGTCGCTCTCGGCCCGGGCCCGTCCGGCTACGACGTCGCCCGCGAGCTGCGCGCCCAGCGCAACGTCGTGCCGATCATCATGCTCACCGCGCTCGACTCCGAGGCCGACGCGGTCCAGGGACTCGAGGCCGGCGCCGACGACTACGTCACGAAGCCGTTCGGGCTCGCCGAGCTGCGCAGCCGTATCCGCGCTGTGCTGCGCCGAGCGGGCGGGCGGGTGCTCGACGACGGGTCGCTCGTGACGGTCGGGCCGATGTCGCTCGACCGCCGCAAGCGTGCTGTGACCGTCCGCGGCGAGCCCGTCAAGCTGACCTTCAGCGAGTTCGAGCTGCTCGCGTGCCTGCTCTCCTCCCCCGGCCGGCTCTTCAACCGCCAGGAGCTGCTGCGCGCGATCTGGGGCGACAGCGCCTACCGCGACCCGCGCGCGATCGACGTCCACATCCGCCACCTGCGCGAGAAGCTCGAGGAGCGCCCGGAGGAGCCCGAGCTGATCCTGACCGTCCGCGGCGCGGGGTACCGCTTCCAGGCGCCGTAGGAGTCGCCGATGCGCCGGCCGTACGGGCTCCGCCCCCGCCTCCTCGCCGCGCTGGTGCTCACGAGCGCGGTCACGCTCGTCGCCGCGGCGCTGACCCTGTTCGGCCCGCTCCAGGACCGGCTGCGCGACGAGAGCGCGCGCAGCCTGCAGGCCGCGGTGCTCGCCGCGCGGCCCACGCTCGAGGGGAACCTCCGCCGCGGGCAGTACGGCGACGCCGTCAGCCTCAGCCGGCGCACCGGCGCACGCGTGATCCTCTACGACACCGGGCCGGGCCGCGACGAGGGGAGGCTCTACGACAGCGAGACCGACCCGATCCCGGTCCCCCCGTCGGTCTACCGGACGCTCATCGACACGCGCACGCACCGGACCACGAGCGCCGACGACGTCACGGTCACCGCGCTGTTGCGCGACCGGCGCGGCGGGCCGGCCGGGGTCGTCGCCGCGATCGAGCCGCAGACCGACGTCGGCGAGACGGTCGACCAGGTGCGCGCGGCGTTCCTCACCGCCGCGCTCGTCGGGCTCATCGTCGCGCTCGTGCTCGGCGGCGGGCTGGCGAGCGCGCTCCTGCGGCGGCTCGAGCGGCTGCGCGAGTCCGCGGTGCTGACCTCGCAGGGGCTGGCGGCGCCGCCCCCGGCCGACGACTCGCGCGACGAGGTCGGCGACCTCGCCCGCGCGCTCGCGACGATGCACGCGTCGCTGCGCCGTCAGGAGGAGGCGCGACGGGCGTTCGTCGCGACCGCGTCGCACGAGCTGCGCACGCCGCTGACCCTGCTGCAGGGGATGCTCGAGCTGCTCGACGAGGACCTCGCGGAGGGGCGCGTCGACCTCGACGACGCCCACGCGCAGATCGCCGGCGCGAAGCGGCAGCTGCGGCGCCTCGAGCACCTCGCGTCCGATCTCCTCGACCTGTCTCGGCTCGACGCCGAGGCGCCGCTGCGCTCCGAGCCGGTCGAGCTCGGCGAGCTGACCCGCGCCGTCGCCGCGGAGTTCGAGCGGCGCGCGGCCGACCGCGGGCTGAGCATCGAGGTCGTCCCGCCGATTGCGCCGTGCTGGGCCAGGGGCGACCCCGGCGCCGTCGCGCGCATCGTCCGGATCCTGCTCGACAACGCCCTGCGCTTCGCCCCGCCGGAGCGCCCCGTCCGCGTCGCGGCGGCCTACCACGGCGAGAGCGCGACGATCGAGGTCGCCGACGCCGGCCCGGGCGTTCCGGAGGCCGAGCGCGACCTGATCTTCGAGCGCTTCCAGCGCGGCAGCTCGACCGGAGGCGAGGAGGGCTTCGGCCTCGGCCTCGCGATCGGCCGCGAGCTCGCCCGCCGCCTAGGAGGCGACCTCACCCTCGCAGACTCCGACGCCCCGGGCGCCCGCTTCGTCCTCAGCCTCCCGATCGAGCTCCCGGCCGGAGGCCGAGACGAGCCCGCGCCCGCCGAGCCGCTCCCCGCATGACGGGGGTGTGTCACGTTCGACGCGCTATACGACGCCTAGGTGGATCACCTCGCCGGCCTAGGCCGCTTCGCGCAGCTCGGCCTCGAGGGCGGGCGTGGTCGGGACCTTCTTGTACGGCTGCTGCGCGTCCGCGTCGGTCTCCTCCTCGTGGTACGCGCTCTCGACGTTGACCGCCCAGATGTCGTGGTCGGTGTCGCCGATGAGGTTCTCGACGGCGCGCATCGCGCTGAGCATCGAGTGATCCGAGTTGTTGTACCGATGGAGCCCGTTGCGGCCGACCTGGACGAGGCCCCGGATCGGGTCGAGCCACTCGCGGATCTTCTCGACCCGCTCGGCGTACTCGGCGTCGTACATCGGGTACGCGAGCGGGACCCGCACGACGTGGCCGCGGCGGACCTTCTCCGGCGTCGCGAGGCCGAGCTGGTGCAGCTCGCGGGTGGCGAGCGCGACGAGGTCGTCGTCCGACATGGTCCACAGGTCGTCGCCGCGGAAGCAGAAGTACTCCAGGCCGACGCACGCGGTGTCCGGGTCCGGGACCATCCACGGGCTCCACGACCGGTAGTTCTGGATGCGCCCGACGCGCACGCCCTCCTCGTGGATGTAGATCCAGTTGTCGGGGAAGAGATCCTCGCCGTCGAGCACGAGCGCGACGGTCAGGAAGTCGCGGTAGCGCAGGCCCTGGCCGGCGTCGCGGACCGAGGCCGGCGCGGCCGGCGAGGCGATGCGCACCGTGTCGCGCAGCGGCAGCGACGAGACGACGGCGCGCGGCTCGATGACCTCGTCGCCGGCGTGGATCGCCTTGACCCGGTCGCCGTCGAGCTCGATGCGCTCGACCGGCATCGAGAGCCGGACCTCGCCGCCCATCTCCTCGATGCGCGCGGTCATCGTCTCCCACATCTGGCCGGGGCCGTACCGCGGGTACTGGAACCTGTCGATCAGCGACTTGATCTTGTTGCCTTTGTTCCCGAAGAACGCGGCCTTCGCCGCGCTGAAGAACGAGAGCCCCTTGATGCGCTGGGCCGCCCACTCGGCGCGGATCTCGGTCGTCGGGACGCCCCACACCTTCTCGGTGTAGCCCTTGAAGAAGTGCTTGTAGAGCCGCTTGCCGAAGCGGTTGGAGACCCACTCCTCGAAGTTGTCCTCGCGCCCCTTCGGCTTGACCTGCGCGACCAGGTAGGAGACGCCGCACAGGAAGAGCTCGATCGGCCCGAGCTTCTTGATGACGTCGGTGCCCTTGAGCGGGTAGTCGAGGTACTTGCCGTTCCAGAAGATGCGCGACATCCGCGGGCGCAGCAGGAACTCGTCGCCCATGATCTCCAGCCAGAGGTCGTTGACCTCCTTGGCCTTCGTGAAGAAGCGGTGGCCGCCGAGGTCGAAGCGGTAGCCGTCGGGGTCGACGACCGTCTTCGCGAGACCGCCCACCTGCTCGTCGGCCTCGAAGACGATCACGCGCCGGCCCGACTTGGCCAGCAGGTAGCCCGCGGTCAGCCCCGCGGGACCACCACCGATCACGACGTACGGCTTCGGCGCCCGCGAGCCCTCGCCGACGGCGACGTCTCCGGGCAGCGCAGGGAACTCAGCGGTCGTTGCCATGGCCCCCACCCTGCCCACGATCCGCCGATTTTCCAGCGGTCGCTAACGCTCCCTAACGTTCGCTAACCGATACGGCGGCTCAGAAGCCGAGCGGGACCCGCTCGCGCCACGTCCGGCCGCCCCTGAGGCGTGCGGTGACGAGCACGTCGCCCCCCGGGAAGTCACCGTCGTAGACGGCCAGGATCACGTGCCCGACCGGCGAGGGGATCAGGGTCCGCACGTCCCGCGGGGTCTGCAGCGTCACCCGCTCGACGGCGGGGTGACACTGCGCGCGGATCGTCGTGCGGCCGGCGAGGAGGCGCCGCTCGATCCGCGCCCGGCGCAGGAACAGGTCGTTGCCCTCGAGCTCCTCCGCGTTCCGGAAGCCGGTGCCGACGTCGCACGCCCGCTCGGGCGTCGGGGCGGTGTCGAGCGGGCGGCAGGCCTGGCCCGACAGCGTCTCGCCGCCGTAGAACAGGCCGAGCGCGAGGTCGACTCCCCCGATCCGGTCGCCGACGACCTGCCCCTCGCCACCGCCGCACGGCTGACCCTCGCGCGTCTCGGCCACGAGGATCCCGTATCCGGGCCCTCCGGCCGGATCGGGAGCGCGGGCCTCGATGCGCTCGGTGCCCGGGATCGGCGTGGGAAACCGCAGGCCGTGCCCTCCGCCGAGCTCGCCCGGCGAGGGAGCCCGGCGCCCGCCGAGCGGCACGGTGCGCCCGCCGAGGAGGAGTCGTGCGTCGTCGCGCGGCCGGTCGTCCGCGCCGCCGACGCGAAGGAACGCGCCGAACCGCGTCGCGGCGGGCCCGTCGTTGCCGAAGCCGGCCACGCGCACCTCGGTCGCCCCCGGCGCCAGCCCCCACACGATCGTCGCCGCCGGCTCGGGCGCGGCCGGGTCCTCGATGCGCAGCGTCGTCTCGATCCGGGCCTCCGGCTCCGGGCGCCTGCGCGATGTGCACTGCACCAGCCGGTCCTCGAGACCGATGCGGCGGAAGCGCCCGTCGCCGAACACCCAGCCGAACGCACCGTCCCGCAGGCGCCCGACCTGTGCACAGCGGTTCCGGCCGACGATCAGTCCGCGGCGCAGCGACCGGGCCGGGCGCCGCAACGAGATCCGCTCGGCGTCGAAGACCTTGACCGCCCACGCGGGGCCGCCGGCCGGGTCGGGGACGCGGACGGCGATCTTCGGGCGGTGGACGCGGTAGTGCACGCGCGACGGGTCGTAGCGGCCGTCCGGCAGGCGACCGGGGTGCCGCTGCGGCGCGGCGATCGGCACCGGTCGGGGGTCGCCGGAGCGCGCGGTCGCCGCAACCGGCCGCGACTCGTCGTCGGCGGCCACCGCGGCGGCCACGGCGCCCGCGAGCGCTCCCGCCACCAGCGCGGCCACGACGGCGCGACGCCTCATCCCAGCGCCCTCCTGGCGCTCAGCGTCCCGAACGACGGGCCGTACCGGCGCCCGTCGACCTCGACCGCGACCGTCGCCGGGTGCGTGCGCGTCGGCAGGAGGACGAGGAACGCCCCGTTGAGCTTCGGACGCGTCACGACCCGCGCGCCCGGCGCGGTCACCACGATCCTGCGGTGCCCGCGCGCGCTGCCGTAGACCGCGACGCGCGGCGGGTGGCCGTTCCAGTCGCCGGTCCGTAGGGCGTCGAAGGCGTCGCTGTCGCCGTGGATGCGGCGCGTGGCGAAGAAGAGCGACTCCTGCCGCACGTCGGGGCCGGCCGGCTGCCAGCCGCACACGGGGGGCGACGAGGCCGTCGGCTCGCCCGGCACCACGCGAGCGGTGCGGAACTGCACGCAGGTCGGCTGGCGCGCGGGCGCCCTACGCGGCCCGCGCGGCGCCGGGCGGCCGACGCCGTAGGACTCGAGCTTCCAGGCGCGGCCGCCGAACGGGTCCGGGACCACGAATCGACCGATGGCGAACGCGTAGCGGCGGGTGCTTCCGTCGCGGCGCCGGAGGGTCACCATGGGCTGGTTGTCCTCGGGACAGCCGACGAGGACCGCGAGGAACGCGCCCTCCTCGGTGTGCGCGACCTCGCGCGGACGACCGCCGCGGGAGGCCACGGCGACGCTCTCGACGTCCTCCCCGGCCACGCCGTTGACGACGGTCCGCACGGCCGCGGTGCGCCGCGCCGCGAAGACGCGCGTCCCCAGCATCGCCCCCTCCTCGCCGCACGTGTCGGTGTTCGCCTCCGGAAGGCCGCGGAAGCGCCCGTCGAGCCCTACGAGGCCGAACTCCTCGCGACGGACCTGTCCGACCGTCGTGCACAGCAGCCCCGCCTGCGACCGCGAGAGGCGCAGCGCCCACGGCGGCGCGGAGCGGCCGGGATCGGCCGCGCGCAGCTCGACGACGCGGCTCGTTCCGGGCTCGACTCGCTGCGCGGGGTCCACGTCCTCGTCCGCGAACGGCGCGATCGAGCTCGAGCGCAGCGCGAGATAGGTTCCGCCGCCGGCGGTGCCCGCGACGGTCAGGACGAGCGCGGCGGCGAGCGCGAGCGCGGCGCCGCGCGGGCGACCTCGCGCGGGACGCTCCCGCTCCGCCAGCGACTCCGCCGCGCGGACGAGGTCGCGTTCGAGGTCGTCGAAGAACCGGCTCACGCCGCGGCCCCCATCCTGCGCCGCAGCGCCCGCAGGCCGCGCGAGACCCTCTGCCGGACGACGGACTCCGAGCAGCGCCACTCGGCCGCGATCTCCCGGTAGTCGCGCTCGTCGACGACCCGCGCGACGAGCGCCGCGCGCTGCTCGGGCGGAAGGTCCGCCAGCATCGCGCCGAGGTCGCCGGCCATGCGCTCGGCGTCGAGCAGCTCCTCGGCGCGCTCGAGCTCCGGGTCGCTCAGCTCGCGGAGCGGCAGGCCCAGCTCGCGGCGGGAGCGGTCGGCAGCGGCCCCGCGCCGCGCGGAGTCCGCGAGCTTGTGCTGCGCGATCGCGAACAGCCAGCCGCGGCCGGCGCCCGCCTGCGGCTCGTAGCGCGGCAGCGACTGCAGCGCGGCCGCGAACGTCTCGGCCGCCAGGTCGGCGGCGAGGTCGCGGCGGCCGGTGCGGTGGAGGAGGTAGGCGAGCACGGAGCGCAGATGTCGGCGGTAGAACGTGGCGAACGCCTCGGGGTCGTCCGCGGTGGCCGCGAGCAGCTCCTCGTCGGTACGGGGATCGTCGGGCGCACCGTCCGTTCCATCGCGCGACCCGCGTCGGTGTGACAGCGCCCTAACGCATGCGCCGGTAGACGATCGCGCGGACGCCCTTCGGCAGCCGGTCGTACCCGAAGACCGGGACGACCGCCTCGCGGCGGACGCGCGGGTCGGCGTCGAGCTTGCGCTCCCACTGGACGCTGCGCTTGCGCACCAGCGAGGTCCACGGCGCGCCCCACTGCGCGGTGCGCAGGATCGGCTGGACGAGGACCAGCTCCTGCCCGACGGCGAGCCGGTCCACCGCGGCGCGCGCGGTCGGCTTCGGCTTCGCGGCGCGCAGCCTGTCGAGGGCGTCGCGCCAGTCCATCACGCGCGGATCCTCCACCGGGCCCATCGACGTGCCGTACCGCACGCCGTCCGGCAGGTAGTAGGCGAGCAGCGGCAGCTGCTCGGGGTGCGTGGACACGACGAGGTCGCCGGCGGTGACGAGCGGCTGGATGCTCGCGGCGACCGAGCGCACGTTGCTCTTGGACTGCAGCTGCGCGCTGCGGTCGTCGAACCAGTACAGGCAGACGAGCACGAAGCAGACGAGCCCGAGGCGGGCCGAGTGCGCGAGCCCGGCCGCCGCGAGCAGCAGCAGCGGGCCGACGAACGTCGAGAAGTAGCGGTTGGAGAACGCCGGCGAGACCTGCGAGGCGAGGAACGCGAGGAGGATCCCGGCGCCGAGCATGATCCCGAGCGCCGCGGTCCGCCGCGCGCGCGGCGACGCGTCGCGCACGAGGCCCACGAGCCCGTTCCCCCCGACGAGCAGGATCGCGATCGCGGTGGTGGCCCCGCCGAGCAGCAGCCCGATCGCGTTCAGCAGCGCGTCGACCGGCGGCGCCTCGGCCCACGGCGCGCCGGTGTGGCGCGCCTGGAAGAGCAGCGTCGGGAGCCACGGGAGGTAGGCGACCGCCGCGACCCCGTACCCGATGAGCGCGTCCTTGACGAGCGCGCGCCGATCGGATGGCTCGGCGACCCGGTACAGCCACGCGAGCGCGACGACGCTCCCCGTCGCGAGGAACAGCCCCCAGTTGTGCGTGTAGATCAGCAGGGTGAGGACGACCGCGAACCACGGCAGCGCACGCCGCTCGCGGTCGGCGAAGACGCGCAGGAACGTCGCGGCGAGCAGCAGCCCGAGCAGCGCGAGGAGCGCGTACATCCGCGTCTCCTCCGCGTAGTAGGTGAGGAACGGGTTGATCGCCGCGAGCGCGGCCGCGATCCATCCGGCGCGGTCGCCGAACAGCGTGCGCGCCGCCCAGAACGCGGCGGGCACGGTCGCGACCGCGAAGATCACGCTCAGCCAGTGCGTCGCGGTCTCGCCGTTGCCGAACACCTCCATCCACACGTGCAGCAGCGCGTAGTAGAGCGGCGGCGAGCCGTCCTGCTCGAGCACGTTCGGGATGTCGGTCAGGCCGTACGACCCGATCCCGACGCTCAGGCCCTCGTCGATCCAGAACGCGGCGTCGAGCGCGCGCGTGCGCAGGTAGAGCGAGACGAGCGCGAGCGCGACGACGCCCGCCGCCGTCGCCGCGACGGGGTGCGCGGCCGCGCGCGCCTGCACCCGCGCGGTGAGCGACTCGATCCGGGGAGGCTGTGCGACCGAGCTCATCGCGCCTCAGGGTGGCAGTCGGCGGTGACGATCCACGTCCCTTCCCGCGCCAGCTCCGTGCGCCCGCGCTTGGCCCACGCGGGCGCCCGGCCGCGCGCGGCGCTGATGTGCTTGACGTGAAAGACGACGGCGGGGCGCTGCTCGTCGGGGTCGAGGTCGACGTCGTGGATGTGGACGTCGAGGTACCACGCGACCTGAGGCACGAGGAACGGGTTCGTGTACGCGTGACCGCACGCCCGCACGCGCGCCGCCCCGCCGGACTTCTCGATCACCCGCGGCAGCGCGTCGGCCAGCTCGGCCTGGTAGTCGAGGCCGCGCAGCTGGTCGGGGACGCCGTCGGCGTCCTGCAGCGTGAAGGCGGCGGCGAGGGCGACGGCGACCGCCACCGCCGCGATCGGCCGGGCGGCGACCGCCGCCAGGGCCCGCGCGAGTCCCGCGGCGCCGAGGACGATGAGCAGCGCGGCGGGCGGGATCAGGTAGCGCGAGTTCCCGCTGAACCCGTTGCTGGTCATGATCGCGACGAGCCCGATCCAGGCGAGGGCGAGCGCGCCGAGGACGAGCGGCGCGCGCTCGCGGCGCTTGATCGCGAGCACGGTCAGCAGGGCCGCGCCGGCGACGGCGGCCCACGGGATCATGTCGAACGCCTTCTCGACGACCGCGAGCGCCGGGTTGTCCGCGAACGCCGCGCTGTACGAGTTGGGCTGCTGGGCGCGGTCCGAGGCGCGCAGCGCGTTCCCCGAGCCCCACAGCTCCGGCCCGAGCCACAGGACCGGCAGGCTCGCGAGCCCGCCCGCGAGCCACGGGAGGCGGGCGCGGTCGTCGAGCAGCAGCCACAGGGCATAGAGGCCGACGAACGGCCACCCCTCTGGGCGCAGCAGCCCGACGCCGAGCGCGAGCACGAACGCCCACCCGCGCCGGCCGCTCAGGTGGGCCAGGATCGCGGCGAACAGCAGCGCGACGAGCAGCCCCTCCGAGTTGCCGAGCGCGCCGTTGCGGATCCACCACGGGGCGAGCGCCACCCCGGCCGCCGCCGCGACGCCGGCCGCGGCGCCGCTCCGCCCGCCGCCGGCCACGCGCCGCGCGAGCAGGAACGCCAGCGGGATCGCCGCGATCGCGCCGGCGCGCGCGACGACCAGCCACAGGTCGGGCGCGGCGTCGCTGCCGAACAGCGCGAAGACCGTCGTGAACATGGCCGGGAGCGGCTTCCACGACGGGCCGTCGACCGTGTCGAGGTCCAGGTGGATGATCTCGCGGCCCCAGAGGATCCACGCCCACGGGTCGTAGGTCGGCGTCGAGGGGAACAGCAGGCTGAGCGCGGCCAGCGCGAGGCTCCCGGCGACGATCGCGGCGGGGAGGGAGACGCGGCGGGCCAGGCCGCGCCGCAGGACGTCGGTGCGGGGCTCGATGAGCATGCGAGGGCCGCGCCCGGGCGGGGCGCGGCGAGGTAGAGGGTACCCCCGGGCCGTGCGCTAGTCGCGGAGCTCCCTCAGCTGCTGGGCCTGCGTGAAGAAGCGCCGCTGCGCGAGCTCGACCGCGAGCAGGGACGACATCGCGACCGCGCCGAGGAGCACGTAGAGCAGGATCAGCTGCAGGCGGACGGCGTCGAACGGCTCCGCGCCCGCGAGCAGCATCCCGACCATCGTGCCCGGGAAGAACACAACGCCGGTCGTCTTCGTCTGGTCGACGAGCGGGATGAGGCCGGAGCGCAGGCTGCGGCGGACGAGGGGCGCGGCGGCCTGCCGCGCGGTCGCGCCGAGCGCCAGCGCCGCCTCGACCTCGTTCGCCGAGCGCCGCATCTCGTCGCCGAGGCGGTTCAGCGCGACGGCGGTGGCGGTCATCGCGTTCCCGATGACCATCCCGCCGACCGGGACGAGCGACCGGGCGTCCGCCTCGAAGACGCCGACCGCGACGACGAGGCCGATCGTCGCGGCCGCGCCGGTCGCCAGCCCGGCGCCGATCGGGACGAGCGCGTCCGGGACCTGCTTCGCCCGGCCGCGCGCGGTGAACGTCGCGAAGGCGACCATCCCGACGAGCAGCGCGGCGACGAAGAGCAGGCTGTCGCTCTCGAAGATCGCGCGGATGACGAACCCGACCGCGGTGAGCTGCAGGAAGGAGCGGACGACCGCGATCCCGATGTCGTCCGCCTGGCCGGTCCGCTGCCACCACGAGACCGCGGCGGCGATCGCGACCAGCACGAGCGCGGCTCCGACGTGCCCGAGGGACGGGTTCACGCTGCTGTCAGCTCCTCCATGCGGACGACGGTGTCGGTGAGGCGCTGCGCCTGCGCCGCGTCGTGGGTGACGAGGACGAAGGAGACCGGCAGTCGCGCGATCGTCCGCTCGACGGCGTCGCGGGCGTGCTCGTCGAGGGCGGACGTCGGCTCGTCGAGCAGGAGCACCTCGGGGTCGAGCGCGAGCGCCCGCGCCAGCATCACCCGCTGCTGCTCGCCGACGGAGAGCCGCGCGGTCGGCCTGTCCGCGTACGCGGGGTCGAGGCCGGCGTCGGCGAGCAGCCGCGCGACGTCGACGGTGCGCCCGAGCAGACGCGGGCCGTACGACACGTCGTCGGCGACCGTCTCGGCCAGCGGCGCCGGCAGCTGCGGCACCAGCACGACCCTGCGCCGCAGCGCGATCGGGTCGCCGTCGCGGACGTCCTCCCCGCGGAACAGGACCTCGCCCCGCGTCGCGTCCGCGAGCCGGTTCAGCAGGCGCAGCAGCGACGACTTCCCCGACCCCGAAGGCCCGACCAGCGCTGTCGCACCATCCGCGATCTCGCCGGTCGCGCCCCGCAGCACCGCGACCCGGTCGCGCTGGAGCCACACGTCGCGAAGGGAGAAGAGCGGCACCGCCACCCGCCAATTCTCCCCACCCCACCGCGAGGGGGGACAGTCCCCTTCACATTGCGGGGACAGTCCCCTTAACAATCGGGGGACAGTCCCCTTCACAATCCGGGGACAGTCCCCTTAACAATCCGGGGACAGTCCCCTTCACATTGCGGTGCCAGGCACGTGAACATTGCGGTGCCAGGCACGTGAACATTGCGGTGCCAGGCACCGGGGGTGGTTGCGGCGAAGGGTGAACCGTGATTCACTGTTCGCGGCGATGGCGGTCTCGCGGGTGGAGCGGCGGACGGCGGCGCGGGGTGCGATCCTCGCCGCGGCGACCGAGGCCGTCGCGGAAGGCGGGTACGCCGCGGCGTCGGTCACGGAGGTCGCTCGGCGGGCCGGGGTGGCGACCGGGTCGATCTACCGGCACTTCCCCTCGAAGGGCGAGCTGTTCGCCGAGGTGTTCAGGACCGCGGCGGACGCGGAGCTCGCCTTCATCAGCCAGATCGCCGGCGACACGACGAAGCCGCCGGCCGAGCGGCTCGCCGCGGCGCTCGAGGCGTTCGCCCGCCGCGCGCTCGCCGCCCCGACCCTCGCCTGGGCGCTGATGGCCGAGCCCGTCGACCCCGCCGTCGAGCAGGCGCGCCTGGAGAACAAGCGCGCCTACCGCGAGGTCTTCGCGACCCTGCTGCGCGAGGGGGTCGAGCACGAAGAGCTGCGCCCCCTCGACGCCGAGCTTGCCGCGAGCGCCCTCGTCGGCGCCTTCCAGGAGGCGCTCATCGGCCCGCTCGCCGACCACACCGGCGGCGACGCCCTCGTCGCCTCCCTCGTCACCTTCGCCCTTCACGCAGTCGGACACCAGGAGGAACGCCATGGCCGTCGCGCCGCGCCCGTCGAGCACGCGTGAGACGCACGAGGTCGTCAACCAGCCGCCGCCGCTCCTCGACTACAACGCCTTCGACGCCGACCCGGCGCTCCAAGAGGCGATCCGGCGCGAAGGCGGCGCCTGGGGCGAGGACCGCGTCCGCGACATGGCCGCCGTCGTCGCGTCGACGGAGGCCGACGAGCACCGCCGCCGCGCCCAGCGCAACCTCCCGATCCTCCACCAGCACGACCGCTTCGGCCACCGGATCGACCAGGTCGAGTACGACCCGTCGATGCACTGGATGCTCCGCCTCGGCGTCGAGCGCGAGGTCAACTCGCTGCCGTGGAGGGACCAGAAGCCGGGGGCCCACGTCGTCCGGACCGGCCTCTTCTACCTGATGAACCAGCTCGACACGGGCCCGTGCTGCCCGATGGCGATCAACTACGCGGCCACGCCCACCCTGAGACTCGGTGACCCGAACATCGCCGCCGAGTGGGAACCGCGCCTCACCCTCCCCGACTACGACCGCTTCGCCCAGGCCGGCATGGTCATGACCGAGAAGCAGGGCGGCTCGGACCTCAGGGCCAACACCACGATCGCCGAGCCGATCGGCGACGGCTGGTACGAGCTGACGGGCCACAAGTGGTTCTGCACGCACCCCGTCTTCGCCATGTTCCTGACCCTCGCGCAGACGCCCAGCGGCATCGCGTGCTTCGTCGCCGAGCGCCCGCACCCGGGCTTTCGGATCATGCGCCTGAAGGACAAGCTCGGCGGCCGCTGCCTGGCGAGCAGCGAAGTCGAGTACGACCACCTGCCCGCGCGCATCCTCGGCGACGAGGGCCGCGGGACCGCGGTCATGATCGAGCAGATCGTGTGGACGCGGCTCGACGCGGTCATCGGCGGCGCCGGGATGATGCGCCGCCTGCTCGCCGAGGCCGTCCACCACGCGCGCCACCGCGCCGCGTTCGGCGCGAAGCTCGCCGAGCAGCCCGCGATGGTCAACGTCCTCGCCGATCTCGCGCTGGAGTCCGAGGCCGCGCTGCACCTCGCGTTCCGCCTCGCGCGCGCCTTCGACGAGGACGACCGCACGTTCGCCCGCCTCGCGCTGAGCGTCGCGAAGTTCTGGGTCAGCAAGCGCGGCGCGCCCTTCGCGGCGGAGGCGCTCGAGTGCCTCGGGGGCAACGGCTACATCGAGACGCAGGGCTCGCCGGTCGCGCAGTTCTACCGCGACATCCAGATCAACACGGTCTGGGAGGGATCGGGGAACGTCGTCGCGCTCGACATCCTCCGGGCGCTCGCGAAGGCCCCTGAGGCGACCGAGGCGCTGCTCGGCGAGCTCGACGCCGCCCGCGGCGCCGACGCCCGCCTCGACGCGCACCTCGACCGGTGCCGCGAGCAGCTCGGAGCGGTCGACAAGTGGCGCGCCCGCGCCCTCGTCGAGGACCTCGCGCTCGCGTTCCAGGCGAGCCTGCTCGTCCGGAACGCGCCGCCGTTCGTCGCGGACGCGTTCTGCGCCGCGCGGCTCGGCGACGGCCGGCACAAGTCGTTCGGGACCCTCCCGTACGGCATCGACGCCGCGCGGATCGTGGACCGCGCGCTCGCGATGTAGCGGCGCCGCCGTACAGTCGAGGCGTGCACCTCGAGCTCGTCATCCTCGGCCTGCTGGTCGCGGTGGCGGCGCTCTCCGCGCTCGCCGGCAGGTTCCGCATCCCGTACCCGATCCTGCTCGTGATCGGGGGCCTCTGCCTGGGCTGGGTGCCGAATGCCGACGAGATCGTCCTCGACCCGGACATCGTCCTGCTCATCTTCCTGCCGCCGCTGCTGTACGGCGCGGCGTTCTTCGCCAGCCCGCGCGAGATGGCGCGCAACGCGCGGCCGATCGCGATGCAGGCGATCGGGCTCGTGTTCGCCACGACGTTCGCGGTCGCGGCCGTCGCGCACTGGGCGGTCGGGCTGGACTGGGGGCCGAGCTTCGTCCTCGGCGCGGTCGTCTCCCCCACCGACGCCGTCGCGCCGGCGGAGATCGTGCGCCGGCTCGGCGTCCCGCGGCGGCTCGTCACGATCGTCGAGGGCGAGAACCTCACGAACGACTGGACCGCGCTGAGCGTGTACAAGTTCGCGATCGCCGCCGTCATGACCGGCGCGTTCTCGCTCGGCGAGGCCGCGCTCGAGTTCGTCTGGATGGGCGTCGGCGGCGCGGTGCTCGGGCTGGCGGTCGGCCGGGTCGTGCGGTTCGTCCGCGCCAAGCTCGACGACCCGCCGACGGAGATCACGATCTCGCTCTTCACGGGCTACGCGGCGTACGTCCCCGCCGAGCAGCTCGGGCTGTCGGGCGTCATCGCGGCCGTCGCCACCGGACTCTACCTCGGCTGGCACGCGTCGGTCCTGACGACACCCACCACCCGCATGGAGCTGATCGCGGTGTGGCAGACCGTGCAGTTCCTGCTCAACGCGGTGCTGTTCGTCCTCGTCGGCCTGCAGCTGCCGGGCATCCTCGACGGGATCGACGAGCTCTCGAGCGGCGAGCTGCTCGGCTACGCCGCGCTCGTCTCGATCACCGTCATCGTCTGCCGGCTGGCCTGGTCGTTCGCCCTCAGCTGGGTGGTACGCCGCCTCGACCCGCGCCTGCGGGGCACGAAGGCGAACTGGCGGCTGACGATGGTCGGCGCGTGGTGCGGCATGCGCGGCGCGGTGGCGCTCGCCGCCGCGCTGGCGATCCCGCTGACGACCGACACCGGCGCGCCGTTCCCCGAGCGCGACCTCCTCGTCTTCCTCACGTACGCGGTGATCCTGGTGACGCTCGTCGGTCAGGGGCTCACGCTGCCGCTGCTCATCAAGAAGCTCGGCGTGGAGGACGACGGCCTCGCCGCGCGCGAGGAGCTCGGCGCGCGGATGCACGCCGCGGAGGCCGCCATCGCGCGCGTGGACGAGCTCGCCGGGCAGGACTGGGTCTACGCGGACACGCTCGAGCGGGCGCGCGGGCTCCACGACTTCCGGCGCCGCCGCTTCGCCGCGCTGAAGTACGGCGACGGCGACGGCAGCACCGACGAGCGCTCCGGGCAGTACCAGCGGCTGATGCACGAGATCATCGCGGCGGAGCGCGCGGCGCTGCTCGAGCTGCGCAACGGCGGCCGGATCACGGACGAGGTGATGCGCCGCGTCGAGCGCGACCTCGACCTGGAGGAGGCGCGGCTCGACCTCTAGTCGCGCGAGCGCAGCGTCGCGACGGCGAGCGCGGCGACGCCCTCCTCGCGCCCGACGAACCCGAGGCGCTCGCCGGTCGTCGCCTTGACGTTCACGCGGTCGACCCCGACGCCCAGGGCGCCCGCGAGGCGCGCGCGGATCTCCGCCTTGTGCGGCGCGAGCTTCGGCCGCTCGAGCAGGACGCTCACGTCGACGTGCAGGACCTCGCGGAAGCCGAGGAGCGACACGACGTCGCGCAGCAGCGCCAGCGAGTCCGCGCCGGCGTAGGCCGCGTCCGTGTCCGGGAAGTGCTCGCCGATGTCCCCGAGACCGGCCGCGCCGAGCAGCGCGTCGATGACGGCGTGGGTGAGCACGTCGGCGTCGGAGTGCCCTTCCAGCCCGCGGTCGTGGTCGATCCGGACGCCCCCGAGGATCAGGTCGCGCCCCTCCGCCAGCCGGTGGACGTCCCACCCGATGCCGATCGTCACGCTCACGCCGACAGCGGCTCCATCCGGCGCTCGCGCCGGTCGAAGACGGCGATCTCGGTGACGCCGAGGTCGGTCAGGAGCTCGACCGCGCGCGGGTAGGCGTGGCCGAGCTGCTCCGGAGTGTGGGCGTCGCTCGACAGCGCGATCGGGTTGCCGGCGTCGAGCACCATCTCCAGGAACGCGCGGTCGGGGTACATCTCGCCGGCCGGCTTGCGCAGCCCGGCCGTCGACAGCTCGACCGCGATCCCCGACTCGGCGATCCCCTCCATCGCGCGCTCGTAGAAGCGCCGCAGGTCGCCCTCCGGCCGCGGCCGGTCGGCGCCCCACACCTTCACGAGGTCCGGGTGGGCGAGGATGTCGAAGAGGCCGGTCGCGGCGGCCTCGCCGAGCAGCTCGAAGTACTCCCTCCACACGCGGTCGGGCTCGTGGCCGCGCATCCGCCACACGTCGTAGCCGGGGTGGTCGACGGCCTGGTCGCGCAGGAAGTGGACCGACCCGACGACGTAGTCCCACTCGCGCGCCTCGAGCAGCGTCGCGAGCCGATCCTCGCGCCCCGCGACGAAGTCGGCCTCGATCCCGAGCTTCAGGTCGGTCTCCTCGCGCACGAACGCGCAGTACGCGTCGAGGTCGTCGCGGCCGTACTCGCGCCACAGCTGGTGGTCCCAGACGTCGAGGGCCTGGGCGAAGCGGTAGACGTGCTCCGCGACGCCCAGCTCCTCGATCCCACGCTCCTGCGCCACCGTCCGGTAGCGGTCCGCGTTGCCGGCGGTGAAGAACCGCTCGGGTGTCGCGTCGCGCTCGTCGGGGCGCAGGTGCACGTGGTAGTCGGTCAGCACGCGGCCGATGAAGCTAGCGTGCCGCGATCCTCAGCTTCACGCCGCTCGTCGTGCGGAGCCTGCGCTTCGGCCGGACGGCCAGCCTGCGCGCGGCGCCCGGCTCGACCAGCACGGTCTTGCGCGCGAGGACGCGCCGGCCCTTGACGAGCTTCAGCGAGACCGTGCACCCGCGGGCGGGATCGCCGGTGACCCGCACCACGGCGCCGCGCTTCGTCACTCGGCCGCGGAGGAAGCGCGCCCGGCACGGCTGAAGCGGTGCGGGCTGCGGCGGCGCGACGGGCTGCTCCTGCGCGGCCTGCACGACCGGCTGCTCCGGCTGCTGCGCCGCGGTCGACGGCTGCTCCGGCGCCGGCTGCTCGCCCGCGGGCTGCTCCTGCGGCGCGGCGGGCTGCTCCGGCTCCGGCTGCACGGGCGCCAGGGGCGGCGCGACGGTGAAGGACTGGACAGCCGGGGTCGCGTCCACGTTGCCGTACTTGTCGTACGCGGTGACGGTGATCTTGTGCGGCCCCTCGCCCGCCGGCGGCGTCTGCCACCCCGACACGCACGGGTTCTTGACGACCGCGTCGTACTGGCACTTGAACTGCACGCCGTCGTCGGCCGTGGCGTGGAACTTCACCGCGGCCGGCGCGCCGGAGGTGGGCGGGGCGGAGTCGATGAAGGTGTCCGGGGCGTCCATGTCGACCCTGAACTTCCAGCTCGCGACCGGGCCCTCGTTCAGGTGGTCGTCGATCGCCCTCACGGTCAGCTCGTGCTCGCCGCTCTTGCCGAAGAGGAAGCTGACAGCGCCGTTGCACGCCTTGTCGGCGCCGTCGAGCTTGCACTCCCACTTCGCGGCCGTCTTCGGCTCGCTCGTGAACTCGAACGTGGCGCTCTTGCCGGTGACCTTCGGCGCCTTCGTGAACGAGGCCACGGGCGGCGTGGTCCGCTGCGAGAGGTAGACCGTTCCCTCCGGGTTCGGCGGGAGGTACAGCGTGCTGCGGACGATCGCGATGTAGTAGGTCTGCAGCGCCTTCGCCGCGATGACCTGGTGGGCGCCGTCGCACTCCTTGAGCACAGGCGGCACGACCTCGATGTTGGTGACGCTGTCGGTGCCCGGCTGCTTCTGCTTGTAGACCTTGAGGTGGTACCCGACGGGCTTGTAGTCGCAGAAGTTCAGCTGCATGTTCCCGTCCTTCGCGGCGGTCCACTTCAGCCAGACGCTGCCGCCCGTGCCCGCGACATGGGTCGGCTCGCCGCTCTCCGTCGAGGCGCCGTCGGTGTCGTAGACCATGGTGAAGCCGCTGCCGCTCGTGCTGGGAGCGTCCGCGATGTCGTCGGCGGCCTCGACGGCGGCGCCGGCCGCGGCGGGCACGACGGCCAGCGCGAGCGCCGCGAGGAGGCTTGTGGGAAGGAGGCGTCGGGTGAGCATGGGCCGATGGTCGACCCCCCAGGCCGCGGGCACATGAGCGACGCACCCCCGTCTTTCGTCGGTGGAACCCCCAGACTCCTGTAGAAACCCTCCATGGAGCTCCTGGAACGCGACGTCGAGCTCGGCGCCATTCGCCGCGCGCTCGGCCGCGCGCGCGAAGGGGAGGGCGGGCTCTTGGGGTTCGAGGGGCCGGCGGGGATCGGCAAGACGCGCCTGCTGCGCGCCGCCCAGGCGCTCGCCGAGGAGCAGGATCTCCTCGTGCTCGTCGCCCGCGGCGGGGAGCTCGAGACCGAGTTCCCCCACGGCATCGTCCGCCAGCTGGTCGAGCGCCCGCTGCTGGCCGCGACGCCCGAGGCCCGCGCCGCCGCGCTGACCGGGCCGGCGGCGGTCGCGGCCGCGGCGCTGGGGGTGGCGGACGAGGCCGCGGCGCCGGCGGCCGAGGGCGCGGACGACCGCGCGTTCGCGGTCCTGCACGGGCTCTACTGGCTCGTCGCGAACCTCGCCGCCGACCGGCCGGTCCTGCTGTGCGTCGACGACGTCCAGTGGGCGGACGCGCCATCGCTGCGCTTCCTCGTCTATCTCGCGCGGCGGCTGGAGGGCCTGCCGGTCCTCACCGTCGTGACCGTCCGCTCCGGCGAGCGCGGCGCCGATCCGCAGCTGCTGCACGAGCTGCTGGCCGACGCGGCGGCCGAGCTGATCACGCCCCGGCCGCTCAGCGAGGCGGCCGCCGCCGAGCTGCTGCGCTCGCTGCTCGACCGCGACGTCGACCGCGCCTTCGCCGCGACGTGCCATCAGGTCACGAACGGGAACCCGTTCCTGCTGCGGCAGCTCGCGGACGCCGTGCGGGCCGACGGCGTCGACCCGACCTCCGCGGCGGCGGACCGCGTCCGGGCGCTCGGCCCGCGGACGGTCGCGCGCTCGATCCTCCTGCGGCTCGGCCACCAGTCCGACGCCGCGGCGCGGCTGGCCCGCGCGCTGGCGGTGCTGGGCGTCGAGGCGCCGCTGCGCGACGCCGCCGCGCTCGCGGGGCTCGACCCGGCCGACGCGGCACGCGCGGCGGACGAGCTGCGCGCGATCGACATGCTCGACCAGGGCGCGGACCCGGCGTTCGTCCACCCGATCGTCCGCAGCGCGATCTACGCCGACATCCCGCAGGCCGAGCGCGGCGCGATGCACGCCGCCGCGGCGCGCGTCCTGCTCTCCGACGGCGCGCTGCCGCGCGACGTGGCGCCGCACCTGCTCAGCGCGGACCCGGCCGGCGACCCCGAGGTCGCTGCGACGCTCCGCCAGGCGGCCACGCGAGCGCAGCTCGAGGGCGCGCCCGCGATCGCGGTGCGCTTCCTCGAGCGCGCCATCGACGAGCCGCCGCCCGAGGCCGACCGGCCGGACGTCATGTACGAGCTGGGCCGCGCGCACCTCGTCGCCGGCGACACCGCCGCCGCCGCGCGCGTGCTCGAGCAGAGCGTCCGCGCGACGAAGGACCCGCGGCAGCGCGCGCAGCGCCACATCCCGCTCGGGCGGGCGCTGGCGGCGGCCGAGGGGGCGGCGGCGGCGATCGCCGCGCTCGAGGAGGGGATCGCGCTGGCCGAGGAGATCGACCGCGACCTGGCGCTGCGCGTCGAGGCCGAGCTGGCCGCGATCGGCGTGCTGCGCGACACGTTCTCACAGGGCCTCGGCGAGCGGCTGGAGCGCTACGCCCACCTGCCGGGGACGAGCGCGGCTGAGTGCCTCGTGCTCGCGAACCTCGCGCGCCACGCTGCGCTCAGCGACCGGACGGCCGCGGAGGCCGCCGAGATCGCGAAGCGCGCCATCGGCGGCGGCCTGCTGCTGCACGAGGAGGGCGCCGAGTCCATCCCGCTGCACCACGCGCTGTTCGTGCTCCTGCTGTGCGACGAGGTCGACCTCGCGCGGACGACGCTCGAGAACGCGTTCGCGGACGCGCGCGACGGCGGATCGGTGTTCGGCGTCGGGGTCTGCTCGCTGACGTCGGCGTTCATCGCGCTGCGCTGCGGCGAGCTGATGGTCGCGGAGGCGGAGGCGCGCGCCGCGCTGGCCGCGTTCGGCGGGCATGCCGCCTACTGGCCGATCCCGGTCTCCGTGATGGTCCACTCGCTCGTCGAGCGCGCGGACCTCGAGGCGGCCGAGGACGTTCTGCGCGAGTACGACGCGCTGCGCGCGATGCCGGACATGCTCAGCTCGTCGCGGCTGCTCATCGCGCGGGCCACGCTGCGGCTGCAGCAGGAGCGCCATGACGAGGCGCTCGCGGACCTCGTGGAGGTCGGGGAGCGCGAGGCCCGCTGGGGGATCCGCGACATCGAGATCGGCTGGCGCTCCCTCGCGGCGCTCGTGCACTGGCACCGCGGCGACGAGCCGGAGGCGCAGCGACTCGCGGGCGAGCACCTGGAGCTGGCGCGCGGGTGGGGCACCGCGACCGCGATCGGCGGCGCGCTGCGGATGGCGGGGCTCGTCGGGCCGCTCGACGACGCGTCGCTGCGCTGCATGGAGGAGGCGGTCGAGCATCTGCAGCGCTCGCCGGCCGTGCTCGAGCGCGCGCGGGCGCTCATCGACCTCGGTGCCGCGCTGCGGCGGCGCGGCCGGAGGACCGACGCGCGCGAGCCGCTGCGCCAGGGCGTCGAGCTGGCCCGGTCGATCCAGGCGCTCGCGCTCGCCGAGCGGGGGCACGAGGAGCTGATCGCCGCCGGCGCGCGGCCGCGACGGCTGCAGTTCAGCGGCGCGGAGTCGCTCACCGCGAGCGAGCGCCGCGTCGCCGAGCTGGCCGCCGCCGGGCACGGCAACCGCGAGATCGCGCAAACGCTGTTCGTCACCATCAAGACCGTCGAGAACCACCTCGCCCGCGCCTACCAGAAGCTCGGGATCAAGTCGCGCGGAGAGCTGCCGCAGGCGCTCGGCACGCCGCAGCCCGTCGCCTGATCCTCAGCGGCGCCGCGCGAACGCCGCCGCCTGCCGGCGCACGAGCCGGACCAGGTCGCCGAGCGCGATGTTGCCGTCGGTCAGGTGCAGGCCCCACTGCGGGGTCGGCGACGGCCGGAAGTCCGGCGCGCCGCGGACGGGCGTGATGTGCAGGAACGTCGCGCGGTTCTCGCGCCGGCACTGCGCGCGGTACGCGTTGCGCACCTCCACCCACGGGGTCGACGCCGTGGGCTGCGGCACGCCGAGCAGCGAGATGCCGGCCGCGATGAGCGTCCCCGGCGCGAACGGCTCGGAGGGGTAGATGGTGTCGACCGTCGCGGCGCCGCCGAGCAGCCGCGCCGGGTTCGTGCAGACGACCCTGTCGCCGGTCGGCGACCGGCCGAAGAGGGAGTCGCTCGGCGGCGTCTCGTCGTACGTCGACCACGCGACGACGCAGCCCGTCTGCCGCGGCGAGCGGCACGGGAGGAAGCCGTTGAACTCGCCCTCCACGACGTTCCCGCCGAGCAGGAGCGCGGAGACGATCCGCCGCTGGACGCGACCGCCGTCGTCGATGTCGCTCTTGATCAGCTCGCGCAGGCGGAACGTGCCCTGCGAGTGGCCGATCAGCACGACGCCGCGGCCGTGGTTGTGGCGGCGCAGGTAGGCGCGCCACGCCTCGCGGACGTCGGCCTGCGCGACGTCGCGCGTCTGCGGGCGGCGCGGGCCGCTGGGCGCGCCGATGCTCGCGACCGTCCGCTGCCGGTAGACCGGCGCGAACACGCGGCAGACCTGGCTGAACCGCGCCGCCTGGTACAGCGCGATCGACCGGATCTCCGGGTCGATCCGCTTGTTCGCGTACGTCGCGGGCTGGTCGCTGACGGTCGGGTAGACGTAGAAGCAGTCGATCTTGCGGGCGGGGTCGCGGCGCGGCCTCTCGACGCGCAGCCGCTCGCCGGCCGGCGAGAACAGCGTGGTGGCGAGGCCCGCGTCGCAGACGTCACGCGTCTGCGGACTGCAGAGCCACTCCACGCGCGCGTCCGCGACGCCCGGCAGGGCGAGCACGACGGCGGCCAGCAGCAGCCCGAGGCGCTTCACGACCGCTCATTCAACAGCAGTTCGGCCACGCGGAGGTCCACCGGCGTCGTCACCTTGAGGTTCTCCCGCGGTGCCTCGACCACCCGGACGCGGCCGCCGGCGGCCTCGACGAGCGAGGCGTCGTCGGTCGCGGCGGCGAGGATCTCGTCGGGCTGCGCCATCGCCGCCTCCAGCGCGGCGCGGCGGAAGACCTGCGGCGTCTGGACCGCCCACAGCCGCGAGCGGTCGAGCGTGCGGGTGACGAGGCGGTCCGGGCCGGCCTCCTTCGTCGTGTCGGTCGCGCGCGCGGCGGCGATCGCGGCGTCGGCGCCGTCGACCGCGGCCAGGCAGCGCTCGACGAGGTCCGGCGTGACGAGCGGGCGCGCGGCGTCGTGGACGAGCACAGGGTCCCCTTCGCCCGCCGCGGCGAGCGCGTTGCGGACCGAGTGCGACCGCTCGGCGCCGCCCTCGACGCCGACCGTTCCCTCCGGCGCCTCGACGCCCGGCGGCAGCGCTACGACGATCCGCTCGATCGCCGGCACCGCGCGCAGCGCCTCCAGCGACCACTCGAGCATCGGCCGCCCCGCAACGACGACGAGCGCCTTGGGCCCGTCCGACCCAAGGCGCTCGCCAAGTCCTGCGGCTGCGAGGAGCGCGACGGCTACTTCGCCGCGACCACCTTCGAGCCGGCGCTCTCCGCCAGCAGCTCGTCGAGGTAGAGCTCGGCCTCCTCCTCGTCCTTCTCGAGCGCGTACATCAGCTCGGAGGCGAGGATCTTCTTGGCGCGCGTGAACATCTGCTTCTCGCCGGTGGAGAGGCCCTTCTCGTGCTCGCGGATCGCCAGGTTCCGGACGACCTCGGCCAGCTCCATGATGTCGCCGGTCTTGATCTTGTCGCGGTTGTGCTTGAACCGGCGGTTCCAGTTCTTGGGCATCTCGGAGACGTCGTCCTGGAGCACTCCGAGGACCTTCTTGACCGCCTCCTCGTCGATGATCCTGCGCAGACCGGCCTTGCCCGCGTTCTCGCACGGGACCATGACCGTCATGTCGTTGTGGAGGATCTTGATGGTGAGGTAGTCGCGCTCCTCACCGAGCATCTTCTTGGCCTCCTTCTTGACGACCCGCCCCGCTCCATGATGCGGGTAGACGACGGAGTCGCCGATCTGGAAGTCGATGCACTCGGGCTCGGGAAGAAGGTCCTCGTCGAGAATCTCGATGTCAGCTGCTGCGTCGGGAATGGTTGGTCCTCCTGGTCGTGTCACTTCAAGTCTGCAGGTACCGGTCCACGAGGTTGATCTCCTGTAGCCGGCGCAGGCCCTCGCGGATGTCCTTCGCCCGGATCTCCCCCACTCCCTCGACGGTCTCGAGCTCGGAGTCGGTCGCTCCGAGGATCCCGTCGAGGCCGCCGAACTCGCGCACGATCTGGCCGGTGACGAGCTTGGGGAGGCGGGGGATGCGCCCGAGGATCCGGTAGCCGCGCGGCGACACCGGATAGTCGAGCGTGTTCAGCTTGCGGTCGTAGCCCAGGATCTCGGCCAGGCGGCCGAAGTCGAGGAGGTCCTGGTGCGGGAGGCGGCCGAGCAGGTCGAGCGCGCCCGCGAACGCCTCGTCGGAGCCGTCGACGATGTAGTCGCGCAGCAGCGCCTGCTTGTCGCCCGCGACGCCGACCATCGTCTCCTCGAGCTGCATCTCGATGAGGCGGCCCTCGGTGCCGAGCTCGACGATGTAGCGCTCGATCTCGACGGCCATGCGGGTGACCATCTCGGAGCGCTGGAGGACGGTGAGGACGTCGTGCAGGGTGGCGCCGCCCTCGAACTCGAGCGCGGTCAGGCGGGTACTGACCTGGTCGAGGCGGGTGCGGTACTTGTCGAGGGTCGCGAGCGCCTGGTTGGCCTTCGCGAGGACGACGGGGATGTCCTCGAGGATGTACTTGGCCCCGTCGACGTACAGCGACACGACCTCCCTGCGCTGGCTGATCGCGATGACGAGGGCGTCGGTCTGCTTGGAGACGCGCTCGGCCGTGCGGTGGCGCGTACCGGTCTCGAGGCTGAGGATCGTCGGGTCCGGCATCAGCTGGACGTTGGCCCAGCTGATCTTGGTCGCGTTCGCGTTCAGCGCGATCGCGCCGTCCATCTTCGCCAGCTGGTAGAGCAACGCCGGCGAGTAGTCGATGTCGAGCTTGATCCCGCCGGAGAAGAGGAAGGCGAGCTCGTCGGGGTCGCCGATGACGATCAGACCGCCCGTGCGCGCGTGGACGATGTTGTCGATCCCCTCGCGGACAGCCGAGCCGGGTGCCACCATCTCCAGTGCCTTGACGAGCCGGGGCTCCTGACGCGCTTCGAGCTCTAGGAGCTCTTCCCCTGATCGCGGCGTCATCAAGAGTTGATTCTAGCACTCCATTTAGTCATGGTTTAGCCAAGTTTTTGGCTCTAGCGCGCCGAATACGGGGGGTTGTCAAAGGGAATTGAACGTGCTACGCCCAAATCCCGATCCGAGGCGATCGCCGCTAGGCGGCCCGCGGGCGTGAAGCCGTCCCGAGCGCCGCCCCGAGCGCCGTTCGCAGCGTCGCCGCCTCGGTCGCCCGCCTGCCGGCGCCCAC